>JAYSCY010000007.1:0-274699 GCA_041914645.1 Permianibacter sp.
TGCATTCTGTGCGCCTGCTGCTCGACCTCGTGCCCGTCGTTCTGGTGGAACCCGGACAAGTTCGTCGGCCCGGCCGGTCTGCTGCAGGCATACCGCTTTCTGGCAGACAGCCGCGATACCGCCACCGAGGATCGCCTCGATGGACTGGATGATGCGTACAGCGTGTTCCGCTGCCGCGGCATCATGAATTGCGTCAATGTCTGTCCGAAAGGGCTGAACCCGACCCGGGCGATTGGCAAGATCCGCAGCATGTTGCTGCAGCGTGGCGCCTGAGTCGACGGTCGGTAGCTGATGAACCTGTCGCGCGTTGGCGCCAGAAAGAAGTAGCAAGGCAGAGCCGTGTGAGTGCAAAAGGTACTCACGCGGTTTTGCTGTCTTTGGGCCTTTCTGATTTCGGCGGCATTTTGCCGGAATTGCAAGGCTTTTGGCCCTGCTGAAGGGGTGACTGGCAGAAAGTCGAATTGCGCTTTCGGCCGGCATCCTGCAAAAGGCAGGATTACTGCTGAGCCAGCCTGGCTCGGCACAATCGGACTCACAAAGGGTGAGTAACATGTCAGGCATAGCAGAGCTCTTTTCGACGAGCTATTTGAATGGCGGCTCGGCCGCTTATATCGAAGATTTGTACGAGCAGTTCTTGGCCGATCCGGCCTCGGTGCCGGAAAACTGGCAACAGTTGTTCCGCGAAGTGCGGCAAGGCGCCGCAGACTCGGCCCATGAGCCGGTCAAAGCCTATTTCCGCGATGCCTGGAAGCGGTCACCCGTTACGGTGGTGCAGGGCGCTGGCAACAACGAAGAACACGACGCCAAGCAAGTCGGCGTATTGCGCCTCATCAACGCCTACCGTGCTCGCGGCCACCAACACGCCAATCTCGATCCGCTCGGTATCTGGAAGCAGGAACACCTGTCCGATCTGACCCTGGAATACCACGGTCTGTCCGAGCGTGATTACAACACCACGTTCCGGTCGACGCTGTATGGCGCAACCGAACGCACTCTGAAAGACATTCACGAGCAGCTGAGCCAGTGCTACACCAGCACCGTTGGCTTTGAAGGTTCGCACATCACCAACCAGAATGAACGCATCTGGCTGCGTGAATACATTGAAAGCTCGCGCTGCAAGCCGCAGCTGAAAGCCGACAGCCGCAAGACCCTGCTGCAGGGCCTGACCGCTGCCGAGGGGCTCGAGCGTTACCTCGGGGCGAAATTCCCCGGTGCCAAGCGCTTCTCGCTGGAAGGTGGCGACGCCTTCATCCCGATGATGGGCGAGATGATCCAGCGTGCTGGCGAGCAGGGCGTCAAGGAAGTCGTGATCGGTATGGCCCACCGTGGCCGTTTGAACATGCTGGTCAATATTTTGGGCAAGAGCCCGGCCGATCTGTTCGACGCCTTTGCCGGCAAACATGCGGAAGTGCATGGCTCCGGTGACGTCAAATACCACATGGGTTTCTCCTCGGATTGTGAAACCGCTGGTGGCAAGGTTCACTTGGCACTGGCATTCAACCCGTCCCACCTTGAAATCGTTTCGCCGGTGGTAACCGGTTCGGTGCGCGCACGCCAGGAGCGCCGCGCACAGGATCTGGTTGGTCAGGACACTCGCAATCAGGTGCTTGGTGTATCGGTGCACGGCGACTCGGCCTTTACGGGGCAGGGCGTCGTGATGGAAACCTTCAACATGTCGCAGGCGCGTGGCTACACCACCGGCGGCACCGTGCATATCGTCATCAATAATCAGGTGGGTTTCACCACCAACCGTCAGGACGATGTTCGTTCGACCTCGTATTGCACCGACATCGCCAAGATGGTTCAGGCACCAATTTTCCACGTCAATGCCGACGATGCCGAGGCGGTGCTGTTTGTCACCCAACTGGCATTGGATTACCGCATCAAGTTCAAGAAAGACGTGGTGATCGATCTGGTTTGCTACCGTCGTTGGGGTCACAACGAAGCCGACGAGCCGACCGCGACCCAGCCGGTGATGTACAAGGAGATCAAGGCGCGGCCAACGGCGCGGCAGATCTACGCAGAAGAACTCGCCAAAGCCGGTCACCTGAGTGCTGCCGATGCCCAGGCGCTGGTCGACGATTACCGCAAGAAACTGGATGCCGGTGAGCAGGTTGCGCCGGGGATCGTACCGTTCCAGAAAAACGAATTTTCGGCAGACTGGTCTCCCTACTTCGGTCAGCGCTGGACGGCGGCAGCGGACACTACAGTCGATACCGAACGGTTGAAGCGTCTCGGTGAAAGAATCACGGCGGTGCCCGACGGTTTCAAGCTGCAGCCACGGGTTGCCAAGATTGTTGATGACCGCAAGAAAATGGTCAGCGGCGAGCTGCCGCTGGATTGGGGCTGTGCCGAGACTCTGGCGTATGCCGCGCTGCTGGAAGAAGGCTTCCGTGTCCGCATCTCCGGCCAGGATTGTGGCCGTGGCACATTCTTCCACCGCCATGCGGTCTGGCACGAGCAGGAAACCGGCAACACCCATGAAGTGCTGAAGCACATCTCCGACAAACAGGCGCCGTTTACCGTGATTGACTCGGTGCTGTCGGAAGAAGCCGTGCTGGCCTTCGAATACGGTTACGCGACCACGTCACCGACGTCGATGGTGATCTGGGAAGCGCAGTTCGGTGATTTTGCCAACGGTGCGCAAGTCGTTATCGACCAGTTCATCTCCAGTGGTGAGCAGAAGTGGGGCCGGTTGTGCGGTCTGACGCTGCTGTTGCCGCATGGTTACGAAGGTCAGGGCCCGGAACACTCATCGGCGCGTTTGGAGCGCTTCCTGCAACTCTGCGCCGAGCAGAACATGCAGGTGGTGGTGCCGACTACACCTGCCCAGGTGTTCCACATGCTGCGTCGGCAGATGATTCGGCCGCTGCGTCGTCCGCTGATTGTCATGTCGCCGAAATCGCTGTTGCGTCACCGCCTTGCAACGTCATCGCTGGAAGAATTGTCCAGCGGCAAGTTCAAGACGGTTATCGGTGAGATTGACCAGCTTGATCCGAAGCAGGTCAAGCGCGTGGTGCTGTGCTCGGGCAAGGTCTACTACGATCTGCTGGAAACCCGCCGCGCCCAGAACCGCACCGACGTGGCGATTGTCCGCATCGAGCAGCTGTACCCGTTTCCGACCGCCAGCCTGAAGAAAGCGCTGGAGCCGTACCAGCATGTGCGCGAGTACGCCTGGTGTCAGGAAGAGCCGAAGAACCAGGGCACTTGGTACAACAGCAAGCATCACTTCAAAGAGTGCCTGCCGAGTGGATTCGTACTGAGCTTTGCCGGTCGCCCGGCCTCGGCTGCGCCGGCGGTGGGTTATTCATCGGTTCATGACGAACAGCAGAAAGAATTGATCGCCAAGGCGCTTGGCTAAAAAGATGCGGAGAGCGAGCCGGTTGGCTCGCCCTCCCTGTGCACGCTGCAAAGGGCAGCAAAGGAGAGAAGAATGAGTATCGAAATCAAGGTCCCGGTTCTGCCGGAATCCGTTGCCGATGCCGTAGTCGCCACCTGGCATAAAAAGCCGGGCGAGTTCGTCAAGCGTGACGAAAACCTGGTCGACATCGAAACCGACAAAGTCGTGCTGGAAGTGGTGGCACCGGCTGATGGCGTGATCGAAAGCATCCTGAAAGACAAAGGCGCTACCGTTGGTGCGCAGGAAACCATCGCGCTGTTCAAGGCCGGTGATGCCAGCGCTGCGGCGGCGGCTCCAGCGGCCAAAGCAGAGGCGCCGAAAGCGGAATTGAAAGCCGCTGCTGCACCAGCACCGGTTGCGGTTGCAACGACCGAGTCCAGCGATGTGCTGAGCCCGGCGGTTCGTCGTCTGGTGGCCGAGCATGGTCTGGATGCAAGCAAGATCCCGGCGTCGGGCAAAGATGGTCGGCTGAGCAAGGAAGACGTCGAGCGTTTCATGGCCGGCAAATCCGCTGCGCCTGCGGCGGCACCGAAAGCCGCTGCTGCCGTTGCCGCACCTGCCGTTGCAGTTCCCGGCCTGCGTGAAGAACGCCGCGTGCCGATGACCCGCATGCGCCAGCGCATTGCCGAGCGCCTGCTCTCCGCACAACAAAACGCTGCCATTCTCACCACCTTCAATGACATCAACATGAAGCCGGTGATGGAGCTGCGCGCCAAGTACAAAGATCAGTTCGAGAAGACCCACGGCGTCAAGCTCGGCTTCATGAGTTTCTTCGTCAAGGCCGCCACCGAAGCTCTGAAGCGTTACCCGGAAGTGAATGCCTCGATCGACGGCAACGATGTGGTCTATCACGGGTACTACGATATCGGCGTCGCGGTCAGCGCGCCGCGTGGTCTGGTGGTGCCGGTGTTGCGTGATACCGATCGCATGGGGCTGGCCGACATGGAAAAAGCCATTGGCGGTTACGGCCAGAAAGCCAAAGACGGCACCCTGACCGTCGAAGAAATGACCGGTGGCACCTTCACCATTTCCAATGGTGGCGTGTTCGGTTCGTTGTTCGCAACGCCGATCATCAACCCGCCGCAGTCAGCGATTCTCGGCATGTTCCGCACCGAAGATCGCGTCATGGCCGTGAACGGCCAAGTTGTCATTCAGCCGATGATGTATGTCGCGCTGTCCTATGACCATCGCATCATTGATGGTCGCGAATCGGTGGGCTTCCTGAAGACCATCAAAGAGTTCATTGAAGATCCGGCACGTCTGCTGCTGAACGTTTAAGAGAGAGGACAGAACATGAACCTGCATGAATATCAAGCCAAGCAGCTGTTTGCTGAGTATGGCTTGCCGGTTTCGCGCGGCGAGACGGTGCGCAGTGGCGAAGAAGCTGTCGCAGCTGCAGAACGCATTGCTGGCGGTCGCTGGGTCGTCAAGGCCCAGATCCACGCGGGCGGTCGCGGCAAGGCCGGTGGCGTCAAGCTCTGCAAGAGCAAGACCGAAGTGGAAGAAGCGGTGAAAGGCATGATTGGTCGCAACATGGTGACCTATCAGACCGACTCGAAAGGCCAGCCGGTACACCGGGTGCTGATCGAAACCACTACTGACATCGCCAAGGAGCTGTATCTGTCAGCGGTGCTGGATCGAGGCACTCGCCGCGTGGTGATCATGGCTTCGACCGAAGGTGGCGTGGACATTGAGAAAGTGGCCCACGATACCCCGGAAAAAATTCTGAAAATCACCGTCGACCCGTTGGTCGGCGTGATGCCGTACCAGTGCCGTGAACTTGGCTTTGGTCTGGGTCTGAACCTGGACCAGATCAAGGATTTCACCACCATTGTCACCGGCCTCGGCAAAATGTTCGTCGATCTGGATCTGAGCCTGGTGGAAATCAACCCGCTGGTCATTACCACCGAAGGCAAGCTGCACTGCCTCGATGGCAAGATCAACGCTGACGACAACGCGCTCTACCGTCAGCCGAAACTGCGTGACATGTACGACCCGACCCAGGAAGACGAGCGGGAAATCCGTGCCAAGCAGTGGGAACTGAACTACGTTGCGCTCGAAGGCAACATCGGCTGCATGGTCAACGGTGCCGGCCTGGCGATGGCCACCATGGACATCATCAAGCTGCACGGCGGCCAGCCGGCCAACTTCCTCGATGTCGGCGGCGGTGCCACCAAGGAACGCGTCTCCGAAGCGTTCAAGATCATCCTGTCGGATACCAACGTCAAAGGCATTCTGGTCAACATCTTCGGCGGCATCGTTCGCTGCGACATGATCGCTGACGGCATCATTGGTGCCGTGCAGAGCGTCGGCGTGAAAGTGCCGGTCGTGGTTCGCCTCGAAGGCAACAACGCTGAGCTTGGCGCCAAGAAACTGGCCGAGTCGGGTCTGAACATTACGCCGGCCGTCGGTCTGACCGATGCCGCGCAGAAAATCGTTGCCGCAGTGGGAGGCAAATAATGAGCGTCTTGATTAACAAAAACACCAAGGTCATTTGCCAGGGCTTCACCGGCAAGCAAGGTACCTTCCACAGCGAACAAGCCATCGCCTACGGCACCAAGATGGTTGGTGGCGTTACTCCGGGCAAGGGCGGTTCGACTCACCTCGGTCTGCCGGTGTTCGACACCGTGCGCGAAGCCGTTGCCACCGTGAAGCCCGATGCCTCGGTCATTTACGTGCCGGCACCGTACTGCAAGGACTCGATCATTGAAGCTGCAGACGCTGGTGTGCCGCTGATCGTTTGCATCACCGAAGGCATTCCGGCGTTGGACATGCTGGAAGTGAAGCTGTACGTCGATTCGAAAGGCGTGCGCCTGATCGGCCCGAACTGCCCCGGCATCATCACCCCGGGCGAGTGCAAGATCGGCATCATGCCGGGTCACATTCACAAGCCGGGTCGGGTTGGCGTGGTCTCGCGTTCAGGCACCTTGACCTATGAAACCGTCAAGCAAACCACTGAACTTGGTTACGGTCAGTCGACCTGTATCGGTATCGGCGGTGACCCGATCCCGGGCACTACCTTCATCGACGCGCTGAAACTGTTCCAGAACGATCCGCAGACTGAAGCGATCGTCATGGTCGGCGAAATCGGTGGCAGTGCGGAAGAAGAAGCCTGCGAATACATCAAAGCCCACGTGACCAAGCCGGTGGTTGGTTTCATCGCCGGTATCAGCGCCCCTCCGGGCAAGCGGATGGGCCACGCCGGTGCGATCATCTCCGGCGGCAAAGGTACAGCCGAAGAGAAATTCGCTGCCATGGCGGCCGCCAAAGTGCACGCTGTGCGCTCGCCGGCCGACATTGGCAAAGGCGTTGCGCAGATCACCGGCTGGAAATAAGTTGGTCTGCTGTCTGTAGCAAAAAAGCCCGGCTGGTCCGGGCTTTTTGCTTTGACTTTCTGGATAAATGCGTGAGATGAGATCTATCAAACCCATCTTGTTATTGGTCGCGCTGGTGTTTTCTGGCTATGTCCTGAAGGAAGGCGTGTCGAAACTGCCGGGAAGCAGCACACCGGAAGCCTCAATACCAGTAGAACAGTCGGCACCTCCTCGAACCGGGCAGGAACTCGGTAGCGATGCGCAGCTCTGGCAAGCGTTCCAGAATCGACAGAGTAATTTGCAGATTGAAGGGCAGGGGCGCGTCAGCAAAATACTGAGAGACGATACCGACGGCAGTCCGCACCAACGCTTTCTGTTGCAGACGGCAACCGGTCAAACCTTGCTGGTTGCGCACAATATCGAACTGGCGCCGCGAATCATGGATATTGCCACAGGTGATACCGTGCGCTTTTACGGCGAGTACGAGTGGAACGAAAAAGGTGGTGTCATCCACTGGACCCATCACGATCCGGCCGCTCGCCATCCCGGCGGTTGGCTGGAACATCGCGGCCAGCGTTACGAGTAGTTTCGATACAACGCCACGTGCGTTAACAGCCGCAGGAACTAAATAACAGCGCCTTTATACTCAATTCCTACTGAGCGGTCTCATGCAAGCAGAGGTCCGGCCGCAGACACGGGCCAAGGATTGATATGGCGCAAAAGCACACGCGGCCACACGTGTACACTTACCCCATCCCCGTCAAAATCGAGCAGGTGCATCAATGACCGGGTTAAACCTTGGTGGCAATCCATTGCAACGCCGGGCTTGGTTGTCGTTGGTGCTGTGGACGGTGATCGCGCTGGTTGCCTATGTAGTGATTATCGAGCACGGCAATCACGTGCTTGATTTCCTGCCGTATGCCCTATTGTTGGTCTGTCCCCTGATGCATGTGTTCATGCACCGCCGCCATGGCCACCATGCGCACCGACACAGCGCCGAGCCTGCGAAGCGGCGTGATGAAGAGAGCTCCAACTAGCAAGAGCGATAATTCCAGCATGTTCTGTTCGCTGTCGCGGCAGGGTGAGAGGCGTGCCGCCGTAACGGAATCCCTGGCATAACTCCTGAAGGAGGTGGTTATGGCTAGGCTCAGTGCGCCATGGCGAACCGGCGTTGCATTGGCGGTCACAATCAGGGTGTCCTACACCATCTGTACCTTGGCGTACGCCCAGTGGCCAGCAGCAGGCATCCGGTTCCTGAATGCGCTATTTCACGGACTTGATTCCAACCAATTGGGTACCCCGGCACCGCTGACGGTGTCGATGTTCATCATGCCTCTGCTGATCCTGTCAATTTGGGCTTTCCTGGTCGGTGCGTTGTTTTCCTGGCTGCATCAGCGTCTGCATCGTAACGACTAGGGCAAGCAGATGCGCTTGGCAGGGACGAGACCAAGAATATGAATGACATGCCCCACCATCATCATGGCCACCATGGCGGATCGACGCTCCATTCCGCGCCACTGCCCGCAGCGCCCGTTGCAGCAACTGCCACCGAATACACTTGCCCAATGCATCCGGAAGTGCGCCGGAGCGCGCCGGGAAGCTGCCCGAAATGTGGCATGACTCTGGAACCGGTCCTGATCTCGCTTGATCAGGAAGACAACAGCGAACTCGCAGATTTCAGCCGCCGGTTCTGGTGGACATTGCCACTGACTGTCGTGGTAACCGGGCTGGCAATGTTCGGTCATGGCTTCGGTTGGTTCGAGCAGCGCACGCAAACCTGGATTGAAATGCTGTTGTCGCTGCCCATTGTGTTGTGGGCAGGGTGGCCATTCTTTTCTCGTGGCGCGCTGTCGGTACGGCAGCTGCAACCCAATATGTGGACGCTGATTGGGCTCGGTACCGGCGCTGCGTTTGTTTACAGCGTGATCGCCACGCTGGCGCCGCAGTGGTTTCCTGCATCGTTCACGTCGATGGGGCGCGTCGCGGTGTACTACGAAGCGGCGGCGGTGATCATCTCATTGACCTTGTTTGGCCAGATGCTGGAGCTGCGAGCTCGGTCCCGGACGTCGGCGGCGATAAAGCTGTTGCTGGGGCTCGCTCCGAAAACCGCCCGTCGCCTGCGTGACGATGGCAGCGAGGAGGATGTTCCGCTCAATCATGTTCATGTCGGCGACCGCCTGCGTATACGGCCAGGCGAAAAGGTGCCGGTCGATGGTGTCGTTTTGGACGGTAGCAGCGCGGTGGACGAGTCCATGCTCACTGGCGAGCCGATGCCGGTGACCAAACGCCCGGGCGATCCGGTTATAGGGGCAACGCTCAATACCACCGGGGCGCTGCTGATGCGGTCGGAGAAAGTGGGCAGCCAAACCATGCTTGCGCAGATCGTGCAGATGGTGGCCGATGCCCAGCGCTCACGCGCACCGATGCAACGCTTGGCAGATACGGTCGCCGGCTATTTCGTTGTGGCGGTGATTGTGGTCGCCTTGATCACGCTGGTGATCTGGGGCGTGTTTGGACCCGAACCACGTTGGGTGTATGCCCTGGCAAATTCAGTTGCCGTACTGATCATCGCCTGTCCCTGTGCGCTTGGATTGGCTACACCCATGTCGATCATGGTGGCAACGGGGCGCGGTGCGACACACGGCATTCTGTTTCGCGATGCCGCGGCCATCGAGAACCTGCGCAAAGTCACTACCTTGATTGTCGACAAGACCGGGACACTGACAGAGGGGCGCCCGGTATTTGAGCGCGTGCTGGCGAACCCGGGCACCGATCCAGACCGCGTGTTGGCATTGGCGGCCAGTCTCGATCAGGGCAGCGAGCACCCGTTGGCCGAAGCCATTGTCAATGCGGCCCACGGGCGAAAGCTGAACCTGTCGTCCGTGAAGAATTTCGAGTCGCTGACTGGTATGGGCGTCTGCGGTGAAGTCGACAACCAGTTCCTGCTATTGGGCAACACCCATTTGATGGAAACGCGCGGTATAGCGGTGCAGTCCCTGTCGGCGTCAGCAGAACATTTGCGCAGCACGGGCGCCAGCGTCATGTACTTGGCCAGCGGTAATCAATTGCTGGGCGTGTTGGCGGTTTCTGACCCGGTCAAGGCAACGACGCCGGAGGCACTTGACCAGCTTCGCGCCGCAGGGGTGCGTGTGGTTATGGCCACTGGCGACGGCATCACCACGGCGCAATCGGTAGGCAAGCGTCTGGCAATTGAAGAAGTCCATGGCGAGGTGACGCCGGCCGATAAGTTGGCGTTGGTGACTGCCTTGCAGCAGCGCGGCGAAATTGTCGCGATGGCGGGCGACGGTATCAACGATGCGCCAGCACTCGCCAAGGCGGATGTCGGTATTGCCATGGGTACGGGCACCGATGTCGCCATGAACAGCGCGCAGGTCACTTTGGTCAAGGGGGATCTGCGCGGTATCGCCAGCGCGCGCAAGTTGTCGGCTCTCACCGTGGTCAACATGCGGCAAAACTTGCTGTTCGCATTGCTGTATAACGCGCTCGGGGTACCGGTCGCTGCCGGATTATTGTATCCCATTACCGGCTGGCTACTGTCTCCACTGATTGCTGCGGCGGCGATGAGTCTGAGTTCGGTGTCGGTGGTGTTCAATGCTTTGCGACTCGCCAAAGCCGGCGAATGAGGCGGCGGCGAGAACGGAATGTAATGCCGCTTGGTATCGGCCGGGGAACGATGCTCCGACGGATGAAAGGTGCGGTCATTACAGTGCATCGCACAGCAGCTATGCTGCGGAATCTGCGAGGAGAGACACAAATGAAAAAGCAAACCTGGTTGGCGATGGTCAGTCTGGTATTGGCGTCAGCCATACCAATGACCAGCCTGGCGGAAAAGGGCGGATTTGATGCAGTTCGTCACAAAGCAATTTTGGCGCAGCGAAAGCTGGAAGAGGCACAGGCTGCCGCCGCCAGTGAGAAGCGAAAGCTGATTGGCGAGCATATGCACATGATGAAGGATGCCATGACCCATATGCAGGGCATGAAACCCGCCAAAGACATGTCGGTAGCAGAACATGATCAGTGGATGAGTGAGCACCAGAAGCTGATGGATGACATGCTGGGGCAGATGATGGCTGATCATGAAATGATGATGGGTATGAAGGACTGTAAATAGCCCGTCAAGTTCTGGGCAATGTCATGACTGGCGTCTGGGCATGCGCCCCGCACATGCCGGCGACATCAGGAAAGGCCTGTGCTGCCGATGTCTGAGCTGAAACTGTGGTGAGAACCTGACTGTTGCTTATGCAGAGCAAACAGGAGCCCGGCTGTGCCGGGCTTTTGTTTTTGTAAAATGATGCCGAGTGGATCACGCTGGGAGAACCACGCCGGGAGGACAGCGCCGGGAGGATAGCGCCGAGTTCCCACACCGCGTGGCCTTTCATGCTAATGAAATGGCGGCGCCAATCACACTTGCAGTGCCGGTGATGCGTCAGTGGTGTTCCGCGCAAGGCAAGCAGCAGTAATAGTCAGCATAAAGCCTTGCAGGTTGCTTCAGTTGGAGTTGCCTCCGCACGTTGGCTACCAGCGGGGTCGCACCTCCACCTCCACCTCCACTTGCTGGCACGATGCGAACTCGTCACGGTGTTTCTTTCAGCCGAGCAGCAATGATGCGCAGCGCGGGATCGATGCCTTGTTGGTAGTCTTGATAGCGAAGTGGCGCGCTAATGTCCGGTGCCAGTGAAGACACCCGGATCGGATGCCGGCGAATGGCACCATGACAATCGGGCTCGGGGCAGCCGGTCTGGTAGTTGTGCCGTTCGGTGGCAATCAGGATTTCGGCTTTTGATGCCGGCAATTCCACCAGATTGCCTTCGGCCCAGTACTCGAGTGCGTCACCGATGGGCTCGCCGACTATGATCACGCGCTCGCCACCGGCTTGTTTCAGGTACCCGAGGCTCGCGATGCCCGCCGAGAACGTGCGGCCAGAGGTGATGGCAAAAATCTTTCCGTCTGCTGCAAGCAGGCTTGGCAATCGTTGCATCAGGTCGCGTGTGTTGTTCAGGTCGCCACCGCTGTTGAGACGAAGGTCAACAACGATATGCCGGGGTTGTTGCTGTACGATGGCGGAAACCACGGCATCGCTGAAGCTGCTGTTGAGTCGCTGGCCACCGGCGTGGTTGTTGTAGCGGAGTTGCAAATAGAATGCGTCCAGCTCAGGCAGTGACGCATAGCGAAACAGCTTGTCAGGTTCTTGCAGGTAGAGCGGAGCGGGCGTGCGCGCCAGCAGGTTTGCCGGTAACAGTTCAACCAGACGCGAGTGGCTGAAAAATGTGTAGCGGCCATGCGCAGGCGGCTGCAGGCTGGCGGTCAGTGTCACATCGGTGATGGTGCCTTTGTTGTTCTGCACCCGCAGCGTCAGTTCGTCCGGCTTGTCGGCGACGCCAGCCGCGTGCAACAGTTCGGCCGATTCCAGCCAATAGCCCAACCAGTCGTCGCATTTTGTCGGCAGGGCGCCCCAGTATTCCGTGAAGCGCTGGCGCAGGAGTGCAACCGGCTGACCTTCAACCGCCAGCAACTGCTGACCGATCAACGTGCGGTCATCGGCGTCCAGAATGAAAATGCCATCTGCGAAGACCTGAATGCGTGCGGGTATCCGGTTGAATTGGCTAGGCCACAAACCTGGCACCAGCATTGTGTGGCCGTTATTCGCCAGCGCAAACAAGGCGGCGACCCGCAGCTGGAACGCGGCGGCACTTAGTTTCTCCGCGTCGCGACGCAGTCCGATCAGCATGGCCTCAGCTTGCTGGCGCTCAATCGGATTGAATGACTTGTCCTGCGTCAGCAGTTGTTGCACGGTATCGACATCGGCGCGGTAATCGGCTGCCTGTGCGGTTCCGGCCATCGGCGAGAGCAGCGCACCGAGGAGTGCGGTGAAACAAGCCCGGTTTGAGTTCATCGGTGGTAGTTCCCTGGTGCGGAGCTTTGCCCGCTACGCTAGCTGCATGAGCCCGCAATGAACATGGCGATTTGTTGCCAGATATGTATGCCTGAAAACGCAAGCCTGGTGGTACCGACCGGCATGCACAACGTGAATAGTGCACTGCGCGAGGCCCGCTGACCGAACTAGCCTCGGTGAGCCAACCTTGACCTTCCCAGAAGGAGCAACTTGCCATGTGGCATCGCGTCATCATTTTCGCCCTGTTGCTTCGCACGGTGTCGTCCAGCGACGCCGCTGAGCCCGCCGGGTTTGTCCTGCATTCAATGGGCGAAGGCCTCTACGCGACGGAGCGCACGGAACCTGCCGGCCTGATGTTCGACGCCAATAACGTGTTCCTGATCCGTGAGCAGGATGTTGTCGTTGTGGATAGCAACATCAGTCCCGATTCCACCCGCGAGGTGCTGACAGCGCTACGCAAGCTCACCGACAAGCCGGTGCGCTACGTTATCAATACCCATTGGCACGAAGACCATATTCTCGGCAACCGGGTCTGGCGTGAGGCCTATCCCGGCGTGCAGTTCATCGGCCATGTTAAGACCCATGCCGATTTGGCCAGTGTTGGAGCCGCCAACCGAAAAAGTTTGCTCGAAGAAGGCGCTGACGGTGTCGCCAGTTTGAAAAATGCCATCGCCACTGGCAAGGGACTTGCCGGCAATGTGCTGACTGATGAAGAGCGGGTGAGCCACCAGAGTGATATTTTTCTGGTCGAACGTTATCTGAAAGAGGCGGGAAGTCTGCCGATTGTCTATCCGGATCTGGAAGTGTCCGAGACACTGGTGCTTGCCGATGGCAAACGGCCCATTGAAATCCGTTTTCTCGGCGCAGCCCACACCCGTTCCGATCTGGTGGTGTGGCTGCCGAATGAAAAACTGCTGATCACCGGCGATCTGGTGGTCTGGCCTATCCCGCTGATTGGTTCAACCAGCTACCCGGCGGCCTATGTCGACAGCTTGCAACAGCTGTTGAATTTGCAGCCCAAGATCATCGTGCCCGGCCACGGCCCGGTATTTCGCGATACGGCGTACGTTGAGCAGACGATGGGATTGCTCAAGGATTTGGTGGCGCAGGTACGCGCCGCCAAAGTTCGTGGTGAAACATTGGAACAGACGCAGAAGTCGGTGGATTTGTCAGTGCAGCGGCAACGCTTCGCGGGTGAGTCGGCGCTGCTCAAGCTGGTGTTCGGCATGTATGTGCAGGGCTCTGGTGTGCCGGCGGCGTATCAGGAGGCGACAGCGCCCGCTCAGTAGTGGATGTCTCAGCCCATTTTCCGTCGGCGCGGTTTTCTTTCATAATGTTCGGGCTGCCTGTGGCAGTCAGCTTTGGTTGCATTCAGCGTTTTGCTTGATGCAAACGCGCGACCGGGTATAGGCCGGTAAACAGCATTAGGCGGCAAGTGAACTACCTCGTTGGTAGTCGGAAATTGTGTGTGCCAACCGGGAGTAGCGCAATGCCATCAGAACAAGCTCCGGCCCACATCCGTTCGGCACGCCCAGACGATGTGCCATTGATCCGGCAATTCATTCATGATCTTGCCGCGGCGGAACAGCATCCGGGGCCGGTACTGGTGAGTGAAGCGGATCTGCAGCGTCGTTTGTTCGGCCCGGAAAAACTGGCCGATGCCATCATCGTGGAATGGCAGCAACAGCCAGTTGGCTTTGCCGTATATTACTTCAATTTTTCCACAACCACCGGCAAACCGGGCCTGCACCTGGACGATGTCTATCTGGATGCCAGCGTGCGCGGCCAAGGCTTAGGTAAACAAGTGTTCCGCTGGTTGGCTGCCGAAGCGCTGCGCCGAGACTGTGCCCGCTTTGAATGGTGGTCCTTGCGCTGGAACACTGAGGCCAATGCGTTCTATGGAAAAATTCAGGCTTCTCTGCGCGACGAGTTGCAGATATACCGTCTGGAGTCTGACGGTATGCGGCAATTGCTGGTGGAATGATCGCCACAAGCCCGCAAGCTGTTGCCGTGTAATCGGTTCGCATTGGTGCTGAAATGCGAGTCAGGAAAGTTTGAATAAACCCCGTTTTACCATCTCAATACATCATCAACCCATCGCGGCGTTTCAAGCTGTGCCGCAGCAACCTGCAAGGATCTGCTGTATGAGCAAAGCAACCGTCAAGCCCATCCCTGATGGCAATCACGCACTCACCCCCTATCTCATCGTCAATGATGCCGATGCAGCTATTGCGTTCTATCGCAAGGCGCTTGGTGCCAGTGAACTGTTCCGCATGGAAGGGCCGCCCGGCAAGATCGGCCATGCCGAAATCCGCATCGGTGACTCGGTGCTGATGCTGTCCGACGAACACGCAGAAATGCATGCCTACGGTCCGAAGCATTACGGCGGCTCACCAATCAGCCTGATGCTGTATGTGGAAGACGTCGACGCGGTGGTCAACGGCGCAGTCAAAGCCGGCGCCACGTTGGTGCGGCCTGTTGCGGATCAGTTCTACGGCGATCGCAGCGGCATCATCACCGATCCGTTTGGCCACAACTGGTTTATCGCCACCCATATTGAAGATGTGCCGCCAGAGGAGTTGGCGGCGCGGGCGGCAGCGCAGGAAAGGTGCTAGCAACTCTTGTGTAGGTTGGGCTGCAAAACCCAATCGATGAGGCTAGAGACGAAGCCGGTGTTAGGCTTCGTTGCTCAACCCAACCTACACTCGGTGTCTGTATTGCATTCGGCGGAAAACCCTTCGGGTGTTCCGCCCTACGGGTTTCACGGCGCCGCAATGAAAACTACCGGTGTAGGTGGCTAGCATAGGGGCCTCTCTGTGATAATTTGACGGCATTCGTACGATTACGCTGCGCTATTCGTACCTACAAGCTCTTGGCTAGCCATTCGCAACGGAAAGAGCCTTGAGCCTAGCTTCATGCTCTCGGTCAAGCTGGCTAAAGTAGTGAGTGAGCTCCTGAAAGTACACATTGTTCGATTGAAGTACTTCTAGAAGCTGTTCAGGATGTTGACTTTGATCGAATCGGGAGCGGGTGGTTAGATTCTTTAGTGGCGAACAGAACAGGAGCAATCTACGCGGGCCTTCCGGTAGGAGAAGAACGGACTTGGCAAAGATTTTATCTACAACCGGCAGCAGATCGCTCAGGTTTGTTTCGAAACCAGAAGTGGTTTCCTGAGATCCATAGCGAAGGTACTGATAGAGCTTGCCGTTTTTGTCGTTGAGGTCTTTCGTGAATGCTTGAATGTCAACGTCATTGAATATTGAGTGGTAGCCGGCGCATGCTGCCCGTAATTTTTCAATGTTGTGACCATACTCAGTTCGTGCGTCGGTGAGTGCTGTGCTTGACTGGGTTTGGACCGCCAAGTGAAGCTTGAGTGATTTCTCTACAATTTCGAGCATCTTGGGGCATATGGTCATGGCTGTAGTCAGCGGCTCGACAGCTAGGAGGAGGCGCATCGCGATGTAGTCTGAGCAGAGCCCGTGTATCAATCCTGCGGAGAATTGAAACCAATCCGTTTCTTGATGCTGAGAAGTGGGTTTTCGTTTCAGCATGGAATTCTCACTTATCCAGCAGCGAGGTAGGTACGATTAGCGTAGCGTAATCGTACGTATGTGAGTTCGAGCATACGTGCGGACCCCAATCGCGGGCAAGCCCGCTCCCGCAGTGGCTGCCAAACTGGCCAATCTTGTGCCCCGCAACATACCTCAATCTCCTATAATTGCCGCCATGTCCGAGGCAGTATGTCCTGCGTGGTGCGGACCGCGGGTCTCGGGCTGTCATTGAGCCATCGCCATGCTCCGACTTACTGAATTACGCTTGCCCATCGACCATGCGCCGGAGGCGCTGCCGGCCGCCATCATCGCGCGGCTGAAGCTCGGCAAGGACGAGCTGGTCGATTTCACCGTGTTCAAACGCAGCCATGATGCCCGTCAGAAAGATGCGCTGATGCTGATCTATATCGTCGACCTAGAGCTCAAGAACGAGGCGGCGGTGTTCAAGCGCTTTGCCAAGGACAACCATATCCGGCCGACGCCGGACATGAGCTACAAGTTCGTCACCCAGGCGCCGGCTTTGACACCGCATCGGCCGGTGGTGATCGGCTTTGGCCCTTGCGGCATTTTTGCTGCGCTGATTCTGGCCCAGATGGGGCTGCGGCCGATTGTGCTGGAGCGAGGCACCGCCGTTAGGCAGCGGACCAAGGACACCTGGGATCTGTGGCGCCGGAAAGTGCTGCACCCGGAATCGAACGTCCAGTTCGGCGAGGGCGGGGCGGGCACCTTCTCGGACGGCAAGCTGTACAGCCAGATCAAGGACCCGAAATTTTATGGCCGCAAGGTGATCGCGGAGTTCATCAAGGCCGGTGCACCGGAAGAAATCCGGTACATCAACAAGCCGCATATCGGCACGTTCCGACTGGTGACCATGGTCGAGACCATGCGTGCGACCATCGAACAATTGGGCGGCGAGATCCGCTTTCAGACCAAAGTCACTGACATCCAGATTGAGAACGGTCAGGTCCGTGGCGTGACGCTGGAAAACGGCGAGCAGCTGCGCACCGATCATGTGGTGCTGGCGCTCGGCCACAGCGCCCGCGATACCTTTACCATGCTGCATGAGCGCGGCGTGTTCATGGAGGCCAAGCCGTTTTCGGTTGGCTTCCGAATCGAGCATCCGCAATCGCTGATCGATCGTGCCCGGTTCGGCAAATTTGCCGGCCATCCGCTGCTTGGCGCGGCCGATTACAAGCTGGTGCATCACGCCAGCAATGGCCGAGCGGTGTACAGCTTCTGCATGTGTCCGGGCGGTACGGTAGTGGCGGCGACATCGGAACCAAACCGCGTGGTCACCAACGGCATGAGCCAGTACTCGCGCAATGAGCGCAATGCCAACGCCGGCATCGTGGTTGGCATTACCCCGGCCGATTATCCGGGCGGTCCGCTGGCCGGCATCGGGTTTCAGCGTGAACTGGAGTCTCGTGCGTTTGTGCTGGGCGGCAGCTGCTATGAAGCGCCGGGCCAGTTGGTCGGTGACTTTATTGCTGGCAAGGCCTCGACGGCGCTTGGCTCGGTGGAGCCTTCGTATAAACCGGGCGTACATTTGACGGACCTGTCGACCGCGTTGCCGGATTACGCCATTCACGCGATCCGCGAAGCGTTGCCGGCATTCAACCGGCAAATTCGCGGGTTTTCGATGCCGGATGCAGTGCTGACCGGGGTCGAAACGCGCACCTCATCGCCACTGCGAATTACCCGTGGCCCCGATTTTCAGAGCCTGAATACCAAGGGCCTGTATCCAGCCGGTGAAGGTGCGGGTTATGCCGGCGGCATCTTGTCGGCAGGTGTGGATGGCATTCGTGTGGCCGAAGCGCTGGCGCTGAGTTTGACCGGTCAGCATCCGGTGGTCATTCATGACGACGAGATGTTGGGCGAGGCGGATGATTGAGTGAGTCGGCGATGTAATGAATTTGTAGCCGGCTTCACCCTCTCCCTAGCCCTGCTTTGCGCCCCAGCCACTCGCCTCCGGCTCTTGGCGCTGCGGCGGAACGAAGCAGTGCTTCGTTAATTCCCACCTCCGCCCCATCAAGGGGGAGGGGATAGAAAAGTCCTCTCCCTTGACGGGAGAGGATTTAGGTGAGGGTGAGGCCCTTTAATCGCACCATAATTGATGCAGATAAAATAGCGCTTTCTGGCACCATCTCTTTCTCTGAGCGACCGCTTTACAGCCACACCGGCTCAGGTTAAAACGACATACCCATATAAAAAGTGTCGTTATTGAAATGACCGAACCGCAATTGCCGGAAACCCCGCCCACCGATCCGTTCACCGGCCCCAAACTCCCTGCTGTGCTTGACGTGCCACTCACCGCGCCGTTGGTTTGGTTGCGCAAAGGCCTGAATGACATGCGGCTGCATCCAGTGGCAAGCCTGCTGTACGGCGTTGCGTTTGCCGGCATGGGCTGGTTGCTGCATCAGGTGTTGATGAATGCGCTGCAGTATTTCACCACCCTGTTGTTCGGTTTCTTCCTGTTGGGGCCATTTCTGGCGACCGGGCTCTACAACGTTGCCAAGCAGACCGAACTGGGGAAACCCGCAACAGCGGTTCGCACCATGCTGGCCTGGCAGTCGAACGTAACCGGAATTGGTATTTATCTGCTGATCACCACCGTGATTCTGCTGATCTGGGGCCGCGCTTCTCTCATAACGTTTGCAATGTTCTTTTCCTCCGGATTGCCGGAGCTGAAGGATTTTCTGCAGCAGATCATTTCGCTTGAGCACATTGATTTTGTCATTACCTATCTGGTGGTCGGCGGCATTTTTGCGACCGTAGTCTTTTCCATCAGTGTGGTGTCAGTGCCGATGATGATGGACCGCGATGCCGAGACGTTTGCCGCCTGCTTCACCTCGCTGCGGGTACTGGCGCGCAACCCGCTGCCGATGCTGCTTTGGGCTGTGCTGATCGTGACGCTCATCGGCTTTGGTTTTGTCACCGGCTTTTTCGGCTTGATTGTGACCGGGCCTTGGGTGGGGCTGGCGACCTGGCATGCCTACCGGGCGACGGTGGGTCAGTAGCTCGTTCCCCTCCCAGGCAAGGAGGGGCGGTGGGATTTCAGCCGTTCTTTGGCGCTGTTTCGGTGCCGGTTTGTTGATTGTTCCCGGCAGCGCAGGGGGCCGACGCGCTAGAATAGCGCCATCGCCGCTGTTCGATTGAGTCTCATGGATACCTGCCCGGTCTGCTACAAAATTCGCCCGTTGTGTGTTTGCGATCTGGTGCAGCCACAGGAAAACCAGCGTCATGTGCTGATCCTGCAGCACCCGCAGGAGCCGGACAAGGAGCTCGGCAGTGCCCGGCTGGCCAATCTCATCCTGAAGAAATCGACGCTGAAAACCGCGCTATCGGTGGCAAACCTGAAAAAAGCCGTTGGTTTTGATGCCAACCCGAGCGAGTGGATCGTGTTGTTCCTTGGCAGCAAGTACAAATTCCATGAGCTGGCCCGGCACGAGGACGAATCGGATCTGTATGTGTTCGATCGCAAGGACGAACTTGCCGATGTCGAGGCGGAAGATATCAAGGGCATCATCGCCATTGATGGCACCTGGGCACAGGCCAAGACGCTGTGGTGGCGCAATGCGTGGCTGCTGAAATGCAAGCGCGCCGTGCTCAATCCGCGAGCGCTGTCCAAGTACGGCAATTTGCGCAAGGAACCGCGCAAGGAGTGCCTGTCGACGATTGAGTCGATTGCCTACACGCTGGAAGTGCTGGGCGAAAAGCCGGAAACTTCGGCCGCCTTGTTGAACGGATTCGACGGCCTGCTCGGCAAATACCGCGCTTATCGCAAGGCGCAGCGGCAGGCAGCAAAGCAGGTAAAAGTCACCGAAAGCGCGCAAGATTTTGGCGAGTGATTTGGTCTTGGTGAGAACGCCCGTGGCCGCTGTCTCTGGGATGCCCCACTTTGCGACCAAGCCATCTGGTGCCCTGCTGATTTGACCCCGGTAAACATTCAATAGAGCCATGCCTATGTCTGCTGCCGTGATAATCCGCTGCGCAACGCTGACAGATTCGGAGGCTGTGGCGGCCTTGCTGACCGAACTGGGCTATCCCACCAACACCGCCAAGGCGACCGACAGCCTGCGTTCCGCGCTGGCAGATCCAGGCCAGCAGCTGCTGGTCGCGGAAACGGCGACGGGTGTGGTTGGCCTTGCTGCCGTGACCACGTTGTTTTATTTCCATACCGGCCAGCGGATTGCCCGGCTGTCGTCGCTGGTGGTCAGCGAAGCCATGCGTGGCCAACGAGTCGGTCAGGTGTTGCTGACGGCTGCCGAACACTGGGCCATGGCACAGGGCTGCCAACAGCTGGAACTCAGCTCCAGCACCACGCGTGAACGGGCCCATGCCTTCTATGTGCGGGCTGGTTACCAGCCGTCTGCGTACCGGTTCGTCAAGCGTCTGGCGACCTGAGCGGGTGCCGCAGGCGGCCTGCCTCAGCGCAGGGGCGGCAACAAATTGCCGCCCCAACTCCTTGAAAATTCTCCCTAAAGTTTGCTTCAGCGGCGCCGACAACCGCCTCGAAGCCCTGTCTCCCTGAGACCGGGGCAGGGCCGTTTTCAGGACGGGTTATCGACGACGGGTAGGGGTGCACTCGGTGCAGCTCAATACGAATGTCGCTTCGCTCAATGCGCAGCGGCAGCTCTACCAATCAGGACAGAGTCTGGGCGTTCGCTTCCAGCGCTTGTCGTCGGGCCTGAAAATCAACAGTGCCAAGGATGATGCTGCCGGCTTGCAGATCAGCAACCGGTTAAGTGCCCAGTACGGTGGCCTCAGCCAGGCCATCCGCAATGCCAGTGATGGCGTCTCCATGTTGCAGACGGCCGAAGGCGCCATGGATGAAGTCACCAACATTATCCAGCGCATGCGCGACCTGTCGGTTCAGGCGGCCAACGGCAGTAACGGCCCGTCCGAACGTCAGGCGCTGCAGCAGGAAGTGAATCAGCTGCTGCAGGAACTGGATCGCATCAATAACACCACTCGATTCGGCAGCACCCAGATTTTCACCACCGGCAGCACGATGTCGGCAGAGGCGATGGCACAGCAGGCCGCGACCTATGGTTTGAAAGGCGTCTGGTTGCAGGAGGCGGAATCCCGCATTCAGCAGTATTTCGGCATACTCGGCGACGGCGCCACGCTGACTGTCGACTTCAACGAGACCGATGGTGCCGGCAACGCGCTGGCTTGGGTCAGCGCGACTGGACTGGATGGCAACGGCCGTGGCCTCAATCTGGAATTGAACGTCGACATGGCGGATTTCGTGCCGCCGAACTTGCCGGATGGCGGCACCTCACCGTTCTTCAACGACCGCATCATTGCCCACGAAATGGTGCACGCCGTGATGTTCCGCACCGCCAACATGGGCGGCTCCATGCGGAGCTGGTTTGCCGAAGGTACGGCAGAATTCATTCATGGTGCCGAGGAGCGGGTGGCCGGTGATACCGCCAATGGCACCAATAACGCAGCCGTAATGGCAGCGTTTGCCGCTGACGATGTTACCGGCAGTGCCGGCTACTCCGCCGGTTACTCCGCCGTCCGTTATATGCATGAACAAATTCAGGCTGCTGGCGGTGCCGGTATCAAGGACGTGCTGACTTACATGGCCAACAATGCTGGCGCCACCTTGGACACCGCCATTGGTGCAGCCAGCAGTGGCGCCTATGCCAGCCTGGCGGCGTTTGAGGCCGATTTTACTGCCAACGGCTCCGCATTCATTGCCGGCTTCAATTTCGCCAATGCCGACACCGGCGCGGTTGGTGGCTTCGATGTTGACGGTGGCGCGGTCTATACCGCAAAAAGCATCATGCCAAATGTCGGCGATGGTGGTGGCGTCAGCGATGACCCGCTGGATGGCTTTGCAACCGTTTTCCCGACCACGAGCCGACGTGGCCTCGGCGGCGAGGTGGTGAGCTATCAGGTCGGCGCCAATCAGTTTGAAACCATTGACGCCCAGTTCGGCAGTGTCTCTGCCAACGCGCTGGGGCTGACCGAACTCGATCTGACCGATGCCGCCCAGTTCGCCATCATGTACCTGGACGATGCCCTCGGCCGGGTGGATTCCCAGCGCGCCAGCATGGGCGCTGTGATGAATCGGCTGCAGTCGACCATCAGCAACCTAGGCAGCATTCGCGAAAACGCCGCCACCAGCCGCAGTCGCATCCGCGATGCCGACTACGCGGTCGAAACCGCTGAGCTCGCCAAGAGTCAGATCCAGCAGCAGTTCGGTCAGGCCATTGCCCAGCAGGCCAATCTTTCATCCACGGGCGTGTTGCAACTGCTGCGCGCCTGATCGTTTCTCCCCGCGTGTTCTGCTCCCATTGGCTTCTGCATTTTGCGGTTCGTTTGATCCGGATTCGTCAGGCTTTTCTGCCGCTGTGCTACAACTTTCGCCGGACTGGCTGTGGTTTGCCGTGTAGCGCGGCGAGGAGGGGGTATGGCAGCGAATATTGTGGTGATTCAGGGGCATCCGGACAGCAATCGCCCGCACTTTTGCCATGCCTTGGCTACCGCCTATGCCAACGGCGCCCGCGCGGCTGGCCACTCTGTGCAGACCATTGATGTTGGCGCGCTGAACTTTGATTTGCTGCGTACGGCCGAAGCGTTCAACCAGCAGGCGAGCGGTGAAATCGCGATGGCACAGACTGCCATCGCCAACGCCAGTCATTTGCTGATCATCTATCCGCTCTGGCTGGGTTCGATGCCGGCCCTGTTGAAGGGGTTTCTGGAGCAGGTCTTTCGACCGGGTTTTGCTTTTGACCCGGCACCGGCCGGCAAGCTCTGGAAGAAACGCCTGAAAGGAAAGAGCTGCCGCATCGTGATCACGATGGGGATGCCGGCGCTGGTCTATCGCTGGTTTTTTGGTGCTCACAGTCTGAAAAGTCTGGAGCGCAATATCCTGGGTTTTTGCGGTATTGGTCCGATTCGGGAAACGCTGATCGGAATGGTCGAAGGCGATGCCGGCAAGCGTGCGGCCTGGCTGCAAAAAATGGAGCAGCTCGGTCATCGCGGTGAATAGTTTCACTACGGTAAACAAAAAAACGCCAGGAAATTTCCTGGCGTTTTTTTGATGCGATGAACGGCAATCAGGTGGCTTTTTTTGGCCGCCATGCCCACAACATTTCTGCCTGCAACGGCTCGTTGCCTTCACTGTCGAAGACATGCACCGGCACCACCATGTCGCCACGTTCATCATTCTCGATGGCGCGCAGTTGCTCCGGCGTCAGTGTGGCAATGGCTTTCAGATCGCCCTGAGCGCGTTTCACATAATTGACCTTCATGGTCTTCATCAGAGGCAGCTTGTCGTCTGGCAAGCTCATGCCGAGTACCAGGCCAGTCGCCGACTCTGCCAACAGCGCCATTGCCGCGGCATGCACGCCCTTGATGTGGTTCTGCACCTTGCGGCGATTCTTGAGCACCATCACCACACGGCCGGTGTCGGCCTCGGTAATGCGGATGCTGGCCGTACCAAAAAATTTGACTGCCGTACCAAACAGCAGGCTCATGGCGAATGACTGCAGCGGTGCAGGCAGGGTCTTGCAACGGGCAAACAGGCGGGACAGGCGATTGGCTTTGGCCATGGCAACTCTCGTGGTACGACCAGTGTCGGGGCGATTATGCGCAGCACCGGCCCGACCTGCAAGTGGCTTGTGTCTCCCTGCTTGGTTCAAGCCGCGCCAACAAAAACGCGACCCGAAGGTCGCGTTTTTGTTGGTACGTCGATGAGCTTACTCGCCGCGCGCCAGCACGCTGCGTTTGCGGCTGTAGCCGAAGTAAACAAACAGGCCAATGACCAGCCAGACAATGAACATGGTTTTGGTAACCCCGTCGAGGCTCCAGAACAACAACATGCAACCGGCCATTGCCAGCGGGCCAACCAGCATTACAAATGGCGTACGGAATGGACGGGCGCGGTTCGGTTCGCGCTTGCGCAGGATCAGCACGCCGAGGGCAACCATGAAGAACGCAAAGAGGGTGCCGGAATTGGTGATGTCGGCCAGGGCCGAGACCGGGAACATCGCGGCAAACAGCGAAACCGCGATACCGGTGACCCAAGTCACCACGTGCGGGGTATGGAAGCGCGGGTGGATGGCAGTGAACATCTGTGGCATCAGGCCATCACGGGCCATGGTGAACAGAATGCGGGTCTGGCCGTACATCATCATCAGAATGACGGAAGGCAAGGCCAGAATTGCCGCTGCAGCCACCCAGTTGCCCACTTGCGGGTAACCAATGGTACGCAGTACGTAAGCCAGCGGCTCCTTTGACATCGACAGTTCGCCGCCCGGCTGGGCGCCAACTGCGCCAACCGCCGCGTAGGCCACCAGCAGGTAGAAAATGGTGCAGACCACCAGCGAGCCAATCAATCCGATGGGGATGTTGCGGTTCGGATTCTTGGTTTCCTCGGCGGCAGTCGACACCGCATCAAAACCGATATACGCAAAGAAGATCGATGCGGCTGCGCCCAGCACGCCAAGGCCGCTTGACGACAGCGGGCTACCCCAGCCATTCGGGAACATCGGTTCGAAATTGGCGACGTTGACCGCTTGGATGGCCAACACGATGAAAACGGTCAGCGCGGTGATTTTGATGGCAACCAGTCCGGCGTTGACCCATGCACTCTTGGTGGTGCCCAGCGTCAGCAGGAAGGTGATGGCCAACGCCAGCACAAAGGCAATGACGTTGAACGAACCGTTCTGGATGCTGCCATCCGGCATCGTTACGGTATCCCACGGGCCGGCAGTCAATGCGGCAGGCAAGCCCATGCCAATCTCATGCAGGAAGCCGTTGGCATAGCCTGACCAGCCGACCGACACGGCGCCGGCGGCAACGGCGTACTCCAGAATCAATGCCCAGCCCACTACCCAGGCGACAACTTCGCCAAGCACCGCATAGGAGTAGGTGTAGGCCGAACCCGCAACAGGCACCATCGCGGCGATTTCGGCATAAACCAGCGCGGTCAATGCACAGACGATGGCGGCGATGACAAACGAGAACATCATGCCGGGGCCAGCTTTATTGGCAGCAATGGAGGTCAACACGAAAATGCCGGTGCCGATGATGGCGCCAACACCCAGCAGGGTCAGTTGCAGGGCGCCGAGCTGGCGTTTGAGGCCCTTCTTTTCTGCAGCGGCAAGAATTTGATCTAGTGGTTTGATGCGTTGGAAGAGCATTGCTTTCCCCAATGTCTCGTTATCGTTGGTGGTATACGAATACCAATCGGTCTGTCATTGCCATGAACAAGGTGGTGTAAAACCACCGGCAATGATTCGACATCCTTAGCGGGCGGCTTACCTTACTTGACGGCCTTGGCAGGGGCAACCGGTAATCGTCCCGATTGACCGATGAGCCAAACGCGCCGAATTCATGGCCCGCTTGCCTTGGAATGGGTCGGGGCAGGGGTTTTGATGGTGATGGTGCGGATTTGCACGCCATGCTGGCGCAAGGCAGCGTGCCAACGCTGCTCGGCTTCGTTGTTATAGGGCGCATCACTTGGATTGACGACCACTGCGGTTGGTGGTTTTTTGACCGGTGCGGCAACCGGCGGTGGCCGGTCGGAGAAATGCACGACGCCGTTGGCGTCGGTCCATTTGTAGAGGGGGCCGGCAGATGCCGTACCGGCGGTCAGACCTGACAACAGACCCACCCACGACAGGGTCAATAACAGTGCCACCATCGGCACGCACTTGCGAACCATCAACTACATCCTTGTCCAAACCGGCCCTCGTTGGCCGCGCCGGCAGCATTCTGCCCAGTTGGGCTGGCGCCGTCCAGAACACCGGGATGCGGAACTCTCGTGCAAAACGCGCTGCAGCGTTCGTCCGGCTTCCCCTACACTAGCGCTTTGCCGGCCGCTCTCCCTCTCCATGCACCCGCTGAAAAAACTGTTGGGCTACGCCCGCGCCTATCGCCGCGACTTTGTCCTTGGCACCAGCTATTCGGTGTTGAACAAGTTGTTCGACATTCTGCCGGAAGTGCTGATCGGCGTGGCGGTGGACATTGTTGTCAACGGCGAGCAGTCGTTTCTGGCGCGCGAGATTCTTGGCAGCTGGGGAATCACCAGCACCTGGCATCAACTGCTGTTTCTTGGCGCGTTGAACGTGTTGATCTGGGGCGGCGAGTCGCTGTTCGAGTATCTGCACCATCTGAAGTGGCGCAATCTGGCGCAATCGCTGCAACACGATCTGCGGCTCGATGTGTACAACCACGTCCAGAAACTGGAGCTGGCCTGGTTTGAAAACCGCAAGACCGGCAACCTGCTGTCCATCATGAATGACGACGTCAACCAGATGGAGCGCTTCCTGAACACCGGCGCCAACGAAATCATCCAGGTGTTCTGCTCGTCGATCATGGTCAGCGCGGTGTTCTTCGTGCTGCAACCGACCATCGCCATCATTGCCCTGCTGCCGGTGCCGATGATTCTGTTCGGTGCGTTCTGGTTCCAGAAAAAGCTGGCGCCGCGCTATGCCGAAGTGCGTGAAGCCGCTGGCGATGTCAACGCCCGGCTGAACAACAATTTGCTCGGATTGGCGACCATCAAGAGTTTTGCTGCCGAGCAATTCGAGTCGGATCGTATCCGCGAGGCCAGCAACACCTATCGCCGCACCAATGCTCGCGCGATTGTGGTCAGCTCAGCCATCACGCCGGTGATTCGGATGGCGATTCTGGCCGGCTTCACCACCACGCTGGTCTATGGCGGCTGGTTGACCATCAACGGTGAACTCGCGGTGGGGGCGTATTCGGTGCTGGTCTATCTGACCCAACGGCTGCTCTGGCCGATGACCCGACTTGCTGACGTCGCCGACATGTACCAGCGCTCGATGGCATCAATCGATCGCGCGCTGGGTGTACTCAATACCCCGATTGCCATTCCGTACGAAGGCAAGCATTTCCCGATCGAACAGGTGACCGGCACCATCCGGATTGAACATCTGCATTTTTCCTATGACGGTGAACGGCCCGCACTGATTGATATCGATGTGACGGTGCCAGCCGGCAAAACTGTCGCCTTTGTCGGCTCGACCGGTTCCGGCAAAAGCACGCTGGTCAAATTGCTGCTGCGGTTCTATCACCCGCAGCAGGGCAGCATTCAACTGGATGGCGAGAACATCGAAGCGCTGAATCTGCAGGATCTGCGCCGGGCCATTGGCTATGTCAGTCAGGATACTTTTTTGACCGACGGCACGGTGGCAGAAAACATAGCCTACGGTCTGAGCGGCGTCAGTGATGAAGCCATTGCGGCGGCAGCGCGCGCGGCCGAGGCTACCGAGTTCATCGATCGATTGCCGCTTGGTTTTGCCACCCGCATTGGCGAACGGGGGCAGAAGCTTTCGGGCGGGCAACGCCAGCGGCTGGCGCTGGCGCGCGCCATCCTGAAGAATCCGCCGTTGCTGGTACTGGATGAAGCTACCTCGGCCGTCGACAACGAAACAGAAGCGGCCATTCAGCGCTCGCTCGATGTGGTCAGCAAGGGGCGCACCACCATCGTGATTGCCCATCGACTCTCGACCGTGCGCCAGGCCGATTGCATTTACTTGCTGGAAGCCGGTCGAATTGTCGAGACCGGTAATCATGATGAACTGCTGGCGAGAAACGGTGGCTACGCGGCGCTCTGGCGCCTGCAGACTGGTGAGCGTTGAGATTGGCCGGTTGGGTACCTGGCGGTGCATGACGCTTCAACGCATTACGACCAATCCTGACTCGCTATCACGCAATGTGCATTGAAAAGAAACGGAGAGCAGCATGAATCACCCGAACCGTTGGCTGTCATGCCTGGTGTTTGCCGGGGTCCTATTTACAGGCAATGCCGCCGTCGCGGCCGACAGTCCTGTGCAGGGCTTGCAACGCCAGTCCGGTCTGTTCGACCTGTATCGCGATCCGGACAAGGGCCGGTTGCTGCTTGGCATCAGCGAATTCGATAAACCGTTTTTGCTGACCACCTCGTTGCCCTATGGCCTTGGCTCGAATGATGTGGGCCTCGATCGTGGCCAGCCCGGCGAAGGGCGTCTGGTCGAGTTTCGTCGCAGCGGAAAAAAGGTATTGCTGGTGCAGCGCAATACCCGTTTTGTCGCCAACTCCGCCGATGCGCTGGAGCGTGCCAGCGTGACCGAAGCATTTGCCGAATCGGTGCTGTGGGGAGGCACTGTGCTGGCTGAGCCGGTCGCGGGACAACATGGCACGCTGATTGATTTTACGTCTTATGTGGTTGGCGATCGGCATGGCATCGTTGCGCGCCTGACTGCCAGCAAGCAGGGCACCTACAAGGTCGATGACACCCGCAGCACACCGGTGTACGAGCGCAGCAAGTCATTTCCCGACAATACCGAACTGGAAGCCTTGCTGACGTTGGCTGGCCCCGGTGAAGGCAAGTTTGTCCAGGATGTCGCAGTCGATCCGGAAAGCCTTTCACTGCGCCAGCGCATCAGCCTGGTACGCTTGCCACCGGAAGGATTTGCACCGCGCATTTACCATCCGGGGTCGGGTGGAATTGATGTCGGCTACGTTGATTTTGCCCAGCCGTTATCGGCCAGTCTGGATGTGCGTTATCAGGCTCGCTTCCGACTGGAAAAGACCGATCCAGGTGCGGCGCTCAGTCCGGTCAAGAAACCGATTGTCTATTACCTCGATACCGGCACGCCGGAGCCGGTGCGCTCGGCGTTGCTCGACGGCGCCCGCTGGTGGAATGCTGCGTTTGAGCAAGCCGGTTTCAAGGATGCCTTTCAGGTTGAGCTGATGCCGGCAGACATGGATCCGATGGATGCGCGCTACAGCACCATTCAGTGGGTGCACCGGGCGACGCGTGGCTGGTCTTACGGTTACTTTCTTGCCGATCCGCGTACCGGTGAAATCCTCAAGGGCGATGTCACGCTCGGTTCGCAGCGAGTACGTCAGGACATTCTGATCGCCGAAGGGTTATTGGCACCGTATGGCAAGCCCAACGAAGCCGAGTTGAAAGCCATGGCCGAACAGATGGCGCTGGCGCGCCTGCGGCAGTTGTCGGCGCATGAAGTGGGGCACACCATCGGTTTTGCGCACAACTTTGCGGCCAGCCGGCAGGGCAATGCTTCCGTGATGGATTATCCGCATCCGATCATCCGCCGCACGGCCGACGGTCGCTTCGATCTGTCGAATGCCTATGGTGTTGGAGTCGGTCCATGGGACGTCTTCACCGTCAAACATGCCTATGGCCAGTTTGCGCCAGAAAAAGAGGCCGAAGAACTGGCCGCGCTGCGCCAGCAGATAAAGACGCTGGGGATTCAGTACATCAGTGATCCGGACTCGCGTTCGGCCGACATGAGTCACCCCGACGGATTGCTCTGGGATTACGGTGCCGACAGTCAACAAACCTTTGATGACCTGTTGGCAGCCCGCAAGACGGCGCTGCAACAGTTTTCGGTCGCGGTGTTACCGCCAGCGCGGCAACTCGGTGAACTGGAAGCACGGCTGGTGCCGCTGTATCTGCTGCATCGCTATCAGACCGATGCGGTGGCGCGTCAGCTTGGCGGTGCAGCGTATGAGTACAACCTGAATGTTCTGGATGGCAGCAGCAGGGCTGGCACGGTACCGGTCGCTGCGCAAGCCCAGCGGGCCGCACTGCAACGGTTGGTAAAGCTGTTGTCAGCGGAGGAACTGGCGTTGCCGGCCAATGTGCTCGATATTCTGACTCCGCCAAGCAGTGGTTATGTACGCGGCCGCGAATACTTCAGTAACCAGACCGCGCCGGTATTCGATGCGCTGGCAGCGGTTGAATCGGCGGCGGCGCTCAGCAGTCAATTGCTGTTTGATTCAGCACGGCTCAATCGCCTTGCCTGGCAGCATGCCCGCGACAGCAGCCAGCCCGGAATAACCGAGTTGATGAATACCGTGTTTGCCGGCACCTGGCAGCGCGAAAAATTCGGCTCGGAGTTGGTCGCCGGCGAAGCGGTGCAACTGGCCGCCAACTGGATCGTGCTCGATACCGCGCTGGCCGTGCTTGACGATGGCAAGCTGCATGCGTCGGTAGCAGCCGAACTGCGCGCACGTCTGCTTGGCTGGCAGGACTGGCTTGCTGATCATGCTGGCCGCGGCAAGGTCGGCGACAACCGCCGTGATGCTGCCGGGTATCTGGCGCGCTATCTGGCAGACCCGGTTTCGGTAAAACGTCGACCGCTGCCGGTGATTCCGCCCGGCGCACCGATATAATTCTTCACAGAGCCAATTTTGGCTTCAATGTCGAATCAGGCAGGAGCGGGGCCACCATGTTTCGTGATTATGTTCGCTTGATCATTTTTGCCGCCGGCTTGTTGGCGGGCGTACAGCTGCCGGGTTTTGTCGATCAGTATGCCAAGCGAGTCGATGCGCACTATCAGGAGGCCAAGCTCAACTTTGCCGGCTTTCAGGATACCGCTGACCGTCACTTCGCCGGTAATGTCGAGGCCATGATTGAGCACCACTTGGCCAGCGGTGATGTGGTGTTCCGGGAAGATGGCGAGAGCATTCGCAAGATTTGGCTGCGGGTGCAATTGCTGGCAACAGAACTGGCAGCCGTGCAGCAACCCTTCCTGCAGCGCAGCTTCCATGTTCTGTTCGCTGCCAACGATGAGCTTATGGCCGAAACCAAAGTCAACTACACCTATGTCGTGCCCTTGACTCAGGAGGCGGTGCTGGCCGGCGTTCTGATTGGTTTGCTGGCGGCGCTGTTGGTGGAGGTGCTGATTCTGGCGCTGGCCCGGCTGTTTCGTGGCAGTCCGCAACCGGCGCGGCGCTATTGATAGACCAGGCCGCTGACGATGATGTGGTCGAACTGTGACAACCAACAAAAACGGGCGCCAAGGCGCCCGTTTTTGTTGCTGTCTACAATCAGCCACCGAATCCATGCAGTTGCTGGCGAAGCTTCTCCAGCGTGCTGCTGGCCTCGGCCAGTTTGTCGCGTTCCTTTTGGACAATCGGCGCCGGAGCCTTGTCAGCGAAGGCCGGATTGGCGAGTCGGCCGGTCAGTCGTTCGACTTCGTCGCTGAGCTTGCTGATCTCTTTGACCAATCGGGATTTTTCGGCTTCGACATCGATAATGCCGGCGAGGGGAATATGGATCTCCAGATCGCCGACGACAGCTGCTGCCGTCGCGGGCAATGCTGTGCCTGCCGCCAGCCAATCGATTTTTTCCAGCCGGGCCAGCGAATGCAGAAACACCGACAGCTCATTGCAGCGACGCTTGTCTTCTGCTTGCCCGCGGTTCAGCAGCACCGGAATCAATTTGCCCGGTCCGAGGTTTACTTCGGCGCGGATGTTGCGCACCGCGAGCACCACGGCTTGCAGCCAGGCGATATCGGCATCGGCTTGCGTATCGGCAACGGCAACATCTTCCTGCGGCATGGTTTGCAGCATGATGGTGTTGGTGCCCGTTTTCTGTGAACCATAGGCGCCAACCATCGGGGCGATCTTCTGCCAGATCTCTTCGGTCACGAACGGCATGATCGGGTGGGCAAGGCGCAGCCAGGTTTCCAGCACTTCGAGCAGCGTGCGGCGGGCACCGGCCTTGATCGCCGGCGAAGCGTCGCCATTCAGTACCGGCTTGGTCAGCTCCAGATACCAGTCGCAGTACTCGTTCCAGAAGAAGTCATACAGCGCTTGCGATGCAAGATCGAGCCGGTAGCCTTGCATGGCTTTGTGGAACTCGCCGACAGCAGCATTCATTCGTGACCGGATCCAGCGATCGGCGACAGTGAGCTCGTTGCTGGCTGTCGTGCCGATATCCTGACCTTCGGTATTCATCAGCACGAAGCGGGTGGCGTTCCACAGCTTGTTGCAGAAATTGCGGTAGCCTTCTACGCGGCCCATGTCGAACTTGATGTCGCGACCGGTCGACGCCAGCGAGCAGAAGGTGAAGCGCAGCGCGTCGGTGCCGTGGGCGGCGATACCGTTTGGGTACTCCTTGCGGGTGCGCTGTTCGATCTTTGGCGCATCCTTGGGTTGCATGAGGCCGGTCGTGCGCTTCTTGACCAGAGTCTCCAGATCAATGCCGTCAATGATGTCGATTGGATCGAGCACATTGCCTTTCGACTTTGACATCTTCTGGCCTTCGGCGTCACGCACCAGGCCATGCACATAAACGGTCTTGAACGGGATCTGTGGCGTGCCGTCTTCGTGTTTCATGAAATGCATTGTCATCATGACCATCCGGGCGACCCAGAAGAAAATGATGTCGAAGCCGGTAACCAGCACATCGGTTGGATGAAAGGTCTTCAGCTCCGGCGTCTGCTGCGGCCAACCCAGCGTCGAGAAGGTCCACATGGCCGAGCTAAACCACGTATCGAGTACGTCGTCGTCCTGACGCAGAGCGACATCTGCAGCGAGCTTGTATTTGCCACGCACTTCGGCTTCATCACGGCCGACATAAACGTTTCCGTTATTGTCGTACCAGGCCGGGATACGGTGGCCCCACCAGAGCTGACGGCTGATACACCAATCCTGGATGTCGCGCATCCAGGCGTTGTACATGTTTTCGTACTGTTGCGGCACGAACTTGATGCGGCCATCTTCAACCGCTTCAATTGCAGGTTTTGCCAGTACCGAGGCTTTGACGTACCACTGGTCGGTGAGCCACGGCTCGACGATGACACCCGAGCGATCGCCACGCGGTGCTTTCAGGGTATGCGGTTCAATTTTTTCCAACAAACCGAGCTGTTCAAATTCAGCAACGATCTTCTTGCGGGCGTCGAAGCGATCCAGACCAGCGTAGGCAACCGGCGCTTTTTCGCCGTGCAGGGTTTCGTAGTTGGCAAAGGTCAGCACGGTGAATTCGGCGAGAATCTTGGCATCGCGATCCAGCACATTGATCAGCGGCAGATTGTGCCGTTTACCCAGCTCATAATCGTTGAAATCGTGAGCCGGCGTGATCTTGACGCAGCCGCTGCCGAACGCGCGATCGACGTAATCGTCGGCAACAATCGGGATCAATCGACCGGTGACCGGCAGTTTGATCTGTTTGCCGATCAGATGCTTGTAACGCTCGTCTTCCGGATGTACGGCAACGGCGGTGTCGCCCAGCATGGTTTCCGGACGAGTCGTGGCAACAATCAAATGGCCGCTACCATCGGCGAGTGGGTAGCGCAGGTGCCAGAGCGAGCCTTTCTCTTCTTCCGATACCACTTCCAGATCGGAAATAGCGGTGTGCAGCTTCGGGTCCCAGTTGACCAGACGCTTGCCACGGTAGATCAGGCCATCATCGTACAAGCGGACAAAGGCTTCCTTGACCGCATTCGACAGCCCTTCGTCCATGGTGAAGCGTTCACGTGACCAGTCGACCGAACTGCCGAGCCGGCGCAACTGACCGGTGATGGTGCCGCCGGATTCGCCTTTCCACTGCCAGACTTTCTCCAGAAACTTTTCCCGGCCCAGTTCATGGCGGGTGACGTTTTGCGCAGCGAGTTGACGCTCGACCACCATTTGCGTGGCGATGCCGGCATGGTCGGTACCGACCTGCCAGAGCGTGTTGTGACCTTTCATCCGGTGATAACGGGTCAGTGCATCCATGATCGAATTGTTGAAGCCGTGCCCCATGTGCAGGCTGCCGGTGACGTTCGGCGGCGGGATCATGATGCAGTAAGGTGTGCCGTGACCGCTCGGCTTGAAGTACCCGGCTTTTTCCCAGGTTTCATACCAGCGACTTTCGATTTCGGCGGGATTGTACGACTTGTCCATGCTGTTTCGTTCCAATGTTCACAAGTGTTGCGGTGGAAGTGGCTTTGCTCGCGATTGTGTTTTCCGACTTCGCGGCGCAAGCCACGCCAACACAAAGGGATCAGGCTTTTTTTTCCAGATTGCTGGGTTTTTCCAGGTCATGATAGTGCAGCGGATAGCCGCGCTGCTTGTAAAAGCTGTAACGTTCGCGCGCTTTCAATCGTTGCTCTTCTGAAGCCGGCACCAGCTCCAGCAAGCGTTCAAAGCGCTGGAACTGATGGGGCAGGGCATCGCTCAGATTGATAAGCACATCGACATACATTTCCGGTGCGGCGCCAACACCGATTGCGACTTTGGCATGCAGCTTGTCATCACGCGGCAACAGCACATGTGGGATGAAGGCATCCTGTTCAAACTGCCAGAGCAGCTCATCGAGCTGCTCGCCGGTGCGCAGATCCGGTACCTGTACATACACCGACCCGTGCGCCTGCAAGGCTTTCTTGATCAGTTTGCAGCTGGTCAGCAACGGAGCCTTGTTGCTGCTATCGGCAATCTGATAGAAATCGACGCGGGTCATGGCTGTTCAGGTTCCGATGGTCGTTTAGTTTCTGAAAGAGGTTCAGGCGTTTTTGCGTTTCTTGCTGCCAACGCGGTCCAGCAGATACTGGGTCAGCAGCGGCACCGGCCGACCAGTCGCGCCTTTGGCTTTGCCCGATTTCCAGGCCGTGCCGGCGATGTCGAGATGCGCCCAATGAAACTTCTTGGTGAAGCGGGCGAGGAAGCAGGCCGCCGTAATGGCGCCGGCCGGCCGGCCACCGAGATTGGAGAAATCGGCGAAGTTGCTGTCCAGCTGCTCCTGGTATTCGTCATAAATCGGCAGACGCCAGGCGCGGTCACCGGCTGTTTCACCGGCATCAAGCAGATCATTGGCGAGCGGATTGTGGTTGCTCATCAAGCCGGTAGTGTGATGGCCGAGTGCGATCACACAGGCGCCGGTCAGCGTGGCGATGTCGATCACCACATCCGGATCGAAACGCTCGACATAGGTGAGCGCATCGCACAGCACCAGCCGGCCTTCGGCATCGGTGTTCAGGATTTCAACGGTCTGGCCCGACAGGGTAGTGACGATATCGCCGGGGCGGGTGGCTTTGCCGCTTGGCATGTTCTCGGCAGCAGCAACCACACCGATGACATTGAGTGGCAGGCCCATCTTGCAAATGGCGGTCATGGTGCCGAACACCGACGCGGCGCCGCCCATGTCGTATTTCATTTCGTCCATGCCGTCGGACGGTTTGATCGAGATGCCGCCGGTATCAAAGGTGATGCCTTTGCCGACCAGCACAATGGGGGCATCGCCACTTTTGCCGCCGCTGTATTCCATGACGATGAGCTTGCCCGGTTGGTCGGAGCCCTGCGACACCGCGACAAAGGCACCGGCGCCCATTTTCTTCAATTCGGCTTCGTCTATGACGGTGGTCTTCAGTGGCTTGTGGGCTTTAGCGAGCTCCTGTGCCCGTTCGGCCAGATAAGTTGGGTGACAGACATTGCCCGGCAGGTTGGCCAGATCGCGGGCGAACTTGACGCCTTCCGCAATCGCCAGCGCTTCGGCAATGGCTTTTTCGCCATCGGCCAGGTCGCGACGGGCCGGAACGTTGAAAACCAGTTTGCGCAGTGGCCGACGGGCAGTATCTTTCTTGCTTTTCATCTGGTCAAAAACGTACAGCGTTTCGCTGGCGGCTTCGACGGCATGCCGTACTTTCCAGTGCAGATCGCGATTCTTGATGGTCAACTCCGGCAGAAAGCAGACCGCTTCCATCGAGCCGGTTTCCTGCAGGGTCGCCACCACCTTGCTGATCACTTTGCGGTACTGGCTTTCGTTCAATTCGCGTTCCTTGCCACAGCCCACCAGCAGCACCCGGTCGCACAGCGTGTTGGGTACCGAGTGCAGCATCAGGGTCTGGCCCGGTTTGCCCTCGATGTCGCCACGGCGCAGGATGCTGGCCAGATAGCCGCCACTGGCCTGGTCGATTTCTTCGCCGGCGGCGCTCAATTTGCGCGGTTCGAACACGGCAACGACAATGCAGGCGCTGCGCTGTTTGGCAGGGCTGCCGCTTTTGACATCAAATTCCATGCGGGACTCCGGTAAAGGCAACTATCCTGAAGCCTGACCACACCAACGTCATCGGCGCGGCGGTCGGCACTACGACGAACCGGCCGGCCAGTGCGGGGACACCGGCTTGCGCGGATGCGCCGAGACACGGTTGCGCCAAGACATGAAGGGCTGGCTTCTTGGTGTATGATTGCCGCCGCTCGGGCGGTGGCTGGGCAGGAAAAGTGTAAAAATACACCGATTTTGCGCAAAAGGCGAGATTTCGCCTTGAAATAGCAAGTTTGCTGTACGTTCGGAGGCCATTGGCTTGATCGTTTTTCGTTACCTCAATCGGGAAGTCCTGCGGAGTTTCGTCGGGATACTGTCCGTGTTGCTGGCGATTTTCATCAGCCAGCGGCTGGTGGGGTACCTTGGCGATGCCGCTGGTGGAAAAATCAGCGGTCTGGTGGTGCTGAAGCTGGTGGGCCTGTATTTGCCGGTACTGGTTTCCTTGCTGATGCCGTTGACATTGTTTCTGGCCATTTTGCTCGCGCTGGGGCGGCTCTACTCCGAACATGAAATGACTGTGCTGAAGGCCTGCGGTGTCGGCGAGAAAGACGTGCTGCGCCATATGCTGAAACCGGTATCAGTCATTACCCTGTTTACGGCGGCGCTGACCCTGTATGCGATGCCCTCATCGCTGGAGCGGCAGGCTCAGGTCATGGACGAGCAGGCGTCCGAATCAGAATTGTCGCTGCTGGCGCCGGGACGTTTTCAGGAGGCACAGGACAAGCGCAGCGTGCTTTATGTCCAGGAGTTTGGTGAGCAGAACGCGCTTGGCGGGTTGTTCTTTGCCAGCATCCCGACCAGTGAACATCCCAATACCGGTGTGCTTGCCGCGCAGGGCGGCACGCACTATTACGATGAAGCCACCGGCCAGCGCTACATGGTGCTGGAAAACGGCTATCGCTATGAATTCGCACCCGGCAGTCGCAAATGGAGCGTGGTCCAGTACGACAAGTACTTCATGCGCTTGCAACCGCGCGCCGTTGCCGAGCAACGCCGGAAAACCAAGGCATTGTCGACCGTGCAATTGCTGCGTGAGCCAACCCCGGCCGGGATTGCCGAGTTGCATTGGCGTATCGCGGTGCCACTGCAAATGCCCATTCTGACCCTGCTGGCCATTCCGCTTTGCCGGGTACGTCCGCGCGAAGGCAAGTTCGCCCGGATTCTGCCGGGTTTGGTGCTCTATCTCGCTTATACGATGTTGTTGATGGTGGCCCGTTCCGCCATCGAGGATGACAAGTTGTCGGGCTGGGTTGGCATGTGGCCAATTCATCTGGCAGTGTTTGCCATTGGCATTTTCCTGCTGCGCCGGCAGGAAATTCGCCGGGCTCCGGCGGAGCAGGCAAGCTGATGAGAATATTCAATCGCTACATCATCCGCACCGTATTGCAGCCGACCATTCTGGTGCTGCTGCTGCTGACCGCGCTGCGTTTTTTGTTTTCCTTTCTTGACGAAATGGGCGACGTCGGTCAGGCCGAATATACCGCTGGAAAAGCAGCGTTATACACCTTGCTGTATGTGCCGCTCTGGGTGACCGAGTTGTTGCCGATGGCGACACTGATTGGCACCGTCATGGGGCTTGGTGTGTTGTCGTCGAGCAGCGAATTGACGGCGATGCGAGCCGCGGCGGTGTCGCCAGTGCAGATCGGCCTGGCAACGATTCGCGCCGCTGTACTGCTGATCGTGGTCGGCATTGTGCTCAGTGAAATCGTGGTGCCGCGTACCAGCCAGTGGGCGCAGGATGTCCGACTCAACGCACTGGCGCCAAACCGGATGTATCACGCCAGCGGCATGGGGGTCTGGCTGCGTTCCGGCCAGGATTTCGTATTCTTCCGTTCGGTGCTGGTTGATCAGACCGCCAGCGACGTGCAAATTTTTTCGTTCGGCAAACCTCAGCAACTGACGGAAACCTGGCAGGCCGTTCGCGCCCAGTATCAGAGCGATGGCCGCTGGCGTCTGCAGCAGGGTACCCACACCCGCTTTGACGGTACCTCGGTCAGCAGCGAGCCATTCGAGGAAATCTACTGGCAAAGTGATCTGGCGCCGGAGCATTTGCAGGTGTTGCAGGCCAAACCGCGCGACTTGTCCGGGGCAGGATTGTGGTCATACAGCCGTTACCTGACCAGCAACGGACTCGATTCCCGCCAGTACGATCTGGAGTTCTGGCGCAAGGTATTCCAGCCGTTGAACCTGTTCGCGATGATGCTGGCCGGCATTGCGTCGGTGTTCGGCCCGTTGCGCACCGTGACGGTCAGTGCCCGGGTGCTGGCTGGCATTACGGTCGGCCTGACTTTCCATTACCTCGGCCAGATATTTGGCCCGGTATCACTGGTCTATCAGTTGCCACCGGTACTCGGCGCGCTGTTGCCGCCGATGTTGTTCACTGCCGGTGCGCTGTGGTTATTGCGGCGGGCACGCTGACCGAGGCAGCGGCTCAGGCGGCGGGTGGTGCCGGCTTGGCCACCACCTGGGTCAAGGTCTGGGAAAACCGTTCCTGAATGGCCAGCACCGGGACTTGCAGCAGCAGCAATGGCAGACCGCTGATCAGGCCCGCCTGACTGAGTCCCAGCTGGCTCAAGACGCTGTACAGCGCCAGCAGCAGCGCCCCGACAAAGACGCTGACACCGAGTCTTACTGCGATCTGCCAGTTGTACAGGCGGCCGGTCAGGGTGGAGACAAGCCGCAAGCGCCAGGCTTTCATGCCAACGGTCTGGCCGCCCTTGCGCCAGCACCAACTGTAATAACCGGCCCACCAGAGCGCGAGCCAGATACCGTACAGTGGGTGGTGGCGCAGCGCATCGGGGTCGCGGCTGCTCAAGCCCGGCCATAGCAACTCGACCACCAGGGTGGCCAGCGCCGCAGCCACCATCAGCAAGGCGGCTAGGATCAGCGTGTCATAGGTCACGGCCGCCAGGCGGCGCCAGAAACCTGCGAGCACAGGTGCGGTCATGGGTGGGAGCATCCGGCCAGATTCAGAAACGGCCGGCATGATACGCGAACTTGCTTTTGAGCGCGCCGGCCACTTGCTAGAATGCCGGCCCTCATGGATTCACATCACTGTCAAAGGAAGGACCTGAAATGTCGCACTCCCGTCGTATTGCCGTCATCGGCCTGGGATACGTTGGCCTGCCGGTAGCTGTTGCGTTCGGCCGCCATGTGGAAACCATTGGTTTTGATATCAACACCCGCCGCATTGCCGAACTGAAAGCCGGCAATGATGTGACCGGTGAAGTGACGGCGGCCGAGCTGGCCGAAACCCGCATTCTGTATACCGACAAAATCGATGAGCTGAAAAAAGCCGACTTCTTCATCGTTGCGGTACCGACCCCGGTTGATGATGCCAACGTACCGGACCTGACCCCGATGCTGAAGGCGTCGGTCAGCGTCGGCAAGGCACTCAAGAAAGGCGATATTGTTGTTTACGAATCCACCGTGTACCCGGGCGCGACCGAAGAAGATTGCGTGCCGGTGCTGGAGCGCGAGTCGGGCTTGAAGTGCGGTGTCGATTTCACCGTGGGTTACTCGCCTGAGCGGATCAACCCGGGCGACAAGGAACACACCTTCACCAAGATCAAGAAAGTGGTCTCCGGTCAGGATGCCCGCACACTCGACATCGTTGCCGATGTCTACAGCTCGGTGGTGACAGCCGGCGTCTATCGCGCCGCCACCATCAAGGTGGCGGAAGCGGCCAAGGTCATCGAGAACACCCAGCGCGATCTGAACATCGCTTTGATGAACGAATTGGCACTGATTTTCCACCGGATGGGCATCGACACTGTCGACGTGCTGCAAGCCGCCGGCACCAAATGGAATTTCCTGCCGTTCCGGCCCGGACTTGTTGGTGGCCACTGCATCGGTGTCGATCCGTTCTACCTGACCCACAAGGCGCAGAAGCTCGGCTATCACCCGCAAGTCATTCTGGCGGGCCGGCAGGTCAACGACGACATGGGCCGATTTGTTGCACAGGAAACGGTCAAGGAAATGCTGAAAGCCGGCCGGCCGATACATGGCGCGCGTGTTGCCGTCATGGGCCTTACCTTCAAGGAAGATTGCCCGGATCTGCGCAATTCGAAAGTGATACACATCATCAATGAACTGCGCAGCTACGGCATTGAGCCGCTGGTGCACGATGCCATCGCTGACAAGGCCGAAGCCAAGCATGAGTATGGCGTCGATCTGGTGGACATGAGCGAGCTGAACAATCTCGACCATATCGTGCTGGCCGTGTCGCACAAAGAATACAAAGCCATCAGCGCGGCGCAATTCAAAGCCATGCTGGCTCCGGGCGCCCGTATCTCCGACGTCAAATGCGCACTCGATCGTGCGGCGATGACGGCGGCCGGCGTTACGCTCTGGAGACTGTAAGCGTGGCCAAACGCATTCTTGTTACTGGAGCTGCCGGCTTTATCGGTTCGCATGCCAGCCATCGGTTGCTGGCGCGCGGCGACACGGTCGTTGGCCTCGACAACCTGAACGACTATTACAGCGTCCAGTTGAAAGAAGACCGGTTGGCCCGTCTGCGCCAGCAAAAAGGTTTTGAATTCGTCAAACTCGATCTGGCCGATCGCGCCGGCATGGAAGCGCTGTTCCAGCGCGAGAAATTCGATGCCGTCATCCACCTTGCCGCCCAGGCTGGCGTGCGCTATTCCATCACCAATCCGCATGTCTATGTCGACAGCAACGTGGTTGGCTTCCTGAATGTGCTGGAAGGGTGCCGCCACAGCAAGGTCGGCCATCTGGTTTTTGCCTCGACCAGCTCGGTGTACGGCGCCAATGAAAAGCAGCCGTTCAGCGAGCACGACGGGGTCGACCACCCGATGACGCTGTACGCGGCCACCAAAAAAGCCAACGAACTGATGGCGCACAGCTACGCCCATCTCTACAACCTGCCGGTAACCGGGCTGCGGTTTTTCACCGTCTATGGCCCATGGGGCCGGCCGGACATGGCGTTGTTCCTGTTCACCAAAGCCATACTCGAAGGCCGGCCGATTGATGTCTTCAACCACGGCAACATGATCCGCGATTTCACCTATGTCGATGACATCGTCAGCGGTGTAATCGGCACCATGGATCGGCCAGCGCAGCCAAATCCGGACTGGCAGGGCATGAAGCCGGATCCGGCCACCAGCTACGCCAATTACCGCATCTTCAACATCGGCAACAACAAGCCGGTGCAGCTGATGGAATTCATCGACGCCATCGAGCAATCGCTTGGCATGAAAGCCATCAAGAATTTGCTGCCCATTCAACCCGGCGATGTGCCGTCGACCTGTGCCGATGTCAGTGAGCTGGAAGCTTGGACCGGATTCCGGCCGAATACGTCGGTGCAGGAAGGCGTGCGAAATTTCGTGGCTTGGTATCGGGCCTATTACAAAGTCTGATGACCACGGGACGAAAAAAAAAGGGGTGCCGATCGGCACCCCTTTTTTTTGCCTTCAGCAGCTGATTACAGCAGCGGCTTGATCAGATGCAGTAACGAAGCAGTCAACGAACCAAGAGGTTTCAATGCTGGCCAATCCTGCGCCTGTGCGCAGGTTTCATCAAACCACGCCTGCAGCGCGGCGACGCTGTCCCGATCATGCAGCACCAGACTCAGCTCATAATTCAGGAAGAAACTGCGGTAGTCCCAGTTGGCGGAGCCGATCAGCGCGAGTTGCTCATCGACGATCATTGCTTTGGCGTGCATCATCCGGCCATGGATTGCACGCAGGTTCAAGCCGAGTTTCAACAGTTTGGTCAGCGCCGGTTTGCGGGCTGCATCCACCAGTGGGTTGTCCGAACGCCGTGGCAGAATGATTTTGACTTCCACTCCGCGGCGAAGTGCCGATTCCAGAGCAAACAAGACGGCGTCATCCGGTACAAAGTAGGGCGTCAGTATCGTGATTCGGCGTTCGGCGTTGTAAAGCGCTGTCAGTACGGCATCCAGTAACGGTTCGTCTTCAACATCGGGGCCGGATGGCAGCACCTGAATGACGGATTGACCGCTGATATCGGGGCGGGGAAAAATTTCAGGCGATACGGCCGCGGCGGGTTGCTGCCCGGTTGCATACTGCCAATCCGATTCGAAGATCCCGGCGAGTTCAACTACGGCCGGACCTCTCACCACGGCGACCAGATCGCGCCACGGCTTTTGTTTGCTCAGCTTGGCGAAATACTCCTGCGCCAGATTGGCACCGCCGGTCCACGCCGCCTGCTGGTCAATCACGACCAATTTGCGGTGGTTGCGCAGTCCGCCTCGACCGGTCAGCAGGCTTTTCAGCAAGGGATGAAACGCAGCGAACTCGCCACCGTGCTGGCGCAACTGACGCAATGCCTGATTCGACAGCAGCCAGGAGCCCATGCCATCAACCAACACCCGAACTTTGATTCCGGCCTTGGCTTTCTCGGCAAGCAACTCCACCACCCGGCGGCCGGTACGGTCGGCTCGCAGAATGTAAACCGAAACATCGATTTGCCTGGTGGCGCTGGTCAGCAGGTCTACCAGCGCCTGCAGTCCGCCGTGTTCAGAAGAATAAAATCGGATGCTGTTGCCGGTGTTGGCGGCAGGTAATTGATAGGCCTGAATCAGGCGATCAACGGCAGAGCAGGGCTGGCAGTTGTCGCTGTTCGGGCTGAATTGCAATGGTTGCTTGAGACGCTGCCGAGCGGCCACCTTGCGGCTGCCAAGCAGTAGATAGATCGGCACGGCGAGCCAGGGCATGAACACCATTGCCAGCGCCCAGCCCCAGCTGTTGGCACTGGTGGTGGCTTGATAACGCAGACGGGTGAGTCCAACCAGCAATAGCAGGCCGGTTGCGATAAGCGGGATGTAGAGCTCGGCAAACTGGTGCCATTCCATGCAGCGGCTTACCAAATCCGGAAATCGATGGGCCAGATGATAACGCGCCGTGACGGCCTGGAAAGCGTCACGGCGCGAAATTCTCCGGTGGTCTACCGTTTACCGGGTTTTGTGCAGCTCGAGTGCCGCAGCCACCACATCCTCGGTGGCTGGCAGCAGGTACTGCCAGGAAGTACCGGTCGTGATGAAGCTGTCCTTGCCAGTGATACGCTTTATGTGCGGCAACTTCTTGCAATGTTCGACCAGGTGCGTGGTGATCTCTTCCGATAGCGAACCGGTTTTGCGGCACTCATCAACGATCAATACTTTCTTGAATCCATCAATGGCTTTCAGCAACTGGTCGACATGCAGTGGCGCGACCCAGCGCAGGTCAACCACCTTGCTGCCCACGCCATGTTGCTCGCGCAGGATTTTCTCCGCTTGCCGCGACAGGTAGTTACCGTTGCCATAGGTCAGGATCACCAGATCCTTGCCCTCACCGAACACCCCCGGCTCACCGTAAGGCAGGGGGGCTTCATTGGCGGGGTAGCTGAACGCCCATGCATTGTCATTCTTTTCGTGCAGGTCCTTGACGTGATAGAGCGCAATGGGCTCAAGGAACACGACCACGCGCTTCTGTTCATCTGCCAGTCGGATGCAGGTTTTCAGCATGCGCGCCGCGTCGTAACCATTGGACGGTATGGCCACGATAATGCCGGGAATTTCCCGCAGGAAGGCAAAGGCGTTGTCATTGTGGAAGTGACCACCGAAACCTTTCTGATAGCCAAGGCCGGCGATACGGATCACCATCGGGTTGGTGTATTGGCCGGACGAGAAGAACGAAAGCGTTGATGCTTCGCCGCGGATCTGGTCTTCGGCATTGTGGGTGTAGGCGAGGAACTGGATCTCCGGGATCGGCAGCAGGCCGATTTGCGAATAGCCGATAGCGCCGCCCAGAATCGAGGTTTCTTCCAACAAGGTGTCGAATACGCGCTCAGTACCGATTCGGGCCTGAATGTCGGCCGTCACCCGGTAGACCCCACCTTTCTTGCCGACGTCTTCACCAAACAGGACGATATTCGGATAGCGCGCCATCACATCGGTCAGCGCAAAGTTGATGAGGTTGGCCAGTGTGCGCGGTTCAGCCAGTTGCGATTGGGCTTTGCCGAATACTTGTGCTTCCTGCTCGGCGTTCAATGCCGGTGGCAGCGGTAGCTCCGGGCGCACTGGTGCCAGTGCCGCCATGATGTCTTCGGCGTTATCGAGCTTGGGCAGCTTCAGGGTTTCTTCGGCTTCGAACGCGACCTGCTGCCGAATGTTTTCGTACAGCGAGACGATGTCGTCGGCGCTCATGAATCCGTTTTCAACGGCGATGCGCGCCGAGTGCAGCAGCGGGTCCTGAGCTTCGGTTTCTTCAATTTTCTTCTGGGCGTGGTACTGGCTTTCGGTGTCGTTGCCGGCATGGCCCATCAGGCGAACGGTTTGTACATGCAGGAAAACCGGGCGGCGTTCCTGACGAGCGATTTCTTCCGCTTCCTGCGCGGCCAGCCAGACATCGGGCAGATGCAGGCCCGAACATTGAACGTAGGCAATGCCGCTGCGGCGCTGCATGGTGTGCTGGACCCAGTTTGGCGGGGTCGACACCGAGATGCCAATGCCGTTGTCTTCGCAGATAAAGACCAGCGGCATTTCCTCGCCTTTGTAGGACCAGTATTCGGCCGTGTTGAACGCAATTTGCGAGCTGCCGTGGTTCAGCGAGGCATCGCCAAAGGAGCAGAGAATGACGCTGTCCTCGGGAATGAGTGGCTCGATGCCGATTTTCTTTGCCTTGCCAAGTCCGTGCGCCGCGCCAACGGCTTTGGGCAGATGCGAGGCAATGGTCGACGTTTGCGGCGGTACCCAGAGCGGTACCGAACCGAACACCTTGTGTCGGCCCTGAGAAATTGGATCGAACTTGGAGCAGACGAATGACAGCATCTGATCACGAACCGGATTGATTTCCGGCAAGTGCTTGGAGCGCTGCACCATGAACGCGCCGCTGCGGTAATGCAGGAAAGCCATGTCGGTGTGGCGAAACACTTTGGCGATGGCGGCGTTGCCTTCATGGCCGCTGGAGCCAATCGTATAAAATCCAAGGCCCTTGTCCTTCAGCACACGTGCCTGCAAGTCAAGGTGGCGGGACAGCAACTGCGAGTGGAACAGTTCCAGAAACGTGTCGCGAGTCAGACCGGCTTGGGCGGCGGTGAGGCGGCGAACGGCATCGGGAAAATTGCCCTCCAGAACACGGCGGGTAAAGTTTTCGTCTACAGCTTTGGCACGATCCAGCATGTTGGGTTATCACGGCCCGGAAGGGCACAGTCTCCATGACGTAATTTGGATAGATGGACGTCTAAACGTTCTCTCGAAGCGAGCCGAGTATAACAATGGCCCGACCTGCAAACCGGTACGATGAGTCGAAAGCGAAATTGATGCCTTGTGGTAGAGTAGCGCGCTTTCTTTTTGGCCCCTTTGATCGAGGTTAAGCATGTCGGTAGCCGGTAATGTTCTGGAGATGATTGGCAATACGCCGATGAGTCGTTTGGCCAAGCTGGATACCGGTGTCTGCCAGTTGTTCGGCAAACTGGAACTGATGAATCCCGGCGGCTCCATCAAGGACCGGATTGCGCTGTACATGATCAAGGCGGCGGAAGAGCAGGGCTTGATCAAACCGGGCGACACGCTGGTCGAAGCGACTGCCGGCAATACCGGCCTCGGCCTTGCACTGGTTGCCGGTCAAAAAGGCTACAAAATGCTCATCGTCATGCCGGACAAGATGAGCATGGAAAAAGAGTACAACCTGCGTGCGCTCGGTGCCGAAGTGATCCGCACCCGCTCGGATGTGGTCAAGGGGCACCCGGAGTACTATCAGGATGTTGCGGCCCGCATTGCCCGCGAAACGCCAAATTCCTATTTCATCAACCAGTTTGCCAACCCGGCCAACGTGCAGGCGCACTTCGAGACCACCGGCCCGGAAATCTGGCAACAGATGGAAGGCAAGGTTGATGCGGTGGTTCTTGGCGTGGGTTCAGGCGGCACGCTGTCGGGCGTCGGTCGTTACCTGAAAGAAAAGAATCCGGATATCGATATCGTACTGGCTGATCCGGAAGGCTCGATTCTGGATCTTTACCACCGTACCGGGGAATTCAAACAGGCCGGCTCCTGGGTTGTCGAAGGCATCGGCGAAGACTTCATCCCGTCAATCTGTGACATGTCGCTGGTCACCCGTTCTTACGAAATACCGGACCGTGAATCCATCCACGCGGTGCGCGAGCTGCTGGCCAGAGAAGGGTTGATGGGCGGATCGTCCACTGGCACCTTGCTGGCGGCAGCACTGCGCTACTGTCGTGAACAGAAAACACCGAAGCGTGTGGTAACGCTGATCTGCGACACCGGCACTCGTTACGTGTCCAAAGTTTACAACGACGTCTGGTTGAAAGAAAAAGGCTTGCTGTAAGTTTGCCGACCATGTTCGCTCAATACGGGACGGAATTTGCGCTGATTGCCATGGCGCACCTGCTGGCGGTTATCAGTCCGGGGCCGGATTTTCTGATGACCGTGCGGCAGAGTGTGCGTCACGGTTTTCGCATTGGCAGTTGGACCGCCATCGGCATCGGCGCCGGCATCATGGTGCATGTCGCCTATACGGTGCTTGGTATTGCCGTGTTGTTGCGTGATAACCCGACGCTGTTTCACATTGTCCGTTACGCCGGCGCGGCATATTTGATATGGCTGGGCTGGCAATGCCTGAACAGCCGTGGAGCAGCCAGTGCGGATGTAGGCAGTGAGGTGGAACTTCCGCCAGGACTCTGGCAATCGTTTCGAATCGGTTTTTTGACCAATGCATTGAATCCGAAGGCCACGCTTTTTTTTCTGGCGCTGTTCACCTCAATTGTCAGTCTGAGCACGCCGTGGCCGGTACAAATCGGTTACGGCCTCTGGATGATGCTCATCACTGCACTTTGGTTCGTGTTGGTAGCGTGGCTGATGGTGCGGCCGCCGGTACGGGCGATGTTTCTGCATGCCGGTATCTGGTTTGATCGGGTGCTGGGTGTGTTGCTGTGGTTGGTGGCGGTGCGATTGGTTTGGCTTTGAGGGCAGGGCGGTTCCACAGGCTGATATCAGCAAGTTCACGAGGGAAGGTGTTGTTGTTCCCTGCCTTGTCAAAGGAAGGGCCCGGGTGGGGTAGTTCGCGCGACCGGACCAGAGTCCCCCAGAACTTGTGCTCGTAATGCTCGGCACTGAAGCACGCAACAGGATTTGCAAAGAATTGAATTTCCCCGCCGCACATAGCTCAGCGTTTTGGCGGCCAAGTGAGGACACCATGAAAGACACCAGCAAACTGAAGTTCGGTACCCGCGTCATTCACGCCGGTCAGGAGTACGACCCGACCACCGGGGCCGTGATGCCGGCGGTGTATTTCACCTCGACTTATGCGCAGGAAAGTCCCGGCGTGCACAAGGGCTTTGAATACTCGCGCACACACAATCCGACCCGTTTTGCCTACGAGCGTTGTGTTGCCGATCTGGAGGGCGGGGTGCGTGGCTTTGCCTTCGGCTCCGGCATGGCGGCAACGTCGACGGCGCTCGAGCTCTTGAACAGTGGCGATCACCTGATTCTGATGGACGACGTTTATGGGGGTACCTTCAGGCTGGTCGACAAAGTCCGCAAGCGTTCGATGGGACTGCAATTCAGCATGGTCGATCTGACCAAGGTCGAGAACTTCGTTGCTGCAATTCAGCCAAATACAAAAATGGTCTGGATCGAAACCCCGACCAACCCGATGCTGAAAGTCTGCGATATCGCCGCCATTGCGACCGAAGCGAAGAAACGCGGCATTCTGGTCGTGGTCGACAATACCTTCGCGACCCCATACAACCAGCAGCCGATTGCACTGGGCGCCGATCTGGTCATGCATTCGGCCACCAAATACATCAATGGCCACTCCGACATGGTCGGTGGTTTGCTGATTGCCGCCAACACCGAACTGGGCGAGCAGATGGCATTTTTGCAGAACAGCATTGGCGCCGTGGCTGGTCCGATGGACAGTTATCTTGCGCTGCGCGGCGTCAAGACACTGGCCATCCGGATGAAGCAGCACAATGAAAGTGCCATGCAGCTGGCCGAATGGCTCAGTGCCCACCCGAAAGTCGAAAAGGTGGTTTTCCCTGGTTTGAAAAGCCACCCCCAACATGCCATAGCCGCCAAACAGATGACCGGCTTCGGCGGCATGATCACTATCTTCCTGAAAGGTGGTCTTGGTGAAGCGCGTCGTTTCCTGGAAACGGTGCAGATCTTCACGCTGGCAGAAAGCCTCGGTGGTGTGGAATCACTGATCGAACACCCGGCCATCATGACGCACGCCTCCATTCCGGCCGAGTCGCGCGCCAAGCTTGGCATTCATGACAATCTGGTGCGCTTGTCGGTCGGCATTGAAGATGTCGCCGACTTGCGGGCGGATTTGGAACATGCCTTGGCGGCGTGCTGAGCCGGTATTTGAGAGATTGAAAAAAGGGTCGCTATAGCGGCCCTTTGCTTTGAGCCGCTTCCTTGCTTGGGAAGGGCAGGAGTGAACTCTGTGAAAGGATGGTGGGTTTCAGCGGTTTTTGTTTTCTGCTCATCCCTTGCTGGCGCTGCCGAATATCGCTGCCAGCCGACAGTAAAACATTACTGCGCAGCAGATGGTTGCACGACTGAAACCGAGGGCTTTCAACACGCCGAAGGTTTTTTCTACAACAGCGATGGGCCGGTGCTTGGTGCCTGTCTCTGGACCAACTGCTACACCGGCACGGCCAGTTCATTTGTCTCGGCCGATGGCGCGCAGACCACGCTGATCGGTCAGTTGGTGCCGGACCATTCCCCCGAGATGTATCCGCCCCTACTGATCTCGCTGACGCTGGACAAGCAGCTGACATTTACAGCGCTTTGGCAATTTAGCGGCGGCGGTGTGACGCTCGATCTCGGAAAATGCGAGACGCAAAAGCCGTAGTCCGTATTGGCCCATCAGTGCTTCAACAAATTCGCCGGCGCAAACTGATCGGTCAACACTTTCGCGCTCTTGTCCCAATTTGCGGTCTTTTCCATTGCTAGGATCTGCTTCACATCCACGCCGTATGGCGTCAACTTCGCCTGCCACTCCTGAGCGGCAAGATCAGGACCGGGCAGGGCAAAGGCATCGGGTGCGGCGAGCAGAACGCGGTTGCCACGCGGGCTGGCGAGCATTTTCACGTGCGGGAATACCGCTTCGTAGGTGACCGATTCGTGATGATAGAGCCGACTGGTGGCGAAGGTGTTGGCAGCGACCAGACCGCCGGGGTTCAGTGCGCTACGAACTTCCTGCAGGAATTCCCTGGTCATCAGGTGTTCGGGGATGTAATCGCCATTGAAGGCATCGAGGATGATCAGATCCCATTTCTTGCCTTCACGTAGGGCGCGTTTCAGATAAACGCGGGCATCGAACGTGACCGTCTGGACCTGTTCACTTTCTTGATAGGCAAAGAATTTCTTGGCGGCTTTTACCACTGCCGGGTCGATTTCAGCAGAGGTGATGACCGCGTCAGGCAGCAATTCATGATACAGGGTTGGCAACGTGCCACCGCCCAGACCGACAATCAGAATGCTTTTGGGTGCGGGTTTGACCAGCAGGGTAGCCATCATCATTTTGGCGTAGTCAAACACCAGTTTGCGCGGATTGGCGAGAAAGATGCACGACTGGTTATGGGTGGCGCGGTTATGCACGACAAAGCGCATGCAACGCTCGCCATCCTGCTCGCTGATCAAGATGTTACGGTAGAGCGAGCGCTCCTCATGGATGATCTTGGCATCAGCGACCGTTGCCAGCAGCAGGCTGGTACTGGCAACGAGCAGAGTCAGCAATGGCTTCATGGTTGGTTTGCTTCCCTTACAATCTTGTTGGGCTCCGATGTTTTGGATCGGAGCATCTCGTCATCCTGAAATTTTCAATGAGGCTCAGCGTTCTGCCAATTGAAACTGGGCTCAGACCTTTGCCAGCGTGACGACATATCTATTCCACCGGCATTCGTTTGTGCAGCACCATCAGGAGAATGCCATTGGCAATCATCACGGCAATGGCGGTCAACAGAATCTGGTTCATTTCCAGCCAGGCGACAAAATAGAACGAGGTCGCCAGCGTGCCCAGGGCGCTGCCCAGCGTCGAAACAAAGTACAGCACGCCGGCCGAAGCACCGCTGGTTTCACGTGAGCGGGTCAGCAGCCGGATGGAATAAGGCGAAACCATGCCCATTACGATCGATGGCAGCAGGAACAATGCCAATGACGCCACCAGCGAGCCATATCGCGGATCGATGATCTGATCAAAAATCGCCGCCATGATTGGCTCGGCGAACAACACCACTGGCAGCATCAGCAGGCCGGCGCCGATAAAAATGCTGCCGTAGCGTTTAAGACTGGCATCGACCAGTGACCAGCGGCCGCCAACCAGATAGCCCAGGCTCAGAGCCAGCATGAACACGGTGATGATGCTGCCCCAGACATAAATGTCTCCGCCAAACCACGGTGCGATGATCCGGCCGCCCAGCATTTCCAGCACCATCACCACAAAACCCGACACAAAAGCCGAAGCGAATACCACGAGACTCATCAGGAACTTCTCCGCCGGTTGGGTTGCCGTCACCGGTCATTGTTTTGAATAGGGGGGGCTGTTCAGTGCCAGTCTGCCGGCCGTTGATTGTCAGCGAGGTTATTGCAAAAACAACAGGTCGTAGCCTACAGCGAATACAGCCACGTCGGCCAGCAGGTGGCTGACATAACCGGGCCAGATGCTGCGGAAACGGGCGTAAAGGGTGCTCCAGATAACGCCAGCGCCAAACACGCCCAACGAGGCCAGTGCATTCAGATGCCATGGGACATAGGCTGACAATGCAATGCTGTGGTGCACGGTGAAGATGACGGCGGCGAGCAGTACCGCGCCGATCGGGGCGACCAATCGTTCGCTTTGGCGGTAGAGAAACCAGCGGAAGGCATATTCTTCAACGAGACTGTTGAACAGCGTCCAGTAAAGTGCCATCAGCAGATAGCGCTCGGGGGATGTCAGCCCGGCGGTGGTTAGCAGTTCGCGCATGGGGGCCGGATCAAACTGGTCTTTGCCGAACAGCAGATAGGCAGCAACGATGCCGGCGGCCATCAAGAGACCGGTGACGAGGCCCGCAGCAAGTCCAAGCTTGCGGTCTGCGGGGGCCAATACCGACAAGGATACGCGTTGCCGTTCCTTCAGCAGGTACCACAGCGCCGGCCCGAGCAGGAACCAGAGTTTGGCAAAGGCCCACAACAGCGAACCAACGGCGCCCGGTGCGCCAAAAAGGGCAATGGCAACACCGATGCTGGGTGCCGGCGCGAGCAACAACAGGGCAAGCAGCGCGTCGTGTTTGTCAGTTGGGGAAACGGCTGCTGATTCCATGGCAGCGTGCGTCATTGGCTGGAGTTGTCCCTGAGTCAGGTGTGCCTGACCTTACACGGGCAGGCTGCTGCTGGCAATTGTGCTGAATTTGCCGCGCTGGAGCGATCGTTGCCGAACGGCAGGAGCAAAGCGAGCTGGTTCAGATACAGCGCGCCGGTTTCGGCAGACCGGCGATCTTGGTTGCCTGTTTCGCCGGCTCCTTGAACAGCGTGTGCAGATACAGGCTGTTACCTTTTTCCGGTCCCCAGTGCAGAGCAAGGTACTTCACCAGCGGCCGGATGGCCGGACTGCTCTGAAATTCGTCATAAAATGCCCGCACGTAACCGATGACTTGCCAGTGTTCCGGAGTCAGTGAAATTCCTTCCTTGCTGGCAATCACTTCTGCCACCGCTTCGCTCCAGTCGCTGCGATGGCGCAGATAACCATGGCCATCGATGTCAATGATGTGGCCGTTGACGGTGAGTGTATTGGTGTCAGTCATGGTGGGCCATCAACGCCAGGTGATAACGCGATCATGCTGCAGGGTCAGGGCAACAAAGTCGGCATCGCTGATCCGCAGTACCGCTTCCGGCAGCAGGGATTGCAAGCCCCGGGCATCGACGTCGGCTTGCAGTGCATAGCAGAGGGCAAAAGGTGCGTGACGCAGCAGCTCATGCTGACCGAGCAATACCGCGTCTTCGCGCAGCAGCAGCACATCGCCAGTTTGGGCTGCGGCCAGTGCGCGACGGAGTGCATCGGGGTTGACGTGGTGCAGCGTATGCAGCGAGCTCATTTTTCAGTACACCCAAACCTGTGATTGGTGGGCAAGGCCGGCGGCGATATCGGCGCGGCTCAGTGCCTGCACCGGCAGTGCCAGATGGCTGGCGTCAAGGCCGGCGTGCTGCAGGCTTTCGGCGCAGATCTGCACGTCGCTGATGCCGTAGAGTTCCATCAGTTTGAACTGTGCAAGCAGCGATTTATCACCGAGTGGGCTATCAACCGGCTGTGGCAGCAACTGCCAGATGCCATCGTCTTGGAAAATCACGGTGACCTGTTGATCAAAGGCGGCACAGGCGAGTGCGGTATCGAGTGCCTGGCTGCCCGCATCGCTGCCATGTGGCGCGGCGGTGATGACGACGCTGATGCGTTGAGTTTTCATGGCGCGTTGCTCTTAACCCGGAAAGTGAATCACCCGATCGCAATCGAGCGTGCATTCCACCAGTGAGCCGAGACCGCTGATGCTGAAGTGCTGGGCCAGATTGTGAATACCGTCGGAGTCACTGCGCAGGCCACTGCGCTGGGCCGCGGCAGAGCAGAGCAGCAATTCGGTTTCACCGGATTCCACCAGTGCCTGCCAGCGTTGCTGCAGCTGTGGCTCGTCACCGGGTATATCAAGATGGGCGTTGCCTATCAGCACAGCATCACCGGCAAAAAACACCCGCGCCACCTTGTGGCCGCTGGCCACTACTGCTTCGGCGAAGCGCAGCGCCGACAGCTGGCCTTGGCAGCTGATCGGGTTGGCCGTCACATAGAGCGCAAAGCGCGTCGGGGTCATGGGGTCGATCTCGAAAAAACCGGGCAAAAACAAAGCCCGCCGAAGCGGGCTTTATTGTAGCGGTTAGCCGAAGCCAATGCTTCAGTCGTCGCCGGACATGCCGAGCAACATCATCAGGTGGGTGAAGATGTTGTAGATGTTCAGGTAGAGCGAGACGGTGGCACGAATGTAGTTGGTCTCGCCGCCGTGGATGATGCTGCTGGTGTCATACAGGATGAACGCCGAGAAGAGCAGCACGCAGGCCGCCGACAGTGCCATGCTCAACATCGGGATGTAGACGCCGAAGAAGTAGCTGGCGACCAGCATGGCCAGGGCACTGAAGAACACCACCATCAAGCCGACGAACAGGAAGCCGCGCATGAAGCTGAAGTCTTTGCGGGTATTCAGCACGTAGGCCGACAACGACAGGAAAATCAGGCCGGTACCGCCAAGGGCTTGCAGCACAATCTGACCGCCGCCGGCCTTGGCCAGGAAGAAGTTCAGCATTGGCGCCAGCCAGAAACCCATCCAGCCAGTGAAGGCGAACACCAGCAGCAGGCCGAGTGACGATTCGGCGTTCTTGTGCACGGCCCAGAGCAGACCCATGGCACCAATCAGCGAAATCCACGGGCTGGCCGACGGGGCGACCATCATGCCGACGAAGGCCATCACGGCGCTGAACAGCAGCGTCATCGACAGCAGCATGTAGGTGTTCTTCAGAACCCGGTTGGTCTCGGCGGCACGGCTGTCGACACCGGTGAAGACCGACGGGCTGTAGTGGGTGTTGGAATCCATTGCATCTCACCTCGTTGTTGAAAGCGGCAGTCCCTTTAATCGGGGCAGCCGGGCTGGGTTGCAAGATACGGACGGGCTATTGGCCGGTCAAGTGAAACCGGTCTGGGCGGGGACGATAAACCCTTGGAAATTCAGGGCTTTATTGGGACCTGCCGGGCTGGCAGCGGGTGCAGTGCGGTCGTCGATTCGATGATGCCGCCGCCGAGGCAGACCTCACCCGCGTACAGCACCAGCGACTGGCCTGGCGTGACCGAGCGCTGTGGGTCCGGGAAACTCACGTCGACGCTGCCGTCGGCGCGGATGCTGACCGTGCACGGGAAGTCGTGCTGGCGGTAGCGGACCTTGGCGGTGCAGTCGAAGCGCGAGGCGGGTGGCTTGCCGGCAACCCAGTGCATTTGGCTGGCGTACAGTGCCGTGCTCATCAGGTACGAGTCATCGTGGCCCTGGGTGACCACCAGTACGTTGCGCTCCAGATCTTTTGCCACGACAAACCACGGTGATTCGTCAGCGCCTTTCAGGCCACCAATGCCGAGCCCTTTGCGCTGGCCAAGCGTGTGATACATCAAGCCGCTGTGGCGACCGATGATCTTGCCTTCGACCGTTTCGATATTGCCTGGCTGTGCTGGCAGGTAGCGGCTCAAGAATTCGCTGAACCGACGCTCGCCGATAAAGCAGATGCCAGTCGAATCCTTCTTTTCAGCCGTGACAAAGCCCTGTTCAGCCGCGATCCGCCGCACTTCCGGCTTTTCCAGTTCACCAACCGGAAACAGCGCATGTTTCAGCTGATCCTGTTGCAGGGTGTACAGGAAGTAGCTCTGATCCTTGTTGCCATCGACGCCGCGCAGGAGCTGCGCCTGCTTCTCGCCATTGGGAAGATCAATATCGGCGCGGCGAGTGTAGTGACCGGTGGCAATGTAATCGGCGCCCAGGTGTCTGGCAAAATCGAGGAAGGCTTTGAACTTGATTTCTTTGTTGCAGAGGATGTCCGGGTTCGGCGTCCGGCCGGCCTTGTATTCAGTCAGGAAATGCTCGAACACATTGTCCCAGTACTCGGCGGCGAAGTTGACCGTGTGAAACGGGATGCCGATTTTCTCGGCCACTGCTTGCGCATCGGCGCGATCCTGCGCAGCCGAGCAGAACTCGTCGGTGTCGTCCTCTTCCCAGTTTTTCATGAACAGGCCCTCGACCCGGTAACCCTGCTGCTTCAGCAGCCAGGCCGATACCGAGGAATCAACGCCGCCGGACAGGCCGACGATTACGCGTGGGGCAGTGCTCATGTGTGACTCTTGCGGTGGGGGGCAGGTCAGAAAACGGGCGCGGATTCTAGCACGGCCTGAGTGGTCGAGTTTTGACCAGCTGGCGCAGGCTTTGGCGGCAGACTTGGCATGGCGCCCAGGCTCGTATTCCCATCAAGCAGCGTCAAATGTCCTGCTTGAACACCGAAAATGCCGCCAGCGGTAATCGCTGACCAGCCAGATAGTCCTGAAAGCACTGCAGAACCAGAGGGCTGCGTGGGCCGAACTCGGCAATCTCTGCCAGGGTGAACCAGTGGCAGGCATGGATGTCGCTGTCGCAGGGGCGGGCAACGGCAGCCGCTGGCACCGAGCCGGCAAAGCAAATGCGCAGGTAGTCTCGGCCATTGCGGGCAGTGAGCCGGTATACCCCGACCACGGCCTCTGGCGAAAAGGCCAGTCCGGCTTCCTCGGCGACCTCGCGGATTGCTGCTTCGATCAGGCCTTCGCCCGGTTCGACGTGGCCGGCCGGCTGGTTCAGCACCCGGCGGCCGTCTTCCTTGTCGGACTCCTCGACCACCAGAAAACGGCCGTCACGTTCGATGATCGCGGCAACGGTGGCCGCCACTTTCATGGTGTCACCTTCCGGCCGGTGACACCGGTTGGCTTGTCAGTACGTATCAGGCTCACGTAGCCTTGCCGGTCACTGACTTTCGCCTTGAGCCGATGGTCGAATATCCCGGAGCCTGAACTCATGTTGTTGCCTGTCACTGGCCTGTACGCCGCGCTGTTGGGGTTGCTGGTCATTGTGCTGCTTCTTCGCATTGTTGCCAAACGCTGGCGGTTTCGTATCGGGGTGGGCGATGGCGGTGAGAAATCACTGCTGCTGGCAATACGCGCCCATGGCAATGCCATCGAGACCATTCCCATCGCGCTGATCCTGCTGGCGGCCCTGGAACTGAATCAGGGCAGCGCGCTGACTCTGCATATTTTCGGTGCCGGTCTGCTGCTCGCCCGGTTGCTGCACGCTTTTGGCCTCAGCCGCTCCGGCAAGACCAGCCCGGGCCGCTTTCTCGGTACGGTGTTGACCGTGACGGTAATTTTCGGTTTGGGAGTTGCCAATGTGCTGGCGTTCTGGCTGACGCAATCATGAAGTGTCTGCTTGGGAAAAAAATGCTTGCCGCAGGAGCGCTGTTGATGACGACGCTATCCGTTCAGGGCGCTGACAATTCGGCGCCGATTGCGCTGGCCATCCATGGCGGTGCCGGCACCATTTTGCGCAGCGAACTGTCGCCCGCGTTGGAGCAACAGTATCGTGCGGCATTGGCGCAGGCGCTCGACGCCGGTTACGCGATTCTGCAGAACGGCGGCAGCAGTCTCGATGCGGTCGAAGCAAGCGTTCGGGTGATGGAAGACTCACCGCTGTTCAATGCAGGAAAAGGCGCGGTCTTTACCCACGACGGCAAGAACGAGCTTGATGCCGCCATCATGGATGGCAGTACGCTGGCGGCAGGCGCCATCGCAGGTGTCACCACCATCAGGAATCCGATCACGCTGGCACGCCGGGTCATGGACAGTTCCCCGCATGTGATGCTGATTGGTGCCGGTGCCGAAGCATTCGCCCGCACCCAGCCGGTGGAGATCGTCGATCCTTCGTATTTTCACACCGACCGTCGCTGGCAACAGTTGCAGAAGCTGCTGGAGCAGGACAAGGGTGCGACTGGCTTGTCTGAGGATGCGTTGCAGGAAAAGGGCCGCAAGCAGTCCTATCATTTCTCCGAGCAGGAAAACCGCTTTGGTACGGTTGGCGCGGTAGCGCTTGACCGCAAGGGCCGGCTGGCTGCAGCCACCTCGACTGGCGGCATGACCAACAAGCGCTGGGGCCGGGTTGGTGATGCGCCGGTGATTGGTGCCGGTACGTATGCCAATGCGGTTTGCGCGGTGTCGGCCACTGGCCATGGCGAGTATTTCATTCGCGCGGTGGTGGCTCATGATATCTGTGCCCGGGTCGAATACCTGAAGCAACCACTGATCGAGGCGGCTTCAGCCGTGGTTAAGGACAAACTGGTCAAGATGGGCGGCGAGGGCGGTATCGTTGCGGTGGATGCAAACGGCAACGTGGCGCTGCCATTCAACAGCAAGGGCATGTATCGCGCGTCGATCAATCAGAAAGGCGAGCGTGTTATCGCGATTTATGCGGAATGAATTTCAGTGGCGACATGTCGATTGCTGCCGTTCCGGCAGCAGCAAAGGTCGCTTCGGTCCAATAGTGAAAAACGGCAAAACCGGTTAAAACGAACAGGAGAGAAAATGAAACGTATGGCCATTGTTCTCGGCGCTGTAGCGCTGAGCTGCAGCGTAGTCGCTGCCATTGACCCGATCACTGCGCGTCAGGAAGGTTTCAAGGCCTTCAAGAAGGAAATGGGCGCGATCAAGAAGTTGGTGGAAGCCGGTGATGCCAGCCAGCAGGCGACCCTGCTGATTCACGCCAAATCGCTCGATGCGGCGGCTCAGCGGCAGTGGAGCCGCACTGCCGAATATTTCCCGGCTGGTTCACACAAGGGCGACACCGAAGCCCTGCCCAGCATCTGGGAAAAGGCAGACGATTTCCAGGCCGCGATTGACAAGCAAAAGACGGCGACAGCGGCATTTGTGTCAGCGGCTGAAAGCTCGGATCCGGCGCAGTGGAAAGCCGCCTTCGGCCAAGTGGGTGGCAGCTGCAAGAACTGCCACGACGCGTTCAAGAAAGATTGATTCAGTCGTAGCCGCTGTCAGCGCTCCGGGCCACGGTGCGCTGACAGCGGGTCACGCGGTTTACAGTGTCAAATCTTTCGGAAAGCCGATCAGTGCGTTGTGGTCGAGCTTGTCAATCGCTTCTGGGCCGAGTTCACGGCTGTTCCAGGCGTAATTCAATTTTGCGTACAGCGCCGGCATCAGTTCCGGTAACAGTTCATCGACGCTCTCCGGGTCTGATTCCAGCTCGGTGATGACATCTTCCAGTGCGCTCAGCGCATCGTTCAAGGTCGTGAGTACCCAATCGGCGTCCATTTTCTGCTCCGGTCAGTGTGGGTGAGACATTTGTTCGGCATGGTAAACGGATTTGCCAACGATAGCTCGCCCCGTTGCGTGTGCGCTCCGTCCGATGGTGTCTTGATGTCGGCTCGGCAGTATCTGTGCTGGGAAAAACAAAGGGCCGCGAGTGCGGCCCTTTGTTCATGTACGGGAACAGCTTAGAGCTGCGGACCGGCCGCGATGACGCTGGCATCGACCTTGAACTTCTTGAAGTTCTCGATGAAGAGCTGAGCCAGTTTCTTGGCTTCGGCATCATACTTGGCCTTGTCTTCCCACGTGTCGCGCGGATTCAGCAGCTTGCTATCGACGCCTGCGAGTTCAACCGGCACATCCAGATTGATCACCGGCAGATGCTGCGTTTTCGCAGTTTTCAGTGCACCACTCTGAATGGCGGCAACGACAGCTCGGGTAACCGGGATCGGGAAGCGGTGGCCGCCATCGCCAGCCGGGCCGCCGGTCCAGCCGGTGTTGACCAGGTAGACCTTGGCGCCGGAGGCATCCAGCCGCTTCATCAGCAGCTTGGCGTATTCACCGGCCGGACGCGGGAAGAAAGGTGCGCCGAAACAGGTCGAAAACGTTGGTTCAATCGACGAGGTCGAGCCCATTTCGGTCGAGCCAACTTTGGCGGTGTAACCGGACAGGAAGTGGTAAGCCGCCTGTTCGCGATTGAGGATCGAAACTGGTGGCAGCACGCCGGTCATGTCGCAGGTCAGGAAAATCAGCGCCTCCGGTTCCGGACCGCGATTCTCCAGCACACGCTTTTCGACGAAATCGAGTGGGTAGGCTGCTCGGCTGTTCTGGGTCAGCGTGTGGTCAGCGTAATTCGGCGTGCCGTCTTCGTTCAGCACAACGTTTTCCAGAATGGTGCCGTGACGGATGGCGTCCCAGATCACCGGCTCATGTTTCTGGTTCAGGTCGATGCATTTGGCGTAGCAGCCACCTTCGATATTGAACACGGTGCCCGGGCCCCAGCCGTGCTCGTCATCACCGATGATGAAGCAGGCCGGGTCGGTCGACAGCGTGGTCTTGCCGGTACCGGACAGACCGAAGAACAAGGTGACCTTGCCATCTTTCGACTGATTGGCGCCGCAGTGCATCGGCAGGGTGTCTTCGGCCGGCAGCAGGAAGTTCTGCACCGAGAACATGGCCTTTTTCATCTCACCGGCGTAGCGCATGCCGGCCAGCAGCACCTTGCGGGCGCCGAAGTTGATGATGACGCAGCCATCGCTGTTGGTGCCATCACGGGCCGGGTCGCAAACGAAGCCCGGGACGTTCAGAATCTGCCATGCCGGCTTGCCGGATGGATTGAACTGGCTTGGGCGGATGAACAGGTTGCGGCCGAACAGCTGTTGCCAAGCGGTCTCGGTGCGCATTTCGATTGGCAGGTAATGCTTGGGGTCGGCACCGACGTGCAACTGGCTGAAAAAGGCCTCCGGCAACGCGTTGTAGTGGGCTTCGACCCGGGCCCAGAGGGCGTCGAACTTGTCCGCCGGGAACGGTTTGTTGACCTTGCCCCACTCGATCTCGTTCTGGGTGCTAGGCTCCTGCACAATGAACCGGTCCGCCGGGCTGCGGCCCGTGCGCTTGCCGGTTTCGACCACCAGTGCGCCGTTACTGGCAATACGGCCTTCGTGGCGCTCGAGCGCTTTCTTGATCAGCGCATCGGCATTCAGGTTGGTATGGCGCTGCGGGGCCGCGGCAGTAGCGGTCATGGTGGGTCCTCGGCGAGTTGGGGGATTCGGTCAGCATAGGCGGCTGAGCTGGTTCGGCATTATCGCCGATCCGCGGTGGGGCACGCCACGTTGGATGGCGATTCTAGCAGCATGCACAATTCCGGTGCGAGGCGGCATATTGCATAATCATGCCAGTTGACCAAAGGCGGCCGGGGTGACAACGTTGTCGCCGAGGTGCGCGGTGCACCAGTACTGCAATGGGAGAGGGAATATGAAGCATTTACGAGTGGGTATGCTGCTGTTGCTCGGCTTGTTTCTAAATGCCTGTGCAACTACCGATGCAATCTTTGCCGGTCGGGACGAACCTCACGGCATTGTTGATTTGGATATTGCCAAACAGGCTTCAGATCAGTACCAAGCTTTTTTTCTGATGGTTGATGGAGTAAACATCTCGACAGGCCGTTCCCAATTGATGCTGCGACCCGGCGTACACGAGATCCGAATCGGTGCAGTTATTGATCAGAATGCCATGACATTATCGGTGCCTGGTAACGAAGGTTCGCAAAATCCAACCGTGACCATCGATGTCAAGGAAGGTATGCGATACAGTGTGGCGGCCAAGCTTGAAGGCACTCGCTCATCTGACTGGCGAGCTATTGTCAGTCTTGAAACGCCAATTTCCGGCTACAACAAAAAGCCCTGAGCGCTGTGGCCATAAGCGATGTGAACGGTATTGAAGTCGGTATGCATAGGAGCGAGATGCATGTCTGAAAATTTGCCCAGGTTGTCGGACCAGAATGCCCGTCAATGGGGCATGTTCATCCATCTGTCAATACTGGCAGGTTATGTGATCCCGTTTGCCGGGTTCATTGTGCCGATTGTGATGTGGCAGATGAAGAAGGATGAACATCCCTTGATCGATGCCCATGGCAAGAATGTCGCCAACTGGCTGATCTCGTTTTTTGTCTATGCCGTTATTGGCTGGGTGTTGTCCCTGATTCTGATTGGTCTGTTGTTGCTGTGGATACTGGCCATCCTCAATATCGTCTTTGCCATTGTCGGAGGTCTCAAGGCCAACAACGGCGAAGTATGGGCATATCCGTTTACCATTCGGGTCTTTAACTGAGCGGCATTGAAGCATTGAAGCAAAAACAAGCCCCGCAAAGCGGGGCTTTTTTTGTCCAACAATGGCAAATCAGCGCATTTCCTTCGGTGGAGTCCGGACGATCAGCATGCGCAGTTCGGTCATGTCTTCGATGGCATAGCGGATGCCTTCACGACCGAGGCCCGAATCTTTCACACCGCCGTAGGGCATGTGATCGACCCGCCAACTTGGAATATCACCGATGACCACGCCGCCGACTTCCAGCACATCCCAGGCACGCTGGATCTTGTAGATGTCACGGGTAAAAACCCCGGCTTGCAGGCCAAAATCGCTGTTGTTGACTTCATCAAGGGCGGCATCGAAATCACTGAATGAGCTGATGATGGCAACCGGGCCGAACGCTTCCTGGCAGGAGATGTTGGCGCTATTCTTGACGTTTTCCAATAATGTCGCTTCCAGCATTGCCCCGTCGCGCTTGCCGCCGCAAAGCAGGGTAGCGCCGCTGGCGACCGCTTCTTTTACCCAGCCCTCCAGCCGCTCAGCTTCCTTGGTCGAAATCATCGGACCAATGAAGGTGGCCGGATCTTTCGGGTCGCCCATCTTCAAGACTTTTGTGGCGGCCACGAGTTGATCGCGGAAAGTTTTGTAAACTGCTTCATGGACCAGAATGCGCTGAACGCTGATGCAGCTCTGGCCGCTTTGGTAAAACGCGCCGAAAACCACTCGCTTGACCGCGTCTTCGATATCGGTGTCGTGGTCAATGATGCAGGCGGCATTGCCTCCCAGTTCCAGCACCACTTTTTTCTTGCCGGCTTTTGCTTTCAGCTCCCAGCCGACTTGGGGCGAGCCGGTGAATGACAGCAGTTTGAGGCGTTCGTCGGTGGTAAACAAATCTGCGCCGTCGCGCGAGCAGGGCAGTATCGAGAAGGCGCCCTTCGGCAGATCGGTTTCAGCCAGCACTTCTCCGATGATGAGCGCGCCGATGGGGGTCATTGAGGCCGGCTTCAACACAAACGGGCAGCCGGCCGCAATGGCCGGGGCCACTTTGTGGGCGGCGAGGTTCAGCGGAAAGTTGAACGGTGATATGAAGGAGCAGGGGCCGACCGGTACCCGCTTCCACATACCGGTGTAACCAACGGCGCGTGGCGAAATATCCATCGGCATGACTTCGCCATAGATACGGGTCGACTCTTCGGCCGCGATGCGGAAGGTGTCGATTAGGCGGACAGCTTCGCCACGGGCATCATTGATCGGCTTGCCATTCTCAATGGTCAATGCCTGCGCCAGCTCTTCCACCCGCTCGGTAAAGCGTTGCACGCAGTGCTGAAGTATTTGTTGGCGCTTGTAGGCCGGCAGTTTGCGCATGGGCTCACTGGCCGCCTCGGCAGCTGCGATGGCCGCATCAATCGCCTTGGCATCTGCCAGGGCAACGCGGGTGGCGATCTCACCGGTGTATTTGTCGGTGACCGCCAGATCCTGATTGGCGAAGACCGGTTGATTGGCAAGGTAATAGGGGTAGGCTGGTTTGAGCACGGCGGGTCTCCCGGTCAGCTGGTGCGGCAAAATGCTGAACTGCGAATGTTTAATATATTGAACAGGCTATCCGGTTTACAGGACGCTGTAAACCCGGAAAACCGCGGAGCAGGGAGGAAAGTATGGTCCGCCTGCATGCTTTTCTGGGCGATCTGACGACGTTGTCGGTGGATGCCATCGTCAATGCCGCCAACAGCAGCCTGTTGGGGGGAGGCGGCGTTGATGGTGCCATCCACCGCGCCGCCGGCCCTGAGCTTCTGGCAGAATGCCGCACCCTCGGCCACTGTCCGACCGGGGAAGCCCGGTTGACCCGTGGCTATCGTCTGCCGTCACCCTATGTCATCCATACTGTTGGACCGGTTTGGCAAGGCGGTCAGGCCGGCGAGCCGGCACTGTTGGCGGCCTGTTACCGCAATTGCCTTGCGATTGCCGTGACGCGGCGGTTTCGTCAGGTTGCCTTTCCGGCAATCAGCTGTGGTGTCTATGGTTACCCGCCGGAATTGGCGGTATCGGTTGCGGTCAGCACGGTTCGATCAGTACTGCTGACAATCGATCAGCCACTTGAGGTGCAGTTTTGCTGTTTCAGCGAGCCCATGCTGGCGTTCTATCAACGCACATTGGCGGTAACCTGAGCGTGGCAGCCGGTCGGCAACCGGATGGTATTTTCTGCTTGGCATCAACTGAATTTGAGGAAAAGACGACATGCATGTCGTGATGACTGGCGCGACCGGGTTTCTTGGTAGTGCCCTGGCCCGTCGCCTGCTCGACCAAGGCTGTGAGTTGAGTGTTTATTGCCGCAAGCCAGCCCGGGTACGGCGTTTGCTTGGCAGTCAGGTCAGTGCATTCACGGCCTGGCACGATGCGCCAAGTCAGGCTGATGCCGTGATCAACTTGGCCGGTGAACCGCTGATCGGCGGTCGCTGGACCGACGCCCGCAAGGATCGGATCCGGGCCAGTCGCATCGCTACCACGCACGGTCTGGTGCAATGGCTGTCACGCATGCAACTGCGCCCTGATGTATTGCTGTCCGGATCGGCCATTGGTTACTACGGTTACAGCGACACGGCGCTGTTTCAGGAAAATGATCCGGCGGGCGATGATTTCGGCGCTCGCTTGTGCGCCGATTGGGAGGCTGCCGCGCGGGCGGCGGAGCCACTCAATGTGCGGGTGTGTCTGCTGCGCACCGGCGTGGTCCTGCACCGCACTGGCGGGGCATTGAAGCGGATGTTGCCCGCTTTTCACGTTGGCCTTGGCGGGCCACTTGGTACCGGTAATCAGGGTTTCTCGTGGATTCATCTCAATGACTGGTTGGCCGCGGTGCAGTTTCTGCTGACCACGCCATCACTGGCTGGCGCGTTCAACCTGACCGCCCCGGCGCCGGTCAGCAACGCTGAATTCAGTCAGCAACTCGCGCAATCCTTGCAACGGCCTTGTGCACTGCGGGTGCCCGCTTTCGTGTTAAGGGCGCTGGCCGGCGAAGGGGCTGATCTCCTGCTCAAAGGACAACGGGTGATGCCATCGCGCTTGCTTGACGCTGGTTTCGTGTTTGATCGGCCGTCGTTGACCGATGCATTGTCGGATGTGCGCGGCGGATGAAAAAGCGCGTCGACCAGATTCTTGGCAACTTTGGCTATTGCTCGCGGTGGCAGGCACGACTCTGGATTAATGAAGGTCGCCTTCGGGTCGGTGACGCTGTCATCAACGACTTCGCGCAAAAAGTCGAGCCACGCGAGTTATTGATTGATGGCGAGCCGATCGATTTTCCGGATGGCATGTTGATTGCGCTGCACAAGCCGCTTGGCTATGTCTGCAGTCATGACAGCAGCGAAGGTCCCCGGGTCTATGATTTGCTGCCGGTACGTTGGCTGGATCGGGATCCGAAAGTGGTCAGTGTGGGGCGGCTCGACAAAGAGACCAGCGGGTTGTTGTTGCTGACCGACCAGAGCGCATTGGTGCAACGCTGGACCTCACCCAAGCATCAGGTCGGCAAAGTCTATCGGGCCGGAGTCGATCACGAACTGACTGCAGAGCTGGTGCAGGCGTTTGCGACCGGCGTGCATCTGCGCGGGGAAGCGCAGCCCTGTTTGCCGGCGTTGCTCACGATTGTCAGCCCACGGGTGGCGGAAGTGACGGTACAGGAAGGGCGCTATCATCAGGTAAGGCGGATGTTTGCCGCCTGTGGCTATCAGGTCGAATCCCTGCACCGGACCCGGGTGGGCGAATACGAGCTCGGTGATCTGCCGGCGGGGCAGTGGCGCTCACTGACCTTGCCGTAACGGCGTTGCCCGATTGAGGGAGAAAAACGCAGTCGTGACGGGAACTGCTGGCCGTGATTGACGTTGGCTGTTGCCGGAGTTTCGCGCAACAACTCTCCTTGCTCCTGTGCTTTCTGTCGCGGATGTTCTAGAACCTGAACTGACCGACGGTTTTCTGCAGTCGACCGGCCAGCTCGGTCAGTTGCTCACTGCTCTGAACAAAGGTCTGGGCCGATTGCCGAGTCTCGGCGGTGATCTGCTGAATCGCATTGACGTCCTGATATACCTGGTTGGCCAATTCTGCTTGTTGCTCGGTTACGCCGGTGATGGCCTGATTGCTGTCGGCAATGCTGTTCACCGAGTCGTTGATGGCGCGCAATGCATCGGCAGCACGGACTGCCTGAGCCTGGCTGGCATTGGCGCGCTCGGCACCAATTGCCATCAGTTCCACTGAGCGGCGTGTCGTTTGTTGCAGCGCTTCAACGATCTGACGAATTTCGTCAGTGGACTCACCAGCACGTCGCGCCAGTTTGCGCACTTCATCGGCAACCACGGCAAAGCCACGGCCACTTTCGCCGGCACGGGCCGCTTCAATGGCGGCGTTCAATGCCAGCAGGTTGGTTTGGTCGGCAATTTCGCGAATGACATTCAATACGCTGCCAATTCGGTTGCTGTCTTCGGCGAGCTGATGAATGAGCACGGCAGACTGCTGGACATCAGTCGCCAGCGCCCGAAAGGCTTCGGTGAGTTCGCTGACGACGCTGCGGCCGGTTTCCGTGAGCGAACGGGTTTCCCTTGAAACCGATTGTGCCTGAGTCGCCTGTTGCAACACGGTTTGGGCGCCATGCATCACGCCTTGCACACGCTGTTCAATCTGGCTGGCACTGTGCTGCTGGGACTCCATGCCACGGCGGGTTTGCTGGGCGGCTTCATGCATGCCATCGACCGCATGAGTAACATCGTGGCTGGCACTTTCCACTTGCCGGATCACGGTCAGCAATGCGTCCTGCATGGCATTGAACGCGCGGCCCATGTCGCCAACTTCATCCTGACTGTCGGAGCTGACCCGAACACTGAGATCGCGTTGATGCTGCACTTTCTGCATGGCACTGCGCAGGGTAACGATGTGGCGCTCGACAAATACAATCAACGCCTGCGAGCCGGCCAGCAAGGCCAGCATCAACACAAATACCACCACTGCATAGGCCGGCGCCTCGGACCAGAACACGCTGGCAAAACTCACCTCAGCGTCGGTTACTTGCAGGGCCGTGTGGGTGCGGTTGATGGCAAACAGGGTCAATGCCGACATGCCGACAAAGGCAATGATGTTGACCAACCAGAATTTGTACTTGAGCGGCAGATCGCGCATGGGGTGAAAACCTTGCAAAGCCGGGAACCAGTCTGCCCGGCGGGCGGACCGGCATGGAAACGTCACTGCAAAAAGGGTAGATCAATCTGGGCCAACTGCCAGTTTTCGTAGCCAATGGTCCGGTTCACCGGGTCGGCTGAAATGGGAATGGCCGGTTTGGCCGGTGGCAAGATTTTGCCGTTCAGCTATCTGGCTGGCGCTTGCGCCACGTCTGCCACCAGTCAAGCATGATGCCCGTGGCGGTCAAGCCGGCAATGATGATGAGACCGGCGCCGACCAGCGAGAGGGGATGAATGGGCTCGCGCCAGATCAGCCAACCGAACGCAAATGCGAACACCACCTGAGTGTAGCCCCAGGCACCGATGCGACTCGGTGGTGCCAGCATGAAGGCACGAGTCATCAGCATCTGACCCAATGCGGCAGTGATGCCAAGACCGAGCAGCGCCAACCAGTCGCCGGGGATTAGTGGTTGCCATTGTATGAATGCCGGTACCGCGGTAATGACGGTGCTGATCAAGCTGAAGTAGAAAACGATCATGTGGGCGCTTTCGCTGTCGGCCATGCGCCGGATGGTCACCTTGGAACCGGCGGCCAGCACGGCACCGAACAGACCGAGCAGAAAGGCGGGCGAAAAGGTGTCGGCGTTTGGTCGAACGACAAGGGCGACACCGGCAATCCCGATGAGTGCCGAAAACAAGTAGCGCTTCTTGAACTCGTCGCCCAGCCAGAAATAGGCAATGACCGGGATCCAGATCGGTGCGGTCTGTGCCAGCAATGTCACTTCACCGAGTGGCAAGACGCCAAGACAGTAGAAGTACAGATACATCGAACTGATGCCGGTGGTGGAACGCAGAAAATGAAAACGCAGTTTGTCCGCCTTGAACACCAACTTGCCGCGGGCGAGCAGGTAGGGCAGCAGGATGAGCAGGGCGAGGGCATTTCGGAAGAAAACGATCTGGGCATTGCTGTAATGCGGGGCCAGGTGTTTGACCAGTGCTCCCAGGCCGGTGAACACCAGCTCGGCCATTAGCAGCAGCATGGTGCCGCGGGCGATCAGGGCTGCGTCCGGGCGTAGTGACATCGACATGGGAAGGCCGGCGAATAGGCGAAATGCCGGTTGCCAGTATAGCGCGTTGGCGAGTCCGGCTTCGCTGACCGTTCGGGAAACGGTGTGTTGGTGCCGCTGACGCGTCAGGCGGCTGGTTTATGGCTCGGCGGTGCGGGCAATCGGCCGGGCTGGATCGGTAATCCATTCGCTCCACGAACCTGGATAGAGCTTGGCGGGCATAAGCCCGGCGTGCGCCATTGCAAAAACCGCGTGGCAGGCGGTGACACCGGAGCCACAGTAACTGACGCTGCTGTTGCCGACGTGAGCATAGCGCTCGCGCAAGTGCGCGGTAGACAGAAAGCGGCCATCGGCTGTGAGATTGCCGGAGAATGGCAGGTTGATGGCGCCCGGGATGTGGCCCGCCACCGGGTCGATGGGTTCTTCAAGGCCGGCATAGCGTGCGGCACCGCGAACATCGATCACGGTCCGCATACGATCGGCCTGCAGGAGCTCGTTGGCCGTCACCGTCATGTCGGCCTGCAGTACACCGATGAAAGGCTTAGCTGCAACCGTGTCCTCGCCACCGCGCAATGGCAGATCAGCACCGACCCACGCGGGCAGTCCACCATCGAGCAGCTGGCAATGATCGTGGCCAAGCCAGCGCAGCAACCACCAAAGCCGGCTCGCGTAGACGCCGCCGGCATCATCGTAGGCAACCACGTGGGTATCAGGGCCAATGCCGTATCGGGCAAAGGTGCCGGCGAGTGTTGCCGGTTCCGGTAAGGGGTGACGGCCAGTATGGCCGGGGACGATGAGTCCGGACAGTTCGGTTTCAAGATCTGCATGGATAGCACCCGGAATGTGGCCGCTGAGGTACTGCTGCTTACCCCAGGTCGGTGCCTGCAGTTTGGCGCGGCAATCGATGACACGATAGCGGGAGTCTGCTGCCGACAATTGCTGCTGGAGCGACAATGCCTCAATCAGTAAAGCACCCATGCAAAGCCCGAAATGTAGCGTGGCGGAAACGGTATGATAACCAAACCGGTGGACGAATGCCGGTTGCATCTTATCGAACGGTTTCCGCCACCGTGCTGCTGAAGTGAGAATTTGATGAATTGTGTGCCGGAAGTGAATGACCCACGCACGGCATGGCGGCCCGGATTCTGGCGTCAACATCCGGGCTTTGCCAGTGTCGCGCCGGCTGCGTCGACGATCTGCATGGACTGGCAAGAGTGGCCGGCACCTGAGCGCTATTACCCGGCCCTTTCACAGCAGGCTTGTGTGCGTTTTGTCGGTGCGGAGGTGTTGTCGTATGAAGATCACGTGGCCGAAACCGGCGAAGTACCAACGCGTCACGCCTGCTGGCACGATCTGCTCAATGCCCTGATCTGGCAAAGCTATCCTGAAAGCAAATCGGAACTGAATCGATTGCATCAGGCTGCACGACAGCCTGTGCTGGTGGGGCAACGCGGTCGGCGCCGGGATGCCGCCACGCTGTTTGACGAAAACGGCGCGCTGGTCTGGAGCGACGATGAACAATTGCTGGCGTTGATCCGCGCCATGGATTGGCCAACCTTGTTCATTGACCATCGCCAGGCCTTTGGTCGCAACCTGCATGTTCGCCTGTTTGGCCATGGTCTGCTTGATCAATTGCGGCAGCCGTTTCTTGGTTTGACCGCGCATGCGCTACTGCTGCATGTCAAGGACGCATCAGCGGTGGACCTGTCGGTGCAAGATGGTTGGCTCAGTGAGCGACTTGAAGCGTGTAAAGCCCAGTGGACTCCGGCCGACCTGTCGCCGTTGCCGATTCTCGGGATTCCCGACTGGTGGCCGGGCAATGATCAGCCGGAGTTCTATCAAAATCAGAAATACTTCCGGCGTGAGCGGCGGCGGCAACAACCTGATGCGGTGACCTGAAGCAAGTGTGGTTGCAAGTGTGGGTGCAAATGTCGGTGCGAGTGACGATGTGAAGCTGGAAGCGGGTTGTTTTTGCTTGCCCCGTCAGAGCACCATGTCCCAAACCAAGGCCGGATCAGCCGGAGTGGGGCCAGCGAACGCTGACGCAAAGCCCGGTCGGGCTGTTGTCCATCAACTGAATATGAGCACCGAGCTGATCCGCGGCCTCTCTTGCAATCGCGAGCCCAAGCCCGGTCCCTGATGCCTCATTGCCCAGCACCCGGAAAAAGGGTTCGAATACCCGTTCCTTTGCCTCGGCGGTAATGCCAGGGCCGTGGTCGCATATGCGCCAGCACAGGCCTGTGTCATCGCGCGAGATGGTGACAATCACGCTGCTTTCGCTTGGTGAATAGCGCAGGGCATTGTCAATCAGATTGCGCAGCATTGCGCGCAGCGGCATCTCGCTGGCAACCACCACTGCCTGCTCGGCACCGTTCAGTTGCAGGCGTTGCTGCTTGCGCCGGGCGAGGACGTTGAGCTCGTCAAACAGCTGGCGAGTGATGGCGGTGAGATCACAGGGGCTACCCTGAGGTAGGGTTTGATTGACCGGGTTGCGCTGGTGTTCAAGTCGACTGAGCAGCAGCAATTGTTCGATCAGACGATTGGTTCGGGCAATGCCTTCCTTGATGTGCAGCAGGGCTTGCTGACGCTCCTCACCTTCGACAGCCAGCGCATTCTCGGTATGAATCTGCAGCGCGGCAAGTGGCGTCTTCAGTTCATGAGCGGCATCGGCAATAAAGCGCTTTTGTTGTTGAAAGACATCGGAGAGTCGCTGCATCAGGGCATTGAAACTTCGGACCAATGGCTGCACTTCCACCGGTGCCAACTGCTCCTTTAGCGGATCAAGCTGGGTAGGCGTGCGCTCATTGAGGGTGTTGACGAGTTGCTGCAGTGGTCGCAGGGCAAATCGCAGTACGAGAACAATGGCCAAAGCCATGATCGGGATGAGGAGCAGGCCCGGAACAATGGTCTGGGCAGCAATTTCCGCTGATAGCTCACCCCTTACATCGTCACGATGACCGACCTGTATCCAACCACCATCGGAAGTCTGCAGGGTAAAAATTCGCCATTCGTGCTCACCATGCAGCTGGTCACTGTAGCCGGCAACAAAGCTGGAGAAGGGCTGGGTGGGAGCCGAGTTTGACCGACCCAACAGCACGCCAGCGCTGCTCCAAAGCTGAAAGGCAATTTTGTTTTCGTAGGCATGACCGGTTGCATCGCGTTCGGATGCATCGTCGACTTGCTGGGCATCGGTCGTCTCTTCATCACCGTGCCAACTTTCAACGGCCATCACGTGCCCGTGTCGTTCAATGACCGGTGCCAGCGAAACGCGCAGTACTTTGGCGTGCTGTGCCAGTTCTGCGTCAAAGACTTCTTCCAGCTCATGCCGGCTTTCAAGATAACCGGCGACAGCCGATACCAGTAGCAGTACCGCCATCAGGCCGAGCAGGGTGCTGAGCAGATATTGGCGCAGGCTCATTCGGTGCTATCTGCCAAGACGCCGGCCTGTGGTGGTTCCGGGTCAATGGTATAGCCGACCCCGCGTATGGTGCGGATCAGGTCATTGCCCAGTTTCTTTCGCAAGTGGTGTACATGCACCTCGATGGTGTTGCTGCCGACTTCCTCGGTCCAGCTGTACAGGGTTTGTTCCAGTTGTTCGCGGCTGAGCACATTGCCTTTGCTTTCCAATAAAGCCTGCAGCAGTGCGAACTCACGCCGCGGCAACAGTACCGGCACGCCGCTGTATTCAACCCGGTGGCTAACCGGGTCGAGACGCAGCGCGCCGTGAACAATTTGATTGTCTGCGCGACCGCCGCGCCGACGTTGCAAAGCACGCAGGCGGGCGAGCAATTCTTCGAGGCTGAAGGGCTTGCCCAGATAGTCATCGGCACCGGCATCGAGACCGATAACCCGATCACCCACTTCATCGCGGGCTGTCAGGATCAGCACGGGAGTCGTATCGCCTCGTTTGCGCAAATCCCGCAGTACATCGAGGCCGTTGATTCTCGGCAGGCCGAGATCAAGAACAATGAGGTCAAAGTTCTCGTTCTGCACGGCTGGCCCAACCGCCGCGCCATCGCGGAACCAGTCGACACTGTAGCCGGCCCGGCGCAGGGCGGTTACGATCCCTTCACCGAGCAGATTGTCATCTTCAGCAAGCAACAGTCGCATCGTTCACTTCTTCAATTTCTTCAGGATTTTTTGTTGCAGTGCCTCGGCCTCTTTCCGGCGTCCTTGATCAGCCAATTCACGGCCGGGACGCGGTGCTGCCTGCAGGGACTTGGTGATGGCGGCGGCGGCCGCGTCATACTCACCCTGGTCAAACAGAAAATCGGCATAAAAATAGTTGCTGTCAATGCCTTCCGGATTTTCTGCCAGGCCAGCCAACAAATACTCGCGGGCTTTGTCGTCGTCGCCAAAGCCTATCGGCCAGCCCGGTACTTGGTAGTATAGGCTGCCGAGACTGGTGTTGGCGGAGCCTGCCAGTGCGTGGCTGTCGATTTTCAGCGCTGCCTCGAATTTGGCCCGTGCCTGTTTCACCAGGTCGAGTGCACCAAGGCCACCTTTGGCACCAGCATAGGTCGACAGAATGATGCCTTCCCAGATCAGCGGTTCGGCGGCCTGCGGCTGGGCTTTGCTGACGCTGGCTGCTTCGACTGCCAGCGCCGCAAACGCCGCTTCTTGATTGGCAGCGGGTGTTTGATACTTGATTTCCGCCCAGCGACTCTGCAGCTTGACGACTTCCGGGCCCACGTCAGCGTAGGCGGAGGTGGCAAGGCTGCCGCACATCACCAGCACCAGGGCGTACGCTGCTTTCAACGAATTCGGTTTCATTTTCCAAATCTCCTCAGGAACGTGCAAAGCGTTTAATCACAGGCAGCTGCTTGGCAAGTGCCCGGTCAACCAATTGCGGAAACAGGGCATTGAGCCGGACAAACAGTTTTTCGGGCCAACCAAGTTGGCGGCGTGCCGGGCGTTTTTTCAGGGCGTCCACTACGGCCGTGGCGACCACTTCCGGCGGATCCATCTGCACTTTGAGCGCCTGATTCATTGCCATGACATTGGCAGGATTCAATGCGGTGCGGGTCGCGCGTGGCGACAGGGTGGTGATGGCGATGTCGCAGTCTGCCAATTCCCGGCGCAGACTTTCGGCAAAGCCGGTCAAGCCAAACTTGCTGGCCGCGTAAGCCGCGTAACCCGGGTGACCAATACGGCCGAAGGTCGAGGTCACGAAGATAAGCTGGGCCCGGTGTTGCAAGTGCAGTAGCGGCAGCAGCGCATGGGTCAACAGAACCGGCGCCATCAAGTTGACTTGCAGGGTGCTGTTTACTGTGGTTTCAGTTTGTTCTTCAAACAAGCCGAACTGATTCCAGCCGGCATTATGAATGACTTTGTTGATGCCGCCGGGAAACCGTCTCACTGCATCAAGTACATGCTCGCGCCCAATCGGGTCGGTGATATCCGCTGCAACCACCCGAATCTGTGCCGAGGCATTGAGCTGGCTTCTCAGGTGCTCAAGCTCGGCAGTGTCGCGGCCATGTAACAGCAGCTTTGCCCCTTCGGCGATCAGTCGTTTCGCGATCGCTTTGCCGATGCCACCGGTAGCTCCGGTCAGCAAAACGCGGGAATCAGGCAGCGTTGACATGCGCAATTTCTCCGGACAGGGGCAGCGAGCGGAACACATCGCCATACAGGCGATAGAAGCGATTGGCGGCATGAATGACGGCTGCCTGATCGTCAGGGTCGTCCAGCCGGTCCATCAAGCTGCGAAAAAACTCGATGTGTTCCAAATCGAGCGACCCGTGCGACAACAAGTAGGAGAATGCCTGCTGTGGTAAACCCAGCTTGTCCTTGATGATGTGGGCGGCATTGGTCGCCAGCTGGATGCTGGTGCCTTCCAGCACTTGCACCATGCCGAAGAAGCCGACTGGGTTGCGACGCTGGACTGTGTCATAGGCATAGGCAACCATCATTTCGGTGGCGAATGCGGGGGTACCGCGACGAACCGCCTCGGGGTCGCCACCGCAAGCGCGAATATCATTGAGAATCCACTCCTCGTGGCCGATTTCCTCTTCGATATATTCGGCCGCTGCAGCCCGTAACCAGCCGTGCTGCTCATCAAGGCGCGATCCAACCGCCATCATCAGCGGCACGGTGTGCTTGACGTGGTGATAGGCCTCGGTCAGAAAGGCGATGTAACTGTTCAGCGTGATGTCGCCAGCCAGCGTACGTTGAATGATCGGCGCTGACAGCAGGTGATTACGCGCCGACACGGTCGCTACCTGCAATTGATCATAAAATGACATCGGTATTACCTCGGTTAGTGCAACGGTATTTCAGCGCCAGTTTGGGCGGTGTTCTGCCGTGACGCTGCGTTGTCATGCTGATGGAAAAGTGCATCCAGGCGGGCGCTGTAGCGCTGCCCGATGGCCTCGCGCTTGGGTCTGCCATTACTGGTCAGCAGACCGTTGTCAGGACGGAAGCTTTCATCAGCCACGACCAGCGCGTGCAACTGCGCGTAGTCAGGCAGCCGTTGGTTGACTCGGATCCGCGCGGCTTCGATATCGGTTTGACGGGTGCCGGGTTTGGCGACCACAACGGCGCACAGCGCTGGTTTGCCTTCTCCGAACACAGCTGCCTGCAGAAAGATTGTTTCCGCCAGCAATTCACTTTCTGGCCATTCCGGCGAGACATTGCGGCCAAAGCCGGTAATGATCAGGTTTTTCTTGCGCCCCTGAATTTGCAGGAAGCCGTGCTCGTCAAACGCACCGAGGTCACCGGTTGCCACCACCGCTCCTGTAGCCATATCGGTCGGTGCGACATCGTTGCCTAGATAGCCCAGGAAGCTGTTGCCATGCACCAGCAATTCGCCGTCTTCACGGCGCTCCAGCCGTACATGTGCCAAAGGCTTGCCAACGGTGCCGGCACGACGCGCACCTGGCGCATTGACCGCGACCACCGAGCTGCACTCCGACAAGCCATAGCCTTCATAAACCGGAACATTCAGGGCGTCTGCCCTGGCCAGCAGCTCCGGTGCAACGCGCGCGCCGCCAACGGCAACAAAGCGCAGGGTGTTGGCCATGGCTTCGCCACGTGCCGTCAGGCTGTCAAGCAGTTGGCTCAGCATTTGCGGGAGCAGGATGATGCTGTTCGCCTCATGGCGAGCAATGGCATCGATCAGTACGTGCGGGTCGAACTGGCTGCTTCCGCGCAACCCGACCGCCGCCAGAGAGGGCAGCACGACGCGGGCACCCGAGAGAAGTGCACTGTATACGCCGGCAACATTTTCCAGCAGCACCGCCAGAGGCAGCACACACAGATGGGTGTGAATGGCCAGCGTCGCTGCAACGGATTGCAAGGACTGCGCAACTTGCCATTGATTGTGTGCACTCAGACAGACGCCCTTTGGTGTGCCGGTCGTGCCGGAAGTAAAGGTGATCTTGCTGGTACCAGCCGGCAAAGGAACCATGTGGTCCAGGTGCCGCTGGTGGCCGGCAAGGCCGCGCGACAAACAGGCGCTGACAGGCAGCGCAACGTTGTGAAATGGTGACTTCAGCACCGGCGCCGACATGGTTGACGGTATCAGCAACAGATCAATGCTGGCGCTGTCGAGCACGTGTTGTTGCTGTGCGGTGGTAAAGAACAGCGGTAACGGCACACAAACCACATCGGCGAGCTGTGCAGCGAGATCCCACAGTACAAAACTGACACCGTTGTCGAGTTGCAATGCCAGGCGTTGCACATTGTTCTGTTGGAGCCAGGCAGCCGCTTCGCTGATGGCGGGCAACAGTTCGCCAAAGCGGAGGCTGAATTGTTCGTCCTGCAGCGCGATTGCGTCTTCAGTCCGCTTGGCCAGTTGAATGAGTCGCGCCAGTCCTGTCATGACAACTGCTTCCGAAACGCTTCTGGTACCTGGGCGGCCATAACCGTGCACGGTTGGTCGTAGTAGCGACCCCAATCTGCCGCCGCAGCGCCGAGCCGGGTTTTGTCGGCGGGCACCAGTGGCGCCAACGGAATGCCATGTTTGCGAAAGGCGTTGGCGACAGTGTTGGTTACATTGCACACCACGGCGCGGTAGCCAACGGCACCCAGCCAACGGCCCATCGCACCGATCAGCACGCGAGTGGCGCCGGCAGTTTCGCCAACCAAATTGCCAACTTCGGCGATGTCCGGCCGTTTCAGTGGAGTAGCGAGTGCTGAGCGCAGCAGGTGCTCGACCGGGGCATCGAGGTATTGCTCCAGAAACAGCGACTGTGTGGCGGCATCGCGGCAACCCGCAGCGGCAACCAGTTTGCCGTCTGCATCACGCAGTCCAAACAATACCGGCATGAAGGAGCTGATGCGGGCATCGTAGGCGCGGGCAAAGCCGTCACGCACAAACTGTTCAAGCTCCGGCCGGTCCGGGTGCGCTAGCGGATACACCGCAAACTGCAGCGGCCCGTGCATGGTACGAGGGCTGGTCAGCACTTCAGCGGTACAGGCTGGCATGAGCCACACTCCATCAAATTCGATGGGTGCAGTGTTGATGCTGCTGGCTTAAGGCCGAATTAAGGAGGGGACAGGATATTTGTGCCGGGGTTGGCAGTATTGCCGGGAACTTTTTCTATTCCGCACAGAACAGCAGTTGTACCGGCTGACCGCATTCGACATACACCACGGCATGTTGGCCAACGCTGCGGCCGAGTGCCCTTGCATCTGTGGCACCGAAGTTCAACACCAGAAAGCCGGCTTCCGGCGGCCACGCCGGCATGGCCTCGGTACTGTGACCAACACCGGTGAAATAGCGTAGTCGGCGTGCCATCAGTATCTGTTCCATTGCAGCGTGACGGCTGTGGTTGATTGCAGCCGGCAGCAGTCGGGAACCGGGATTGTGAGCGGAAATGAAGCTTGCATGCTCACAGTTCATAACGCGCAAAAAGGCATCCATTTGTGCGGAACATTGATCGATTTGCAGCACACAGCTGCCGTCAGGCAGCGCCACGCGGTAATGGCTGTTGCGGTAGGCGTGCACGAGTGCTGCAGTCAGTGACATGGGGAAATTGGCCCCGCAATGGTGGGTTTGGCGGCAGGCGACGTTGCAAAGGTCCTGTGACTACTTGCTACTTGTATTGGCGGGTGTCGCCTCATTCGCACGTGGCCGCATTTGGCTGAATGCCGCATTGTGACCGTCGGTTGCTACGGTGAAAAGCGGCGCAAGAGGGGAGTGAGTGGAAGGGGTTCGGTCAGGAGTGGCGAATAGCGGGCAACATACGGCACGTTTGCCGAGACCAGAAACAAAACAGCCACCTCGAGGGTGGCTATCGTTAACAGACAAGCGTGTTGCAAGTGCTGCCAATGTCCTGTGTGCTGGTTTCAGCGTGACTGATTACCGCAGGACGGATTGCATCAAAAGATGGTCGGAGTGACAGGATTCGAACCTACGACCCCCACGTCCCGAACGTGGTGCTCTACCAAGCTGAGCTACACTCCGACTGTGTTTCTACTTCTAAGGTTTTCCGGGAAAAAACCTCAGCTGCGACGGCTTACTGCGTAATCTGCTACCGTCAGCAGCGCTTCGCGCCATGGCGAAGGCCGCATATTCTGCAAAACCTCTTTCGCTTTTGCAACGGCTTTTTGCGCCGCCGCGAAAGTATGTTCAATGGCGCCGGTTTCCTTGAGCGCTTGCTGGATGGGGATCAGGTTTTCGCTGCCGCCGTTTTCAATGGCTGCGCGAATCATTGCGACTTGTTCCGGTGTCCCGTGTGCCATGGCATGCAAAAGTGGCAGAGTTGGTTTGCCTTCGGCCAGATCATCGCCGACGTTTTTGCCCAGTTCGCTGCTGTCGCCGGCATAATCGAGGGCGTCATCGACCAGCTGGAAGGCCACACCGAGCTCAAGGCCGTAGATGGCCAACGCCTCTTCCTCTTCCTTGCTCACCCCAGCCAGTACCGCCGCAAGCCGGGTGGCGGCTTCGAACAAGATGGCGGTTTTGGCGTGAATGACCTGCATATAGCGTTCGACCGACACGTCCGGGTCGTTGACGTTCATCAGCTGCAGCACTTCGCCTTCGGCAATCTGATTCGTAGTGGTCGACAAGATATCCATGACCCGCATCAGGCCGACGTCGACCATCATCTGGAAAGCGCGCGAATACAGGTAATCGCCAACCAGCACGGCCGCTTCGTTGCCGAATTTGGAATTGGCCGTCTGGCGGCCGCGGCGCATGTCGGACGCATCAACCACGTCGTCGTGGAGCAGGGTGGCGGTGTGGATGAACTCGATGACCGCCGCCAGCGTGTGGTGGTGCTGGCCCTGGTAGCCAAGCGCCCGGGCCGCGAGCAGCAGCAGCATCGGCCGGAGCCGTTTGCCGCCGCTATTGATGATGTAATGACCAATCTGGTTTACCAGTACAACATCTGATTGGAGCCGGCGCAGAATCAGGGCGTCGGTGGCGGCCATGTCGTCCTTGACCAACCCGCGTACGTCATTGATTTCCATGCATTCAGCCTGTCGGCACGCCCAGTCTGACCCAGGCGAAAAGGGGGAAAAAGGTGGCGCCATGCTAGTGACCGGACGTCAGTCCTGCAAGTTGAGCGGTTTTTGCCGGAAAAATGACCAGATCAGGCTGGGATCCGGCCACGGGCGCGCCGATTCTGACGCGGCAAACCGACCGGCCGCATCGACATTCTTGCAGGCTTTTGTCGGGTAAAAGCCGGATTTGGCTTGCAGCAGACCACGGCTTGCGGCTAGAATTCGCGCCCCTCGCGGGCTCCCAAGTGCTTTTGCCTGACGGCATGAGCCGCCCTGCAGAGACCCCAGATACAAAAAGATTGGAGTTAACATGTACGCAGTCATCATCAGCGGTGGTAAGCAACACCGCGTGCAAGAAGGCGAAGTGCTTCGCCTGGAACTGCTCGAAGGCGCCACTGGCAGCACTATCGAGTTTGACCAAGTGCTGATGGTCGCCAAAGACGGCGATCTGAAAATCGGCCAGCCGCTGGTTGCCGGCGCCAAGGTCACCGCGGAAATCGTGGATCACGGTCGTCACGACAAAGTGCGCATCCTGAAATTCCGCCGCCGCAAGCACCACATGAAGCGTCAGGGCCACCGCCAGTGGTTCACTGAAGTCAAGATTACGGGCATCAAGGCCTAAGGTTCGGGAGAGTTAGCAAATGGCACACAAGAAAGCAGGCGGTAGTACCCGCAACGGCCGTGAATCCCATTCCAAGCGCCTTGGCGTGAAAGTGTTCGGCGGCCAGGAAGTTGTGGCTGGCAACATCATCATTCGCCAACGCGGTACCGAATTCCACGCTGGCGAAAACGTCGGCATGGGTCGCGACCACACGTTGTTTGCGCTGACCAATGGCAAGGTCTCCTTCGTCGAGAAGGGTAAACCGACTCGCCGTTACGTCACCGTGCTGTCGGCCTGAGACGGCCTGCAGCAGTGAACACGGCCCCGCATTGCGGGGCTTTGTTTTTGTGCGGTATTTTTTGCAACGCTCAGGCACAGGGCGGCAGTGAATTTGCTGCTCGGTACTAGAATTTTGACATGGCACGGCGGTCGGGCCAGGTCAGCAGGGTTATCAGGTCAACAGGGTTAAAGGAACGAGTCATGAAGTTTGTCGATGAGGTGACCATCACCGTCAAAGCCGGCGACGGCGGCAACGGCGTTGCCTCGTTCCGCAAGGAAAAATTCGTCCGCTGGGGTGGTCCTGACGGCGGCGACGGTGGCGACGGTGGCAATGTCTGGCTGGAGGCGACCGACTCGGTCAACACGCTGGTCGATTACCGCTATGTCCGCCGTTACGACGCGATCCGCGGTGAAAATGGCGGTTCGCGCGATTGCACCGGCCACAAAGGTGAAGATGTGACCCTGCGAGTGCCGGTTGGCACCCGGGTGATGGACGACACCACCGACGAGCTGATCGGTGACCTGACCAAACCCGGCCAGCGCCTGCTGGTCGCCAAAGGCGGTTGGCATGGCCTTGGCAACACCCGCTTCAAGTCATCCGTGAACCGCGCTCCGCGCCAGACTACCAAGGGAAAAACCGGCGAACTCAGAGAGTTACGCATGGAAATTCAGGTGCTGGCTGATGTCGGTCTGTTGGGCCTGCCAAACGCCGGCAAGTCCACCCTGATCCGGGCGGTCTCGGCTGCCAAGCCGAAAGTTGCCGACTATCCGTTCACCACCCTGATCCCCAATCTGGGGGTTGTCCGGGTCAAGGATCAGAAGAGTTTCGTGGTCGCCGACATCCCGGGCGTGATCGAGGGCGCGGCAGAAGGTGCCGGTCTTGGTATCAAGTTCCTGAAGCACCTGAGTCGCTGCCGCATCTTGCTGCACCTGGTTGATATCGCGCCGTTGGACGAGTCCGATCCGGTCTATCACGCCAATGCCATTGTGAACGAGCTGGGCAAATTCAGTCCGACACTTGCCGAGAAGCCGCGCTGGCTGGTGCTGAACAAACTGGATCTGCTGCCTACACCGGAAGAAGCCGAAGCCCGTTGTCAGGACATCATTGATCGGCTCGGCTGGACCGGCCCGGTCTTCAAGATTGCCGGCATCAACAAAACCGGTACCGAGGCGCTCTGCTGGGCCATCATGGATTACCTCGACAGCCTGCCGAAGGAAGCGCCAAGCGCCGCTGTGGCGGCCGAAGAGATTCCGTGGGAGCTCAAGCAGCGGCCGGAACCGACCCCGGATGAAATCGAGGAGTGGGATGATCCGGAATGGCATGATGCGGAGTGGGCCGACGAGTCCGATGCAGACGAAGCCGATGAGGAAGTCATCGACGACGATACGGAAGAAGACGATCGTCGCTAAGACAATTGCACCGCCCGCACTAAAAAAAAAGACGCCCATCGAAACATGGGCGTTTTTTTGTCGGGGAGTTTGCTAGCCCGGCGACGGCGTTTCGATTGAACCGCCATATCAGGCGCCCAAAAGCAGCCAACAAAAAACCCGGCATCAGCCGGGTTTTTTGTGCAATCCAATAACGGATTAGGCCATGGCCTTGATATGCGCTGACAGACGGCTCTTGTGACGAGCTGCCTTGTTGGCGTGGATCAGACCTTTGCCAGCGGCGCTGTCGATCACCGGCTGAGCGGTGGTGAAAGCGGCGGTAGCGGCAGCCTTGTCACCGGCCTCAATGGCCTTGATGACTTTCTTGATGTACGTACGCAGCATCGAACGCTGCGAAGCGTTCAGTTCGCGAGCGCGTTCGGACTGGCGGGCGCGCTTTTTGGCAGACTTGATGTTGGCCAAGGTCCTACTCCTGAAACTCGGTAAATCGACCGGAAATTCGGTTCCACACGTGGAAGGGCGCGAAATATGCCCAAAAACCTCGGCCAAGTCAAATGCTTCAAGACTTTTGCCGGCATTTTTCCGCCGATTTTCTGGTAGCGGCCGGGCCCGGGCGCTAACATGCGCGCCTTTGCCAGAATCCATGTGATCCGGCTCGTTTGTCGGTTCACCCGCCGGTTTGCTTAACCGGGTCCACTAAACCGGGCCCACTTAAAAAACGGCCCATAAACTGCAGGGATGTCTTGATGGCAGGTCATCTGCTCCGATCCGGCACCATCGTCAGTGCCATGACGCTGATTTCCCGTGTCCTTGGCCTTGCCCGCGAAGTGGTAGTTGCCAACCTGCTTGGCGCCGGCATGGCGTCGGACCTGTTTTTTGTTGCCCAGAAGATCCCGAACTTCCTGCGCCGGCTGTTTGCCGAAGGGGCCTTCTCGCAAGCCTTTATACCTGTGTTGTCCGAGTACGAAGCCAAGCGCTCGCGCGCCGAGGTGCTGGCGCTGCTCAACAAGGTGTCCGGTACGCTGGGTCTGATCCTGCTGGCGTTGACCGTGGTGGTCATCGTAGCGGCGCCGGCGGTGATGACGGTCTATGCCCCGGGCTTCCGGACGGAGCCGGGCAAGTTCGAGCTGGCAACCACGCTGCTGCGGATCACCTTTCCGTATCTGCTGTTCATCTCGTTGACCGCGTTCGCCGGCTCGGTGCTGAACAGCATCGGCAAGTTCGCCGTGCCGGCGGTAACACCGGTATTTCTGAGCATCTGCCAGATTATTGCGGCGCTGGCGGTCGCGCCAGGGCTGGAACAGCAGTCGATGGCACTGGCCTGGTCGATTTTTGTCGCCGGCCTGGTGCAACTGCTGTTCAACCTGCCATTTCTCTGGAAGGAAGGGCTGCTGCCGCGGCCGCAGTGGGGCTGGAAAGACGAGGGCGTCCAGCGAATTCTGAAACTGATGGTACCGGCGATGTTTGCCGTTTCGGTGACCCAGATCAGCTTGCTGCTGGATGTGGTGTTCGTCAGCTTCCTGCAGGAAAAGAGCGTGTCGTGGCTTTACTACGCAGACCGCCTGCTGGAGTTTCCGCTTGGCATTTTTGGCATCGCCATTGCCACGGTTGTGCTGCCCAGCCTGTCCAGGCAGCATGCCGTTGAAGACGCGCAGGATTTCAACCGGACCATGGATTGGGGCCTGCGCCTGTTGGTGCTGATCGGTGTGCCGGCGACGTTTGGCCTGATTCTGCTGGCCGACGGTTTGGTGACCACCATCTATCAACATGGCTCCTTTACGGCACAGGACGTCTATCAGGTTCGCTGGGCTCTGATTGCCTATTCGATCGGTCTGCTCAGCTTCATGTCGGTCAAGGTACTGGCGACCGGGTTTTTTGCCCGCCAGAACACCCGGACGCCGGTTCGCATTGCCATTGCCTCCGTCGTATTCAACATGTACTGCAATGCAACGCTGGTTTGGCCGTTGGAGTTCGTTGGCTTGGCACTGGCTACCACGCTTTCAGGCAGCCTGAATGCGTATCTGTTGTATCGCTGCCTACGGCGTAGTGGTGGCTATCAGCCGCAGCCAGGTTGGGCTCGCTGGTGGTTGAAAGTTCTGCTCGCCAGCGCCGTGATGGTAGCCCTGCTGCTGCTGCTACACCCCGGTACGGAAGCCTGGTTGGCGGCCGGGACGCTGGCCCGGATGGGCTGGCTGGCGTTGTTGGTGGCGGTGGGCGGCATATCCTACCTCGCCAGCCTGTTGGCCATGGGCTTGCGACTACGCCACCTGAAAGGCCAGCCCTGATCGGCTGGCCGGATGGTCCGGGAGCACTTTCGGCAATGTCGGCCGACCGGTGTCTCGGGTATACTCCATCCCCTTGATTTGCCGAGGCTTTTGACGCGTGAACCGAAATCCGCCATTGCTGTTGTTGCGCGGCTGCTCTGAACCTGGCCGCGCGCATTTGGATTTCGCTGCAGGCTGTGTCGCTACCATCGGCAATTTCGATGGCGTACACCTTGGCCATCAGGCCTTGCTGCAGCGTTTGCGCGCTGAAGGTGAACGACGTGGCCTGCCAAGCGTAGTGTTGCTGTTCGAGCCGCACCCGCAGGAGTTCTTTGCCCGTGGCAGCGAGCGCCTGGCGCCGGCACGGTTGCTGCGCCTGCGCGAAAAATTGCAGCGACTGCGTTCGCTCGGTGTCGATGCCGTACAGGTGTTGCGCTTCAATGCCAGCTTGGCGCAACTGCCAGCCGAAGACTTCATTTCCGTTTGGCTTGAGCAACGCTTACAACTGCGTCATCTCGTCATCGGCGATGATTTTCGTTTTGGCCATCAGCGCCGAGGCGATTTTGCCTTGCTGCAGGCCGCCACCGGGTTCAGTACCGAGGCAAGTGCCACCGTCATGCTGGATGGCGAGCGGGTCAGCAGCACCGCCATTCGACAGGCGCTGGCAAACAATGCCTTTGAACAAGCCGCGCGCATGCTGGGCCAACGCTATGTGCTGACCGGCAAAGTGGCGCATGGCGAGGCCCGTGGCCGATTGCTGGGGTTTCCGACCGCCAATCTGCGCCTGCATCGCGCAGTGTTGCCGCTGAGTGGTGTCTACGTCGTGCAGGTGCATGGCCTTGCCGACAAACCGCTGCCAGGCGTTGCCAACATTGGCAATCGCCCGACCGTGGCCGGCAAGGAACCACGCTGTGAAACGCACTTGTTTGATTTCACCGGCGACATTTACGGCAAGCGCATCGCGGTTGAGCCGCTGCACAAATTGCGCGGTGAGCAGAAATTTGACGGGCTGGATGCGCTGCGCGCACAGATCGCCCGTGACGCCGAACAGGCAAGAGCATATTTTTCGGCAAACTGACAGACGGTTTGCTTTACAGATTTGAAGCCGATGCTTCAGAGAACTTTCGTTTAGGACAACAAGAATGGCGGATTACAAACACACCCTGAACCTGCCGACCACGGATTTTCCGATGAAGGCCGATCTGGCCAAGCGGGAACCGGGCATGCTGCAGCGCTGGCATGAGCAAAAGCTGTACGAGCAGATTCGTGCTGCCCGTGCCGGCAAGAAAAAGTTCATCCTGCACGATGGTCCGCCCTACGCCAACGGCAATATCCATATCGGCCATGCGGTCAACAAAGTACTGAAAGATATCGTGGTCAAGAGCAAGACGCTCGATGGCTATGATGCGCCCTACGTGCCGGGCTGGGATTGTCACGGCTTGCCAATCGAATTGAATGTCGAGAAAAAGGTTGGCAAGGCTGGCGTCAAGGTCACCACCGGCGAATTTCGCCAGCAGTGTCGTGACTATGCCGAGAGCCAGATCGATGCCCAGCGTAAGGACTTCATTCGTCTGGGCGTGCTTGGTGACTGGTTCAATCCGTACAAGACCATGTCGTTCGATTTTGAAGCGAATGCCATCCGCGTGCTCGGCAAGATCATCAGCAATGGCCATCTGCACAAAGGTTACAAGCCGGTGCACTGGTGCTTTGATTGCGGTTCGGCACTGGCCGAAGCCGAAGTCGAATACGAAGACAAAACTTCGCCGGCAATTGACGTCGCGTTTCCGGTGCTGGACCCGGATGTGCTGTTCGCCCGCCTGCACAGCGTACCCGGCCATCACGGGGAAGGCGTGCTGTCGGTGGTGATCTGGACCACGACGCCGTGGACGCTGCCGGCCAACCAGGCGGTGGCGCTGAATGCCAATCTGGAATATGTCGTCGTTCAAGTCGAACGCGAAGGCCGCAAGGAACGTTTGGTGCTCGCCGAAGGCCTGCTGAAAGATTGCATGGAGCGTTACGGCATCGAGCATTATCACGTGCTCGGTTATGGCAAAGGCGAGGCACTCGAAGGGCTGAAACTGCAGCATCCGTTCTATCCGCGCGAAGTGCCGGTGATCGTTGGTGACCATGTTTCACTTGATGCCGGTACCGGTTGCGTCCACACCGCTCCGGGCCATGGTCAGGAGGACTATGCGGTCGGTCTGAAATACGGTCTGTCGGTTGAACACAAGGTCGGTGCCAACGGTGTATTCGCCGCCGATCTGCCGCTGTTTGGCGGCCAGCACGTCAGCAAGGCCAACGAGGCCATCATCGAACATTTGAAACTCGAAGGGCGCTTGCTCAAGCACTTTGCCTTGCGCCACAGCTATCCGCATTGCTGGCGCCATAAAACGCCGGTGATTTTCCGCGCGACACCGCAATGGTTCATTTCGATGGACCAAAAAGGCTTGCGCCAACAGGCGCTGAGCGAAATCAAACAGGTGCAGTGGGTACCGGAGTGGGGCGAGCAGCGCATTTCGGCGATGATCGAGAATCGGCCGGACTGGTGCATCTCGCGGCAACGGACCTGGGGCATTCCCTTGCCGCTGTTTGTGCACAAGGATACTCAGGAGATTCATCCGCGTTGGCTGGAGCTGCTTGAGCAGGTGGCCAAAAAAGTCGAGCAGGGCGGTATTCAGGCCTGGTTTGATTTGCCGGCGGAAGAACTGCTCGGTGCCGAGGCGGCCGATTACGTCAAACTCAGCGATACGCTGGATGTCTGGTTTGACTCGGGCGTGACGCATGCTTGTGTCGTCGCAAGCCGACCGGATCTTGGCGGCACGGCGGATCTCTACCTCGAAGGTTCGGATCAGCACCGTGGCTGGTTCCACAGCTCATTGCTGACCGGCGTTGCGCTGAACAACAAGGCGCCATACAAGGCGGTGCTGACCCACGGTTTCACGGTCGATGGCAAAGGCGAAAAGATGTCGAAGTCGAAAGGCAACGTCGTCGCGCCACAGGAAGTCATCGACCAGATGGGTGCGGACGTGCTGCGGCTTTGGGTGTCCTCGACCGATTATCGCGGCGAGATCGCGGTGTCGAAGGAGATTTTGAATCGCACGGCCGACAGCTATCGGCGCATTCGCAATACTGCCCGCTTCCTGCTGGCCAACCTGCACGGCTTCAATCCGGCTACCGACATGGTCAGTCCGGCTGACATGCTGCCGCTGGATCGTTGGGCGGTGGATTGCGCCTGGCGTTACCAGAACGAAATCAAGACCGCATACGAAAAGTACGAGTTCTGGAACGTCTCGCAGGCCGTGCATCATTTCTGCGCGGTCGACATGGGCGCCTTCTACCTCGACATCATCAAGGACCGCCAGTACACCGCCAAGGCCGGTTCGCGGGCACAGAGGTCCTGCCAGACCGCGCTGTTCCATATCGTGCAGGCGCTGGTGCGCTGGATTGCTCCGATCATGTCCTTCACCGCCGACGAGATCTGGCAGGCGATCCCGGGGCAGCAGGGCGAAGTGCTGGTGGCGGATTGGTATGAGCAATTGTTCAGTGCTGAGGGCGATGCCATCAGTCGCACCGATTGGGCCGAAGTGCTGAAGGTCAAGGATGCGGTCAACAAAGCCATCGAAAGTGCGCGCAAGACCATGGAGATGGGCGGTTCGCTGGAGGCGGAAATCGAACTTTATGCTGACGACAGCTTGCTGCCGGTGCTGAAGCAGATTGGTGCCGATTTGCGTTTTGTGCTGATCACTTCGCGTGCCGATGTTCACGCATCCGCCGTCGCTCCTGCCGATGCGCAGACGACGGAGGTGGCAGGCATCAAACTGGTACTACACAAGTCAACCCATGCCAAATGTGTCCGCTGCTGGCACCGACGCCCTGACGTCGGCAGCCATGCCGCACATCCGGAACTCTGTGGTCGCTGCATCGAGAATGTCGACGGCAACGGCGAAAGCCGGCAGGTGGCGTGATGACTGCGCAAGCATTTGGCGGTATCAGTAATTTTCGTTGGCTTTGGCTGACGCTGATCGTTGTGGTTCTGGACCAATGGACCAAGCATCTGGCGGTTGCCAATCTGGCGATGTATGAGCCGGTGCCGGTCATGCCATATTTCAATCTGATGCTGGCCCACAACACCGGTGCGGCATTCAGCTTTCTGGCCGATGCCGGTGGCTGGCAGCGCTGGTTTTTTGTCGGCCTGACCGCAGTGATAGGCATTGTGCTGGCGATATGGCTGTATCGCCTGCCACGCGGCCAGAAGCTGTTGCCCGTCGCGCTCTCGTTGGTGCTGGGCGGCGCATTGGGCAATGTCTATGACCGGGTGAGTTACGGTTATGTGGTCGATTTCATCGACTGGTACGTCGGCAGCTATCATTGGCCGGCATTCAATATTGCCGATGCGGCGATCTGCATTGGTGCCGGATTGCTGATTCTTGATTCATTTCGGCAGCCGGCTGGCAAGCAAGCGAAAGAGCAGGGTGTCTAAAGATGCAAGTGCAACCGGGTGACGCGGTACTGGTGCATGTCAATTTGTTGCTCGCCGATGGTTCTGTCGCCGAGAGTTCGCGCGCCAATGGCAAACCGGCCAAGTTCCAGCTTGGCGATGGCAGCCTGAGTGAAGCCATTGAGCAGCAGTTGCTGGGCTTGGCTGTTGGTGACAAAAAGAAGTTTACGGTCGCAGCGGAAGACGGGTTCGGTGACCACCAGAGTGGTTTGATTCAGTACCGTCAACGCCACGAGTTTCCCGGCGACATGGAAATTGCCGACGGCGTGATCATTGTCTTCACCCTGCCAAATGGCGCCGAAATGCCAGGCGTTGTGCGGGAAATTAACGGTGATTCGATTACCGTTGACTTCAATCATCCGCTGGCTGGCAAGGCGCTGACGTTTGATCTGGAAGTTGTTGCCATTAATCCCTGAGTCGTTTGGTTTAGAGAGAGCATTCGATGGAAATTCTGCTGGCCAATCCACGTGGCTTCTGTGCCGGTGTCGATCGCGCCATTGAAATCGTCAAGCGTGCCATCGAAATTTTCGGTGCGCCGATCTATGTCCGGCACGAGGTTGTCCACAATCGTTTCGTGGTCGAAGATCTGCGTCAGCGCGGCGCCATTTTTGTCGAAGAGTTGCACGAAGTCCCTACCGGCGCGACCGTCATTTTCAGTGCTCACGGCGTCTCGCAGGCGGTACGCGATGAAGCCAAGGGCCGCGGTTTTCGGGTGTTCGATGCGACCTGTCCGTTGGTGACCAAGGTACACATGGAGGTCGCCCGCATATCCAACAAGGGTGATGAGTGCGTACTGATTGGTCACAAGGGCCACCCAGAAGTCGAAGGCACCATGGGTCAGTACGACAACCCTGACGGAGGTATTTATCTGGTCGAGTCTATCGAGGACGTCCAGCGTCTGGCTGTCAAAAACCCCGAGCGCCTGCATTACTCGACCCAGACCACACTGTCGGTCGATGAGACCCGCGACATCATGACGGCGCTGCGCGAACGCTTTCCGGCCATCCAGGGGCCGCGCAAGGATGACATCTGCTACGCCACCCAGAACCGGCAGGATGCGGTTCGGGAACTGGCTAGCCAGGCTGATCTGGTACTGGTGGTAGGTTCCCGCAATAGCTCCAACTCAAACCGGCTGCGGGAATTGGCCGAAAAAGACGGGGTTACCTCTTATCTGATCGACGGCGCTCAGGACATCGACCCGGCTTGGCTTGCTGGGGTCGAGCGCATCGGCGTTACGGCGGGGGCCTCGGCTCCGGAGCTGCTGGTAAAACAGGTCATCGACCGTTTGACCGAGCTGGGTGGGCGTTCGGTAAGCGAACGATCCGGCAAGATCGAAGACATCACCTTCGCGCTGCCACTCGAGCTGCGCTAGCCCGACTCGCGGCCGGAATGTGACCGGCCGCACAGTCTCCATCGGTCGTTTAACCGCTGGTCGGAGCCGACTACAGCTTTATCGGTCTTCAATATTCATGACCGGGATACAGTGCTATCTAGTAGCCATGGAAAAACCTTGGCCGAAGACCATGCCCGTAACCCGACCCATTCGAGGCTTTACCCTCGTCGAACTGATGATTGCGTTGGCAATCATGGGCATTGCCGCAGCAATGGCCATGCCGCTTATCAATAATCTTGTCCGGAACGCTCGGCTCACGTCGACGGCCAACGATATTGTTGAAGCGATTGCTGTCGCTCGTGCCGAGGCGGTTCGTCAGGGCCGGGATGTGGAAATCGTGCCGATCGGCGGCGGCGCGTGGCGCGACGGTTGGCAGATTCAGGATGTCGCAACCCAGACCGTCATCAAGCAGTTCGATCCCTTGTCCGACACGCTGGATATTGGAACCGACGTTGCCATCACCAGAGTCGCGTTTGCGCCGACCGGGGCTCGTGTGGCCGGAGAAGTGGCCGTTGTTTTGACGCTTTGCTTGTCGACAGAGCTGGGTGGCGAGAAGGGGCGCCGCGTATCACTCAATCGGGCTGGCAGTACAACCATCGAGCAGATCGAGTCAGGGTGTTCGCTATGAAGGTGATGCAAGGAATGGGCGTTCGCGGTTTCAGCATGATTGAGATCCTGATTGCTTTGCTGGTGCTGGCGATCGGCCTCCTCGGTGTTGCCGCCCTGCAACTGGCCAGTCTGAGTGGTGGTCAGGAAGCGTATGCACGTAGCCAGGCAACGGCTGTTGCTGAAGACCTCGCCTCAAGAATTAAAGCGGGCCGTCAGCAAGCACTGAGCCTCGCCTCGTGGGGCGCGAACGGTACAACAGCACGTACAGCGTTGGCTGAATACCTCGGACAGTACTCGGTAGTGTCACCTTACGAATGTGGAACCTTAGCTGCTCCAACTACACCCGATGTGTGGTGTCGCCCCGACGAGGTCGAAGGTACGGCAGGTCAAGCATGTACCACCGCTGAGCAGGTCGCTTTCGAAACGTGGGAGGCGTGCACGCAAGCCCAGCGGTTATTGCCATTGGGTCGGGTGTTTGTTGCAACCAGCGCAATGCGGGCAACGATTGCAGTGACGTGGCAAGCTTCAGAACGCCGCGAAGACTCCAAACAGGTTTTGGACATTCGCAATCCCACCTGTACCGCCGTGTTTCCGGACATCGCTGCTGAAGAGGATTGCGTCATGGTGGAGATCATTCCATGAAACGCCTCCCTACATTTTCCCGCCGTCAACGCGGCTATTCGGTTGTCGAGTTGTTGATCGCCGGTACGCTGGGTTTGGTGTTGCTTGGTGGTATTGCGCAACTGTTTGTCGGATCCAGTCAGACGTTCCGGATGCAGCGACAGCTGGCCAGCATCCAGGATGGCGGCCGTTTTGCCTTGTTGTTTCTCAAAAGTGAGCTGGAGTTGGCTGGCTGGCAGAATGATGCCGCACTGGCGACCACTCCGCTTGATAGTCCTGTGATGCAGGTTCTTGATGGTTGGTCAGGCATGTTAGCTTGTGATGGTGGTGATTGCACCACAAACGGCGTAGACGATGCCAATGACAGTATTACCGTGCGTTACGAAGGAACCGTTGATTGTGCGGGAACTGCGGTTGCGGCTGGCCCTGGCGGGCAAATCATTGTCGAGAACCGTTATTTCATCGGTGGTGTTGATGGCCGCCAGCTAATGTGTGAGGGAAATGGTGGTGCTGGCGCCCAACCTCTCGTTGATGGTATTGACAGTTTTCAGGTTTTGTATGGGGTCGATACCACGGCGCCGGCTCCCAATGCGGGTTGCCGTGACCGAGCAGTGGATCAGTATGTGCCTGCCGATGCGTTACCCGATTTTGACCGCAGTGTGGTGGCAATCCGTTTTGCGCTGTTGATTCGTGGAGAAACCAACAGTTCGGTGCCGAATGCACTGCGCAGTTATCAGGTTGCGGATCGCCAGATTGATTTTACTGACCAGATTCCTCGTCGGGTCTTTTCACTTACCGTGCCGGTATTCAATCGTGTCTACAAAGCCAATGACAGTGCCTGTGAACTGTCCTTGTGAGGTGGCATTGCCATGAAGTGTATTGGGTCTCGCTTTAAGTCAGGCAGGGTATTTTCCCCGCAAAAAGAGCATGGCGCTGCGCTTTTTGTCAGCTTGGTCATCTTGCTGGTTCTGTCGATTATAGGAATCAGCGCCATGCGTGGCGGCTTGTTGCAGTCGTTAATGGCGGCGAACGTTCAACAGCAGCAAATTGCAAAGAATGTAGCCGATGCTGGCGTTTCAGCGACGTGGGCGGTTGCGACCGAGCAACAGCGCATCGATGGCGGTGTGTTGTCGGCTGCGGCAGCGGCTGGCGGCGATGCAGTAACGTTTTACGTCGATAACCAGGGCGATTTAGGCGCCGATGCCGTGAAAATTGATGACGACGGACTGCGTGATGAACCGGCGCTGGAGTCACGCATTGATCTGGTTTATGTCGGGTGTGCCAAACAACTTTGTGGTGCCAGTTCTCTGGTTCAGGGTTCCGCCAGTGCCAGTCTTGAATGCACGGCATTTCGTGCCGACGGAGCCGGTACAGTTGGTGATACGTCGGCGTCTGTTTCAGGATGGCTAGCCGTGCAGGTTGCTGCAGATGCGGCTTCCATTGCGGATTGTGTCATTGCAGGCGGCCCGTAATGCGGCCCGTTTCAGCAGATTTTTTCAGGAGTACCGTTATGCGCAGCTCTTCCTTCAAATCGCTGGCCACATCGCTGGCTGCCATGAGTTATGTGCTGGCGTCGTCGTCAGCCGTTATGGCCGATGACACTGAAATTTTCTTCAATGCAGCCTACAGCGTGGAAACGCGCCCGAACATCCTGTTTGTCATAGATACCTCAGGATCAATGGGGAGTACACCGTCCACTGGCGGTTCGCTGTCGAAGCTCCAAATCGTCAAGAACGCCATGAACCAACTGTTGACTGAGGTTGAAGATGTCAACGTTGGGCTTGCACGCTATACCGTACCGGGTGGACCGATAGTCCAGCCCGTTTTGAATATTGATGACCCGGCCAATCCGCGATTGTCGATCCGTGTGACATCGGGTTCCGATGATGCCGAAGAGGCGTCGGATGGTTCTGTCCGCATTGACAGTGGTGATCTGGATATCGTTGAAGAAAGCGATCATGCCAAATGGGTGGCTGTCCGGTTCAACAGGGTTGACATTCCAAAAGGCGCTACCATCGTCGGCGCGACCGTTGCCTTTGAAGCGATGGAAGCGGGGTCCGGCAGCCTGACAACAGAAATCTACGGTGAATTGTCAAGCAATGCAGCAGCGTTTACCGCAACAGCCAATGACATTAGCGCCCGTCCCCGCACCGGATCCATGGTTACTTGGACACCGGGTAGCTGGGCAACCGTAGACAGTCAGTACGCTACTGTCGATATTTCCAGCATCATTCAGGAAATCGTGGGTCAGAGTGACTGGTGCGGCGGAAATTCGCTGGTTTTGATGATCAAACGTAGCGGTGCCGGTACCAACAAGCGGGTCGCCTATAGCTATGAAGGGGATCCGAACCAAACAGCCCAGTTGCGACTGCAGTATGCCGGTGATTCCGGAGTGGGGGGCTGCTTTACCAAGACGATTGTGGCACGTGTCGGCGAGGAACTTGACGATATCGAGCAAAACTGGGCCGGAACCATTTCCACCGGTAGTGGCTCGCTTGACCTGCGCACCAGCAATGATCGGGCGATTGGCTTACGCTTCCCGAATGTGCTAGTTCCGCAGGGCGCGGATATTCTTGACGCCCGATTGGAATTTACCGCTTCACGCGGTGATACCGGAACCACAACGGTGAAAGTGGAAGCCGTTGCCGAAGACAATTTTGCGGCATTTTCAAGCACTGCCAACACACTGACGTCGACGACAATTCCACCGGGTCTCAACAAGACATCGTCAGTCAACATCACGCTCGGTGATTTCGCCTCTGGTGCAACCACGCCCGTTCACGCCGAAAATCTTGCCAGCGTGGTAAAAGCAGTAACTAATCGGACGGGTTGGGAAGAAAAAAATGCCCTTGCACTGGTGTTGACCTACCAGTCGGGTTCGCGCAAGGGGATACGCGCATTCAATACCGGTAGTGGCCCTCGCCTGAATATTCGTTACAAGACCACCTATGAAGAGGGAGCTTATACGGTTCGGCAAGAGATGCAGCGCTCGGTCAACGAGCTGCTGGCAAACGGCTATACCCCGATTTCTGACACCTTGCTGGAAGCCGGGTTGTATTACCGCGGCGGCGATGTGCTGTACGGCAAGACCCGTAATAGCAGTGCCCGCAATCTGGTATCGAATCCAGCGACCTATACTGGTGGAACCCATGTTATCCCTGGCGGTTGTGACCCGGTTCTTGATCCATTTTCAAGTGCCTGCGCTGGTGAGCGCATTACTGGCACTCCGGTTTACACGAGTCCGATCACCGATAGCTGCCAGAAAAATCACATTGTCTTCCTGACAGACGGGTTACCGACTTGGCATGCACCGCAAACCTCCACAACCTTTGCAGGTTGGCCGGGCGCCGGCACCTGCATTGCTGGTACTGGTGTTGCTGGCGAAACTGCAACGGGTGTCAATGGTGATGATTGCACTATCAAGATTGCGCAGTACTTGCATGAAAAGGATCAGTCAGGTTTACCAGCAACGCAGACCGTGACTTCACACTTCATCGGGTTTGACGTGGATGCGCCGTTCTTGGAAACCGCTGCTGCAAGTGGTGGTGGCAGTTACTATCAGGCCAATGACGCCGAGCTGTTGCTTGAGTCATTCCGTGACATCATCAACAATATCCTGCAGACGAATGGTTCTTTCGTATCAGCCGGTGTTACCACCAGTCAGTCAAACCGCCTGCGCCATGAAGATCAGTTGTACTTTTCGATCTTCGGTCCGACCCTGAAGCCGCGCTGGCCCGGAAACGTGAAACGTTATCGTTTGGCAGGCTCCGAGCTGGTGGATGTTAATGATCAACCTGCGGTCAATCCCAGCAGTGATCAGTTCCGCGATGAAGCGCAGAGCTGGTGGTCGCCGGAGGTGGATGGTAATAATCCGTCGAAAGGCGGCACCGCTTCGCAGTTGACTGCTGATCGCACCATTTACAGCAATCTCTCCGGTAGCAGTGATATTGATCTGACTTCCGCTGGCAATGTGTTCGAAACCAGCAACACTGCGGTATTGGACAGCGATTTGGGTGTTACTGCTGCGGAGCGTGATGCCTTGATGGCCTGGGCCAATGGCCGTGATGTTGATGATGAAGACGCTGATGGTGATGTGACTGAGCCACATTTCCAGTTTACCGACCCGTTGCATTCGCGGCCGACCTTACTGCGCTACGATGATGGCGGTACAGAATTCACCCGTGTTTACGTAGGAACCAACAGTGGCTTCCTGAGTTCCATCAATACTGAAACCGGCGCTGAAGAATGGGCTTTCTTGCCGAAAGAGCTGGTTGGCAACTTGAAGACCTTGCGCGCCAATGTGGAAGGTACCCTGAAGCCGTATGGCATGGATGGAACCATTGTTCCCTATTTCAACGACGCAAACCGTGATGGCAAAGTTAACGTGGGGGATGAAGAGGCATTCATTATCGTTGGCATGCGCCGCGGTGGTAGCAACTACTATGTCATTGATATCAGCAATCCTGATGTCCCGCGCCTGAAGTACGTCATGGGGCGTGACAATCCAACGATTGGTAGCTATCCGAAGCTTGAACAGAGCTGGTCGGCACCATCCATTGCCCGTATCAAGTGGGGAGGAGATGACAAGCTTGTAGCGATTTTTGGCGCTGGCTATGACATCACTCAGGATACCAATGGACCGCACCTTGCCGACGGTAACGGCAATGCGGTGTACATCGCTGATTTGGAAACCGGTGAGCAACTGTGGAGCTCGGATTCGCTGGCTATCGCCACAATGACCAACAGTATTCCAGCTGATCCTGCCGTGATTGATCTGAACAGCGATGGGTTCTCGGATCATATTTACGTGACCGATACTGCGGCGCAGGTTTTCCGATTTGACTTGTCTTTGTCCGGCACTATCACGGGTGGTCGCCTGGCACATCTCCAGCCCGGTACAGACCATGCCAACAACCGCCGGTTTTTTGCCCGGGTGGATGTGGCCAAAGTGGAGCGGTCGGGTGGCGAAGATTATCTCGCGTTGACAGTCGGTTCTGGGTTCCGGGAAGGGCCTCTGGATGTCACGATTAATGATTACTTCTACATGATCCGGGATTTCGGCGTGTTCAATAGTTCCTTCCCTGATGATGTGACCATGGATGATTTGTTGGATATCACCGATCTGGTAGGTGACGTTGATGGTGATGGCGACAATCTTGATGCGCTGGAGAAGATTGAAGAAGAAGATAAACTGGGCTGGTATTATGACTTCAGTACCTCCGGTGAAAAAGTTTTGGCGCAAGCGTCAATTCTGAACGGTGTGGTGTATTTCAGTACTTATATGCCACCTGATACTTCTGCAGGCTCGGTGGATTGTAGTGGTGGTACCGGTAGTTCACGCTTGTATGCAGTGTCATTGACCGATGGCAACCCCATCAAGGATACCGACGGTGATGGCCTCAATGACGGGGATCGCTTCATCAATATCGAAAACTGCGCAACGTGCGGATTTACACCACTGCAGATGTTGGTAGGTGAAACGTCGGTTACCGGTATTCTCGGTACCACGGTGATAGACAGCGATCTGCTTAATTACGGGCTTGAAAAGGTCAAGCGTGTGAAGTGGCGCACCAATGACAACAATTGATCGGGAGCAGAGTGTGATGCGGTTCCAGAACAAGGTGACAGCACGTGCTGTCACCGGTTTCACCTTAATCGAGCTGATTGTTGCGATTGCCATCGTTGGGGTATTGGCGGCGGTGGCTTTTCCGTTCTATCAGGAATACGTGACCAAGGCTCGCCGTGGTCAGGCAATGGCAGCAATGCAGTCCGCTGCAGAAGCCTTTGAGCGGTACAAAGCCAGCAGACCGGATTTCAGTTATTCCGGGGCTTGCTTTACGGGTGAGGGTTGTGCCAATGAGTTGGTCAGCGGTTCAGTGCCGGATGATGGGGCGGGGCCTTTTTATACGCTGACTTCCGCACAATCAGGCAATAACCGTCGCTTTGTCCTGACTGCAACGCCAACGTCAGTCTGGGCTGCACGCGATGGTGGTTTTCAGATCGACAGTGCGGGTGCCAAGCGCTGGACTGATAAAGAAGGCGAGATATACGCCTGCTGGCCTCAGGGCAGTACGGCACCGTGCGATGCTGGCGCCTCGGAGCTCGATCCCGAGCCTTGATGGTACAAGTTCCGCCAATAGAAGCCCCGGACAGGGGCTTTTTTATTGGCGGAAATTCAACCTCATTTCAGCATTGCAACTCAACAACGCAGCGGCCGACCGTCCGCTCCTTCATCAATCCCATCACCGTTACTGTCTTGCGACATCCGCGGCCGCCCGGTTTTGGTGATGATCACTGCGCGTGCATGCTCAACCTTGCCCAGCCCACAGACGGTGAGAGTGCCGTTCTGGTGATTGGTGATGCCGGTCGGCAGGAACTGCAGGGTGTCGGCGACTCGAAACGAGCGCCAGTAGACGGGATCGTTACCGTTGCTGCCGGCGCCGTGATTCAGGATTTCATCTTCTCCATCGAGTTCGCGGTTGCCGTTGTCGTCGAGGAAAATCAGGTGACCGTTTGACCAGTCACCACCGCAGCTTTGGCCGTCCTCGCTGGCACAGACAGTGACGCGCTGGCGTTTCATGATGGCGTATTGCCGGGCGTTGTGAACGGTCTGCAACAGGTCACCGGCATAACTGGCCACGCGCTGGTCGGTGACCGTTTCCTGCAGGCTGGTCATGCCAAGGCCCAGCGCAATGCCGCCAATGGCAAGTGCGCCGAGCATTTCCACCAGAGTAAATCCCTTTGCTGTTTTCATTGTTGCCTGCTCCGTCAGGGTCATGCCAGTCCGCTGGCGGGGCGCATTGTAGAGGGCCGCTTGGGGTCTGCCTGCGGGCTGACAGCGGCGATTTTTGTGGGACTTTCGCCACAGACCGATTGGGCAACTGACGGGACTGGTTGCGGTCATTGCTGGCTTGTGACCGATCCAGGCGGTAGGTACTTGCAAGCGCTCGGTGGCTTTGTTAACCTTTTGTTCACCTTGCTGCCGAACAGGCAGTGCCGACTGGAATGGCTTGCCATGACCCAGAGTTTCCATGATCGATTGGCTTGGCTGCGCGAGACCTACCGCAGGTTTGGTCGTATCCCGTCCTGCCGGGAGCTGGCCAAGGATTGGGGCGTTTCCTCGACTGCCGTCTGGAAAGTCATCGACCGGTTGCATGAGCACGGCTATCTGCAGAAGGAGGGCAACCGCTGGTTGCCGGATGAGAACTTCTTCGCCCGGCCGATGGCGCCCTCTTATATCCCGGCCGGGGTACCGAATGAGCAGATTCAGGACGATGGCAGCGACGGTTTCATCATTGACCACTTCCTGGTCGAGAACCCGGCGCAGACCGTGCTCTACACCGTCCGCGGTGATTCGATGATCGATGCCGGCATTCAGGATGGTGATGTCGCCGTGCTGGAACTGCGCAGTCAGGCCAAAGAGGGCGACATCGTTGCCGCCTATGTCGATGGCAAGCTGACCCTGAAGAAGCTGGCCCGGATCAGCGGCGAGTACGTGCTGATCCCCTGCAACAAGATGTACCCGGTCATCAAGCCGGAGCGCACGCTGGAAATCTATGGCGTGCTGGTCGGGTTGGCGCGCAAATACAGTCGCTGAGTGGCGGATGTCTTGTGTGCGAATGCGGCATCGTTTTTTGCCGGTAGCGCAGCGGGATGTCGGTATTCAGATATTGAATGCAGCAGCGGCATGCATTCGGCAGGGCAATCAAATGCCGGGTTCGGTAGCTGTCTCAGCCAACGGCCTGCTGGTCGAGCAAGTGATCTCTTTCATCCAGATTGCCACCGCCAGGGGCGATCGCGTTGAGGTCTTCTCTCTTGACGGGAGAGGGGGCCGGTGAGGGGAAAGCTGGCGGAGTTTGCCAGCCAATCCGGATGACGGATGGGGAAAGACTCCGGTGCTGCCGGGGTATAGGTGCTGTTTCGGTAGACCCGCGTAATCCGTGGAGGAGGTGTTGATGTTGTCCTCACTCCAGAGTTTGCTGGACCAGCGCCAGCTGTGGCGTGCTCGTGAATCTGGCGATGCTGGCGCCCATGCGCTGGCATCTGGCTGGCCACGGCTGGACCGCGAACTGTATGGCGCCGGCTGGCCGATGGCGAGCCTCAGCGAAATGTTTTGTGCCGAGCCGATGCTGGTTTGGCAGTTGCTGCAACCGGCATTGGTGCAGCTCAGCCAACAACAGCGCTTGCTGATCTGGATTGGCCATCAGCAGCCACCGTATGCGCCGGCATGGCAACGTGCGGGTCTGCAATTACCGCGTTGTTTGTTGGTGCGTGCCAGTGAAGACGAAGCACCATGGGCGGCCGAACAGGCTTTGCGGCTGGCACAGGGCGGGGCGGTCATTTTGCAGGCCGACAAGCTCAGCCCGGATCGTCTGCGCCGGCTGCAATTGGCCGCGCAGGCGGGCAACAGTTTTGGTTTTTTGCTGCGGCCATTGGCGGCGCAGCGGCACACCTCGCCAGCGGTTTTGCGGCTGACGGTGCAGGCCGCCGATAGCGGCTTGCAATTGGCGGTATTGAAACGTCGAGGCGGCACGGCGACGGCGCCATTTGTGGTGCCAACGGCAGCGACGAAACCGGTTCTGTCGACGGTTGCTTCATTGGCAAGACAACGAGAGCAGGCAGGCTTTGCTTCGGCTGTTTCTGGTTCAGTTGTTTCTGGTTCAGTTGGTGCTGGCCCAGTTGTTTCTGTCCAGGTGAATTCTGTCTCGGTTAATTCTGTCCCGGCAGGAGCGACCACGGAGTTGTCTGCGGTTGCTGTTCAGGCAGCTGTGGAAAATGTGCTTGCGCCTGTTGCGCAACAGCGGGAATCGAAAATTTCAGTCAGTCGTTCTTCAGTCAGTCGATCTTCAGTCACTTTGCCGCCACGGATGGCGGCGTCTTTTTTGACTGAAGCCCTGCAGGACGATCATGTGCCGTTGCAAGACGCGTCAGCGGTGATGGCGGCAGCACCGTATCTGCGCGTGAATCAGACTGGTACAAGTCACGCCAGTTCGAATCTGAGAAAAACGAATCCGGAAAAACCGAACCCGGAGAGCAAGCATCCTGAACCTACGGTTACGCCAGTGCCGAAATCCGTAATGCCAAAATCTGTAACGCCGAAAAACGTAGCACCAAAAAACGTAGCACCGAAACCGGGTTCCATCTGCCCTGACAAAACCAAGACAGAACGCCGCAAACCCGCTCGGCAAACCGCGATGTCGCTGCAACTGGATCTCATTCCGGCGAGTCGCGCGCCGGTGAAAAATGGCGAGGACGGCGCGGCCGCATCCTCGAATAGCGTCATTGCCTTGACCAGGAGCTGCGCATTGAGTCCAGGCAGCTCATCAGACAAGGCTGCTACCTCACCAGATGGCGGCAACAAATCCGTGGAGCACAACCGCTAGGGCGGTGTGAGTGGTGTGCCATGCGTTGGCTTTGCCTGTTGTTGCCAAAATTGGCGCTGGAAACGCTGTCGTTTCCGGTGCCTGTTGATCAGCCAACGGTCATTTGTCAGACCGAGCAACAGCGCACGCTCGTGTGGCTACCCAATGCCGCAGCGGAGGCGCGCGGCATTCGCCGCGGCATGACGTTGGCGCTGGCGCAGGCGCTGGTGTCCGGGCTGACCATTTTCACCCGCTCGCCACGTGCCGAGGCGTTGGCACGACAACAGGTGGCAACGATTGCGTTGCAATTCAGCAGTGATGTCCAACTGACCGAAGGTGGCGCCATCCTGTTGGAAATCGAGCGCAGTGCCTTGCTGTATCGCGATGGCCATGACTTGCTGCAGGCATTGCAACAGCAGATTGCCGGGTTGGGGTACAGCCTGCAGGCGCAATTTGGCTGGGGCAGCACGGCGGCGCTGGTGCTGAGTGCTTTGCCAACCCTGCAGTCGACCACTCCCGCGGCGTTGCAACACGCATTGCAGCAAGCGCCATTGCGCTGTCTGGGCCGCGATGGTCGGGTGCCTGCACAATGGCTGGAGCATTGTCGGCACATGGGCGTACGGCGTTTGGCGGATCTGTTCGCGTTGCCGCGTCCGGAGCTGGGCCGCCGACTCGGCAAACCCTTTCTCGATTATCTCGCGCGCCTGCAGGGCGAGCAGCCGGACAGTTTTGAGTCTTTCCAGCTACCCGAAAGTTTCCAGCAATCGATCGAATTGCCACGCGAAACCGAGCAGGTCGATGCTTTGCTGTTTCCGATCCGGCGTTTGCTGGTTGCCTTGGAAGGCTATCTGCGCACCCGCCAGAAAGCGGTCAACCGCCTGCAGATTTTGCTCGGCCAGCATCGTCGCAAACCACAACTCGTCAATCTGGGCACGGTGGCGCCGAGTTGGCTGGCCAGTGAATGGCTGGAGCTGCTGCGACTGCGGTTGGAGCGGCAGCCGCTGCTGGCGCCGGTGCTCGATATCAGTTTGCAGGCGGAGCAATTTGTTGAGCTGACGCCGGCACGCAAGCAACTGTTTGCCAGTCAGGAAGATGAGCAGAACCATGAAAAGCAACTGCTCAGTATTTTGCGGGCGCGGCTGGGTGACAGTGCCGTTCAGCAGCTGCAGGCCTGCGACAGTTGGTGGCCCGAGCAGGCCATGCGAGTGGTAACCGTCAGCGAACTGGCTGCGGATACGGTTGCACCGGTATCCGCAGTGGCAGCCGAGCGACCACTGAGCTTGTTGCCGCACCCCCAGCCACTCAAGCTGTACAACGGTCAGCCACAGTATCGTGGGCCGCTGCGTTTTGAGTCGGAAGTCGAATTGTTGCATTCGGAATGGTGGCAACAGCAGTGGGCGCAGCGCGAATACCGGATTGCCCGTAATCCGGCTGGCGAGCGGTTCTGGTTGTTTCGTGACAACCATGAACCGGAGCAGTGGTATTTGCACGGTCTGTTTGGCTGTTGACCCCCATGATGATCACGATCGACAACACGCCATGAGTCTTCCCGACAATACGCAGACGGCAAGTCAGGATGCCGTTTCATGCGACAAGACCGAACCGGCTTATGCCGAGTTGCAGACGTTGACCAATTTTTCTTTCCTGCAGTCGGCGTCGCATCCGGAGGAGCTGGTCCAGCGCGCGCATGAGCTTGGCTATCGGGCTCTGGCAATCACTGATGAATGCTCGTTTGCCGGCATTGTCAGGGCCTATGCCGAAGCACAGAAGTGCGGTTTGAAATTGCTGTACGGCAGTCAGTTCAGCACCGACTCGGGTTTGCGGTTGATTCTGCTGGCAACCGACACGCTGGGCTATACCCAGCTATCGGCGCTGATTACCCGGGCACGGAGGCGAGCGGAGAAGGGCGAGTATCAACTGCAGGATGCGGATCTGCGGTCAGCGCCGAATGTTGAGCTGGGGGCAGGCCCGGGCGCGAATCTGTCGCACTGTCTGGCGATCTGGCTGCCGGTCATCGAACCCGACGCGCTGAGCGTGAACTGGCCAGAAACCGTGACGGTGTTGCAAGCCAGCTTTGCCAATCGGCTGTGGCTTGGTGTCAATTTTCGTCAGGATGGTCAGGATGGTCGCCGCCGGATGCTGGCGGAACAACTGCAAACGGCAACCGGCTTGCCGATCACCGCCGTTGGTGATGTCCATCTGCATGAGCCGGCAAGACTGCCGCTGCATCATGTGCTGGCTGCGATTCGGTCCCGCACCACCGTTTCGGCATTGGGCATGCAGCGGCTCGCCAATGCCGAACGCTGCCTGCAACCACGCAGCCGGTTGGCGCAGCGCTATCCGGCCGCATGGCTCGCCGAAACGGTACGCATTGCTGAGCATTGTTCATTCTGCCCAAGCTCGTTGCAGTATCAATATCCGGCCGAAGTGGTGCCCGCCGGCACAACCGCTGCGGCCCATTTGCGCGCGCTGGTCGAGCAGGGGGCCCGCAAGCGTTGGCCCAATGGCACGCCAGGCAAAAGTGCCAAACTGATCGAGAAAGAGCTGGCGTTCATTGCCGAGGAAAAATTCGAGCATTATTTTTTGACGGTGCATGACATCGTCCGGTTCGCCAAAGCGCAGGGCATTCTCTGTCAGGGCCGTGGTTCGGCGGCCAATTCCGTGGTTTGTTATTGCCTGGAAATAACGGAAGCCGATCCGGAAAAAATCGAGGTGCTGTTCGAGCGCTTCCTGTCCAAGAGCCGGCGCGAACCGCCGGATATCGATGTTGATTTCGAGCACGAGCGGCGCGAAGAAGTCATCCAGTATCTGTATCGCAAATACGGCCGTGAACGGACGGCGCTTGCGGCCACGGTCATTTGCTATCGCTTGCCGAGTGCCATTCGCGATGTTGGCAAGGCGCTTGGTTTTGAGCTGACCTTGATTGAACAGATTGGCAACCAGCTGGCCTGGTGGGATGAGCCGGAGCGGTTGCCGGAAAAGCTCGCCGATTTGGGGCTCGATCCGAACAGCCGTCTGGTCCAGTGGTTTTGCCAGCTGACCATGACGCTGATCGGTTTTCCGCGCCACCTGTCCCAGCATGTCGGCGGTTTTGTCATTGCCAAGGATTTGCTGTCGGATCTGGTGCCGGTCGAGAACGCCAGCATGCCGGAACGGACGGTGATTCAGTGGGACAAGGAAGACATCGAAACGCTGAAGCTGCTGAAAGTCGATGTGCTGGGGCTTGGTATTCTGACGGCGATTCACCGCAGTCAGGATCTGATCGAACGCTATTATGGTCAGCGGCCATCCATGGCGGCGATGTCGGTGGAGGAGCCGGCGGTTTTCGAAATGCTCTGCAAAGCCGATTCGATTGGCGTGTTTCAAGTCGAATCGCGCGCCCAGATGAGCATGCTGCCACGGCTGAAACCACGTTGTTATTACGATCTGGTGGTCGAAGTGGCGATTGTCCGGCCAGGGCCGATTCAGGGCGGCATGGTGCATCCTTATCTGCAGCGTCGGCAACTGCCGGCGAACCGGATACCGTATCCCAGCAAAGATCTCATTCCCGTTCTCAAACGCACTCGCGGCGTGGTGATTTTTCAGGAACAGGTGCTGCAGTTGGCAATGGTCGCCGCCAACTTCACTGCCGAGGAGGCCGACACGCTGCGTCGTGCCATGGGGGCCTGGAAGCGTAAAGGTGATCTGGAGCGCTATCTGGCAAAGTTGCAGGACGGCATGCGCGCCAACCGCTATCAGCCGGAGTTTGTCGATCAGATCTGTCAGCAAATTCTGGGTTTCGGCGAATACGGCTTTCCGGAATCGCATGCCGCCAGTTTTGCCTTGCTGGCGTACAACACCTCCTGGCTGAAGTTTCATTACCCGGCGGCGTATTGTGCCGCGTTGATCAACAGTCAGCCGATGGGTTTCTATTCGCCGTCACAACTGGTGCAGGATGTCCGTCGGCATGGCGTGGAGGTGCGAGCCGTTGATGTGCTGCACAGTGACTGGGATTGCACGCTGGAACCGGGGCCGGATGGCGCACCGGCCATTCGTCTGGGGCTGCGACTGGTCAAGGGGTTCAGTCAACAGCAGGCGGATGCGATTGTCAGTGCCCGGCATCAGGCGAATCAGTCAGGGCGTGGCATTGACGATGTGCAGGCGTTGGCCGAACGGGCCGGTTTGCAGCGCCAGGATTTGCTGTTTCTGTCGCGCGCTGGTGCGCTGCGATCACTGGCTGGCCATCGCTATCAGGCGCATTGGCAGGCTCTGGGGCGTGAGCAAGCCAGTTTGGTCAGCACGGCATTGCGCGATCAGCCGGTGCCATTGCAGGCACCGTCGGAGGCGCACAATATCGTTGCCGATCATGCCTATCTGGGCGTGTCGCTGGAGCGGCATCCGATGGCGTTGTTGCGGGCCAATGCGGCCTTCAACGGTTGCAAGCGTGCGGTCGATCTGGCTGGTTTGCCGGGCAAGCGCCGCATTTCGATTGCCGGATTGGTGACCAATCGGCAGCGGCCGCAAACGGCCAACGGCACCTTGTTCATGACACTGGAAGATGAAACCGGCAACACCAATCTCATCCTCTGGCGCGATGTCCAGGAGCGGAACCGGCAGGCAATTCTGCAAAGTCGCTTGCTGCGGGTGACCGGCATGCTGGAGAACCGCGATGGCGTCCAGCATGTGGTGGTCGAGCAGATGGTGGCGTTGGATAATCTGATTCAGGCGCTGCCAACCCATTCGCGCGATTTTCATTAGCGGCCCACGGTAACTGTGATGGCCCGCACAGCTTGCGCGGGTGTGGCGGCAGGCCGCTCAAGACTGTCACCGGCGTGCCGATAACCGTTGTGCCGAAATAGCCTGATTCCTGATCACCGCACCTGACCACAGATACTGACCACAGAACGACAACCATGCCCAATATCCCGAGCGGGGCGGAGTTACCCCGCATTTATATCGATAACCAACCCTCCCGACCGGAGCTGCTGCCCCGGCCGCAACCGGTCGTGCCGCCAACTCCGGTCAGTCCGAGCGCCGGTTCCGCTGTTGGGGTCGAGAAGCGCAAGGCCGATCGCCGTCATCGTGATGTCCCGGTCAGCATGGAGCGCCGGCAATCGGATCGCCGCAACCGCAAACGCAAGCCCGATGAGGACCGGCGCGGGCAGCACATCAGCATCAAAGTCTGAACCGCGCGCAACCGATTGTCCGGGCGGGCGCTGCCGCCTATGATGTCGGCAGTAAGCAATGGAGCCTCCCGCCATCATGACGGCCTACGATGTCGACAAGCTGATGACCGAAGCCCGGCGTCTGGCAGCCGATTACCACAAGGCCACTGGTCAGACGTTGCCGCTCAGCAATGAAATCGCCCGCCACGATGCCATGCGGCTGCTCGGTCTGCACATGCCCGCCGAGGCCATTGCCGGCGTCGATGCCATTGGCGAAGGTGAACGGGCAGGTCTGAAAATCCAAATCAAGGGTAGGGTCCTGTTTGAGGAGAGCCGAACCCGGCAACGGGTCGGCCAGCTGGGGCTCGACGGCCAGTGGGACCGGATCGTGCTGGTGCTGATGGACGAAAACTACCAGCCGATGGAACTCATCGAAGCCAGCCGCGACGTGCTCACGGCCGCGCTGGCGGATATCAAACCCAACAAACGCGGCGCGATGACAGTCGCCCGTTTTCGCAATCTCGGTCGGGTGGTCTGGCAGGCCGAGAAGCAGGCAGCGTAATTCATGAATCAAGTCGTATCACCGAGCGCCTATTCGCTCGGTCCGGATGGTCCTTTCTCCGAACAATCCAACTTCCGCGCCCGCCCGGCCCAGATCGAAATGGCGCAGGCGGTCGAAACCGCGCTGCAGCAACGGCAAACGCTGGTGGTCGAGGCGGGCACCGGCACCGGCAAGACCTTTGCCTATCTGGTGCCGGCTTTGCTGGCCGGTGAACGGGTGATCATCTCTACCGGCACCAAGAATCTGCAGGATCAGCTTTATCACCGCGATCTGCCTACCGTCTGCGACACGCTCAATATCAAACCGCGGCGGGCGCTGCTGAAAGGCCGCAGCAACTACCTCTGTCTGTATCGTCTCGAACAAACCCAGCAAACCGGCCGGTTGCCGACCAAAGACTCGGTGCGCAGCCTGCGCGCGGTCGAAACCTGGGCGCGCGGCACCAGCACCGGCGATTTGGCCGAATGCATTGCGCTCGCCGATGATGATCCGATTGTGTCGTTTGTTACCAGCAGCACCGAAAACTGTCTCGGTGGCGAATGCCCGTACTATCAGGACTGTCATGTCGTCAAAGCCCGTCGCACCGCGATGGAAGCCGACATCGTCGTGGTCAATCATCACCTGCTGTTGGCCGACCTGGCGCTGAAAGAAGAGGGCTTTGGTGAGCTGCTGCCCGGCGCCGCTGCCATCATCATCGACGAAGCGCATCAGCTCGCCGAAACCGCCAGCAACTTTTTTGGCCAGACCGTGTCGAGCCGGCAGGTGCTGGAATTTGCCCGCGACACCGAAGCCGAAACGCGTGCCCATGCCCGCGATCAGGACGACTTGCTGACTGCCGTGCAAAGCATCGGCAAGGCCGTCGCCGACGTTCGTTTGGCACTGGGTATGGACCGGCAAAAAGCACCGCTGTTGCCGTTGCTCAAACGGCGTGATCTGCAAACCGCACTAGCGGCATTGGGCGAGCATCTGGAAACCGCGCGCGCACAGCTGGCGTTGGCAGCCGATCGCAGCGAAGGTCTTGCTGCCGCACTGGGCAGGGTCGAGGCACTGCAGGCCAAACTGATTGCCATCACTGAAGGCAACGAGGCCGATAACGTTCGCTGGTTTGAAACGTACAAGCAGGGCTTTGCCTTCAACAGTACGCCGTTGGCGGTTGCCGAATCGTTCCAGCGGCAGGCCGCGCGCTATCGCAATGCCGCCTGGATTTACACCTCGGCCACGCTGACGGTGAATCAGCAATTCCGCCATTTCACCGATCAGCTTGGCTTGCAAGAGCCGGTTACGCTGGCACTTGAAAGTCCGTTCAACTATCTCGAACAGGCCCAGCTCTATGTGCCGAGCGGCTTGCCGGATCCGGATGCGCCGCATTATCTGGAAGAGTTGCTGAAAGTGACGCTGCCCGTGTTGCAGGCGAGTCAAGGCCGGGCGTTTTTGCTGTTTACCAGTTACCGCGCACTGGAATGGATGGCGCGCGAACTGCCGGCTCGCATTCGTTACCCGGTGCTGGTGCAGGGCAGTCAGCCGCGCAACCGTCTGCTCGATACCTTCCGCAAACTCGGCAACGCCGTTTTGCTCGGCACCAGCAGTTTCTGGGAAGGGGTCGATGTGCGCGGCGAGGCCTTGAGCCTTGTCGTGATCGACAAACTACCATTCGCTGCACCGGATGACCCGGTACTGCGTGCCCGTCAGGATGCCTGCCGACGCAACGGCGGTGATCCGTTCAATGACATGCAGTTGCCGCGCGCCGTCATCACCCTGAAACAGGGCGCGGGCCGGCTGATACGTGATGTCACTGACACCGGGGTATTGATGATTGCCGACCCGCGCCTGATCAGCCGGCCCTATGGTCAGGTCTTTCAGCGCAGCTTGCCGCCGATGCCACTGACCCGGCAGTTATCGGATGTGCAGCGGTTTTTCTTGCGGCACGCGATCTAAAACGAAACGAATAGCAGCTTTGGTAACGACGATGAAAAATGTATTGGCACTCGATACCGCCACGGAAGCACTGTCAGTTGCTCTGCAATGTGGTGACCGGCGTTTCACGCATTTTGAAGTGGCGCCGCGCCTGCATGCGCAGAAGATTCTGCCGTTGATCGACACGGTGCTCACTCAGGCCGGTATTACGTTGGCAGAGGTGGATGCCTTTGTTTTTGGTCGCGGCCCCGGCGCCTTCACGGGGGTTCGCACCGCTGTGGCGGTGGTGCAGGGCCTGGCGTTCAGCCACCGCAAACCGGTGTATGGCGTCTCGACGCTGATGGCGCTGGCCGAAGGGGCGCGGCGCCAGCATGGCGTTACTGATGTACTGCCGGCGATCGATGCCCGGATGGGTGAGGTCTATGCCGCTGCCTATTCGTATCAAGCGGGTGTCTGGCAATTGCGTTCACCGGAAGCCGTGTTGCAGCCCGGGCACTTTCACTTTGGCGAAGCCGGCAACTGGTTTGGCTGTGGCACCGGCTGGCAGGTGCATGGCGAGGCGATGCGTGCTGGTGTGTCGGCGGCGCTGACCATTGAAGGCGGTGATGGCCGCTTGCCGGATGCGCAAGACATGCTGAGCATTGCCTTGCCCGCCTTGTTGCGTGGCGAGGGACTGCCGGCTGAACAGGCACTGCCGGTCTATTTGCGCGATCAGGTGGCGGACAAGCCGAAGGCTGCAGGCTAAGCGGACAGTTCTGCAGGCACAGCCAACAATGCCAGCGGAGCGTTTTGCTGCCAGATCGTTGGCAAGCTCTATACTGCATGGTTGAGGGTGTTAACGCGGGCAGGAGATTTCGGCGTGGCGATTGGCGGCGTCAATTCGGGGGCAGGCAATGTGCTGGCGGCAGAGCGTGCTGCCGGGCTAGCCATCGAGCGCACGGCGGCCGAAGCACGCCGTGCCGATGCCAACCAGCCGAATGAAGCGTCGAATGCCGAAAGCAAGAACCGCGAGGCACCTGTTGGCGCTGAGCGTCAGCAGTTTGTGCTCGGTGCCAGTGCCTATCGTCGGGTGTTGTCGACGTTGGAGTCGGAACGCGGCGGTGAAACGCCGCCGCGAGTGCTGCGCGACGGTGACGGCAGTTTTACCAGTCAGCGGGCGCAGCGCGCTTATCAGGATGCCTCGAGCGACGGCGAGCGCGAATCGATGGCGCGTCTGTTTGGTGTTGATGTGTTTGCCTGACGCGGTTACCGATTCGCGACGCTTTCCCCGATATTGCTTGCTTCAACTTGCCGCCAGAAAGCGATACCACAAGTCCGCCATCTGCCGTTCATTGCCATCATGGAAGCGCACCGACGACCCGGTCGTCACCGCATCACCCTGATCTGTTTCTGCCTGATTCAGCTGCCGTTCTTTCAAGCCAATTGACACGATGCCGGCTTCAGTCAGTGACTGCAGTTGCTGGCGGCCGTCACTGTGCCAGCGCAGCAGTTGCAGCGCGCTGAAAATGCGGTCGCTGGCGTCAATCACGGCATCGTGGTTATCGTCGTAGCGGCGCAATTGGGCATAACCGTTGGCATGACCATTCTGTTCACCGAACAGTTCTTTGCCGTTGTCGATACGGCCATTGCGGTTGCGATCGAGTGCCAACACGGCATCGTCGTCCGCGGCGACACTGACGTCTTCGACTTGTCCATCGCCAGTGATATCAAATCGCACTGACCAGGACAGGCCGGTAGTTTCAAAGCCGTCGCCAGACATATCGATTTGCAGGGGATCGGATTGGCCGACTTCTGCCTCCAGCTGCAATTGCATGCTCTGGATGCGAACGCCGGCAATACTGATCTGGAAGCCGTCGCCGACAATGGTCGCGGCAAAGCTCTCGGTCTGCGTCCAGGAATATTGCAGGCCGGTTTGGTCAATCGAAAGCGATTCTGAGGTCGCCCGGCTTTGACTCAGGTTGATGGCCAGATCATCGCTGCTGTACTGAAAGCTGAAGCTCTCGCTGCTTTGACGCTCGATCATCAATTGCTGGATCAGCCGATAGGCCAGCATGCCTTCCTTCTCGGCCTCGATCTGCCGGTTGATTTCATCGGCCGTGGTCACCTCGCTTTTGGCAGGGACGCTGGTCGTGGCAGGCTGGCTTTCTGCCGGTTGCCGTGGTGTGCGATTACTCGGAAGGGGGGGCGGCAACGTGCTGGCCGAGGCGTTCATGGACAATGGTGCGAGGGACATGGCGGTCTCCCGGTGATGGGATGGCGAGTGGTTATCGGCCGGTTTCAGCCAGCATTAAGGTGGGAAGGAGTAAATGATTGGCGATGAAACCTTTGCTGTTCAGATCGGTACTAACGATCTGACAATAGCGACCATGAAGCCTGAATTCAGGAAACAAGACGGGAGTGCGCGATGCGCCGTTTGGTAGTTTTGGCAGCCGCATTTTGGCTGGCGGGCTGTGTCACGGTGCCGGATGCCGTGCAGGGCTCGGTTGATGAGTCGGTCACGCTGAATGTCGTTCGGCTGGATGAATCGATTATCCGTGGCCAGCCGGTGCGCTGGGGCGGTTTGGTGGCGGCGGTCCAGAACAAGGAAGGCCAGAGCTGGATTGAAATTGTCGATCAGCCGCTCGATGAAACGGGTCGACCGGTTGGTGGTGATGTCTCCGGTGGCCGCTTCATTGCCATTGTGCAGGGCATGGTCGATCCGCTGATTGCCAAGACTGGCCGCGAAATCACCGTCATGGGTTCGCTGCAACCGGTGATCGAAGGCAAGATCAACGAGCAGCCCTATCGATATCCGGTCATCGCGGTATCGGGCTACCACCTCTGGCAGCAGCAGCGCGATTACCACCCGGACGGGCATGTTCACGGCCAGATATGGATTCAGAGCGGCTATTGGTCGCCGTACTGGTATGCGCCACCGTATCCTTACTATCCGTGGCGACCGTATCCTCCGGGCTATCTGCCGCCACCCGGCTATTACCCGCCGCCGGTCTATCGGCCACCGGGTGCATATCCGCCCGGACACTATCCGCCAGGTTACCGTCCGCCCGGTTATTACCCACCGGGTCATGTGCCACCGCCCAGGCCCTATCCGCCCGGTCATAACCCGCCCGGATCGATTCCACCGGGACAAAATCCGCCTCCGGGGCAGACGCCGCCGCCGGGCTATCAGCCACCAACACCACCGGGGAATTCGCCGCCTGTGGTTGCGCCGCCGCCCAGTCGGCCACCGGAAAGCCGGCCGCCACGTCGTGGCGAAGACGACAATCCGATCCGGCGCAAAACCACGCCAGCCGGCAAAGGCAAGGAAGGACGAGAGGTGGAACCTTAAGCCCAGATGCGGGGCCTGCTGGAACCTGGTAGGGAATACGGTGGCGCCGTTCGCTGGCAGCGCTCGGTCAGCTGTCAGTTGTGGCGGCGCCGGCCGGTCGGTCCGGCCAGCGGTTGCTGAGCCGGAGAAAGCGCCAGTTCAGCAACACAGCCGCAAGGCTGAGTCCGCCAATCATGCCGCCCCAATAGCCGGCCGGGCCAATCGGGGTCAGTTTGGCCAGCGCCCAGCCAAGCGGAAAGCCAACCACCCAGTAAGCGAAGATGCTGATCAGGGTCGGGTAGCGGATTTCCTTCAGCCCACGCAGAGCGCCAGCGGCCGTCACCTGCAAGGCATCCGATAACTGGAAGATGGCAGCCAGTGACAGAAAGCCAACCGCCATGGTGGCGACCTCGGCATCCTGGGTATAGAGCGCGGTGATCGGGCCGGGCAGCAGCCACATCGAAAGCATCGACAACAGCGCCATTGCTGCGGCGAAGGCAATGCCGACCCAACCAGCGCGACGGACCCCGACGGCCGAACCGGCACCCACCGCATAACCCACCCGGGCCGTAATGGCATTGCCGATGCCAAGCGGCACCATGAACGTCAGCGAGGCATAGTTGAGCGCAATCTGGTGGGCGGCGATGACGGTGGTGCTGTAGGTCGCCATCATCAGGCCGATGGTCGCGAACATCAGCACTTCCAACGCAAAGGCGGTACCCATCGGCACACCGAGCCGGATGATTTCGGCCAGCCTGTGCCAGTCCGGTTTATGCCAGATCAGGTGTGGCCGAATGCTGGCGTGGCGCCGACTGCGCAGCGTGTAAACCAGCATGAACAGGAACATGCCGGTCCAGGTGATGGCGGTCGCGTAACCGGTGCCGATGGCGCCGAGTTTGGGAAAGCCCCAGTTGCCATACATCAGCAGCCAGTTGAAGAAAGCGTTGACCGGTACAGCGCAGAATGCGCAGACCATTACCGCGCGGGTGGCGAACAAGCCTTCGTTGGTAAAGCGCAGGCTGAAAAACAGCCACAGCATTGGCGTACCCCAGGACAGGGCTCGCACATAGCCGGCAGCGGTTTCATGCAAGGCTGGATCGACATTCAGCCAAATGAGTGCGATATCGAGGTGTCGCCAGAGGAAAAACACCGGCAGGCTGATCAGCAGCGCCAGCCAGATCCCGCTTTGCAGGCTGGCGGCAACAGAGGCCGGCTGATTGGCGCCGTTGTACTGGGCAACGATGGGGTTCAGCGCCAGAAACACTCCAAGAATGAACAGCATCAGGGTGGCTGTCAGGTTGGAGCCAGTGGCGACGGCAGCAAGTGCATCAGCGCCGAGCTGGCCAGCCATGATGGTATCGACGGTGCCAAGTGCCATGGTTGCCAATTGCGCTGCCACGGCCGGCAAGGCAATGGGGACCAGCGCCGACAATTCCTGCCGAAGTGGATGCGATGAGGGAAGGGCAGTAGGCGAGGACATGGTGACTCCGGCAAGCGGCCGTCATGGTAGCGGCTTGCCGGGTCCGGTCAACGGCAATGTTTCAAACGGGGAAAAGTTGTCAGTCTCGGCATGCTCGCCGGCGCCGACAGCGGCAAGTCACGGCAACTTGTCGACTTTCAGCTCCACTTTCCAGAGCCCGCGCTGGGTTTGCCAGGTGGAGTCGCCGGCTTGCTGAACGCCACCAAGCGGCAACCACTTGCCGAGTTCGCCATTGACCTGCGTTTCCAGCACGCTGATATGCATGGCACCATGTTCGTCGGTCACCGGTACCCGTTCGCGGGGGTTGATGCGAACCAGCACCTGGCCATCGGGCTGAACGACCGGCAGCACGTAAAAGCCACGGCCACTTTCCCGGTAATTCTGGCTGCCGACCAGATAACCGCGCGGCGTGATATGAATGGTCAGATCCGGAATGTCCATGCCGGTATGAATGAACGCAGTTTGTCCCCCCAGCGTGTTGACCTGTTGCATCTGCTGCTGGTTGTCGCGGGTGGTTTGCACCGTGCCACCGGCCCGGACGCTGACTTCGTTGTCGTCAATGGTGACGCTGCCGCTGGTGTTGTCGCTGACCGACTCCGATTGCTGTAACCAACGGACGCTGACCAGCAGTCGCATCGGTGGTTTGTCGAGCACACCGATGACGTTCTGGACGCTTTCCCATTCACTGTCGGTGACATTGAGCAGCAGCTTGTTGTCGACCGCGCTGGCACCCGCGCCTGCCGGCAAATGCGGCCGCAGTACTTCCAGCACCGGCGCCGCCAGCGAATAGCGCAGCTCGACGATATGCATCTTGCGCTCGTCAGCGGCATTGGCGTCGGCAAGGCCCAATAGGGTCAACAAAAACGGGGTCAATAAACCCAGCAGCAAAAATGCGCGCACGTCCCGCTCCTGTTCAGCAATTTCACTCTGTGACTGGTCAACGGTGCAAGCGTTCAATAAACACGTCTGCACAAGACCGCCAAGCAAAGGGTCCTGTGGTCAAATGGTCATGTTGTCAAAGGGGTCTGAGGTCAAATGTATAACCGGCGCAAGTCGGTCGCTGGCGCGCTGACTTGCCAGACCTCATCGAACAGCTTGAGTTTCTCGAGGCAGAGCAGCGGCGCATGGAAATGAACCTCGCCGGTATACTCGGCGGCATTGCTCCGGTACAGCAAGCCACTCTGATCGACCACCAGAAAGCAGAATGGCAAGTGCAGATAATCGTCATGGATGATGCGGACGTCGATCTTGCTGCTGAGCCGCTGGATCAGCTCCAGCCAGCGATGGCCATTGCGCTGGGCCGGGCCGATGTCGGCAACCAGAATGCGAACGTGGTTGCTGCGGTGGCCACGCGCCAAGGCACTGACTGCATGGGCAATGGCGCTGTCGTCGAGCACGCGGGGGTCCAGATCACGGCTGAATACATGCAGGTGGCGATTGGCCTGTGAAATCAGCCGCAAGGCGGCCTGTTGCTGCTCGTTGCTGTTGTGCAACGCAAAGTCTGCCGGGGTGCCCAGCACGGCTTCGTTGAACGTTGGTGCGGTCGAGTCCGACATGGCAAATGCTGTCAGAAATGAGACGTGGTTCGATGGTAGCAGAGTCGGGCCGGTGCTACCGTACCTGACATCACACTTGTGGGAGCGAACCATGACCGAGCGTCTCGAACCGACCGCCGATGTCATCGAAAACACCCTGCGTGGGCAGGCTCCTGATGATATCTCGGTGGTGACCGCACTGATTTCCGAGCTCATGGCGACCGGCGCGCTCGATGAAGATCCCGTCCTGTCTGCTGAAGAGGGCAGACTCGAGTCGGTACGATAAACCCTGTTGATGATGCAAGCGGCGATAACGGGCGGCGGTCGGTTAAAACGCCGGGGCTGACTTCTGATAGGTCAACAAGCTGAGCTGCATGTTGCGGTAGGGAATGCCGGCGGACATGTAGACATTTCCATCCGGTTCAAACGCGTGATTTTCGTAGAAGCCCTGAGCGGTGATGGGGGCGGCGAGCGAGATATGGTGCTGGCCTTGCTCGCGGGCGATGGTGATCAGTTCATCAAGCAGCGCGGAGCCCACCCCGAGTTGTCGCCATGGCATCAGCACCGCGATGCGGCCGATCCGCCCGCCGGGGTCCAAACGGCCGGTACCGATTGCTTCCCCGTCCGGACTCAATGCCAGCACATGGGTACTTTGCGGGTCGCGGCCATCCTGATCCTGTTCCGGTGAAAAGCGCATTTCCAATGCAAAGACTTTCTGCCGTACGAGCGCAACTTGCGGACCGTATTCCCGCCATCCCACCCGTATGATCCGAATCGCCCCTTGCACGGTTGCAGCACCTGCGAATGTGCGGGAGCCGGCTAATCAGGCCGCACTCCGGCTAGAACGAAAAAATCCCTCTGTTTACCAGCATAGCCAGCGTCGGCAAAAACGCAACATCGTCATGAAACTCGCCGATTGTGCTGGCGTCGATGCGTGCGCAGTTGGCCAGAAAACTCGCAGCGCGCGAGTCAAGGGTACCAACGTCCAACTCTTCACCGTTGGCAAACAAATGCACATGGCCATCGGCACCTGCAAACCACGCCATTCGGGCGTCGTCATGGCGGTTGAGCACACGCTTTTTCTTGAGCGCCTGTGCAAGCTGTGACGTTGTCAGCTCATCTTCCGGCTGCTCCAGCGGCACCCGGGTTTGGGTGACCAGACTGGCAAAGGCCCGCTCCACCAGTGCCGGTTGCTGGACCAGTTGCAGCATCATTTGCCGAATCTGTTTCAGGGCCGAGCCGGGGATCAGCGCGCTGTCGGTCGCCGGCCGCAAATCCGGGTCGGCATAGCGCAGGCCATCGATACAGTTATCAACCATCATTTCGGCCAGCTGGGTCACGATGTCGGCCTGGGTTGGTGCCCGAAAGCCGATCGAATAAGTCAGGCAGGAGTCGATCGCCGTACCCCAATGTGGCGCGCCCGGCGGTACATACAGCACATCGCCGGGCTCGACGATCACATCCATGCTGGCATCGAACGGCATCACCTGACGCAGCGCTTTCACGGCGGGATTGGCCACCACCCGGCAACTGGCATCAGCCACCTGCCAACGCCGCCGCCCCAAACCCTGCACGAGAAACACATCGTACTGATCGGTGTGCGGACCGACCCCGCCGCCGGGGACGGCATAGCTGACCATGACATCGTCGAAGCGCCACTGCGGAAACATGGCGTAGCGATGCCGCAGTGCCGCGACCTCCGGCACCCAGTGATCAACGGCCTGCACCAGCAAGGTGTAGTTTTCCTTCGGCAGCTTCTTGAACACGCTGGCCTTGAACGGGCCGTGCTGCAACTGCCAGTCATTGCTGTCCGGATCATGGCGAACCAGTCGGGACTCCACTTCTTCTTCCATCGCCAGACCGGCAAGTTCTTCCGGGGAAATTGCCGCCAGATCGCGAGCAAACACGCCGCGCAACAGCACCGGTTTGCGATGCCAGTACTCGGCAAAAAACTGTTCAGCAGTCAGCTGGCCAAAGAGCGTTGTATCCATAAGGGGCAAATGGCGGTGAGGGCGGCAGGGCGCGCAGTATGCCATGGGCTGGCGCCACCCAGGCAGCAGCCAGCTTGACAGCGCGCAAGTGGCAGGCATATTTAAGCCACCGCCATCACGCAGGATGGCTGCATTTCACATGCATATACCGCTGACGTCAGGGACAGGCCGGTTCACCGGCATGTCGTCCGCTCCCTGTTGCGCTGTCTTCAATCACATCGGCTCACTGACCTGTCAGCGCCGGGCCTTTTGCCTGCGCGATTTCGGTTCGTGATTGCCATGGCAGGGAGGCCTCATGGCCAATCACAGCGAAGAAAAACTCCGTCGCGACTCGATGGATTTCCGCGATCTCATTTATCAGCCCGCCTTGTTGTCCTTGCCGGATGAGCGGCTGCCGAACTGGAAATGGTTGCAGGTGCTGGACCAGCAGGCCGAAGGGGCATGCACCGGGTTTGGCTTGGCGGCGGTCATCAACTATCTGTTGCACGAACGTGGAAAAAAGGAACAGGTCAGCCCGCGCATGTTGTTCGAGATGGCCAAGCAGCATGATCAATGGCCGGGCGAAAACTATGACCACAGCAGTGTTCGCGGCGCCTTGAAAGGCTGGCACAAGCACGGTGTCTGCAGCCACAGTTTGTGGCCGTATCGGGTCGGCAAAGCCGGCACCTTGTCAGAGGCCGCCAAGCGCGATGCCTTGCAGCGGCCACTCGGTGCGTATTACCGGGTGCTGCCGAAGATTTCCGATCTGCATGCGGCGCTGAATGAGGTGGGCGTGGCTTACGCGAGCGCCGGTGTTCACAAAGGCTGGGATGAACCGCGTAAGGGTGTCATTGAGTGCGCCAAACCCAATGGCGGAGGTCATGCCTTTGCCATTGTCGGCTACAACGCCGAGGGATTCCTGATTCAGAATTCGTGGGGTCCGGATTGGGGTGGCTACAAAGTAGACGGGGTTCGTCGGGACGGCATCGCGCTGTGGACCTATGAAGATTTTGAACTGAACATCTGGGATGTCTGGGTCGCGCGGCTGTCCCTGCCGCAACAGTGGCGTGCACAGCCACGCAGTCGCTACATCGCCAGCAATGCCGGTGTCAGAGTTGCCGAGTCCGGCCCACCGGTGCATGTCATCGATCATCACTATCTGCATATCGATGATGGTCAGTTCGATCCGCTTGGCGACTATCCCAGCTCGACCATGCAACTGAAGCGCTTGTTGGCCGATCTCAGCGCGTGCAAGCCTGCGCACGTTCTGCTCTATGCCCACGGTGGGTTAAACGGCGTCAAGGACGCGGCCACTCGTGCCGGTCGCTGGCGCAGTTGCTTCAATCGCCATGGCATATTCGAAATTCATTTCATTTGGGAGACCGGATTCCTTGCCGAGATCAAGGACATCCTGCTCGGCAAGGACAAGTTTGCCAAAGAGCGCGCCGGAGCCAGCAGCTCCTGGTGGGACAACTGGATCGAGCGGCTCAGTCAGTTGCCCGGCGGTGCACTCTGGCGGGAAATGAAGCAGGATGCCGAGCGCGCGTTCAGCAGCAAAAGCGCTGCCGGCACCGTGTTCCTGAAACAGTTCAAGGAATGTCTGGATGCCATGCCGAACAAGCCAGCCTTGCATCTGGCGGGGCATAGCGCCGGCAGCATCTGGCATGGCCATTTGCTGCAACAGTGGAAGGCCATGCAATTGCCACCGCTTAGCAGTGTCAGTCTGTTTGCGCCGGCCTGTACGATGGCGCTGTTCGACTCACATTACCTGCCGCTGCTGGGTCAGCAGATCCCGGCAATCGATCTGTATGTGCTCAGCGATGCCGATGAACAGGCGGACCATGTTGGCGGTGTCTATCGCAAGTCACTGTTGTATCTGGTGTCACGGGCATTTGAGTCGCGCCACACGCAAGTACCGTTGCTTGGTATGGCAGCGCATCTTGAACAGCGCGAGAAGCCGCTGCCGAAAACGGTGCGGGTGTTTGTTACCGGTCGCGACAAGGCGCGCACCACTGCCAGTTCGCATGGCGGTTTTGACAATGACCGACCCACCATGGATGCGTTGCTTGATACCGTGCTCGGCCGGCCGCGGCCTCGTGATGGCTGGTTCAAGAACGACGAACTGAGCGGCTACTGACGATCCGCATCGCTGGTGCAAAGCGCTCGCCCGATGCGACAATCCGACCCGGCCCAAGCCGGGTCTTTTTCTGGGAGCCGTCAGCGCAATGGCTGAACATTTGCCAATCCTGTATCAGGATGAGGCGCTGATCGCGGTGCACAAACCGGCCGGGCTGCTCGTCCACCGCAGCGACGTTGACCGGCATGAAACCCGATTTGCGGTGCAGTTGCTGCGTGATCAGATCGGTCAGCGTGTCTACCCGGTGCATCGGCTTGATAAGCCGACCTCCGGTGTCTTGCTGTTTGCGACGACGCCGGCGATTGCCCGTTCCGTCGTTACAGCCTTCGCCGATCAGCGGGTGCACAAGCAGTACTGGGCACTGGTGCGTGGCCATCCACCCGCGCACGGGTGCATTGATCATCCGCTTCGCCGGGTTGAAGACGACTATGCCGGTGCGGCCACGGCGGAGGCGGCCCAGGCGGCGATCACCCGGTTTCAGACCTTGGCAACCATCGAACTGCCAATTGCGGTGGATCGCTATCCGGCCAGTCGTTACGCTTTGATGCAACTGGTTCCCGAGACCGGTCGGCAACACCAACTTCGTCGGCACTTGAAACACATCGCCCATCCCATCATTGGTGATGTCCGCTACGGAAAGGGCGTGCACAACCGCTATTTTCGCGACCAGCTCGGCGTCTCGCGACTGCTGCTGGCCTGTGTTGCGATGCAACTGGCGCACCCGGTCACCCGGCTGCCGCTGCGCATTGAGCAGCCGGTCGACGGCGAGTTTCGGGACTTGCTGCAACGCTGGCAGTTTCCCCTGCAACCCATGCCGGGGACTGCGGATCACGGACGGGCAGACGACGGGAATGTTGTGGATGGCCCATGCTAGACTCTGGCCATGTCCACCGCGCAAACAGTCAGCAGGGCCAAGGTGCCGAAACGTCGATATAACCGGTTTTCTGCGCGAATCTCGCAATCGGCTGAGTCGCATTGTCGCGGCCTGAGACTTGCCTCGGTGTTGGCGCGCCGTGCCACAGTGCGGCTGTTGATTGTTACAGGTTTTTGCTTTGGTCATGTGGTGCTGGCTGCCGAACAAACCAGCGCTCCTGATGTCAGTGCTTCCAAAATCAGTGCTGCCAAAATCAGTGCACCCGAAAGCAGCGCTTCCGATGCCAGCATCGAGCAGCGGTTCAAAGCGACGCTCGATCAGGCAGAGCTTGCCAAGCGGCGCGATGGCAATGAAACCATCCGGCTGATTCGTGAGCTGCTGGCAAAACCCGAAATTGCCAAGTATCCCGAACTGGAGTTGCGAGCACGGTTCCTGATCTGCGACGAGCTGATCGGCGAAACCCCCGATCTGGCCCGGGTCGAAATCGAGCGTGGCCGCCAGCTAGCCCAGCAATCCAGCAAGGATGCCTGGCGGGCCGCGTTCCTGTCCTGCGAAGGCAACCTGCTTGAACAGCAGGGAAAAAGTGCGGACGCCGAGCAAAAATACAGCGAGGCGGTCGGTATTGCCGAGCTGGCACGCGACGACTACACGCTGGCACATGCGCTGTATCAGCGTGGCTATTTGCGTGGCATTGGTGGTCAGTACAGTGGCGGACTGGCCGATCTGCAACGGGCCCATGCCTTGTATGAAGGGCTGGCGATGACCGCGCATGCCCGCACCGTTATCAACAGTATCGCCACGCTGTATAACCGCATGGGCGATTTTGCCCAAGCCCGACTCTATTACGAGCGCTCGGTCAAACTGTTGGAAGCCGTTGACGAACCCAGCGATCTCGGCATTGCCCTGTATAACCTCGGTCGAACGCTGGAGAATCTGGCGCTTTACGACGAGGCGCGGCAGGCGTTCGAGCGGGCGCTGCGCACCCACGAATCCATTCAGAGTACACGCGGCATGGCCTATGCCAGACGGGGTCTCGGCAGCGTCCTGAATGCCCAGTTGCAGCCGGAAAAGGCGCTGATTGAACTCGATGCCGCCATGAGTCTGGCAAAAAAAGTCCGTGACAGCCGGTTGCAGGCCCAAGTTCAATTGCAGCACGGCATCGCTTTTCGACAACTGAAGCGATACCGGGAAGCGCGCATGAACCTGGAGCAGGCATTGCAGGTTTTCCGCCAGAGCCGGTCACAACATGATTTGCGCGACACGTATGCTGCGCTCGCTGTGTTGTATGCCGAAGTAGAGAACTGGCGAGCGGCGTATCAGACCCAGGTGTCACTCAAGCAAGTATCCGAGCAGTTGCTGACCAGTCAGCGCGACGAGCAATTTGCCCTGATGAAAGTGCAATTCGATACGCGTTATCAGGAACAGCAGAATCTGGCGCTGCAAAAAGAGAAAGCGGCCATCGAGCAGGCCTTGCGCTACCAGCAGCGCGCCAATCGCTTGCAGGTGGTGGTGATCGTGCTCGGTACGCTGGCCATGCTCATTCTGGTTTGGGCCGTACGCCGGCAGTGGCGCCACGGGTTGGCCTTGCAGGAAATGGCCATGACCGACGAATTGACCGGTCTTGCCAACCGCCGTCGGGTGCTTGCTGAGCTGGAGCGGTTGCGCAGTCCAACCGGTGACAATCACACCGCAGTCCTGATTGCCGATCTGGATCACTTCAAGGCGCTCAATGACAAGTTTGGTCATTTGGCTGGCGACAAGGTATTGAAACGCGTAGCGGCGGCCTTCCGGACCGTCGTTCGTGAACACGACATCATGGGGCGACTTGGCGGCGAGGAGTTCCTGCTGGTGTTGCCGCAGACCGAGAAAGCCGAGGCCCTGCAGGTTGCTGAGCGCATTCGGGCAGCAGTAGCGGCGATGTCCATTGTCGATATCGAGCCATCTTTGAAGCTCACCATCAGCCTTGGCGGCACCGCTTGCAAGCCTGGCGACGTTCAAGTTGGCATCATCCTGCGTCGTGCCGACGAAGCGCTCTACGACGCCAAGGAAGGTGGCCGCAATCGGGTCATGTGGCGCGACTGAGCGCTTGAGCGCAGCGTGTTCCGGCGAAGAACTGGCGCTTTTTCCATATCCCGTACCGTCATATTCGTGAGCTACCGGCTACCGGTACAGTATTGGCTGCGATTTTTCACAGAGTGACATTTGTCATGCCGCCGCATGTCTTGTTGGTGGACTGTCCGGATCGTCCGGGGCTGGTGCATGCCATCACCGGGGTCTTGTTGCGCCACGGTGGCAACGTGCTTGGCAATCACGAATTCGTTGATCACGACGGTGGCCGGTTTTTCATGCGCACCGAGTTTGTTGCCGAACTGAATCAGCGTCAGCTAATCAATGACTTGCAAACCGCCTTGCCGGAAGGGGCCAGCATCCAGCTTACCGACCAGCAACGACCCCGCATCGTCGTGCTGGTAACCAAGGAGCATCATTGCCTTGGTGAATTGCTGATGCGTCACGCATTTGATGAGCTGGGAGCCGAGGTCGCGGCAGTGATCGGCAATTACGCCGTATTGCGGCCGCTGGTCGAAAAGTTTGCGATTCCTTATCACGAAGTCAGCCATGTCGGGCTGTCACGCGAGCAGCATGAGCATGCGTTGTTTCAGCTGGTTGATCAGTACCGGCCCGACTATGTTGTGCTGGCCAAGTACATGCGGGTGTTGTCACCGGCCATCGTCGCGCGCTATCCCTATCGCCTGATCAATATCCATCACTCGTTCCTGCCGGCGTTTGTTGGCGCAAGTCCCTACCGGCAGGCGTGGCAGCGTGGTGTCAAAATCATCGGCGCGACTGGCCATTTTGTTACCGATGACCTGGATGAAGGGCCGATCATTGCCCAGAGTGTCATTCCGGTCGATCACAGTCACGGCCCGGACGACATGGCGCAGGCCGGGCGCGATGTCGAGAAAAGCGTATTGGCAAAGACTCTGAAGCTGGTATTTGAGAATCGGGTGATGCGGAACGGAAACCGGACCATCATTTTCGAATGAGACTGCGCGCATTTTCGAATGAAGCTGTGTGAGTTTTGGCTGCGACGACAACCGGCAGCCCAAAAAAAATGCCGTCCTCCAACTGGAGTGACGGCATTTTTTCTGGCGATTAGGGCTCAGCTGAGCTTAGCTTGCTACCGCGCCAATCAGTTCACGTCGACGCTGTTCCACGACGGGTGCCAGCACCTCGCGAGCCTGCTGCAACATTTGCTCGGTGGTGGCCCAGTCGACACAGGCGTCAGTCACCGAACAACCATAGCGCAGTTGGCTGCGATCTTTCGGAATCGGCTGGTTGCCAGCCTCCAGAAAGCTTTCGATCATCACACCGACGATGGACCGGTTGCCGTCCCGGATCTGATGCACTACGTCATTCAAGACCAGCGGTTGCAACTCGGGTTTCTTGCCGGAGTTGGCATGCGAGCAGTCGACAATGACGTTCGGCGCCAGTTTTGCCTTCAGCAAGGCCTGCTCGGTCAGTGACACCGAAACGGTGTCGTAATTGGGCCGGTCACCACCGCGCAGCACGACATGGCCGTAGGCATTGCCACGGGTACGGATGATGGCCGCTGCACCCTGTTCGCTGATGCCGAGAAAGCTGTGTGGATGCGAGGCCGAAATGATGCCGTTGATGGCAGCATCAAGTGAACCGTCGGTGCCATTCTTGAAACCCACCGGTGTCGACAGGCCGGAGGCCATCTCGCGGTGGGTTTGCGATTCGGAGGTGCGGGCGCCGATGGCGGTCCAGCTGATCAGGTCGCCGTAATATTGTGGTGAGATCGGGTCGAGCGCTTCGGTTGCTGCCGGCAAACCCAGCGAGGTCACGTCGGCCAGAAATTGCCGGCCGAGTTGCATGCCTTGTTCGATATGGAACGAGTCATCCATGTGTGGATCGTTGATGTAGCCCTTCCAACCGGTGGTGGTACGCGGCTTTTCAAAATACACCCGCATGACCACGTAAAGGGTATCGGCAACGCTGTCAGCCAGCGTCTTCAAGCGGCGGGCGTAGTCGAGGCCTGCAACCGGATCATGGATGGAGCAGGGACCGACGATGATGATGGGGCGCGGGTCCTGCCGATCCAGAATACGGGTCAGTACCTGACGGCTGTTGACCACAGTGGCCGCGCTTTTTTCGGTCAGCGGTACCCGCTGTTTGATCTCGCTGGGCGAGGGCATGTGGTCGAGGCCGACCACATTGAGGTTTTCAGTACGGCGAATCATTTGGGCAATACTCCGGTTCATGGCCGGAGTGTCGCGCCAGTTGCCGGGAAAGGCTAACTGCGTTTGGTTATTTGCCGATGATTTTCAGCCGGGGTCCTGCCTGACGTGCCGGCACCTGCACCTGCATCCAGTCGGTAACTTCACCCAGCGCTGCCCGCCGGCAGGCGATGGCCGTAGCTCAATTGGCCTGACTGGCCAGCGCCCAGCCAAAACGGTAGGTCAGGTTCCATTCCTGATTGGCATTGACTGCTTCGTCGCGGATTTTCCGTGCCTGCGCTTCGGCCAAACGCGCTTCGTTTTGGGACAGGGATTTCAGGGCACGCTTCTGGATGGTTTCCATGCTGCTGCGTCGGGCCGGGCTCATTTGCGGACCGGCCAACGCCAGCGCGGCGTTGGCATAGGCATAGGCCTGTCTGAAATCGCGCGGTCGGCCCAACCCTTCGGCGTAACTGGCGGCCAACATGGACAATGCACGCAAGTCACCGCCTTGCACGGCCCGCTCCGCCAGCTCGGCGCTCTTGGCAAAATCCTTGTCGCCGGCCTTGCCCGATACCAGCCAGGACGCCTGCAATCGGCTGGCGCTGGCCTCATCCTGCTCCAGCAGGCGTTCGGCACACTCGGTGAACTCGGTGGCGTACTGGTCACCGTCGTCACCGAGCGCGAGGTTATGCAGTACTTCGCACAGCGGCAGCAAGCCGGCGTCGGGATGTTGATTGGCCACTTCGTTCAGGGTCGTCAGCAGCGCCGGCAGGTTTCGCGCGCGAATATCGGTCGACTGCAGCGCGGCCAGCGCTGCGCGGCCGCGCGGCAAGCCGCGACCAGCGGCGGCCATCAACAAGTTCAGGGCTTTCTCGGCATTGGCTTCGACACCGTCGCCGCGCAGGTACATTTCGGCCAGAAAATAGTTGGCGATCGGGTCCTTGCGGGACGCGTGCAGCTGCAATATCGGCATGGCCTCGGCCACCTTGCCGTCGGCATAGAGCTGGACGGCGGTCCGGGTGTCCGGGCCGGGACTGCATGCGGTCAATGCCAGCACGCCACACAGGCTCAGGCCACGGAACAGCCAGCGCCGCAGTGCCGGAACAGGGCGGCAGCGGTGTCGGAGAGACGTGGCAATCATGAGTGACTCCTGTTTGGTGGGCGGGCGATAAAGCAACAATGGCGATAAACGCGTAATGGCAATAAACCCATCATGGCAATAAACCTAACCTGGCAATAAACATAGATCAGATTTGCCGAACAGTTTGACCGGGCCAGCAACAGGAGACAAGCAAAGGGCCGCCTTGTCTGGCGGCCCGTTGGCAGGAGGCCGCATGACGCCGTGATGGCGCCATGCGGGAGACGATGTTTTCCGTCGCGTTATTTCACCACGCCGGTACCGGCGAAGTAGCGCTGGAAGGCGCTGGCTTCCATGGCGAAGGTGCCATCCGGGTTGGCCAGTTCAATCGGCCGCCACCAGCTGATGTCATGCATCCAGACCGTGGCATTGAGTGTGCTCGCGGTTGCTTCGGTCTGACCCCAGGGGTTGCGCAACACCACATATTTGCGACCACAGTAGTAGTCCCAGCCGAGCACCGTGTAGCAGTGCGAGGCGACCACATTGGCATCGGCATAATCAACGCCTTCCGGTGCGGTACCGTATGTCCAGCAGGTCATCGGATTGAACGTACGCCGGCTCATGCTGTTGGCACGCACCAGATTCCAGATATCGTCGCCGCTCATGCCGCTATGGCCATGATAGTGACGATTCTTGCCGGTCAGCAGCGCCGTGGCGTGTACGCAGTCGCCCCACGCGGTTGCCAGAATATCCGGGTGGTCGGTGCTGGTGCCGGTAACAAATTTGGCGAAGGCCTTTTCCATGATCGCCGGCCAGGTTTCACCTGTTTCACTTGAGCGGCAATAGAGGAAATTGCCGGTGCCATTGCTGACCGGCACGGCATCGGTCACTTCGATTTCTTTGTCCACCTGACCACCGCTGTCCGGTTTGAAGAAGCGGATCAGATTGGTAAAGGTTTGCTGATTCAGGCCAGTGGCGCGGGTCATGTGGGCAATCTTGAACGGCGTCGACCATGCTACCGCCGACAGCGCGGCAATGTAATAGCAGTTGGCGACCGCACCTTGTACCGGATCGAAGAACTCGGCGGCCTCATTGAAGTAGGTGCCCTTGTCGACCCAGCTGCCGTTTGGCGGTGTCCAATCCTGATTGGCATTGCCTTTCAGCTCCGGGTCAAACGCAACCGTCTGCACCAGTGCTTTTGGGAAAATGCGCGCCAGTTGCTGCAGGCGGTCTTTTACCGGCACTTTCAGCGTCAGTTCGATCTGGAACGGGTTGCAAAGCCGAATGTGATGAATGGCGAGCTTGGCAACGTCACTGACTTCAAACCGCTTGCCGAGATCACCCAGCACCTTGACGTCGGTCATCAGTTGTTCGACCGGCATTTCCAGATCGTTGGTGTCAATCTTGACCTGCACATCCAACAGCGGCGAGTGGAACGGCTCCAGCCGCTTGTTCTTGTTCAGGCGCAGCCCCATGTACAACGGGCCGTCGTATTTTGGATCAAACAATTCTTCGTACGGGGTGGCGAGCAGATTTTCCAGCATGCGCGGCCCGTCAACGCTGGCCCAGTCAATGCGCCGGCCGGCAACGACCTCCGCGAGGGCATAGGGATTGATGACACCGTTTTTCTGGGCGGCATCAGGATTGCTGGTCAGTTTGGTCACATCCATGGTTTCGACTCCTGAAAAGGGCGAAACCCGGAGGCGTTTCAGGCAGGATTCATGCCGTTGTGCGGCGCCTGCTGGCGACAACCGTGGAACATTCAATGCATGCCGAATCGTGATTCAAAACCCTGCCGTCCTGGCGGGAGCTGAACCCCAGACTGCTGTCGGCGCAGCGCATGACAACTCCGCGACAACCACTCGTGCTGATTCCCTTCGGGTTTGCCGAGTTGATTGACTCAATGCTGACAAAAACCTCTCACAGCGAAAGGTGGTTTGACAGCGGTCGCCACTTAACGGCGGCGACCGCTGGATGGTATACGCCTGTTCAAGCCACTGCACAATGATCGTTTTGCAATTAACAGATGAACGGTGCCTGCTTGCCTTGGATGCCTGCCAATAGCGCCTGTTGTGAAACGGGGCACACCGCAGGAAAAATTTGCTCGGTTACGCCTTGTGCTGTGATAACAGGTACCACAGCTGTAGGCGATCTCGCACAGGGCATGACGGTGCATTCGCCAACGCATTTGGTCTGCTGACGCTAGACGGGTTGCTCGTATGAACGCAATCATGCGACGGTCTGTTCAGGCCGCAGCTGTCAGGGATGGCATCGTATGCGTGCGGTCTGCTTGAAAACCACGTTGCAGCCTTGATGGCCTCGATGTGCGCTTTCAGCTATCCCTGTTTCTTAAGCATGCCCGTCTGCGCAGGATGCAGCAGAGGCGCCAGTCAGCGGTCGGAAACAGCTTCTTTCCTTGTTCAGCGGGTTGTCCGGCACGCAATGCGTGTCGTCACTGCTATGGCAAGGAATCCATCATGGTTGAAAAAGGGAAAGATGCTCGGAAGATCCGGGTAGTTCTGGAAGGGCACGACGGTCAATCCGAGCTGCCTGCGCTGGGTTTGTATGCGTTCAATGGTGATCAGAAAGGCAAGCGGGTTGCCCGTATCGAAGACGGCGTCCTGATCGAGGAGGGCCGGATTGAAGCGTCGGTGACGCTGGCGCTGGGGCCGCTGGTTGATGATGTCGCAGACATTCCCGCCCATACGCTTGTGCAGTTCCGCAGCAAGGAATTGTTGCGGCAATGGAAGCTGCAACCGATCTGGGTCTTGCCCGACAAGTGGTGGCGGCCGTGGCTACCCTTATTCAAGTGTGTCAGCGGCCGGGTGCGGCGCTGCTTCCGGTTTCCGCTTGTTGCCGATATCTCGATTCAAACTCCGATTGTCCGCGATTTGCCGTTTGCCATGCGCTCTCCACTGTTCAGCATCTGCCGCTCCGTCTGCAATGGTGTCGTGGAGGTCTACGAACGCACCTGCTGCTGTCACTTTTTCGATCTTGATCCGGACATCATTTTGCCGCGGCTACCGGAACTGATTCCGATTCCGTGGCCATTTCCTGAGCCGGACCCGGGCCCGATTGGTCCATTTCCAGGACCTGATCCGGCACCGTTTGCATCAAACCAATCGCGGCTGTCGGCAGTGCGGCCGGCGGTGCGGCCGCTGCTGACAAGTTCACAGCGGGCCATCAGATTTGCCGAAGCCACCGGCCTGTCATCCGATGTGACGGATCTGGCTGAGCGGGTCAGCCGTGATGCGTTGATACTGCGCGAACTGCCGCTTGCCGAGCTACCAGCATTTCTGGAACGGCGGCCATATCTCTGGCATCTGTTCTGTCATTGCAGCAGTCACAAGATTGGCGAGACGGCGCTGCAGCCAGACGGCAGCTTCGGTTTCTGCTGGCGTGACTTTCCGCATCTGGCGCGGCTGCATTGCCACCGCTCGTACTATTACGTGGTCAAGCAGTGGCAGCACAACCAATGGGTCGAAATCTACAACGGCGGCACCCGGCATGAATATTTTGCGGCCAGCGAGTTTGCCGATCTGCGTGCCTATCGCGGCTACGCCTGCGGCCATGATGTGCCGGATGTTGAACACGGCCGGCCGTTTGTGATGTTGCAGCAAATCGGCGGCACTTCCAGCCACCGGCTCAACAGCCACTGGCTTGGTCGCAATCTGGCGGGTGTCGATCTGACCCAGATGGATGCCGACCGCCTGGCGGCGTTGCCGGAAAACGGTGGCTTATGTGATCCCTCAGTCAGCGACGGACCGGATACCAACAAACCGTGGGCGCAATCGTTGGCGCTGATGCTGTATTTCAGCGAAACAATGAAAGCAAAGGGTGCGCGTTACTACCGGCTCAGCACGGTGCCATTGCAGGACAACGGCGAGCCACAAACTGGCGCCACGCCGACACCGTTGGCCGATGGCCTGTCATGGCTAAAATTTGTCGAAGTCAGCGGCGAGATCCAGATCCAGAGCGAGAATCTCGGCCCGCATGCCATTCCGGTTGGCACCGGGGTCGAGTCGGGCTTGTATCGCATTCCGTATCATGCCGATGCGATGTGGCTGGGTGGCCAGTATCACGGGGTTTGGAACACGGCACCACACAATGACAAATTCCTGCTCTACATTGAGGTGTTTGATCAGGACGGCAATCGGCTGACGCCGGCTGCCAACGGCTTTGATTTCCTGCGGCGGCTGGAGAATGATGGCCCTGGCAGCACGGCGGTGGTACCACACGCCCGGTTGGCGCATGCATTCTGGGTCGACAACCGACCGGTCTTCGCCGACATTGCCACCCTGATCAAGAATGGTGTTGCATCCAGCGATGAATGCCAGTTCATGAGCGGGCCGGCGGGCACCCAGATCGCGGTCGGTTTCAGTGCTTTCCATGTCACGCGCAACCACGCCAGCGGTCCACGCACCTTCATGCACAGCTACTCACTGAGTTGGCATCGGGGCTTGAACGGACCAAGCGGCAGTTTCCAGAATGGTGTGCTCAATACCCCCGCCAGCCTGGTTCCCTCTGCACCGGCGACATCCACTGCGCTCAGCCTCGGCTTTTTGTTGGGGCCGCATGGCAGTCATGGTGCGCATTCACGCTGCACGTTCTCGGTTCAGCTCAATGTCTACGCCCGTCATACCAATGGATCGGGTCGGGTGCAGGCGTTTGACCGCGGCGAGGTTGCGTCATTTGCGCTGGAGTTGACTTCATAAGGCGCTGACCTTGTGCAATTGCACATCGGCAAGGGCCCGTCAGCAACGGGCTCTTGCCGCAACTGGATTTCGGCTTGTCATGTCGCCGCTTTTGCAACGCAGCAGGGCGCATGAACGAGCAAAAAAGCTTGACAGAATCATTCGCCACTTCTAGAACGTTAATCGCCTGTCGTGCGCCGCTGTTGTACAGGGATGTGGACATTCTGGTTGGCGCGCATCCATCCCCGTGAATCCTGTCTTGCCGTTACCCGCATCCGAGCGTTGGCTTTGCGTGTGGGGTGATGCAAGTGTCGGTTTGGTCATGTCTGCGTTCGTGTTGGCTGGTGCATCCGGGTACCGTTTGAGGTGCCACGGTAACGCAGACCAGGGCGGTTTTCCGCACAGCAAAGGATGCTGTTTATGGCGACGTTTGAGCCTGCATTTCAAAAGACCCTGCGTAACGAGGGCGGCTTTCTGCTGCACAACGTGGCGGGCGACCGTGGCGGCATGACCTATGCCGGCATTGCTCGTAATTCAAATCCGGACTGGCCCGGCTGGAAGCTGATTGATCGTGATGATCTCAGCAATCCGCAGCTAACCCCGATGGTGCGTGAGCTCTATCAAAAACTGTATTGGGACCCCATCAAGGGCGACCAGATCACCTCGCAGGGCGTAGCCGAAGCCATTTATGACTTTGCCGTCAACGCCGGGGTCCGTACCGCCAGCAAGCTTGCCCAAATCGTGGTGGATACCACCCCGGATGGCTATATCGGCGACAAGACCATTGCCGCACTGAATGCCCAGGACGAGGCGGTGTTCGTCGCCCGCTATGCGCTCGCCAAAGTGGCTCGCTATGCCGAGATCTGCAATCGCGATCGCGGCCAGAGCAAGTTTTTGCTGGGCTGGCTGAATCGCACCATCAACGGATTGAAGGGGGCCGCATGAGTCTTGGTATCGCCGGTATCGGTGCCATTGTAGAAGGTGTCGGCAAGGTCGCCGATGACCTCATTACTTCTGATGAAGAGCGACTGAAAGTCGCGATCGAAGAGAAGCAGATCGAGGCGGCGCTGGTCCAGGGCCAGCTGGAAATCAACAAGGCCGAAGCCGGTAATCCCAGCATGTTTGTCGCTGGTTGGCGGCCCTTCATTGGTTGGGTCGGTGGCTTTGCCATGGCCTACCAGTTCATTCTCTATCCGTTCCTGGTCTGGGGCTGGTCATTGATGCAGGCGAAGGGGGTTGTCCCTCAGCATCTCGACCCGCCACCGCCGCTGGATGCCAACATTCTCTGGACCATCGTCACCGGCATGCTCGGCATCGCGGGGATGCGCAGTTTCGACAAGATGCAGCAGACCGACACCCGGGCCGTCGCGCCGGCGGTGAAAACGGAGAAAGACTCGGCACAGGCAGACGCGCCCAAGGCCAGACGGCACGGTCCGCGTGGCTGAATAGAAAACCGTTGACGCGCTGTGCCGCCACGCCTGAACAGGGCAATGCGAGCCGGCGCCAGTGAACGATCAAGCCATAGGTTTTTCCCCGATGCGGGAAAGTAAGCCAACGAATACATCCACAAGAAGCCAAAAAAGAGGTAAAGGAATGCCCAGTCTTGCGATGTTGGACGTCCTGATCGGACTCATCACAATCTATCTGACCTTTGGTCTGGCGTGCACGGCCATCGTCGAAGCCATCACAGCCTGGCTCAGCGTACGCAGTAAAAATCTGGAAGTGGCGATGCACGAACTTTTTGCCGGCCAATACACCGCCGACAAATCGTTCGTGGCTGCCTTTTTTGATCACCCCATCATTCAGTCGCTCAGCAAAGGCCCCGATGGTCGGCCGTCCTACATTCCGCCCGAGCTGGTTGCCAAAGCCGTCGAGTCGCTGCTGCGGTCAAAACCCGGTGCAAACGATATTCGCAGTGCCATTGAAGCGTTGCCGGGCAATGAAGGCGAGAACCGGGTCAAGGATATCCTGCGCAGCTGTCTCGACAGTGCCGAGACCAGTGCGGAGGCTTTTAGGGAGGCAGTGCAGATGCAGTTTGATGCCACGGTTGCCCGTGCGTCCGGCTGGTTCAAGCGCTATGTCCAGAAAGTGACACTGGCCATTGCGATGCTGATGGTGTTCGGTGCCAACATCGATACGCTGGCCATTGCCAATGCGTTGTACACCAGTCCGGAAGTTCGGCTGAAGCTTGTGGAAATGGCCGGTGACAAGGTAGCCGTTGGCGCCCCGACCGCACCAGTGGCCGAGGATACAGAAAGCGACACCACTTCCGCATCCGTCATCAACGCCGCCGAAAAGACTCGCCATGCAGCCGCGTCGGTCACCGCGAGCAATGCCGAACTGCAGGAGCTGGGTTTACCGCTGGGTTGGAGCAGTCAGCCGACACCCACGGGTTGGGGCTGGCTGGAAAAACTGATTGGCATTCTGGTCAGCGGTTTTGCCGTGTCGCTCGGCGCGCCGTTCTGGTTTGATGTGTTGAAGAAGTTCATGAATGTCAGGAGTTCGGCGGCACCGGCGCCCGCGCCGTCCGAGCAGAAGTGATATCGACGCAAGTGCTGCTGCCTGCGCCTGTTGCCGTGCAGACGAGCAGGCCCGATGCAGCTGCTGATGTGTTAGTGGCAGTACCGATTCAGTGAAGGAAGAGGTAATTTCGCTACAGGAGAAGGTGATGCCAGTCGATCCGAAAAAGCCCAGAAAAATACTGGTTGTGCATGGCGTCCAGACCGGTTCTGATGCCGATCAGAATCAGCACGAAACCATTCGGGCGCTGGTCAAGTCCCGGCTTGCCCAGATCAGTATTCCGTTCGAAACCGAGATGTATCGTTATGAGAACGTCAACGACAAGGCCATGAAGCCGTTCAAGACCCTGCTGGGTTTGATCATCAAATCACCGGTCGGCAGCTTTCTTGCCAAGGAAACGCTCGATCTGGTCGGCGATGTGGTCATTTCACTGGAAGATGGCAAACCTGCGCAAGCCATTCGCGCCGGCCTCAAAAAGCGCATCGAACAGATCTACGCCGACGGCAACCCGCTGTACGTGCTGGCCCACAGTCTCGGTTCCATCTATGCCTTCGACGTGGTCAATGAGCTGATGCGTGCGCCCAATACCTTTCTGCGCGAGTCACGCACCACTTGGCCGGTGCAGGGCCTTATCACCATCGGTTCGCCGATTGGCCTGCACATGTTCCGCAAGTCGCGCGGCAAGATCACCTCACTGGGTGCGGGCACCAAGTTCTTCCGCTGGCGCAACTATTGGGATCGCACCGATCCGGTGGTGTCAGGCAGCTTTTATGGCAAACCGCGCGAAGGTTACCAAAACGCTGAAACCTATCTCACGTCCGATCCCAATCAGGGCTGGGCGATACGGGACCGGGTCGTCGATACCGGCACCGATTGGTTGATGGCCCATACCGCATACTGGAACTTGCCGATACTGGGTGATGATCTGGTCGACATGATCGCCAATTGATGGCGGTTTTTTTAGGCAGGGAGCATTGCAATGCGAACATTTGCCAAGAGTCTGCTGCTGCTTGTGCTGTTGTCAGGTTGCACAACCACGCTCTATACCGGCCGCTTTATCGCGACCGACTCGGCCGGCAAGGACCAACCCTTTGTGGTGTACTGGAATGCAACAGAGCCCTTGATTGGTGCCCGTAAGGCCTCGCCAGTTACGGTGCTGCCCTGTTATCCACGCACACTGCAGTTTGAAGAGCAGGCCGCGCCGACCGGCAGTGGCGCGCCAACCTGGATCGTGTTTCGCGGCGAACCGGGGCAGGATCAACCGGTGGCTTCAGTGCCTCAGCTGGCGGACGGTATCTGTGGCCGCATTCTCAATGCGCCAAAACTGGTGCAGCTCGATGGCTCCGAGTTGCAAATGGTGATCACCTGCGAAGCCACGGCAGGTGATGAATTCAGCACCGCCAAACCTTACTTGCAGGCAAAGGCTGAGCCATACCGCATCCCCATCCTGCAACGCGAAAGCAAGGATCTGAACGCCGACACGCCGACGCGTGAGGCGTGTCGGTAAACCGTAACTGGCCTTGTCTGCGCTCCGTTCATGTGTCCTTGCAATGACGGAGCGCAAGTTCTCAGCCATCACTTCGCCGCAGCCAAATCCGGCAATTCTGGTTGCACCGCAGCATAGAAGACATCAATCAGATTGATAGACGGCAGCAAATATCGCCGCCACGACAAGCCGAGCAATATGTACGGCGTTGTAATCCCCCCCTCCAATAGGAGACAAAACAATGCGCGTAAAAATACTCCCCCTTGTTGTTGCACTGGCGGTTGTGGCGGCACCTGCATCTGCCACCAGCCCGGTACAAGTTGATACACCGAAACCCATGGCCAATCAGGACTGGTGGCCAAACCGGCTCGATCTGTCGCCGTTGCGCCAGCAGGACCCGGCATCGAATCCGCTGGGTGCCGATTTCAACTACGCCGAAGCATTTGCCAAGCTCGATATCGAAGCGGTCAAGAAAGACATCAAGGATCTGATGACCAGCTCGCAGGATTGGTGGCCGGCGGATTACGGTCACTACGGGCCGTTCTTCATCCGCATGGCCTGGCATAGCGCCGGCACCTACCGCATTTTCGATGGTCGCGGTGGCGCTGCCGGTGGCCAGCAGCGGTTCGAGCCGCTGAATAGCTGGCCGGATAACGTCAACCTTGATCGCGCGCGGTTGTTGCTGTGGCCGATCAAACAGAAATACGGCGCCAGCATTTCCTGGGCCGATCTGATGGTGCTGACCGGCAACGTCGCTCTCGAGTCGATGGGTTTCAAGACCTTCGGTTTCGCCGGTGGCCGCACCGATGACTGGGAAGCGGACAACACCTACTGGGGCCCGGAAGCCAAGTGGCTGGATGACAAGCGCTACCACGGTGAACGCAAGCTGCAGAAGCCGCTCGCGGCGGTGCAGATGGGCCTCATCTACGTAAACCCGGAAGGCCCGAACGGCGTGCCGGACCCGCTGCTCGCCGCCAAGGACATTCGCGACACGTTTGGCCGCATGGCAATGAACGACGAGGAAACCGTGGCGTTAATCGCCGGTGGCCACACTTTCGGCAAGGCGCATGGCGCCCGCAAGCCGGAAGGTTGCCTGGGGCCCGATCCGGCTGGCGCCAGTGTCGAAGAGCAGGGCCTTGGCTGGACTAACAAATGTGGCAAGGGCAATGCCGAAGACACCATCACCAGCGGCCTTGAAGGTGCCTGGTCGGTGAGTCCGACGCAATGGACCACCCAGTACCTCGACAACCTGTTCGCGTTCGACTGGGTGCAAACCAAGAGCCCGGCCGGCGCCATCCAGTGGATTCCGGCCAACAATCAGGCGGCAAATCTGGTGCCCGATGCGCACGACAAGAGCAAGCGTCACGCGCCGATCATGTTCACCACCGATCTGTCGCTGAAGATGGATCCGGAATACCGCAAGATCTCCGAACGCTTCCGCGCCAACCCGAAAGAGTTTGAGCTGGCCTTTGCCAAAGCCTGGTTCAAGCTGACCCACCGTGACATGGGCCCGAGCTTCCACTACATCGGCAAAGATGCGCCGAAAGAAGCGTTGATCTGGCAAGACCCGATCCCGGCTGTCGATCACGCGCTCGTCGACAGCGCCGACATTGATGTGCTGAAAGGCAAGATACTGGTCTCGGGTCTGACTGTGCCGGAACTGGTGCGTACCGCCTGGGCCGCTGCTGCATCCTACCGTGGCACCGATTCGCGCGGTGGCGCCAACGGGGCCCGGCTGCGGCTGGCGCCACAAAAAGACTGGGACGCCAACAATCCGAAAGAGCTAGCCAAGGTGCTGAAGAAACTGGAAGGCATCCAGAAAGACTTCAACAAGAAGGCAACAGGTGGCAAGCAAGTGTCGCTGGCTGACCTGATCGTGCTCGGTGGTGTCGCAGCGGTGGAAAAAGCCGCAAAAGACGCCGGCCAGAGCGTGACCGTGCCGTTCAAGCCGGGTCGCGCCGATGCCACGCAGGAACAAACCGATGCCAACTCGTTTGCGGTGCTCGAACCGACAGCCGATGGCTTCCGCAACTACTTCAGCAAGAACAGCCCACACGCACCGGCTCAGGCGCTGGTCGAAAAGGCTTACCAGCTGAAGTTGAGCGTGCCGGAAATGACCGTGCTGGTTGGCGGCCTGCGTACGCTGAACGCCAATGCGGGCGGTGCCACTCACGGTGTGTTCACCGCCAAGCCGGGTACGCTGAGCAATGACTTCTTCGTCAATCTGCTCGACATGTCCACCAAGTGGAGCAAGTCAGCGAAGACCGAAGGTGTGTACGAGGGCGTCGATCGCAAAACTGGCAAAGCCAAATGGACTGCCACTCCGGTTGATTTGGTATTCGGCTCCAACTCGGAACTGCGCGCGGTCGCCGAAGTGTATGCCTCGAACGATGCGAAAGAGAAGTTCGTCACGGACTTCGTCGCCGCATGGAACAAGGTGATGGAGCTGGATCGCAGCTGACTCCGGCTCAGTTCTTCACCATGACAAATGGCCACCAACGGGTGGCCATTTGTTTATCCATTTCTGCATAAAATCGTCAGCAATTAGCCCGTTTTGCATCACACACAGATTCCCCTTGACGTTCAAAATGGTAGGCGCTAAACGTTCATCTGCCCGCTGTGCGCCGCTGTTGTACAGGGATGTGGACAATCTGGCTGGCGCGCCTTCCATCCCAGTGAACTCGAACTGTCCGGGTACAGTCTGCTCCGGTGGTTGTTGTTGCCAAAAAAATGATGGCCGATCACCTGCAATCGCAGATTGCCGGAAAGGGACTTCCACGCGATCTGCAATCACGTGATCTGCAACACCATCTGCGGCTGTACTCGCCGCAAGACAGGGGATTGGAACATGGCGAACAAATATGCCCTTTGCATCGGCATCAACAATTATCCTGGCACCCAGGACGATCTGTCCGGCTGTGTAAACGATGCCAACGACTGGGCGGTGGCGCTGAAAAAGCGCGGTTTTACCGTAAGCAAGCTGCTCGATTCCGCTGCCAAGGGCAAGGCCATCAAACAGGCCATTACCTCGCTGTTGGATGCCGCCGAATCGGGCGACACCGTGGTTATCCAGTTTTCCGGCCACGGCTCCTTTGTGCCTGATCGCAACGGCGATGAACCGGACGGAACCGATGAGTGCCTGTGTCCCTATGACGTTTCCTCCAAGGGTGTGATCACGGACGACGTGTTGTCCGACCTTTTTTCGCGCCGCGCCCGTGGCGTGAAATTGATTTTCTTTTCGGATTCCTGCCATTCCGGCACCGTGGCCAAGTTTGCACGCATTTCCACGCCACCTACGGTCAAAGGCAAACGGCCGCCGCAGCGGGTGGTCCGGTTCCTGCCGCCTGCCAACTTCCTCTCCACGCGTGAAGCCAACCAGCTTGGTGTTCGCTCGCGCCGTCCTGCGAGCCCGCCGGGTCGGCACCAGGCGCTATTGATCTCCGGTTGTCAGGATACCGAGACCAGCAGCGATGCTTGGTTCAACGGTCGGCCAAATGGTGCATTCACCTACGTGGCATTGCGGGCGCTGGCGCGGCTGCCGAAAACCGCCAGCTACCGGGATTGGTACAACGCCATTCGCAAGGCGCTGCCGTCGCGGCAATATCCGCAATCACCCAATTTGTATGGAACCTCCAGCATGAAGTCCTGGAAGGTTCTTGGTTGAGTGATGAAATCGGTAGCGCCAGCATTCCCTGGGTTGTAAAGGTCATGCTGTTTTGTCGCTGGGTCTTTACCGAACGGATCAAGACGGATTTGTCGCAGTTACTGTCAACTCATTTGACAGTTTGGGCTACGGCGTTTTTACGGGTGGTCTAAGCGGTTGTATTCATGCAATGTTTTCTCAGGTACGGATGTTGCTTAATGCTCTCCGTGCAATTACGCACCGCACACAGGATGTGACGACATGAAATCTATTTTCGCGGCATTGAGTCTGGCGGGTGTGCTGATCAGCGCTCCGGCCTTGGCAACCCCTGTTTACAGTCTCTATGGTGACAGTGGAGCCTTTCTGGCCGGTCTTGGCGGTGCCAGCACCGTCACCCAGGACTTTGACGGCTATAGCACGGGTGCTGATCTGATGGGGGCCGATGTGCTCGGCGGCATCACCTTGACCACCAATATGGATGCCTTGGTGGCTTTTGGCGCGGGTGATGTGGATGCATTTGGCATTGGTGGGCGTGGTGGTGACGCTGTGTACTATCAGTTCAATATTGGTGGTTTGTTCAATGCCTTGGCATTCGATATCGAATCATTCAATCCAGAAACTTCGGGCCCCGGCGTGATCGAGGTCTTCTTTACCGATGGAACGTCTATTGCCATCGATCTGTTTCCGACCAATCCGACGGAGATGGACCCGATTTTCTTTGGCATCATCACCGCTGGTGCGCTGGATTACCTTCGTTGGTACGAAGGCCCGGAGCTCGATGGCCAGTGCTGTGAAGAAACCGCACTGGACAACCTGATTGCCTCCAACGTTTCGACGGTTCCAACACCGGCGACGTTGCCAGCATTGTTGCTCGGCATGACGGGGCTGTATTGGTTCAAGCGTCGCGCAAAGGCGTGATTGCGGTAAGTTCTGCCCAAGAAAAGGCCCGGTTAACCGGGCCTTTTTTTTGCCGCACAAGTCGGCCGCATCAGATAGGGCTGTTGTTGCTTCAGCTATCTGTTGGGGTTTCGTCGCCTTCGGTTTGCGGTTCGTCAGTCTTGCTGAGCTTTTTCTGCCGCTTTTCTTCCTGCTTCTTCTTTTTGGCTTGGTCGCGTTGCTTCTTTTCAAAGGCGTAATTGGGTTTGGCCATGGTGCTTCCTGGTTGGTAGACGCACGGCATCGAAGTCCATGCAGCGCCGTCGGGGGCTAATGGCACTGATTCTAACCCAGCTTCCCGACCACCGCTCCGCCATATTCAATAAACGGTCAGGCATCTATGCACTGCACGACGCCCCACGTTCATTTGATGTGCCCGGCGGCAGGCCGAGCAGGGCAGAGCCCATCTTGATTCCGCGCCGCTTTCCGGCTCGCGTTGAGCTTTTTCAGCCCAACCAACGAAAACCAGCAGGCAGTTTTCAGCGAGCGCCAGCCAAGGGCCGGGCCATAACGATGTCGCGCTGGGCATCGCCGCCCAGCGCAAAGCTATGGTCACCGACCTCGATAAAGCCGAACTTCTGGTAAAACGCGATGGCGCGCGGGTTTTTCTCCCAGACGCCGAGCCAGACCACGTCATTGCCGCGCTTTTCCATTTCATCAAGGCAGGCTTGCATCAATTGCTGGGCAAGGCCTTTGCCGTGCCAGTCGCTCGTAACGTACAGGCGCTGGATTTCGCCGGGAGCCCGGCCTTGCACGCAGGCAGGTGCGGTGCCCCAGCGCAACTGGGCGAAGGCCACCAACTCGCCCGTCGTTTTGCAGTTTGGGGTTTCTCCGCTCAGCGTTTCGCAGACCAGCGTAACCCGGGCCGGGTCGGCAATTTCGGCTGCCTGAATAGTGGCGCCGTAACTCTGCCGGCAATGCCGATCCATGTCCTCGGCGGTATTCATCGCTGCAAACGTATCGCGGAACGTGCGCTCCGCCAGTGTAGCGAGGGCAGCGGCGTCACCCGGTGTGGCATTTCGCAAGCGTGGCACAGGGTGCTCCATGGGGTGAATGAGGGCAGGGTAGTTGGCTGCGTGTACGGATGGTCATGACCCACCGGATGTTTTGCTGTGGTCAAGTGGATGGTTCGTCAAAGTGCATCCAACGTCAAGCTGTAAACAAAACAGACGAAGAAGTTCTTGCGCGCGACATTGGATTTACACGCGGCAATCGAGTGTTTTACGGAATTCCAAGTTTCTTCTCTAAATGTTGACAGTTAACGACAAATGACGCGTCGCAAAACAAAATCCTCTTGACGAAAAAACAAGGCTCGCATAGATAATTCCATACCTGCCGTGCGCCGCTGTCGTACAGGGATGTGGACAATCTGGCTGGCGCGCATTCCATCCCGTGTATCGCTTAATTGAAGTCGCAATTTGCGTCCGGGGAGCCTTTTGCCTAGGCATAGTCTGAGTTCGTCTCCATCTTAAGCGTGGCGTTAAGGGGCCTTGACGCCTTTAACTTAATCTCTTTATTTATTTGGATGATTAATGGACTCTGGCCATTTATTTCTACTGAACCTTTGGATTTTTCTGATGCACCAGGATAACGGCGGCTGAAGTGTTGAGGTGAAGTATGAGCAACAGCCATATAGGAGATGTGAGGTATGAACGATCCGTTCCAGATACAACGCGAGCTTAGGTATGGCGCACCAGTTTGTGACGAGATTTTGATAGGAAGGTACTTCACTATCGGCTACTCATGGTACTTCAGACAAGCCAAATGGGTTCTTGAGATCGTTAATCCGAATGCTAGGTTTGAGTGGGAAACCGATAGAGGAGATAGCTTCAGGGCTGATATCAGGATCCCACGCAGATTTCGTGCAGGCCTGAATGCCTACAAGGGTAGCGGGTACGACCGAGGCCACCTTGTCGCTAGCGCCAATCATGATGAGCTTGAAGTTCAGAACAGTGAAACATTTTTACTGTCAAATATGTCCCCTCAGAGGCCTGAATTCAACCGACGCATATGGCGGGACCTCGAAATTGCGGTGCGCAAGCTAAACGACCAGAAGGATATCTTGGAAACTTATGTTCTAACAGCTCCGGTTTTCTATTTTGACCGAACGATTGAAACCATCGGGGATAAAGAGGATGAATATGGAATAGACGTTCCTATTCCTCATGCGTTTGTGAAGAGTGTGTTGGCGGAGGATGGTCGAGGTCGTCTTAAGCTTTGGACATTTGAGATGGAGAACAAAGAGCTGTCCGGAAGTTTGGAAGATTACTTGACTGTCACTTATGACGCAGAGCAGAAGGTTGGTGGTCGCTTCTGGGATCGAGTTGCTGGTGGTGATCTGCATAAGCAAAAGAGCAGGCCGGGGAGTATGTGGGATCTTGCTTGAGCACGCCACGTGTGTGCGCAAGGGGTATAGCGCGGAGGCCAATGTCTCAGCGCCATTTGATGCCGAAATGTGCAACCAGTAGATCTGGTTGCTTTTATATTGCGAAGTAATTGAGCGGGGGTGGTGATATGAGTTTTTTGAAGCATAGAATAGATCCATTTTCCATTGTTGAACAAAAGCTATATCTAAACGCGCATTGTGTTGAAATTTGCGGGGTTCAACTGCTTTATGATTTATTTGAAGGCGAAATATCTAAGATGAATGAAAGTGATTTTTTGCTGTACAAAAAAATATCAGAGCTTTTTGAGCATAATGGTGCATTGAGTTATTTCGATGTAAAAGAATTGGCTGATAAATATTTTATTGAGAAGATGATTTCGCAGGAGTTTATTTCGCTCAATATGCGAGAGTCTCCGCCACAATCAGTTGCGCCTAATAAATTGGCTGATATAGAGATTAATGTCGCTCAGGCCTGCAATCTTGGCTGTGATTATTGCTGTGTAGGAAAGGGGCGGTTTGGGAAGGCGGCGCATCGAATGTCTGTCGATACCGTCCATCGAGCCATAGATCAGTTGATTGAAAGAACTGATTCGTCAGAGCATAAGATTACCTTTTTTGGCGGCGAGCCTCTTTTGAACTTCGAAGTGATAAAGAGCGCGGTGCTGTATGCTAATGCGGTTGGGGCGCAATATGACAGAAGTTTTTCATATAGAATTCTGACGAACGGAACGATGTTTGATGAGGAGAATTCAAGCTTTTTGAAGCAGCACAATTTCACTGTTCAAGTTAGTCTTGATGGGGTTGGAGTGAGGCATGATAAGTGGCGAATTTATGTGAATGGTGGAGGTACGTTCGATTTGATTGTGGCGTCTTTAAATAAATTTTTTTTGGGATATAGAGAGCTTGTCATTAGGGCTACTATGACTGTCGGCAATTTGAATGCACTTGATGTTTACTCCAGTCTTATTGCGCTAGGGTTTTGCAATGTGATTGTTGCGCATGCAAATGGATCGTTTTATTCAAGCAATTACTCCGAATCGGATATTAATGAGCTAAAGAGTGGATATTCAGAGCTGGCTTCACATTTTCTATCAGAAGCGATGAAGCATAGATCTGTTTCTAGGATTGGAGCCCCATTTAATGAACATATCAGGGTTATAACCTCTGGATTTAGAAAAGACTCTTACTGTGGTGCCGGCGTTCACTTCGTTGGGCTTTCGTCAAGGGGAGAGTATTCGTTTTGTCAAGATTTGGCTGAGGAGCCTCTCGCGGCCGCAGGGTCAATCAACTCGGGGCTTGATGTTGAGTTGGTTGGTTCTTACTTGGCACGAAATGCAAGTGTAGATAAAAAGGATGTATGTCGTAAGTGTTGGGCTCGTTATGTTTGCGGCGGTGGGTGTGCGGCGCTTGCAGTATCGCAGAATAGAAATATCGAAACTCCATATTCTCCTGATTGTGAGATGATTAGGCACAATATTTCTTTGTCTATATGGATAATATCTCGCCTTCAGGCTGAGTGCCCCGACTCTTTTATCGAGTTGGGTCGTGTGTCGTTATCTTGATGAAAGATGCTGATATGGTCAAAAGGAGGCTCAGTCATGGCTAATGCAACTGATCAGGTTATCGGAATGGCTTTGTCAAACCCGAAGTTTAGGAAACAATTGCTGGACCCAAAGGTTGACAATAAGGCTTTGTTAAAAAAATATGGGTTAAAGTCAACCCCAGCGCTGGAAAATATGGACAAAGAGCGGCTAACAGAACTAATCGGAAAGAGGTTGGATACAGTGGCTTGGTGTATTGGTAACGCATGTGGAGTGGGTGCGTAAGAATCGGCGATCACGCATGTGCACGTTAGACGAGTGCGCTTTCATTACACAAGAATAGCCCGGCATTCGCCGGGCTTTTTGAACTGCAGCAGAACCAGTCTGCCGCTTACAGCTTCTTCTGAAATGGGGACAGATCTATTTACCTCCGCGCCACTCAATCCACCCCATACACTTTACTCGTTACACCGCAATTGAAATGGTGACTTGCTTCGCGATACCACTTTGCATTGCGCTGACAATACGCCCCGCACACGTTATGTCGGTTTCAGCCACCGCGCCTGACGCACTACCATGTATACAAAGCCCGAATCACTCGGTGTGCGGTAGGCACCGATGGCGCCGAGTTGTTTGGCCATGATGGCGGTCATTTGCCAGCCGTCTTCCTGATCAGCCGGCCAGATGGCGGAGGCGAGTGGCAGGTAGTCATTGGCCTCGCCCAGTTCACGGAGCATTCGCGAGCGCTCTTTCACGCCTTCCAGAAACGACTGGTTCGCCCAAGCCCACATCCATGTGTTCGAGTGGGTGGACAGGCTGCCGACAAAATCGATATCCGCCTCGACGGTCGGCACGCCGTTGTTGGAAAACACCAGCTTGCCGGTTTCCTGATACCAGTCCCAGCGCTCGTGCTTGCCCACGTCGAAGTCTTTCATGAAGCGCTCTTGCGCCGCGCTCAGGTATGCAAAGCTTTCGTCGATCAGGTCATTCAGCTCATCGAAACCGAGCGTCCAGTTGCGCTCCCGGATGTTGGCATAGCAACCCGCGCACACCAGCTTGATATCAGCGAAGGTGGCTGAAGCCTCGTTCCATTCGCCCTCAGTTGCGCGCACGGCCTCACACTCGTCGCACCAGGCATCCGGGTAGAGCTCATCTGGTTCCTCATCGGAATAGCCGACGTTGAACCCCAAATCTTCGCCTTTCATCAAATGCTGGCAAACGTAGGCCGCCTCGCAGCTGCCGTGTTCATCGCATTCCACTTTTGTGTTCATGTCGTTCGTGTCGGTCATGAGTGAGCCCTTCGTGAATTGGCTTTGCCATGCGGCCTAGTGTGTGCCATGTGGCTTAGTGTGCGACTTATGGCGTAGGGCGCGTCTGCTCTCGTGATTACAGCACCATAGCAAAATCGGTGCATGCGGCGCACCCTCCGGCTACGCATCGGAGCGCGGTTCGGGGCGAGGGCCGCTTTATCCATGTGGCGTCGGTTGACGTGGATTCGATTCAGCGGTTTGCCAGCCATGAGTCAATCATGCGGCGATAGTCGTTTTCCCGTTGCAGCGAGGCGCGGGCCAGTGCTGCCTGGTCGGCCGAGGAGAGCAGGCCGGCACCATGCAGTTTGCCGAGTGCTGCATCGATCTGGCGTGGTAGCGCGGCCAGCCAAGTGGCGAGACGTGCCTTGGCTTTGTCGGAATCACCGAGCTTGGCATGCAGTTCGTATGTTGGACAGCGTGTGGCGAATCCCAACATGAATTCACGTCATTCCGGGTACGGAGGTGGGCCTATTAGTCCAACCTGCCGCGCTGGTGGATTTCTTCACGAATCCAACTTTGGTGCGTGAATTGCAGAATCATTGTTGCCGTAAGCGTTTGATTTTTATTCGCTGCACAATCGAAACAACAACTAGAAGCCATGGCGACAGATAGGCGGTTGGTGCAAGAATGATACGTACTAAATCACTAACTGTCAGGCTAAAGGCAAGCGCCATCAGGAGCCATCCTGATATCAGCATAAGGGCAGAATAAATAAGGTATCGCTTACGCATGCCACTTACGCACACCAAAAAACCAATTGCATAGGGAACAAAATAGAAACCACCGAGTATGTAGAAAAGTGACACATCAGGGCCGTGCGCATGGGCTTGCGAGCTCGTGAGCATGATGGCGGCCGCAAGCAAAATTTGAATGTGTTTTCTGGTTGCAAAGAAACGATGTGGGGTCATTTAATCAATAACGTCCTTTTGAGGGGCGTCACGTCGGCGACGTTCTGTGAAGGTGCGTGGTGTGGCAAACATGAGTGTCGTATTGGAGTTATTGTTTTCATGTGAAAATATACAGGCCTGTACCAGGCGGCATTACCATGATGGCCACAATATCAAAATGGGTTTGGCATGCCAATAAGGTATATGAGCTTCCTCTTTTGCGAGCGAGATAAGTTTCCAGCGGTTTGAAATGCTGGGCCAATGAATCCAATCGCTGCACTAAGCGGAGAATGCAACAATTGAATTCATGATTTCCCATGTATGAATGCAAGAATTGACCTGGCTTTCCATGTATGGTTTGGCTTTTCATGTATGGCAAGACTTTTCGTGACCCCGCTTGCACAAGTGAAAGGGGGCCTTGCGAATCCACTTAATACGCCTTGAGAATGCGCTGTATCATGGCTTCCGAATAAACCTCACCACTGCTTTCACTCTGGTTCATCAGGGCGCGCCACAGCGGCACGGGTGCCATCGCATAGCTGTGGAAGCGCTTGAATCCGCACGCGTAGAAGCCGCGATATGTCGTCACATCGTCCTTGAGCTGTTCGCATTCAGTCAGCAACTTCTGGGCGTATTGATCGGCCGCTTCTTCACTGAAAATGCCGGTGGCGCGCATGGCGGCCAGCATGATGGCTTCGGCGCCACCCTCGTGCACCCACGGGTCGTTCTCACCAATACCACCGCGTGCCAGATTGTTCTGCCACACATGCGCCATCTCGTGTGCGACCATGCCAGCGATAAATGCACGCCGCTTTGGGTGATCTTCCATCAGCCCGCGCCCCTGCAGGCGGTAAACCACGCCGCCACCGACCACCCCGCCCTTGATGCTGATGCTGCCGGGTTCGCCGTCGAAACCGATCATGGCCACCGAGATGAGCGGGGGCTCGGTCAGCTTGCGCTGAAAGGCCTGCTCGTAAAATTGCGACACTTTCGCGGTGGTGTCGGCAATGGTGTCACGCAACCACACCGGTGCCTGCGGATCAATGATGACATTGGCATTGCCCATGCGCGCCGGTTTGCCCGGTCCAAAATAGGCATAACCCGCCAGATCGGCGCCGGGTTTGCCGGGTGCGAGCACCGTTTCTTCGGTCAGGCCCTGCAAATGCAGCGTGACCGCCATGTTGCGCTCGCGCTCGCCCTGAAATAGCGCGCCGTACAAAAAGCCCAGGTAAAAATCCGAGCCGCCGTCAGAAAAGTGATTGATCGGTGCGTAATGCGCATGCTCGAAATCATCGTAGCGGCTGACTTCCACACTCAGTTTGCTGAGCGGCACCGCACTGCGCAGGCTCTCATTGTCTTCTCGGGTGATGAGCTCCACGCCCGGCGTCAACAGCAGCCACGCCTGTTTGCGGAACGGGCCGATTTGCGGGCCAAGATCAATGGCGGTGACAGGTTCGGCAAAGACATAATCGGCGCGCCATTTGTCGGCAGCGATATGGGTCAGCGTCAGTTCGGTCTGCAGCGGGGCGGTGTCTGCCGCGTAGGCAGAGCCCATCAGCATGGCAAACAGCAAGCCGACGCGGGGTGAGCAGAGTGGCAACGGCATAATGGCGGATGACCTGGCAGAAATACTGTGCCGCCATCTTAGCGGATGGTTGTTTCCAGATATCGGAAGGTTGTAAAAACTGATTATCCGGCAATTTTAGCTATTAACAGCTTGCGACATTTCGACGTATTGTCCTTCTTGCCTTATCACGGGCTTCCAGCATTCAATGCGCGACCGTAAGCGCGCCTGCGTTGCCGGTTTGCCGCAACTAGCTTGAGAGTACACATCGATGAAAGTAGTTCCCCTCGGCGCGATTTTGGCCGTTGTCTGTGCAGTGGTGGTGACGGGCTCCCTGGTACTGGTCGGCCAATCTGGCTTGGTCAGCGTCTTGCCACTAGCGATAATATTGGCGGTGTGCTGGGGCATTACGCGGTACTCGCGTCGTGAAGTCGGCTTTTGCTGGGGCACGAAGCGCGGCGTGTTGCTAGCCGTAGGATTCCCGCTACTGGTGCTAGGTGTGCTGACAGGGCTCGCGTTGCTGGTCGGTGAACGCCAGGACAGCGGGCAAACGGGTGCGGCAATTGTTGTCAATCTGGCCGTGATCTTCCTGCTGACATTTGTGCTCGGTTTGATCACGGAAGAGGGGTTTTTTCGCGGCTGGTTGTGGGAAAGCCTGAAACGTGTTGGCGCCAGTGATGCGGCTGTCATTGTGCTGACCAGCGTGGCATTTTCACTCTGGCATGCGCCAGAGGTGCTGTTCAGCTCCGAGTTTTCCCTGCCACCGTTGCAAATCGCAGTGTTGCTCAGCAACGCGGTCGTGATCGGCTGCATTTGGGGCTTGATTCGTGCCACCAGCGGCTCGTTGGTGCTCACGAGCCTTAGCCATGGTTTGTGGAATGCCGGCACTTATGTGTTGTTTGGTGATGGCGCCAGCCCGGGCGCGTTGGGCCTGACCGATACCCGCTGGTTCGGGCCGGAGCATGGCGTGTTGGGTTTGCTGTTGAATGCTGTGGTGTTGCTGCTGTTGTGGCGGACATCGTGGCGTAAAAAAGCGCTAGCCCAAGAAGTGCTAGCTCAGGAAGCGTAACGGCTCATAAGTTGGGCTGAGCATAGCGAAGCCCAATATTTCTTGAATTAATCAGTCTATTTCGTTGGGCTTTGCAGCCCAACCTACCGCGCTCTTGACGCTATGCCGGATTTTCTATAAATGCTACCTGAATTCTGCGGCGAAGAGATTCATAGGAGTTCTTGATGGTTGAGCTATTGAAAGAACTAATAGGGCGGCTGAATCTCTCCTCTGCCATTCCTAATGCATCTATTCCGAATGATTTACTTCCATCCCGATTGGAGGATAAGGTTGGCGGTGAGCTTGGAAAGGAGTTCGTTGCGCATCTTGAAAGAATGATTAATGAAGAAAAATATTCACCAGTAACTGCATCTTTCGTGCATGTGCCAAAGCCTGGATTTGCTACGAGACCTGCGGCATTGTTGACGCTTGCAGATAGGGTGATTTATGAGGCGTTGGTAAGTGCTGTAAAGCCGGCGATAGAAAAAAACTAATAAGTGATGTCTATGTAATGTGGCCAAGGGCTGACTACGTTCCGAAAAGATGGGGCGAATTTGAGAGGGCGCCGCTCTCAACTGGGGATGATTATGTGGTTAATATAGATATTACTGCATTCTATGATTCAATAGACCACTCAATTTTGGCAGATAAAATAGTCGAAATTATTGGTGAAGATAAATGTGCGAGGGCGATTAGTGGATTCTTGACAAAGGTAATGAATTCGACAAGAGGGGTTCCTCAAGGAGTGTTGGCGTCGGACACGCTGGCTACTCTATATCTCCAGTCTGTCGATTCGGCCATGCTTCGATCTGGCTTTAATTATTGGAGGCATGGTGATGACATAAGGATGAGCGCCGAAAGCATATCCTCTGCAAGGCGGTCGATCGCAATAGCGGAGATTGAGCTTAGAAAGGTTGGCTTAGTTTTGAATTCATCAAAATGCACAATACAGCGTTCCGATCACTATGACCATAATTTGCAAGAAACGAGCGAGGTCTATGATCTTATAAAGAAAAAACTTCTTGAAGAAAAGATAGAGGTCGTTAGCTCAAGCTCGGAAGCATTGGAGGATGCAATGAATGAGGCTGAGCTAGATGACCAGCTAAAATGGGATCTTTTCTATCATGAGTCGATATCGGTTGGAGATGTTATAGCAGAAATTAGGGAGCATCTTCAGCCCAATGAACTCGATATTGCTGTCAAGCTGTTTCACGAAACTCTGGTAGGGATTCCGGATGGTGAAAGTCCTTTGCCAAAAGAGCAGTTTCATGTACAGATAAAGAAATCGATGCTGCGCCTTGCGGCAGGGAAGTCGGATGTGGCAATTAATAAGTGCTCAACGCTGATTGCAAAATTCCCGGATAAGACGGAGCTTGTCGCTAACTATCTAATGGCGTTGGCTTCAAAGTGTCCTGTGGAGGTCTCCGAGCAAGTTGAGGATGTTTTCAACTCTGAGCTGTTTTTAACGTCGTGGCAAACTGCATGGGTATTCAGGGTTATGATTGAGTGCCCAGAGTATTTGTCTGATGAAACAAAGTCAAAAATTAAGACCGTCTGCAATGATCAGAATATGCATTGGTTAGAAAGAGTAGAGGCTTATAAAATTTTGTCGAAATTGGGAGAGCTGCCATTCAAATCGATCACGCAAAGTTGGGAGGTTGCCCCGACAGCATATAAGCCTGACTTGATTGCTTCCGCAGTTTATATGGCAAAAGTTTGCGATAAGTCAAAACGATTTTTGGAGGGGATTAAGCATTCGCCCATAGAAAGAGTTGTTGCCAAGCATTGTATATCGAGGATGAGTGAGTAGCGGTTCGAGTTTGGAACTTGATCGTGCGAAGGATATACATAGAATTCTCCGAGACTGCGTTTTTTAAAGGTATTTTGGCTTCGGCTTTCAGCCGCATCGAATCTCTCGATTTAGTCGAATCCCATAAGTATTGCGAGACCCTTGTTGGTACTTGACTGACTCATTCAGCATGATAGATGCTTTGAGCATTGTGAAAAAAAAGCCCGGCATTCGCCGGGCTTTTTGCACTGCAGCAGAAACAAACCCACTTACAGCTTCTTCGCCTGCTCCACCGCATTGCCGATATAGCTGGCCGGGGTCATGGCCTTCAGGCGGGCTTTGGCGTCGGCCGGGATGTCGAGGCCATCCACAAACGCCTGCATGCCGGCGGCGTCGATTTTCTTGCCGCGGGTCAGCTCTTTGAGCTTTTCGTAGGGCTTTTCGATGCCGTAGCGGCGCATGACGGTCTGGATGGGTTCGGCCAGCACTTCCCAGTTGTCGTTCAGCTCGTCGGCGAGTGACTGTTCGTTGACTTCGAGTTTGCTGATGCCTTTGAGGCTGCTTTCGTAGGCGATGACCGCGTGGGCGATGCCGGTGCCGATGGTGCGCAGCACGGTGGAGTCAGTCAGGTCGCGCTGCCAGCGCGAGACCGGCAGTTTGCCGGCGAGGTGATCGAGAATGGCGTTGGCGATGCCGAGGTTGCCTTCGGAGTTTTCGAAGTCAATCGGGTTCACTTTGTGCGGCATGGTCGAGGAGCCGATTTCGCCAGCAACGGTTTTTTGCTTGAAGTGACCAAGAGCGATGTAGCCCCAAACGTCGCGATCAAAGTCGAGCAGGATGGTGTTGAAGCGCATCAGGGCGTGGAAGTATTCGGCGTTCCAGTCGTGCGGCTCGATTTGGGTGGTGTAGGGGTTCCACTGCAGGCCGAGGCTGGTGACGAACTCTTTGGCAAAGGTTTGCCAATCGACATCCGGGTAGGCGGACAGGTGGGCGTTGTAGTTGCCGACCGCGCCGTTGATTTTGCCCATGATGGCGACGGCAGCGAATTGCTCGCGCTGGCGCTGCAGGCGGGCAACGACGTTGGCCATTTCTTTGCCGAGCGTGGTTGGCGAGGCCGGCTGGCCGTGGGTGCGCGACATCATCGGGATGCTGGCGTAGCGGTGGGCCAGATCGCGAATGGAGCCGATGATCTTGTCCAGCATCGGCAGCAGCACTTCGGCGCGGGCGTCGCTGAGCATCAGCGCATAGGACAGGTTGTTGATGTCTTCCGAGGTGCAGGCGAAGTGGATGAACTCGGTGACTTTGTTCAGCTCGGCGTTGCCGGCGACCTTTTCTTTCAGCAGGTACTCGATGGCTTTGACATCGTGGTTGGTGGTTTTTTCGATGTCTTTGACGCGCTGGGCGTCGGCTTGCGAGAAGGTGCGGACAATCTCGTCGAGCTGGCTGTTGGCGTTGGGCGAGAAGGCCGGCACCTCCGGAATGCCCGGGTGCGACGCCAGCTTCTGCAGCCAGCGCACTTCGACGATGGCCCGGTAACGGATAAGGCCGAACTCGGAGAAGATGGGGCGCAGGGCCGCGGTTTTGGAGGCGTAACGGCCGTCAACAGGGCTGATGGCGGTCAGGGCGGACAGTTCCATGGAGGGTCCTTGTGGCTGGAATCGGGGCCAGTGGCTCAAACCGAGCCGGGCCAAATGGGGCAGGGCGCGGATTTTACAGGATAGTGGCCGGGATTCCGATTGTGGATTGGCCGTCATTGCCGCGTAGGTGGGAATCCAGCGGTTTTGATTGTTTCTTGGGATAAACGCAACAGCCTCCCACCCCCTCCCAGCCTCCCCCTCAGGCAGGGGGAGGAGCAAAAGCGACTGCTCGCGCTTTGACCAATTTTCAGAGATTCCCGGTGATTTCGCTCATTACTTATTGTTTTTAAGACGAAAAACCCGGCTTTCCTCAGACGATCGGACAGGTAAACACCCGTTCCAATGGTCTATAATTCCGGCCCGCCCGGAGGGCCTTTCGGCCCCGGTCCCGCCTGAAAAATTCGCTAAGCGTGCTTGCGCGGTTCCCTTACCGCATTGAGCCATTACCAGGAGAAGCCGACGTGTCATCGGTAGGACAAGACAGCCTCAAGACCCGCCGTACCCTTACCATCAATGGCAAGGAATACGATTACTTCAGCATCAAGGCCGCCGAAGCGCTGCTCGGTGACGTCAGCAAGCTGCCGTTCTCGCTGAAGGTCCTGCTGGAAAACCTGCTTCGCTTTGAAGACGGCGTGACCGTCGAAACCGACGACATCAAGGCGATTGCCGAGTGGCTCAAGACCCGCGTCTCCGACCGTGAAATCCAGTACCGCCCGGCCCGGGTGCTGATGCAGGACTTCACCGGCGTGCCGGCGGTGGTCGACCTCGCCGCGATGCGCGATGCCGTGACCAAGCTCGGCAAGAACGCCGACAAGATCAATCCTCTCGTTCCGGTCGATCTGGTCATCGACCACTCGGTGATGATCGACAAGTTCGGTACTGCCACTGCCGCTGACGAGAACGTCGATATCGAATACCAGCGCAACGGCGAACGTTACGAGTTCCTGCGTTGGGGCCAGAAAGCCTTCAACAATTTCCGCGTGGTACCGCCGGGCACCGGCATCTGCCACCAGGTCAACCTGGAATACCTGGCGAAAGCCGTGTGGACCGGCATTGTCGGCGGCCGCACCATTGCCTACCCGGATACCTGCGTCGGCACCGATTCGCACACCACGATGATCAACGGTCTGGGCGTGCTCGGCTGGGGCGTTGGTGGTATCGAAGCCGAAGCCGCGATGCTGGGCCAGCCGGTGTCGATGCTGATCCCGGAAGTGGTCGGTTTCCGTCTGGAAGGCAAAGCCAAAGAAGGCATCACCGCCACCGACATCGTGTTGACCGTCACGCAAATGCTGCGCAAGCACGGCGTGGTCAACAAGTTTGTTGAATTCTACGGCCCGGGCCTCGACAGCATGCCGCTGGCTGACCGCGCCACCATTGCCAACATGGCGCCGGAATACGGTGCAACCTGCGGCTTCTTCCCGATTGATGCCGAAACCATCAACTTCATGCGCGTGTCGGGCCGCGACGAGCAGACCTGCAAACTGGTCGAGGAATACTGCAAGGCCCAAGGCATGTGGCGCGATGCCAATTCGCCGGAGCCGGTGTTCACCAGCACGCTGGGTCTGGATCTCAGCACCGTTGTGCCGTCGCTGGCCGGTCCGAAGCGTCCGCAGGATCGCGTTGCAATGAATGGTTTGGGTCAGGGTTTTGATCTGCTGCTCGACAGCACCGGCAAAGGCGCCGAGAAAGACAAAGCCGTGAAAGTCGAAGGCGAGAAATACGATCTGAAGCACGGTGACATTGTCATTGCGGCGATCACCTCGTGCACCAACACCTCGAACCCGTATGTGCTGATGGCGGCCGGTCTGGTTGCCAAGCGCGCGGTGGAGAAGGGCTTGCAGCGCAAGCCGTGGGTCAAGTCCTCGCTGGCGCCGGGCTCGAAAGTCGTCACCGATTATCTGGCCAAAGCCGGTCTCAATACTTACCTCGACACGCTTGGCTTCAACCTGGCCGGTTACGGTTGCACCACCTGTATCGGCAACTCCGGTCCGCTCGCCGACAACCTCGGCAAAGCGATCACCGACGGCGATCTGATCGTCTCGGCGGTGCTGTCCGGTAACCGTAACTTTGAAGGTCGCGTGCACGCGCAAGTCAAAGCCAACTACCTGGCCTCGCCGCCGCTGGTTGTCGCTTACGCGCTGGCCGGTACCACCCGCATCGATCTGAGCAAAGACTCGCTCGGCAAAGACAAGAACGGCAATGATGTGTTCCTGAAAGACATCTGGCCGAGCAACGAAGAAGTGGCGGCAGCCGTGCGCCTCGTTGACAACAAGATGTTCAACAGCCGTTACGCCGATGTGTTTGCCGGTGACAAGCACTGGCAATCGATCAAGGTCGGCGAAGGCCAGACCTACAACTGGAACGACAAGTCGAGCTACGTACAGAACCCGCCGTTCTTCACCGAACTCGGCAAGCCGGTCGGCAAAGTGCAGGACATCAAGGGCGCGAGTGTGCTGGCGCTGTTTGGCGACTCGATCACCACCGACCACATCTCGCCTGCTGGCGACATCAAAGCGAGCGCACCGGCCGGCAAATACCTGCAATCGCTGGGTGTCGAAAAGGCTGACTTCAACTCGTATGGTGCCCGCCGTGGTAACCACGAGATCATGATGCGCGGTACCTTCGCCAACATCCGCATCAAGAACCTGATGCTGGGCGGTGAAGAAGGTGGCAACACCATTTACCAACCGACCGGCGAAAAAGTGTCGATTTACGATGCCGCCATGAAGTACATCAACAGCGGTACGCCGCTGGTGATCTTCGCTGGTAAAGAATACGGCACCGGTTCGTCGCGTGACTGGGCGGCGAAAGGCACCAAGCTGCTGGGCGTCAAGGCCGTGGTGGCGGAAAGCTTTGAGCGTATCCACCGCTCGAACCTGGTCGGCATGGGCGTGTTGCCGCTGCAGTTCCAGGGCACTGACAGTGTCGCCAGCTTAGGGCTCAAAGGTGACGAGACGATCAATGTGATCGGCCTCGAAGCCGGCATCAAGCCGCGCCAAACCCTGAAGGTGGAAATCACCCGCAAGGATGGCAGCAAGCTGGTGATCGAAGCACTGTGCCGCATCGATACCGCCAACGAAGTCGAGTACTACAAGAACGGCGGCATCCTGCAGTACGTGCTGCGGAACATGATCGCGGCGTAAAAAAACTCCCTCCCCTGTTAAGGGGAGGGCTGGGGTGGGGTGGTTACCGCTCAGCGGTTTCTGCTTTCACCCAAGCCGCTAAATAGATGTCCCGGCCGTTTATGGTCCCCCATAAACGGCCGCTTGCATTCTTAAACAGCGGTTTTAGCATTACGTTTTCTCTGTCTTTCCCGTGGCCGCAACTGTTCCAAAGGGTTTGCGACACCTCCCACGTTGCTGAAGGTCGAAAGCGGGAACGGCGAAGAAACCTGTATTGAAAACGACAAGAACGATAAACGAGAGACCGAGACGCACATGACCCCACGTGAGCTGGTTCTGGCCTACATCGATGCACTGGAAGCGCTGAACTTTCCGGTTGCGCGCAGCTTTCTTGCTGATGAAGGCTTTGAATATTTTGGTCCGAACATGCACTTCACCAGTGCCGACGAGATGCTGACCTTCCTGTTCGGCATGGGCCCCATCCAGAAAGCCATCGACACCCGCCGCGTCATCACCGAAGGCGACGAGGTCTGCGTGCTGGTCGATTACAAAACCTATTTCGAACCGATTGGCGATGTCCGCGTCGCGATCTGGGCCAAGGTCACTGGCGACCGCATCCAGAAACTGGAAGTGTTCTATAACGCTGCCGTGGTGGAAAACATGCTGGCTGTGGATGGTCAGAGTCCGTTTGCGCCGCAAGCGAAGAAGTAAGAATTCTCAAGGAAGATTATAGATGCTTCGGGAAGCCATTTTTGTAGCCTTGGTTTCGCTGCCAGTGATTGGTAGGGCTGATGTTTCCGGTTTGCCGGTTAAGTACCAAGAAACAGTTGCCTATGCAGAAGTGTTTGGTTTAGAGCTATCTAGGCAGGATTGGGCAGTTGAAGTGGCAACAGACAGGGCCAAAGCGCTGGGTGCTGATTTGGCTCAGTCTGATTTGGGCTGGATTGCTGAAAGATTCGAGGATTCATGGAAGGTTTCATACCTGAGCAAGAAGGGCGGACAGCCAAGCATTCTGTTTAGCATTGATGTCACGAGTAAAGGCCCCCAGGATTCTTCCTACCCAGGCGATTTGGTTGGTAAGGAGCTGACAGCGCGTCAACTCGCACTCCTTAATGCACGACTGACAGCTACCACTTATGTATCGAATAGTGAAATACTTCGCTGCACGAAAAACTTTAATTGGGTTGTCATTCCATTCACTGATGACGAAAAGGAGTATTTCTGGGTTTACCTCACAGCAGCGTCAGATCAAGCCGGTGTTCAGGTGTTGGGTGGGCATCATAAATTCAAGGTTTCCGGAGATGGTCTAGGCGTCCTTGAATACCATCCACATACAAAGGCCTGCATGACTGTTGAGGCGAAAAATGACTCAAAAGCAATCATGGTTACTCACCTTACATCTGCGGCGCCCAATGAATTTCACGTGTACATGAGTTACTTGTATCGGATGCCTGTTTATGTAAAAGGGCCCGATAATGCAATTTGGGCCGTTGAAGGACACAAACTCAGGATAGTGAAGGTCGCTTCTGATGAAGCGGCAGAAGAATAGGTAATTATCTAAATTGAGCAAAAGAAAAGCCGCGCTACTCGCGGCTTTTCTTTTTTTTGATCAATTTTGTGGCTGCAACGCTGCCATCGTCATCGCCGTCAACGCCCGTACGCCCAAAATCAAGCCGCTCTCATCGACATAGAAACCCGGGGTATGGTGGTCCGCCACATCTTTTGGATCCTTGCCCGGGATCTTGCCGCCCAGCGAGAAATAGAAGCTCGGCACCTTGTTGGCGAAGAAGGAATGATCTTCGGCGCCGGTTTGGGCTTTCTGTTCGACCAGATTGGCTTCGCCAGCGACGCCTTTTAGCACCGGCATCATTTTGGCGACCAGCGCGGCATCGTTCTTGTTGACCGGATAATGGCTGGTGTAGGGCAGGTTGACCTCAACGGTCGCACCCATGCTTTCGGCGACATTTTCGGCAATGGTGCGGATGCGCTGGTGAACGACCGTGCGGGCGGTGTCATTGAGCGTGCGGACGGTGCCGAGCATCACGACTTCTTCCGGAATGATGTTGGAGCGAACGCCGCCTTCAATCTTGCCGATGGTGACAACGGCCGCTTCTTCCGTCAGTTCGACCGAGCGCGATACCACCGTTTGCAGGCTGTTGATGATCTGGGCAGATGTCACAACCGGATCGATACCGGCCCAGGGATAGGCGCCGTGCGAGCCCTTGCCTTTGACGACAATACGCAGATCATCGACGGCAGCAGCGATGGAACCGGATTTCCAGCCAATTTTGCCGGCATCAAGCGATGCATCGATGTGCAGGGCGAAAATGACATCCACTTTCGGGTTGTCGAGCACGCCTTCTTTCACCATCAGTTCGGCGCCGCCTTCTTCACCTTTCGGGGCACCTTCTTCGGCTGGTTGGAAAATGAATTTGACGGTGCCGGCCAGATCTTTTTTCTGGGCTGCCAGCACTTCGGCGACGCCCATCAGAATGGCGACATGGGTGTCGTGGCCGCAGGCGTGCATGACGCCGACTTCCTGACCGTTGTACTCGCCTTTGGCATTGGATTTGAACGGCAGATCATTGCGCTCGGCAATTGGCAGGCCGTCCATGTCGGCACGAATCGCCACGACCGGGCCGGGTTTGCCGCCTTGCAGTATGCCGACAACGCCGGTGTGTGCCACGCCAGTCTGTACCTTGATGCCGAGTTTTTTCAGGTGCGCGGCGACTTTGGCCGAGGTCTTGAACTCGCGATTGCCGAGTTCCGGGTTTTGGTGAATGTCACGCCGCCAGTTGATGACTTTGGATTCAATCGCCTTGGTCTGGTTTTCAACGGATTCCGGCAGGCCGAAATCGGCCGAAAGGGTCGGTGCGCTGAACAGCACGGCGACAAGGGCGGACAAGGCAAAAGATGTCTTGCAAGGATGCGGCATGGCACAACTCCGTCAGGAATTCCGTTTCGGGTGGCTTACGTCGGGTGGCTTTCTGTTGCGGTGCATCAGCGCATGATTGGCTGACACAGGAACGGGATGAGAGTGCGCAAAAGGCAACGCGCGGTCAAGTCAACTTGCGTTGAAAGTGCGTTTACTTGGAAACGTCGGCAGTCTGACAGGCCAACCGATGCCCGCCGCCAAAACCACGCTGACGCGGGGTTCTGGCGGCGCGCGAGAGGGTGTTACTGCTTACCGAAAGTACGGCTGTAGCGGGCTTGTTGCTGTGGGCTGGCAGAGGCGTCGGGCCGAACATAGACCTCGTCATAGAAGAAATGATCGAGATCGAGGCCAAACTCGCGATAGTACGGCCGCACATCGAACAGGCTCTCGCTTGCTACGGTCTGGTCGAAAAAGGCAGCCAGATCTGTGCCAGTCAGGGTTTTGACGTGACGTTGGATGTCGGCCAGTTCATAGCGTTTGCCCGGCTGGCCGAACTCGGTAAACAGCGAGCGCATCAAATCTTCCAGCGTTACCTTGTCACTGCTGGCTTTGCGCAGTTCGATATCCAGCGCCAGTGCGGTTACCGCACCACCACCGTAAATCAGTTGCCGGTGCTTTTGTTTTTCCTCGCCAGCAGCGCGCACGGAAAGCCGCTGCTGGTGTCCGAGTTGGGCAAAGAGATAGCGGCGCGGGATATTTTCCAGCCGGCGCATGAGCTGATCCTGACTGTCGATGCCATTGCGGGCCATGGTAATGGTGGTCAGGTAGTCGGTGAAGCCTTCCTTGAACCATTCTTCACGGCTGTCGACAGGAATCAGCGACAGACCGTTCCAGAAGTGCAAAAGCTCGTGCGCCATGATGTAGCCCCAGATCACCCGGTTGGCTTCGGTGGCATCTTCACCAATCAGCTGACTGAAACTGTTCGAGTAGGCGCCGCCATCATCAAGGCCTTCGTTGACGATAACGAGGTAACGTTTTGATTGCGGGTCGGCACCAAACAGTTGTTGATAGCTTTTCAGCTGTTTGCTCAGCAGTTCGGTGAATAGGGGCTTGGCTTTTTGAAATCGCTTGCCCAGTACCAGCGTCAGATCAATGCCGCCAGCCTGAATCGTTTCGGCGTGGGCGGTGCCAAAGAACAACGCGTTGTTTAGCAGCTCGCGCCGGTTGGCGACGGCAAAACGGTTGTCGGTGCCGAGGCGCTGCCACGGTGTATGCGCTTGCCAGCCGGCCGGCAGTTTTACGTCGATCTCGATCGGCCCTTCCATTTTTTCGCCGGAGGCGAGCAACAGGGTATGGCCGACGGTCATGAACCCTTCGTCGGTGTGGTAGGCCACTTCTTCGATGCCGGCTTCCCACTGGTATTTTTCGTGTTCGAGTTTGACCTGATAGCTGATGCTGACGCGCTGATCGCCACTCGTTTTGAATTCGCCGACCCCTTCATTTTTCCATTTCAGCTTTTTGCCGGCGGCATCGGTGATTTGCAGGTTTTCGATCAGGTCGGCCTGACCGTTTTCCAGATTGGGCAGTTGCTGCACCGAAAACAGGGACAGGTAATCACCGGTCAGCCAGAGCTTGGCCTCGACATGCGCGGTCTTGGCATCGTCGCTGATGGTCAGGGTGTAATGATTGGTTTGGCCGTCAAAACGGGCGCCGTGCGCCAGGTTGCTGGTTGCAAGCAGCAGCAACGCAACAGGCAGGGCGCGGATTTGTGAAACGTGCATGTGACCGGACTCCGATGGCAGGTACGGGCCATGAGACGGAGACTGCGACAAATCGGTTTGGGTGTTTTGATCAAACAGGCAGAAACAGCTGAGTCTGAACCGGTGTGCTAGAAAAAATCGTTATGCTGTCAGCGAACCTGACCAAGACGGTACGGCAATCAGCGTGTCGACGAATGTACCGGTGGCGCGGGCGCCAAGCTGATGTGCAGTACGGGAGTCAAACCTGGCCGTCGAGCTTGCGCAGCAGGCGTCTGGCGGCTTCAAACAAGGTGCGACGGCTGAGCATGAAGTGGCGGCGGCGGCCACCCAGCTGGCGCCACAGCACGGCGCTGCGCAAGCCGCACATCAGCAGAGCACGGATACGCAATTGATTGTCGCGAGCTTGCAGATGACGTGCTTCGCCAGTCACCTGAATACGCTGCGGCAGCGTGGAGATGGTGTCTGAATAGATACCGGCCAGCGAGGTCAGCAGGGCGTCGTCGTCGTCCGGCTGATGGCTGCGCAGGCGCGAGGTTTGCACCAGCCGCAGTCGCAGGGTTTCCTGCATGGCCGGGTTACGGTTCAGATGCCGTTCGATCTGGACGAGGTTGGCCACGTAACGGCCGATCTGCAGATCGCGTCGAGCGGTTTGCAGATTCAGTTGATCGCACAGTGTCAGCAAACCGGGGCGCAATCGCTCGATGCCGCCATAAATGGCCTGCACATCCGGTGCATTGAGCATCAAAACGCTGTCGAGCAGCGGATCGAGCGCGTCGTAATCGAGCTTGCCGGTATGGGAAACCTCGTTGACCAGTCGTGCCGCCTGACAGATGGCGGCCAGCGGAATGACAATGCGATCAGCGGTGGCGGCATTCAAAAACATGGACACACTATTCCAGTGAGCCTGAAATTTCCGGTGAGGCTGGATTCAGGGAGTATCGGTGATTGCTCGATCAATTGCCGGTGCTGCCACGGTCCCGTTCCGGTTCAAGTGGACGCAGCACAATCAGCAGGCCAAACATCGGGTGATCGAAGTAATGCAGCTCGTTGCTCTTGAGTCGACGACTTTGCGCCAACTTGAAAAACTGCAGGCGATCTTCGTCAACCAGTGCCGGAGCATCCGCCGGTGTGGTCGACAACGGCGTTGCGGTGCCGGCAGCTACCGGGCCACCTGTGCCCGGTACCGGTGGCGTGCCCGTGGCCGCGACAACCGGCCGACGAAACACCAGTTCGGTGTCGGCGTGCAGGAAACGCGACGCGGTCAGGCTCAGCTGGCCATCGATTTCCCATAAACCGGTGCTCGCTGGTTCTGCGCCGCTGCTGAGCAGGGCGCCATTGGTGCCATAGCGACTGGCGAAGTCCTTGCCACCGGCAATGCGAATCTTTACCTGGCCCTTGCCGGCACCAATTGGTTGCCGCCAGGCGGTGTGCAGCAGCGGCCGGTAATTCTTGCTGCGGGTCAACGAGCGGTAAACATCCTGCATCTTGTACTGGGCCGGCGGCACGGCGGCCAGCCGCAACAATTCCTGGGCATTGCTGACGGATGCCGACATGGCCATCGGTGTGGTGATGGTATTGGGGGCTGGTATGGCTTCTTCAAGTGACAGCGTCACGGCGTCATTGTCTGGCCAGTGCTCGGCATTCCAGTCGCCGTTGATCTGGGCAAACACGATGACTTCCACTTCATACCAGCGATCGGCCGCGGTTGCCGACAACGGCAGCAGCAACAGCGCAACAAACAGGGCCAACCATCGGGTCATGTGGGTTCCTCCAGCGACGCGCGATTCTAGCATTGTCCGGCCGGTCGCCAAGTCGGGCTGGTACTCATTTGCGCTCACCCGCCAGCAGCGCCAACAGTTCCCGCAGGAAGATCAGCCGATCGGCCGGCTCGGCCAGTGCCTTGCTGACGCGCAGGGCTTGCGGCCCATCGAAGCGGTAAAGCCGTGACGGCGATTGCACCAACTTGATCAGCAGCATCGGGTCGACCGTGGTCTGTGGTGTGAATTCGACCCGGGCGCCCGTGGCACTGATATCGATGCGGCGAATGCCAAGCGCGCTCGCGCGCAGCCGGATGCGGGTCAGATCGAACAAATTCTGACCGGCCGACGGCAAGCTGCCGAAGCGATCGATGATCTCGGTCTGCATGTCGTCGATGTCGGCATCGGTTGCGCAGCCTGCGAGCCGCTTGTACAGACTGAGCCGGGTACCGATATCGGTGACGTAGTCATCCGGCAGCAGCGCCGGCAGGCCGGCGTCAATCTCGGTGCGCTGCGACAGCACATGCTGCAGCGTCGGTTCCTTGCCACTCTTGAGCGCCTTGACGGCTTCTTCGAGCAATTCCATGTATAAGCTGAGGCCGATGCCTTCGATCTGGCCGCTTTGATCCTCGCCGAGCATTTCGCCAGCGCCGCGAATTTCCAGATCCTGTGAGGCGAGCAGGAAGCCGGCGCCGAGATCGTCGAAGGTTTCAATCGCTTCCAGCCGTTTCTGCGCATCCTGGGTCAACAGGTTTTGTGGCGGTGTCAGCAGGTAGGCGTAAGCCTGGTGATGCGAGCGGCCGACCCGGCCTCGCAGCTGGTGCAATTGGGCCAGGCCGAATTTGTCGGCCCGTTCAATGATGATGGTGTTCGCGCTCGGCACATCGATGCCGGTCTCGACAATGGTCGAGCAAACCAGCACGTTGAAGCGCTGGTGATAGAAGTCACGCATGATGCGCTCAAGCTCGCGCTCGCGCATCTGGCCGTGGGCGTAGGCAAAGCGTACGTCCGGCAGCAACTCCTGCAACTTCACGGTCGCCTGCTCGATGCTTTCGACTTCATTGTGCAGGAAGTAGACCTGACCACCGCGCATGGTTTCGCGCAGGATGGCTTCTTTCAACAGTGCGTCGGTTTTTTCCCGGACAAAGGTCTTGATTGACAGTCGTTTCGCCGGTGGTGTGGTGATGAGGCTCAAGTCGCGGATGCCGGACAGCGCCATGTTCAGCGTGCGCGGGATCGGTGTCGCGGTCAGCGTCAGCATGTGGACATCGGCACGCAGCGCCTTGATCTGTTCTTTCTGGCGCACCCCGAATCGGTGCTCTTCATCGACAATGAGCAGGCCAAGGCGCTGGAACTTGATATCGGGTTGCAGCAGCTTGTGGGTGCCGACAATGATGTCGACCTTGCCTTCGACCAGTTGCTCCAGCGCTTTCTTGGTGTCTTTTTCGGTGCGGAAGCGTGACAGCAATTCGATGCGGACCGGCCAGTCGGCAAACCGATCACAGAAACTGTTGTAATGCTGCTGCGCGAGCAGGGTGGTTGGCACCAGGATCGCCACCTGCCAGCCACTTTGGACGGCAGCAAAGGCCGCTCGCATCGCGACTTCGGTTTTACCAAAACCGACATCGCCGCAAACAAGCCGATCCATTGGCCGGCCGCGCTGCAGATCGGCCAGGACGGCGTTGATGGCACTTTCCTGATCCGGTGTTTCCTCGAAGGCGAAGCCAGCGCAGAAACGCTGGTATTCGTTCATGTCGACCTTGCCTTGCTCACCCTTGCTGGCGGCGCGCTTGGCGTGCAAGTCCAGCAGCTCGGCGGCAACGTCGCGGATTTTCTCGGCCGCGCGCTGACGGGCCTTACCCCATTGCTCGGAGCCGAGTTTGTGCCACGGCGCCGCGTCTGCGGCAGCGCCCAGGTAACGGCCAATCAAATGCAGGGACTGCACCGGCACGTACAGTTTGTCGTTGCCCTGATAATGCAAAACGAGATATTCGGCCTCGACGCCACCAGCGCTCAATGTTTGCAGGCCCTGGTACCGGCCGACACCATGATCGATATGCACGACCGGATCGCCAATGCGCAGTTCGGCAAGATTGCGGATGACCGCATCCGGGTCGGTGACCTTGCGCCGGCGCCGACGTTGCTGCACCAGTTGGGCGCCAAACAAATCGGGCTCGGTAATGACCGCGAATGACTGATCAATGGCGACAAAGCCGCTTTCGAGCGGCGCCACGGTCAACACGATGCGATCACTGCTCGCCAGTGCGTCGTGCCAGTTCTCGCACAGCACCGGTTCCAGATTGGATTGTTTCAGCAGCGGCAGCAGTACTTCCCGGCGGCCGGCAGACTCGGCACACAGGATCAGTCGGCCGGGGAACAGCAGGGAAAAACTGTGCAGGCTCTGCAGCGGTACTGTGGCGCGGGTATCGAGCCGCAAATCCGGCAAGGGATTGCTGACAGGCAGTTCCGGGACTGCCGCCGGATCGCGATCGGTATAGCGGGCGAAATTTTTCAGCGCGCCGAACAGTTCGTCTTCACGCAGGTAGAGTTCGGCCGGCGAAACCAACGGCCGCAACAGATCGACTTTGCGTTCTTCGTAGCGGTCGTTCAGTTCATACCAGAAATGCTGGGCCGAATGGTTCAGCTCACCGAGCGTGACCAGTCGGGTGCCGGCCGGAAAATAGTCGAACAGGGTGGCAAGCTGGTCAAAGAACAGCGGCAGGTAGTATTCGATGCCGTTTGGCAGAAAGCCTTTGCTGACTTGGCCGTACACTGATTCCGGATGCAGCGAGGCATCAAAGCGGCCACGAAAGGCCTGACGGAATTTGCTGATGCCGTCGTCGTTCCAGGGAAATTCGTGGGCGGGTAGCAGCCGGATTTCGGCCAGCTTTTCACCGGACAGTTGGGTATCCGGATCGAACAGGCGAATCGTTTCAATCTCGTCGTCAAAAAAGTCGAGCCGGTAGGGTTGCTTGCTGCCCATCGGGTAGAGATCAAGCAGCGCACCGCGGACAGCGAACTCGCCATGCTCCATCACTTCGGCGACGCAGCGGTAACCGCTCTGTTCCAGTCGGCGTCGCAGCGCCGGCAGATCCAGCCGGTCACCGACTTTTACCATCAGGCTGTTCAGATTGACGAACGTGGGCGGCGCCACTTTCAGCAGCAGGGTCGGCAGCGACAGCAGCAGAATGCCTTGCTTCTGCTGCGGCAACTGCACCAGTGTTTTCAGCCGTTCGGAGACAATGTCCTGGTGCGGGGAGAAGGTGTCGAACGGCAGCGTTTCCCAGTCCGGAAAGTGCAGCACGGGCAGGCTGGGCTGCAGCACCGTCAACTCCCGTTCCAGTCGGGCAGCAGTGGGGCTGTCGGCCGTGACCACAACCAGCAGACCCGGTTGTTCGGCCAGGGTGGCCAGCGTCAGCGGCAGGGCCGCGCCATGGCTGGCGGGCAGCAGGGTGCGACGGCCGGGCTCGGCTTTCAGGCCGGTCAGGGCTTGCAGGAACGGCAGCAAGGCAGGGCAATCCTTGAAATGCGGTCAAATCACAGGGCGCGCATTATACGGTGCTGGCCGGTTTGGTTCCGGATTTGTCCCGACTTGGCCCCGTTTGGCCGGGCCGATTGAAAATTTCGCTGCTTCCGGGCACTGATCGGATAGGCGAAATTTTCACCAATGACTATTCTCTTCTAAGAACGGCCGCCAGAAAGGAGTCTTTGGCATGAAGCTGCAACAACTTCGCTACATCCACGAGGTAGCGCGCCACGAGCTGAATGTCTCGGCGACAGCGGAAAGTCTCTATACCTCCCAACCCGGGGTGTCCAAGCAGATTCGCCTGCTGGAGGACGAGCTCGGGGTCCAGATCTTCACCCGCAGTGGCAAGCACCTGATCGACATCACACCGGCAGGCCGGCAGATCCTCGAGGTGGCGAGCCGGATGCTGCGCGACGGTCAGGTCATCAAGGACATTGCCCGCGATTATGCCCAGCCCAATGCCGGCACCCTGCGGCTGGGGCTGTGCCCGCTGGCGGCCCGTTACCTGGTAGCCGACCGGCTGGAGAAGTTCAGCAAGGAGTTTCCCAAGGTCCAGCTGCAGCTTCGTCAGGGCGAGGAAAGCCACTTTGCCGACTGGCTGGAAAGCGGCGAAATCGACTTGGCCATTGGCCTCCGCCAAGCGGCGACCCCGGCATTGGTCAGCCTGCCGTGCGTGCGTTGGCGCTATGCCTGGTTGTCCCGCACCGAGCGGTCGCGCACCGGTGAAGGTCTGCTGGTATTCGCTCAGGACCGCGATGCCGAGGACGCGTTGCACCGGGCCTTGCCGGCCGACAAGGCCAGCCAGCGCTGGGTGCTGATCAGTTCCGACCCGGACGTGATCAAAACCTATGTTCGGCAGGAGTGGGGGGTCGGGCTGTTTCCTGCCATTGCCTTCGACAGCATCGGCGACAGCGATCTGACCGTTCGGCCGGCGGCCGATACCTTGCCGGAGGGCCGGTTCTGGTTCAGTTACCGGCGAGATCTGCATTGGCGCAAATTCCTGCACAGCTTTGCCCATCTGCTCTCACCCGTGCTGAAGCCGGAGTTGTTGCAACAGGCCGCGAGTCTGCGCCAGCCGGATGAACAGGCTGCGCTGGTCATTGGTGACAATTTGCCGCTGCATTGACTGATGCCATGGCTCCGCGGAAGTTGGTCAGTAGGCGTCGGCCAGTTGGCGGAGGCCAGCCAATGTAAGCCCGGTTGCAATCGTGGAAGGCATGCCGCACAGTGCTTCGCCTTGAGTGATCAGCCGTTCTAATGTCATGGATGCGTTTCCCTTTGCCACCGCCGTGCTGTTGCCGGACGGTCGCTGTCATCAGGCCAATGCCCGTTGGCTCGCCACGTTTGGTGGCAGCAACGCGCTGAACGCGTTGCTTCATCCCGTTGACTTGCTGCGTTTGCGCAATGCGCTCAGCCTGCACATGCCGCTGCATTTGCCGGTGCGCGTGCTGCTCGGTGGACAATGGCAAGCCGCACAAGCCTTGCTTGCACCTCGCACTACCGATGCCATGTTGATGCTGGTGCCGGGTGCGACGACGCCGGCCGCTGGCGAGCCCGATCGCGCGGAATTGCTCGGCAATATCGTGCACAGTTTCAACAATTACCTGTCGGGCATGATGGGCTTTGCCGAATTAGCATTGCTCGATCTCGATCGCACCCATGCCGCTTTTGGCCAAATTCAGACGGTGCTCGATTCCGGCGAACAGGCCGTGCATTTCACCCGTGATCTGCTCGCCAGTGCGGCGCGCGCCGTGATTGTTCGCAAGCCACAGGCGTTGCTGGCGTGGTTGCAGCAAACACTTGATGCACAGGCGATTACCTTGCGCAGCCACGAACCGGAGCTGGTCGTGGAGTTCGACGCCGAGCTGCTCGGTCACGGGCTCAATCTTGCTATCGAATTTTTGCGTGAAGACAACAGCACCGGCATTGGAGCCGATTTGTCGGTAGTGACGCTGACCAACCCGGTTGCGGCTGCTGAACTGGGTGTGGGGGTCGGCCGTTATGCCGTGATCAGTCTCAGCGACCGTGGCGCCGGTCTCGATGAAAAGCAGCTGCCGTTGCTGCTGACACCGTATTTCAGCAGCAAGGTGGTGCGAGGTCGCAAGGGGCTTGGTCTGGCGCCACTGGACGGCCTGATCCACCAGCACGGTGGCTGTGTGTTGGCAATGGCCGAGGCCAATGAAGGCACCTTATTGCAGATACTCCTGCCCGCTATGCAGGGCAGTGAGGCGGTGTCAGCGCCGGCCGCTGTACCGGTCAGCAAATTGGTGTGGGCGCTTGGTGTCCAGCCGTGGTTTGCCCGGCTTGCGCACCAGCATTTGCTGGCTCATGGCATCGCGGTGGTGCCGCTCGATTCAGACGCCGCCCAATTGCTGCTGGCATCGGATCTGCGGCCTGATTTGATAGTCAGCGCGAGGTTGCGGGATGAGGGGGCTTTTGCCCGTCTGCGCCAGCACTGTCAGGTGCCGGTGGTGGTCTGGACCGCCTTTGCCGATCAGCGACAGAACGTCATGGCCGGCACGACACTCGCCCGGTTCAGCGCTGATGGCGATACCTTGCGGCGGGCGGTAACCTCGAGTTTGCGGTTGTCACTGTAGGGCACTTGGCTGCGGGCGTTTTCATTGCCGCGGCCGTGGCGTTGCGAGTTCCCGTTTGGTGGTGACGACAACGACTTCAACCTGATCAACAGTCAATGTGATCAAAGGCCGAGTTGATCAATTCGGCTCATTTGGCACCGGTGCCGGCAGCGTGAAATAGAAACAGGCACCACTGTTGGGAACGGCTTCGGCCCAGATCCGGCCGCCGTGCCGGTGAATGATCCGTTGCACGGTCGACAGGCCAACGCCCGTGCCTTCAAATTCATCACGCCGGTGCATGCGCTGAAACGGCGTAAACAGACGCTCCGCGTATTTCATGTCAAAGCCGGCGCCGTTGTCGCAAACGGAATACACCGTTTCATTGTCGCGTCGGCTCACCGTAAAGCGAATGTTGGCTTGCGCGGTTTTGCCGGTGTACTTCCAAGCATTGCCGAGCAGATTTTCCAGCGCAATGCGAATCAGTTTCGGATCGGCATTGGCGCGCAGTCCCGGTTCAATTTCAATGCGGACCTTGCGTTCCGGTTCCCGTATGGCCAGATCCGAACAGACATCCTGAGCGAGCTGTGACAGGTCGAGGTCAGTGCGTTCGAGTGTCATGCGGCTGATCTGCGACAGCGACAACAAGGTTTCAATCAACTCTTCCAGCCGGCCGACACCAGCGCGGACTCGCGCCAAATAATGCCGACCCTGATCATCCAGGCTGGTGGCGTAATCCTCCTGCAAGGCGGCAACGAAACCGCTGATGGCACGCAGTGGTGCCCGCATGTCATGTGACACGGCAAAGTTGAAAGCTTCCAGTTCGGTATTCTGATGCTGCAGCGCCAGCGTTCGCGCCTTGACTTGCTGTTCCAGCACATCGTGATCGGCCTGCAGGGACCGTAGCGCCTGCCGACGTTCACTGATCAGGTTTTCCAGATGGCGTCGCACACTGCGCCAGATACCCGGCAAGCGACCGAGCCGATCCGGTTGTTGGTGTGCTGCCAGATCGGCCAGTTGCAGCGCCGGCCGGACAAAGAAATGACTCAGCAGCCACCAGACCAGCAACAGCAACACCGTGGTTGCGATCTGGAATTGCCGCAGCGAGCGAATTTCTTCTGCCACCCATGCTGCAATGGCTTGCTCCGGAACCTTGATGCGGGCGAGCCAGTCGACGTTGGCCAGCGGAATGGTCAGCTCGTATTGTTGAGCCTGTTCGGTCCAGTTATCGGCGCTGATGCTGGCTGCCGCATTCGGCTGGTTGGCGTCGGGCAGGGCAAAGAACGTGGTGGAGCGCAGCTGTTTTGGCACGCTGCCGTCGCTGTCGACGATCAGTTCACCGCTGTCCGCCACAATCTGCACGTGCATGTCGGCCGGCAAATCGGTACGGAGCAGTGCCACCAGAAAATTCAGTTGAACATCGGCCAGTACATAACCTTGCAAGGTGCCCTGGTGTCGTACCGGCGCATACGACGACACGATATATCCCGAACCGGCCTGATCAAACGAGGGCGCGCGCCAGACAATGTCGTGGCTCAGCAAGGTGCCGGACAGGGTCCGGAAAAAATCCGATTCGTATTGTTTCAGCAACGCGCTGGCGATGTCCGGCACCTTGGCATCACGCAGAAAACGCTCGGCACTGACGTGCGGGTAAAACCCCCAGCCGCCGGTATGAAACGACACGATGCCGGACCAGCGAATGGCGTCATCGAGACGGTGTTGGCTGGCAAGCACCGGAAACAGTGACCAGGCGACCTGGCGTTCGCGTCGTTCGATTTCCGATTGCATCGGATGGGGCGCGTAATAGCTGCCAAACCAGCCCGGATCCGCATTGGCAGGCACCGGCAGTTCGTAGCCGATGGGTTGCCCGTTGATGAAGGCGGGAACAAGCTCAGGGGCATCGGGCAATACGGGGGCCGCGTATGCCGCTTCCGCCAGATGGCGCAGGCGCTTGACGTGATCGGAAATCAACCGGAACCGAAGATCGATCTGTTTGACCTTGAGCGTGGCGTTGACTTGATAGGCGGCCAGATGATTCTGCACCAGCACCTTGCTGTGTTGGCTCAGAAAACGCTGCATGGCAACACTGATGGCGATGATGAGCAGCAAGGCAATGAGGTGGAACCACAGCCGCAGCGTGCGGATGGGGGAGCGCTCGGTCGGTGGCATCGCAGGCATGGGTGGGCTGGCCGGGGTTGCAGCCCCGCTTCGATGGCGAAGCGGGGCACTCCATGGTCATAGTCAAGCAGGTGTTGGGCGGTTCGTCACGTTGATCTGGCGACTGCCTGCGTTTTCGGCAGTACGGGTCGGCGCGCCGCCGCGCAGTGCCGGTTCAACATTCGATGATGTTGACGGCCAATCCGCCGCGGGCGGTTTCCTTGTACTTGCTGTTCATGTCGGCGCCAGTCTGGCGCATGGTCTTGATCACCTTGTCGAGCGAGACCTTGTGGCTGCCATCGCCGCGCAGTGCGAGCCGCGAGGCATTGATGGCCTTGATGGCACCCATTGCGTTGCGTTCGATGCAAGGAACCTGTACCAGTCCGCCAACCGGGTCGCAGGTCAGGCCGAGGTTGTGTTCCATGCCAATTTCGGCTGCATTTTCAACTTGCTCGGGTGAGCCGCCGAGCACTTCGGTCAAGGCGCCGGCGGCCATCGAGCAGGCGACACCCACTTCGCCCTGACAGCCGACTTCGGCGCCGGAGATCGACGCGTTGATCTTGTACAGGATGCCAATGGCGGCGGCAGTCAGCAGGTAACGGACAATGCCGTCTTCATCGGCATGCGGGTGAAAGACCTGAAAGTAGTGGGCAACCGCGGGAATGATGCCGGCGGCGCCATTGGTTGGCGCCGTCACCACGCGGCCACCGGCGGCGTTTTCTTCGTTGACGGCCAGTGCGTACAGATCGACCCAGTCCATGACATGCAGCGGGTCTTTGGTTGAGCTCTGTTCGGATTTCAGTTTGCGGAACAGCGCCGGCGCGCGCCGTTTCACTTTCAGGCCACCGGGCAGAATGCCTTCTTTTTCGCAGCCACGGATCACGCAGGCTTCCATGGTTTTCCAGATCCGCAACAGACCGTCGCGGACTTGCTGTTCCGTGCGCCAGCTTTTTTCGTTCTCCAGCATCAGGGTCGAGATGCTGAGTCCGTGCTGCTTGCACAAGGCCAGCAATTCGGCGCCGGAACTGAACGGGTATTTGACCGGAGTCTTGTCTTCAACAATCGGGTCGTCCGGGTTGACATCGCCGCTGACAATGAAGCCGCCGCCGACCGAATAATAGGTCCGCTGCAACAGTTCGTTGTTGTCGGCATCGTAGGCGTAGAACTTCATGCCGTTCGGGTGGGCCGGCAGCGTTTGCCGTTTGAAGAACACCAGATCGGTTGCCGGATCAAAATCAATCAACGTCGTGCCGGCAACGTTCAGTTTTTTGTTTTTGGCCATGGCGGCAAGGCGCGGCTCGATGCTGTCGATGTCAACCAGATCCGGTTGTTCGCCTTCGAGCCCGAGTAACACGGCTTTGTCGCTGCCGTGACCTTTGCCGGTGGCGCCGAGCGAACCGTAGAGTTCGGCTTTCACCTTGACGGTTTTGCCGAGCAGGGCGTTCTCCTGCAAACGGGCGACAAAGCGCTTGGCAGCACGCATGGGGCCGACAGTATGGGAACTGGACGGACCGATGCCGATGGAGAACATGTCAAAAACACTGATTGCCACTGTGAGACTCCGTAAGCGTTTTGTGGGGCTCCGGCGGTGAGGTTTGGCTAGCGCTTGTTACATCGACGTGCTCGTTCGCTGTAGCGTCACCCTCATCCAAACCTCGCTCCGCGCCCCGGCCATTCGCCTTCGGCGCATGGCGTTGCGGCTGAACGAAGCGGTGCTTCGTTAAACCCAGCCTCACCCCATCAAGGGAGAAGGCTTTCAACCCCCTCTCCCTTGACGGGAGAGGGCTGGGGTGAGGGTGAGAATTACGCAACGAACAACGCATTGGCGATCAATGCAGGCTTTGCGCCCACTCACTCGCCAACGAGCACGCCCACTAACAGTGCAAGCGCCAAAACCGCCAGAAAACCCGCCTGATCCAAAGTGGCGCGGATTCTACCACTGTGGCGCGGGCTGGCTGGTAAGGCCAAGCAGGTGGGAGAGGGTGACGATCATGCCGGCCGTGGCACCCCAGATCCGGTGCTGCTCGAACAGGATTTCATAGAACTCGCGTGGCTGGCCCTGCCAGACCACCCGGTGCGGCGTGTGGTGCTCGGGGGCCAGCACCCAGTTGAGTGGCACGTCGAAAACGGAGTGCACTTCGTTCTGATCGTATTCGCCCTGTACGTAGTGATGAACGATGCCGAGATACGGTTGTATGTAGAAACCGCTCACCGTGGTGATATGGGCGGGCAGGGAGCCGAGCACTTCGACCTGGTTCGGCCGCAGACCGATCTCTTCCTCGGCTTCGCGCAGTGCGGTTGCCAACGGTGACGCGTCGGTTGTCTCTACCCGTCCACCCGGAAAGCTGATTTGCCCGGCATGGTGCTTCAGGTGCGCTGCCCGCTCGGTCAGCAGCAAGCGCAGCCCATCCGGCCGATCCAGCACCGGCACCAGCACCGCGGCGTGGCGCAGGCCTGCAGGTGGGGTGCCGGCAAGCAGGCGTTCGGCGTTCTGTTCGCGGGCGCGGCGGTAACCGATGATCAGTTGGTGGCGGTCGAGCACGTATCACCTGCAAGTACGGGCAGCAATTTGCTGACTTTGGCAAAGGTCTCATCATATTCCGATTGTTCGTCGGAATCGGCAACCAAGCCACCGCCGGCCCAGCAGTGGATCTGGTCCCCGGCGCTGACCAGCGTGCGAATGGTGATGTTGGAATCGAGCCGGCCAAGGTAATCGCAATAGCCGATGCTGCCGCAGTACATGCTGCGGCGATGTGGTTCCAGCTCTTCGATAATCTGCATCGCCCGCACTTTCGGCGCGCCGGTGATGGAGCCGCCGGGGAAGCAGCCGCGCAGCAAATCGAGTGGGGTTTTGCCGTCCGCCAGCTCGCCGGTGACTGAACTGATCAGGTGGTGGACCGCCGGAAAGCTGTGAACGGCGAACAACTCCGGCACTTTTACGCTGCCGATCTTGCAGTTCTTGCCAAAGTCATTGCGCAGCAAATCGACAATCATCAGGTTTTCAGCACGGTCCTTCTCGCTGGCCTGCAGGGCGGCAATTTGTGCGGCATCGCGGGCCGGATCGGCATCGCGGGGCCGGGTGCCCTTGATTGGCTCCGTCAGGGCGATGCGGTTTTGCACCGCGACAAATCGTTCCGGCGACAAGGACAGGATATCGCCACGCCCGGTATGCCAGAACGATGAAAACGGCGCCTTGTTCAGCGGCGAAAGCCGGCAATAGGCGGCAAAGGCATCGCCGCTGCAGCGAGCCGAAAAGCGCTGCGCCAGGTTGATCTGATAGCAGTCGCCGGCGTGGATGTAATCCTGCACGCGCCGGAAGGCCCGGCCGTATTGCTCGCGATCGAGATTGCTCTGCCACGGTGTCTGCAATCGAAAAGGTGTGAATTGCGGCGGTGGCGCCAGAAGTGCCGTTTTTACCTGTTCAATGGTTTCGTTTGGCAGGTCAGCAAACTGCCATAGCCCGGCGCTTTGTTTTGTGTGATCAACAATCACCGCCCAGTGATAGATGCCGGCATGCAGCTCGGCCAGCGGCAGATCGTGCACGGCCCGTGTTGGTAGCCGTTCCAACCGACGGCCAAGGTCGTAGCTCAGTGCCATCAGCAGGCCGCCCGTGAACGGCAGGTCGCGGGCACGGGTTTGGTCGAGCTCGGGCCGGGTTTCGTTGAGGGTGCGGTCGAGCAGGGTGAACGGGTCGTCGCGGCTTTCGCTGAGCAGCTTGCCGGCGGCATCGTGAATCTGGGTCAGATCGCCATCCGTGCTGAGCTGGCGGACGGGCAGGGCGCTGAACAGGTCGAATCGACCGCGGTCATGACCGGCGCTGTCCAGCAATACGGCACCGGGCCAGCCCGCAAACGGCGCAAACAAGGGCAGCACGCCGGTCCGGCCGGGGTAGGGCAAGGCTTGTAGAAGGAGGGGGTAGCGAGGCACGGGTTTGACTGGGGTAGGCAGGCGCCGGGAGCAGCGAACAAGGCCAGGTTCCTGCTCGTTCTAGGCGCTAAGTAGCGGCAAGCGTATCATATTGCGCCCTTTCATTAGGGCGACCGGGCGATTCAGTCAAACGACTGTTTGAAAATTCGGGGCGGCCTGATGTAGTCTTGCTGCACTGCACAGATTTCTGCTTCACAGAGAACCGGCGCGGCATCTGACCCCATGTTGCCGTGCTTTGCCCCCGTGAATGCACCCAGATCGGTTCACGCAGCCAGATCGCCCGGTCCGCTGCTTTAGCTTCCCGTATTGGTATTCCGACGAGGACCCGGCGAATGACCGTCATCAAGAAAGCTGATTTCATCCAGAGCATCGCAGATGCGCTGCAGTACATCTCGTATTACCACCCGAAAGATTTCATCGACGCGATGGCCAAGGCCTACGAGGCGGAAGCCAGCCAATCGGCCAAAGATGCCATTGCGCAAATTTTGATCAATTCGCGGATGTCGGCCGAAGGCCACCGTCCGATCTGTCAGGACACCGGCATCGTCTGTGCGTTTGTCAAAGTCGGCATGAACGTCCGCTGGGACAGTGACCTGACCGTGGAAGAAATGGTCAACGAAGGCGTCCGCATTGCCTACGGTGACCCGGATAACACCTTGCGCGCCTCGGTGGTGGTCAATCCGGCCGGCCCGCGCAAGAACACCGGCGACAATTCTCCGGCAATTACCCATATCCAGCTGGTGCCGGGCAATCAGGTGGAAGTGGAAATTGCCGCCAAGGGCGGTGGTTCGGAAAACAAATCCAAATTCGTCATGCTGAACCCGAACGACTCGATCGTCGATTGGGTGCTGAAGACCGTGCCGCTGATGGGTGCTGGCTGGTGCCCGCCGGGCATGCTCGGTATCGGCATTGGCGGCACCGCAGAGAAGGCGATGCTGCTGGCGAAAGAATCGCTGATGGAATCCATCGACATTCACGAGCTGAAAGCGCGCGGCGCAAAAAACAAGATTGAAGAGCTGCGGCTGGAATTGTTCGAGAAGGTGAATCAGCTCGGCATCGGTGCCCAGGGTCTCGGCGGTCTTGCCACCGTGCTCGATATCAAGATCAAGGATTACCCGACCCACGCCGCGTCATTACCAGTGGCGATGATTCCGAACTGCGCCGCGACCCGTCATGCCCATTTCGTGCTCGATGGCAGTGGCCCGGCCGAACTGGAAGCGCCAAACGTCAATGACTGGCCGCAAGTGACCTGGGAAGTCGGCGCCAATGTCCGCCGGGTCAATCTCGATACCGTCACGGCTGCCGACATTCAAAGCTGGAAGCCGGGTGAAACCATTCTGTTGTCCGGCAAGATGCTGACCGGTCGTGATGCCGCCCACAAACGCATTGCCGACATGTTCGCCAAAGGCGAGAAGCTGCCGGTCGACTTCACTGGTCGCTTCATTTACTACGTCGGCCCGGTTGATCCGGTTCGCGATGAAGTTGTTGGTCCGGCCGGCCCGACTACCGCCACCCGGATGGACAAGTTCACCCGGATGATGCTGGAGAAGACCGGTCTCGCCGGCATGATTGGCAAAGCCGAACGTGGCGACGAAGCCATCGCCGCGATCAAGGACAACAAGGCCGTTTATCTGATGGCAGTCGGCGGTGCGGCTTACCTGGTTTCGAAAGCCATTCGCAAATCGCGCGTTGTCGCGTTCGAAGATCTGGGTATGGAAGCCATCTATGAATTCGAAGTACAGGACATGCCGGTGACGGTCGCGGTCGATTGCAACGGTACTTCCGTCCACAAGACCGGCCCGGCCGAGTGGAAGATCAAGATCGAGGACATGATGAAGTCTGGTCATATCAAGGATGCCGCGGATACGGCGAAGGTGTAATAGACAAGCAAGGTGGAATGCCCGTAGGGTTTTCCGCCTTGTGTTTAGTGGCGTTTTCGTAGGGTTGGCTTTGCTTCAGTAACCCAATCCAAGGCAGTTGTTTCACGCGATCAATCGAGACGGAACCGTATGACAATCAAGCTGACCCAAGGCGCGAAATTCCGCGCAGCTGTAGCCGAAGAACATCCGTTGCAAGTCGTTGGTGCCATCACGGCTTATGCCGCCATGATGGCCAAACGCACCGGATTCAAAGCCATTTACCTGTCGGGTGGCGGGGTTGCGGCCAACTCCTTGGGTACGCCGGATCTGGGTATCAGCACAATGGAAGATGTGTTGACCGATATTCGCCGCATCACCGACGCCTGCGATCTGCCGTTGCTGGTGGACGTTGATACCGGATGGGGTGGGGCGTTCAATATTGCCCGCACTATTCGCTCAATGATCAAGGCCGGCGCCGGCGCCATTCATATTGAAGATCAGGTGGCGGCCAAGCGTTGTGGCCATCGCCCAGGCAAAGAGATCGTTTCGAAAGAAGAGATGGTCGATCGGGTGAAAGCGGCTGTCGATGCCCGTTTTGATGAGTCATTTGTGATCATGGCCCGCACCGATGCGATCGCTGTGGAAGGCATCGAAAAAGCGATCGAGCGCGCACAGGCCTGCATCGAAGCCGGCGCTGACATGATTTTTCCGGAAGCGATATACACGCTTGAACAATACCGCCAATTCAAAGACGCAGTGAAAGTGCCGATTCTGGCCAACATCACCGAGTTTGGTCAGACCCCGCTGTTCACTACCGAAGAACTGAAAGGTGCCGGTGTGGACATCGTGTTGTATTGCTGCGGTGCCTATCGTGCCATGAACAAGGCAGCGCTCAATTTCTATGAAACGGTTCGTCGTGATGGCACGCAAAAGGCCGCCGTTCCGACCATGCAAACACGCGCTGAACTGTATGACTACCTCAATTATCACCAATACGAGCAAAAGCTCGATCAGTTGTTTGCCAAGGAGAAGCAAAAATGAGTGATGTGCAAAACGCACCCAAGCCGAAAAAGTCGGTCGCTCTCTCGGGCGTGCCGGCCGGTAACACCGCGCTGTGTACGGTTGGCCGTACCGGTAACGACCTGCATTATCGCGGTTACGACATTCTCGATTTTGCCGATGTTTCGGAGTTCGAGGAAATTGCCTATTTGCTGGTGCACGGCAAGCTGCCGACGGCGAACGAACTGAAAGGCTACAAGGCCAAGCTGAAGCAGCTGCGCGGCTTGCCGAACGTGGTCAAAGCGGTGCTGGAACAGATCCCGGCTGGCGCCCATCCGATGGATGTGCTGCGCACCGGTTGTTCGGCGCTCGGCACCGCGTTGCCGGAAAAAGACGATCACAATGTCGCCGGCGCCCGTGATCTGGCGGATCGGCTGATGGCGTCGTTTGGCTCGATGCTGCTGTACTGGTATCACTTCAGCCACAACGGCAAGCGTATCGACGTCGAAACCGATGATGATTCGATCGGCGGTCACTTCCTGCACCTGCTGCATGGCAAGAAGCCGGATGCGCTGTGGGTACGTGCGATGCACACCTCACTGATTCTGTACGCCGAGCACGAGTTCAATGCCTCGACTTTCACCGGTCGGGTCATTGCCGGTACGGGTTCCGACATGCACTCGGCCATCACCGGCGCCATCGGTGCGCTGCGTGGCCCCAAGCATGGCGGTGCCAACGAAGTGGCATTCGAGATCCAGTCGCGCTACAGCACGCCGGATGAAGCAGAAGCCGACATCAAGGCGCGCATCGAGCGCAAGGAAATCGTGATTGGCTTTGGTCACCCGGTGTACACCATCTCTGATCCGCGCAACAAAGTGATCAAGGAAGTGGCGCGCCGCCTGTCGGTTGCTGCCGGTGACATGAAGCTGTTCAATGTTGCCGAGCGGCTTGAAAGCGTGATGTGGGAACAGAAAAAGATGTTCCCGAACCTGGACTGGTTCTCGGCGGTGTCCTATCACCTGATGGGCATTCCCACGGCCATGTTCACGCCGATTTTTGTCATTGCCCGCACCAGCGGCTGGTCAGCCCACGTGATCGAGCAGCGTCAGGACGGCAAGATCATTCGCCCGAGTGCCAACTATGTCGGTCCAGAGGATCAAAAGTTTGCACCGATCAGCGAACGCCGTTAGGCCAAACCGCCACAGGGCGGGGTAACTTCAACAAAGCTTTTGGCCGGCATCAAGCCGGCCATTGCTTTTTTGGCCTATCATCCACGGACACGGACCGGATCCAGCAAAGGGGAAGCCAACATGAGTGCTCATGTCGATCTGAATGTGCGTCCGGAGCCGGATGCGGAAATCGTCGCGATCGCTGACTATGTTGCTGATTACACAGTAATTGGCGAAGAGGCATATGACACCGCGCGGTACTGCCTGATGGATTCACTGGGCTGCGCGTTTCTGGCCTATCGCTATCCGGAATGCACCAAGCATCTCGGCCCGCTGGTACCGGGTACCGTGGTGCCGAACGGTGCACGCGTGCCTGGCTCGCAATTCGAGATGGACCCGGTCAAGGCTGCGTTCGATATCGGTACCCTGGTTCGCTGGCTGGATTTCAACGACACCTGGCTGGCGGCGGAGTGGGGTCATCCTTCCGATAATCTCGGTGCCATTCTGGCTGTGGCCGACTATGTCAGCCGCCAGAATCTGACTCAGGGCTACGAGCCATTGACCATGCGCGATGTGCTTACCGCCATGATCAAGGCGCACGAGATTCAGGGCGTCATGGCGCTGGACAACAGTTTCAACCGGGTCGGTCTCGATCATGTCGTGTTGGTCAAGCTGGCCTCGGCTGCCGTGGTCACCGACATGATGGGTGGCGATCACGAAGACATCATGACGTCGGTCTCGCAGGTGTGGGTCGATGGGCAAAGCTTGCGTACCTACCGGCATGCGCCCAACGCCGGTTCGCGCAAGAGCTGGGCGGCTGGCGATGCCACCTCGCGCGCGGTGCGGCTGGCATTGATGACCATGGCCGGAGAAATGGGTTACCCGTCGGCACTGACTGCGCCCAAGTGGGGTTTTTATGATGTTGCCTTCAAAGGCAAACCGTTCACGTTCCAAAGAGAATTCGGCACCTACGTGATGGAGAACATTCTATTCAAGTTGTCGTTCCCGGCCGAATTTCATGCCCAGACCGCAGTTGAGTGCGCTGTCACACTGCACCCGCAGGTGAGCGGCAAGCTGGATCAGATCGAACGCATTGAGCTGACTACCCACGAGTCGGCCATTCGCATCATCAGCAAGGTTGGTGAGTTGCACAATTACGCTGACCGCGACCACTGCCTGCAATACATGGTTGCCATCGGTCTGCTGAAAGGCAACCTGACCGCTGACGATTACAGTGATGCTGCCGCCAGCGATCCGCGCATCGATGCCCTGCGCGAAAAAATGGTCGTGCAGGAGGATAGCCGCTACAGCGCGGACTATCACGCGCCGGACAAACGCTCGATTGCCAATGCCATACAGGTGTTCTTCAAGGACGGCAGCAAAACCGACCGGGTCGAGGTCGAGTACCCCATCGGCCATCGTCGCCGTCGGGAAGAGGGGATCCCGGTATTGGTCGAGAAGTTCAAGGCGAACGTGGCAACCCGTTTCCCGAGCAAGCATGCCCGCGACATCATCGAGTTGTGCGAGGACAAGGACGAGCTTGAGGCTACCCCGGTCAATGAATTCATGAATCTGCTGATGATTTGAGTGGTTCGAAGTCTGTGGCTCCGCCGTCTCCGTTTTGGTCGCTTTGGCGAGGCCCCCTGGAGGTGGCGAGAACCATGGCTTCGCATGCCATTTTGATCCATGCCGGACGGATTACGTGTTGGCGAACTGAGCGGATATGGCATTAATTGACCTAGCAGACGTGACATTGATGAATTTCCGCCGCAGCCGCACATTGGCAAGAAAAGACGGAGGGGGACGGCAGTTGAGGCTGAAAATGAATAGGTTCAAGTGTGCATTGTGCTGGCTGTTGGTGCTTGTTAGTACGCCAAGTCTGGCGAATGACAGCCTTCGAATTCTTACGTGGGATGGTTACGTCACGTCGGAAGACTTGAAGAACGTCAATCGCATACTTCGTGAGGAGGGTTATTCCGACAATGCCGTGGTTATCTCGCCCTACGCCGAAGATGCCGAGCAAATGTTTAATCTGCTGCGCAACGACAAGGCCGACATTGCCTTCCTTACGTTGTTTTTTATCAAGTTGCAGGGTGAGAAATCGAGCAAGGTCATTCAACCGGTCAATGTCAATTCTCCACGCCTTGGCAACTATCGGTTTTTGCTGCCTTCACTAACCCGTATCCCAATGGGCATGAAGGGGGAGCAGCCGCTCTACATTCCCTTCGCCGGTGGAACATACGGCTTCTATGTTGATCGAGCAAAAGTACCCGCAAATGATGTGCCGAAATCCTGGGCCGATCTCTTGCGGCCGGAATGGCAGGGCAGGTACTCGCTTAATCGAAGTCAAATTTGGTACAACGTGGCCATTGCAGCGATGGCCTTGGGAAAAGCGCCGTATTACCTGAACAGTTTGGCGCTGGAAGGTAAGCGTGAACAACTGGTAACGGAAACAAGGCTCGGCGGTCCTCTCGATCAAACGCTGACGAAGCTGTATCGAAATGCGGGCCATTTTTGGACTACGACGCCGCAGTATTTGCCAAACCTGGCAGTGGTCAGCAGTTGGGGAATGGACGTCAATCGAGCTAATCAATCTGGCGGCGACTGGCAACTCATCCATTTCAGGGAAGGCAATCTGGTTTGGCTGGATACGATCAATTTTGCCAGCAAGTTGACAGGGCGACGATTGGAGGCGGCTGAAATCGTTGCCAACTATTTCATTGGCAAGGAAGTACAGCGTCGCGTTGCGACCGAACTGTCACTGGTTGCGGTTTCAACATTGTCTGAGGTAAATCCCATTTTGTCTCAGTATCCGGATTTCTTTCAGCAGGGTACATTTGTGCCGCCGTATGATCGTATCGCGGATAACTTCATGACCAAGATGTCAAACGCAGCGATGTCGAAGATCGGACAGCAGAAATAGACGCAGTTATCGGCAAGTTTCCCTGCCGTTTTGTCGACGCCAGCTGCTGTTTTTGGCGATGATGATGCCTTGTTTGTAATTGCGCCATGTCTTGCATGGTTCCCACGTCGGCCGACTGATTTTTGCTTGTCTCGGTCGCATGCTCCCCCTTTTTGTATCGATACCCCATGTACTGATTGAACGGTGCAAGTCGGGGCTTTTATTTGTGAGAATTCGGTACCCAGTTCACGAGTTCACAATTCGCAGCCTGAGGGGCACTTGCTGCTCGGTTTGGCAGTGGGTTGCGAGCCGAAGCGGCCCCGGTTCTGTGCATGAGTTTCCAAGGCACCAGTCCATCATTTAAATATGTACTAGTGTGCCAAAAGTTTTGCTTCAACGAAAACAGACGTTTTTATAGCTTGACGGATAGACGGCCGAAAGCTATTGTTCAATTCGGTTTGGCCGTCTAAACGCCTGAATGCTTGCGCTGGAAGCAGGTGCGCAGATCAGTCAGTCGTGACGAGCCACCACCTCAAACAAGAACCCGAGCAAATAGAGATCCACATGGGCCTGCACGCCGCACGTTTACTGGAAACCCTGAATCGACAGTGGGAACAGGTACAGCCCGAGCTCGGTGTGTCATTTGAGTTCTTTCCGCCAAACACCCCGGAAATGGCCGAAACGCTCTGGCATTCCGTGCTCAAGCTGGCGCGCTTCAAGCCACGGTTCGTTTCAGTTACCTATGGCGCCAATGCGTCGACACGCGACCGGACCCACGCGGTAATCGAACGGTTGAAGACCGAAACGGATCTGACGCCGGTGCCGCACCTGACTTGCATCGATGCCCGTCGCGACGAGATCGCCGAAATTGTCCGGCGCTATCAGGCGATCGGCGTCAACCATGTTGTGGCGCTGCGCGGCGACCTGCCCGCAGGGCAACAGCACACCGGTGGCGATTTTCAATATGCAGTCGAATTGGTGGCTTATCTGAAGCAACTTGGTGTCGAGCAAATCAGCGTTGCGGCGTATCCGGAAGTGCACCCGGAGGCTCATAGTGCCCGCGCTGATCTCGATAACCTGAAAGCCAAGGTCGATGCCGGTGCCAGCCATATCCTGACCCAGTTCTTTTTCGACAATTGCGCCTTTCTTCGTTTCCGCGATCGCTGTGATGCCGCCGACATTCATGTACCGATCACGCCGGGCTTGCTGCCGATTGGCAATTTTCGCCAGGTCGAACGTTTTGCCAAGGCCTGCGGCACCGGCGTTCCGAGCTGGCTCAGTCGCCTCTACGAGGGGCTGGACGATGATCCGGATACCCGCAAACTGATTGGTGCCAGTGTGGCACTGGAGCAGGTCAAATTGCTGGTGCGGGAAGGCATTCGCGACTTCCACCTCTATACCCTCAACCGCGCCGAGCTGTCCTATGCCGTCTGCCATTCCCTGGGGCTGGGTCACACGCCATTGGCCCGGGTTGCGAATCTGTAGGGCCCGTTGGCACCTGCGACCTGAGCGGCGATTCGGCAACTGCCAGCAGGGGCCGAGCTTTCCGTTGGCGAACCGTCTTGTGGCGGCCAGGCTGGCAGATTCGGTAGCCCTGTTGTCAGCTCTTCAGTAAACTGGCCGCCGTTTTCCGACCGGACAGGGCTGTACCGTGCCGATTCTTGATTTCATCCTGCATATCGATGCTCACCTGATTGAACTGGCCCAGAATTACGGCCTGTGGATCTACGCCATCCTGTTCCTGATTGTCTTTGCCGAAACCGGCCTGGTGGTTACGCCGTTCCTGCCGGGCGATTCGATGCTGTTTGCGCTCGGTGCAATGGCCGCCATCGGCGCCATTGACCCGCTGCTGGTTGCAGCCGTGATCATTGCCGCGGCGTTCTGTGGCGACAACAGCAACTACTTTATCGGTCGCTTCTTTGGCCACAAATTATTCAGCAATCCGGATTCACGGATCTTCCGCAAGGAATACCTGGAAAAGACGCACGCCTATTACGAAAAGTACGGCGCACCGACCGTGATCATTGCGCGTTTCCTGCCCTTTGTGCGGACCTTTGCGCCATTCGTGGCCGGCATGGGCGAGATGTTCTACCCGAAGTACATCGGCTTCAGCTTGATCGGTTCGCTGCTCTGGGTGGCGGTCTGTGTTGGTGCGGGTTATTTCTTCGGCAATATCCCGGTGGTGAAAGAGAACTTCTCGCTGGTGGTGATTGCGCTGGTGTTGCTGCCGGGCATACCGGCCGTCATCACGGTGGTCAAGCATCTGTGGCAGCGGCGCAAGCAAGCTGCCTGAGGTTCTGTTCAGCCAAAGAAAAAGCCTCCGATGGAGGCTTTTTCTTTGGCAATTGGTTTAGTCAAAACGACGTCAACCGAAGTGGCAGACGTAGTGCAGCGGTTCCAGCGTTTCGATCTCGAAATGACTGTTGCCGGACACAGCAAATGACTGGCCACTGCCGTACTCAACTGCTGTCGGTTCGCCCGCCAATTTGACCCGGCACCTCCCTTTCAGCAGTTCCATCACTTCCGGAGCGCCGGTGTTGAACGTCAGCGTGGAGGGCAGGATGACGCCTACGGATTTGCGGCTGCCATCGGAGAGCGTGATGGTGTGTGAAACGCACTTGCCATCGAAATAGACGTTGGCTTCCTTGTTGACGCTGACGTTGTTGAACTGGCTCATCAATACAGGACCTTGGCGATGGGAGCGGCTTCAGCCGCGAATCAATTCATCCGAAAAGCTATCGCAGCGGAAGCGTGTCCCACAAATAACCGTTTCAGCTATCTCCCGATTTCAACCGTTGACCACTTCCAGCGCCGGTGTTTCGGATACGGCATCCAGGGCATCTTCCAGCGCCGAGCACAAGTCTTCGCTGTCTTCGATGCCCACTGATATACGCAGCAGGGTGTCGCTGATGCCAGCGCGGCGGCGAGCCTCCGGATCCATTGCAGCGTGAGTCATGCTGGCTGGGTGGGCAATCAGGCTTTCCACGCCGCCCAACGATTCGGCCAGTGAAAAATACTTCAGGTTTTCAATCAGCGTGCGGACCTGTGCTTCACCACCGTGCAGCTCAAAACTGAGCATGGCGCCAAAATCACTCTGCTGGCGCTTGGCAACGGCATGACCGGGGTGGCTGGGCAGGCCCGGGTAGTAGACGTGTTTGACTGCCGGATGGTGGGTCAGCACATCGATAATTGCTTCGGTGTTGGCAAGGTGCACCGACAAGCGTGCTTCAAGCGTGCGCAGGCCGCGCAATGCCAGATACGAATCGAACGGCGAAGCCGTCAGGCCGAGCGCGTTGGCCCAGAACACCAGTTTCTCGTGCAGTTCGGGCGTCTTGGCAATGGCTGCGCCACCGACTACATCGCTGTGGCCGTTGATATATTTGGTGGTCGAGTGAATGACAATGTCGGCGCCCAGGGCAATCGGTTGTTGCAGCGCGGGTGACAGGAAGGTGTTGTCGACCACCACCAGTGCGCCGACGGCATGGGCTGCGTCAGCGAGTTTCTCGATGTCGGCGATGCGCAGCAGCGGATTGCTGGGCGTTTCAATCCACAGCAGTTTCGGCTTGCGCTCGGCAATGGTCTGATAAATGTTGTCATCGACCTGATTGTGGAACTCGGCATTGACCACGCCACGTTCGCTGAGCCGGAACAACAGCCGATAGGTACCGCCATAGCAGTCGTGCGGGGCGATGATCAGATCGTCCGGCTTCAGCAATTGCAGGATCAAGGTGACAGCAGCCATGCCGGTTGCCGTGATGACACCGCCGGCACCGCCTTCCAGATCGGCCAGGGCTTCGCCAAGCAGATCGCGGGTCGGATTGCCGGAGCGGGTGTAGTCATATGGCGGCTTCTTGCCGAATTCGGTAAAGGCAAAATTGGTCGACAGGTAGATCGGCGGAATCACCGCATTGTGATGGCGATCCGATTCGATACCGGCACGAACCAGGCGGGTAGTGGGACGGCAGCGTTTGGTCATTTTTGTTCTTCCTAATCAGTATTTGCGTGTATCAATCGTGGCCTGGCGAGTCGCTCAGGCGGCGACCGCGAGGTTTGCGCTGCTGGCAAGCGATTGCGATTCACGGGCCGCCAGCGACTGTGCGGCCGACAGCACGTCGGCAAACACGCCAGCGGCGGTAACGGCAACGCCGGCACCAGGGCCAGACACGGTCAGCGGAATGTCGCGATACAGCGGTGAACGATAGATCACGGCATTCTCGGTACCGCGCAGGCGATGGAATGGCGAGCTGGCATCCACATGCTGTAGGGCAAGTCGTGCTTTGCCATCGATATATTCGGCGACATAGGCAAGTCGTTTGCCCTCGGCAGCAGCTTGGGCCGCTTGGTCGCGCCAGTAATCGTTGAACACCGACAAGGGTTGGCTGGAGGCGGCATCGACCGGAATCAGCGGCTGCAGATCAATCACCTCGCGCTCAACGGCGATGCCGCAGGTGCGCAGCAGGATCAGCAGTTTGCGGGCAACATCCTCACCACCGAGATCCAGCAGGGGATTCGGTTCGGCATAGCCAAGGCTGACCGCTTCAGCCACAGCGATATCAAACGGAATCTGCTGCTGAACACGGTCGAGCACATAGCCGATGGTGCCTGACAGCACGGCTTGCAATTGATCCGGGCGGTCACCGGCGCGTTGCAGATCCAGCAATGGCCGCAGCACAGGCAATGCTGCCGCAACGGTTGTTTCATAGAGATACGGCGCGGCATTGTGTCGTGACAGTTGCTGCAGCAGGGCAAAGCGCTGCAGTCGATCGGCATTGGCGATCTTGTTCGGTGTCACCACGGCGATGCCGGCTTTGAGCAACGGTTCATACAGCGCGGCAACATGGCTGCTGGCTGACGCGTCCACCACAATCAGGCGGGGAAATTGTTGGGCCAGCAGTTCTTGCACCAGTCGTGAAGCCGGGTCAGTGACATCGGCAGCCGTTGCCAGTGCTTGCAGACTGGCTTCGGCATCGCGCTCATGTTGACCGCACCAGTGGATCTTATGCGAATTGCAGATGGCAACGACACGCAAACCGGCGTGATGGCGCAAGCCCAGATCGGTTTTCAGGGTCGCTTGTTGCTGACGCAGCAGTTGCAGTGTCTGCCGACCGATGCGGCCACTGGCACCGATAATGGCAACGGCGATGTCGTCATTGGCCGGGTACAGGCAGCCGTGGGCAAGGCGGGCGAACGCATCGAGATCACCGTGATCAAGCGTAAAGGCCAACACCCGCTCGCGCTCCAGCACGCGGTGTGCGTGCAACACGACACCCGCCTGACTGGCGCGCAGCTGCAATTGCTCCAGCGCTGCTTGCAGCGAATGTTTGTCGGCGACAAATACCGAAACAACCGCCAGCTCCGGCGTCTGGGCATGCCAGCGATGCAGTGACAGCGGCAACGGTGTTTGCTTCGACAAGGTGAGCGAGGTTGGCGGGATCCAGCAGGCGACGAATGCCTGTTCACGGCCTTGATGAGCCGGGTCGATCAGCGTGCCGGCGCCCGCATTCGGCTCGGCATCGAGTCGACGCAGCCGCAGTGGCAGCCGACGTTCCAGCAAGGGCTGCAGGCTGCGCGGGTGCAACACGCCGGCGCCGCACTGCGCCAACAAGCTGGCATCATCCAGTGCCAGCACCGGTACCGTTTCGGCGTTCGGTACGTAATCCGGGTCGGCACTCAGGATGCCGTCGGTATCGCCGATGATTTCCAAACCATCACCTGCATAGGCGGTAACCAGTGCGGCGCTGTAATCGGAGGCGTTGCGGCCGAGCAAGGTGGTGCGGCCGTTTTCGTCAGCGCCACAGAATCCGGTGATGACACGCAGGCGCTGTTGCCAGAATCCGGCAGGCAGTTTTGCAAAAGCGGCTTTGGTAGCGGCGGGGTCAACTGTGGCACTCAGGGCATTGCCATCGGTGTGAATCAGTGGCTCGGCTGACAACCATTCGGCGCTGACGTGGGCGGTGCGCAGCAGCGCGGCCAGCAGTTGCGCCGACAGTTTTTCTCCCAGTGCCGCCAACGCGGCGGTGGCATGTCCTTCACCGGGCTGGCGTGCCAGGATCTGCAGGCTTTCTTCGCCAATCAACTGCAGCTGACGGTAACCGGCGGTCAGTGTCAGTTGTTCGGCATCGCTCAGCAATTGCTTGCCGAGATCGAGGTGGCGTTGAATCAGTTGTTGCAGGCCCAGCACGGCAGTCTGGGTCTGCTCAGCGGCGAGCGAACCAAGTGTCAGCAAAGTGTCAGTGGTGCCGCGCGTGGCGGAGACCACGGCAATGACGGGTTGTTGTTGCAAACGAAAATGCAGATGGCTGGCGACGCGGCGCAGCGCGTTGGCGTCAGTCAGCACACTGCCGCCAAATTTCAGAACGGCGGTGGCTTGGGTAACGTGGGTTGGTTGGGTCATGACTGGAATTCCGAATCGGGGTCGAATGGCTTCAGTTCGGGCTGGCGCTGTATTGCGCCGCCAGAAATGGCGTGAGGGTGGCCGCAACGGCATCGGTTTCGGTGAGGAAACCGTCGTGACCGTGGCGGCTTGGCACGGTCACATGCTGCGCATTCGGTAAGTGGCGCGCGATCTCGCGCTGTTCGGCCACCGGATAGAGTTGGTCGGTATCAAGGCTGAGCACCAGAGTCGGTTGGGTGATGAGTTTGAGTGCGGCATGAACACCGCCGCGGTCGCGGCCAATGTCATGCGTGTTCATGCATTCGGTCAGTCGGATGTAGCTGTTGGCATCGAAACGCTGGACGAATTTGTCGCCCTGGTAGTCGAGGTAATCCAGCACGGCAAAAGCTTTGCTGTCGCCACGCTCGCGGCCGAAACGCTGCCGCAATTCCGCTTCACAGCGGTAGGTCAGAAATGCCATTTCGCGCGCCAGTGCGAGGCCGCGCACCGGACCTTTGCCGGCATAGAAACCGTCCTGAAAATCCGGGTCGAGCCGGATCGCGGCACGCTGGCATTCGCTGGCGGCAATCGCCTGCGCGGAATGGGCGGCGGTGGTGCCGATCAAGACCAGCGATTGCACCAGCTCAGGTTCCTGCAGCGCGAACTCCTGCGCGATCATGCCGCCGAGTGAGGGGCCGATGACGCAGCGCAGTTTGTGAACGCCATGCGCACGCAGCAGCCGGGATTGCGCGGTGACCTGATCGCGAATGCTGATGCGTGGAAAGTTGGCTTGCCAGGACGTACCGTCAGCCGGGTTGTCGCTGAGTGGGCCACTGCTGCCATAACAGGAGCCAAGCAGGTTGATGCAAACAATGAAGTCACGGGCCGGGTCGAGCGGTTTGCCGGCACCGAGCAGTTCCGGCCACCAGCTTTCCAAATCGGCGGAACCGGACAGGGCATGGATGACCAACACGGCATTGTCACCGGCCTTGTTCAGCTTGCCCCAGCTGCGCCAAGCCAGCTCCAGCGGCGCCAGCCGCTGACCGTTTTCCAGCGGCAGGCCGGCCGGGTCACGCCACAGGCGGACCTCAGGCGGCAGCGGGACGCGGCTGGCGAAGGCGGTGAACGGAATGGCCGTGACTGACATGAATGGACGTCTAAACGTATAGGTGTCGGTGATGATATAGACGTCCAAATGTCTATACAAGGGGTATTCCGCAAAAACGACCCATATGAACAATGGTGATAGGTTTGACAGCGAAGAGGCGCCTGAGTACCTTTGCCGCCGACCTCAGGGCGTCTGGAGTGAAAGATGTCTATTCAGATCGAAGATGAAGAAGAGTTTGTCGACCCGTATATCGAGCACGGCAAAAAGAAGGAGAAGGTCAAGAAGATCACCGTCTCCATCCCGCTGCACGTGCTGAAGCTGCTGACCGACGAGCGTACCCGTCGGCAGGTCAACAACCTGCGCCATGCGACCAACTCGGAACTGCTGTGCGAGGCGTTTTTGCATGCCTACACCGGCCAGCCGTTGCCGAACGATGAAGAGCTGCGCAAGCCGCGCAAGTGAAGCTGTCTGAAAGAAAAAGGCCGGGTAATCCCGGCCTTTTTCTTTTCTCTTTGCTGACCACGGTTCGTCCCCCTGCCACCAGCATCGACTCGGCCCAGAGTGGGCCGATATCAGTACTGATGCCGCTTCAGGCCGGTCGCCGCCAGAATCTTGGTGGCGATCTCTTCCACCGAACGACTTGTGGTATCAAGCCAGGGAATATTTTCACTCTGGTACATGCGTTCTACGGTGGCGACTTCCAGCCGGCACTGCTCGAGCGAGGCATAGCGGCTGTTGGCTTTCCGCTCTTCCCGGATCTGCTGCAGCCGTACCGGGTTGATGGTCAGCCCGAACAGCTTTTGCTTGTGGGTGCGCAAAGGCTTGGGCAGGCCATGGTTGTCCATGTCCTCTTCGGTAATGGGGTAGTTGGCGGCCCGGATGCCGAACTGCATGGCCAGATAGAGCGAGGTCGGGGTTTTGCCGGAACGGGAGACGCCGACCAGAATCAGGTCGGCTTGCTCGTAGTACTTGGTGATTGCGCCATCGTCGTTGTTGAGGGCGAAGTTGACCGCCTCGATGCGGGTCTCGTATTCGCTGACATTTTCGGCCGAGTGGGCCTTGCCGACCCGGTACTGGCATTTGACACCAAGGGTGTGCTCGATGCTGGGCACGAAGGTCTGGAACAGGTCCAGCACCACGCCGCGGCTTTCCCGGATGATGGCTCGCAGCTCGGGCCGAACCATGGTGTCGAATATCAGCGGCGGCTCCCCCTCGTGGTCGGCGGCGGCGTTGATGCGGGCGACCGCATCGCGGGCGGTGGCTTCGTTATCGATGAAGGGCAGGGTGGTTTCGGCGAAGTCAATACCGTCGAATTGGCTGAGCAGGGCCTGACCCAGCATCTCGGCCGTGATCCCGGTCCGGTCGGAAATAAAAAATACGCTACGTCTCATGTTGGTGCGCCCTTCATTTGGCAGTTCCGTTACAATACCGCACCTTTTTTGACCGCGCCGGTCATGGCAGTCGGCACGGCATTCTAGCTTGAAATGTTAGCACCGGCTTTTGCCGGCCATACGGACAGGAGTGAAGACTTTGGCTGAGTACGTGCTGTGGTATGAAAACCTCGGAATGCATGATGTAGACCGGGTCGGTGGCAAGAATGCTTCGCTGGGCGAGATGATCAGCCATCTTGCCGGCGCCGGTGTCAGTGTCCCGGGCGGGTTCGCCACCACGGCCGACGCCTTCCGTGAATTTCTCGAGCAGTCGGGTCTCAACGCCCGCATCCAGGCCGAATTGAAATCGCTGGATGTCGACAACGTCCAGTTGCTGATGGAAACCGGCAAGAAAATCCGTCGCTGGGTGGTCGAAACCCCGTTCCTGCCGGAGCTGGAAAAAGCCATCACCCAGGCCTATCTGCAATTGAAAGGCAACAGCAGCGACGAGTTTGCGGTTGCCGTGCGTTCGTCGGCCACGGCCGAAGACATGCCGGACGCGTCGTTCGCCGGCCAGCAAGAGACTTTCCTGAACGTGCGTGGCATGGCCAACGTGATGTTGGCCGTCAAGGAAGTATTCGCCTCGTTGTTCAATGACCGCGCCATTGCCTACCGCGTGCACAAAGGTTACGAGCATGCCGGCGTTGCGCTGTCAGCCGGTATCCAGCGCATGGCGCGTTCGGACATCGGCGCCTCGGGCGTCATGTTCACGCTCGATACCGAGTCGGGATTCAATGATGTGGTGTTCATCACCTCGAGCTACGGCTTGGGTGAAACCGTGGTGCAGGGCGCGGTCAATCCGGACGAGTTCTACGTGCACAAGCCGACGTTGAACGCGAACAAGCCGGCCGTGCTGCGTCGCACGTTGGGCGCCAAAGCCATCAAGATGATTTACACCAATCAGACCGAGCATGGCAAAACCGTCAAGATGGTGGATGTTCCGGTCGCCGAGCGCCGTGCGTTCTCGATCACCGATGCGGAAGTCGAAGAACTGGCCCGGCAGGCGCTGATCATCGAGAAGCACTACCAGCGTCCGATGGATATCGAGTGGGCGAAAGACGGCTCCGACGGCAAGCTGTACATCGTTCAGGCCCGCCCGGAAACCGTGAAGTCGCGTGACGACAGCCGCGTTATCGAACGCTACATGCTGAAAACCAAAGGTCGCGTTGTTTGCGAAGGCCGTGCCATCGGCCAGCGCATCGGCAAAGGCCCGGCCCGCGTCATCACCGATATTTCGCAAATCGCTCGCGTCCAGCCGGGCGATGTGCTGGTCACCGACATGACCGATCCGGATTGGGAACCGGTCATGAAGAAAGCGGCGGCGATCGTCACCAACCGTGGTGGCCGTACCTGCCATGCCGCGATCATCGCGCGTGAACTCGGCATTCCTGCTGTGGTCGGTTGTGGCGATGCCACCGATCACATCAAGGAAGGCGACAACGTCACCGTGTCGTGCGCCGAGGGTGACACCGGTTTCATTTATCAGGGCCTGCACGAGTTCGACATTCACCGTGCCGAAGTCAGCGACATGCCGAAGCTGAAGTTCAAGATCATGATGAACGTCGGCGATCCGGACAAGGCGTTTACCTTCTCGCAGCTGCCGCATCACGGCGTTGGTCTTGCCCGTCTCGAATTCATCATCAACCGCGTGATTGGCGTGCATCCGAAAGCGCTGATCCACTTCGACAGCCTGCACGACGCCGCCCTGAAAGAAAACATCAGCGCTCGTATTGCCGGCTACAAGTCACCGACCGATTTCTTTGTCGAAAAACTGGCTGAAGGCATTTCGACCATCGGTGCGGCGTTCTATCCGGAGCGGGTGATTGTCCGGATGTCGGACTTCAAGTCGAACGAATACGCCAACCTGATCGGCGGCAAGTTGTACGAGCCGCACGAAGAAAACCCGATGATCGGTTTCCGTGGCGCCTCGCGTTACATTTCGGCCGACTTCCGCGAATGCTTTGCGCTCGAATGCAAGGCATTCAAGAAAGTCCGCGACGAAATGGGCCTGACCAACGTCGAAGTGATGATTCCGTTTGTTCGTACGCTGGAAGAAGCCAAGCGCGTTACCGAGCTGCTGGCCGAACACGGTCTCAAGCGCGGTGAGAACGGCCTGAAAGTCATCATGATGTGCGAGCTGCCGTCGAACGCCCTGATGGCCGACGAGTTCCTGCAGTACTTCGATGGCTTCTCGATCGGCTCGAACGATTTGACCCAGCTGACGCTCGGTCTGGATCGTGATTCCGGCATCATCGCCCATCTGTTCGATGAGCGGGATCCGGCAGTCAAGAAGCTGCTGGCGATGGCGATCTCGGCCTGCAAGCGCAACAACAAGTACATCGGCATCTGCGGTCAGGGACCTTCAGACCACCCGGATCTGGCGCAGTGGCTGATGGAGCAGGGCATTGATTCGGTGTCGTTGAACCCGGATTCCGTGCTGGAAACCTGGTTGTTCCTTGCTGGCAAGAAATGATCCTGGGCCGCCCGTTCCGATAGGGAGCAGGACAGCTGCAAGCAGCAAGCATCAGGAACAAAAAAGGCGGACGCAATGGTCCGCCTTTTTTGTTCCTGTTCATGACAACAACGACAGCGGGAACGCGAGCAATGAAAGTTCTGGAACGGGTTCCACCAATTGTTTTGGTGCTGATTTCGATTTTCAGCGTGCAGGCCGGGGCGGCATTTGCCAAATCCCTGTTTGTTGCGTTCGGCCCACTCGGTACGGTGTTCCTGCGGGTAGGTATTGCCGCCGTTGTGTTGTGGCTGTGGGTGCGGCCCAATTGGCGCCAGCTATCGGCCACTGGCTGGCGGACAACCTTGCTGTTTGCCGCTGTGCTTGCGGGCATGAATGCCACCTATTACCTGTCGTTGGAGCGCCTGCCGCTCGGTCTTGCGGTCACCATCGAGTTTCTCGGACCCTTGACGGTGGCGTTGTGGCAGAGCCATCGGCTGCTTGATGTGCTGTGGGTGGTGTTGGCCGCGGCCGGCATTGCCCTGCTGAATCCGTTTTCCGGCAGCCTCGACCCGATCGGCGTTGTGCTTGCCCTGATTGCAGGTGGGTGCTGGGGCGCGTACATCGTGCTTGGTCAGCGACTGGGGGGGACCTTGCCGGGCCAGCAGGGTTTGGCACTGGCCATGATGGCTGGCGCCCTGATGCTGGTCCCGGTGGGCGCCGTTACAGCTCTACCGGTGTTCTCGTCGCCGATGTTGCTGTTGGCGGCAATTGCCGTTGCGTTGTTGTCATCGGTGATTCCCTATACGCTTGAGATTGAAGCCCTGCGTCGCATGCCGACCCGGGTGTTCGGTATTCTGATGAGCCTGGAGCCGGCGGTAGCGGCACTGATGGGCTTGCTGATCCTGCACGAAGCCATGGCGGGCCGTCAGATCATCGCGATGCTGCTGGTCATGGTGGCCAGTTACGGGGCCATGCGTTTTGCTCGGCCGCAACCGGCCTCCTGAGGCGGCAAGAACTGTGCGGCCCCTGTCCGTCGGATGTGGTAAAAGAGAGCGTTCCGGCCGTTCGCATCGTGAGCTGAACCGTCAATTCGTCATGGGAGTTCCGTCATGAAATTCCGCGCTGTACTTCGTCTGTGTGCTGTCGTCATGCTCGGTATGTCGATGCTGGCTTGCAGCAGCGAAGAAGAACACGATCCGTCTGCCGTCGAAGAAGCCGGCAAGGAGCTCGGGCAAGCGGTCAGTCGCGATCTGCACGAAGAGATTGATGCAGCCAAAGCAGTCGAGCAGCAAACCCAGCAGGCCGCTGAGCAGCTCGATCAGCAAATCGACGAACAGGCTGGCGAAAAAGCCAGCGAGCCATAACCATTCGGGCGCGTTGCCGGCTCCGGCAGGCGGCGCGTCCATGTAACGATTATTGAGTTGTCAATCGCACATGAGCCACGCTGTTCCTGCCCTCACTGAGATGCCGCAACTGGACGCGGTTTATCTGCATTTTCTTTCCCAGCTTGCTGCCGGCGAGTTTGCCGGCGATGTGGCCACCGACTATGCCACCCGGCTGGTGCACGCCACCGACAACAGTGTCTATCAACTGTTGCCGCAAGCGGTGCTGTTTCCACGCTCGGAAGCCGATGTCAGTGCCGTGTTCAAGGTGGCCAGCAGATCGGAATTTCGTGACGTGAAGTTGGTACCGCGTGGTGGCGGTACCGGCACCAACGGCCAGTCACTGAACACCGGCATCGTGCTGGACTTGTCCCGTTACCAAAATCGTATTCTTGAGGTTGATACCGGCAAACGGGTTGCCCGCGTGCAACCGGGAGTGATCCTCGACCAATTGCAGGATGTGGTGAATCCGCAGGGTTTCTTCTTTGCGCCGGAATTGTCGCCATCGAATCGGGCGACCTTGGGCGGCATGGCCAATACCGATGCCTGCGGTAAAGGGTCGCGACTTTATGGCCGCACGGGTGATCATGTCATCGCCATGCGAGTGGTGCTGAACAACGGTGACGTCATCGAAACCGGTTCGCTCGAAGCGGCCGAGTTTTTTGCCCGCAAACACCAGAGTGGCCGGGAAGGGGAGTTGTATCGCCTGGTCGATGAAGCTTGTCGGCATGCACCAGCCCATCCGGGCGCCGAACGGCTTGGCCGGTTCATTACCGCCTATAACCTGTGGCACGTCGTGAATGAGAAGACCGGCAGCTTCTCGCTGAATCCGGTTCTTTGCGGTTCTGAAGGCACGCTGGCGGTAATTACCGAGTTGACCCTCAAGCTGACGCCACTGCCGAAGCACAAGGCCCTGTTTGCCATTCGCTACCAGAGTTTCGATGCGGCACTGGCCGCAGCGCAGGCGTTGTTAAAGCATCAGCCCTCGGCGATTGAAACCGTTGACGACAAGATCCTGACGCTGGCGAAAGACGACATCATTTTCCCGAAGGTCAAACCGTATCTGGGTGAACAACAAGACTTCTCCGGCAATGCGGTCAATCTGGTGGAGTTCGTCGGAGATGATGCGACTGAATTTGCCAGCCGCGCTGAGGCGTTGAAGGCCGAGTTGCCGCGGGCGCCGGGCGTGATCAGTTTTCATTACACCACCGAAAAAGCCGCGCAGTCGGCGCTGTGGGATCTGCGCAAGAAGGGCGTTGGTCTGCTTGGCAATGCCAAAGGCAAACGGCGGCCGATCCCGTTTGTCGAGGATACGGCGGTGCCGCCGGAACATCTGGCAGCGTATATCGGTGAGTTTCGTGCGCTGCTTGACAGCCACGGCCTCAGCTACGGCATGTTCGGCCATGTCGATGTCGGTTGTTTGCATGTGCGGCCGGCACTGAACCTGCGGACCGTTGATGATGAGGCCGTGTTCCGCAAGATTTCCGATGCTGTCTATGCGCTGTGCAAGAAATACGGCGGCGTCATGTGGTCGGAACATGGCAAAGGCTTTCGTTCCTGGTACGGCCCGGACTTTCACGGTGACGAGATTTACCAGCGAATGCGGCAGGTCAAAACGGCATTCGATCCACATAATCAGCTCAATCCCGGCAAGATATGCTCGCCGCTTGGTCACGACAATCTGCTGTTTGAACCTTTCAAGCACACCCGCGGTGAGCAGGATCGGCAGATTCTTCCAATTGCCGAAACCGATGCCGCTGGTGCGCTGTATTGCAATGGCAATGGCCAGTGCTTTGATTACCGGATGGACAGCGTCATGTGCCCGTCCTACAAGGCAACCGGCAATCGCCTGCATTCACCGAAAGGCCGCGCCGGCCTGATGCGGGAATGGTTGCGTCAGGCTTCGCAGGCCGGCGTCGATTTGCGACCGGTGGCAAAGGCGACAGATAGCCGCTGGCAGCGCGAATTGCGCCGCTTGCCGATGCTGCGCAGTGGGGATGACTTTTCCCATCAGGTGAACGAGGCAATGGCCGGTTGCCTCGGCTGCAAGGCCTGCAACACCCAATGCCCGATCAAGGTCGATGTGCCGGCACAGAAGTCGCTATTCCTGCATCACTACCACCGGCGTTATCCGCGACCAATCCGCGATTATCTGCTGACCAGCATGGAAAGCTGGGCTCCGGTTGCCGCGGTGGTGCCACATATCAGCAATGTTTTCATGTTCAATCCATTGAGCCGGGCGGTTGCCAAGTACTTGTTTGGCCTGGAGGCGCTGCCGTCGTTTGCCAGCCGCAATGTCTTTGATCTGTTGCGGTCAAGGAAGGCGCGTCGGTTTGATGCGCGCGAGCTTGACCGGCTGTCGCCGGATCAGCGGGCGCACACGGTGTTGCTGTTGCAGGATCCGTTTACCAGTTTCTTTGACACCACCGCGCTTGCCAATGCGGTTCGTTTGCTGGAACGGCTGGGTCGCCGGGTCATCATTTTACCCTTCCTTCCGCTCGGCAAGGCGGAGCATGTCAAAGGTCGCTTGCCGCAATTTCTTCGGCGCGCCGAGCATGCTGTGAGCAAGCTGCAGGAGTGGGCGCAATGGCAATTGCCCATCGTCAGTGTCGAGGCAACCCAGGCGCTGCTGTTTCGGCAGGAATACCCGGCGCATGTGGATATGACCGGTGCCGCGCCGGTTTTGACGCTGGCCGAGTACTTGGCCCGCATCGACGATGCACCGCCAGTGCGTGAGCGCCCCATTGTGCACCTGTTCAGCCATTGCACCGAGAAGACCCAGATCGGCAACAGCACAGAACTGTGGCAACGGGTTTTCAAGCGGTTCAATCTTGAACTGCGCGCCGTCAATACCGGTTGCTGCGGCATGGCAGGCAGTTACGGCCATGAGCGCGAGCAGCAACAAAACTCGCGGACGCTGTTTGAGCAAAGCTGGGCGGACTCGCTGCTAACCGCACGGCAACGCGGCCTGGTTTGTGCCACCGGGTTTTCCTGTCGGGAACAGTCGGCACGATTCAGCAGCGAACGCGTGCCCGATCCTGCCACGGTGCTGCTCGCGTTGATTTCCTGATTACCAGACATATCCTGACAACAAAACAGCTAAAAGAAGAGGAGTTGGGTATGCAAGCAGCAGTGGTGAGCTCATGAGTGATGCGGGTTCAATGGCTGCGCAACCGTTGTTGCCAGCGCGCTTTCTGGAGCAGGTCTATGCCACGCCGGATGCCGTGTTCCTGCGGCAGCCGCTGGCAGACGGTGTGCGCGAGATCAGCTGGCGGCAGGCTCACAATGAGGTGGCACGGGTAGCGAACTATCTTCGCAAGTATCCGCGTGGCAGCCATATCGCCATTTATTCCTTGAACTGTGCTCACTGGCTCATGGCGGATCTGGCGATCTGGCTGGCCGGTCACGTGAGCGTACCGATCTACCCGACTGGCGGCAAAGAGTCGATTGCCCAGGTGCTGCTGCATAGCGATGCGGTGGCAGTGTTTGTCGGCAAGCTCTATGACTTTGCGGAAAAGCAGGAGGCCATTCCCGCCGGTCTTGAACAGATCGCAATGTACCAACCGCGCGACGGTATGCCAGATTGGGATGAGCTTGTCCGCAGTGAATTGCCGCTGCTCAATCCGGAACTGCCATCAGCCGATACGCTGGCGACCATCGTTTATACCTCTGGCACTACGGGTGAAGCCAAGGGTGTGATGATCAGCTTCGGGATCATGCGGCACGCGGCCCTGAGCTTGCTTGACTGGGCCGGGGTTGAAGGGCCGCAACGGCTGTTTTCCTATTTGCCACTGGCCCATGTAGCCGAGCGTCTGGTCATCGAGTGCATTGGTCTGTACAACGGTGCGAACATCAGCTTTGCCCATTCACTGGATACCTTTGCCCGCGATTTGCGACGTGCCGAGCCCAGCATTTTTCTGGCTGTGCCGCGTATCTGGCTGAAATTCCAGCAGGGCATCGAGGGGCGCTTTCCACCCGCCCGGCTACAGCGATTACTGCGCCTGCCGGTGATAGGTCGCATGACTGCCGCGCTGCTGCGTCGGGCACTTGGCTTGCATCGTGTGCGCATTGCCATCAGTGGCGCCGCTGCGCTGTCGCAGGAGTTGATGACCTGGTACGAGCAACTCGGCATTCGCATTTGCGAAGGCTATGGCATGAGTGAAACCTTTGGCTTCTCCCATGGTGCCCATCCTGATCGGCGCCGCCACGGCAGAGTGGGCGAGTGTTACCAAAGTGCCGAAGTCCGATTTGCCGATGATGGCGAAATCCTGCTGCGCAATCCCTGCCTGATGCTCGGTTATTACAAAGCGCCGGAGCTGACGGCGCAGGTAATACAGAATGGCTGGCTGTTGACCGGCGATCTGGGTACGCAGGATGCTGACGGCCTGTTGCAGCTGACTGGTCGCAAGAAAGAGATTTTCAAGACCGCCAAGGGCAAATACGTGGCACCGGCGCGAATTGAATCACGGCTTGAATTGCTGGCCGGTGTCGAGCAGCTGTGTGTGCTCGGCGCGGATCGTGCGCAACCGGTGGCGTTGGCCGTCTTCAAGGACGTTGCCGATGAGGCGCGGGCACAGATAGAACAGCGATTGCAGCTGGCGTTGCAGCAACTCAATAACACGCTGGAAAGTCATGAGCAGTTGGCGCGCATCATCGTCGTGTTTGAGCAATGGACCACCGATAACGGGCTGATGACGCCGACCCTGAAGATACGTCGCCATGAAATTGAACGTCGCTATGCCAAACTGGTGGATGCCAGTGAGCGACAGCCGGCCTCGGTCAATTGGGCAGACCGGATCGGTGTGGCGCCCTGAGGCACGTCAGCGAGCGCTTTTGGTATCAAGGAGAAGGATGTGAGCGGATTTACCCATCTTGATGAAAAAGGCCAGATCCGGATGGTGGATGTGGCGGAAAAGCCAGTAACTGATCGGTTGGCGGTGGCCACTGCCGTCGTGCACATGCAGGCCACAACGCTGGCGGCGCTCGCGGCCGGCGAGTTGCCCAAGGGCAATGTTCTGACCACGGCGCATGTTGCTGGCGTGATGGCGGCCAAGCGCTGCGCTGATCTGATACCCCTTTGTCATACCTTGCCACTCTCTGGTGTCGGCATCGAGTTCACGCTCGATCACGGGGCGAACTGCGTTCGCATCCGCGCCAGCGCACATGTGCGGGCGGCCACCGGTGTCGAGATGGAAGCGTTGACCGCCGCCAGTGTCGCCGCCTTGACGGTTTACGACATGTGCAAAGCCATCGACAAAACCATGCAGATCGATGGGATTCGGGTGATTGAAAAACGGGGTGGTCGGTCGGGTGATTATCAACTGGCGGATCTGACCTGAGTGGTCGCGGTGGGGCGAAAGATGTTGCGAATACTGTTTTTTGGCAGCCTGGCCGAGCAGGCCGGTAGCGACACGCTGCTGCTGGCTTGGCAGGATGACTGGCATACCGTTCAGGATGTCATGACGGCGTTGCGGCAGAGCCATCCGCACGTCGCTGCGCTGCTCGCTGGCCGTCGCGGTCTGTTGATTGCGGTGAATCAGCAGGTAGTCAGGTCGGATGCGCGGATCATCGAGTCCGATGAACTGGCGTTCTTGCCGCCGGTAACGGGAGGTTGACGTGACAGCTGCCTGCATCATTCGCGTTGCGGCCCAGCAGGCTGACTTCGACGTGGCGCTGCTGAACCGCCGGCTGTTGCAGCAGGCAGGCGCCGTTGGCGCGGTTGCCAGCTTCGTTGGCGCAGTGCGCACGGATGACGATGTGCTGGCATTGCGCCTGCAACATTATCCCGGCATGACCGAAAAGAGCTTGCAGATGCTCGCTGATGAAGCCGTGGCGCGCTGGCCGTTGCTTGGCATCGAAATTATCCATCGGGTCGGGCGATTGACGCCGGGCGAACAAATTGTCTATGTCGGCGTTGCCAGTGGTCATCGCCGCGAAGCACTCGATGCCTGCAGCTATCTTGCCGATCAGTTGAAAACGCGGGCAATCCTGTGGAAGCAGGAGGAGCGCGCTGATGGTACCCGTTGGCTGGAGCCAACGTCGGCCGACAACGCGGCCGTCGCCGCCTGGCATGCGCCAGACTGAGCATCGTTAATGTCCGTCAGCCCGATCATTCCTTGTGCGGATTATGTCGCCGACAATTGTCGTTCCTGTCGCTGGCTTGAGATTCCCTACGGACAGCAGCTTGCCGACAAACAGGCCGATCTCAAACGGCGCCTGGATGGTTTGGCTGATTCGCAGACCCAGTGGTTGGCGCCGCAGCACAGTGCGCTGGCCGGTTTTCGCAATCGCGCCAAGATGGTGGTGACGGGTAGTGCCGAACAACCGTTGCTCGGCATCGTCGACGATCAGCAGCGTGGCATCGATTTGCAGCGCTGCCCATTGTATCCGCCTGAATTTGGTCCAGTGTTTGCTGCATTGGCGGCGTTCATCCGGCAGCTTCGGTTGCAACCATACGACATCAGCCAGCGCCGCGGTGAGCTCAAATATGTGCTGATCAACCGCAGCCATCACGACGGCATGCTGATGCTGCGCTTCGTGTTGCGCTCGAAAGCCCAGCTTGACCTGATCCGCAAACATCTGCCGATTCTACAGCAGCAGCTGCCAGCGCTGAAGGTGGTATCCGTCAATCTGCAGCCGGTGCACATGGCCGTGCTTGAGGGAGAGGAAGAAATTGCCTTGACCGATTTGCAGGTACTGCGAGATCAGCTTAACGACGTGCCACTTTATTTGCGGCCGAAAAGCTTTTTTCAGACCAATCCTGCGGTTGCCGCCGCCTTGTACGCTACTGCACGCTCATGGTCGGCCGCACTGCCAATGCGCAGTCTCTGGGATTTGTTCTGTGGGGTTGGCGGTTTTGGCCTGCACTGCGTCCGACCGGGAGTCAGTCTGGTTGGCATTGAGCGCGAGGCCGAGGCTATCGCCTGCGCGCAGCAGTCAGCCAACGAGATGCAACTGACCGATGTCCGCTTTGCGGCGCTGGACGCCAGCGGTTTTGTCGCGGGCGAGACGGCGGCTCCGGATGTGGTGTTGGTCAATCCGCCACGTCGCGGCATCGGCCAGCAGCTTTGCCAATGGTTGCAGCGCATGGCACCCAACTATCTCATCTATTCAAGTTGCAATGCCCAGTCGCTGGCGAGCGATCTGGCGTTGCTGCCTGACTTTCAGGTGCAGCGTGTGCAACTGTTCGACATGTTTCCGCATACCGCGCATTACGAAACGCTGGTCGCGTTGCAACGTCGAGGCATCTGAGGTTTCGACAATGGCCCGGTTTGAGCTGACGTTGAGATCTGCGGGCGTTGCTGTCAGCCGTAAGGAGGTTGCCGGGCGCTCGCTGCGTGCCGATTCGTGAAGGGTCCAAAGCTTGCCACAAGAACGGTAGGCGGCGCTGAGTGTGGCGGCAGGGTGGCGCGTTGCGGCCGCCCGAGTGACCGAATCGCAGTCATTGCCAGCAACCGCTAGCGGTTGCTGGGGTTCAGCCAAGCGGTGGGGTCAGTTCCCGCCACTGGCCTGGTGCCAGGTCGGCCAGTTGCCAGTCGCCGATGCGGACCCGGACCAGTCGCAAGGTTGGAAAACCGACCGCAGCGGTCATCCGGCGGATTTGCCGGTTACGTCCTTCGGTAATGGTCAGGCTTAGCCAGCTGGTGGGAATGTGCTGGCGAAAGCGCACCGGCGGGTCGCGTGGCCACAACTCTGGCGCAGCTATGGCCTCGGCCTGTGCCCGCCCGGTCAGCCCGTCATTCAATTGGACCCCTTTGCGCAGGGCCGCAAGGGCGGTGTCATCTATCAAGCCTTCGACCTGAGCCCAATAGGTTTTTGGCTGCTTGAAGCGCGGTGAGCTGATCCGGGCCTGCAGCCGGCCGTCATCGGTCAGCAGCATCAACCCTTCGCTGTCGGTATCCAGCCGTCCGGCCGGGTAGACCGCGGGCACATCGATAAAGTCTTTCAGGGTCGGCTTGCCGGAGCCGTCTGAGCTGAACTGGCACAACACGCCATATGGCTTGTTGAAGGCGAGCAATCGACTCACAGGACATTCCTCGGGGAGGCTGCGGTCTGCGGCAACCGTGGGCTTTGGGCTGGCAAGGATAGCGATACCGGCGCTCAGCCTCCACATATCTCCGCGACATCCGCGCCCCAATTCAATCCGGAACCTTGAGGCAAGCTCCTGATAAATAAGCAAAAGAAAAGGGCGCTGGAAGCGCCCTCTTGCAATTCTGTGTGCGGCTTTATGCGGTCAAAGAGACCATTGGTTTATGCTTCAGCCTACCTTATTGGCTGTTTTGGCGCTGCCAGGTTCGATATTGGTGGCATGCAGACCCTTTGGACCTTGGGTCACGTCGAACGATACTTCCTGACCGGCCTTCAGGCTCTTGTAGCCATCCATGTCGATCGTGGAGTAGTGAACGAACACGTCATCACCACCCTCGGTGGGGCGAATGAAGCCGTAACCCTTTGCGTTGTTGAACCACTTCACCGTGCCGTAAGCCATACCTGACTTCCTTCTCACTCATCGCTAACAGGAGATGCTGGCTGCTCCTCGGACAAGCCACCCTCAGGTGCAGTATCGTCACTGACATTCCTGTATAGAAATGTGACAGCGACAGACGTGCAAGAACGGCGGGGCCAGCCTTCCCGGACAACTGGGCAGGGCAGGCGAATAGTGGACAAGCGTTCAACTGTTTGTCAAGACGGAAAACGCTGTACAAAGCGCTACATAAAGCGTGATCGCTTGAATATGTTAGATTGCTCCCAATTAACGAGTTACATCCGAAATGCCCGCTGTGGACTACGCTTACATCATGAGTACGACGCCGCTGCCGACTGAACAGCAGACCGTCGAGGTTGCGCCGGCTGAACCCCAGGTCAAGCCGCCCCGCATGTTCAAGGTGGTCATGCTGAACGACGATTTCACGCCGATGGATTTCGTTGTTGAAGTCTTGACCAAGTTTTTTTCGTTGAGTCAGCAGCAGGCGGTCAAGGTCATGCTGCAAGTACATTATGACGGTCGCGCCGTGTGCGGGGTGTACCGGTTTGAAATTGCCGAAACCAAGGCGATGCAGGTGGTGGAGTATGCCAAGGCCAACCAGCATCCGCTGCAATGCACGGTGGAAGCCAACTGAAATTGACAATGGGCAGCGAACGATTCGGTGTGGTGTGTGTCAGTGGTAGTGGTAATGGCAGTGAATAAGTATTCATGCAGTAAAGCGGTCTTTTTGCCGGTTGTCTGTCGTATAAGACCTGAGGTGGTCGTATGCTGAGCAAAGATTTGGAATTGACGCTGAACCAGGCGTTCAAACAGGCGCGTGAAAAGCGCCACGAATTCATGACCGTCGAGCACTTGTTGCTGGCGTTGCTCGACAACGCTGTCGCCATCAATGTGCTGCGTGCCTGCGGTGCCAATGTTGATCGGCTGCGCCGGGAGTTGGCCCATTTCGTTGATGAAACCACACCATTGCTGCCCAACAATGACGAGAGTCGCGATACGCAGCCGACGCTGGGTTTCCAGCGCGTGCTGCAACGTGCCGTGTTCCACGTCCAATCGGCTGGAAAAAAGGAAGTGACCGGTGCCAATGTGCTGGTGGCGATTTTCAGCGAGCAGGAATCACAAGCGGTGTATCTGCTGCATCAGGAGCAGGTGTCCCGTCTGGATGTCGTCAACTACATCTCGCATGGTATTTCCAAAGTTGCCGGCACTGAACGCGAAGTGCCGCCGCAGCAAGCGGATGGCGAAGAAGAGGGCACCAGCGACGCGGGTCGTTCGCCGCTGGAGAGTTTTGCCAGCAATCTCAATGAATTGGCCAAGCAGGGCAAAATCGATCCGCTGATTGGCCGCCATCACGAACTGGAGCGCACCATTCAGGTGCTCTGTCGTCGCCGCAAGAACAATCCATTGCTGGTGGGTGAGGCCGGTGTTGGCAAGACTGCCATTGCCGAAGGGCTTGCCCGCCGCATCGTCGACGGCGAAGTGCCGGATGTGATGCGTGATGGCGTGGTCTATTCGCTGGATCTCGGTGGTCTGCTCGCCGGCACAAAGTATCGCGGTGATTTCGAGAAGCGATTGAAGGCTGTTTTGAAAGAGCTGAAGGAAAAACCGCACGCGATTTTGTTTATCGACGAGATTCACACCATTATCGGCGCGGGTGCTGCTAGCGGCGGGGTGATGGATGCGTCCAATCTGGTCAAACCGATGCTGGCCTCAGGCGAGATCAAATGCATTGGCTCGACCACGTTCCAGGAATATCGCGGCATTTTCGAGAAGGACCGGGCATTGGCGCGGCGTTTCCAGAAAATCGATGTCATGGAGCCGTCCATCGATGAAACCTTTGAGATTCTCAAGGGCCTGAAAACCCATTACGAAAAGCACCATAGCGTCCGTTACACGCCAGCAGCGTTGCAAGCCGCTGCCGAGCTGTCGGCGAAATACATCAATGATCGCCAGCTGCCAGACAAGGCAATCGACGTCATCGACGAGGCCGGCGCGGGTCAACGCCTGCTGGCGCCGTCGAAGCGCAAGAAAGTCATTGGTGTGCATGAGATCGAAGATATTGTCTCGAAGATTGCCCGCATTCCAACCAAGACCGTGTCAACGTCTGATCGCGAATCACTGCGCAATCTTGGCCAGTCGCTGAAGAGTGTGGTGTTCGGGCAGGATGACGCCATCATGCAGCTTGCCGACGCCATCAAGCTGGCCCGTTCAGGGCTGGGCACCGAAGACAAGCCGGTGGGTTCGTTCCTGTTTGCCGGCCCGACCGGTGTCGGCAAGACGGAAGTGACCAAACAGTTGGCGCGCATTCTGGGCTTGCAGCTGCTGCGTTTCGATATGTCGGAATACATGGAGCGGCACACGGTATCCCGATTGATTGGCGCGCCTCCGGGCTATGTCGGTTATGACCAGGGCGGTTTGCTGACCGAAGCGGTCTGCAAGAACCCGCATTCGGTGCTGCTGCTTGATGAAATCGAGAAAGCACATCCGGATGTGTTCAATCTGCTGCTGCAGGTCATGGACCATGGCACGCTGACCGACAACAATGGTCGCAAGGCCGATTTCCGCAATGTGATCATCATCATGACCACCAATGCCGGTGCCGAGGAAATGGCCAAGGCATCGATTGGTTTCACTTTGAATGATCACAGTGTCGACAGCATGGGCGCCATCAAGCGGCTGTTCAGTCCGGAGTTCCGTAACCGGCTGGATTCGATTGTTCAATTCAAGGCCTTGGCGTCTGACGTGATCCTCTCGGTGGTCGACAAGTTTATTGTCGAGCTGCAGGCGCAATTGGATGCCAAAGGCGTCAGCCTGGAGGTCACGAGCGAAGCGCGGGCGTGGTTGGCCGAGAAAGGCTACGATCGCACAATGGGTGCGCGGCCGATGGCACGCATCATTCGCGATCTGCTGCGCAAACCGCTTGCGGATGAACTCCTGTTCGGCAAGCTGTCTCGCGGCGGCGAAGTGCATGTGATGCTGGCGGATGACAATCTGAGCTTTGATATCATCGAGAAGGCGGCGCCAGCGCTGGAGCAGGCCAAGGCGACCTGACGCAACGCCTGACACAACAAGGGCTGGTTATCGATGGCGGCAAGCACGTGTTTTCAGTGTGCTTTCCGCCAAAGCAGCAACATCAAGACAGCAACAAAAAAGGGAAGCCACTGGCTTCCCTTTTTCTTTCCCGCGGTGATCAGCGGGCGCGGAAAATAATCCGGCCTTTGGTCAGGTCATACGGCGTCATTTCAACTGTGACGTCGTCGCCGGTCAGAATGCGGATGTAATTCTTGCGCATCTTTCCAGAGATATGGGCGGTGATCACGTGACCGTTTTCCAGCTTCACGCGGAACATCGTGTTTGGCAGGGTTTCCAGTACTACCCCCTGCATTTCAATAGAATCTTCGCGAGCCATGCTCAATCTGGGCAGCTTTCAGAGGGGCGCTATCATGCCCGAAAGCGACCTGCTTGTAAAACCAGCAATTCAATCCGGGAACAATTGCCATTCGCCGGCCTGAAACTGCTCCAGTGGCCGGTAGTCAGCCTTGTAGCGCATCTTGCGGCAGTCAGCGATGTAATAGCCAAGGTAGACGTAGGGCAGGCCGGCAGCCCGGGTTTCCTCAATCAGCGCCAGTACCAAGCGGACGCCGAGACCCCGTGGCGCCTCATCCGGGTCAAAAAAGGAATAGACCGCCGACAACCCGTCATCGGCCAGGTCAGCCACCAGAATGGCAACCGGCTGATCGCCGCGAAACAGCCCCAGCAGCCGGGTTTCCGCCCAATCCGACAGCAAAAACTGGCTGGCCTGCTCCCGGTCGGGCGGAAACATGTCGCCGTCGGCATGGCGGCTGTTGATGTAACGCTCGTACAGCTGGTATTCGGCATCGCCAAGGCGGGCCGGCAGCCAGCGCACGGTCAGTTCGGCATTTCGGGTCAGATTTCGCCGCTGGCTTCGGCTGGGCTTGAAGTGGGCAACCGGAATACGGACCGGAATGCAGGCCTGGCAACCGGCGCAATGCGGCCGGTAGACATGGTTGCCGCTGCGCCGGAAGCCCTGCCGCATCAGGGCGGCATACAGGCTGGCCTTCATCGGCACCGCCGAGCCGACAAACGCCGTCCGCGCCAGTCGCCCCGGCAGGTAGTGACAGGGCAGTTCCGGCGTCAGGAACAGTGGGAGGCGCAGATTGCTCGGTGCAGTCATGGCGGTCCTGAGCAGAGGCAAGGCCGTAACGGCCATGCCGAGCGTTCATTGTAGAGAGGAATGCGGCAGGTGGGCAGTCGTTGCTGTGGCGTGGCTAACGGCACCTGAACCTGAGACGTGCGGAAACTCGATTGGGATTCAAGCCGGGCCGGGGTAAACGATTTGTGCGCGGCAGCGCCATCCGAAACAGGGCCGCTAGATGAGACTGAGCGGTAGCGGGCCCGCTCGCCACGGTTCTCCCAGCGGCGGCTCATCGCGATAGCGTTTTAGCAATGCCAGAAAGTCACTGCGCCTCATCGTGCTGGCGCCGAGCGACTCGGTATGCGGGTTGGGTACCTGCGAATCCAGCAACACAAAGCCATGGGCCTTCAGATGCGCCGCCAGCGTAAACAGCGCCAGTTTGGAACCATTGCTGCGGGCACTGAACATGGACTCACCGAAAAACAAGCGCCCCATCGCAATGCCGTACAGGCCACCGACCAATTCCTCACCGGCCCACATTTCGATGCTGTGCGCGATGCCATGCTGATGCAGCTGAGTGTAGGCCGCGATCATCTCATCGGTGATCCAGGTGCCGTCCTGTCCCGGCCGCTCGGCCTGTGCACAGGCGGACATGACCTGCGTGAACGCGGTATCGAGCGTGGCCTGCCAGCCGCAGCGGCGGGCAAATTTGCGCAGTGATGTCGGTGCTTGCAATGTGTCGAGCGGGAACACCGCGCGTGGGTCCGGCGACCACCACAGGATCGGATCGCCGTCGGAGAACCACGGGAAGATGCCGTTGCGGTAGGCATCGATCAGGCGCGCAATCGAGAGATCGCCGCCGATAGCGAGCAGGCCGTTTGGATTCCGTAAGGCGCGTTCAGGAGGCGGGAAACGCAGCTTTTCATCCAGGATGGGGACTCGCATCGTTTCAGGGGCCTATAGCCTCACCAAGTCTAGCACCTCCGTCTGGGAGCGGCTCAGCAGGCTTGTAACGAGGTAGCAGCTTGATTTCACACCGTTTTGCTTCAGTGTCTGGCCAGGTGATCCAAGTTTCCATCGGCCATTTTTCAACTGCTGTGGGGCGGCCTTTCATCATGATCCATTCAGGAATTTTTCCGGAACCATGAAAGCCAATTTTTTTTGTTAATATCTGCTCCCATTGGCGAAGTGTGCTTTCTATTATTGCAGAACTTTCGAGACGAACCACAGAGACTCGATAACGAGATGATACGCTGGTGTAGTCGATTTCCATGGTTAGCTGCGTAGCAGCTCCACGCATAAAAATAATACGGCCTGGGCCATCAACGGACTCGGTGTAAAATTTTCCGGTTCGTTCAATTTCACCAAACTCGTATTCCTTGTCACTAAAATCAGTGCAGACCATCGAGTCTCCTGTCGAACTCAGGATGGATTCGCCAACTCGTTTGAATGAGCACAGCTTTTGAGGACTGCCGTCAGGAATGGATATGGCTTCTGTAAGTCCTTCGGCAAATCGACTTTCGCCAAAACCTCCTATCACGAATATAGGCGTGCCTTCTATGACAAGCAATTTGGTGGAGCTGCCAGAGTGTTTATTGAAATTGAATAGAGCATCGCCGTAGCGCACTTTCCCGTCGCGACTGTTGCAATCTGGCGGCGCTTTGAGAATTTCGGTGTAACTTACGTGCATGCCAGTTTGAATGTCAGTACTGAGCAGACGCATCGATAAGGCTGCGTGCTCATAGTAGCCCTTCAATGCAGTCGGGAAACTCTTACACTCGTAGTCTGACCAAGAGGCGATTTCTTCAGCAGCAGGTGTGCGCAATGGGACGGCGTACTGCTTGAGCTCGCTGTCCACGGCATAGGCGTCAGCAATTTTTTGGCATGTATCAGAATCGGGCAAAGCCGGACTGCTACAGAGAACCGTCAATATGAGTAGTGCAGTCCTGTACACGCCATGTTCTCCCTGAAATATCCGGCCGCTGTATAAAAAAAGGGGCCCCTGAAGAGCCCCTTTTCGATCATTTTGCCAGCGCGTCCAGATATTTCTCTGCATCCAGCGCTGCCATACAGCCAGTACCGGCCGAGGTAATCGCCTGACGGTAGACGTGGTCGGCGACGTCGCCAGCTGCAAACACACCCGGCACGCTGGTAGCGGTGGCGTTACCCTGAATACCGCTCTTGACGATGATGTAGCCGTCTTTCATTTCCAGCTGGCCGGCGAAGATGTCGGTGTTCGGCTTGTGGCCGATGGCAATGAAGCAGCCAGCCAGATCCAGATTCTTGGTCGCACCGTCAGTGGTGCTCTTGATGCGAATGCCGGTGACGCCGCTCTGGTCGCCGAGCACTTCATCCAGCGTGTGGTTCCAATGGATGGTGATCTTGCCGGCCTTTTCTTTTTCGAAAATATGATCTTGCAGAATTTTTTCCGACTTGAACTTGTCGCGGCGGTGAATCACGTGCACGTGCGAGGCGATGTTTGACAGGTACAGCGCTTCTTCAACGGCGGTGTTGCCGCCGCCGATCACGCTGACCACCTGGTTCTTGTAGAAGAAGCCATCGCAAGTCGCGCAGCCGGATACGCCTTTGCCCATGAAGGCTTCTTCGGACGGCAGGCCGAGGTATTGCGCGGAGGCGCCAGTAGCGATGATCAGCGCGTCGCAGGTGTATTCAGCACTGTCGCCGATCAGCACAAACGGCCGCTGGTTGAATTTGACGGTGTGGATATGATCGAACACGATCTCGGTGCCGAAGCGCTCGGCATGCGCCTGCATGCGCTGCATCAGGTCCGGACCCTGCAGACCATGGGCGTCACCGGGCCAGTTGTCGACATCGGTGGTGGTCATCAGCTGGCCACCTTGCTGCATGCCGGTGATGATGACCGGTTTCAGGTTGGCGCGGGCGGCATACACGGCGGCGGCGTAACCGGCCGGACCGGAACCCAAAATCAGGAGACGACTGTGCTTCTGGTTCATGAAAGGTCCTTGCGGAAGTGTCGGGATTGGAGTGGGGCAGATCGGAAAGTGGTCTGGCCCATGAACGTGGCGCCATTCTACGTGAATTCAAGCGCAGACGGTTTGAGCGGGGCCAATCACAGGCATTGAGCGGCACTATCCCGAAGAGCCTTGAACGTAGCGGGGCATGAATCCGCGCCGGTCAGAAAATAGCCAGCCAAGAAAAAGCCCGGCAGTTGCCGGGCTTTTTCTTGCAGCAGAACGGAGCATTACAGACCGAGCGCTTTTTCCGCCGGCACGTATTCCATCTTGAAGCCTTCGGCAACCGGCTTGTAGGTCACCTTGCCGGCGTGCACGTTCAGACCGTTGCGCAGGTGAACGTTGTCCGCCAGTGCTTTCTTGGCGCCCTTGTTGGCCAGTTCGATGATGAACGGCAGGGTGGCGTTGTTGAGGGCAAAGGTCGAGGTGCGCGGCACTGCGCCCGGCATGTTGGCAACGCAGTAGTGGACCACGTCGTCAACGATGTAAGTCGGTTCGGCATGAGTGGTGGCATGCGAGGTTTCGAAGCAGCCGCCCTGGTCGATGGCAACGTCAACCACGGCCGAACCCGGCTTCATGCGCTTGACCATCTCAGCCGTGACGAGCTTCGGTGCCGCTGCGCCCGGGATCAGCACGCCGCCGATGACCAGGTCGGCATCCAGCACATGACGCTCTACCGCGTCGGCGCTCGAGAATACGGTTTCGATTCGAGTGCCGAACTGAGCAACGAGACGACGCAGGACATCGACATTGCGATCCAGCACGATCACCTGTGCGCCGAGGCCAACGGCCATCAGTGCCGCGTTGGCACCCACCACACCGCCGCCGAGGATCACGACCTTGCCGTGTTCAACGCCCGGGACGCCGCCCAGCAGAATGCCGCGGCCGCCGTTGGCTTTTTGCAGCGCGGTGGCGCCAGCTTGAATCGACATGCGACCAGCCACTTCCGACATCGGTGCCAGCAGCGGCAGACCACCGTTGGCAGCGGTGACCGTTTCGTAAGCGATGCAGGTGGCTTTCGACTTGATCAGGTCCTGGGTCTGTTCCAGATCCGGCGCCAGATGCAGGTAGGTAAACAGGATTTGGCCTTCGCGCAGACGGGCGCGCTCGACGGCCTGCGGCTCTTTGACCTTGACGATCATCTCGGCCTTGGCAAAAACCTCGTCGGCAGTCGCCAGCACTTTGGCACCGGCAGCTTCGTAGTCGGCGTCGGTAAAGCCAATGCCGATACCGGCATTGTGTTCGACGACCACGCTGTGGCCTTGTTGCACCAGTTCGCGGACCGAGCCGGGCACCATGCCGACGCGATATTCGTGGTTCTTAATTTCCTTGGGTACACCGATCAACATGGAGCTTCTCCTCGAAAGAACTGGTGGGGTGCCGATTTCAGTCTGCGCTCGCAACCGCAGAGCCAACACCGCGTAGGCAGAGTCGGGACTGCGTAAAAAGCAGGGACCGAAACGCTGGCGCAAAATTTTTCGCTATTTTAGTTAGCAAATAGCAGATTTATTCCCTAATATTGCTCGTAAGCCGGAGTTTTCACCAAGTCATTACCAAAAGGCAGCATAAAATCCTGTGCGTGCGCGAAAAATCCAGATTTATCAATTAGATAGGATCGACCGCAAGATCCTGAGCGAGCTCCAGCGTGACGGCCGGCTGGCCAACGTCGAGCTCGCCAAACGGGTCGGCCTGTCGCCAACCCCTTGTCTCGAACGCGTGAAAAAGCTCGAGGAAGAGGGCTATATCAGCGGTTACCATGCCCACCTGAATCCAACCAAGCTCAGTGCCGGGCTGCTGGTGTTTGTCGAAATCCGGCTGGTTCGCACCTCGGCCGATGTCTTTGACGCCTTTAAAAAGGCGGTGGTGGCCTTGCCGCAGGTGATGGAATGCCATCTGGTATCCGGCGATTTTGATTACCTGATCAAAGCCCGGGTGGCCGACATGGTGGCTTACCGGCAGTTGCTCGGGGAAACCCTGCTGACCCTGCCGGGCGTCTCGGGTTCACGCAGTTATGCCGTCATGGAAGAAGTGAAAGAGACCACCAGTCTGGCGGTGGCTGACTGACCCGAATCACCCCGATTTAGATGAGAAGTTCTCATTTAATATCAGTACAATAGCGTAAATACTTGAGACAGTTTCTTATGGCGCAGGCAACCCCCAAAAAAGCGAAAAAGTCGAACGAGGCCACCCTCAAGGTGCCTTCGGTCGGACTGCCGCCTGCGGTCAAGGCCCGGCTGCGCGAGGCTGCCATCTTGTCGGTTGGCCTTGTTGCCTTGCTGCTGTTGCTGGCGCTGATGAGCTACAGCCGCACCGACGGTGCCTGGAGCTATTACAGCAGCGAAGGCAGCACTCAGAATCTGATTGGTCCGGTCGGCGCCTGGTTTGCCGATGTCAGCCAGTTCCTGTTCGGTTACCCGGCGTGGTTGCTGCCACTGGCGCTTGGTTTCGTTGCCTGGGTGGCGTTCCAGCATCGCGAAGATCCGCTGCCAAAGGCATTCTGGTGGGCCAAGCTGGCCGGCGTCATTCTGTTGCTGGTGGGCGCGGCCGGTTTGTCAGCACGTCATTTCAGCGATCCGAGCGAGCAACCGAGTTATCTCTCTGGCGGCGTGCTCGGCCGCGCAGTCGATGCAGGTTTTGCCGATGCCCTCAGCAGTGCGGGTTCGACACTGGTGCTGCTGACCTTGTTTGTCATCGGCGTCACGCTGTTCACCGGCCTGTCGTGGTTTCAGTTGCTGGAAGTGGTTGGTCGGAAAACGCTGAATCTGATGGGCGTGTTCTGGCACAAGGTGCGCGCTTCCCGGCAGGCGCTGCCTGTTACCGAACGCCGCGTTGCCGATCCGGATTTTGTCGATCTCAATTATGAAGAGCAGCGCTCTGCCCAGATTGCTCGCGAAGTGCGCGAAGAGGCGCTGCGACGTGACAAGGAACGGCAGAAAGAGCGGGTGGTACCTGTCAACATCGTGCAGCCCGTTGCGAAAGTGGAAGTGGCGCCGCGGGTGGAAAAGCAACAGCAAAAAGCCAAGCAGCAACAGTTGTTCGAAGAGCCGGTGACCGGTGAAGTGCCGTCGGTGAATTTGCTGGAAGAGCCCGCCGCCAGTACCCGCCAGGTGTCGCAGAGTGCACTCGAAGCCATGTCGCGGCTGGTCGAGATCAAGCTGCGTGATTTCGGCGTCGATGCGCAGGTGGTTGCCGTCCATCCTGGCCCGGTCATCACCCGCTTTGAACTGGATCTGGCCGCCGGGGTGAAAGTGTCCCGGGTCAGCAATCTGGCAAAAGATTTGGCGCGGGCGATGTCGGTGATTTCGGTGCGCGTGGTGGAAGTCATTCCGGGCAAGTCGACCGTCGGCCTGGAAGTGCCGAACGAGTCGCGCGAAACAGTGCGCCTGCGCGAAGTCATCGCCTCGCGCGAATTCGATGATTCGAAATCGCCCATGTCGATGGTGCTGGGCAAGGACATTGCCGGCAAACCGGTGGTGGTTGATCTGGCCAAGATGCCGCACCTGCTGGTCGCCGGCACCACCGGCTCCGGCAAGTCGGTCGGCTTGAATGCCATGCTGATTAGCATGCTCTACAAGAGCAAGCCGGAAGATCTGCGCATGATCATGATCGATCCGAAAATGCTGGAGCTGTCGGTGTATGCCGACATTCCGCATTTGCTGACCCCGGTCGTGACCGACATGAAAGATGCCGCCAACGCGCTGCGCTGGTGCGTGGTCGAAATGGATCGCCGCTACAAGTTGATGGCGGCGATGGGCGTACGGAACCTGGCCGGTTTCAATCGCAAGATTGAAGATGCCATCAAGGCCGGCGAACCGATTGCTGATCCGCTCTGGAAACCGGAGCTGAATCTGAACGCCGAAGCCCCGGCGCTGGAAACATTGCCGGCCATTGTCGTGGTCATCGACGAACTCGCCGACATGATGATGATCGTCGGCAAGAAGGTGGAAGAACTGATCGCCCGTATCGCCCAGAAAGCGCGCGCGGCCGGCATCCACCTGATTCTGGCAACACAGCGGCCATCGGTGGATGTGATCACCGGCCTTATCAAGGCCAACGTGCCGACCCGTATTGCTTTCCAAGTGTCATCGCGGATTGATTCCCGGACCATTCTGGACCAGCAGGGCGCCGAACAATTACTGGGGCAGGGCGACATGCTGTTCCTGCCGCCGGGAACTTCTGTGCCAGTGCGGGTCCATGGAGCGTACGTTGCGGACGAGGAAGTGCACCGCGTCGTGCAGGACTGGCGTCGTCGTGGCGCGCCGAACTATCTCGAAACCATCACTAAAGGTGGTTCCGATTCCGAATCGCTGACCGGTCTGGAAGGAGTCGGCGATGGTGGTGGCAGCAGCGAAGGCAACGAGTCCGACCCGCTGTATGACGAGGCCGTGCGCTTTATTACGGAACAGCGTCGAGTTTCGGTCTCGCTGGTGCAGCGCAAGTTCAAGATTGGCTACAACCGGGCAGCTCGCCTGGTCGAAGAAATGGAAAATGCCGGCGTGGTCAGTTCGATGGCCTCGAACGGCAACCGGGAAGTGCTGGCGCCACCGCCCGTCTGAGTTGTATTCGTAATGGCAGATCCGTCGCTGATGCGGCTTGATCTGATCACAACATACCTGGGGTGGCTCAAGCGAAGCAGAGCTGCCAGTTGTTTGCACGGGAGTAATTGATGAAGCGCATGTTGCTGGCCACGGTTTCACTGGTTTGTTCCACCTTGGCAATGGCTGAGTCCGCGGCTGACAAGCTGGCTGCGCTGACCGGCAGCCTGAACAGTTTCTCGGCCAAATACGAACAGACCGTGCAAGGCAGCCGCAATGCCAAAGGCGAAAAGTCACGCGGTACGTTTCAACTGCAACGACCGGGTAAATTTCGCTGGGAAACCGAGTCACCTTACCGGCAGGTTCTGGTCAGCACCGGCAAGGTGATGTGGGCCTACGAGCCGGATATCGAGAGCGCCACTGTGCAGGATCTGGAAGAGGGGCTCGGCGCCACACCGGCGCTGCTGCTGTCCAGTACCCCCAAGCAATTGATCGACAGTTTCATCATTGAGGAAACCGGCGTCGGCATGTTCAAACTGCTGCCGAAGGAAAGTACCGGCAACTTTGAAGAAATTCAGCTGGTGTTCGAGAACAAGGCACTGAAGCAACTGCTGCTGGCCGACACCCTTGGCAACCAGACCCTGGTGGTGTTCAGCAGTGTCAAGGTCAATCAGCCGCTCGATGGCAAGCTGTTCGAGTTCAGCCCGGGTGAGCAGGTCGATGTGATCGATAACCGGAAAAAACAACCGTAAACATTCGTAGCGAACGAAACCGACAGGAGCGGGCCTGCACGCGAATCTAATGAAGGTATCGTGAGCTGGCCCACTCCTGCAAAGCACTCAGGCTCTGGCGGTAAATCGGAATGCAACACGCCCCGCTGGCTGCGCGTATGCGGCCACACACCATCGACGAGTACATCGGCCAGTCACATTTGCTTGGGCCGGGCAAACCGCTGCGCCGGGTGCTTGAGCAGGGCAATGTCCACTCGATGATCTTCTGGGGACCTCCCGGCACCGGCAAGACCACGCTGGCGCAGATGATCGCCGCCACCGCCAAAGCGGATTTCGAAAATCTCTCGGCGGTACTGTCCGGCGTAAAGGATATTCGTGAAGCGGTCGCCCGCGCCGAACAGCGCCTCGCCATGGGGCGTCGGACGCTGATGTTTGTTGACGAGGTGCATCGCTTCAACAAGGGCCAGCAGGATGCGTTTCTGCCCTATGTCGAAAATGGCACGCTGATTTTTATCGGTGCCACCACGGAGAATCCGTCGTTTGAGTTGAACTCGGCGTTGCTGTCGCGGGCGCGTGTCTATGTTTTGAAATCACTGACGCAGGAAGAGCTGCTGACGGTGCTCGATCGCGCTCTGACCGATGTCGAGCGTGGCCTGGGCGAAGTAGCTGTCGAGTTTCCGCAAGTTTACCGTCAGCGACTGGTCGAAGTGGCCGATGGTGATGCCCGCAAGTTGCTGAACTTGCTCGACGTGCTGGTTGATCTGGCCGACGACGTGAATGGCAAAAAGACCATCACCGAAGAAAATCTGCGCGAGCTGCTTGGCAACCGGCTGCGCCGATTCGACAAGGGCGGTGAGCAATTCTATGACCAGATCTCGGCGCTGCACAAATCGGTTCGTGGCTCTGACCCCGATGCATCGCTGTACTGGTATTGCCGCATGCTCGATGGCGGTTGCGATGCGCTTTACATCGCCCGCCGGGTCGTTCGGATGGCAATCGAAGATATCGGCAATGCCGACCCGCGTGCGCTGCAATTGGCACTCAATGCCTGGGATGTGCAGGAGCGGCTTGGCAGTCCGGAAGGTGAGCTTGCCATTGCCCAGGCCGTGGTCTATCTCGCCTGCGCGGCCAAGAGCAATGCTGTCTACACCGCCTACAACAGCGCCCGTGATGATGTCAGCAATGACACCACGCTCGATGTGCCGGTGCACTTGCGCAATGCCCCAACCAAACTGATGAAAGAGCTCGGATACGGCAAGCAGTACCGTTATGCCCATGACGAGGAGGGCGCGTTTGCCGCCGGCGAGAGCTATTTTCCTGATGGCAAGCGACCGATCTTTTATTACGAACCGACGCCACGCGGCCTGGAGGGGCAGATCCGGGAAAAACTGCTCAAACTTCGTGTGCTGAACGAGCAGGCTCGAAAAGGGAGCAAATCCTGATGGCTGCTGCGTTAGCGCCCGCGTCGCTGCTGGCGGTTGCCGCTGGTGCGGTACTGGGGGCTTTGTTACGCTATCTGGCCAACGTCGTGGCGCTGCAGTGGCTCGGCCACCGTTTTCCCTGGGCGACCCTGACCGTCAATCTGCTGGGCTGTTTCCTGGCAGGGGCGGTGCTGGCGTGGGTGATGCGTGGTGCGATTGGCGAAACAGGCCGGCTGTTCTGGATGGTCGGTTTTCTCGGGGCCCTGACCACCTTCTCGGCGTTTTCGGTGGAAAGCTTGACCCTGCTGCAGACCGGCGAGTTGACCAAAGTGCTGCTGAATATTGTGTTGAATGTAGCGGGCTGCCTGCTGGCGGTCGTGAGTGGATTCTGGCTGGTTCGTGACGTCTTCGTCTGAATTGCCACAATAGTAAATTGAATAACGCGATGCGCCCTTCGCATCCCTGAACTGTGGTTACCCATATGATTGATCCAAAATACCTGCGCGCTGAGATCCAAACTGCTGCGGCCAATCTGGCCCGACGCGGATATGCCCTTGATGTGGTCAAGATCAGCGAACTGGAAGAAAAGCGAAAGGCGCTGCAAACCAGAACGCAGGACCTGCAGAACCTGCGCAATACCCGCTCCAAGGCCATCGGTCAGGCCAAAGCCAAAGGTGAGGACGTTGCGCCGCTGATGGCGGAAGTCGCCCGGTACGGTGATGAACTTGAGCAAGCGAAGGCCGACTTTGAAAAAGTACAGGCCGAAATGGATGCCATTCACGCCAGCATTCCGAATCTGCTGCACGAGTCGGTGCCGGACGGCACGGATGGTGATCAGAACGTGGAAGTGCGCCGCTGGGGCGAGCCACGCCAGTTTGATTTTGCGGTGAAAGATCATGTCAGCCTCGGTGAGCTCGATGGCGGTCTGGATTTCGCGCTGGCCACCAAGCTGACCGCGTCACGCTTTATCGTCATGAAAGGACAGATCGCCAAGCTGCATCGGGCGCTGATCCAGTTCATGCTCGATATCCACAGTGAAGAGCACGGTTACACCGAAGTCTATGTGCCGTATATGGTCAACGCCGATTCGCTGCGTGGCACCGGCCAGCTGCCGAAGTTCAAGGAAGATCTATTCGCCGTTTCGGGCTCGACCCAGGACAACGCCCAGCTTTATCTGATCCCGACCGCAGAAGTGCCGGTCACCAACTTTGTCCGTGACGAAATCGTGCCGGCCGAAAAGCTGCCGCTGAAGTTCTGCGCCCATACGCCTTGTTTCCGCTCGGAAGCGGGTTCGTACGGTCGCGATACCCGTGGTCTGATTCGCCAGCATCAGTTTGAGAAAGTCGAGATCGTCCAGATTGTTCGGCCGCAGGATTCCTATGAGGCACTGGAAGGTTTGACGCGTAATGCCGAACGCATTCTGCAACTTCTTGGCTTGCCCTATCGTGTGATGGCGCTGTGCTCCGGAGATATTGGTTTTGGTTCAGCCAAAACCTACGATCTGGAAGTCTGGTTGCCGGGGCAGAACACCTACCGGGAAATCTCGTCCTGCTCCAATTTTGAAGACTTCCAGGCACGTCGTATGCAGGCGCGCTGGCGCAACCCGGATACCGGCAAGCCGGAGCTGGTGCATACCTTGAACGGTTCGGGGTTGGCGGTTGGCCGGACGCTGGTGGCCGTACTGGAAAACTACCAGAACGCTGATGGCAGCATCAGCGTGCCGGACATCCTGCGTCCGTATATGCGGGGTATCGAGAAAATCGGCGGCTGATAGCGCCAATTTCTCCAATGAGCACCTTGAAAAGCATGGACAACGACCGCATTTCTGATTTTTCCCTCTGTGAGCGCAGCGACAGTGATGTCGCTGCGACCCAACATGCTCAGTAATCTGCGGTTGCTGGCCGGCCGTTTGCTGGTTTTGGCAATCTATCTTGGCCTTGCCTTCGTAGGAGTCGTGCTGCTGATCTGGGGCTTCTTCTTTGCTCTGGCAGTGGCCGGTGGTTTGTTGATTCTGTTTATCCTGATGCGCCTGTTTGGTGTTCGTCGGCCCCGGCCGGTCATTCGGCGCCCCGGCCAGCCAGATCAGCCTGAGAAACCAGCCGGGGTAATTGAGCTGCAGCGGCGCGATGACGGCAGTTACGAATAGCCGTCGCACCCGTTGCCTTGCAACACATTTGCCGGGTGTCTCATTGTTTTGAAGACTGGGTTTTGAAGACTAGGTCTTGATGCCCAGAGGAGCGTTGGCATGCACTGTCCCGTTTGCAAAACCGTCAATCTGACCATGGCCGAGCGGCAGGGCATCGAAATTGATTACTGCCCACAATGCCGCGGCGTCTGGCTTGATCGCGGAGAGCTCGACAAGATCATCGAGCGCAGTGTCGGCAATCCGATCCCGACGCCGGCGGTGGCCGCTCCGGCCTATGTTCCTCCTGCGCAGCAACTGCCCGTTCAGCAGGCTCCCGTACAAAGCGCACCCGCACCGTTGTATCGTGATGACGACCGCCATTATGGTGACCGCGACCGGCATTACGAGCAAAAGCATTACGAAAACAAGCCTCATGATTCGCGTTATCCCGACAAGGATTATCGCTACGGCCACAAGCGCAAGCGCGAAAGTTTCCTGAGTGATTTGTTTGATTTCGATTAATGCCAAGGACAGCCGGCTTCGCCGGCTGTTTATTTTTCGCCGGGCCCGTTGCCCGGCGATTTACTGAAAGGATTTTCACGCATGACCACCACTGCAGCCGCCCGTTATTCCTCCGGTGAAGAGCTGGCCAACGCCATCACGCATGGCATCGGCATTGTGCTGTCGATTGCCGGGCTCGCAATATTGACCGGCTTTGCCGCGGCCTATGGTGATGCGCGTCATGTCATCGGAGTTAGTGTTTTTGGCGCCTCGCTGGTGCTGCTGTATACCTCGTCGACGCTCTATCACAGCATTCCGGCGCCACGTGCCAAAGAGGTGCTGCGCGCACTGGATCACTCTTTCATTTTCATTCTGATTGCCGGTACCTACACCCCGTTTTGTCTGGTGACCTTGCAGGGAGCCTGGGGCTGGGGATTGTTTGCGTTTGTCTGGTCACTGGCAATCGTCGGCATCATTTGTCGACTCTGGCTTGGCCGCAAGTCCGGCTATGTTTCAGTCGCCGTCTACTTGCTGATGGGGTGGTCAGTTGTGCCAGCTTTCGATACCTTGGCGCAGAACATCTCGCCGATTGGCCTGTGGCTGATGTTTGCAGGCGGTATTGCCTACAGTGGTGGTGTGGTGTTTTATCTCTGGCGTTCGTTGCCGTATCACCATGCCATCTGGCATCTGTTCGTCCTGGCAGGCAGTATGCTGCACTTCTTTGCCGTGTTGTTTGGCGTTTTGCCGGATGCCGGCGCCCAGTTGCTGGCGCTCTGTGGTATTGAAAGCTAGCCGCACTGCGGAGCAGGCAGGCTCGCGCTGTATCAGAAAGGACCGTGGTTACGGTCCTTTTGTTTTTTTTACTACGCTGTGTTCTGGTCTGGCGATCGCGATTGCGATTGCAATTGCGATGATACAAGGAGTTCATCATGGGAATAGCATCACGCATGGAATCGGACAGTCACGGCCAGATCGCCGTGCCGGCCGATCGCTACTGGGGTGCGCAGACCCAGCGTTCGCTGGAAAATTTCAAGATTGGTGGCCACCGGTTTCCACGCCGGGTTATTCAGGCTTTTGGCATTGTCAAGAAAGCCGCCGCGCTGACCAATCAGGATCTTGGCAAGCTTGAGGTGGCCACGGCGGCGTTGGTCGTAAAAGCCTGTGATGAAGTAATTGATGGCACACTCGACAGCCATTTTCCGCTGGTGGTATGGCAGACCGGCAGTGGCACCCAGAGCAATATGAACGCCAATGAAGTGATCGCCAATCGGGCAATTGAATTGGCTGGTGGCGTGATTGGCAGCAAGCAGCCGGTGCATCCAAACGATCACGTCAATATGTCGCAGTCCTCCAACGATGCCTTCCCGACCGTGATGCACGTGGCAACGGTGCTGGCTCTGACGGAGACTTTGCTACCGGCGGTGGCGCTGTTGCGTGAAACCCTGAGCCGGAAATCGGTGATGTTTGCCGATGTGGTCAAGATTGGCCGCACCCATTTGATGGACGCGACGCCACTGACCCTTGGTCAGGAATTGTCCGGCTACGTCGCCCAGTTGCAGTTTGCCGAACAGCAGATTCGACACAGTCTAGATGGCCTGCTTGAACTGGCGCTAGGCGGCAGCGCCGTCGGCACCGGCCTGAATACTCACCCGGAATATGCGGTGCGGGTGGCGGCACATATCGCCACGCTTACCGATCTACCGTTTCGCACTGCGCCAAACAAATTTGCCGCCTTGGCCGGTCACGATGCGATGGTCGCTGCCAGCGGTGCGCTGCGCGGGCTGGCGCAGGCGGCATTCAAGATCGCCAATGATGTTCGGCTGCTGGCCAGCGGCCCTCGCAGTGGCTTGGGCGAAATCCACATTCCCGAGAACGAACCGGGCAGTTCGATCATGCCGGGCAAGGTCAATCCAACCCAGAGCGAAGCGCTGACCATGGTGTGCGTGCAGGTGATGGGCAATGATGCGGCGGTCGGATTTGCCGGCAGTCAGGGCCATCTGGAGCTGAACGTATTCAAGCCGGTGATTGTGCACAATGTGCTGGAGTCGGTTCAGTTGCTTGCCGATGCACTGCGCAGTTTCAATGAAAATTGTGCGGTGGGTATAGAACCGGATCTGAACGCGATTCAGCGGCACCTGAACAATTCGTTGATGCTGGTGACGGCGCTCAATCCGGTAGTGGGGTATGACAATGCCGCCAAGATTGCCAAAACGGCCCATGCCGAAGGGATTACCCTGAAAGCGGCGGCGGTGAAGCTGGGGTTGTTGACGGCTGAGCAATTTGATTTGCATGTCAGGCCGGAGAAGATGGTGAGGCCGTAGGTTCTTTGGTGTGGGCTAACGGATTAATGTGGGGTAGAAGGTTTGGTTTGAGTTGACAGATTATCTCGACAAGCCCCCACCCTAGCCCTCCCCCTGGCAGGGGAGGGAACGATAACTCCTCCCCCTGTCAGGGGGGAGGCTGGGAGGGGGGCTTACCGATACGCGCTGTGATTGCGAAAGCGCCTGCTAACATGCATCAAGTTAAATTTGCAGGGTTTCCTTTCCGCTGCTGCCACCACCTTCCATAAAAAAAACCATTCACCACCAACACCACACCTGCCAATACATATTGCACCGACGCGGTCAGTCCACTTGGATACACCAGCGGCAGCAAGTAGTGCTCAATAAATCCGCCCGGATAACCAGCGTCTCCTGCCAGTCGGCGAAAATGGTTTTCCCATGGCGTCAACGGGCAAACCTTGCCGGTGAGTTCAATACCGATAGCCCATATCACGGCTGGCACGTGCAACCAGACTAACCGTGGCCAACGCTGCAGCAAGGCGCCGCCCAGCACGACAAAGACAATGAAACCGAGATGGATCAAAAAGATGCCGTCAGCAAGCATGCGGTCGAGCATGGTGGCGATCCTGATTTGATTTATGGCTGTCAGGCGGCAGCGCGTTCGCTTGCCAAAATGGCGCCAACGGCATTGGCATCATTGTTGGTGCGGATGCGCTGGAACAGCGCCTCGGCTTCCGGATAAATGCGCCGCAGGTAATGCAGCCACTGTTTCAGGCGGCCCGTGCGGTGGCGTGGTTCGACGTACACGGCCAGTTGTTGCCAGAAATACTCCATCAGCGGCTGCAAGGATTGCCAGCTCGCGACATGTTGCGAGCTGCCAAGGATCATCAGCGCCAGCGCCGGATTGGCAACCATGCCGCGACCGAGCATCACATCGATGCAGCCGCTTTCAGCGCGGGCACGGTGAAAATCGTCAACGGTCCAGATCTCGCCGTTGGCGATAACCGGAATAGTCAGCGCTTCACGAATGGCGGAAATTTTGTCCCAGTAGGCGGGTGGCCGGTAACCATCCATCTTGGTGCGGGCATGGACGGTCAGTTCGGCGGCGCCACCATCGGCCAGCGCCTGCGCGCAAATCACGGCGTTCTCGGTGCTGTCGTAACCGAGCCGCATTTTCGCGGTGACCGGAATATTGCTCGGCACGCTGGCACGCACGGCGGTTACGATGTCCAGCAGCAGATCCGGCTCCTTTAATAACACGGCACCACCGCGATGGCGATTCACCGTTTTGGCCGGGCAACCGAAGTTGAGATCGATGCCGCAAGCGCCGAGTTCGGCGGCGCGGGCCGCATTGTCGGCAATGCAGATCGGATCGGAACCGAGCAGCTGTACCCGCACCGGAATGCCCGAGACGGTGCGGCTGCCGTTCTGCAATTCCGGCACGATGCGATAAAAGCTTTTGGGGGGCAGCAGCGTGTCGGTGACGCGGATGAATTCGGCAATGCACAGATCGACGCCGCCAACCCGGGTCAGCACGTCGCGCAGCAGATGGTCAAGCAGGCCCTCCATCGGGGCGAGCAGAATGCGCATGGGGTGGGGGTGATCGAGCAAGGCGGAGTGGGGCGCGCATTCTACTACTGCTGGGATGGTAGTGACGGTGGGTTAGGGAAGTGATCAACCGGATGGCGTGGTTTTACTCCCTCCCCTGCAAGGGGGAGGGCCGGGGTGGGGGCATGTACGAGCAGAAGTTTGCAATGTTGTGCCGCCCTGGTTTGCGAATTTAGTAACCTGATCCGGGCTCAGGGATCCGAGCGACAAAGCCCCCCACCCAGCCTCCCCCCTGTCAGGGGGAGGAGTTCAAGGAAACATCAACGGCCCACGATGGTCCTTGATATCGGTCTGCTCGTCGAAATCGGCAGGCAGGCTGTCAGTTTTCAGTTTGCGGTCATAAGCGCTGATCTCCACGTCCGGGTGGTGGCTGCGGATTACCGCGCAAACTGACTCGGCCTGCCAGCGCGGCACATCGACCAGCATCAGCAGATGGCCTTGTTCTATCGCAGTTTCGTAACGTTTGATGCCACGTTCCGGCACGGAGATGCCAATCAGCGAACTGGCCCAGGCACCGGCACCGGCACCAAACAACCCCATGCCGAGAATCGCACCGCCACCGAGTACCAAACCAGCCGGTGGAAAGGTCACGGCTGCGATGCCGGCCAGCAGCCCGGTGGTGCCACCAAACGCCACCCCGCGGGCGACCGCATGGCCAAAGTCGCTGCTGGTGAATGCGCCGGCTTCATGCAGATGGGCCGTTTCCAGCGCGTGATGGTCTTTGCCGACAATCGAGATGTCACCGTCATTGATGCCAATTTCGCGCAACTCGCTGACAAGGCGGGCAGTCGTGTCGATATCCGGCACCAGAAAATAGAGTCGTTTCATGGCAGGGGGCCCTTGAAGCCGAGAGGCTTGATTGTAGGCGGGGGACTTGTCGCTTCCGGTACTGAGAAGCAGAACCTCTTTGCCATGCGCTTGCTTATCGCGTCTGCGTCTCAGCGTCTGGCTGAGCCCGCCACTTGCTCCAGCCCCAGTCGCTCGCTAAGGTGCCGCCACCGTTTTCTCATTTCACACCGCCATGACCACACTTGATCGCCTGCAACACGTCATTGACACCGCCACTGGCGACTCTGTCAGCGTGTCCCTCGACGATGCACGCAAACTGCTTGCCATCGCGCAGGGCCTCGCCGTTGACCCGCCTGTTCGCTACCGGCATTACAAAGGCCCGCACTACCAGCTCATCTGCCACGCCACGTTCGAGGCCGACGAACAACCGATGACCGTCTACCGCGCCCCGAACGGCACGCTCTGGATCCGCTACCAGTCGGTGTTCGAGGAAATGGTCGAGATCGATGGCAAGACGGTGCCGCGGTTCAAGCAAGTCGAAGGGTGACCAAGATCCCCCCGCCTTTCACGAGGAGGGGCTAGGGGTGGTGTTGGGTTACCTGTACTGACCTCATCACGACCAGCAACCGGCCACCCATACAATCCGAACCCGCGAATATGCGACAATGCGCGCCTTTCGCCGGACCAATCTGGTCCGACCGTTCAGCCTCCAGGTGGAGAATTCCGTGACCGCACTGTCCATCAACTGCGCTTTCGACTCCGGCGCCATTGACGTTGTCAGCCTCAGCAACCCGCAAGACATCCAGCTCAATATCCGCCGCGACAATGCCTCGGACTTTGCCCAGTGGTTCCATTTCCAGCTGAGCGGCGGCAAAGGCAAGGATCTGAAGCTGCGCTTCATGAACATCGCTACCACTGCCTACCCGCCGGGCTGGGACAATTACGACATCGTCGCCAGCTACAACCGGGTCGACTGGTTCCGCGTGCCGACCCGCTGCGACGGCAAAGAGATGGTGGTCGAATTTCATCCGGAAGCGGATCTGGTCTGGTTCGCCTATTTCGAACCCTACGCTTGGGAACGTCACCTCGAGCTGCTCGGCTTCGCCAATGAATTCGAACACGTTGACTTGCACGTGCTCGGCCAGACGCTCGACGGCCGCGACATGACCGTACTCGAAATCACCAACGCCGAATCCGCCGTGCCGTTCGCGCAAAAGAAAAAAGTCTGGCTCACTGCTCGCCAGCACCCGGGCGAAACCATGGCCGAATGGTTTGTTGAAGGCTTCCTCGAGCGCCTGCTCGATCCGGATGAGCCGGTCAGCCGCCAGCTGCTCGATCACGCCGTGTTCTACGTGGTGCCGAACATGAATCCGGACGGTTCTGTGCGCGGCAACCTGCGCACCAACGCTGCCGGCGCCAACCTCAACCGCGAATGGCAAACCCCGACCATGGAGCGCAGCCCGGAAGTTTTCCTGGTCCGCAAGAAAATGCTCGAAACCGGCGTCGACATGTTCCTCGATGCCCACGGCGATGAAAACCTGCCATACAACTTTGTCGCCGGTTGCGAAGGTATCCCGTCCTACAACGAGCGCCACCAGAAACTCGAAGACATGTTCAAATCCGCCTGGCTGTCAGTCAGCCCAGATTTCCAGACCGAACACGGCTACGAGCGCGATGAACCGGGAAAAGCCAACATGACTCTGGCTACCACCTGGGTCGGCGAGCAGTTCAAATGCCTGTCCTACACCATTGAAATGCCATTCAAAGACAACGCCAACCTGCCGGATGTGGACGTGGGCTGGAGCGGCGAACGCAGCCGCATTCTGGGCGCTTCGGTGTTGAATGCGGTTTGGATGGTGTTGCCTCATTTGCGGTAACGCTACACATTGCAGAACAAAAGAAAACCCGGCTAATTGCCGGGTTTTCTTTTGTTCGAAAGTGAAATGCTGAAGCAGAACTGGCTCTGTACAAAAAGCATACATTTCAATTGTTGTTATCAATTCACTGGATGAATAGTATCGCTCGTGTCGCGCTTTCGCGACTTTAGATGGAGAATGGAAATGAAGTCTATGTTCATTGCTGCGCTTGTTGTTTTCGTTTGTGGGGTAGCGGATTCCGGTTTCAATACAGCAAGCGCGCAGGGAGTCTCATTGACCTGTGAGCAGGGGGCTCCTAACTCATGGAAAACCTGCGAAGCACAGCCGGACGATGCGGGTATGTACATTTGGACAGTAACTGGCGGCGGCCAACTAGACTCCAGCGTTTGTACGTCTACTTCTAATGTATGCACGGCAATCTGCAAGAAGGGTAGTCGGAGTGGCCAGATTCAGGTTGCAGTCTACAGCACGTCAGGAGCACTTATTGGCAATGCAAACCGTAGCCTAGGTTGTGTTTCTTAATAGCAAAACGTAGTATTTTTCGGACGGTTTGAATTCCGAGTGATGACTCCTGTTCTTTACAGCGAGCCACAAGGTAATCGTCCGAAAAAGTGCTTGAACAGCGAGAGTGGGCACGATTAGCGAAGCGCAATCGTTCGCAAGCATGGCTCAAAGAGATGTGGCTTCCAAGATTCAGGTGAACCCGAATGCTGTCATACCAGGTTGCACTGGAATGATGGGCGGTATTGATGATTTACGCCGGCACTGCCGTCAAAAGTGAAACGAAACAAACACCGCCGGTCCACTGAACTCCATGTCTTGCACCAAGCCGTCATCCGACATGTCATACGCCAGATGGCGATAGACCAGTCCGGTATCGCCCCAATTCCAGCGATACGTCGCGCCAGCCATGGCTTGCCAAGTCAGCGATGAATCACCGCTGCCGATATCGGCGTAGTACGGCAGGAACCAGTTGCCATGGCCGAGCTGCATTTGTCCACGCACGCCGATCACCGCATCCCATAACCCGTCACTGCGGGATTCCAGGCTGCCAGTCGGTGGCAGCAGGCCAACGGGGCTGGACAGTGTCCAACTGGTTGAGGCTTTGATATTCAGGTAACGAACGCCGCCTATCAAATCGAGCGTGGCGCCGGGCTGATCCGCCATTGCGTAGCCTGCAACCAACAACCATTCTTCGCCGGTCAGGGAGGTCTGGGTACCGAGATCAATGTCGGCCGAGACAGTTTCGCCGCCGAATGACCTCAGGTAGCTATCGTTTTTGTTGAAGTCGAGGAAGATCACGTCGGAATAAAACGACCATTTACCCTTGCGCGCTTCGCCGCTCAGCATCAACAGCGCGTCTAAGTGACTGAGGTAGTCAGCCGGGCCGACGCCGACATCGGCATCGCTGTCATCTTCCGGCCATTGGTATTTCAACGTGCCGTTAATGTTTGGCAACCACAAATAGGGTGCAACGGTGAAGGTCCATTCGTCGCTCGTTGATTCACTGGCAGCGGCAGGCGTGTATAGCGTAAAGCCAAAAATGAATATTGTCAGAAGGGGCTGACAAGATTTGGGCAACGACATGAAACCTCCAACTTGGCTCTTGTTCGCACTGATCGAGGGGAACCTCATGATTGATTCTGGTTTGACAAGGCCTGCTGCCAAGCCTGAATCAATGCCCTAGTATCGGTCAGGTTTTGCCATCAGCACTCCCGAATGCTTCAATTGGGTGCCGTTTGTACAGACTTCAGTGGGCAAAAATGCAAATTGGGGTGATTGCAATTTGCGAGCCTCATGAGGCGACAATTTTGTCGCCCACTAGAATGCTGGATGTTGTCGCAATTCTAGCTGATTGGCTCAACCGCTTTCATGCCAGTTGGCATTGGCCTGAATGTAACTCCGGCAACCCCCTTGATACTTCATTGGATTACGAGTGATGCAGTAACGTGCCTATGCCGCGGGGGCATACCCCCCGTCCGGCGAACACGCATTTGGCTACCCACTTACTAAAAAAATCGTAAATAAAGTTGTAACAATGGCTCCAGTCCAACGTGCATACCCTATTAAACCCCCTGAATTATCGGGGGTAATGTGCCAGAGCAGGCTTGGCATGCGAGACCTCTCTAGAATAAAAATGGCAAATCTTTCAATCATTTAGCTGGTATTGCCCTTGGCATTTGCCAAGGGCTGAAGAAGGGGCATTGCAATTTTTGGGAGCCTTTTCAGGCATTTCGTCACGAGGATTAGGCAAATTTCACGGCGTTGACTGGCTTGCCACAGCGCAACAAGTTATTGCATAGTCCAGCGAGCAACCCCTTTAAAAACAAGTGCGCGGTAATAGTGTGCTACGCGACCAAGCGGAATCGTACTCACTCCATGACCGATACCATATGAATTTCCAACAGGGAGAGTCTTTATGAAGTCCGTTGTAGCTGCTGTTTCCTGCATCCTGGTACTTGGCGCTTGCGCCTCGACTTCGACCCCAAGCGCGCCCGAACCGGCTAAAAGTGAAGCGAAAACCGTTATGGTTGATGCCAACAAGAGCAGGCAAAGAACACAAAGCGGCGAAGATGTTGTTATTTGCCGTAATGAAGCGAAAGTGGGTTCCAACATCAAGAAACAGCGTTGCATGACGCAGGAAGCGCTTGATGCTGAGCGTGCGAAGACTCAGATGGGTTTGCGAGATCTACAGAGTGCCGGTCCCGGTCCTGCTCAATAACGTGAAATACGCTTATTGATTTCAAGTTTAAAAAGCAGCCTCCCAGTGGAGGCTGCTTTTTTTTTCTGCGTTTTGACCTAGGGGAATGGCGCTTGCCACACAAGTTGCGCTGCCAATTTGATTCGATATGCTTGCAGGTGAAAATAGAGCAATTTCCCAAGCACTTGCCTGCTTTCGATCCTGATTAAATGACTTCTTTCCATCTTGCGCCAATAGAGGCCTACCAAAACGCCATCGAACGTCATGGTTTTTGCCCAGACGACGCGCAATGGCTAGCGGTGCGTGCTTTGCAACATTGTCACGAGGTTTTGCTTGAGCCGGAGAGTGGGGCATTGGCTGCAGGTGTGTACCTGTGGGGACCGGTCGGGCGTGGCAAAACCTGGCTGATGGATCAGTTCTTTCACAGCCTCGAAGGCAATTCTTCTGTACCGGTCAAGCGGCTGCACTTCCACCACTTCATGCGTTGGGTGCATCAACGGTTGTTTGCGCTGACCGGTACTGCCGAGCCATTGCAAGCACTGGCGCAGGAGTTGCGCGCTGAAGCACGGGTGTTGTGCTTCGATGAGTTGTTTGTCAGTGATATTGGCGACGCCATGATCTTGGGTGGCTTATTGCAGGCGCTGTTTGAACAGGGCCTCGTGTTGGTCGCCACCTCCAACCAACCACCGAACGAACTCTATGCCAACGGCTTCAACCGTGAACGCCTGCTACCAGCGATTGCGGCCATTGAGCGGCACATGCAAGTTGTCAGCGTCGACGGTGGCCAGGATCATCGACTGCATCCTGGAGTACAGCAGCAACGGTATTGGTTGGCAGGTGAGGGCAGTGGCTTAAGCTCTGCCTTCAGTGCTTTCCCCTCTCCTTACAAAGGAGGGGGTTCAACCAGCTCTTCCCATTCCATGCAAACCGACTACTTCGAACTCGGTCATCTGCAAATCCCGGTCGTGCGCCGAAGCACAAACGCCATCTGGTTCCGCTTCCAAGATTTGTGCGAACAGCCATTGGCTGCACTCGATTTCATCACCCTATGCGATCAGTTCACTGCCATTTTTCTGAGTGAGGTCCCGAACTTGAGCGGTCAACAAAGGCCGGCAAAGATCGCTCGCGGTACTGAGGATGCCGCCGAGCGCGTGGTGGCAGGCGACCGCGAGCTGCCCGCGCTGTCCATCCATGATGACAGCGTCCGGCGTTTTATTGCACTGGTGGACGAATGTTACGACCGCCGGATTCCGCTGTTTATCGAAGCTGCCGTGCCACTCGATCGGCTTTATACCGAAGGTTACTTGCAGTTTCCGTTTGGTCGGACCCTGAGCCGGTTGCGGGAAATGCAGCTGGATCGATTTGGCTGCCGGCTCTTCAAATCTGAGTAGACCCAGCCATATCCGAATGGGCGGGGTGTCCATCGTCGGCAGCCGATGTGCAGGCAAAGTGCTGCTTGAAGCAGATGGTTGTGTTGCCGCAGCAACAGATACCAACTCATTTGGTATTTGAGGCTTCTGGTACGAAAACATCAATTAAAGGTGCAGGCTCTTCCAAATCAGTCGTCTGGGTCCAGGGCGTTTTGCTGGAGTTTTCTGTATTTACGGCTATACCAATACACATTGCGGGGTTTTTCTCCGCTTTTGTTATCCGTGATGAGGAGCCGAAACGTGACAGGTATGCTCAAGAGAGTTGTCGTATTTCTTCTGGCGTTAAGCAGCAACCTTGCATGGGCCGTGGACTACAAATTCAATGGTTTTGTCAGTGTCGTCGGTGGCCAGGTTGTCTCAGGGGAACGCGAGCAGGGCACGGATTTCAATGGTTTTGAATGCCCTTGTTTTGTCGCCGATTACAACAATGGAGCATTGTACGAAGACGGAGAACTGGCGTTCGACAAGGAAACCAGAGCCGGCATTCAGCTAAACGTCAATGTCACCGAAAATTTTTCCATCGTCGGTCAGGCGGTTGCACGTGCCAGTACTGAAGAAATCAATCTGGAGTGGGTTTACCTGTCATGGGAAATTCAACCCGGCTGGACCGTTCAGGCCGGCCGCAAGCGGATCCCAATGTACTACTACTCCGAATTTCAGGACGTTGGGCTTTCCTATGTCTGGGTGCGACCGCCGCAGGCACTCTATGGTTGGGAAGCCAGCAACTATAACGGTGGCAGTCTGCGATATACCGGATCGTTTGGTGACTGGAGTGTGACGGCAAGCGTTTACGGCGGTAGCGAAGAAGCGGAAGAGGTGGGGTATACCCGCATCTACGATACGACCTACCAAGACATTCGCTGGGAAAATATTCTTGGCGGTGACATTGAGGTCAGCTATGACTGGTTTACTGCCCGCTTCATCATGATGACATCTGAGAACTCGATTACCGAGTTGCCGGATAGCGGTGAATTCTCCGAACCGCCGACCGAGCAGACCGTTATGGGCCTGGCAATGAATGGCGACTTCGGCAGCTGGTTTGTGTTGACCGAATTCAATGTCAACGAGCGTAAGAATGATGCCTTTGGCTTGGATGTTGAGGCTCCTGCAGCAATGGCTGGCATTGGTTGGCGCATTGGCTCATTTACGCCCTTCATCAGTTGGTCGCGCTACTGGGACAAGTCAGCAGATTTGGATGTATATGAGCCAGAGCGCTTTGTGGATGCCTCGTTTACCCTTCGCTACGATGTCAATTCCTCCAATGCGATCAAGCTGCAGATCGACAAGTTAAGTGATGAGTCCATTGCGGAGTTTGTTGGCGACACCACCATGGTTACGCTTGCCTATGACATGGTTTTCTGAGGAGATGAAAATGAAGTTGTGTCTGTCCGTACTGGCGCTTGTTGCCACGGGGGTTTTGGCAGAAGGAGCGGTCATTGTTCATCCCAGCAATACCAACACCATGGATGTGGAGGCGGCTTCGCGGCTTTTTCTGGGGAAAGCCAAATCATTTGCTGATGGAAGTATTGCCGTTCCCATCAGTCAGTCGGACAATGCCATGACCGAGGAATTCAATGGTAAGGTACTGGGTAAAAACTCCAGTCAACTGAAGGCCTATTGGTCACAACTGGTATTCACCGGTAAGGGAACACCACCCAAGGAAGTGTCAAATGACGCTGAAGTCATCAAGCTGGTTGCTGAAAATCCCAGCTTTATTGGTTATGTCAGTTCGGGAGCGGTGACAGGCTCGGTCAAGGTGCTGGTGAAGTTCTGAATTTGCCTTGGACGTCCTGAGGGGCTGCATTTATCGCAGCCTTTTTTTATGGGGGGCAGAGTTTCACCTGATTGCACTGCTCCATAGTGCTTTAGTGCGATGTCGAGTTTTGCTGCGCTGCTCATTTGCTATACGGACCCGGTCGTTCCCGCCGGGGAGTCCGGTTCCCTATAGTCAAAACAATGGGGGCAGCAAAAATGAGAACTTTAGGCGGTCTGATTGCAGTGGTATTGATGGTGTTATGCGGCGGTGTCAAGGCCGCTTGTGTGGACAATGTGGTGATGGTGCACGGCAATACCGGGTATCCATCGGACTGGAATGAAACGGTCAACGAGTTGCGCTTTCGCGGCTATGCCGATAGCCAGATCCACCGGCCCAGTTGGGGGTCAAAAAGCTGCGCCGCCTGTAATGATCACACCAGCGGAAACCTGAACCCGATCAAGACGGCGCTGCAAAATGCCAAGGCGGCATCCTGCACCGGCAAGATTGACGTTATCGGCCACTCGATGGGCGTCACGCTGGCGATGAAAGCTATCAACGATCTGGGTTACAGCGGCAATATCAATTCGTTTGTCGGCATTGCCGGCGCCCAGCACGGGTTGAACTCCTGCGGTGTTTATCCCTACAACGTCATCAGTTCCACGTGTGGCGCAAATGGTCTGTCCATCAACAGCCCCTTGATCAATTCCGTTCGCAACAAGCGCTATGGCAGCAAGATGTACTCCATCAAGAGTTTCATCGACGAGATTGTCTGTCTCGGCAGTTGTTATGTGTACGGTTCGCACACCAGCAATATTGACATGCAGAACGCCAGCTACACCTTCAATACGCTCGGCCATTTTGGTTTGCAGCGCTATACCACCACCACGCAAGCCGATCTCATCAAATAACACCCGAAGGCCCCGGAGCTCATCATGCTTTTGATGTGCTCCGGGGCGTCCTCCTGGATGGGCCCGAGTATTCGGGCAGCTGCTTCGATAGCGTAAACCACCATCTTCTGGCGAATACACTCAACCTTTGTGCTGGGTCGCAGTCGTATTTTCCGGCTATCACTACCGCGCAGCGGGCCTAAAGCTTTGTTTCGATGGAGGTTTCCAAGCGACGCTGTGATGGCGTTCGTCATCACGGTGATGCCACATCGGTGCTGGCACGGTCTCTGCTATCACATTGCTCATTGGCTAGCGTCGTGCTGGCCTCGATACTTCAGTTCGTAATAGCAGAGGAGCTGGCAAATGTTTCGGACGATTTTCACCACCGCGGTACTGGTAGCTGGCGTTTCTGCTTGTGCCGCCGCCGGGTCGGCAACATCCGCCCGGCAGCCCGCCATTAACCTGACCGCTGGTCCTGCGGTTTCCAAGGAGTTGACGGCGCAGATCACCCAGCTCGATGCGGCGCTGTTTGCCTCGATTTTTGACAACTGCAATGCCGAGCGAGTGGGTGAGATGGTTACCGATGACTTCGAGTTTTACCACGACAAATGGGGTTTGACCGCGACCTCCAAGCAGCAGTTCGTCGAATCCATTGCCGGTATGTGCAAGCGCATTCAGGACGGTACCGATTTTCGGGCTCGTCGGGAGCTCGTTGCTGACACATTGCGTGTCTATCCGCTCAATAATTTCGGCGCCGTGGAGACCGGCTATCACAAGTTCTATGCGCTGATGGCAAATGGCCCGGACAAACTGACCGAAACAGCGCAGTTCACGCAAGTCTGGAAAAACGATAACGGTGTCTGGAAGTTGGCGCGAGTGATCAGTTTTGATCATCAATTGGCGCAATAGCGAGACCACCGATCTGGTGATTGCTATTGCTGGAGCTGGTCGCGATTGATCGGAGGAACGTGGCTGGCAGATTGCGAGCAGTTTTATCCGCCGCCCCGACAAGCTCTCACCCAGCTCCCACCCAGCTTCCCGCTGACAGGGGTGGATCAATACAACTCCCTCCCCTGTCAGGGGGAGGGCCGGGGTGAGGGAGTTGTCGCTATGGTCTAACACAATTTCCGAAAAACGTCGTCAGCTGTAAGGCGTGCCATCTTTGTGGCTGAAACGCCAGATACCGTCGATATACTCCGCCTTCAGATCATCATCCGGGTACAGGACGACATCGCCCGGGCTTCGGTCACCCACTTCCAGATATGTCACATCCTCAGCGGTTTCATTAAGCAGTCGGTGGCCATCACCCGTTCCTGCCTTGAAACCAGCACACATGCCGGGCTCCAGCTGTGTCTTACCGGCGTCGGTGTGCAGGGTGGGGCGGCCACTGATGATGTAAATGAATTCATCCTGACGGGTATGCGCGTGTCGTAGCGCGGAACTGGCCCCGGGGGCCAGGCGAGTCAGGTTGACACCGAAGTTGGTCAAACCGAAACGATCACCCAACACCCGCTTTTCCCGGCCAGCCATGCGAGAAGCAAACGGCTCAGGATAAATGGAGGGTTTGCTGCGTGGCGGTACCGACATGGCGAGTTCAGCAACGTCAGCTTTGTCCTTGTTCATTGGCGAATTCCTGATTTGTGACCGGCTATTGATTACGCCACAGTGCCTGGCCGGCAGCAAGCTGCCCGGCAATGAAACCAGACCCTTGCAGGGCGGCAGAGCAGCGGTTAACGTGATGCCTGCTGGCGCTTTTCGGCCGTACTGCAGAATAGTTTCAGGGAGCAACATAGATGAAGACGTGGTGGTTGGCTCTGATGACCGTTGCACTGGCATCATGTTCGACGACAGAGCAAAAACAGGTTATCGATGCGGCATCGGCACCATTGCAGGACTTGAATTTGGTCAAGCCGAAAATTCCAGAAGCATTGCTGGAGGCAGAGCGGTTGGGGTTTTCGACACCCACCGATGTTTCCTGTTCGGCGCTCTATGCCAGCATGGCGAAACTCGATCTGGCCGGTGGTCGCAACGGTACCAACGGGAACGGAAGCGATGGCAAGAAAGACGACCCTGATCTGATTGAAAAGGGTAAAGAGGAACTTAGCAAAGCCGCCATCGACACTGTCCAAGGGACCGCCGAGGCGGTGTTACCGTATCGCAAATGGGTGCGCAAGCTGACGGGGGCTGAAAAGCGCTCGGAAGCGCTGGCAGATGCCCTGGCAGCGGGCTTTGCCCGTCGTACCTTTCTGAGCGGGTATGCGCTTGCCGCAGGTTGCGATGTGGCGTTGATCAAGGAACCAACAAAGGCCGTTGAAGTGGCTTCCGCCAAGGCAGTCGGCAGCCATGATCTGGCTTCGGTGCCGATGTGGTTGGTCGGACGCTGGTGCATGCAGGTCGGTGACGAACGTACCGAGGAGCTTTGGCTGCCAGCATCAAATGGACCGGCAATTGGCATCAGCCGCACATTGAACAGAGATGCGGTGACTGCATTTGAATACATGCGGATCAGTAAAAGTGGCGATCAATGGCAGTATCTGGCGCAACCCGGTGGTGCCCATGCCACGTCCTTTACCCTGATCGAGCAAACCGCTAACAGTTTGCAGTTTGAAAACCCGCAGCATGATTTTCCGACCCGCATTCGCTATCAGCGCGATGGCGAGAGGTTGTTGGCGGAAATAGCGGGCCCCGGTAAAGACGGCAACGAAAAGCGTATTGCTTACGCATATCAAGCCTGTGCGGAGTAACAACAAAAAGGAGCGGCCTTGGTCGCTCCTTTTTTTTAGACATCCAACACTGAAAGTCAGGGTTCAACTGCATCGAAGAATCGAAATGCCAGATTTATCAGATCTGGCAACTTACAGCGTGAACAGCTGCCGCTCTATCGTTCTGCTTTAATCTGGTCACTTTGCCTGTTGTGCCAACACCCACCTGTCAACTGCGACCTGCAGCATCGGCAACGTGACAGCGCCATCTCCCAATATGACATCGTGAAAGCCCTTGATGTCAAACCGTTCGCCGAGTTTCATTTCCGCATCATGGCGCAGGCGCTGAATCTCAAGGCTGCCGATCATGTAACTGGTGGCCTGCGCAGGCACGGCGAGATAGCGATTTACCTCACTTTCGACTTGTGCACGCTGCTCAGCGGTATGGGCAAGCATATAGTCAATGGCTTGCTCACGGGTCCAGCCGAGCGCATGCATGCCGGAATCGACCACCAGACGTGCTGCGCGCAAGGATTGATTGGATAGCATGCCCATGCGATTGGCCGGGGTGGTGTAAAGCTTCATCTCATCGGCGAGTTGTTCGCTGTAAAGACCCCAGCCTTCTGCCATTGATGAAACATAGAGATAGCGTAGGACCGGATGCACACCTTTGCCAAACATGGCGACCGCCATTTGCAAATGATGGCCCGGATAGGTTTCATGAAATGCGGTGGATTCCGCACCGACCTTGCTGATGGTGGTGGCCTCGAATGTGCCGAGCTCATAGGTGCCGGGCCGGCTGCCATCGATAGAACCTGAGGCATAGAAACCTCCACCCGATGCTTTCTGGTAGGCCGGGAAGGGCTTCACTATCACGTCGGCTTTTGGCACGAAACCAAACCAGTCGTGCATCGCAACTTCGGCGCGACTGACCGCGGCGCGCGCGAACGCCAGCACGTCTTCTTCAGAGCTGAATGCGTAACGGGGATCGGAGCGAAATTGTTCCAGCAAGGCCTTGACGTCATCAGTCTTGAAATCGTCATGGGCAATCTGCGCCATTTCCTTCTCGATGCGTGTCACTTCGCGCAAGCCAATTTCATGAATGGTTTTTGCATCGACTTGCAGTGATGTATGGAATTGTACCGAGGCGTCATAGCAGGCGGCACCATCCGGATTGGCAGACACGCCAATGTCATCACGCCCTTTGTATTCGGACGCCAGGAACTTGCGATAGCGGTTGATGGCAGGGTTGATGGCATCAACGACGAGTGACCGCACTTGTTGCCGGAACGCCTCGTCTGTGGCGCGAGCAGCTGGGTCATAAAATGGTGAAGACTCGATGGTGCCACTGAGCATGGTATCAATCTGTGCGATGACCGAGCGGACATTAACGTTCGGTGCCAGATAGCCAGTTTTCATGCCTTCGCGCAGATTGGCGATCTCGGTATCGAGATAGCTCGGCATTGCCTGCAAACGGGAGAGGGCGTCAGCGCGCTCCGCATCGGTCGCTACCGGTTGTTGCGCAAACGTCGATGCCAGCATGCTCTGCCAGCCGGAATAAGTCGGGCTGGCGGCCCACAGCTCCATATGGCAGACGCGGCGGGCGATGGATGCCTCCAAACGGTTGCGGGTGAAAGCGAAGGGCACTGCGGCTTCGGTGCCGGCAATTTGGGCTGGCGTGATTTGAGCCAATGCAGCCAACCAAGCATCTTCTTTTGCACGCCAGGCATTCAACCCAGCGACACTGCGGTCGCCCAATTTGCCCATAGGCGTGTCGGGGTAGCCTATCTCGTAAGCCTCTTCCGGAAACTGGTGGTAATAGCCGTCGACATATTCCTGTGCGATGCGCAGCACGGCGTCTGGCGCCGCTTCTTTGGATTCAGGCTGTGACGGGGTGCAGGCCGTCGCGGCTATCAGTGTAGCGAGTAGCAAAAGTGGGCGAAGCATGGGGGGGGCTCCATTGTGGGGATGGATGTTGTTGGTCGCCCAAAAGCAGGCGCGGCTACAGCATGATTACGGTATAGCGCTAGCTTAGCGGGTTCATGGCGAGGAAGATGGCCATTTCAGGTGGAAAATTCTTGTGTGGGATCTGTAAGCAAGGGGCAGGGTAGGTTTGAGGTTGCATTTGGTTCAAGTCAGTGCGGTAGTGACCGCCGCCAATATGAATCAGGCGGAAATAATCAATGGTTTGCTGAGGTCCGCGTAATCTTGGCGCCAAAGCGGCGCAGACGTTAGGCTTGCATCATGCGGGATATGTCGGCGTAGGGATTGCCATGTCGTGGATCTATATCAAAACCATCGTTGAGGTCTTGCAGACAGCGATTGAAGCCGCCGCCATCCTCGTGGGCGGGGCGTGGACCTATTTGCTCTTTGTAAAAAAGCGGCTGGGGATGCCCCGAATCAATGTGACTCCGAGTTTGCAACATATCGATACCCCTGACGGTTGGCGTCTGGTCCATATTGAGCTGAAGCTGGAGAATATAGGCGAGGTGGTGCTTCAGTCGGATAAGGCGGAGCTACGAGTGCGGCAGGTATTACCGATCCCAAGCACAGTCCAGCGATGGCTGGACGCGGGTGTGGATCCGGTCGACACAGGCAAGGCCGAAATCGAGTGGCCGCTGATCGCCGATCGAAAATGGCTTTGGGAGGAACAGTCGTTCGAGATTGAGCCTGGCGAGACCGATTCCCTGCATGCTGATTTTATGTTGCCAGCTGAAGTGCAGGCGGTAGAAATCTATGCTTTTGTTGCCAATATTCAGAAGAAAGGCAAGGCGATTGGCTGGACATTGACTAAAATTATCGAGATAAAGCCTGAAGCGGATGACAAGCAAGCGGCGCCAAAGTCACCGACTCAAGCTCAGTCGTATCAGCAGTACCCGCAACAACAGCAACAACAACAGCAGCAACAGCAGCAACAGCAACAGCAACAACAGCAGCAACAGCAACAGCAACAACAGCAACAACAGCAACAACAACAGCAGCAACAGCAGTACTACGAATCACACCCACTATATCAGCAACAATCGCAGCATTATCCTCAGCGACAGCACCAACAGCAAAGCAATCCAGAGCAGGTCTGGCGTCGGCCCATACTGAAGCCGAGATCGCCGCGCTGAATTCTTGACCTATATTCGTCGGGTGCGGTTCGTGGAGAGCTGCCGACGAATCTCCACGCTTGATCAGAAATTCCCTAACCCATCCAGAGTATCCAGGCACAAGCGCCGCCGACCAGTGCGCAAGCAAGCATCCGCCAGGCCGACACCATTCGAGGCTCGACGTCTGTCGCCAACATGCGGCTGCCGGAAACCATTGCCGGCACCAAACGGTCCTTCTTCACGACGGCATAGAAAACGATGGCGCTAATGTGGATGGCAATGGCAATCAGCAAGAGATCGAAGTTGATCTCATGCAGTTCATGCATCAACTTGTTCACGCCATCACTGGCAAACGCATACAGCGGTCCTTCAAAATCGACGTCATCGACATTGAATAGCCCAGTTACCACTTGCACGACCATCAGCAACAGCAGGGCAAACACCATCCAGCCGCCTGCCGGGTTGTGGCCAATGTGAGGCATGTGGCTTTCGATCGGTCTGAGTTGCTTGCTCAGATAGACGATGACGGTCTTTGGACTTTTCAGAAATTGTGAAAAACGAGCAGTATCACTGCCGAAAATCCCCCACAGCAGTCTGAATACCAACAAACCCGCGACCAAGTAACCCAGTCGTGCATGCCAACGCATCGGGTCCAGGTCGATACCGACAGCGCGCGCCCAGTCCGAAATGACCTCATCTTGCTCCGCCAGCAGCCAGATGGCCGGAATCATTAGCACCAGCGCCCAATGAAAAACTCGAATGCCAATATCCCAGATTTTGACGTTATTCATGATGGTTCCAACAAGTCAGCGCGCTCAATGTAGCTAATGATAGCAATCCGCTAGCAAGATTTGAGCCGGTGCCGGAGGTGTGCTGCGTCGCACAATTATAATGAGAATCATTGTACTAGAATCAAGACGATGCCTAGTCAGGCTTGAGTTGTATGTGCAGATACCACGCCATCACGTCAAGGATTGCACACGATGAAAGTCGAACTGCCAGCACCACTTCACTTGCCACAATCATTACAAGCGCTGCTTGACCATGTCCCGATTGGGATGGCGATTTTCGATCTCCAGTGGCGCTATCTTTACATAAACTCAACGTTGGCGGAATCGAACGGCTTGGCGGCCGAGCAGCATCTTGGTCGTTCCGTGAAGGAAATTTTGCCCGACGTCGCCGATACCATTGAGTCACTTCTTGCAAAGGTGGTAGCCACCGCATCGCCAATTATTGACTACCCGGTTTCAGGCATTGCGGGCGGAGCACAGAAACGCAAGCGACAGTGGTTGGCGTCTTACTACCCCAGCTTCGATGACGAGAGGGTGGTTGTTGGCGTGTCGGCAGTTGTTCGCGATGTTACGGAACAACACGATGCGTTGCTTCAGGCTCGACAGAGTGAGGGAAGGCTTCAGCAGGTTCTTGATAGTCTTTTTGTTTTCGTTGGCATGCTCACGCCTGATGGAACCCTGGTTGAGGCGAATCGTGCCCCGCTCGAGGCTGCCGGGATTTCCATAGAGGATGTTCGCGGTCTCAAATTTTGGGATTGCTTTTGGTGGAATCATGATGCCGGGGTGCAGCAGCAATTGATGGAGTCTGTTCGCCGTGTCGCGGCGGGTGAGATCGTTCGCTATGACGTCACCGTGCGCATGAAGAACGACAGTCGCATGACAATAGACTTCATGATGGCGCCTTTGTTCGATGCATCTGGTGCGGTAATTAACCTGATTCCGTCCGCCATAGATGTTACTACCCGGGTGGAAAACCAGATTGCATTGCGGGAAAGTGAGGAGTTGTTCCGCAAAGCAGTTGAGGTCTCTCCCAATGGCATGGCGCTTGTCAGTGAAGATGGTCATTTTCGCGCCGTCAATACCAGAATGGCGGAGATGTTCAGGTACGAATTGGACGAATTGAATGGGCTGACTATAGAAAATCTGATTCCGAGTGAGTATCGACATCGGCACGAGTCACTGTTCAAGGGGTTCTTTCGGGAAAGTGCGTCGCGAGACATGGCCGGGAGAAGACCGCTATTTGCGCTGAGAAAGGATGGATCGAAGTTTCCGGTTGAGGTAGGTCTGAATCCCATTCCAAATATCTCGAAGCCGCTTGTGCTTGCAACCATCATGGATATCAGCTCAAGGCGTCTGGCTGAGCAGGCGGTAGAAAGAAATCTGATGGAGAAGACGGCCCTGCTTGGCGAAGTTCACCATAGGGTAAAAAACAACCTTCAGGTCATTTCAAGTTTGCTGAGCTTGCAGGCGAGCAGGGCGCCGAAGGAGCTGCGTCCGCTATTCAATGAAAGCCAGGTCAGGGTCAGGGCGATGGCCCTCATTCATCAGCTGTTGTATGAACGAAACGATTTCAGCCAAGTCGAAATGGGAGAATACCTGAGCAAGTTGGTTGCACTGCTTGGCGAACTGATGTTGCGAGGTCGTTCAGACATCAAGCTGACGGTTCAAAGCCATCTGCCAGTGATGCTGAATTTGCGCCAGGCCGTGCCATGTGGCTTGCTTGTAAATGAGCTGATTACCAATGCGATAAAGCATGCCTTTTTACCGGGTTGTGGTGGTGACATTACAGTCGAGCTGACGGCTGATGAAAATGGCAGCAGAACGATTTGCATTTCCGACACTGGCATGGGGCTGCCAGAATCTGTGAAATTGGGTGAGACGGAATCGCTGGGCTTTCAGTTGATTCCATTGCTGGCCGAGCAGGCTGGTGGAACGTTGGAGATTCATCGGGGCAATGGTACGCGATTTCTCATTTCGATCAATCAGGGGCATGAATCATGAGTGTACGAGTTCAGGTCGTTGAGGATGAGTTGATCGTGGCGCTCGATATCAAGACGTCACTTCAATTGCTTGGTTTTGAGGTGACAGGGGTCTCTTCAACGGGCGAGAACGCGATTAATTTGGCGCGGCGAGACAAGCCTGATCTGGTGCTGATGGATATCAATCTTGCTGGTGATATGGATGGTACCAAAGCCTCTGCCGTTATCGGTAGTGAATTGGATATTCCAGTGGTTTTTCTGACCGCCTATGCCGAAGGCGATGTGTTTTCAAGGGCAATTGAAACCGCACCATATGGGTACTTGGTTAAACCATTTGAAGTGAGGGAGATGAAAGCCACCTTGTTGTCGGCAAAAAATCGACATGAGGCCGACCGAAGGGTTCGGGAGGCCGAGAATCGGCTTCGATTGGCGATGGATGCGGCTGAACTTGGAATCCTCGACTGGCGCGAGGAGGTCGACAAGCTGGAAATCGATGGCTGTTTCTCTTATTTGAGTGGTGAGCAGGAGCCAGAGCCCGATTCCGGCATGAATGCCTTGTCTCGAATATTTCACTCGGACGACAGGGCGTTGCTTGAAAGTGCCATTCATGGCGATGAATTGATCAAGCTGGAGTTACGCCTACAAGGTGACAGCCTTATACCGGTCTGGGTAGATTTCTTTGCCAAAAAATACCGGTTCGGCGGATCGGGACTTTCGCAGATACTGGGTGTTATCCGAGACATTACCTCAAGAAAGATAATGGAAGATGAGTTGCGTCGGGCAAGCGTTGTGTTTGGCTCGTCCGCCGATGCAATTGTCGTTTCCGACGTTGACCGGAAAGTGCTCTGCGTCAACTCCTCTTTTCTTGCCATGACGGGTTTTTCAGTTGAAGAGAGTCTCGGAGTGGACGCAGACCAATTGTTTCACGCAAAGCCGTATGGAGACGAGTTCTATCAGCACCTGATTACAGGTGGGTCAGGGCGATGGCGTGGCGAGGCGGTTTGCCGAAATGTTGCTGGTGGTCAGCTGTCCGTTCTTGAAAGTATTAGTGTGGTTCGGGGCGCGAACGGAATAGTCAACCAATTGGTTTTCTCCTTTTCCGATATCACCGCAATCCGGGATGCTGAAACGCGGTTGAATCATTTGGCTTACTATGACGCCCTTACTGGTCTCGGAAACCGGAATCTCCTGGCTGAGCGCTTGTCCCAGGAGATTGACCGGGCGTCTCGCTCAGGCAAGATGCTGGCGCTTATATTTATTGATCTTGATGGTTTCAAGAACATCAATGACTCATTGGGTCATGTTGTTGGTGATGAGTTTCTTGCCTATGTGGCGTTAAGGTTGCGACGCTCCGTCAGAAGCAGCGATGTGCTGATTCGGCTTGGGGGTGATGAATTTGTTGTCATCGCACCTGACATTAGCAAACGTGATGACGCGGCAGCAGTCGCAGAGAAGATGATTGAAAGTCTCTCGACGCCGATTGACTTGAAGAATGAAATTCTAACGGCAACAGGCAGTATCGGTGTCGCACTTTACCCCGAGGACGCGACAGCGCCTGACGTATTGATCAAGTATGCCGACAGTGCAATGTATGATGCAAAAGAACATGGTCGGAACCGGTTCTCGTTCTATTCCAGTGATATGTCGGAAAAGGTGGGCCGGCGGCTTAAGCTGGAGCAGGGGCTTCGGATTGCAGTAAAAGAACAACAGCTCCAGCTGCATTATCAACCGGTTTGTCGTCTGGAGACAGGGCGGGTTGTTGGTTATGAGGCGCTGGTCCGGTGGTTGCATCCAGTCGAAGGACTTATCTCGCCTGCATTGTTCATTCCCGTCGCGGAAGAGTCTGGAATGATTGATATGATTGGCGAGTTTGTCTTGGCCGAGGCGTGCCGGCAAGGCGTCAAATGGATCAATGAAGGCCGGGAATTCAACTACCTGTCAGTGAATGTATCCCCGCGACAGTTCAAAGCCACAAATTTCCTCAAGGTGGTAGAGCGCTCTTTGACAGAGACAGGGTTGCCGCCAAGCAAACTGGAGCTGGAGATAACGGAGTCGTCGCTGCAGGATCACGCATTGAGTTTGCGCATGATGCGGGAGTTGAAGGCGCTCGGGGTGGCCATTGCCATTGACGATTTTGGCACTGGTTTTTCATCGCTTTCATTGCTAAAGCATTTGCCGATCGACAGGCTGAAAATTGATCAATCGTTTGTCAGGGAGCTGCCTGATGCTGAAAACGATCTGGCCATTGTGAAAGCCATTCTCTCTCTGGGGCTGACCATGAAAATCGGTATAACGGCAGAGGGAATTGAAACGCTCGAGCAGAAACAGCTTCTTGCCGACTTGGGGTGTCCGTTTGGACAGGGGTATTTTTTTGGTAAACCCACTGTTCCGGAATCACTATAAGAAATGGGGCTTTCGCCCCATTTCTTATTACTGTTCAAAGCGATTCATTACTGCACTGACATCTCTGTCAGCAAATTGTCTGCCTTGTCGACCACTTTCATTACCCACAGCATGTAGCGCAGATCTACGGCAATGGTGCGGGTTTTGGCCGTGTTGAAATCCCAGTCCGAAATCACCGAATCAAGCGTGCCGTCAAAGGCAAGGCCAACCAGCTCGGCGCGACTGTTCAGCACAGGTGAGCCGGAGTTGCCGCCAGTAATGTCGAGCGTTGCCAAGAAATTGACCGGCACGGAATCGAGGTTCGGCTCGTAGTATTTGTCAAATGTCTTGGCGGCGATGGCATCGATCTGGGCTTTTGTTGCGTCGAACTCGCCTTCGCCGGTGTGCTTGGCTGTGATGCCGCGCAGCGTGGTGAAAGCAGTCCAGGCAGTGCCATCGGCATTGCCGGCGGTGCGACCGGCAACCTTGCCGTAGGTGACGCGCAGCGTGCTGTTGGCATCCGGGTAGACAGCTTCGCCTTTGCTGTTCTTGAAGGCGATCAGTGCCTTCATGTAATTGGCATAGGCTTGCTGGATTTTGCCACCAAGTTCCTTGTCGCGGGTTTCGCGCTTGTCGTCATCGGCATACAACGCAACGGCCGCTTTGATGAAGCTGTCATTGCTGGCCTTGAAGGCGGCAACATCGCGATCCAGCCACGCCAGCCGCTCGGTCTTGTCAGCCAGCTTGCTGCCGGCATACAGCACATCGAGTTGCGCCTTGATGGCGGCCTCATCCATACCGGCTTTCAAGCCCAGCGCCGATACGAAGGCGGCATTCTGGTCCTTGCTCGGCATGGCCAGATAACGCTTCAGAAAATGCAGGGCAATGGCTTTGTCGACTTGTTCGTCGTAACGCTTGTCGATGGCATCCAGACCTTGCTTGATGCGCGGGTAATCCCGCTCCTGGTAGCCCGATTTGCGCTCGGTATCCGGCTTGACCTTCTCGTTGGCGACTTTGTACATCATGCGCGACGCATTCAGGAAACGCGGTGTCGCATAGCCCATCAAAAACTCGCGCTGGGTGATGGCATCGCGCTCGGCGATCAGTTTTTCCGCCGTGGCAATATCATTGCCGTATTGCTTCTTGCGGGCTTTGTCAGCGTTGACCCAGGCCTTCAGATCAGCAAGACCCTGCTGCTTGCGGCTCAGGAAGTCACTGCCCTTGTAGCTGTCGAGCATGCCCTGACGGTTTTTGTAGTAGTTGTTGATGCCGGCGACGGTCGAGGCGTATTTGATCTCGGCGTCTTTGCGTTCTTTGGTTTCGCGGGCAATGATCTCCAGCGATTCACCCGACGCTTTGACAAATTCCGGATAGTTCCAGCCGAAGGTGAACTCCACTTCCGATGGCAGGCGGTGACGGTTGGTGCGGCCGGGGTAGCCGGTGACCATGACGAAATCACCTTCATTCAGCGGTTTCGATGCCAACCGCAGGTAGTGTTTCGGCACATACGGTACGTTGTCTTTGCTGAAATCAGCTGGCTTGCCATCTTTGCCGACGTAAGCGCGGTAGAAGCTGTAATCACCGGTGTGACGTGGCCACATCCAGTTGTCGGTGTCGCCACCGAATTTGCCAACGCCTTCGGCCGGTGCATGCACCAGGCGCACGTCACGGATTTCCATCTGCTTGATCAAATAGAACTCAAGGCCACCGTAGTAGCTGTACACATTGCAGCGATGACCGGTGTCTTTTTCGCACTCAGCAACCAGGGCTTTTTCGTTCACTTCCATGGCATCGACGCGTTTTTTGCCTGAAAGCTTGGCGGTATTGGCATCGATGATTTTGTCGCTGACATTTTGCACATCAACGGTGACAAAAACGCGGCTGCCCGGCGCGGCCGGCAGTTCGGCGTCCAGCGTTCTGGCAAGAAAGCCGTCCTTGATCAGGTTCTTCTCGGCAGTCGAGTTGTACTGGATGCTGCCGTAGGCGCAGTGATGGTTGGTGACCACGAGGCCCTGCGGCGACACGAAGGACGCGGTACAGCCGCCGAGGCTGATGATGGCGCCCATCGGAAATTCGGTCAGTTGGGTCAGCGTAGCCGGGTCCAGTTCCAGACCGGTGGCTTTCAGATCGTTGGCGATTTGCGGCAGTTGCTGTGGCATCCACATGCCTTCGTTGGCGAAGGTCACGCTGGCAGTGACGGCAAGCGCCACAACCGATGCATTGATCAGTTTCTTGTTCACGGAAGAGTCCCCAAAGCGTGGACGGCCATAGGCCGAAAAAAAGCCGGGTGAGTTTACCGGAGGGGCATTGGCGATGGCTTAACCGAAACACTTTGTTGCATTCCCCGCCGGTCGGGATACAGGACTGGTAGGAGTTGTAGTGGCCGGGACGGGGAGGGCTATGCCGGGGCCGTACCGGGGTCGTGGCAATGCCGCCCCGGCAAGGGAAAGTACTGGTTGATTTATGAGCAGGTGTGCGGCTCAGCGCGCCGTCCACCCCCCATCAACCGTGATGGTCTGGCCGGTGATATTCCGGGCAATCGGGCTCATCAGGAACTCGCAGATGCCAGCCAGCTCATCCAGGCTGATGAACACGCCTTTCGGCATCGGTTTCAGCATCACTTCGGTTACCACCTGTTCGGCGGTCATGTTGTACTCGGCGGCGGTGGCGGCGATCTGCTTGTCCACCAGCGGCGTTTTGACATAGGTAGGGCAGACGGTATTGATAGTGATGTCGGTGTCGGCAGTTTCCAGCGCGATCACCTTGGAAAAGCCCAGCAGGCCATGCTTGGCTGCGACGTAGGCCGACTTGAACGGTGACGCGACCAGCGAGTGGATGGAACCGATGTTGATGATGCGGCCAAAACCGCGCTCGCGCATGCCAGGCAATACCGCCTGGGTCAGGCGGGTGGCACCGGTCAGCATGATCTCGATCAGCAAGGCCCATTTTTCCATCGGGAAGTTTTCCAGCCGGGCGACATGCTGGATACCGGCGTTGTTGATGAGCACATCGATATGCGGCACGGCAGCGAGCAGCGCACTGACGTCCTCCGGTTTGGTGACATCAAGTTTGTGTGGCTGCACCCGGCCGGTGGGAAAATCAGCAGCCAGTTTGCTGACCGCATCGATGCTGACATCGGTGGCAATCACGGTATGGCCCGCACTGGCGAGCAAGCGGGCAATGCCTTCGCCAATGCCGCTGCCGGCGCCGGTAATCAACACACGCAATGCCATGGTGGGCTCGCCTCAGGCGGTTCGGGGATGGCAGCAACAATAGCGGGCGGCTGACGTCCTGTCCGTCCGACCAAAGTGCTATTGGCGCACCACTGCTGCCGTATTATCAAGGCATACTCGCGGCGCCGTGTGCCTGATCCCTGTGAATCGGCATGCACGCCTCCGGAAACGTTATATCGGATACCGACAATGCCTTCTATGCTTCATGCAGCACTTGTTACCGCCATGCTGGCTGCACTGACTGCCTGCGTGGCCGGCAACCCCGACTCGTCTTCGGAGCCAGCGATGGCTGATTCACGCACCAGCGCCCGCATTGTTTCAATCAGCCGTTACGACGGCCAGAGCAATGATTTGCTCAGTGCCGGCCTTGGTCTTGCCGGTATTCAGTCAGCCACACCACCGGAAGCGACGGCAGACGATGCCGAAGCGATTCGTCGCCGTGCCATCTACATGCACTACCGTGGCCTGATTGATCGCACGTCCGGCGGTGGCTTTGGCCGCTTGTTTGGCACAGCGCTCGGTCAGGGTATCGCCGGTACCGAAATTGTTGCCATGATCCCCTGGCGCGATCAGCACTTTGCCGCTGTGCTGCAAATTCCGTCGAATTTTGATCCGGCCGCACCGTGCCTGGTGGTCGCGCCAGCCAGTGGTTCGCGCAACGCCTATGGCGCCTTGCCAATCGTGGGTGAGTGGGCATTGCCGCGTGGCTGTGCGCTGTTGCTGCACGACAAGGGCGTTGGCGCCGGTGTTGCCAGTGACACGCTGGGCCTTAATGCCCGCGGCGTTGTTGTGCCACTTGCCGAGGCGTTGTGGCAACCCAAAAATTGGCGCAGCGAATACGGCGCTGCGTTCCGCCACATGCATGACGGCGCCACGGCAGAAGCCGATTGGGGCCGGATGACGCTGGCCTCTCTGCGCTGGGCCATCAGCGCGCTCAGCCAACAGCATCCGGCTGCACACGGCTATCGCAAGCCGGCCTTGACAGTAATTGCTGCCGGCGTTTCCAACGGGGGTTCCGCGGTGCTGCGTGCCGCCGAAGCCGATAGCGAAAATCTGATTGATGCGGTGGTGGCAGGCGAGCCGAATATCACGCCAAAGACCTTGCAGCCGGTGAAAGTCGGCAGCGGCGTAGTGCAAACCGTTGGCGAGCCGGCTTTGCAACAGTTTCCGGAAGTCGGGTTGTTGCTACCCTGTGCAATCGCCGGCCAGCCGCTGTTGCCGCCACCGCTGGTTGCGAAAGCGCAGGAGCATTGTGTCTGGCTGCGCCAGCAAGGCATGTTGATCGGGGCGGATGACAAGACACTTGCGCAAGAAGCGGCAGCGCGCATTCGAGCTCTGGGTTTGCCGGATTCAGTGTTCGCCCTGGCCCCGGTGACGCTGACGCTGGGCATGCACCAGAGCTTGCTCGCCACTTATGGCAATGCGGCACTCGGTTCACCGATTCCGGCGACCTGCGACGTGAAAGCGGTGCCAACACAAGGCGAGCTGGATGCAATCGGTTTGTCGCGACAGTTCACTGATGGCAGTGGCCTGCCGCCGCTCGATTGGCTCGGCACCGGTGCCAGCAAAGCCACCGGCATGACGCCGGCGCAGCAATGGTGCTTGCGTCAGGCCATTCATGAAAATCCGACCGTCAAAGCTGCAATCAAGGCGCAGAGTGGTTCGGGTGAGCTGGGTGGTCGACCGACCCTGATTGTGCATGGCCGCGACGATGCCTTGATCGCCGTCCAGCACAGCAGCCGCCCGTACTATGCCTTGCAGCAGCAATCGGCCGCGCCCAGCGCGCGGTATATCGAGATCACCCACGCCCATCACTTTGACGCGTTCAATGGCTTACCCGGCTATGACCGGATGTTCGTTCCCATTCACGTGTATTTCCTGCGTTCGCTCGATGCAATGTGGCAACACCTGAAAACCGGTGCGCCACTGCCTGCTTCACAAGTAGTGCACACCCAGCCGCGGGTGGCAGTCAGCGGTGCGACCGAGGCGCTGACCGAGGCCCATGTGCCACTGTGGCAAGCAAACCCCGGCCCGGAAAAGGCGATACGCTGGCAGGATGGTGTGCTGTATATTCCGCAGTAGCGTCGTTCCGTCAATCACTGTCATTTTTTGTTGAGTGGATTCATGTCGTACCGCTTTCTGATTGCCGATGATCATCCGTTGTTTCGCGCTGCGCTCCGGCAGGCGCTCAGCGCGGTTGCCTCCGATTCTGTCATTGAAGAAGCCGAGTCGCTGACGCAGGCCAGCGCCATGCTGGATGCCAGTCCGGACTTTGATTTGGTGCTGCTTGATCTGGGGCTACCGGATAGTGAAGGGTTCACCGGCTTGATGACCCTGCGCCATCGTTACCCGTCGGTAGGCACCGCCATCGTTTCGGCGCAGGAAGATGTGGTGGTGATGCGGCAAGCGGTGGCGCTTGGCGCTGTTGCCTATATTCCAAAGTCAGAAAATCTGCCGTCGATTGTCGAAGCCATCCGCACGGCGTTGAATGGTCACACCTGGCTGCCGAAATCGGCAACGGAGTTGGCGCGGCAACCGGCCGAAGCGGAACTCGCCGAGCGCATCGCTTCACTTTCGCCGCAGCAGTACCGGGTGCTATGCATGGTGGCCGACGGCAAGCTCAACAAGCAGATTGCCTCCGATCTGGAAATTCAGGAAACCACCATCAAGCAGCATGTCTCGGCGATTCTGCGCAAATTGGGCTTGATCAATCGCACCCAGGCGGGCGTGCTGCTGAGATCATTGCAGCAGGGCGGCCGGCTGCAGTCGTGAGTCGGTAGCGCCAATTACACAACGAGAAAAAGGCGTCACTCTGCCGATTCCAGCTCGCGCGCCCGTAACTTCTGCAGCAAGCCGCGCAGTGCCAGCGGCTTCACCGGTTTCGGCAGATATTCGCCACCGGCCTGCTTGACGTGTTCGCGTACGCTGGGTTCCCGGCTGGCGGTCAGCACAATTAACGGTGGCCGCGGTTCCGGCAGCTGCAGCCACACCGAAACGCCATTGTCTCCATGGTCGAGCTGATAATCGGCCAGTACGATGTCGGGGCCGGTCAACTGTTGTTGCAGAAGTTCCTGCCGATCTTTCGCGGTGGCCACGAGACAGCCCCAGCTTTCCAGCAAACTGGCGAGTCCACTCAGCATTGCCGGTTCATTGTCGAGACAGAGTACCCGCAGGCCGGCAAAAGGCAGATCGCGCGACGGTGCAATGGCATCTTCATTTGCCATCGCTCTTGCTGCAGTCCGGTCCAGCCGCAAGCGGAAGCAACTGCCATGGCCGGGGCGAGATTCCACTTCAATGACGGATAGCAGCGCCCGGGCCAGCCGCTGCGAAATGGCAAGGCCCAAACCATAGCCGGGGATTTGTGGCGCAGTCGGATCGTGCAGGCGCTGGAATTCTTCGAATATCTTTTGCTGATTTTCCGGGGCAATGCCAATACCGGTGTCATGCACTTCCAGCTGTACCTGCACACCGCGCCGGCGTACGCCGAGATGGACCCGGCCACTGCGGGTATAGCGGATGGCGTTGCTGATGAGATTCTGCAGGATTCGGCGCAGCATGCGCGGATCAGCATTGACCCAGAGCGAGGTGCGCTGAACGGAAAGTTTCAGGCCTTGCTGACGGGCCATCGCCGCGAAATCGGCTGCCAGCGGTTGCAGTATCCGATCCAGCGGCACAGCTTCCCATTGCGGTTGCAAGACGCCGGCATCCAGCTTGGACAGATCCAGCAGCGTTTTCAGTAACTCCTCGGTGCTGTGCAGGGATTGATTCAACTGCTCGAGTAACGCCCGTTCATCACGCTGGCCGAGCTTCTCACCCAGTGCGCCGGCAAACAGCAGGGCAGCATTGAGTGGCTGCACCAGATCGTGGCTTGCCGCTGCCAGAAAGCGGGTCTTGTCGGCATCGGCCTGTTCGGCCTTTTGTTTGGCGATGGCAAGTTCGGCATTGGTCTGCGCCAGTTCGTGCGTGCGCTGCAGAACACGCTGTTCAAGCTGGTCATTGCTCTGGCGCAGCGCCTCGGCAGTTTTCTTGTGTTCGGTGATATCGCTGTAGCTGGTGACATAACCGCCACCCGGCATCGGCAATCCGTGAATTTCCAGTACCCGACCGTCATGCAATTTGCGTTCGGTGTGGTGCGGCTTGCCCATGCGCAGGTGGGCGAGTCGGCGTTCGACAAACAGGTCAATGCCTTCCTGTCGCTGTTCGCGTTCGGCGTTGCGTGCCAGCACATCGGCAATCGAGCGGCCGACATAAAGAAAGTCAGCCGGTAGCGCGAACAATTCAACATAGCGGGGGTTCCAGGCGACCACCCGCAGATCCCGATCAACGACAATCACACCTTGATTGAGCGTATCCAGCGTTGCTGACAACAAGCCCTGATTGAATTGCAAGACGGCCGAGGCTTCATCGACCAGTTGCACAACATCTTCCAGTGGCATGTCGCGGCCGCGCAGGGCGGCAGTCAATACAACCCGCGCTGACGAGGCGCCAATCACGCCGGTCAATTCACGCTGAGCAAAGCTGAGCCAGCGCTGATCGGCGCGTACATCCAGCGTTTCGATGCCGCGTTCATGCGCTTCCTGCAGAAAGCGGGCGAGGGTGGCGCTTTCCCCGAGAAAGCGGCCGACAACGCGCGCCAAATCAACAACGGCAATGGGCGTCAGTTCCGGCCAGCCGGCGGTTTCCTCATGACGGCCGATGGCATCCACAAAGCGTTTCGCTTGCAGCCGTTCCAACACGTCCTGACGGGAGGCGAGCGAAACGCCAACATAAAGTGCAGCGTTGAAAAGCAAGCTGAATATGGCGCCGTGCGTCAGCGCATCGAGCTCGGTGACACCAAAGAGCGCGGTTGGGCGCAATGCGGCAATGCCGCCAGGGCCCTCCGTCAACCAGCTGGAAGACAACCAGCCGGCGCTGATCAGATCCGGAATGACCAAGGTCCAGCACCAGACCAGCCAGCCCGCCAGCAAACCGGCCAATGCACCGAGCCGGTTGCCCGTGCGCCAATACATGGCGCCAATGAGGGCCGGCATGAATTGGGCAACGGCAACAAAGGAAACCAGACCAATGGCTGCCAGTTCCTGCTGCAGCACCACCAGACGGTAATAGGCGAAGGCAAAAATCAGCACCATGGCAATCAGTGCGCGGCGCAGCCACAACAATGCTCGATTGAATAACCAAGGCTCGCGCGGGCCGGACCATTTCAACAGCAGCGGCACGAAGATGGTGTGCGAGACCATGGTGCTCAAGGCAACGCTGGCAACAATGACCATGCTGGTCGCCGCAGCGAGACCGCCGATAAAAGCGAGCACGGCAAAGGTGGGCTGGCCGAGCGCCATCGGCAAATTGAGCACGTAGGTGTCGGGTGCGGCGGTACCCCGCAACATGGCTTCGCCGGCCAGTGTCAGCGGCAGTAAAAACAGGCCGAGCAATATCAGATAAAGCGGATACCAGCGCCGGGCCGTTGGCAGATCGCGCGAGGTGCTGTGCTCGACAACGGTGACATGAAATTGCCGTGGCAGGCAGAGCATGGCGAAGCCGCCGAGCATTGCCTGTATCAAGTAGGCGAGCACACTGTTGTCGGGGCGCTCGGGTACCTGACGAGTAAACCAGTCGCCCATGTCGGCATGCTGCCAGGCCAGTATGCCGACGGCTGCCAGTGCCAGCAGTTTCAGAATCGACTCAAAGGCGATGGCCAGCATCAGGCCGGGTTGCTGTTCACTCGAGGCGGTGTGGCGGGCACCAAAGAACGCGGTAAAGACCACCATCACCACCGTGACATACAGCGCCGTATCCTGCCACCAGCTGACGCCATGACTTTGCCCGGTGCGCGTGAGCAGGTCGTAACTGAATGCCACCGCTTTCAACTGCAAGGCGATATACGGAATGATGCCGGTCAGCGCAATCAACGTAACCAGCGCGGCGATGGCATGCGAGCGACCATAGCGGGCCGCGAGCAGATCGGCCAGTGAGGAAAGGTTCTGTTCCTTGGCGAGCCGGATCAGTTTATGGATGACGCGCCAGCCGAAGATGAACAGCACGATGGCGCCGAGATACGTTGGCGGAAACCACCAACCGGTCGAAGCCATTTGCCCCACCGAACCATAGAAGGTCCAGGTCGTGCAATAAACCCCGAGTGCCAGCGTGTAGACCCACGGATGCCAGCGCAGCCAGCGCTGTTTGCCGGTTTCGTTGCGCCCGGGCCGGTCGCTGGCCAGCCGATCGCCGGCGACGGCAACGGCAAACAGCGCCAGCACCCAGGCCAGCGCCAGCAACGCCATCACCCCGTGTCCGATCATCTCAACCTGCATGCGCGACTACATCGTGCGCAGCAGGCTAAAGCATGAACAGCAGAATCGCCAGTACCGTGCCAAGGCCGGGCACGACGACCGTCATCGCCGCCACGGAAGGATAGGCGCGGGCGTGGGTTTCCTTGCAGATGCCCCGGATGGTGGTCACCACATAACCGTTGTGCGGCAGGGAATCGAGTGCACCGGAAGACAGCGCAACCACACGATGCAACGCCTCCGGATCAACGCCCTGTGCCATGTAGTGCGGTGCCAACAAGGGCAACGCAATGGCCTGGCCGCCGGAAGCGGAGCCGGTCAGGCCGGCGATCAGGGTGACCGCGATCGCCGCGCTGATCAGTGGCGAGCCGGGCAGGGCGGTCAGGGCTGCAACCGCGTCCTGGAAGCCGTCCGTTTGTTTGGCAACGGCACCGAAGCCGACCACTGCAGCGGTATTGGCAATGGCGATAAGTGCACCGATGGCACCATCCGACAGGGCCTGACCGGGGCTGCGCAGATATTTCCAGTTCAAGGCTGCCGTTGCCAGCAGACCGCCGCCCAGCGCCAGTACCAAGGCTGACTCTTTCAGCGAGTCGTGCAGGGCAAACGAAATGGCCAGCACAACCAGCAGCGGGATGACGCCGAAAAGCGGTTTCGGCAGTGTGCTTTGCGTCAAAGGTTTCGGATCATCGTCGCGGGCGACAAAGCGTTCACCGCGGGCGATATCGGCGGCAATCATTCGGGTCAGCCACCAGTAGCCAAGCAGTGCCATGAACACGGCGCAGACAATGCTGACTTCCCAACCGGCATAAGGCGTGGTGTTGAGGTAAGGAATGGGGATCCAGTTCTGGATTTCCGGTGAACCGGCCGAGGTCATCGTGAAGGTGACCGAACCGAGGCCAAGCGTGGCGGGGATGAAGCGGCGCGGTAGATCGGCCTGCTTGAACAGACTGAGCGCCATCGGATAAACCGAAAACGCCACCACAAACAAGCTGACGCCGCCGTAGGTCAGCACGGCGCAGGCAACGATCACGGCCAATGCGGCGCGCTTCATGCCAAAGCGATTGACCAGCGCAGCGGCGACACTGTCGGCCGCACCGCTGTCTTCCATCATCTTGCCGAACAGCGCACCGAGCAGGAACATGAAGAACCAACTCGAGACGAAACCGGAGAAGCCCTGCATGTAGCTGCCAAGCCAACTGACGCCACCCGCTTCGGTCAGCTGCGGAAACAGCGGCAAGCTGCCGAACAGTGCAACCACCAACGCACACACCGGCGCCGCCAGCAGCAAATTCCAGTTGCGCAAGGTCAGCCAAATCAGCAAGCCTAGGCCGAGCAAGACACCAAACAGACTCATTTTTTGCCCAATCCCGTTATCCGTTTGGGTGGGCAGTATTGGTGGCGTTCGGAGTCATCACCATCCTACCATCGTACAGATGAGCCCATGGACCACCTCGTGTATGGTCTGCGACAACCGCCAACAGTCCAATTACTCAATGGCGGTCAACGCATTTCGAGACCCTGTTTTCGAGACCCTGTTTTCGAGACCACAACATCGCGCGTTCCTGTGACGCTCGAGACGACCAATGATGGAGTGTTGCCATGCAACAAAAGCAGAATCCGAACCGGCTGTCCGTTCTGACACTGGCCATTCTCGGCTCGCTGGCCGCTGTGCCCGCGTTGGCAGAAGAAAAAGCGGATGCCGAAGCGACCGCCACGGCAGAAAACAAAACGGAAAAGCGTGACGCCAGTGCGGAAGTGGTAGAAGTCACGGCCCGCCGTGTCACGGAGCGGCTCCAGGACGTGCCGGTCGCCGTTACTGCACTGAGCGAAACCAAACTGCTCGATGTCGGCGCCCAGACGCTGGTTGATATCGAACGCTTTGTACCAAACCTGACGCTGAATGCCAGCCGTGCCACCAACAGCACGATTACGGCTTACATCCGCGGCGTCGGCCAGAACGATCCGCTGTGGGGGTATGAGCCGGGCGTCGGTGTTTACATCGATGACGTTTACATGGCCCGTCCGCAGGCTGGTGTTCTGGATCTGCTCGATGTTCAGCGTGTTGAAGTGCTGCGTGGTCCGCAGGGCACGCTGTATGGCAAGAACACCATCGGTGGTGCCATCAAATATGTCACCCGCGAGCTGCCGGATTACACCCGCGGCTATGTCGAAGCGGCAATCGGCGATTACAACCAGCAAGACGTGAAAGTCGGTTTCTCGACGCCGCTGGTGGAAGACAAGTTCCTGATCGGCATCTCGGCTGCCAAGCTCAGCCGCGACGGTTTTGGCGAAGCAGTGGCCGACTCGCCGTACGCTGGTGAAGATTTGTCCGACAAGGACATCACTGCCGCTCGTGTCAACCTGACTTGGCATATCACCGATTCGCTGACCGCGAAATTCGTCGCCGACGATATCCAGGATGATTCCAATGCCCGTGGAGGCCAACGCCTCGCAGTCAGCGGCAGTTCGGCGTTCTACCCGACCGTCTATCAACCGCTGGATGGCCGTTACGATACCCGCCAAAACCTCGACCCGCAGCGCAATGAAGTAACCACAGCCGGTCAGGCTCTGACCATCACCTGGGATATCAACGATGCCTGGCAGTTCAAGTCGGTTACCGCGACCCGTGACGGCGATACGCTCAGCGATATCGATTTTGATCAACTGAACCGGCCGAGCTTTGACGTGCTTGCCGTGTATGAAGATGAGCAGGACTCGCAGGAGTTCCAGCTGAGCTATACCGGCGAACGGCTGGATTTCGTCAGCGGCGTTTACCTGTTCGACGGTGAGGCCTGTGGCTCTTTCCTGAACGTGTTGGGCCATGCCGGCATCAGTCAGCGCACCGCAGGCTGCGTCGATACCAAGAGCCAGTCACTGTATGCGCAGGGTAGCTACAAGTTCACCGATGCACTCTCGGTTACCGTTGGTGCCCGCACCGACGAAGACGAAAAAGATGCCGAAGTCCGGCTGACCCGCTGGCTGGGCCTGACTGGCACCGGCACCGTGCTGTTCGATGGCGGCTTCACCGGCAACGAAACCTTTGACGACTTCTCGCCGCATGTCAGCGTCGATTACCGTCTGAGCCCGGAAACGATGATCTATGCCTCGTACAGCCATGGCTTCAAGAGCGGCGGCTTCAATATGCGCGGCAACATTCTGGTCGACCCAGATGCCGACAAGCCGTTCGATCCGGAAACTGTCGATACCATTGAAGTTGGTCTGAAAGGCAGCTGGCTGGATAACCGCGTCACCGGTTACTTTGCCCTGTTCACGCAAGACTACAAGGACAAGCAAGTCACGGTCGGCACCACGGTCGGCGTGACGCCGGTACAACGGGTGTTGAACGCTGCCGATGCCACCGGTGATGGTTTCGAAATGGAGTTGGCCACCAAGCTGACCGATAATTTGACGCTGAATGTGGTCTACGGCTACCTCGATGCGCAGTACGACAAGTTCATCGCCTCGATTACGCCGGGTGGCGTCGAGACGGATATCTCGAGCACGGCCCAGTTCATCAATGCGCCGGAAAACCAGTACAGCATCGGGCTGAGCTATGACTGGGAATTAAGCTTCGGCCAGTTGCTGCTGAGCGGTGACTACGTGTTCCGTGACGATACCTACATCTTTGAAACCCCGTCAGCCGTCGATCAGGACGCCTATTCGCTGTACAACGCGTCGGCCGTGCTCTACCTGAACGACAGCGGCTGGCGCATCGGTCTGTATGGTCGCAATCTGGGGGACGAGGCATACCGTACCGGTGGCTATAATTTCCCGGGCAATACCTTTGACAACACCATCACCGGTTTCTACGGTGACCCGGCAACCTGGACGCTGTCGGCGATGTACAGTTTCTAAGCCGGTGGCAGGACGATTCACTTTCCTGAGCGTGGCAGTCACCGGGTTGTGTTGGTGATTGCAGGGTGGCCGCCGGCATTGCCGGCGGTTTTTTTCATTTGGACGTGGCAGCGCGCATGAACATGAACACGAGTCGATTGGCAGTCTGTTGGCTGGTAATGGCGGCTTCTGTGGCGCAGGCAGCAGAAGCCTTGCCGAAACTGAAGCTGGAGCCAATGATTACGGTCTCCGGCATTTCCTCTGGTGGTTACATGGCCACCCAGTTTCATCTTGCCCATGCTGAGCAGGTGAGTGGTGTCGGCATCATTGCCGGTGGGCCCTACGGCTGCGCCGAGAACAGCCTCGGCACGGCGCTTGGGCGCTGTGTCGGCAAAGCCGATGCCAATCTTGATATTGGCCAACTGGTGCAGCGCGCGAAGAAACGTGCCGAAGCAGGCGAGCTTGCGCCGTCCGCACAATGGCGCACGGCGAAGGTCTGGCTGTTTCATGGCAGTGCGGATACCACCGTCGCCAGCCTGGTTTCGGATCAGCTGGCGCAGTTCTACCGCGCACTCGTTCCGGCCGAGCAGCTGCGCTATGTCACCGACGTTCGCGCCGGCCATGCCATGCCGACTCGTTCTTCCGGCAATGCGTGCACAAGCTCCGAATCACCATTCATCAATGCTTGCCAGTACGATGCCGCCGGTGAACTACTCAAGTTCCTGCTCGGCAAGTTGAACGCACCAGCTGAAGCGCGAACAGGCGCCATGCAGCCCTTTGATCAGGAGGTTTACGCACCGGGCGGTGAGCTGACCTTGGCTGACGAAGGGTATCTGTATGTGCCAAAGACATGCGAAACCGAAAGGTGCCGACTTCATGTGGTATTTCACGGCTGCCAACAGAACGTGGCGTCGATACGGGAGAAATTTGTACAGGAGGCAGGCTACAACGAATGGGCCGACAGCAATCGGCTGGTGATTCTGTATCCGCAAACGAAATCGTCCATGCTGCCGCTGAACCCGAAGGGCTGCTGGGATTGGTGGGGTTACACCGGTGCGGAATACGACACCAGAAGCGGTAATCAGATTGCGACGGTGGCCGCAATGATCGAAGCGCTGCGGATGAAATAGTCCGCAGCGATCCGTGCAAGCTTCTAAAGCTGCATCAGAATTTTCAAATAACCCGCCATGCGGGTGGTTGGTTGCTCGTTTGGAGGTGATACTCCGGTGCCATGTCTGGATGGCTCACCAATATCAAAAAAAAAACAGTCAGGAGGATTCACCTGCCTTTCGCGTCAGCAAACGGGGGGCTACCCGGCGTTTGTTGTCAGGTAGTGATTGCCTGCTGTTTTTCCACTATGGCTTCCAGGCCAATGGCTGATACAAAGTACGCGTAAAGGTCGCCTTTTTCACCGATTGTTACCTGCTTCATTACCTTGTCAAAGGGGTGAGTGGTCGCCGTTTCACCCGCAACCAGAATCTCCATCTTCAAGCCGCCACCCTCAGCCTCTTTCCACGTGCCTTTGGCATGAACCCGCAAAAGTTCACCGATGTACGCACCGACAGGCAAGACGAAGTACCAATAGAAGTCTTCCCGTCCAAAAGCTTTCTTCAGCGTTTCGAAATTGTCCAAACGGTCGCTCAGTATCCTGGCGCTGGTTTCATAGTCATCGAGGCTGAGTGTCTCAGCGAAATGCGCTTGAAATCCCTCTTCACACTCCTTGCGCAGGCGGTCTATGTCAGCGAGCGTGACTTGAGTGATTCGTTCGTAGGCGACCTTCTGGCTATGGCGCAGGTGAAGAAGACCCCAGACAAAGCCAACAACAACAAGGCCGACCACGCCATACAATATCCATCCCCACATGGATTTTCTCCTGCTATTTCTAGCGCCACCTACGGCGCTGGTTTATAAAATTTGCCGTGTTGAGCGGCTCTTATTGATTCCAAGCGAGTTCGCTGGCCAGCGTCAGTACGCTGTTCGCAGCAATCCCAATATGGTTTTCACACCATCCAAATAGTGTCCGATCCGCAGGTTCTCGTCGAAGCTGTGCTGGTTGTTATCGACGTTCACCAGCGGAATGATGACAAAGGGCATGTCGAGCGCATCGACCAGTTTGTCGGTCGGTACGGTGCCGCCCATCAGCCGGATGATTACCGGCGGTGAGTCGAACGTCTTGGTCAGCGCAGCGCCTGCCCATACGCCGAGCGGTGAGTCGAGCGGTGTGTAGGCGGCGTTGGAACCGCCGGCGCCAAGGGTAAGCGTGGCGAGCTTGTCATGCTTGGCACGTTCTTCATCAGTGGGTTCACCCTTGACGAGGTGATAGCCCTTGCTGATGACATGTTGCTCGATACGTTTGAAGAGATAGTCCGGCGTGGCGCCCGGTGTCGTGCGCAAGTCGAGTTCCGCCTGCGCATGACTGGGCACAATGGTTGCCACCTTGTCGCCGACGGCTGCGGCGGCCATGCCTCGGATGTTCAGTGACGGGTACTGCACCGCCTCCTGAAGATTGCCGCCAACCCGCTCCGGTTTTGCGATGCCCAGCCGCCGCAGGATCGCCGCTTCATCGTCTGGCACCTCGGCCATGATCCGGCGTTCTGCATTTGTCAGTTTGACCGTGTCGTAATAACCGGGAATGGTGACGCGGCCGTCTTCATCTTTCATCGAGGCGAGCAGGGCAGCCAGCCGCATGGCCGGGTTCGGTGCGTAATTGCCGAAATGGCCGCTGTGCAGGTTCGCCTTCGGCCCGTACACGGTCAGCGTCACCGTCGCGACACCACGGTTGCCAAAAACAAGTGTGGGTTTATTGCTCGCGTGCTTCGGGCCGTCATGCACGATCATCGCATCGGCATGAAGCGCGTCCCGCATCGCTTTCGCCACGGCGCCAATCGACGGCGAACCTTTCTCTTCCTCGCTGTCGAGCAACACCTTGATGTTGAGAGCGGGCGCCATGCCAGCAGCCTTGAGCGCGTCCATGGCTGCCAGGAACATCATGATCGGCCCCTTGTCGTCAGACGCTGAGCGTGCAAACAGGCGCCAGTTGGGATCAATTGCCTCGCCATACAGCCGGTTCAGATCAATCGGTTCCCATTTTCCGTTCGCATTACTCTGCTTGAGCACCGCTGTCCACGGACTTGCTTGCGACCACTGTTCGGGCATCACCGGCTGACCATCCAGATGCATGTAAAACAGGATGGTTCTGGCGCCCGGAATCTTTGCCGGGTATTCGGCCAGTAGCATCGGCTTGTCGCCGTTTGGCAGCTGGCGCGTCGTGAACCCGCGCTTCTTGAACGCCGCGTCGAGCCAGTCGACATTCTTCTGGATATCTGCAGGCACGACTGCATCATTGGGCAGGGCTAGCAGGTCCACGAACTCTCTGAAGCTTGCGCGTGCAGACTGGTTGATGATCTCGGCTGACGGCAAGATTGATTGTTCGCCTGCGATAACTGGCTGAACCAACGTGCCCGACACTAGCGCAATGACGGCGGCAAGTCTGAAGTATAGTTTTCTAAACATGTGCATCCTCTCATTGCGGGTTCCTGCAAAGGGTTTCGTGGGCGAGCTAAGATGATTAACGTTGGAGTTCAGGAACCGGCGGAGGGCGAAGCCCGGAGCGAGACGGCACGCGCAGCTTACCGGCGGTCCCTTGGATCGAGATGTTAGAGCACACTGGCATCTCGGAGCACTCTTGATGCGTTAATGGCTCGGCGAATGGCCTCGCCAATTGCCGCATGGGATAAGCCATTAGATATTGAACACAACGCCTTCAGTTCGGGGTGGTTGGATATGCGAGGGCTGGCCTCGATCTGAATTGCTGAGTTCAAAGTGCCAATAGCAACGTACGTTGATTCGCGCTCAAAGTACTTTAACGTCTTTGCGCCGGAGACTTTGTACACGGCCCAATCGTCCGAAGTGTACTTGGATAGATCTTGCTGGTTTCTTGGTGAGTACTCCAATAGCTTGTCGCATACCGTGAGGCCAATGATCTCATCTTCAACGCCAGCATCAAGGACTACCGGTTCCCCAGACTCAACAATGCCAGAAATGGCGGACACGATAAGCTTCTTTTCTTCAAAGAGGTACAGCGCGGCACGAAGTTCGCCACCAATACGCGATTTGGTATCAGTGATTTCACGAACGGAGTGATCTGGAAGGGCTCGATTGTTTGAGGGGTTCTTGCTGAGCAGACGCGCGAACATGGTTGGCTCTAACGACTGAAATGAGTGGCGTCGCGTAGCGACGTCCTATGCTTGCCGTAGGCAAGCATTAACGCGATCGAATTGTTAGTGTTTTTGTATGTTGAGTTGTGGTTTTTCATTGCGAAGTGTTTTCTCTTGAAAAACAAAACAACCTGCGAAACTGGTTGGTTTCTTTAAGAAATTGCATTGTAATGTTCCGATCCTCTTTGCCGAAAAACAAAGGTACAAAAACAAAAAATAGGCAGTATGGGAATAGATAAAATAACACTGCGAGCCATTTTAAGCCGGAACGTGTTTCCTCAGGCCGCTCAATATTCCAAAGTAGCAAAATGTCACTTGATAAAAAGCCGCTGGCAAGTTCGTCATTAGCCGAGATTCGTTTAACGATTAGCCTGCCAGAGCGTGATCTATTTTCAAATCTGGCTTTGGTAGACTTAAGGGAGGTCCTGATCGCCTCTTTATACTTCACTTCAGATATTTCACCAGACAAAGTTCTGCCAAATCTATTGGTTGGATTCTCAACTAGAAAAATGCGACGCCCATGTAGAAGTCCATATGGAATTGACGTTACTAACGACTGCTTTCTGCGCCATTCCCTATGCTCGGAATTTAGTGTTAACCCTGAAAAGTCAGGGGTAAAAGGCAATGCTAGTTCATAGTATTCGTTTGGTGTGCTATTTACTAAATTTGCATAGGAGACGCGGATTGTTTCTTTTGTGCTTTTTTCAAATAAGGCTGTCGAAATAACAAAAGGAATTATGAGCATAATGCCAGTCATAAAGGAAAGCTTTAACTTGTCTCTCAAAATAGTTTCGTCTCTATGAAATAGATCCGGCAGCCGATTTAGGGCGATAAACGATAACCCAAGCATTATAAACGCACCGGTCATGGCGCTCGTGCCGGTTGTAAATCCAATAACATGAAATAAGGTTGGGAATAGAAGCAACGCTGGGAGCGGCAGTAAGAGGTGTGGCAGACAATAGTACAAAGCAATATGTCGGTTGTTCACTCGCCGAATCCTCTACTTCCTATATGTACAGTGTGCTGTCGCATAAATAAACACTAACGATCGAAGTGACCGGCGCCGGAGCGCCAGCGGAGGGCACCGAAACGCGTAGCGTTTCGGCGTCCGGTCGGGTGAGTTGTTAGGCGAGTGGCGCTGTGCAAGTCTTTTCGCTCCGTTGCTTACATCTGCTCGCCTTTCGGCGCGGCAATGGGTACAAGTCCCGATTTTTTTGGGTGAGAGCATTGCCGTGAGCGCTCGGTGTTTCCGCATCAAGCTCGCTTGTGCGCGAACGCCGTGAGCTCACGGTAACAGAAATGTTTTCAGCCGAAAATTCGGCTGACTCCCATTTTCGTGACCGCTTTGGCTCACAGGCTGCGCGAATTCTTCTCCTCACTACATTTCGCTCTGCAACCTATCACTCGCGTAACTAGTGATTAGGAGGCATGCCTCCTAACATGTTTCTGAATGTCGATGAATTTGCCGTAATTATGCTTTGCCATCAACAGTTTGCAGAGGCATTCTCGAAAATTTCGGTTTTGGTTATGTTGCATGCATCTTTTGCTGGAAAGCGATGCCACCTAATCAAAGGGGTTGGTATTGGCGGTGCAACATAAAGTTATTTTAAATCAGTGGCTTGCAGATAAGACGATGGATGGTAGGAGCAGAAAAAGTGGCAGGTCCAACCATCAAAAGCGGCAGAAATGCCTGCTTGGTGCGGAGTTTGGCGAGGCGCCAGACACAGGTGGGGCAAATCCGTGTATCGCAGGCATCAATGAAAAAGGGCCTTTCGGCCCTTTTCAATTATTCGAACGTCATTTCCGGGACGTTGGCGGGTATCACCAGCTCGCCCTCGGTCTTGGCCTTTATTTCCTCGACCGAGACACCCGGTGCCCGTTCCAGCAGATGGAACTTGCCATCGCGGATTTCGACCACAGCCAGATCGGTCACGACCTTCTTGATGCATTTGACGCCAGTCAGCGGCAGCGAGCATTGCTTCAATAGCTTCGAGGCTCCGGATTTGTCGGCGTGGGTCATGGTCACGACGATGTTCTGGGCGCCGGCAACCAGATCCATGGCGCCGCCCATGCCTTTGACCAGTTTGCCCGGCACCATCCATGAGGCGATGTTGCCGTTTACATCCACTTCGAACGCGCCGAGCACGGTCAGATCGACGTGGCCGCCACGGATCATGGCGAAACTTTCAGCGGACGAGAAGAACGCCGCCCCGGTGGCAGTGGTCACGGTTTGCTTGCCGGCGTTGATGAGGTCGGCATCGATTTCTTCTTCGGTCGGGAACGGGCCCATGCCGAGCAGGCCGTTTTCCGATTGCAGCATCACCTGCATGCCCTTTGGCACGTAGTTGGCCACCAGCGTCGGAATGCCGATGCCGAGGTTGACGTAGTAACCATCGCGCAGCTCTTGAGCGACGCGCATGGCAATTTGTTCACGATTCAGAGCCATGGTGTTCTCCTCAAGCCTTGCGGACGGTGCGCTGTTCGATGCGCTTCTCGAAATGGGTGCCCTTGATCACGCGGTGCACATAAATGCCAGGCGTGTGGATGTGTTGCGGGTCCAGCTCGCCCGGCTCGACGATCTCTTCCACTTCGGCCACGGTGATGCGGCCGGCGGTGGCCATCATCGGGTTGAAGTTCATCGCGGTCTTGCGGAACACCAGGTTACCGAAACGGTCGGCTTTCCAGGCTTTGACCAGCGAGAAGTCCGAGGTCAGTGAACGCTCGAGCACGTAATCGCGGCCGTCGAAATTGGCGGTCGGTTTGCCTTCGGCGACCTTGGTGCCGTAACCGGTTGCGGTGTAGAAGGCGGGGATACCGGCGCCACCGGCGCGGCATTTTTCGGCCAGCGTGCCTTGCGGGGTCAGGATCACTTCCATTTCGCCGGACAGCAGCAGCTTTTCAAACAGCGCGTTCTCGCCAACGTAGGAGGCGATCATGGTTTTGATCTGGCGCTTTTCCAGCCACAGGCCGAGACCAAAGCCATCGACACCGGCGTTGTTGGAGATCACGGTCAGGCCCTTGTTGCCGAGCTCATAGACCTTCTTGATCAAGCCTTCCGGAATCCCGCACAGACCAAAGCCGCCGACCATCACGGTCATGCCGTCCTTGAATCCCGCGAGCGCCTCATCGTAGGAATGTACTACCTTGTCGAAGCCAGCCATTGCCTTCCTCTCAACTGAACGTCTTGCGCTGTGCCCGCAGCGGGCAGGGCAGCGCGCCATTGTAATTGCTGTGTTGCCGTTAGGCAGTAGTGCGAAAGTCGGTGTTGTTTTGTCCCCCCTCCTTATCAAGGAGGGGATGGGGGTGGTTGAGCTCAGTGCGCGGCAAACCTAAAACAGTGGCGTGATCCCAGACTCCGCAACCACCCCTAACCCCTCCTTAGAAAGGAGGGGGATCAGAGTCATTAATTCGCCGCTGCCTTCGCCCTTTTCTTCAACGTCGCCAACGCCACCTTTGAACCCGGTTCACGACCTAGCGCCGCGCTGATAAATGCACCGGCATCAATTAGTTTGTCCAGATTGACGCCGTGTTCGATACCAAGGCCATTGAGCAGGTAGACCACATCTTCGGTCGCGACATTGCCGCTGGCGCCGGCGGCGTAAGGGCAGCCGCCCAAGCCAGCTGCCGAGCTGTCGACCGTCGCGATACCCATTTCCAGTACCGCATAAAGATTGCTCAGTGCCTGGGCATAGGTGTCGTGAAAGTGGGCGGCAAGTTTTTCAATGGGAACTTGTTTGGCGACGGCTTCGACCATGCGTTTGGCTTTGACCGGTGTACCGGCGCCAATGGTGTCGCCGAGCGAAATTTCGTAGCAGCCCATCTGGAACAGTTTGTCGGCAACCCAGGCGACTGCTTCCGGTTTGATCTCACCCTCGTACGGACAGCCGAGCACGCAGGAGACATAGCCGCGCACTTTGACGTTGGCGGCTTTCGCGGCCGCCATCACCGGTTCGAACCGTTCTAGACTTTCGGCAATCGAGCAGTTGATGTTTTTCTGCGAGAAGCTTTCCGAAGCCGCGCCGAATACCGCCACTTCCTGCGCGCCGGCAGCGAGTGCCGCTTCAAAGCCCTTCAGGTTCGGCGTCAGCACCGGGTACGAGACGCCCGGCTTGCGGGTGATGCGGGCCATGACGTCGGCGGCATCGGCCATCTGCGGCACCCATTTCGGCGACACGAAGCTGGTGGCTTCAACCACCGACAGACCGGCATCGGACAAGCGATTGATCAGTTCGACTTTGACATCGGTCGGAACGTTGGTCTTTTCGTTCTGCAGACCATCGCGCGGGCCGACATCGACGATTTTGACGAATTTTGGCAGAGCCATGGCTATAGTCCTAGAGTCATCCAACAGGCACAAACATTTTGCGCCAAAGGTTTCGAATTTCCATATCCCCAACCATTTTCATGGTTGAATAAAAACTCTTGCAAGCATCTGCATCTCCGGCGTATCCGCCGCCTGTGTCGAGTCGAAAAGTATTCTTTTCATCTATGCTAAAAGTTCGTTTCACGAAGCACGGGTATGCTGGATGGTCGGTGTTTGTAAAATAGTAAATTGATGATTCACTCTGAACTCCGACAATGGTCACTTTTGCGTACTGGATAACGGAGTTGTCCGGTTTAAACAAAACTGACTCGCGAATGCTGTCATACTCATCTTTCTTGATTTCATATGGAGGGGCACTAAACGCGGGTCTGACTTTGGTTTGTATTTGAGTTGCTCCACACGCCATGAGCATCATGGAGCTGGCAATGACAAGGCTTGAATTTACCAAGGCAGAGAAAGCTAGCGTGAGTCGCTTCATGTTCCATTCTCGGGCAATTCGCATTGGAGCGATTAGTCTTTTCGCGCAAACCGAACGAGCTCTGCACCGTCCGCGACCAAATCACCCTGCGCATAAAGCACATCGGCAATCTCGCCATCGGCCGGGGCGCGGATGGTGTGTTCCATCTTCATCGCTTCCAGCACCAGCAGTGCTTGGCCTCGGGTGACCTTGTCACCTTTCTTGACCTGCACGGCGATGATGGTGCCCGGCATCGGGGCGGTCAGTGCTGGCACACCGCCAGCGGAATCGGCATTGGCATCGACCGATTTGAGCCAGAGTTTGCGGCTCCAGCCGTGGCCTATCAGGGTCAGTTGCACGCCTTGCTGGGTCTGTTGCTGAACGACACGCACCTGTTGTTTCTTGCCATCAATCGTTACCGCCAGCAAATGGTCGGGCAGGGCGCTGACCGATGCACTCAGCGTCTGGCCATTTACCGACACGGCAAAGCCGTCATTGCGGAACTGGGCAATGACTTTGTGTTCCGGGCCATTTTCCGCTTCCAGAAACACCAGTGCGTGATGGTTGTCTTCATTGAGCCGCCAGCCGGACACCTGATTCCACGGTGAATGCCGATCAGCGTGATGCACGGCCATCTGTTCGGCATGGCGCAGCTGCTCGGCAATCAGGTGCAGCGCGGCAATGGCCAGCTCCTCGGCATTCAGTGCCGGCGTGGCCGGGAACAGCACATCGTTATGGCGTTTGATAAAACCGGTATCGACGTTGCCCGCGATAAATTCCGGATGCGAGCCAAGCGCATGCAGGAACTTGATGTTGTGGGTCAGGCCGACAATTTCATACTCGGCCAGCGCGCCGCGCAGGCGGGCGAGGGCACGTTCGCGGCTTTCGTCCCAGACGATCAGCTTGGCGATCATCGGGTCGTAATACATGCTGACGCTGTCGCCTTCGCGCACGCCGGTATCGATGCGGACATTGGCATTGGGTTCCGGCTGGCGCAGGTGCACCAGCTTGCCAATCGATGGCAGGAAATCATTGTCCGGATCTTCGGCGTAGATACGCGCTTCGAATGCGTGGCCGTTGATGCGCAGTTCATCTTGCGCTTTCGGCAGCGGCTCACCATTGGCAACGCGCAGCTGCCACTCGACCAGATCCTGGCCGGTGATCATCTCCGTGACCGGATGCTCGACCTGCAGACGGGTGTTCATTTCCATGAAATAGAACGAGCCATCTTCGTCATACAGAAATTCACAGGTGCCGGCGCCGACATAGCCAACGGCCTTGGCGGCACGGACAGCGGCTTCGCCCATCGCCTTGCGGATTTCCGGCTTCATCAGCGGCGCTGGCGCTTCTTCGATCACTTTCTGGTGGCGGCGCTGGACCGAGCAGTCGCGCTCGAACAAGTAGACGGCATTGCCCTGTTTGTCGGCAAACACCTGGATTTCGACATGACGCGGTTTGGTCAAATATTTCTCGACCAGCACCCGCTCATCACCGAACGAGGATTTGGCTTCACGCTGGCAGGAGCTGAGGTTCTCGGCGAATTCGGACGCGTTGAATACCATCCGCATGCCTTTGCCACCACCGCCAGCGGTCGCCTTAATCAACACCGGATAACCGATGTCGGCGGCGGCTTTCTGCAGCACGGCGAGTGACTGATCGGCGCCATGGTAACTCTTGACCAGCGGCACACCAGCCGGGCCCATGATTTCCTTGGCACCGGCTTTCGAACCCATCATGCGAATCGCTGATGCCGGAGGGCCGATAAACTCGATCCCGGCCTGCGCGCATTTGTCGGCAAAGTCGGCGTTTTCGGACAGAAAGCCGTAACCCGGGTGTACGGCCTGAGCGCCGCTTTTCTTTGCTACTTCAATGATCTTGTCGGCGAGCAGATAGCTCTCGCGCGCCGGTGCGGCGCCGATGTGATAGGCCTCATCGGCCATCGCAACGTGCATCGAGTTGGCGTCGGCATCGGAGTACACCGCAACGCAGCGAATGCCGAGCCGGTGCGCCGTGCGGATCACGCGGCAGGCAATTTCACCGCGGTTGGCAATCAGAATTTTTTCAAACATTTTGAATTCTTGTCCAAAAAGGTAACTGCATTAGCGAGATTGCGACTTGTTTGGTCACACCGGCCACTGCGGGTGTGACATTCGCAACATCACGTATCGAGCAGGGTGTTTTCCTTGACGCCCCAGTCCGGCTCACGCTTTTCCAGAAACGCGGTGACGCCTTCCCGGCCTTCGGCCGATGCGCGGATGTCGGCAATCTTCTGGGCGGTGGCGCGCACCAGCTCTTCATCAATGGGTTGATTGGCGACACGGGCAATCAGCTTCTTGGCTTCCTGCACCGCTTTCGGGCCATTGGCCAGCAAGGCGGTAATCAGCTTGTCGGCTTCGGCATTCAGCAGGTCGGGTGAGAACAGGTCGTGCACCAATCCCAGCCGAAGCGCGGTATTGGCGTCGAACCGTTCAGCCGTGACGAAGTAACGCTTGGCGGCGCGCTCGCCGATTGCCGCAATGACATACGGCGAAATGACGGAGGGGATGAGGCCAAGTTTCACTTCGGACAGGCAGAAGCTGGCAGTGTTGGCCGCCAAGGCGATGTCGCAGCAGGCGACCAAGCCGACACCGCCGCCAAAGGCTGCGCCCTGCACGATGCCGATGGTCGGCTTGTTCATCATGCCCAGCGATTGCATCAGCGTCGCCAAACCGAGCGAGTCTTGATAGTTCTGCTGCCACGAATAGGTGGCCATGCGCTTCATCCAGTTCAGATCCGCGCCGGCGGAAAAGCTCCTGCCGGTCGAGCGCAGTACCACCACGCGCACGCTGTCATCGCGATGAAATGCCTGCAATACCTCGGTCATTTCCCGGATCAGGACATCATCAAAGGCGTTGTGCAGGTCGGGGCGATTCAGCGTGATGGTGCCGACGCCGCGTTCGTCTTTGCTTACCAGAATCGTGGTCGTTTCCATTATCTCGCACTCCGTCTCTTGTATCCGCAGGTTTGCATTCCGCTGTTTGCGTTCTGCTTTTTACATTCTGAAGATGCCGAACTTGGTCGGCTCGATTGGCGCATTGAGGGCGGCAGACAATCCCAGACCCAGTACCATCCGGGTATCGGCCGGATCGATGATGCCGTCATCCCACAGCCGTGCGCTGGCGTAGTAGGGGTGGCCCTGGGTTTCGTATTGCTCGCGGATCGGCGCCTTGAACGCTTCCTGTTCTTCAGCCGGCCAGCTCTTGCCTTCTTTCTCGAAGTTGTCGAGTTTGACTTGTGCCAGCACGTTTGCGGCTTGCTCGCCACCCATCACCGAGATGCGGGCATTCGGCCACATCCACATGAAGCGCGGGCTGTAAGCACGGCCGCACATGCCGTAGTTGCCGGCACCAAACGAGCCGCCGATGATGACGGTGAACTTGGGTACCTTGGCACAGGCCACGGCGGTCACCATCTTGGCACCATTCTTGGCGATGCCGCTCTGTTCGTATTTTTTGCCGACCATGAAGCCGGTGATGTTCTGCAGGAACACCAGCGGGATGCCGCGTTGCGCGCACAACTCAATGAAGTGCGCGCCTTTCAATGCCGACTCCGAGAACAGGATGCCGTTGTTGGCGACGATGCCGACCGGATAACCAAAGATATGGGCAAAGCCGCAGACCAGCGTGGTGCCGTACAGTGGCTTGAACTCATCCAGTTCGGAACCGTCAACAATACGGGCAATCACTTCACGGATATCGAACGGCTTTTTGCTGTCCGTCGGAATGACACCGTAGATTTCTTCCGGTGCATAAAGCGGCGCGCGCGGCTCTTTGACCGCCAGCGGGATCTGTTTGACCGAATTCAGATTGGAAACGATTTGACGCGCCAGCTGCAGCGCATGCTGGTCGTTCTGGGCGTAATGATCGGTTACGCCCGAAATGCGGCAATGGGTGTCGGCACCACCAAGTTCCTCGGCGCTGACCACTTCGCCGGTTGCTGCTTTCACCAGCGGCGGGCCACCGAGGAAAATGGTGCCCTGGTTGCGGACGATGATCGATTCATCGGCCATTGCCGGAACATAAGCACCGCCAGCGGTGCAGGAGCCCATGACCACGGCAATCTGCGGAATACCGTCGGCCGACATGGTTGCCTGATTGAAGAAAATGCGACCGAAATGCTCCTTGTCCGGGAACACTTCATCCTGCTGCGGCAGGTTGGCGCCGCCGGAATCGACCAAGTAAATGCAAGGCAGGCGGTTTTCCCGAGCCACTTCCTGCGCGCGCAAATGCTTCTTCACGGTCAGCGGAAAATAGGTGCCGCCTTTGACGGTCGCATCATTGCAGACAATCATGCACTCACGGCCGGCAACGCGGCCAATACCGCAGATGATGCCAGCGGCCGGAATGGATGTTCCATACATATCCCACGCCGCGAACTGCGACAGCTCAAGAAACGGCGAACCGATGTCGAGCAACTGGCGCACCCGATCACGCGGCAGCAGCTTGCCGCGCGCCGTGTGCTTTTCATTGGCCTTGGCGCCACCGCCGTCGGCGATGATTTTCATTTTGGCGCGCAGATCGTCAACCAGCCCCTGCATCGCTTCGGCGTTGGCCTTGAATTCCGCGCTACGCGGATTGGTTTGGGATTGAATGACTGGCATTTCTTATCTTTCCGTTGTCAGTGTCTTTTTCATCAACCGTATTCAGCACTGCTCAAGTGCATACATGACGGAAGCGTTGCATTGTTCTGATTGGCGAATGTAGCGTCTAACATCTGCAGCCATTATCTGATCTGGGTCAAGTTTCGAAAGCTCTACAAGCTTCAACAAGCATTCTGCATCCGGACTCTTCCGTAGCCACCAATGGAAAGCGCCATTCCGGTCGTGCTCGGAGCCCAGCTCGTCACCCGGCAGATAGTTGGAGAATTGCGCTTCAAAAAGAGCATTAGGATACATCTGCCAGGTTTCCCATTGCGCGGGATACCGCATCAGCTCCATAAATGCCCTTTTATCCAAGGAATGGCTCCGAAGTTAACCTACCAGTGCCCGAGCAATCACCAGCTTCTGCACCTCGCTGGTGCCTTCGTAGATCTGGCAGACGCGGGCATCGCGATAATACTTCTCGACCGGGAAATCGGACAGGTAACCATAACCGCCATGCACCTGAATCGCAGCCGAGCAGGCGCGTTCCGCTGCCTGGCTGGCAAACAGCTTGGCCATCGACGCCTCTTTCAGGCAGGGCTGGCCGGCCTCGCGCAGCATGGCTGCCTGAATATAGAGCAAACGGGCGGCTTCGATTTCAGTGGCCACGTCAGCCAACGAGAACGCCACCGCCTGATGCTGCATCAATTCCTTGCCGAATGCCTTGCGTTCCTGAGCATATTTAAGCCCGGCTTCCAGCGCGGCGCGGGCAATGCCGACCGACTGGGCGGCGATGCCGATACGGCCGCCTTCGAGGTTGGACAGGGCAATCTTGTAGCCTTCGCCTTCCTTGCCGAGCAGGTTGGCGGCCGGAACGCGGCAGTTCTCGAACACGATCTGACAGGTGTCGGAGGCATGCTGGCCGAGTTTTTCCTCGACCCGGGCCACCTGATAACCGGGGGTATTGGTCGGGACGATAAAGGCGCTGATGCCTTTTTTGCCGGCAGCAGGGTCGGTCACGGCAAAGACAATGGCGAGGCCGCCGTTCTTGCCGGAGGTGATGAATTGCTTGCTGCCGTTCAGCACGTAGAAGTCACCATCGCGGACGGCGCGGGTTTTCAAATCCGATGCATCGGAACCGGCATGCGGTTCGGTCAGGCAGAACGCACCAAGGTAATCGCCGCGCGCCATCGGCTTGAGGAATTTTTCTTTCTGTTCGTCATTGCCGAAATTCAGGATCGGCATGCAACCAACCGAATTGGTGACGCTGACAATGGTGCCGGTGGCAGCATCACCAGCGGAAATTTCTTCCAGCACCAGCGCGGCGGCAACGTAACCGATGTTCGAGCCGCCCCATTGCTCCGGCACTGTCATGCCGAGGAAGCCAAGTTCGCCGAGGCCCTTGATGGCATCGTGCGGGAATTGCGCGTCGCGATCCCACTGGGCGGCAAACGGAACGATGCGTTCCTGGACGAAACCGCGCGCCATGTCGCGGATCATGCGTTGTTCTTCGGTCAGCAACATAATCTCTTCCTGACATTCTCAAAACTGAATGTCATCGCTGTGGCGATGACTGACTACGTTCTTGGCTGTGCAGATTCTGCTCAGCACTTAAAACAGCCATGCCCGCAAAGGCGGGCATTGGGATCTCCGACCCGGAAACCGGGTCGGAGCAGATCGATGTAAGGTTACAGCAGCTCAATCGCCATCGCCGTGGCTTCGCCGCCGCCGATACACAGGCTGGCAACACCGCGCTTCTTGTTCTGACGACGCAGCGCGCCGATCAGCGTGACAACGAGGCGGGCACCCGAGGCGCCAATCGGATGGCCGAGTGCGCAGGCGCCACCATTGACGTTGACCTTGTCATGCGACAGATTCAGATCTTTCATGGCGGCCATCGCGACCACGGCGAAGGCTTCGTTGATTTCGTACAGATCAACGTCCTTGTCGCTCCAGCCGGTCTTGGCAAACAGTGCCTGAATCGCGCCAACCGGTGCGGTGGTGAATTGGGCCGGCTGACGGGCGTGGCCAGAGTGACCAACGATTTTTGCCAGCGGCTTCAGGCCGCGCTTTTGCGCTTCGCTCTGACGCATCAACACCAGCGCTGCGGAACCATCGGAAATCGACGACGAGTTGGCGGCGGTGACGGTGCCATCTTTGGCGAATGCCGGCTTCAGGGTCGGGATCTTGTCGATCTTGGCGTTGCCCGGTTGCTCGTCGATTTTCACCAGTGTCTCGCCGGCCTTGCTGGCGATGGCGACCGGTGCGATTTCCCATTCAAACGCACCATCGGCAATGGCTTTCTGGGCGCGCACGGTCGAGGCGATGGCGTATTCATCTTGCTGCTGGCGGGTGAAGCCATAGGCCTTGGCGGTTTCTTCGGCGAAGGCGCCCATCAGGCGGCCTTTGTCGTAGGCATCTTCGAGACCGTCGAAGAACATGTGATCGAGCACCTGGCCATGGCCAAGGCGCATACCGCCGCGCGCTTTCGGCAACAGGTAGGGCGCATTGGTCATGCTTTCCATGCCACCGGCGACCATCACTTCATTGGTGCCAACGGCGATCAGATCGTGCGCCAGCATCAGCGCTTTCATGCCTGAACCGCAGACTTTCGAGATAGTGGTGCAGGGCACCGATTGCGGCAGACCGGCACCGAGCGCGGCCTGACGGGCAGGCGCTTGGCCGAGGCCGGCGTGCAGTACGCAGCCCATCAGGACTTCCTGGATGTCTTCGGCTTTAAGGCCGGCACGTTCGACCGCCGCCTTGATTGAAACGGCACCGAGTTCCGGTGCCGTTTGCGAGCTCAGGGCACCCTGAAAACCGCCCATGGCAGTACGGGCAACGGAAACAATAACAACCGGATCTTGCGACATGGTAAGGCTCCATTTTTGATAACTGTTAGCCGCCCGGACTGGAACGGGCGCAATCAATCGGTAGCAATATTGTCCGCCATCCGTGGCAGATTGGTGAATCCGACTTCAGCCGGATTCACCGTTGGCGCGCATTGCGCTAGCAAGCGCGCTGGTTATGACGTTTCGTTTTTCAAACAGACGGTTTACATCGTCTCTTTGAACAGCTCGCGGCCTATCAACATGCGGCGGATCTCGCTGGTGCCGGCGCCGATTTGACTACGGTCGCCGCGTTCCCTACGCGGCTTAACATGCGCTAAGCGCAGTTAGCCTCCGCCCAATCGGCGCGAGCGCGCAGCTTACATCGTCTCTTTGAACAGCTCCCGGCCGATCAGCATACGGCGGATCTCACTGGTGCCGGCGCCGATTTCATACAGCTTGGCGTCGCGCAGCAGGCGACCGGTGGAGTATTCGTTGATGTAGCCGTTGCCGCCGAGGATCTGGATGGCATCGAGTGCCATCTGGGTGGCTTTTTCGGCAGCATACAGAATGACACCGGCGGCATCCTTGCGGGTGGTCTCGCCACGGTCACAGGCTTTGGCGACCGTGTAGACGTAAGCACGGCAGGCATTCAGCGTGGTGTACATGTCGGCCACCTTGCCTTGAATCAGCTGAAACTCGCCGATCGCCTGGCCGAATTGCTTGCGCTCGTGAATATAGGGGACCACAACATCCATGCAGGCCTGCATGATGCCGAGCGGGCCAGCCGACAGCACCACGCGCTCATAATCGAGGCCGCTCATCAGCACTTTGACGCCTTCGTTGAGCTTGCCGAGGATGTGACTTTCCGGCACTTCGCAATCAATGAACACCAGTTCGCAGGTGTCCGAGCCGCGCATGCCGAGCTTGTCGAGCTTCTGGGCAGTGCTGAAACCTTTCATGCCCTTTTCGATGATGAAAGCGGTAATGCCTTTCGGGCCGGCATTGACGTCGGTCTTGGCGTAGACCACCAGGGTGTCGGCGTGCGGGCCGTTGGTGATCCACATCTTGTTGCCGTTCAGCACATAGACATCGCCACGCTTGTCGGCGCGCAGTTTCATGCTGACCACGTCGGAGCCGGCACCCGGCTCGGACATGGCCAGTGCGCCAACATGCTCACCGCTGATCAGTTTCGGCAGGTATTTGGCACGCTGGGCGTCATTGCCGTTTTTGCGGATCTGGTTGACGCACAGGTTTGAATGCGCGCCGTAAGCAAGGCCAACCGAGGCGGAGGCGCGGCTGATTTCTTCCATCGCGACCACGTGTTCGAGGTAGCCCATGCCGGCGCCGCCATATTTGTCTTCGACGGTGATACCCAGCACGCCCAGCTCGCCGAGTTTGCGCCAGAGCGGCATCGGGAAGGCGTTGTTGTGATCGATATCATTGGCGAACGGGGCGATTTCCTTTTCGGCAAACGCGCGAACCGAGTCCCGAATCATGTCGGCGGTATCGCCAAGGGCAAAATTGAGGGTGGGGTACATAGCGTCAACGTGCTCCTGATATAAATCCGAACGGCAAGGCGAGTGATCAGCCCTTGGCGAAGTCTGAAGTGATACGGGTTTCGATGGCGTCCAGCTCGGCCAGCATGTGGTCGATGTCGGATTTTTGCTGTTGCAGCTGGGCCCGGCGGCGGCCGACCTTGGCGCGCAGCACCTGCGCCTGCAGCTCGGCGCCGTGCGGCAGGTCATACAGATCGATGATTTCGCGGATTTCGGCGAGCGTGAATCCGACGCTCTTGCCGCGCAGGATCAGCGCCACCCGAACCCGGTCACGCTGACTGTAAATCCGCTGCTGGCCGACCCGGTTGGGGGTCAGCAAGCCTTCATCTTCGTAATGGCGCAACGATCGAGGTGTGACCTCGAATTCTCGGGCCAGATCGGTAATGGAATAGGTCTGGTTCATGCGCGGGTCTCCCAATGCGGCGACAAGGCTAACCGAACGTTACGTTTACGTAAAGGTAAGGGTGGCCCGATGTGCTGAGACCAGATTCGGAGCTAAGTCCTTGATGCGCCGTGACAGCGACCGGAAAATGTAAGCAATAAATGTTATTTATCAAATAGATACGGATGATAATTAAAGTTTATTCACTTTCATGCTCAGACCGCTGGATATGCCAAAAACGTCGTTGCGGAGCGGTCTGCCATCGACTACGGTTTGAAGCAGGAGGCGTCGACTTGCGGGCGACGTTGCTCGGGTGTCGCTTCCGTTTTCTGGCTGAACATTGAGGTGAGCATCATGAAGAGACAAAAGCGTGATCGCATGAGCCGTGCCCATACCCGGGGCTATCAGGCGGGGCTTGAGGGGAAGTCGAAGGAGACCTGTCCTTACGCCACGGCCGATGTCCGCGAGTACTGGATCGGTGGTTGGCGCGAAGCACGAATGGGTCTCAATGGTGAAAACTTGCTCTGAACAGCAGGAATCAGTATCTCCAGTCAAATTCACGCGGCCTCCGGGCCGCGTTTTTTATTGCCCGGTGGCTTCAACCGCCGAATGCCTTCCGGTATTCTTGCCGCCCCGCGCCGGAGAGATGGCAGAGCGGTTGAATGCACCGGTCTTGAAAACCGGCAACGGCGTAAGTCGTTCGTGGGTTCGAATCCCACTCTCTCCGCCATCAATTCCCCGCAGTGGTCTGCCTTCCAGCCAGTTTCTCATTCCCGCCTTGTCTGAACACCACTCTCCCGACCAGAACCCGAAGCTTGGGGTTGTGCTTGTCACTGTCGGCGGCAGGCAGTAACGTAGACCGACCGACTCGACGGAACTCCGCCCGTCATGGGTTGGCTATCCGGTTGCTACCGGCGAGTGATTCCAACAAAAGAAAGGGGTTTCAAGTGATCAAGGTGCTGCTTGCAGACGATCACGATCTGGTGCGGACGGGTGTCAAGCGCCTGCTCGAAGACGCGGGGGATATCAAGGTCATTGGCGAAGCGGCGTCTGGTGAGGATGCCATCAAGCTGGCGCGTGAGCTGAAACCGCAGGTTATCCTGATGGATGCCAACATGCCGGGTATCGGTGGCCTGGAGGCGACCAAACGCATTTTGCGTCAGGTGCCGGAAGCCAAGATCATCGCCCTGACCGTACACGGTGATGAACCGTTTCCCTCCAAATTTCTGCAGGCTGGTGCCCACGGTTATCTGACCAAGGGCGCCGATGTGCAGGAAATGGTTCGTGCCATCCGCCAGGTTGCTGCGGGTCGACGTTACATTGCTGCCGATGTGGCGCAGCAGATGGCCTTGCGGCAGGTGACCGATGACAATGACAGCCCGTTCGAGTCGCTGTCTGAGCGCGAAACCCAGGTGATGCTGATGGTCACCCAGGGCTGCAAGGTGCAGGACATTGCTGACAAGCTGTGTCTGTCACCGAAGACCGTCAACAGTTACCGTTACCGCTTGTTTGAAAAACTGAAAGTTACCAGCGATGTGGAGTTGACTCACCTCGCCATTCGGCACGGTGTGGTGCAAACCCAGGCGGGATAACCGTCGGCACCACATGACCCTGACCACCAGCGCTTTCGGGCGCTGGTGGTGTTTTCAGCGCAGCATTTTCTCGACCGGACCCACTACCGCTAACCATGCCTGATACAGCCTTGACCTTGCTGCGCGACGATCCGGAACGGCTGCGGGAAATCCTGAAGCTGCTGTCGCCGGAGCCCGGCGTATACCGGATGCTGGCGCAAAACGGCGAAGTGCTGTACGTCGGCAAGGCGAAAAACCTGAAGAAGCGGGTCACCAGTTATTTTCGCCGCGAGCTCGACAGCATCAAGACCGAAGTTTTGGTCAGCCAGATCGCTGACATCGTGGTGACGCTGACTCATTCTGAGAGCGAAGCGCTGGTGCTGGAATACAACCTGATTCAGGAATTCCAGCCGCATTTCAATATTCTGCTGCGCGACGACAAATCCTATCCGTACGTGTTTTTGTCGGGCGAAACCTATCCGAGGCTGGCCATCCATCGTGGCCCGCGGCGGGAAAAGGGCCGTTATTTTGGGCCTTTCCCCAGCGCTGGCGCTGTCAGGCAGAGTTTGTTGCTGCTCCAGAAGCTGTTCAAGGTGCGGCAATGTGAGAACAGCTATTTTGCCAACCGGACGCGGCCGTGTCTGCAATACCAGATCGGTCGTTGCAAGGCCCCGTGTGTGGATTATGTAACGCCGGAAGCCTATCAGCAGGATGTCCGGCTGACCGCCATGTTCTATGAAGGCCGCAATCAGGATGTGATCCGGGAGTTGGCCGAACGGATGGAACAGGCGGCGGCCGCGCTCGAATTTGAAAAGGCCGCACAACTGCGGGATCAGATCGGTCAGTTGCGTCGGGTGCTCGACCGGCAGCGGGTGTCGGCGGACAGCGGTGATGTCGATGTGGTGGCTGGCGTGATCGAGAAGGGACATGCCTGCGTTTATGTGTTGTTTGTCCGCGATGGCCGGGTCACCGGCAGCCACTCGGTCATGCCGGCGCTGCCACCTGGCACCGATGTTGACGATTTGATTTCGGCGTTCTTGCCGCAGTTCTATCTGGTCGACCGCGACATCCCGCGCGAAATTGTCCATAACGCCGCGGGCTTTGATGCTGAATCGTTGACCGAGGTGCTGGTCGAACGGGCAGGGCGCAAGGTCCGCATTGCCCATGCTGTCCGTGGTGATCGGGCCGGCTGGCTGCAGATGGCGGTGCGCAATGCCGAGAACAGCATTGCCAGCCGTTTTGCCCAACAGGCCGAAGGCCAAAAGCGGGGCGAGGCCATGCGGGAGTTGTTCGAGTTGGACGTGGTGCCGCAGCGGTTTGAATGCTTCGACATCAGCCATACCATGGGCGAGGCGACTGTTGCGTCCTGCGTGGTGTTCGATCTGAACGGACCGCGCAAAAGCGATTACCGGCGTTTCAATATCGAAGGCATCACCGGTGGCGATGATTACGCCGCGATGTATCAGGCGCTGTCGCGTCGCTATGCGAGGCTCAAGCGTGGCGAGGGTCAGTTGCCGGATGTCCTGTTCATTGACGGTGGCCCGGGCCAGCTGGCCCAGGCGGAGAAAATTCTCGAAGAGTTGCAGATCGACAATGTGCTGGCCGTTGGCATCAGCAAAGGCCCAGACCGGCGGGCGGGGCAGGAAGAGTTGCACATTCCGGGCAAAGCCGCGCCGGTGCAACTGCCGCCTGATACGTCAGTCTTGCATTTCATCCAGCAAATCCGCGATGAAGCGCACCGCTTTGCCATCACTGGCCATCGTGCCCGGCGGGAGAAGAAGCGCAGCCGGTCGCCTCTGGAGGGTATCGATGGAGTCGGGCCGCAGCGACGGCGCGAACTGTTGCGGCGTTTTGGCGGCTTGCAGGAGCTGCTGAAGGCCAGCGTCGATGATATTGCGGCGGTGCCGGGCATTAGCCGCACCTTGGCCGAGCGCATCCATCAGGCTCTCCATGACCGCTAGCAGCGCCGGCAGGCGAGCAAAGCGGTTGTTGAACTGGCATACTGGTAGCCAGCAATGGTCGTGTACCGCGCCCGGCCTTTTCGACCCGTGAAACCGCCCACTCCATGACCACCCCGAATATTCTGACCTTGCTGCGCATCGCCCTGATCCCGGCGTTCGTCATCTGCTTTTATCTTCCGTGGAAGTGGCACTACTTGCTGAGCGCAGCCATTTTTGCCCTCGCCAGTGCCACCGATTGGCTGGATGGTTACATCGCCCGCAAATATGGCCAGACCTCGCCGTTGGGGGCTTTTTTGGACCCGGTAGCCGACAAGTTGATGGTCGCGGTGGCGCTGGTCCTGCTGGTGGAACGTCATGCCAGCCCCTGGTTGGCGGTACCGGCGTTTGTGATCATCTCCCGGGAAATCACCATTTCCGCCCTGCGGGAGTGGATGGCCGAGCTCGGCAAGCGCGCCACGGTCAAGGTCTCGGTGGTCGGCAAGTTCAAGACGGCGTGCCAGATGATTGCCATCATTGTGCTGCTGTCCAATCCCCCCGGCTGGGATAACTGGTGGGTGCGCATTGGTCACATATTGCTTGATCTCGCCGTGGTGCTGACGCTCTGGTCGATGGTCATCTATTTGCGGGCGGCATGGCCAACATTGCGCGCAAATGCCGGAAAATAAAGCTGTTTATGCTTTGACCAATCGGAAAAATGTCTGCCGCTTGGCTTGACAGGGGTCCGGCAACCAGTAAAATGCGCCCCGCATTGCGGGAATAGCTCAGTTGGTAGAGCACGACCTTGCCAAGGTCGGGGTCGCGAG
>JAYSCY010000008.1:0-267123 GCA_041914645.1 Permianibacter sp.
GCGGCGCCAATCCGCGCCCCGGCGAGATTTCCCTGGCGCACAATGGCGTGCTGTTTCTGGATGAGCTGCCGGAGTTCGATCGGCATGTTCTGGAAGTGCTGCGCGAGCCGCTGGAAAGTGGCCGGGTGACCATCTCACGCGCGGCCAGTCAGGCCGAATTCCCGGCCCGCTTTCAGCTGGTCGCCGCGATGAACCCCTGCCCGTGCGGTCACTACGGCAATGCCGATCGCTGCCGGTGCGCACCGCAGGAAGTCCGCCGTTATCTGAACAAGCTGTCGGGACCGTTTCTGGACCGTATCGACATGCATGTCGACGTGCCGCCAGTCCCGCGTAGTGCGTTACTGCACCGACCAAGCCAACCGGAAACAGGTAGTCTCGTCATCCGCCAGCAGGTGCATGCGGCGCGTGCGCGCCAACTGGCCCGTGGCAGCCTGAATGCCAATCTCGGCACCGCAGGCCTCGAACAGCACTGCGAACTGGCGCCGGACGACAGCAAACTGCTGGAACAGGCGCTGGAAAAGCTCGGCTTATCGGCACGTGCGTGTCACCGCATTCTGCGAGTGGCGCGGACCATCGCCGATTTGTCAGAAAGTGACAATATTGGGCGGGCACACTTGCTGGAGGCGCTGAGCTACCGAAAGCTGGAACGCCTGCAGCAAGCGATGGGTGCCTGAATTGTGACCAACGACACGTTAATTGGCACCATTGTTTGTATCGCAGCTCTTACAAACTGGCCTAAAAAGTGAAGTAGTCCGGAAAATTTTTTGACACTTGCACAAGCTGGCATTGCCCTTGCGTTTGTGTCTCCGCCCCTGGGACAACAAGGGGGTTCGCAGTAAATGTCACATGGAGGATGGATGCCGTGACAACACAACGCAGCTTTCCGTGCCAACCGGGTTTGTATCACTACAAACCGATTGCGCTGCTGCCGTGGATGCCTGTTCAGGTCATCAAGGATTCAGTACAGCAACCGGACAGTCTCCGGGTTCGCTGTGCCGGTCTGACCCTGCCGGTTTCTACGCTGTTCGCGCACGGTTACTGGCAGGGACCCATACAAGCGTAAAAAATTAGTTTCTTCGGCCTTCGGGCTGTTTTGGTGGCGCCTTTTTGGCGCCATTTGTTTTTGTGGCGGGGTGAAAGGCGTGGCGCTGGCACGGTGACGGACAACCGTGGCTGCGAAAGCCTGCTCAGCCTGCGTCTTGGCCGTTACAATGTCGACCCGCTGCATGTTGTCGAGAAGTTGCCTGCCGTGTCGTTGTCCTCGCTCAATCCCGCCCAGCAACAAGCCGTTCGCCATGTCCATACGCCACTGCTGGTGCTGGCCGGCGCCGGCTCCGGCAAGACGCTGGCGATCACCCACAAGCTGGCACACCTGGTGAACTCGCTGCGTTACGCGCCGGAATCGATTTACGCTGTCACCTTCACCAACAAGGCGGCGCGCGAGATGAAAGAGCGGGCCGGCAAGCTGATGGGCGAAACCGCCTCCGCACTCAATGTTTCCACCTTTCACACGCTCGGCCTGAATTTCATCCGGCACGAGCACAAGGTGCTGCAGATCAAGTCATCGTTCACCCTGCTCGATGAAGACGATTCACTGGCGATGCTGCGCGATGCCGCCAACTTGAATCAGGTCGACAAGCAAGTGCTGTCCGGCCTGCGCATGCTGATCTCGAACTGGAAGAACGCGCTGCTGAGCCCCGAACAGGCGCTCGACATTGCCAAGGACGCAGAAGAAACGCTGGCAGCAAAAGCCTATGCCGCCTACCAACGCACCCAGCGGGCCTGCCATGCGCTCGACTTTGATGATCTGATCCTGTTGCCGGCCGTCTGCCTGCGCAACGAAGATCACATCCGCAACAAATGGCAGCACAAGGTGCGCTACCTGCTGGTCGATGAATACCAGGACACCAACGGTGCCCAGTACGAGTTGGTCAGACTGCTGGCCGGCGATCGCGCGGCGTTCACCGTGGTCGGCGATGATGACCAATCCATTTACGCCTGGCGCGGCGCCAACCCGGAAAACCTGAACCAGCTGAAAGCGGACTATCCGAAACTGGAAGTGATCAAGCTGGAGCAGAACTACCGCTCGTTCGGTCGCATTCTGAAAAGCGCAAACACCCTGATCGCCAACAACCCGCACCTGTTCGAAAAATCCTTGTGGTCGCAGAAGCAGTACGGCGAGCCACTGCGGGTGATGAGCTGCGCCAACGACGATGACGAAGCCGAGCGGGTGGTCAACGAGATCATGATGCGGAAAATGCGCGGTAACCTGAAATGGCGCCAGTTCGCCATTCTGTTCCGCGGCAACCATCAGGCCCGGCTGTTTGAAAAGGCAATGATTGAACGGAAAGTGCCGTACAAACTTTCCGGTGGCCAGTCGTTTTTTGGCAAAGCCGAAATCAAGGACGTGTTGGCCTATTTGCGCCTGCTGGTCAATGACGAGGACGACGCGGCGTTTCTGCGCATTGTCAACGTGCCACGACGCGAGATTGGCGCCAGTACCATCGAAAAGCTCGGCGCCTATGCCCAGCGCCGGCACAAAACCCTGTTGCCCGCTTGCCAGGAACTCGGCCTCGAAACCGAACTGTCTGGCCGGCCGCTGAATGCGCTGCGCCAGTTCAGCGAACTGATCCAGCGCTACAGCAGTGCCTGTCGCCAGGGCGACGCCATTGCCGCGATCAACGAACTGCTGCGCGCAGTCGGCTACGAAGGCTGGCTCTATGAACAGGCCAGCAGCCCGAAGGTGGCGCAAGGCCGCTGGCAGAACGTGCAGGAATTGTTGGGCTGGCTGCAGCGCTCACTGAGCGACCCGCTGAACAAGATCAGCTTTGAAGAAGCAGTCAACAAACTGTTGCTGCGCGACATGCTCGAACGCAGTGCCGAAGACGAAGCCAACGCCGACGAAGTGCAGATGCTGACGCTGCACGCCGCCAAGGGCCTTGAATATCCGCACGTCTACATGGTTGGCATGGAAGAAGAGCTGCTGCCACACCGCACCAGCATCGAGGAAGGCAATATCGAAGAAGAGCGTCGGCTCGCTTACGTCGGCATCACCCGCGCCCGCGAGACGCTGGTGTTCTCACTGTGCACGACGCGCAAACGCTTCGGCGATACCGTGCGCTGCGAACCAAGCCGTTTCCTCGCCGAACTGCCGGTCGATGATCTGAAATGGGATGATGCCCGCAACGCGACGGCGGAAGAGAAGGCCCAGGTTCGCGAGGACAAACTCGCGGCGCTGAAGGCGCTGCTGGATGATTGAACTGAAATGACCCGTTATTTCCGGCGCTGGCAAAGCAAGGGCCAATGCCCGCCGCGCAAACCGCTGAAGAAAATTCTCTGGGCCGGACTCGGCGCTTTTGTCGGCATCGCGCTGGTCGCGCTGCTGGAGCAATGGCTGCGCGAAGATGGCTTGTTCAAGCTGCTGCTGATCGGCCCATTCGGCGCCTCGGCGGCGTTGATCTACGGCGCGCCACAAGCTGACTTCTCACAGCCACGCAACTTGGTCGGCGGCCATGTGCTGTCAGCGATAGTCGGTGTCACGCTGGCGCTGCTGCTCGGTGACTATCCGGTACTGGCCGGCGCCGTGGCAGTAGCGGCCGCAGTAATGGCGATGTTGCTGACCCGCACGCTGCATCCACCCGGCGGTGCCACTGCGCTGATCGCCGTGATCGGCGGCGATGCCATCACTGCGATGGGCTATCGCTATGCCTTGGTGCCGGTGCTGACCGGCGCCTGCATCCTGCTGCTGATTGCGTTGCTGGTGAACAACCTGTCGCGCAACCCGGCCCGGCACTATCCGGTGTATTGGTTGGGTTGAAGACGGCAAGCAGCCTGATGGCAATGCTCTGCCTCAAGACTTTGAACCTTAGCCTCAATTGACTAAGGGAGCCTGGCACTTGGGCTGTCGCAGACGCTCAAGACGCCTCGCTGCGCTGTCCTCATCCCTGCAACTAAAGGGCCGGCATCCATTTTCACCTGTCAGATGGATGCCAGCTCTCACAGCTAAGAAGCAGATTTGATTTATTCCCCCTAAAGTCTGGGAGACATTGCAGGGTCAGCGCGTTCAGCGCACTCGTACATATCGATACATTACGATACCGAATTACGCTGTTTCTTTCTTTTGCGGGGGAATAGATTGATCGGCCACTCTACTTTCAGTAGGGAATTCATCTATGCGTCTTTTCGTTGCATCCGTACTCTTGCTTCTGTCCTGCTCTGCAACGGCCGCTGGCCAGCGGCTGATTAAAGCTTGCTCCAATTGCACGCCGGCAACCCTTGCCCGAACCCAAGCCACACTTATTGAGGAGGGCGACGAACCACTGGATGTCTATGTAATTGTGGCCAGCAACTGGTCGGTTTCTCGCTTCCAGGTGACCAAAGCCATCGAGTGGGTCAACGGTGAGGACAGGATCAAGATTTCTGTCGTGGCAAAGACTCCGGACCCAGGAGTCTTGAGTCAAATTCAGGATGGTATCTATCGGGCAAAACCCATCGTTGAGAAAGGTGTATCGTGGTATGAGATGGACTGGGGCGGTGCAAATCCGGTTCACTCTGCTCACGAGGTCGCGCGTGACGAGGGCGCTGCCGCCATGCTTCAGGGTGCCATCGAGCGAACCATTCAGCGCGACGTGCTTGGCATGGCGAGCCGCACTGTGCTCGATACGATTGAAGGGATTTTTGGCGGCGCCGTTGGTAGTCAGCTAACTATTCTGTTCCCTGACGGCACAGTGGTTTCGGTAATGCTAGTCGAGCTGCGGATCGATGCGGATACTGGGAAAGCTGTGTATCGTGCGGAGGTGAGGCGGAGCACGGCCATGGATGGGCAGCCGATTCCGATCACCCGTGAAAGCATGGAGCGCTACGTCAATTGGTCAGGGCTTAACTCCGAACGAACGGAGCGCTTCTATGGAACTGCACTCCACTATGGTCTTCAGACATTGATTCATGGCAGTGGCAGATCGCTCTCATGTACTTGGGATGGCAAGACCCTTCACTGCACACGCCACAACCCGCTGTGAACACATCCGCGCCCGACTGTGGTTTGCGTCGGGCGCACTGGTTCAGGAGTAGCTATGGTTGGCTCGAAAGAGTTGCTTGTGATGGCAATAATTGCCTATGTACTGGCAATCGGCCCCTTCTGCCTGTACCTGTTCCGCCTGCGGCGCGTGGTCGGAATTTATCCAGTCTTCAGCAACGGCCCGCATCCAGACCTGCTTTGGCTGGCCATGCTGCCATTTATCGGATTGCTCGTTCTTGCTGGCTGGCTCTGGCGGGTTCGCCAGTCGATGTTGCCGCTCGAGACCGACAAGCAGCGAGAGCTTGATACCACTTTTCGTGCTGGCATTCTGTGCAGCCTGCTGATCCTGTTGGCAACGCTGCTGCTCGTGAGTGGTATGGTGCTGCTATCAGCGCCAGTGGCCTTGTTTACCCTGCCGCTTTTCTTCTCTCATTTTCAACACATCAGCACCCTTTCGACTGCCGCTGCATGATAATGATGCGAAGTACGCTGGCATCACTTTGAGCCACAATGCTGAATAGTTTCGAGCTGCAGCCAACACTGGTTGGTCAGACGCTGACACTGCGACCACTGGTTGCTGCCGATCTTGAAGCATTGGTCGCCGCCGCCTCCGATCCGCTGATCTGGCAACAGCACCCGGAACCGCAGCGCTGCGAGCGCGAATTTTTCAGCAATGGCTTCTTCGCCGGTGCGCTCGGCTCCGGCAGCGCGCTCACCGTGATCGAGAACAGCTCGGGTGAAGTAGTTGGCTCCAGCCGCTATTACGACTGGAATCCTGAGGCGCATGAGATCGCCATCGGTTACACCTTCTTGATCCGCCGTCTCTGGGGTGGCGCCAGCAACGCGGAATTGAAAGCGCTGATGCTGGATCATGCTTTCCGCTGGGCGAGCCGGGTCTGGTTTCATATCGGCCCCGACAACTGGCGCTCGCGTCGCGCGGTCGAGAAACTCGGCGGCAAGTTTTCGCATGAGGAACAGCAAGCCGGCAATCGCAGCCGGGTCTGGTATTCGCTCGATAAACCAATCAACGCCGCGCGCAGTTAGCGCGTTGCTTCCGTTTGCGTGATTTAAAGGGGTCAGAGCCCTTTAACTTACCGAGCCATCAAGTCTTTGCATCAGCTTGTCCAGCAGCTCACGCAATGTTTCTGCTTCCGACATCGACAGTCCCGTGGCGGACATGATTGCCGGCGGCACGGAGCGCGCCCGGGTTTTCAGCTCGCGGCCGGCATCGGTCAGCGCTATCTCCACTTCGCGCTCGTTGTGCTTGCGCCGTTCGCGGGTGATCCAGCCGGCACTTTCCAGTCGCTTGAGCAGCGGCGTCATGGTGCTGGGATCGAGTTTGAGTTGCTCGCTCAGCTCCGACACCGTTTGCCCTTCCTGCTGCCAGAGCACCAGCATGGCGAGGTATTGCGGATAGGTCAGGCCGAGCGCGTCGAGCAGCGGTTGGTAGCAGCGGGTCAGGCTGCGCGAAGTGGCGTAAAGCCGGAAGCAAAGTTGCGCATCGAGACGCAGCCACTCATCCGACGATGCGGCGACAGCTTCAGCAGCGGGTTTTCGACTCGACATAAACGATTCAACCTCGACGGCAAACATGAACCGAACGGCTCAGTCATTCATGAGAATTAATGGGGTCGGAGCCCTTAAAAACAGAAATTGTGAGGTTAAAGGAGGTTCTTCAGCGCTCCTGAACATCAAGTCTTTGCATCAGCTTGTCCAGCAGCTCACGCAATGTTTCTGCTTCCGACATCGACAGTCCCGTGGCGGACATGATTGCCGGCGGCACGGAGCGCGCCCGGGTTTTCAGCTCGCGGCCGGCATCGGTCAGCGCTATCTCCACTTCGCGCTCGTTGTGCTTGCGCCGTTCGCGGGTGATCCAGCCGGCACTTTCCAGTCGCTTGAGCAGCGGCGTCATGGTGCTGGGATCGAGTTTGAGTTGCTCGCTCAGCTCCGACACCGTTTGCCCTTCCTGCTGCCAGAGCACCAGCATGGCGAGGTATTGCGGATAGGTCAGGCCGAGCGCGTCGAGCAGCGGTTGGTAGCAGCGGGTCAGGCTGCGCGAAGTGGCGTAAAGCCGGAAGCAAAGTTGCGCATCGAGACGCAGCCACTCATCCGACGATGCGGCGACAGCTTCAGCAGCGGGTTTTCGACTCGACATAAACGATTCAACCTCGACGGCAAACATGAACCGAACGGCTCAGTCATTCATGAGCAAAACAACGTGGCGCGACTGCCGGCGGCCATTGTAGCGGGCCACCGGCGTCCGGTCGCGCATCGACGCTGGCAGCGAATCAGGCCAGCGTAACGCTGACATCCACATTGCCGCGGGTCGCGTGTGAATACGGGCAGATGTTCTGGTGGGCGAAAGCGATCAGGCCTTCGGCGACTTTGCGGTCGACACCCGGCAACGACACTTTCAGCGCCACGGTCAGACCAAAACCGCCAGCGGCACGCGGACCGACACCGACTTGGGCGGTCACGGCAGTTTCGGTCAACGCCACTTTCTGTTCACGGGCGACAAAGCGCACTGCCGACTCGAAGCAGGCGGCATAGCCGGCGGCGAACAGCTGCTCCGGGTTGGTCGCGGCACCGCCGGGACCGCCGAGCTGCTTGGGCAGCGCCAGCTTGGCTTCCAGTACGCCATCGGATGATTTGATATGGCCTTCGCGGCCGCCGACGGCGGTGGCTTCAGCGGTATAGAGCACTTGCACGGACATGATGATCTCCTCGGTACGGTGTGGGCTGGCGACGGCAACGCCAATCAGGCCAATGGCAGCGAGCGGATTGGGACGGTTCACCGGCCCTCGCTACGGCATGAGCCTGCCATCGGATGGGTGTAAATTACCGCGATAATGTTTTGTGTGCAAATTGTTATTGATGGCAATTATGCACACATGGGGCTTTTTCGTACTGAAGTACATGACGATGGACGCGGCGGTCACATCGCTGGGCAGGCACTACCCCGCTTGCCAAGGGCCCAAGGCGCTGCGCGATTGCCGAAACGGGGCCGGCTCTGAAGGGCAGCGACCTTGATGGACTGCCACCTTGATGGACTGCCACCTTGAGGGACTGCCACCTTGAGAAGCAGCGACAACAAAAAACCGGCGATTGCCGGTCTTTTGGGTCGGTTTGCGTTCTGCGTTACGTGGCAGCCGGTCGCGCTCGGAAGCCGAGGGTTCTCAGCACCTGATTCGTGTCAAAACGCGACTGTTCTCAAAACCCCGAGCCTTCCTTGGTGGCCGTCCGCTGGTCGCGTTGTTTGTCCTTGCGGCCCTCCTCATCATTGTCGCGATGCGGTTGAACGATGTCGAAGCGGGCGAGGCTGGCATTGCTGGCGACCAATTGCTGCTCAATGCGGTCCAGTTTTTCCAGGGTGTCGCACATCGCCTCGGCTTGCGCTTCCAGTGCTTCCGCACGCGGCTCGATGGTTTTTTCCATGTCCGCTTCCATCTTCTTGACCTGCGCTTCCCAGTTGCGGGCGTAGTTTTCGTCGACCGCAGCGCGCAGCGCCTTGCCCATGACCGCGAAGCTGGCGCCGGCCACTTCCCAGCCGAGCGAAGCACCTTCGCCCACTACGTTCCATTCATCATCCTGCAGGCTGATGGGACGTGACGGCAGGTGCTTGTCATCCATTCGCTTGCCGATCTCTTCGCCGAGCTTGGCGAAATTGCTGCGCAGCGACACCACATCTTCGTGCTCGGGGCCGAGCAGCGCATTGAAGGCCATTTCGGTGGCAAGCCCGGCGACAGCCAACGCCTCTTTGGTGATGGCGTTGATTTGCGGCACCAGTTCGCGCAGGCCGGCTTCGTAATCGCGCAGCAGTGCACTCTCGGCGCTGCTGCTGACGACCTTGCCGTTCTTGCTCAGCTCACCACGGCTCAGAGTGAATTGCGTGTTGTCGCTGTGCAGCAAAACCTGCTTCGGTTCGAGGGTGACGCCGTAGTCGAGGTCAATCTCGCACTCGCGCGCCTGCACGGCAGCGGCTGCCAGCATGGCGCCGGCAACGGCGGTCCATTGCCAAGGGCGGCGTGACATCAGGGTCGGGGAAGTGCGCGCGTTCATGAGGGTTCTCCAGCTGCCGGACCACGGCATGGCGCTGTTGTACCGCGCGCACCGATGATCGACGGTGGCGGAGTGTATGCAGATGTAAACGTGCGGCCGGGGCGCCCTTGCGCTGGGTTGCCGCCGCCCTGGTGCCGGCTGTCGCAGATTTGCCGGCAGGCTCAGGGTTGCTGACAGGCCAGCCAGCGCTGTCCGGACAGCAGCAGATGCGACCAACTGTTGGCAGGGGTAGGAACACAGCGTGGCTGTTTGGGTTGATTCAGGAGAGCGGACACCGACACCAAGGCAATGCCTTCACTGGCCAGTTGCGGCAGCCGCTTTTCCAGCACCTGAAGCGTTGCCGGGCGGGGATGGCCGATGGCGAGTGCATGACCGCGCTGACGCGCCAGCTTGAGCAACAGATCGAATTGCCGGTTGACCGATTCGACGCTGTCGACGTGATCCAGAAAGACATCTCGACCAACCGACGGCACACCGAGCCGTCGCGCGGTCGTGCCTGCCTGCGAATGACTGGTGGTGCGCGAATCGACAAAGAACAATTTCTGCGCGCGCGCTTCTTCCAGCAGCCAGGCCATCCGGGTCGGGTCGCGCGTCATCACGCTGCCCATGTGATTGTTGAAGCCACTGACATACGGAATGCTGGCAAGATTGCGCCGCAGTTGCAGCCGCAAATCCGGCTCGCTCATGGCCATGGTCAAGGCACCGGGGCCCATCAGATTGAGCCGCGCTTCTGATTCCATCGGTGCGTGCAGCAAGACATCGCGACCTGCGCCATGTGCCGCTCTGGCAAGTCTTGGTGCATGCGTGGTATGCGGCAGAAAGGCATAGCTGACCGGGCCAGGCAACGCCAGTGCACGCTCGCCGAGTGGTCGGTTGTCGCCGACGTCGTCAATCAAAATGGCGACCCGCGGCAAGTTGCTGGCCAGCAGCGCCGATGACAGCAGCATCGGTGCTAGCAGTTGCAGGACCATGCCCAGCAAGGATTTCATTTTTGCAACACCGCCAGACCCCGCAATAAATTGATGGCGGTGGCAAGTTGCAGATCGTCATCCAGCGAACGGCCATTGACGGTGATCGCGGTGCTGACGGTCGCCGGTGCCGCGCCATTCTGGTTGCTGCCGTTCTCATTGGTCAGCGCATGCGGCAAGTCGGCTTCGCGCACGGATGGCCGCGCGTCATCGGCCACCCATTTGCCGGTGGCGACCGGCACATCCGGCTCGATGCCCTGCGCCTGAATGGAGCGGCCGCTTGGCGTGTAGTAACGCGCGGTGGTCAGCTTGATGGCGCCATCGCCACTGAGTTTCTGCACGGTTTGCACCGAGCCTTTGCCGAAGCTGCGGCTGCCAACCACAATCGCGCGATGATGATCCTGCAAGGCACCGGCGACGATCTCGGCCGCTGACGCTGAACCGCCATTGATCAACACCACCATCGGCGCGCCATTGAGCCAGTCATCCGGACGGGCACGCAGCTCACTGTCGCTGCCATTGGCGCGGCCGCGAGTCGACACGATAACGCCGTCCGTCAGAAAGGTATCGGCAACCGCCGCCGCTGCACCAAGCACACCGCCCGGATTGTTGCGCAGATCGAGCACCAGGCCGCGCAGCGCCGGAGTACCGGCCTGCTGTTGTTGTTTCTGCAGCGCTTGCAGTGCGTTCATGACTTCCGTCCCGCTGTCCTGCTGAAACTGCGCAAGGCGCAAATAGGCGATACCGCCATCTAGCAACTGATGGCGAACACTGGCGGTCTGGATGTGATCCCGGATCAGCGTGATGGTCAGTGGCGCCGGCTCGCCTTCACGACCAAGCTGCACAGTGACTTTGCTGCCAGCCGCACCGCGCAGGCGCTGCACCACATCTTCCATCTTGAATCCGCGCGTGGATTCGTCACCGATGCGCAGCAACAAATCGCCACTGCGAACGCCAGCCTTTTCGGCCGGGCTGCCATCCATCGCGGTGATTACGCGAAAGGCACCATTTTCCGGCGCCACTTCCAGCCCGACGCCACTGTATTCACCGCGGGTCTGTTCGCTCAGCCGTTGCAGCGCCTTGCCATTGAGATAACTGGAATGCGGGTCAAGCGTTGCCAGCATGCCGGCAATGGCGCCTTCCAGCAGCGTCTTGTCATCGATTGGTTCAACGTAGGACGCCTTGATTCGGGCCAGCGCATCCGTCAACGCCTGCAGCTCGGTCAACGGCAACGGCTCGACGGTGACAGCTGGCTCGGAGCTTGCTGCTACGACCGGCGCCAGCAGTGAAGAGGCCAGTACGGCGAGGGACAAGACTGCGCGCCGGGCGGAGCCGACACCTTGATGCAACTGCATACCACCTCCTCGCCGCCAGCACCTTGCTTGCGGCCGTTCATTCCATTGAGTGTAAGCCATTGGCGATCGGCTGCTGGTGGTTTTCCCGGCAAACTTTCCCATCAATTCAACCCTTCTTGCACCACGGCCGCGGATCGATGGCACGGCCGTTGTGGCGCAGCTCAAAATACACCGCATTGCCCGTTTGGCCGCCGCTGTTGCCGACGGTGGCAACCGGTTCGCCGGCCTCCACCCAGTCGCCCACCTGCTTCAGCAGGGTCTGGTTGTAGCCGTACAAGGTCATGTAGCCGTCGCCATGATCGACGATGGTCATCAGGCCGAAACCGCGCAACCAGTCGGCAAACACCACCCTACCGTGGAAGATCGCGCTGACTTCGCGGCCTTCTGGTGCCCGGATCAGCACCCCGTTCCAACGCAGCCGCCCGTCGTGCCGGCTGTCGCCATACTGTTGCAGGAACTCGCCCCGCGCGGGCCAGCCCAGTTTGCCTTTGAGTTGGGCAAAGTTGCTGCCCTTGGGCAGTCGCACCGGCACATCGCGCACCACGGTTTCGATGCGCTTGACCAATTGGCCCAGTTCTTTTTCATCCCGCTCCAGCGAGGCAATTTTTTTCTCGTCGCTGGCAATCTCGGACTCCACCTGGCGCAGGCTTTTTTCCCGCTGCCGCTGCAATCCTGCGAGCTTGCTGCGCTCCGCTTCCTGATTTGCTTCCAGCGTGCTGAGTTTGCCGACCTCTTCGGCAATTTTTTCTTCGAGGCCGACCAGCCTGCCCATGGCAAACGCCAGCGTTTTCAATTGCTCGGCCCGGGCGCGATTGAGATAGCCGTAGTAGGTCATGGTGCGGCCGAACGCAGCCGGGTCCTGCTGGTTCAACAGCAGCTTGAGATATTCCTGACCACCGGACATGAAAGCGGCGCGCATTTGCTGGCTGAGCGCTTTTGCCGAGCGGTCGCGTTGCTGCCGGTATTGGCTGCGTTCGCGCTGCAGGTTCTGCATGCGATCGCGCGCGGCCGCCAATTCGGTGCGAGTGGCTTTCAGCGCCCGGTTGGCGATGCCCATTCGGGTTTCGATGGTGGCAAGATCAGCGCGGGCAGCGCTTTCCTGCCGTCGGCGTTGTTCCTGTTGTTGCCGCAGGGTTTCGATTTGCGAGCGCAGATTTTTGAGTTGCGCTTCGGTCGCCGCTTTTTCGGCGGCCAACAGCGGCGTGGCGACACCGGACAGGCCGGCAACACTGAGCACCAGCAAGCTGCCGAACAGCAGCGGTTGCCAGCGCAATGCCGCCACATGGCGCAAAATTGTCACGACAGGTCGTGTCATGGTCGTGCTTGCCATGATGGCGCTGGCCACGCAATGAACGGCGCCACGCACGCGCTTGCCCGGTGTGGATGGCATGGCACGGCCATCAATTGCCGCCAGTCAGTTTGAACAGCGCCCGGCCGGTCATCTCCGGCGGTACCGGCAGACCCATCAACGTCAGCAGGGTCGGCGCCACGTCGCTGAGCACGCCGTCGTTCACCGTGGGCTGTGCCGGTCGGCCCACATAGATCAGCGGCACCGGATCGGTGGTGTGCTGGGTGTGCGGCTGATTGACGTCGTGATCGTGCATTTGTTCGGCGTTGCCGTGATCGGCGGTAATCAGTGCTTCACCACCGACGTGTTTCAGCGCCGTCACCACCCGGCCCAGGCAAACATCGAGTGCCTCGATGGCGCGTTTCGCCGCGTCGAAGTTACCGGTGTGACCAACCATGTCGGCATTGGCGTAGTTGCAGATGATCACGTCGTACTTTTGCTGTTCGATGGCATCGACCAGTTTGTCGGTGACCTCGGCCGCGCTCATCTCCGGTTTCAAGTCGTAGGTGGCGACTTGCGGTGACGGCACCATGACGCGATCTTCACCGACAAAACTCTGCTCGACGCCGCCGTTGAAGAAGAAGGTGACGTGCGCGTATTTCTCGGTCTCGGCAATGCGCAACTGGCTGAGCTGGTGATCCTGCAGCCACTGACCGAGCGTGTTGGTCAGCGTGTCCGGCTTGTAGGCAACCGGTGCCGGAATATCGGCCGCATACTGGGTCAGCTGCACGAAGTGCAATTTCGGCTGCACGGCCCGGCTAAACCCGGTGAACGCCGGATCGACAAAGGCACGGCTGAGCTGGCGGGCGCGGTCGGCACGGAAATTCAGGAACAGCAGCGCATCGCCATCTTGCATGGTCACAGCGCTGCCAATGCGCGTGGCCTGCACGAACTCGTCGTTTTCATTGCGGGCATATGCCGCTTCGAGTGCGGCCAGCGCGTTGGGGTAATGGCAGGGCGCGTGGCCCGTGGTCAACAGATCGTAAGCCAGCTGGACCCGATCCCAGCGCTTGTCGCGGTCCATGGCAAAGTAGCGACCGCAGACCGTGGCAATGCGCGCGCCCGGGTACTGCGCGCAAACGGCTTCCAGCGCTTTCAGCGAGGCGGCGGCGCTTTGTGGCGGGGTATCACGGCCGTCGAGAAAGGCATGGACATAAATGGCCTTGGCGCCGCGCTGGGCGGCAAGCTTTACCGTGGCAAAAATATGATCTTCGTGGCTGTGGACGCCGCCGGGGCTGAGCAAGCCCATCAGGTGGACGGCACGCCCGGCCTGGACCGCCGCATCAATGGCGGCCGTCAGCGTCGGATTGGTGAAAAAATCGCCATCGCGGATGGCTTTGGTAATCCGGGTCAGCTCCTGATAAACCACCCGACCGGCGCCAAGATTGATATGGCCGACTTCCGAGTTGCCGAACTGGCCGTCGGGCAAGCCTACATCTTCGCCCGAGCCGGAGATCAGCATCTTCGGGCACTCGGCCCAGAGCCGGTCCCAGTTTGGCTTGTGCGCCGCCAGTACGGCGTTGTCGGCCGGGTTTTCCCGGTAGCCCCAGCCGTCCAGCACGATCAGCAGCATCGGTTTGGGTCGCATTGCCATCAACAGTCATCTCATGGGCGCAGGATTGGAGACCGGCATTGTATCGGCCCCGGCCAGCGCCAGCCAAAACCGTTCGGCATTTATACCGGCCAGCGCGCCAGTGGCTTCGCTGGCAATCCAGTGTTCTAGCGGCAGACAAGGCACTTACGCGCTAAGATCCTTTGACATTCGGTGCCAAGCTCTGCACCGTTGCTACCTGAGCCTTGACGTGAGTTGCGTCAAGTCCACCCGGTACCGGTCTGACGGCACAAGGATGTCCGCGCGCCGGTGTTTGTCGTGAGGTCTGCATGTTGTCCCGCCTGTCCCTTTCCCGCCGGTCGTTGTCCAATGTGGCCGCGGCCGTTTTTGCCTGTGCGGCGTTCCCGTCACTGGCCGATTACAGCACCGGCATTGGTGCTTATTCCCGCAAGGATTTCCCGGCCGCCCGCGCCGCCTTTCAGCAAGTCGCCCAGTTGGCCGACCCTGGCGCCCAGCGCGCGCTGGCCACCATGTACGCCCGCGGCGAAGGCGGTGAGGTCGATTTGGTCGCTGGCTACGCCTGGGCAACACTGGCCGTCGATCAGGGTGACGTCACCGCCAGCAAAATCCGCGATGCCATTGCCGCTGGCTTGCCACCCGCACTGAAACCTCAGGCTGAGGCACGGGTCCTGGAGTATCGCAGCAAGTACAGTGCTGAAGCGGTCAAGCGCGATTTGCTACCAAGTCTCAGCGCCAACGAACCAATTGTTTTTTCTGCTGACATTTCGCCAGCACGTGTACGCAAACAATCCCAAATTCCGTTTCCTGAAAAGGCCCTCGAAAAAAGTGAACAGGGCTTTGCCTGCGTCAGTTTTTTTGTCGACAGCACTGGCAAGGCCCTCGATGTTCGTCGGTACGACGGCCGTGGCGGCGGCCAGTTCGGTGCAGCCGCCGAAAAAGGTATCGTCAACTGGAGTTTCGAAGCTGAGCCCAGTGAGCGTCGGGTCGGTCATTGCGTTGAATTCATGATCGAAGACGACAAGACATGGCGCAGTCCTGAGCTAATCAAACAGCAACAGGCCAAGGCGCGCAAAGGTGACGCACGCTCGCAACTGGAGGTTGCCCGCAGCTTTGGAGCAGCACAGCACACCTTGACCGATCGCATCGATGCCCAGACGGTCACCGACGCCTGGCTCCAAGCCGCTTTGTCTGGGGCCCCTGAAGCCCAGCTGGAGATCGCCCAGCGACTGCTGCGCGCTGACGGTTGCGTTTCGGATCGTGACAAGGCGCTGCGCTGGCTCAAGCTATCGCTTGAGCAGAACCACGGACCCGCTCAACAATTTGCCGCAGTCGCCCTGGCCAATGAAAAAGCACTGGCGCTGACGCCTGCTCAGCAACTGGAATGGTTACGTGCGGCAGCCAATGCCGGCAACGTCGAAGCGCAATTGCAGCTGGCAAAGAAGTTGCTGCGTAGCGGTCCCAGCCAAGACATCGGCAGCGCGCTGGCGTTATTGAAGAAACTGGACAAGGACTACCACATTCACGTCCATGACTGGCGTGCATACGCCTACGCACTCAGTGGGGATTTTGATAGCGCGCTGGACGAAGCTGAGGATGCGCTTGAGCTTGCCACCGACATTGGCTTGGCGACGACGGCACGACAGGCAGCGGTAGATTTACTGACTAACGGCAGCGTTCCGGCCATTCCTGCCAACTGACCGGCGTTGTGCCGCCCGCCCTGAACGGCAGGGTTACAAAAGCCGAATTGACAAGAACCGCCGCCAACAGGCAAGTTGGCGGCGGTTTTTTCTTTTTGCCCACCCACGGAATGATGCGCAATGCCAAAGCGTTACCTTTTGTTTCCGTTTGCCCTGCTGCTGTCAGCGCCAGCACTGGCCGATTTTAATGGTGCTGTTGCGGCCTACCAGAACAAGCAATTCGAAACAGCCTATATTGAATTCAATCGGCTCGCTGAACTAGGTGATGCTCCCTCGCAACGTAATTTGGCGGCGATGTATGCCCGCGGCGAGCATGTTAGCAAAGACATTGTCGCAGCGTGGGTGTGGGCCGCACTTGCTTCGGAGCAAGATAGTGCCAGCGAATCTTTGCGCGACACCATTGCAAAGCATCTGACTGAGGAACAGCGATCCGTTGCGCAGAGCCGACTGGTGACCTTGCGCGAGCAATTCGGCAAAGAGGCTATCGCTAACCGACTTCTGCCAGTGCCCGCAGAACGAGAAGCGGACTGCACTGTTTCCGGAGAAGCACCCGCCAAGCCACTGAGAACCACGGCGCCGCGTTACCCCGAGGCAGCTGAAACTGCTGGCATTTCCGCTTATACCTGTGCGCGCTTTTATCTGGACCCGAAAGGCCAGCCCAAACGGATCCGGTTCTATGACAGCAAGCTATTTGGTGGCCCTGAGCAGCGCAGAAACAGGGACCGGTGGCTGAAACTGTTTGAAAAGGAATCCGGCAGAGCCATATCGAGATGGCAATTCCTGCCGCCCGCCAATGAAACGCTTCGTGAGCTGCCGGGGCATTATTGCATAGACTACAAACTTTATGCATTTGCGCCTGGCGATATAGAAGTGCTTAACATATCCAACAAGAAAAACCTGGTGGAGCTGGCTACGCGTGCCGATGCAGGCGATGCCAACGCCCAGTACGAGCTGGCGAAATCGTTTGAGACGGATGTATTTCCCGGACAAGACAAACGGGAGTCGATCAAACAAATTAGCGAGCAGTATTATGTCAAAAGTGCCATCAATGGTGATTCCCGTGGGCAGTATTATATTGCAGCCAAATTGTTGACCGGTGACAAATGCGAAAAAGATGTCGAGAAGGGTATTTTGTGGCTGTCCGTTTCGGCACAACAAGGCAATCCCGAAGCGGCTTGGTTGATGGCCCAAAAACTTGACTCTGGACAAGACGTCTCCCAGCAGCATGAAAAAGCCAGACATTGGCTAAAGATCGCCGCAGACGCCGGGCACCCCCGCGCCAAATTGCAATACGCGCTGCACCTGCTCGAAACGGACCCGACTCGTATTGAGGAAGCTCGCCGATATCTGCCACGCTTCGAAGAAACCGATGATTTGGCATTGCTCGAGGTTTATGCTCGCAGTGCTGCGTTGACAGGTGATTTTGCCACGGCAATTCGTTATCAGGAACAGGTGGTCAGCATCGCCACTGAGCTTGACTTCGCGCGAACTGACCGAGAAAGGGCTTTAGCTTCTTATCGAGCGAAAACACTACCTTCTTCGGCATCACTTTAAGGAACCCAAATGGAAACCGTCGTTTTTGGCTTGTTGGTGTTCTCGGTCATCATGGTGATGACTGGTATCAAATCGGTGCGGCAAGGGTATGAATACACGGTCGAGCGGTTCGGCAAATATGTCCGCACACTATCGCCTGGCCTGCACTTCATCACGCCGGTGTTTGAACGGGTCGGCGCGAAAGTGAACATGATGGAGCAGGTACTGGATATTCCGCAGCAATCGGTGATTTCGCGCGACAACGCGACCGTCACCATTGATGCCGTCTGCTTTTATCAGGTCACCGATGCGGCGCAGGCCACTTATGAAATCAATCACCTGCAGATGGCCATGCAGAACCTGACCATGACCAACCTGCGAACCGTGCTGGGTGGCATGGATCTGGACGAGATGCTGTCAAAGCGCGATCAGATCAATGCCCAGATCCTGCGCATCGTCGATGCGGCAACCAACCCGTGGGGTGTCAAGATCACCCGGATTGAAGTGCGCGATATTGTGCCGCCGCAGGATCTGGTCAACGCGATGGCCCAGCAGATGAAAGCCGAGCGGATCAAGCGTGCCCAGATTCTGGAGGCCGAAGGTTTGCGCCAATCGGAGATTCTGAAGGCCGAGGGCATGAAGCAGGGCCAGATCCTGCAGGCGGAAGGTGAGAAAGAAGCGGCGTTCCGGCAGGCCGAGGCGCGCGAGCGTCTGGCTGAAGCAGAAGCCAATGCCACCCGGATGGTGTCGGACGCCATTGCCAATGGCGACACGCGCGCCATCAACTACTTCATTGCGCAAAAATATGTCGAGGCACTTGGCCAGATTGCCAGTGCGCCGAACGAAAAGCTGGTATTGATGCCGCTGGAAGCCGGCAATGTCATTGGTGCGCTCGGTGGCATTTCCGAATTGCTGAAAACCACCAAGAGCTGAGCCTCGCTAGTGGTGCTTAAGTCAGTAGCGGTTGTGAGGTTGGTGGCGTTGGCTGGCTGGGTATCGTTGTTTAAGCTCGCGTCATCACCGGGCCTGAACGTGCATTTGAACAAGGACACCTGATATGCAGGATTGGTATTGGTTGGCAGCCGGCTTGTTGCTGCTCGGCATCGAAATGATCGCGCCTGGCTTTTATTTGATGTTTTTTGGCGTGGCCGCGCTTGCCACCGGGGTGCTGGCGTTGGCATTGCCGCTGCCGTGGTTGGCCCAGGTCAGCCTGTTTGCCGTGCTTTCAGTGGTTGCGGTGTTGGTCGGTCGGCGGTTCTACACCAGCCGCGAGGGCGAAGGCAGCGCCACCCTGAACCGCCGCAGCGAAGCGCTAATCGGCCGCCGGGTCCGATTGGCCGAGCCGCTGACCGAGACTGGTGGCGAAGTGTATGTCGATGACACCCGCTGGCCTGCCACCGGACCGGTCCTGCCAGCCGGTACCGAGGTTGAAATCGTCGCCGTACAGGGGTCACGGGTGGTGGTCAAGGCGCTGGACTGATCGGGCTTCCACTGCCGGGAAACCCACGCGGCAGGCGGTTCCGGTTATGGAGCTTTTAAAGTACGCCCGTTCCAATAGCTGACCATCGAAAGCGCCGGGCGCTTCTGTATAATCGGCCCTCATTTTTGGCCGAGGCGGACCCGCTGCCGCGGTATTGGACCAGGTTGTCATGCAAATCGTAGTTGAACTTTTCCAGAACCACCCCATTCTCTCCACCCTCTGGCTGACCTTGCTGATGATGCTGGTCATGGCCTTCGCGTCCGGCGGCGCTGGCGCTTCGGTGGCACCGCAGCAGTTGACCAATCTGGTCAATCGCGAAGATGGCGTGGTGCTGGATATCCGCGCTGCCGCCGACTTCAACAAGGGTCATATCGTTGGTGCCATCAACGTACCGCTGTCCAAACTCGACGGTATGGCCAAGGATTTGGAGCGCTATCGCGAACGGCCGTTGATCGTTGTCTGTGCCCAGGGCCTGACGGCAGTCAATGCGTGCAAGCAGCTGAAGAAGATGGGTTTTACCCGGTTGTACCGGTTGAACAATGGCATGCAGGCCTGGCTCGCCGAAAACTTGCCAATCAGCAAGAAGTAGCGCAGCAACAGCCAGCAGCTTTGACGAGGTGCCTGATGGCGCAAATTGAAGTTTTCACCACCGAGGTTTGCCCGTACTGTGTTCGGGCCAAGCAACTGCTGGATAGCCTTGGTGCCGGTTATCAGGAAATCCGCGTCGACACCGATCCGGCCCGTCGCGAAGAAATGATGACCCGCAGTGGCCGCCGTACGGTGCCACAAATTTTCATCAACGGTCAGTCTGTTGGCGGCTGTGATGATTTGTACGCCTTGCATCGCGCAGGCAAATTGCAACCCCTGCTGTCTGCGTAAGTTGATGCAGGCCCCAACGTTCAGGATGTAAAAAAAATGGCAGAACAAACACAGACTCAGGCCCAGCCTAGCCTCAACCTCGTCCGCGTTTACCTGAAGGATTTGTCTTTCGAATCACCGAATTCGCCGGAACTGTTTCAGAACAGTTTCGAGCCGGCTTATCAAGTTCAGCTGACCAGCAAAGCCCGCAAGCTTGACGAGTCCAGCTATGAAATCGTGCTGACAGTCAATGTCGAGTGCAAATCAGCTGAAAAAGTCGCGTTTGTCTGTGAAGTGCAACAAGCCGGTGTGTTCGCGATTAGCGGCGTCGAAGGCATGCAGTTGCGTCACGCCCTGTCGGCCTATACTCCGAGCCTGTTGTTCCCCTATGCGCGCCAGGTAATCGGCTCGGCAACCGGCCTTGGTGGTTTCCCGGCACTGCATCTGGCGCCGGTCAATTTCGATCAGCTGTTCGCCATGCAGATGCAACGCGAAGCCGAGCAGGCGAAAGCCGGCGGCGACGCTGCCACTGTCCAGTAAGCCGACGTTTCCGTCGTGCCCCGTTCGACACCGATTGCTGTACTCGGCGCCGGCTCCTGGGGCACGGCGCTCGCGTTGCATCTGGCCCGGCTTGGCAACGACACCCGCCTGTGGGGTCGCGATGCCAATGCCATGGCCACAATGCAATGCGACCGGGTCAATGCCCGCTATCTGCCGGGCATTCCCTTTCCCGATACGCTGACTGCAACGGCTGATCTCGCGCAGGCACTCACCGGTGTCCGCGATGTCCTCGTCGCCGTACCAAGCCACGCCTTCCGGCAGACTCTGCAGCAGCTGAAGCCGCTGGTTCCGCCTACCGTTCGCTTGGTCTGGGCAACCAAAGGTTTTGAGCATGGCGCGCAGGCGCTGCTCTCGTCTGTCGTCAGTGACGAATTCGCCGCCAATACCCCGCAAGCCGTTTTGTCCGGCCCGAGTTTTGCCAAAGAACTGGCTGCCGGGTTGCCGACCGCCATCACGCTGGCGGCCAACAACGACGAGTTTCGCCGCGAACTGGCCGCACGCCTGCACAGCGATCGCTTCCGCGTCTATCTGTCCGATGATGTGATCGGCGTGCAGATTGGTGGCGCGGTCAAAAACGTGTTGGCCGTCGGGGCTGGCATGTGTGACGGACTCGGCTTCGGCGCCAACGCCCGCACCGCGCTGATCACCCGTGGCCTTGCTGAAATTACCCGACTCGGACTCGCCCTCGGCGGCAAATCCGAAACCTTTTATGGCATGGCAGGTCTGGGCGATTTGATCCTGACCTGCACTGACAACCAGTCACGCAATCGCCGCTTCGGTATTGCGCTTGGCCAGGGTAAAACCCCGCAGCAGGCCCAAGCAGAGATTGGTCAGGTGGTCGAAGCAGCAAGCAACGCCGAAGAGGTTGTGCTGCTCGCCCGTCGGCTCGGCATCGAAATGCCAATCAGCGAGCAGATCTACCGCATCCTGCATGAAGGCATCGATCCCCGCGTCGCCGCCAAAGAATTGCTGACCCGGGAAATGCGCGACGAAGGTCAGCGCTAACAGCGCTGTCTGACCCGATCCTCGACCCTTGCAGGCCGCCGCCTGTCTTGCCACGGCCCGCAGATTCCCAATCCCGCTGACCACGCCTATGATGCACAGGACCCGGCGCACACCCTCGTGCGGATGACCGGGCTGACACAGGGAGTCTGTCGCGTGAAACCTGCCAATGTGCTCGAACCAGCTGCTGCATTGACTGCAATTGCGGTACTCATCGGCGGCTCGTTGCTGATTCTGCTGCCATTTCTTTCCATCATTCTGTGGGCCGCCATCCTGGTGTTTGCCACCTGGGGCCCGTACATGACCCTGACCCGCTGGCTGCGTGGCAACCGGACGGCGGCCGCGGTGCTGTTTGTTGGTGCCCTGATGGTGTTTGCACTCGGCCCGATTTTTTATGCCGGCGTCGAGCTCGGCACCAATATCGGAACTGTGGCCAGTTGGGCCCGCGTGCACATCGACAACGGCCTGCCGCCGCTGCCGGAACAAATTTCGACGCTGCCACTGGTCGGCACACCAATTGACCAGTGGTGGTCCCGGCTCGCGGCCGGCGATTCGGTCGTCATCGATCAGCTGAAATCCTTTGTTGCACCGGTCACCGGTTTTGCACTGACCATCGGTGCCGCGCTTGGCCAAGGCCTGCTGATGATGTTGTTCAGCCTGATCGTCGCGGTGTTTTTCTATCTCGGCGGTGAAACCACCGTGCGCTGGTTGCGTGGCGGTATGCAGCGCATTGCCGGCGAGCGCGGCGACAACTTGCTGAACCTCGCCAGCAGCACGGTGCGCAGCGTCATTTACGGCATCATCGGTACTGCGCTCGCGCAAGGCGCGCTTGCCGCCTTTGGTTTTGCCATCGCCGGCGTACCCGGTGCCGCCACACTCGGTCTGCTTTGTTGTTTCCTGTCGCTGGTGCCGATGGGGCCGGTGTTGTTGTGGGGCCCGGCAGCCTTCTGGCTTTACAACGGCGGCGACACCGGTTGGGCGATTTTCATGGTGCTGTGGGGCGTCGGTGTGGTCAGCATGGCGGACAACGTCCTGAAGCCACTGTTTATCGGTCGTGGTACCAAACTGCCGTTTTTGCTGATCATGCTGGGCGTACTTGGTGGCGCCATGGTGTTCGGCCTGCTTGGTATTTTTATCGGCCCGACCTTGCTTTCGGTTGCCTACGCCGTACTTGGCGAATGGGTACGCGCGGACGAAGGTGCAGCTGCAGCGACAACGACCAGCAATGCTGAAACCAAACCGGTCTGATCGCAGGAGCCACAAAAGCATGCCGCAAAAAAATCCGCGCTTTTTTGCTCGCCACCTCGATTTCTCCGATCAGATCGGTGAAGCGCTGTTCGCAATGATCATGGCGATGGGTTTTACCATCGCTGTCCGTTTCGGCATGGATGATGCCGACAACCGCACCCTGTTCATTGCTATTCTGGGCTGCAATACCGCCTGGGCCGTGGTCGACGGCATCATCTATATCCTGCTGACCGTATACGAACGCATGCACCAGAGTCATGTTGTCGCGCTGGCCAAGCAACCAGGTAACGATGCCAATGCCCTCGCTGCCATCCGCGACAGCTATGACGAAACGCTGGCACCCATCACCAGCGAGAGCGAACGGGAAGCGCTGTACCAGCGCATGCTGATCAATGCGAGGCAACAACAAGCGCCCACCAACAAACTGCGTGGTGGCGATTTTGTCTCGGCGCTCGCGCTGGCATTGGTGTCGCTGATCTTCACCGTACCGATCCTGGTGCCGTTCCTGCTGGTCGATGACACGCTGATGGCCGTCCGCGCTTCCAATATCGTCGGCGTCGTCCTGTTGTTCATGCTCGGCTACGTCTGGGCCAAACGCACCAGCGGCAGACCCTATCTGCTCGGCTTTGTCATGGCACTCATTGGTTTGGCAATGACGGTGATGACCATCCTGCTCGGCGGTTGATGCCGTCGTCACCGCAAGCAGCAAAGGAATGACCATGCAGCTGAATGTACACTGGAAGCCGGGCTACTGGCGCGCAATGCGAGAGCGCGGCTTGCTGCGGGAGTGGCTTGGCCTGCAGCAATGGCTGGCATTGCCGGATGCTGATCGGCACACCGACAACACACAGTCGTTGCAGGCAGTGGCAGCACAGGTGCTGGCCTGTGAGCACGATGGCCATGTCCGCACTGACAGCGGCTTCCGTTCTGACAATTTCGGCACGTCAGATGACGGCGGTGCACCGGATGAAAAGGCAACGGCGATTGCGCGGCAGCGGCTGCAGCAGATCCATCGTCACTTGCAACACGCCGAGCCACTGGCGCCGGCCGAATCGGGGCAGCATGCCACCTGGCGACAACAACGCCGGCAACTACGTAGACAAGTGATTGCTGACACCAAATTCTTTCAACTGCCGCTTGAGCAACTGCGTGACGCCATTCCCTACCTGACCGCCTTCTTCTTTCTGTCCGGCTATGTGATTGTCGCCTACTATCTGGGCCACTTTGGCATCCGTGTCTCGCGCTACTTTTCACTCTGGGATTACATCAGCAGCAGCATTGATGCGTTGCGCGGCCTGCTGATAGCTCTGCTTTTCTCTGGCGGTGCCATGTTGCTGGCTTTTCGCCGGGCAAAATTACGGCTGTTGCAGCAGGCACTGGGAGTGCATCGGGCACTGGCGTGGATGCACTGGCTGATCCTTGGCGTGGGCGGTGTCTTGATCGGCTGGGCATGGTTTCATGACGCGCGTTGGCTTATGACGGCCGTGATTGCTACCGCCTTTCATGTGCTGATTTTCATCACGCCAAAATTTTTCATGTACTTGCGGCAACCGCTGCGAATGATGTTCATTGCCAGCTTCCTGACGATCTACAGCGTCTACATCATCATCGCCATCAACGGTTCCATTGATTTTGCCTCACGACCATTCAGCGCAGATAGCCCGTTGTTCTGGGTGAAATTCGCCAACGATGAGCCAGCAGGTCGTTACCGGGTGCTGGCCGGCAACAGTCAATGGTTGTTCCTGCAGAACGAAGCACTGCAGGTGAAAGCCGTTTCCATTGAACAGGTATTTTCGGTCGAAGTAGTGCCACCGCAGCTGGAGTCACCGCCAAAAGCCGCTGAGTGACGCATCAACGCTTCAAATCACGCTCGCTGCCCTGGCGAGGCAAGCAAGCGGTGTCGGGGCACGCATCAACCCGCTCGCGGTACCACCGCCAGGGTTAACCGCGACACGCAGCTCAGCTTGCCATCAGCATCCTCGATGCGAATGTCCCAGACCTGCGTGCTGCGCCCCAAATGCACCGGCGTCGTGGTACCCGTGACATAACCGTCGCGCACTGCGCGCACATGGTTGGCGTTGATCTCAACCCCAACCACCATCTTGTCAGTGGCCACCACCAGATTGCCCGCCACACTGCCCAGCGTTTCCGCCAACACAACATTGGCGCCGCCATGCAAAATGCCATGCGGTTGCTTGGTACGTGCATCGACTGGCATCCGGGCGGTCAGGCTGTTGCCGGTCATCGCGGTGAATTCGATACCGAGATGCTCAACCATGGATCCCGCGTTGCGCGCCGAAACGCTCGCCAGTGTCGGTTCACCCTGCCAAATTTTCATTGATTACCTCATGTGTCGCTGTCATCTCTTGGCGTCCATACATCTACCGACAGATGACAAACTTTACCTATTGAAACGTCGTCATGAATTTCAACTTCATCATTTTCCCGGAACCCGGATTGATTTTCTGAAAGCTACAACAACGTGATTTAGGTATGAAGACCGAATGGAGCTACTTTTTCACGTGTAGAAGAAATTAATCCTTTTACCAATGATGCCAGCGCTTCTACATCTTCTCTATTATTTTCTGGTCACTTCAGCTCATTTCTGAGTATGTTACGATTGAAGTCTTGTCTCAAGGCCAATGCCATTTGCTTGGCATCATGCGCATGAGTCGATGTCATGTTCGGCGTTCTCAATCGGAAATTGCTGTTGGCAAAAGTTTTCCTTGCCTGACCATGCCTTGATGAAGCCATTGATTGACCACGATAACGTTGCGGCTGTCAATCGTCGCAACATGCTTTGCCTGATACGGCGCCGCGCATCACCTGTTGCCACGGCAAATCCAAGCGTGTCAGTGTTGCAGTGTAGGCTTGCCAAGATGCGATCGGGCCGCGAGCCAATTTGAACGGACCACTACGGGCCAAGCCATCGAGCACCAGCGTCGTGCCATTGTCGCGTTGCGGCGGCCGCAACGCCGGATCATCCGCACGTCGCCATGGCGATTTGCCAGACAGGTGATGGATCAGCACCCGCTCATCTGTAGCGACACCCGCCAAAGCAGCCCGGTCCTCGACGCCACCATCAAGCAGCACTTCACCATCCCGTTTCAACGGTTGGAAAAGTATCGGCAATGCGCAGCTGGCATAGGTCGCGTCGATCAGATTACCGCTGGCGATTACCTGAGTCGTCGCACGTGTCCGGTTGTAGACCGACAACTTCAACGGCAGGCGTGTGTCTTCAAAACGCAGGCAACAAAAATGATCGCGCATCAGCGCGCGAAACTTCTGGCCCTTGAGCAAGCCGGCACCAAAGCCCGGGTCCCAGAAATCATCGCGCTTCAAATGAAACAGCAGCTGTTGCATGGCGTCGAGGCTCATGCCACTGGCGTAACACGCAGCGACCAGCGCACCGGAGCTGGAGCCGGTCAAACGTGCTGGCGGCAAGCCGCTGTCTAGCAGTGCCTTCAGTACGCCGAAATGGCCGAAGAAACCAAAAAAACCGGAGCCGAGCGTCAATGTATACGGTTCGGCGGCAAGCCAGTGGCGGAGGGTCAGTTGGCTCACGAAGGGGGCAACTCAGAACGGGTTGTATCAGGACAACTATCAGGAGGCTTTTTTACCGGTCAGCTTTTCATAGCGTGCCAGCAGGGTTTCACGCGATTCTTCCTGACCCAGTGGAATGCAATCGACCGGGCAGACTTGCTGACATTGCGGTTCATCGAAATGGCCGACGCATTCGGTGCACTTGTCGGGGTCGATAACGTAGATCTCCGGACCCTGCGAGATCGCCTCGTTCGGACATTCCGGTTCGCAAACGTCACAGTTGATGCATTCGTCAGTGATTTTCAGTGACATGGAACATTCTCACGTGAAGGGCATGATCAGCTTGGCAAGAGTGCCGCGATCATGCCTTGACCCGGATCAGCCGCTGGCGGCTGACTGGGCACGCAGCGCTGCCTGTTGTTTCAGTGCGGCTGCCACAGCCGGATGCACAAAGGCGGTGACATCACCGCCGAGCAGGGCTATTTCGCGCACCAGCGTCGAGGAGATGAACGACAAGTGTTCGGACGGAGTCAGGAACAGGCTCTCAATTTCCGGTGCCAACCGGCGGTTCATGTTGGCAAGCTGGAATTCGTATTCGAAGTCAGAGACCGCGCGCAGGCCACGCAACAGTGCACTGGCGTGACGCTGGCGGGCGAAATCGGCCAACAAGCCCTGGAAACCAACCACCTCGACATTCGGAAAGGCGCCGAGCACAGTATTGGCGAGCGCGACCCGCTCATCGAGCGAGAACAGCGTCTTTTTGCTGGTATGGGCGGCGACCGCGACGACAACCCGGTCGAACAGGCGCGCGGCGCGCTCGACCAGATCGGCATGGCCGTTGGTCAGCGGGTCGAAGGTGCCCGGATAGATAACAGTCTTGCCCATGCCTTGCGCGCCAGCCGATAACGATCTAGAAAGGCACATGGTAACCGATGGCCATGGGCTGACTCAAAGCCCGCGAGTGGTCCGGAACAAACTCTGAGACATAAGCCAAGCGACATGACCAATCCGCTGAATCCGCGTTCGGAACGCCTGCCGGCCAGCTTCAAGGTGGAAGCCAGCTGGGATGGTGCGACCCACGTTTACTCCACCCGGAACATCTCCGATACCGGTATTTTCCTGATTATCGAGCAGGGGCCGCGGCCGATAATCGGCAGCACCATCAAGGTTCGGCTGCAGGGCAATCTTGGCGGTGGCGAAGAACCGCCGACACTGGACATGCGGGTAATGCGGACCGAGTCGTCAGGCATCGGCCTGCGGTTTCTGGACGTGTAATCACTGTACGAACAGATGAAACCCCTGCTGCCGGAGCGAGCTCGGGCGCAACTTCATCCCCCCTGTTCGGTAACGGCCTATCGTGACCACGACAACTGCAACAGCTGCCGTGGTGCCCACGATTCTGCACCGCTGCCGCCAAATTTTTCTGCTACAAACCTCGGCTGCTACAAATCTGGGTTGCTCAGCGTTGCTGCCAAGCCAGTTGCAAGTTTCATGACCAGGCCATAAATCGACAGCTGTGGATTGACGCCAAGGCTGGTCGGGAACAGGGAGCCGTCGTGCACGCTGACATTGGCAAAGCCGCGCAGCCGACCGGTCGAATCGCAGACCGTTTTCGTTTTATCTTCGCCAAAAGCACAGCCGCCCATGACATGGGCGCTGACCACCTGCGTGCGTGGCGTCAGTTTCGGCAATGACGCAATCAGCGCTTTTGCTTCCGCAAATGAACGCACGGTATTGGCATCCATATGCAGCGGCAGCACCTGCTCGGCGCCGGCAGCAAACTGCAGTTCCGCCATGCGCTCGAAAGCCTCGTGCATGCTGTTCAGCAGGTAGTCGGTGACCGGGTAATCGAGCTGGGCATCACCGTAATCATCCAGCTCGACCGTTCCACCGGGCGAGTCGGGATGAAAGCCGTCGCGCAGCAAGGCCAGTGTCGCCTGCACGAAAGGCATCTTGCTCATGAACTCGCTATGCGTCTTGCCATGCACCAGATGGATGGTCGAGCCGATCAGCGGGTGAATTGGCGGCACCTCCAGCTTGTAGCCGCAGGGGCCGCTGACACCTTGCTTCCAGACAAACTCATCGGAATAAATGCTCTGCGGCGCGCCGGCATCGGCACGCACTTCAGTTGGCATCAACGCCAGCGAAATCACCACTGGATGCAGAAAGGTACGGGTGCCAATCAAACCATTCGGGTCTGGCACTTGTGAGCGCAACAATAGCGCCGGGGTGTTGATGGCGCCGCCGCTCAGGACAAAATGCTTTGCGGCCAGTGTGACCTTGATGCTTTCGTTCTTCTGGCCATACGCATCCATGGTGACGCCTTCGGCGGTGTGCACCACACCATCTTGCCAGTGCAATTTCTCGATACGCACGCGGGTGATCAGCGTGGCGCCGTGACGCAAGGCATTCGGGATGGTGGTGATCAACATCGACTGCTTGGCATTCATCGGGCAGCCGGTGCCGCAGTAACCCAGATTGGCACAGCCGCGCACGTTGCGCGGAATCACCTCGGCATGCCAGCCGAGCTTTTCTGCGCCATCGCGCAACAGGGCGTTATTCGCATTCGGTTCCACCGGCCACGGCGCGATACCAAAGCGCGCTTCGGCTGCGGCGAACCACGGCAGCATGGTGTCGTCGTCAACACCGAGCGTACCGAATTCGCTGTGCCAGTAGTCGCGAGTCGGTATCGGCGTGCGGAAACTGGAGGTCCAGTTGACCGTGGTCGAGCCGCCTACACTGCGGCCCTGCAGGATATTGATGGCCTTGTCTTTGGTTTTGCGCGCAGCGGCTTCCTGATACAGGCTTGCATAGGCCTCGTCTTCCCGCATCCGGAAATCTTTCGCGGTTTTCAGCGGGCCTTCTTCAACGATGATGATCGACAGGCCGGCCTCGGCCAGAATCTCTGCCGTGACGCCGCCACCAGCGCCGCTACCAACGATGATCACATCCGCTGACAGCTCCAGCGACTCGATCAGCGCGTCGCCTTCGATCACACGCCATCTCGGATCATAGCGATCATCGGTGTAGGTCAGGTGAAATGGTTCGGTCATGGCAACTCTTGTAATCGATTGAAGGAGCGGCTTTGGCCGCAAACACTCACTCTTGAAAGGACGTAGTCCAGACCCTGTCGCAGGGCGGCTCAAACGCAGTGGAGCTGCCAAGTGCAGCTAACCGGCGTTGGTGGAGCCGCTGCGCTTGATCCACCCTCCTTTCTGGTCAATCAGCGTACTTGTTGCGGTCCGGCATACCCTGCCAACGCCCAGTTCGCCGGATCGCCGTAAAACGAAGCCATGACCAGATTGTGCAGGCCACTGTAAGCGGTTTGCAGCAGCTCGAGGAAGTTGTCGCGCCAGTGCTGCAAAAACGCGTTGCGGTCCTCAAGTGTCGTGCTGGCCCAGTTGCTCCAGACCCCGGCAAGTACCACTCGTCCGGCCTTGTTTTCCAGCAGATCAAACAACTGGCGCAGTTCGGCGCGGGTACGCGGATACAGATGTTGCAGCGCCTGATCCATGCGGGCGATGACAGCGCGAATTTGTTGTGCACGCAGCGTGGCGTCGGCAGACAGCGCGCCATCGAGCAGCGCCGGAATCAGTGCACTGAGAATCAGCGCGTCGTCGCCGGTCAGGAATTTCAGCTCGTCGTTGCCAACGGCAGCGTTATCGGCAGGCGCTAGACTCAAGGCAAGCCCCGCCAGCGCCGCGCCACCGATCAGCGAGCCAAGCAATAGCTGTCGCCGGGTCAACATTGCGGCCAGTTCTCCTGCCTAGCGCAACATGATTTTCAGCATGGCTTTCACCCGCGCGCCGTAGGGTGCGTACAGCAACGGTGCTCCGTTGTACCGGCTTTGCTGAAACACCGGTTTCAACTTCGAAAACGTGTTGAAACCATACTCGCCATGGTAATGACCCATGCCGCTCGGGCCGATGCCGCCGAACGGCAGCGCTTCCTGACCGACATGCAGGACGCAGTCATTCAGCGTCACACCGCCGGCATGGGTTTCGTGCAGCACGCGGTCGATGTCCTGCCGGTGGTGGCCAAAGTAGTACATCGCCAGCGGCCGTGGCCGGGCGTTGATATAGGCAATGGCATCGATCAGCGCACGGTAGGACAGCACCGGCAGCAGCGGGCCAAAGATTTCTTCCTGCAGCACCCGCATCTCATCGGTGGCGTGCAGGACGATGCGTGGGACGAAATGGGTGGCGCTGTCGTCGGCGTCAAGTAGCTTGATCACCTGCGCGCCTTTGTTTTCGGCGTCAGCGATCAGCGCCGCGATGCGTTCGCGCTGGCGCGGCGTGGCCAGCGCGCTGTAATCCTGTGGCCAGTTCGGGTAGCGGGCACGGGCAACGCGTTTGGCTTCATTGACAAATTTTTCTTCGCTACCGACCGGCAGCAGCACGTAATCGGGCGAGACACAGATCTGGCCGGCGTTCATCAACTTTGTGGTCAGAATGCGTTCGGCGGCCAGTTTCAACGGCGCATCGGTACCGATCACGGTTGGCGATTTGCCGCCGAGCTCCAACGTGACCGGAGTCAGATTGTCGGAGGCCGCTTTCATCACCGCTTTGCCGACATTGGTCGAGCCGGTAAACAGCAGGTGGTCAAACGGCAAGGCCGAAAATGCCTGACTGACCTCGACGCCACCATTGATCACCACGAATTCGTCCGGGGCGAAATGCTGGGCCACGGCGGTGGCCAGCGCCTCGCCAAACTGGCTGGTGAATTCGCTGGGTTTGACCATGACGCGGTTGCCGGCAGCAAATGCGGCGGCGACCGCATCGATGGTCAGGTAGAGCGGGTAGTTCCACGGCGAGATGATGCCGATGACGCCAAGCGGTTGTGGCACGGTCCAGGCCCGGGCTGGTTTGAACCATAGCGAGACGCCGTGTTTTTTCGGTTTCATCCAGCGGTGCAGGTGCTTGCGGTTGTGCTTGATGGCCTCGATCGACGGGAACACTTCGAGTATGTCGGTTTCGATCGGCGGCCGGCCGCTCCAGTCGCGGTCAATGGCGGCGGCCAGTTCGTTCTTGTGCTGCTTCAACAGCTTCAGTAGTCGGTTCAGCCGGTCGCGGCGCTCGTCCTCGCTTGGATACGGCTGGCGCTGGCAGGCGGCCTTCAACTGCTCGAACGGCAGGGTCAGCAAGTCGTTGGCGGGTCGATTGAGGACGGTCAGGGCGGCAGTCATGGTGATGCTTCTTTGCTACAACAAGTGGCCGAAGCTTACGCGCGCGACCGGGGATTGGGAAGTAAGTGACCGCAGGTCAATTGGCTTAGCCGGCACTGCCTCTGAATACGTTTGCGCCAACCGGCCTTATGCCTGTTCGTTAGTCGGTCTTGCCGCGCCGTACCGCTATGCTGCACCGTAGCAAAATCCCGTCAGAGATCCTGTCACAGGAACCGCAACGCTAATGAGCACTCCGCTTGATCAGGCCGCCGCCGCGCGCCCCATCCGCAAGATTCTGGTCGCCAACCGCAGCGAGATCGCCATCCGGGTGATGCGCGCAGCCAATGAGCTCGGCATCAAGACCGTGGCGATTTACGCCGGCGAGGACCGCTTCTCGTTGCACCGGTTCAAGGCCGACGAAAGCTACCGGGTCGGCGAAGGCAAGAAACCGGTCGAAGCGTATCTGGATTACGCCGACATCCTGCGCATTGCCCGCGACGCCGGCGTCGATGCCATTCACCCCGGCTACGGTTTCCTGTCCGAGAACCCGGACTTTGCCGAGGCCTGTGCCAAGGCTGGCATCGCCTTTATCGGGCCGCAGCCGGAGGTGATGCGCCGGCTTGGCAACAAGGTGGCGGCGCGCGAACTGGCCCAGCTCGCCAAAGTGCCGGTAGTGCCGGCAACCGGGCCATTGCCGCGCGATGCGGCCAGTATCCAGACGCTCGCCGCCGGCATCGGCTATCCGATCATGGTCAAGGCCAGCTGGGGCGGCGGCGGTCGCGGTATGCGGGTGGTGGAAAACGAAAGCGAATTGCTGTCGCAGATTGATGCCGCTCGCCGCGAAGCCGGCGCCGCGTTTGGCAACGATGAGGTCTACCTGGAGAAACTGGTGCGGCGTGCGCACCACGTCGAAGTGCAGATCCTCGGTGACCGGCATGGCAATCTGGTGCATCTTGGCGAGCGCGATTGTTCGGTGCAGCGCCGGCACCAAAAAGTGGTCGAGCAGGCGCCGGCACCGTATCTGAGTAGCGCGCAGCGCAGCGAGCTTTATGGCTACGCACTGGCGATCGGCAAACACGTCGGCTACACCCACGCTGGCACCGTTGAATTTTTGATGGATGCCGACACCGGCTCGCTGTACTTCATCGAAGTGAACCCGCGCATCCAGGTCGAGCATACGGTCACTGAAGAGGTGACCGGCATCGATCTGGTCAAAGCCCAGATCCGCGTAACCGAAGGCGCCAAAATCGGCCTCATCGAGGGCGAGTACGGCAGCGGTGTTCCGCTGCAACAAGATATACAACTGCGCGGTTACGCACTGCAATGCCGGATCACCACCGAAGATCCGGACAATAGTTTCCGGCCTGATTATGGCCGCTTGACCGCCTACCGCAGCCCGGCCGGTTTTGGCATCCGTCTGGATGGTGGCAGTGCCTACAGCGGTGCGGTGATCACGCCCTATTACGATTCGCTGTTGGTGAAGGTGACGGCACGCGGGGCAACGCGCGATGAAGCCATTAGCCGGATGGATCGGGCGCTGCGCGAATTCCGCATTCGCGGCCTCGCCACCAACCTGCAATTCCTTGAAAACGTTATCAAGCATCCGGACTTCGTTTCCGGCAAATGCACCACCCGTTTCATCGACCAGACGCCGGAGCTGCTGCGCTCGACGCCGCGCCGTGATCGCGCGACCAAACTGCTGCGCTATCTCGGCGGGGTCGTGATTCACGGCCATCCGGAACTGAAAGGGCGGCACATTACCGGTGTGCCGGTCGAGCCGCCGACACCATCGACACAAATTTTGCAGCAAGCGATTCCGGCCGGCACCCGCAGCAAACTGAAAGAGCTGGGCGCTGAGAAATTCAGCCAGTGGATTCTCGACCAGAAGCAGGTGCTGATCACCGACACCACACTGCGTGACGCCCACCAATCGCTGTTCGCCACCCGGATGCGCAGCCACGACATGCTGCGCATTGCGCCGTATTACGCCCGGCTGGCACCGAACCTGTTTTCGCTGGAGTGCTGGGGCGGTGCAACCTTTGATGTGGCGCTGCGGTTCCTGAAAGAGGATCCATGGCTGCGTCTGACGCGGCTGCGCGAAGCGATCCCGAACACGCTGTTCCAGATGTTGCTGCGCGGTTCCAATGCAGTTGGCTACACCAATTATCCGGATAACGTTGTTCGCTACTTCATTCAGCAGGCGGCCAGCAACGGGATAGATCTGTTCCGGGTGTTCGATTCGCTGAACTGGGTTGAGAACATGCGCGTCGCCATCGATGCGGTGCGCGCCACCGATGCGATTTGCGAAGGTGCCATCTGCTACACCGGTGATCTGTTCGACGCCAAGCGGCCGAAATACAACCTCGCCTACTACGTCAGACTCGCCAAGGATCTGGAGAAGGCCGGCTGCCATACCCTGGCAATCAAGGACATGGCCGGTGTCTGCCGGCCGCGCGCAGCACGTGAACTGATCAAGACGCTGAAACAGGAAGTCGGTTTACCGATCCACTTTCACACCCACGATACCAGCGGCATCGCCGCCGCCAGCGTCCTGGCAGCGGTCGAAGCCGGTTGCGATATCGTCGATGGCGCGCTCGACAGCATGAGCGGGCTGACCTCACAGCCAAACCTCAGTTCGATTGTTGCGGCGCTGGCCGGTACCGAAAAAGACCCGCAGCTCGACGCCAGCAATCTGCAAACGCTGTCGCTCTATTTCGAGGGCGTGCGGAAGCTGTACGCGCCGTTTGAGCCGGACATGAAAGCCGGCACGGCGGACGTCTATCGCCACGAAATGCCCGGCGGCCAGTACACCAATCTGCGCGAACAGGCGCGCGGGCTTGGCCTCGAAGCGCGCTGGCCGGAAGTGGCCGGCGCTTACGCCGAGGTCAATCAACTGTTTGGCGACATCGTCAAGGTGACGCCGACTTCGAAAGTGGTCGGCGACATGGCACTGTTCATGGTCGGCAACGGCTTGACCAGCGCCGATGTGCTGAATCCGGCAAAAGAAATCGCCTTTCCGGAATCGGTGGTGTCGCTGATGAAAGGTGAGTTGGGCTTTCCGCCCGATGGCTTCCCGACCGCGTTGCAGAACAAAGTGCTGCGCGGAGCCAAGCCACTGGCCGGCCGGGCCGGTGACCACCTGTCGGAAGCCGACCTGAAAGCCGAACGCGAGAAGGCCGCCAAGTTGTGCGAGCAGGAGCTCAGCGATACCGATCTGGCGTCTTATCTGATGTACCCGAAAGTGTTCACCGAGTTCGCCAAGCACCGGGCCGAATTTGACGACGTCTCGGTACTGCCGACCCCGGCCTTCTTCCACGGTCTCGCCGATGGCCAGGAAATCGTGGTCGACATTGAGCCGGGCAAGTCGCTGATCGTCCGGCTGCTGGGTCGCTCCGAGGCGGACGAAGAGGGCTACTACAAGCTGTTCTTCGAGCTGAACGGCCAGGGCCGGCAAATCCGCATCGCCGCTGAACAGAGCGAAGCCAAGGCCCGGCGCAAGGCCGAAGAGGGCAACCCGGCCCAACTGGGCGCGCCGATGCCAGGCCGGATCAGCCTGCTCAATGTGGCGGTCGGCCAGAAGGTAAAACGCGGTGACCCGCTGCTGGCACTGGAGGCCATGAAGATGGAAACCGTGCTGCGAGCCGAGGCCGACGGCACGGTGACGGCGGTCCATACCAAGGTCGGCCAGTTGGTCGATGCCCGGGATTTGCTGCTGGAGTTGGGCACCTGAGCGCGCCCTGCCGGGGCGGTGGCCGGGGTAAAGGCCGGGCCGGGGAAAGTTCCCGGCCGGCTTTAAGAAAGCGTTGCGTTTGTCGAAGAGCTTGGTAACATGCCCGTGCGAGATATTCACATCGTGCGTTGCGTGTTCGCGGACACCCTTGCAAATCGGTTTATCGCCTCGTCAGTCCCACCCTGTTGAATCTCGTAAAAAGGGGTCTTTCTGCACCCTGTTCAATTAATATCTGTGAGAGATTGTTAGCATGGCAACTGGTACTGTGAAGTGGTTCAACGAAACCAAGGGCTTCGGTTTTATTACTCCGGATGGCGGTGGTGAAGACGTGTTTGCGCACTTCTCGGCCATCCAAGTTCAGGGTTTCAAAGTCCTGCGCGAAGGCCAAAAAGTGTCGTTCGATGTGGTGCAAGGCCAGAAAGGCAAGCAAGCATCGAACATCAAGCCGCTGGATTGATTCCAGTTGTTGATGTGAAAAAACCCGGCTTCTGCCGGGTTTTTTTATGGGTTGATTTTGGCAATGGCCACCCTACCGAACCGTAGCCCGTGCAGAACAACTCAACTGTCAGGCAAACCCGGCTCACTCCAGGTTTCCGGTCAGCTGCAGAAAGCTAACCGACCGGCCGGCCCAGACCCCTGCGGGCTCCGGGGCCGGTCTGCCTGCCAGCTACACTTGCCGCCTAGGCAGCGACAGTGGTGCCGGACATCCGGCCAGCAGCAAGAAAAGGAAGCCATCACCCATGTTCAGATTCTGGTCCGGCACGGTGCTGCGTTACCCCTCGGCCCTGCTGCTGCTGGTGCAGCTGGGCGGCGTGCTGCTCTACCCGTGGATGGACAATTCTGCCGGCGGCCGGGCGCTGTTCGGCATTTTCGGCATCATTGTGCTCGGTCTGTCATTGCGCATGGTGCAGCGCAGTCCGGCGCTGACCTGGATAGCCGGGGTGCTGGCGGTATTGGTGATGGCGCTGTCGCTGGCCAATGCCTTTGTCATCAGCACGACGCTCGCGCTGCTGACGGCCTCGCTCGAAGCGGCTTTTTATTTCTATGCCGCGGGTTCGATGATTGCCTACATGCTGCAGGATGAGCGCGCCTCCACCGATGACATGTACGCGGCCGGCGCCACCTTCACTTTGCTGGCGTGGGCCTTCGCCTACCTGTTCACTGCCTGCCAGATTGTCAGCCCTGCGGCGTTTATAGACGAGCCGGCTCTGAACGGCACGCGCAGCTGGATGGATCTGCTGTTCTTGAGTTTCTCGGTGCTGTCCAGCGTGGGTCTCAGCGACATCATGCCGCTAACCCCGTTTGCCCGTGCGCTGGTGATGCTGGAAGCCTTTGCCGGTGTGATGTACATCGCGCTGGTGGTGTCGCGGCTGATCGGTTTGACCACGATGCGGAACATGCAGCGATCAAAGGGCGACTAGTCCCCCGCCCCCCAGCCATGTTGGTGAAAGCGGCTTACCACATACGAGCCGTTCAAAAATTCCCGCAGCGACGCAACTAACTCGACTTGAAAACGGGCGCCCATTCGCGCCAGCCGGCGAATTGGCGTTAGCGGCCGGGTGCGCTGGCCGGGATAGCCAGCGCGGTGCTGATAAGGCAAGGATGCCGCATCAGCACGTGCCTGAAGCCGATAATGCCGAAGCGACGGACGGAGTCTCCGAAGCAACCAAACGGTTCTGGCGCGTGGAGCGTGTTTGATTCGAGCCATCCCGGCTCTCACCCTTCGGGCGCCTGCGGAGTCCAAATTTGCTCCCAGCAAATTTGTCTTTGCCTTCTTTCTTTTCACGAGCAAAGAAAGAAGGCCGCCCGCCGGGGCGAGAACCCGCAACACACTCGCAAAATGAAGCATTGCCTGAATCAGCAAGGAACATGCGTCCGATTACGCTTCGCTAATCGGATCTTCTTGGACTACAAGAATTTATGAACAATTTCGAAATGGTATTGGCCATATCATCAAATTGACCCACTTCGAAAATAAAGCTTGTTTGCAGAAAGCTTTCCTCGATGTCGACTCGCAGTTTGGCGATAACTGTAGCGTGACCTGTTGAGTCTGACTCGGCGCTCAATGACACTCTTGACTCAAGGTCATGCCAAATTTTTTTACCTACCCATCCTCGCCAATCTTTGGCAATTTCCACAAACAGTTCACTTGGAGGCCCGGTTTAGGTACGTCGAGGCGACTGCTGAGCCACTGAAGCTACGAGTTTTAACTGAGACTACAAATTGGGTTTCGTAGTCACTCCTACTTGCGATACTGAATCCAATTGTCGCGGCATCTCGTACTGCCTTGAATGTCAACACACTTTCGTCACCGAGAACCCCGCCACAATCAAGCATGATACTGCCGACTCAACTCATGCACCGCCTCAACAAACACCCCGGCATTTTCCGGTTTCACAAACTGGTGAATGCCATGACCCAGATTGGCAACATGGCCGGTGCCGTGACCATAGCTCGCCAACATCCGCGCCACTTCTTCGCGAATGCGTTCCGGCGTGCCATACAACACCCCTGGGTCGAGATTGCCTTGCAGCGCGACCTTGCCTTGCACGCGGGCGCGGGCATCGGCTAAGTCACAGGTCCAATCAACGCCGAGCATGTCGCAACCGGTTTGCGCCATCAGATCCAGCCAGGCACCGCCGCCTTTGGTGAACAGACTCACCGGCACCCGGCGGCCGTCATTTTCGCGTTTCACATTGGCAACGATTTGCTGCATGTAGCGCAGCGAAAACTCTTTGTACATTGCAGGGCTCAGCACACCGCCCCAGGTATCGAAAATCATTACGGCCTGGGCGCCGGCGGCGATCTGCGCGTTCAAATAGTCGGTGAGCACGTGCGCAAGCTTTTCCAGCAATGCGTGCAAGGTGTGCGATTCGCCGTACATCAGGCCCTTGATGTGCGAATACTCTTTCGAGCCGCTGCCTTCGACCATGTACGTCGCGATGGTCCACGGGCTGCCGCAGAAACCGATCAGCGGTACTTTGCCGTTAAGTTCACGGCGAATGGTGCGCACGGCATCCACTACGTAACGCAGTTCGGTTTCCATGTCCGGTGTTGGCAGTTGCGCGACATCGGCGGCTGAGCGCACCGGTTTGCGAAATTGCGGGCCTTCGCCTTGCGCGAATTCGAGGCCGAGGCCCATGGCATCCGGCACGGTCAGAATGTCGGAGAACAGAATGGCGGCATCAAGGGCGTAACGGCGCAGCGGTTGCAGCGTCACTTCGCAGGCAAGGTCGGGGTTCTGGCACAGCGCCATGAAGTTGCCGGCCTGGGCGCGGGTGGCGCGGTATTCCGGCAGGTAGCGGCCGGCTTGGCGCATCATCCAGACCGGGGTGCAGTCGACCGGTTGCCGGAGCGCGGCGCGCAGGTAGCGGTCGTTTTGCAGTGGGCTCGGCGCTGAGCGTGGGCTGGTCATCTGGTGGTCCCCGGGTCGGTGATGGTGTCTGTGGTCGCAGGCATTGAACCGATGCGCAGACAGAAAATGCAAACGCCACCGCGAAGGTGGCGTTTGCATTTTACCTGACCGGCGTGGGGCCAGCTTGCGCCGGATCAGCGATTACCGATGCTGATGTTGTCCGGTTGGTGTTCAACAGTGCAGGACTGCGCGGTCAGGGCTTGCTCCGCGCAGCGGCCGGTCAGCGTTTGCCGGCTTTGATCTCGTCCTGAATGGCTTTGATGGACTTGATCCACGGGCCGCCCTTGCGGACAGCTTCTGGCAAGCCATCACGGGCGCGCTCGGCAGCAGCGCGATCGGCGAAGGGGGCCAGCACCAGCACCTGCCAGGGCGCACCGCCTTTGACGCCGTGATAGACCAGACCACGGTCAAGCTTGTGTTGGCGGATGAACTTGTTCATGGCGTCGTCGTCGCGCAGACCGATGATCTGAACGGCGAAATAGCCGGGGCTGGCGTTCAGCAGGGCCTGCTCATCGGCGCTGTAGCGTGCCGAGCTGGCGCTGCTGCTGGCCGGCGGCTCGACGGCCGGGCGACTGCTGGCCGTGCTTGTCGCGGCCACCGGCGGCGTGCGGACCGGTTCCGGTTCAATCACGGTTGCCGGTGCGCTGCTGACGGTGCTGACCGGTTCGGCAGCCGACGCGTATTCAGCGCTAGCCTCGGTACCGCTGCTACCGGTTGGTTCTTCAATGATTTCAAGCCCGGCCGGCGCTTGTTCGGCGCTGACCGGTTGCGCTTCGATGGCCAGATCCTGCCGACGGGCATCGGCCAGTTCTCCGTCACCAAGCGGTTTGCTGACAGACGCGGCAACCGGGTCCGGCTCGCCTTTCAGCCAGTCATTGAGCTCACGCTGGTACATCAGCAACAGCGCGAGTACGAATACGCCAAGGCCAATCAGCGGCAACTTGAGCCAGCGCTGGCGCTGCCAGAAGCCAGGCTCCTGCTCGTCATCACCAGCGGGGCCATGCTCGCGCACATCGGCGCTGAAACTGTCGGCCTCGTCATCAGGCACTTCATCGGGTATCGGTTTCACGGTTTGCTCCGCCAGCTGGTTGAGAATGGCACCGGGCCACCCCTGCTGCTGTTGCCAGATCAGCCGGACGGTGGCGCGGTCGGGTTCGGGTTCGCCGTCGGCGGCGGCCCAGACCGTCGCCAGACGTTGGGCGTCTTCGGCGCTGAACGCCGGCAGCAGGAGACGATGCCGGTCCTGGCCACCGAGGCCGGCGTATTCCAGCTCGGCCAGGGCGGTTTCCAGCATGTCGTCGCCAAACAGCACCAGCGTCAGCCGGGGATCTTCACGTTCGCGTTCGCAGACGGCGCATTCGAGCAGGCTACGCAGGACCGGCAGGTTCAGATCTTGGGCATCGTCGATGATGAGGGTGCGGCGACCGGCCGGGGCACGGGCGATGGCGAGTGACAGATCACTTTCCACCAGGGCGATCTGGGTCAGCCCCAGTTGCCGTAGCGCTTCCTGATCGAGCTGGTCGCTGGTCATCAGCGGCTGAGCGTTGATCAGCGCGACCGGCAGATTGTTCGAGATGGTGGCTTTCAGGCGTTTGGCGAGATGGCTGCGGCCGGCACCGGGCGGCCCCAGCACCAGAATCAGGGCGCGGCCGTAGTGACAGAGATGCTGCAACTCGTCTTCGAGTTGGGATAGCGCCGGCGTGGCGCAATGGAAGCTGCTGAAACGCGAATCGGTGGCCACAAACATCCCTGCGTTGCGTGACGACCGCATCGGGCTGCGGTCTTGTTGTGCGGGCACAGTGTTTTCCGGGCGTCAGTCTAAACGATGCCACAGCGTTCGGGCCAAGGTAAAGCAGCGGAAAGTGCCGGCCAGTTGGCTATCGCTTACAGCGCCAGTACCTGACGCACCGGTTCGGGTTCGATGCCATCGATGATCGCGGAGCGACCGACATCCGTTGGCAAAATGAATCGCCATTTGTTGCTGAGATTTTTCTTGTCGAGCGCCATGTGCCGGAGCAGTGCTTCGTGATCGATGCCGGCCGGCAGGCGGGTTGGCAGGCCAACGCCATCAAGCCAATGGCGAGTCCGTTCGGCCAGTTGACGGTCCGGCAGATAGCCCAGCAGCGCTGCCAATTCAGCAGCCTGCAACAAGCCCAGCGCGACCGCCTCGCCGTGCAGCCAGCGGCCATAGCCAAGCTCGGTTTCGATGGCGTGGCCAAAGGTATGGCCGAGATTGAGCAGCGCTCGTTCACCCTGCTCGGTCGGATCGCGGGCGACAATGGCCGCCTTGTGGGAGCAACTGCGGGCGATGGCTTCGGTCAACGCGGCCGGCTCGTGCGCCAGCAGGTCGGCGCGATGCCGCTCCAGCCAGGCAATGAAGTCGGCATCGGCGATCAGGCCGTACTTGAGCACCTCGGCGAGGCCGGAGCGGTATTCACGGTCGGGCAGGCTGGTCAGCGTCGCCAGATCGGCCAGCACCGCTTCAGGCTGGTGAAATGCGCCGATCAGGTTCTTGCCAGCCGGGTGATTGACGGCGGTCTTGCCACCGACTGAGGAATCGACCATGGCGAGCAGCGTGGTCGGCACCTGAATGCAGGCAATGCCGCGCTGGTAGCTGGCCGCAACAAAGCCGCCGAGATCACCGATGACGCCGCCGCCAAGCGCGATCAGTACGCTGTTGCGACGGCGCTTGTGCGCGACCATGGCGTCGATGACGGCGCTGAACTGCGCCAGCGATTTCTGCTCTTCACCGGCCGGAATGATATGCGTTGGCGCGTCCTGGCCGGCCAATGCTTGCTGCAGCGGTGCCAGCCAATGGCGAGCGACATTTTCGTCGGTCAGGACAAAAGCTTGCCGGCCGGCCAGCAGTTGCTGCCAGCGGCGGCTGTCGGCCAGCAGGCCGTGACCGATATGGATAGGGTAGGAGCCTTGTGGCAACGGCACATCGACACACGTAACCGAGGTCTGGACGGTCGTCACCGGGGTCGGGTCCTTTTAGTCGCCTTGCAGCATGTCGACGATGTCCTTGGCCACGGCTTTCACCGAACCGCGATCCGTCGACACCACGTAATCGGCGATTTCGCGGTAGAGCGAATCGCGGTGACGGGCGAGGCTTTCGAGCGTTTCCTTCGGATCATCGGTTTGCAGCAGCGGTCGGCGCTTGTCGCGGCGGGTCCGCTCCAATTGCTGCTCAATTGACGTTTCCAGAAACACCACGGCGCCACGGCCGGCCAGCGCGGTCCGGTTTTCGCGCGCCAGAATTGCCCCGCCGCCCGTTGCCAGCACGATGCCTTGGCGCTGGGTCAGCTCGTCGATGACTTTCAGTTCACGGCGACGAAAACCGTCTTCTCCTTCGACCTCAAAAATCCAGTCGACGGCAACGCCTGCCCGTTCCTCGATTTCCTGGTCGGCATCGATGAACTCCATTTTCAGCATTTGGGCGAGTTGCTTGCCGATGGTGGTTTTGCCGGCCCCCATGGGGCCAATCAGGAAGATATTGCGTTTATTGGTTTTCATGGATGAACTGCTGAAAAGTCAATGACTTGGGAAAGAAAAGGCTCCGGTCTTGCAGAAGCAAGGCGGCAAGGTTAGGAGTCTGACCGCCTGCTGTCAACTTGCCTGAGGCCATAACGAACACCGCCCGCCCGGCAGGAAGCCGGGCGGGCGGTGGATTACGGCCAGTTCTGGCTCAGCTTGGCTTCAAGTCCTTGATGATCTTCGGTGTGACGAATATCAGCAATTCTTGCTTGTTGCTCTGGTTTTCCTTGTTCCGGAACAACCAGCCGAGACCCGGAATGTCGCCCAACAACGGGACTTTCTTGATGTTTTCAAAGGTTTCTTCTTCGTAGACACCACCCAGCACCACTGTCTCGCCGGTACGCGCCAACACCTGGGTATTAACTTCCTTGGTGTTGATGGCCGGGCCGCGCGGGGTATCAACGCCCAAGCTGTCCTTGGTCACGGTCAGATCCAGAATGACGTTGTCGTCCGGGGTAATCAGCGGTTTGACGGTCAGGCTCAGCACCGCCTTGCGGAAGGTCACGTTGGTATTACCGGCCGATGATGCTTGCAGGTAAGGAATTTCCACACCGGTTTCGATAAACGATTCACGCTGGTTGGCTGTCATTACCCGCGGGCTGGCGATGACTTCACCGCGGTTTTCCGCCTCAAGTGCTGACAGTTCCAGATCCAGAATGGTGCCGTCGGTCAAGATGCCGAGATTGACGCCAATCGAACCTGATTGTGGATTGGCAGAAGGCATGTTTACGTTCAGCCGATCCAGCAACGGCGCTGTGCCAGTGTTTGCCATGGATTCTGCGCCTTCCAGCGTGCCGGAAATACCGCTCTGGCTGTTCTTGTCAGAAAAGCCGAACCGGACACCGATCTCTTTGGCAAAGTTGTCGTTGGCGATGACAACACGCGATTCGATCAGGACTTGACGAACCGGAATATCCAGAGTGCGTACCAGTGCTCGCACTTCGTCGAGTTTGCGCGGTGTGTCCTGAACCAGCAAGGTGTTGGTGCGATCATCGACCGACACCTGTCCGCGCTCGGACAGCAACACGTTGTCTTTCTCTTTCAGCAGTTTGGCAATGTCGGTTGCCTTGGCGTAGTTGACCTGAATGAACTCCGAGCGCAGCTGAATCAACTCTTCCTGCTGCTTTTCGGTCTCCAGACTGAGTCGCTCACGGGCCGAGATTTCATCTGCCGGTGCGATCATCATCACGTTGCCGTTCTGACGCTTGTCGAGGCCCTTCGTCTTGAGAATCAGATCCAGCGCCTGATCCCATGGCACGTTCTGTAAACGCAATGTAATCGAACCGGCCACCGAATCCGAGGTCACCATATTGATGCCGGTGTAATCGGCAATAACCTGCAATACCGCCCGGACCGGAATGTCCTGAAAGTTCAATGACAATCGGTCACCGGTGAAAGTCGGATTGCGCGCCTTGCGATCTTCAACCTGCGCTTTAGTCAGCGGTTTCAACTCCAGCGTAAACAGCTCGTTGGCCTGGTAGGCGAGATAATCAAAATCACCGCTCGTTTCGATTTTGACGCTGACATTACCACCGCGGCGCGACACATCCACCACTTTGGCCGGGGTACCAAAATCGATCACATCCAGTTTGCGGATAAGGTCATTGCTGATTGATGTGCCAATGAAATCGGCATAGACCGTACGACCTTCCTGTCGAACATCGACGCCGATTTTCGGGTTGCCCAGGCGGAACACGACCCGGCCTTCACCTTTCTCGCCACGACGGAAGTCCACTGACTGAATGCCGCTGCCACTTGCGATGGCAGCCTTGCCGGCAACGGTCGTCGAACCCGAACCGGAATTGGTCGCGGCCACAGCGCCACCGTTACCCTCGCCGAGCAGAATGACAATGTCATTGCCTTCGACGCGGGTGCTGTACGGCACCTGTTGATCCAGATTGACCACGACCCGGGTGCGGCCTTGTGCCTCCGCAACGTTGACGCTGCGGGCAAAACCGGCGCCGACCGGCATCGTCTTCTTGTCGAGCACCAGCGCTACACCAGGCAAGTCGAGCGAGATACGCGCCGGATTATCGGTAGTGAAGGCCTTCGGTGCCTGCCCGATTGGCTCGGACAGGTTCAGTCGGATTTCGACCTTGTCGCCACCGAGCGCATTGAAATTCATCGCCGTGAGGTCAGCCGCACCGGCAGCCTGGGCAAGAAATGTCAGCCATGCGCCGACACTCGTCAGTGCGAACAGGTTGTTCTGATTCCGCTTCATAGTCATGACTCCTGCGCGCCCCTTCATCCGCCCAGATTCAAATAAGTTTCCCGTTTAACCCAGCAACCGGTGCCGTCGGGAATGCGTTCTTCCAGCGTGATTCGATCTTCTGCCACTTTTATCACTTTGCCGTGATTGATACCGAGGTAGCTGCCTACACTGACGCGATAGACAACACCAGAATTGGCGCCCGACGAACCACGGATAATCGCTTCAAACTTGCCGCCCTTGCCCAGTACACCGACCATCTGTAGCGTTTCCAGGGTATAGCGTTCCAGATCTTCCTTGCGTCGATTCGGATCCGGCAAGGCATCTTCCGGACAGCCTTCAACAATCTCTGCCAGTTGCGCGATCTGGCCTATCTGGAACGCGGCAAACGGACTGCGCAGATCGGCCGCGCCGTAACGAAACTCTTCTTGCGGTTTCAGCTCCGGCATCGGCGGAATGGCGCCCGGTGGCTTTGCCTTGACCGACTGGATCCACTGTTTCAGATCCGTGTTGCTGTCGCCACCGCAGCCAGCGAGCGTCAGGGCAGCGAGGGCTGCCAACCAGAAAGCATGTTTCATTTGCTTTCCTCCGCTTCGTACCGATAGGTCTTGGCAATGATATCCAGCGTCAACACATCGGAATTTTCAATGCTGCCGGCTTTGGCCGAGGTCTTCAGGGTGAAATCATGCACCGTCACGATACGCGGCAATGCCGACACCTTGCTGATGAATTCACCGATTTGGTGATAGCTACCGGTTACCGAGATCACAATCGGCGTTTCGATATAGAACTCGCGCTTGACGTCAGCCTCTTTCTCCAGCTTGCCAGAAAACAACCCGGAACCCGAGGCAGCATAGGACACTTCATCGACCAGTCCCGGCACTTCGGTGCTCTTTGGCAGTTGCCGCAGCAAGTCCTTGAAAGCTTCCTGCATTTGCTGCATCTGCTGACGGTACGCTCCGAGGTTGGCCGCCTTCCGCTGTTTCTCCTCAAATTCTTTACGCTTGGTAGTTTCCTGGTTACGAGCGGCATCCAGTTCGTCCCATTGCGCTGAGGTGAACAGATACAGCGCGCCGGCAACTACCAGCAAGCAGGCAACCGCAATCAACATACCTTTCGCCAAGGCCGGGGCATTGCCAAGGTTGTTGAAATCAATTTTTTGCAGATCGCGGAGATCGAGCTTTTTCATTACTTCGATCCTCCCGTTTTCTTGTCATCCTTCTTCTTCTTGGCGTCCTTCTTGGCATCTTTCTTATCGTCTTTTTTGCCTTTCGCCTTTGGATCCACCGGCGGCTCAGGCGCCTTGACGCCCTTGTGCACCGCAAACATCAGGAAATCACTGGACGGCGTTGCCGATTTCTTATCGGCAGCGATGTTGTCCAGATCCGGGCTACCGATCCATTCCGAGCTTTCTATATTGCGCATGAAGGCGGCAACCCGCGGGCTCGATTCGGTTTTGCCCCGAATGGTCAATTTGTTGTCCTTGCGGATCAGCTCGGTCAGATAGATACCTTCCGGCAGCAAGCGCGGCAGCTCATCGAACAGGTGCACATTCAACGGTCGGCTGCGCTGCAGCTCCTGAATGATACCCATCCGTTGTTCCAGATCGGCGCGCTGCTTTTCCAGCGTCTCGATTTCCTCAATTTCTTTGTCCAGCACTTTGATCTCGCTGTCGAGATAGGCATTGCGCTGTTTCTGTTCTTCGATGATGCCGACATAAGTCCAGTGCACGACGCCCATGACCATGGCGGCAAGAATCATCGACAGGATCAAGGTACTGTAAAACTGGCGGGCGCGCTCCCGACGCTCTTCGGCGCGCCAGGGGAGGAGGTTAATCTTTGCCATCAGTCAAAGCTCCGCAGGGCGAGGCCACAGCTGATCATCAGCGCGGGCGCGTCCGATGCCAGTTGCTGGGCATTTACATCCGACGCAATCGACATGTCGGCAAACGGGTTGGCGATGCTGGTCGAGGTACCGAGCCGTTCTTGCACCAGCTCATCCAGACCTTCGATGGCAGCACAGCCGCCGGCCAGCACAATGTGGTCGACTTCACCGTATTGACTCGCCGCGTAGAAGAACTGCAGCGAACGGCTGATCTGCTGAATGATGGATTCCTTGAACGGCGCCAGCACTTCGCCTTCGTAGTCATCCGGCAGGCCACCTTGTTTCTTGGCCATACCGGCTTCTTCAAACGACAGGCCATAGCGGCGCTGGATTTCTTCAGTCAGCTGGGTGCCACCGAACACCTGTTCACGGGTGTAAATGGTCTTGAAATTGCGCATGACCGACAGCGCGGTCATCGAGGCCCCCATGTCGACCACCGCGATGACGCGGTCTTCGCCACGGTTTGGCAGTTGATTGGCAATCAGTTGGAAAGCCTGCTCCATGGCGAAGGACTCGACATCCACCACCTTGGCCTTCAGGCCGGCGATTTCCAGTGCCTCGACCCGGGTATCGACGTTTTCCGACCGCGAGGCCGCCACCAGCACATCAACCTTATCCGGCGCTTTCTCGGAATCACCCAAAACCGAGAAGTCGAGCGCAACTTCTTCCAGCGGGTACGGGATATATTGGTCGGCATCGAGCTGGATCTGGCTTTCGATCTCGTCTTCCGACAGACCTTTGTCGAGCTGAATGATTTTGGTGATGACGGCGGAACCGGCCACCGCGACGGCGACATGCTTGCAATTGGTACCGGCACGGGCAACGACCCGTCGAATGGCTTCACCGACCGCAGCCGTGTCCTTGATGTCCCGCTCGACTACGGCGTCGGGCGGCAATGGCTCGACGGCATAGCTCTCGACCCGGAACCGGTTACCGACCCGGCCGAGCTCCAGCAGCTTGCAGGACGTGGAGCTGATATCCAGTCCTATCAAGGGGACTTTTTTCTTCCCGAAGAGCTGCGCCAACATGGTTTTTCCTTTTCAGGCTGCGCGTTTACGAAAACTATATATGTTTTAACATGAAATAATAGACCTAACTATGCGCTAAATCACCTTTTTTTGGTTTTCTTGCCCGGCCAAGAAGGGGAAAACGATATACTGTGGCGCGCCCCCGAATCAGGCACTAGATAGCCGGTTTTCAACCATGCCCCTTGCCCTTCCGCCGTCCCTCTCCCGCTGGCTGCGCCGAATTCTGGCCGTGCTGACCCTGCTCGTCCTGTTGCCGGTCATGGTCGTGCTGGCCGTCTACCTGCAGGTGGGCCCGCAACTGCCGGAGGCTGCCGAGCTTCGCGACATGCGACTCAGCACCCCCATGCAGGTCTACAGCCGCGACGGCAAGCTGATGGCAGTGTTTGGCGATCAGCGCCGGGTGCCGGTGCGTTATGAGCAAATCCCACCGAAAGTGGTGCAGGCCTTTATTGCAGTCGAGGATCAGCGATTTTTCCAGCACCGCGGTGTCGATCTGTGGGGTCTGTTGCGAATTGCGGTCAGTAATTTGACCAATGAGCGGGCCGAAGGCGCCTCCACCATCACCATGCAGGTGGCGCGCAACTATTTCCTGAGCCGCGAACGCACCCTGAGCCGCAAGTTCACCGAGATATTTCTGGCCCTGCGCATCGAGGACGAATTCGACAAGCAGGCCATCCTCGAGATGTACCTGAACAAGATCCATTTCAGCCATCGGGCTTATGGCATCGTGGCGGCTGCCCAGGTCTATTACGGCAAGTCGCTGGAGCAGCTGGAACTGCATGAAATTGCCGTGCTGGCCGGCATCCCGAAAGGCGAATCGGACTACAACCCGATCAGCAACCCGGCCAAAGCCACCAACCGGCGTAATCATGTGCTGCAGCGGATGCTGGCGGAAGGTTTCATCAATAAGGACGAACTCGCCGCCGCCCAGGCGGTGCCGGTCGTGTCGCGCTATCACGGCCCGGAAGTCGAACTGGAAGCACCTTATCTGACCGAAATGGTCAGGCAGGCCGTGGTCCGCCAGCTCGGCGAACGACCGGCATATGAGGACGGCGTCAAAGTCTGGACTACCGCTCCGGCCGATATTCAGGCCGCTGCCAATACCGCCTTGCTCAATGGCCTGCGCGACTATGACCGCCGCCATGGCTACCGTGGCCCGGAGCGCAAGCTCGCCAGCAGCGAGTTGACCGACGTTGCCGCCCTGCAGGCCACGCTCGCCAGCATTCCCGTGCTCGCGCTGCAGCAACCGGCCGCCGTCACGGCGGTAACCGGCACCGAGGCCAGCGTGCTGCTGGCCAGTGGTGAAGTGGCAACACTGGCATTTGCCGACATGGCATGGGCACGGCCGCATATCGATGAAAACCGGATGGGACCGGCAGCCAAGACCGTCGGAGAAATCCTGCAGCCTGGTGATGTCATTCGGGTCGAACTACTGCCCGCAAGTGGCGAACAACCCGCTCGCTGGGTATTGGGTCAGGTGCCGAAAGTCGGTGGTGCGCTGGTTGCACTGGCGCCAAAAACGGGCGCCGTGCTGGCCCTGGTCGGCGGCCTCGATTTCGAGATCAGCCAGTTCAACCGGGTGACCCAGGCGCGCCGGCAACCCGGCTCGAACCTGAAACCGTTTGTCTATTCGGCAGCGCTTGCCAATGGCTTTTCACCGGCCACCATCGTCAATGATTCACCGGTCATCGACGAAGACAACGGCGAAGACGAAACCTGGCGCCCGGAGAATGACGCCGGTCGCTACCTCGGCCCGATCCGGTTGCGGGTGGCGCTGACCCGTTCAACCAACTCGGTATCTATCCGGTTGTTTCAGGCGCTCGGGCCGCAAGTCGTGATCGACCACCTGAAGAAATTCGGATTCCCAGAAGATCAGTTGCCGCCGTATCCGGCACTGGCACTCGGCGGAGCCTCTGAAATCACGCCGCTGCAACTGGTGCGGGGCTATGCGATTCTCGCCAATGGCGGCAACTATGTTGAGCCGTGGTTCATCAGTCGCATCGAAGACGGCAACGGCAATACCGTGCTGGAACAATTGCCGAGCGCCGGTGATCGCGTGATCGACGGCCGCAATGCCTATCTGGTTACCGACATCATGAAGGATGTGATCCATCGCGGCACCGCACTGCCGACGCTGGTGCAGAGCAAGTCGCCGCTGCTGCAACGGACCGATCTGGCTGGCAAAACCGGTACTACCAATGAATCCCGCGAAGCCTGGTTCTCCGGCTACAACCCGGACATTGTCGCCAGCGCCTATGTCGGCTTCGATGATCACCGGCAACCACTAGGCCGGATTGAATATGGCGGCAAGGCAGCGCTGCCTATCTGGCAACAGTTCATGGAAACCGTGTTGGCCAATATCCCGATCGCTGCCGATGTCCCACCACCCGGCATTGTCACAGCTCGCATCGATGCCGCCACCGGCTTGCTGGCGCAAAGTGGCAGTCAGGGTGCGGTGATGGAGTTGTTCATGGCCGAGCACGCACCAACCGAGTCGGCGCCTGCCTCGGTCGAGAATCCGGATGTGTTCAATCCGGAATCCGCCGACGATGACGCCCAGCAGACAACGGCGACCACCACGGACGACTCGTTGTTCTAGCGGGTTTTTATACTGTCGTGATTGCCGACGGCGTGCGCAAATGCGCAGCGCCGGTACAGCGTGAAAGGGTTCGCGGCCGCATTGAATAGTTCGGCTCAGCGTTCTTTTTTACGTCGACATAGGTTGATGTCGCCAAACCAAACCGTTTACTGCAAGACAAAAGGGCTGCCAGTGGCAGCCCTTTTGTTTACCTGAGAACAGTGACTGTTCTCATCATTTCATTGGCGGATAATGTTCCGGATACGGCAACTGGGCAACGCCGGTGCGCACGGCCGCAGCAGCAACGGCCGGCGCAACCCGATCGCGCAAGCGTGAATCCATCGGCTTTGGAATGATGTATTCCGGACCGAAAGTCAGCGACTTCAAATCCGGATACGCAGCCAGCACATCGGCCGGCACTGGTTCCTTGGCGATCGAGGCGATCGCATCCACCGCGGCGATCAGCATTTCCTGATTGATCCGGCGGGCACGCACATCGAGCGCACCGCGGAAAATATACGGGAAGCCCAGCACGTTGTTGACCTGGTTCGGATAATCCGAGCGCCCGGTGGCCATCATCACATCTGGGCGGGCTGCGCGGGCAACATCGGGGCGAATTTCCGGGTCCGGGTTCGACAGCGCGAACACCAACGGATTCGGCGCCATTTTTTTCAGTTGCTCACCGGTAACCAGATCCGGCCCCGACACGCCGATGAAAACATCGGCATCGGTCAGCGCATCATCCAGCGTGCGCTTGTCGGTGTTGTTGGCAAACATGAATTTGTGCGCGTTCAGATCCTTGCGGCCGGTGTGCACCACGCCTTGGCGATCGACCATGAAAATGTTTTCCCGGCGCGCGCCCATGCTGACCAGCAGTCGCATCGAGGCAATGCCCGCGGCACCGGCGCCGAGGCAGACAATCTTCACTTCCTCGATTTTTTTCTTGCCGATTTCCAGTGCATTGCGCAGGCCGGCGGCAATAACAACAGCGGTGCCGTGCTGATCATCATGAAAGACCGGAATGTCGAGCCGCTCAATCAGCGCTTCTTCGATTTCAAAGCACTGCGGCGCCTTGATGTCTTCGAGGTTGATGCCACCGAAAGTCGGCGAGATCCGCACGACGGTTTCGATGAAGGTCTGCGCGCTCTCGGCGTTCACTTCGATATCGAACACATCGATGTCAGCGAATTTCTTGAACAACACCGCCTTGCCTTCCATGACCGGCTTGCCGGCCAGCGCGCCGACATCGCCGAGGCCGAGCACCGCGGTGCCGTCGGTGATCACGCCCACCAGATTGCCCTTGGCGGTGTAGCGATAGGCGGCTGCCGGATCCTTGGCAATTTCACGCACCGGCTCGGCTACACCCGGGGTATAGGCAAGCGAGAGATCGTTGACGTTTTCGGTCGGTTTGGTGATGGCAATGGCGAGTTTGCCGGGCTTCGGCTCTTCGTGATAACGCAGGGCCGCGCGCCGTTTCTCTTCTTGCATGATTATGTAAGCCTTTGAAAAAAAAGAAGGTTGGAATATTTTTGTGAACCTAGTGTAGCGGTTTTACGACGCCGGCACAGTAATGGACCAACCAGTTATATGGCGTGATGATCACGGCCCGGAAATAATTTCCGGTGCAGATTCCAGCGCCTGCGGGTGGCGCAGATCGAGAAACGCTTTGCCATCGCGCCAATTGACCTGACCTCGCACGAGCAGGCGAGCGCCGATTCCCGGCAGTTGCCAGTCACCGGTGAACAGCGCGGCATTGCTGGCGCCAATGCGGACATGGAGACGTTGATCGAGGATCACGGTGATCGCATCACCGCGCTTGCGATAGCCGGTGACGCTGCCTTCGGCCAAACCATAGCTGCCGGGACCGGGCTGCAAGCTGGCAACCGGACGACGCTGAAAGGCCGGCAGCGACCACAGCCCGGCGCGCTGCTGCCGCGCCCGCTGTTCGTAGCCAGCATAACAATGCCAAAGCTGATCGTTGGGCGGGAAAATGTAGACGTGGGCCAGGCCACGTTCGAGCAGGGGTTGCGCGACATCCTGACCATCGGCGCGCAGCAACTGGGCCAGTGTGCGCCCGTGTGGGTCATATTTTTCGCGATCGTGCAGCAGGTGGACGCGGCTGCCCTTGGGCAGCAGGTATTGCAAGGTCTTGCGGGCTTCCAGCGCCAGCGCAGATGACTGCTCCGGGTGGTCGTGATTGACCTCAAGCGTCCCAAACGCCAGCAAGCGCACCCGCCGGTTGTCGTCGAGCCGGACCGTGTCGCCGTCAATGACCGAGGCGATGGTGGCGGGCTCGGCTGTACCGGGCAGCCGGCACACTGGCGTCGGCTCGCCAGCGGAGACGGATGCCGCACCGCCGAGCCAAAGGACGCAGCAAAAAACAAAAAAGGCGCTGTTCAGCGCCTTTTTGTCGCAATGCACAGGCATTACTGGGCCGTACGGGCAGCACCGAAACGCTTGCGGAAGCGGTCAACGCGGCCGCCGCTGTCAACGATCTTGTGCTTGCCGGTGTAGAACGGGTGGCAGGCCGAGCAAACGTCGAGGTTCAGGTCACGACCAGCGGTCGAACGGACCTTGATGACGTTACCGCAGGAGCAGCTGGCGGTAATTTCGGTGTACTTCGGGTGAATGCCTTCTTGCATGGCGTTTCTCCGCGTGCCGCCGCCCAGCCTGCCCGGATCTGACCTCAGATCCGCGCGCCCATGAATCAATCGGGCCGGGTACCGCACGCCTATAAAAAAGGGACGCGGATCATACCCGCCCGGTCAGCTCGCCGCAATGATCAAAAAACGACCGGTCCGGATGTGCTCAGGCACGAGGCAGGAACAGCTCGGCCAGCATGCAGCGGACACTGCCACCACCAACCTGCTCGATGGTTGGCACCGCCAGCGGCAGCAGCCTGCCATGGCGGCCGAGCCGCTCCCGCTGACTAGCATCGAGCCGGTCATAAGCCGATTGCGACAGTGCGATCACGCGGCCACTGCCGGTTTTCAGCTGCAGCAAGTTGGCACAGAAACCCTGTTCGGTCTGGGTCAGCGTCAGCTCAATCAGCTCTCTGCCGCCGGAGCGCAATGCCAGCGCCAGCGCCTTGCGTTCGTCCGGGTCGGGCAACGCCTCGAGGCAGGCCACGGCAAAGTCCTCACCGACACTGAGCATGACATTGCTGTGATAAAACGGCCGGCCGGTCGAGCCCCGGGTATCGAACAGCAGGGGTTCATAGCCTAGCTCGGCGGCATGGACCCGGACCAGCTCACTGTCGCAGCGTTCGGACCGTGCGGCATAGACCTGCCTGCCACGGTGGTCGAAAATCAACGCGCCGGTGCCTTCGAGCGCCTGACCCGGCGCCGCCGCCAGCCTTCGGCAGTCGGCAATCCGATAGCCGGCCCGGTGCAGGACGGCGGTCAGCTCGGCCGGGCGCACTTCGGCCTGCCGGTTGGCGGTTCGCATGGGGTACAGCCAGATCCGGCCGTCCGGCCAGGTCGAAAACCAGTTGTTTGGAAACACCGCATCAGGCAACGACGGCGTATCAGCTTGCTTGGCGAGCGTGACCACAACAACACCGGCCGCACGCAGGGCATGCACTGCCGCCTCGAACTCCGCCAGCGCTCTGCTGCGCAGTGACCGGGCGTCCGCCGGCCGGTGCTGAAAGTCGTTGTCGCGGGCGGTCTGTTCGTTGAATGCGAAATCGTCCGGCGGGACCATGAGCACGGCTTCAGCCAGATGGGCACGCATGCTGATCTCAACTTGCTAAAGGAAGGGCTGGCGATGGTAGCGAGCCGGCCTGAAACCGGGAAGCCGGCAGGACTGGTACAGACGTAAAACGTACATTTGTACTAGACTTGCTTAATGTTCTGTTTGCCTGCTGGGAGGTGGCCAACTTGATTCCTTTGTCTGGTCACCACTGGCGTGCGCTGGTGCTGGTTTTTGCAGCACCACTGCTCGGCACAACGGCGCTGACTGTGCGGGCAGCCGAACCGACCTCTGCCGAAGACTTGTTCGCGCTGGATTTGGACGCCCTGCGCGACATCCAGGTGATCACCGCCGGCCGCCGCCTGCAAACTCAGGATGACGCGCCCGGCTCGCTGACCGTATTCAGCCGCGACGAAATCAATGCGCTTGGCGTGCGCACCCTCGATGAATTGCTCAACTATGTCCCCGGCATGCGCAGCTACACCTTTGTCGGGCCCGATACCTCCGGCAAGGCCGTGATCGAAACGCGCGGCGTCTACGAACCCTACGGTCACATGATCCTGCTGCTGCTCGATGGCCAGCGCCTGTCGGCGGCCTACAACGGCAACTTCACCGGCGCCAACCGCTGGATTTCACTGAGTTCGATTGAGCGAGTTGAAATCATCCGTGGCCCCGGCTCGGCCCTGTACGGCGGCAACGCCATGATGGCGGTGATCAACCTGATTTCTGCCAGCGACGAACCGCGCCAGCAAGCCTTGCTGGAAGCCGGCGATTTTGGCCACAGCCGCGTCGGTGTCCAGACCGGTGTTGGCAACAGCAACGATGCCCACTGGCGTGCCTGGCTTGAATGGCAACAGGACAGCGGTGACGACTACCCCGCCGCATTCGATCGATACGGCAGCAGCGATGGCACCGAGGACCCGCACCGCGGTCACGACATCCAGCTATCCGGTGGCAATGCCGAATGGGAACTGCAGTTGCGCCAGCATTGGCGGCGCAGCGAGGATTTCTATTTGCTTGGCCGGATGGCCAACGGCATCAACTCCAGTGAAACCGAACAGAACAATGCACGGCTCGCTTGGCGAACCCAACGTAACGCACATGAACTCACGCTGTCCGCCGCCTGGCTGCAGGCGCGCTGGGACGGCCTCACCATGCTGTCGCCGCAAGGTGTGCCACCGTTCCTGCCGGCACCGTTTGTCGGCGGGCCCGCGCTCGAACACGAAGAGTGGCAATTCGCCGCCGATGCGATTTGGACCGTCGACGCCGACAACATCATCAACTATGGCCTTGCCTATGAACAGGCCACCATTCCGCGCTCCGGTGCCTGGGGCAATTACGACACCCAAAGCTTTGTCTTTCTCGGCGACGTGGTTCTGCAAACGGATGAAGCGCATCGCCTGGTTATCGATCAGGATCGTGAATTGCGCGGCGGCTATCTGCAATGGGAACACCGGCTCAGCGCCGATCTGAAAACCGTGCTCGGTGCCCGTTACGACGATTATGAGCCGGGCGAACAGGCGCTGACGCCACGCTTCACCATCAACTGGCGCGCCAACGAGGCCCATCAATTCGAAGCGCAATATGCCGAAGCCTACCGGCCGCCATCCCAAGTCGATCAGTTCATCAGGGAAACGCCGGTAGTCGCCGCCAGCCCGCCGCTGAAAGCGATGGCCTCGGAAACGGTCGAGCTGTCGTGGCTCTATCGCGATGCCGCGTGGGAAAGCCAATTGACGCTGTTTGACCTCAACATCGACGACATCATCGGCCGGCTGCCGTTACCCGATGGCCGCGTGCAAGCCAGCAACAGTGGTCGCCTGCACACGCAGGGGCTGGAATGGAGCTATCGCCGGCAGGTGCAAAGCGATTGGTTGCTGCGACTCAACGCCAGCCATGTCCTGCACCGCGAAACGGTTGGTGCACCGCCCGATTTCGCGCTTAGCGAAGACTACGCCAGCGATACGCTGGTGAGTTTCAGCAGTCACTGGAACAGCGACCCTCTGCGCATCGATGTGATGGCCAATTGGGCCAGCGCGGTCGCGGCACTGCCAAACAGCGATGACTACCTGCAATGGCATCTGCAAGTGCGCTGGCCACTGGCGCCCGAATGGGAACTTTACGCCGGTCTGCGCAATGGCGGCGATCAACAAGTGCTGGGCGCAGAACCCGGTAGCGGACTCGGCACCGACAGTGATGGGAATATCGTTCGGGAGTTGCCACAGCGCGGCCAACAGTGGCTAGTTGGCGTACGTTGGAGCTTTCAGGGCGAGTAACAAGCAATAAATTGAAGGAACTTTCTTTCCTTCACAGAAATCGCTTCTGGACCGAAATCACCTCGAATCAACACCAGCACGGTCTTTGAAAACAAAGATGAAGTACAAAATCGAACTAACAATCGGAAACAGCAGCATGAAGGCGAGCCACAATTTTCTTAGCGGTCTCGCTTTAAAACAGTGAAACAGCATCGAAACGAAAATCGCCATGGACGAGAGTAGGCCGATAATTATTATGAATTTGTCAACAAGAAATAGATCGTCCATGAATAGTTTTTCTTTTTCGTAAGTTATTTGCGTCGTATACATTCTGACAAATAGCAGAATTGTAAAAGCTGTTGATATCAAATGGAGATTTTCATATTTCGGTCTTTTCATGTTGCTATTTCCTGTCTGTCACCAGGTGAACAGTGATTTCACTTCAGCGATGACAAAGTCAATCTCGGTTAACTCGCCTCAACTTTCTCGGCACCACAGCGACTGCAACGCAGCAGGGTCACCAGCTTGCCCTGTTTGACATCAAATCCGGTCTGCTTGACCGGTTGCCATTTGTGAAAGCCTTCCCGACACAGCGAACTAATTGCCTTCTCTTTCTGCTTCGCCTTTCTGGCTTTCTGGAATGACAGCACGTTGGTCATGGCAGCGCTCACTCAGCCGGTTTGACGCAGCAGGTTCAGGTGCCGACCATCAAACTGGCCAGTGTCGCCTTGTCCGGCAGGACGAACTGCTTTTTGGCGTTGTCGCTGTCGAGCGTCGCAGCTGAATAATAGCGCAGCAGCAGGCCGCGGGCGTCGTTGCGCAGGTCCGGGTTCTCAGCCAGAAACGCCTGCCAGTTGGCGCAGCGCTGCACGCCTTGCCGGGCGGCCATCACGGCGAGCAGGGCGTAGGTGATGGTGGTATGAAATTTCTCCGGCGCCCCGAGCACCGTCGCGTAACGCTGCACGGCGGTCGCAAAATGGCGCTGGGCCAGGATCACTGATTCGCGTTCCAGAAACAAAAAGGCGGCGCGCAAATGACCGACGTGATTGAAATAGCCGGCGGGCAGCGTCGTGGCTTCGAATTGCTGCAGGAACTCGCGATCACTGAGCTGGGCATGGAGAGTCAGGGCGGTATCGGTCATGTCGGTTTCTGCATTTTCTGTTTGGTTTTTTTAGCTTCGAGAAGAAGCCGCCATCCGTCCATGGCGTGTCGGCCGCTGTCTTATCACGACAACCGCGACACAATAGTGATTCAACAATGATCGGTTGACTCAGCCGTCGGCATTGACGGTGCGCCCTTGTGACCAGGCGCGCAACGCATCGATTTGTTCGGACATCACCACCGACAACGGCTGGGTGCTGGCGAGCACTTCGAGCAGGGCGGCCTGATTGAGCTGACCGCGTGCGGCATGGGCACGGTAAAGTCCGGCCACCACCGCCTGTTCGATTTCGGCACCGGAAAAGCCATCACTGGCGGCAGCCAGCGCGGACAGATCAAACCCGGCCGGATCGACCGAGCGCTTGCTCAGGTGAATGCGGAAAATTTCGGCACGAATGCCTTCATCCGGCAAATCAACAAAGAAGATTTCGTCGAAGCGGCCTTTGCGGATCAACTCCGGTGGCAACTCGTCGATGGCATTGGCGGTAGCAACAACAAAAATGGGATGGCGACGCTCGGCGAGCCAAGTCAGCAGCGTGCCCAGTACACGGCGCGAGGTGCCGCCGTCTTCATCGCCGGCTGCCAGCCCTTTTTCCATTTCATCGAACCAGAGCACGCAAGGCGCCACCGCTTCGGCCAGCTTCATCGCCTCACGCAAGTTGCGTTCGGTTTCACCATGGTATTTGTTGTACAGCGCGCCGACATCGATTCGCAGCAGCGGCAAACCGAGCAGACCGGCACTGGCTTTTGCGGCCAGACTCTTGCCGCCGCCCTGCACGCCGACCAGCAACACACCTTTCGGCGGTTCCAGACCGGGCACCGGCGTACCCAGAAAAAACGCCTGCCGTTCGGTCAGCCAGCGCTTGAACTGGCGCAGACCGCCCACATCGGCGAATTTGGCGGTTTCGTATTCAAACGACACCGCCCCCTGCAGGTCGAGCAATTCGAATTTGGCGCGGTTGATTTCCGGCAGATCGGCTTCGTCGATGGCGCCATCGTCATAGATGATATTGCGCACCAGCCGTCGCACATCCTGATGACTGAGCCCGCTGAGCAGCCGGGTCAGTCGGTCCAGCACGTCGCGATCACTGCGCACTTTCTGCTGGCTGTGCTGTTCGGCGTAGCTGCGCGCTTCTTCGACAATCAGCGCGCGGATTTCATCGCTCGATGGCAGCGACAACTCGACACGCGCCGCCAGTCGCTGCAGCTCGGCCGGCAAACTCATCTGGTGCGAGACCAGCACCAGCGTCCGTGGCTGCTGCTCGTGACCGAGCGCGATTTCCTTGAGCAGGCGGATTTGTTCCGGCTCTTCCAGATACGGATGAAAATCGAACAGCACGTAGCAGCCGGGGTGCTTGCTACTGCGGATATGTTCGAGTAACCGACGCGGGTTGCCGAGGTCCTTGCCGGCTTCCGGCTCGAACGACAGATCCTGACGGGCCAGGCCGCTGACCACGCTCCAGGTGAAGAACGGTGTCGGCTGGCTTTTCAGCACGACCTTCAGCAGATCAACCGCGCGTTGCTCCTCGCGGGTTTCCAGCACGATGATCGGTGTCCGGCAGCGCAACAACAAACGCAAGTCCTGCAAGTCACGGCTTTCGGTCACGGCAGATCCACCGGCGGAGACAAGAAAGAAAAGGGCCGCCATTGTGCCTGCGGCCCTGCGTTGCTGCCAGCGGCAGCGCTGGCAACGTGATCAATGACGCAGTTTGCGTCATGACCGACTATGTCAGCGTCAGAATGTGTTTGACCATGGTCAGCGCCTCAACCTCGGTCATCTGACCGTTGTCCGGCAACAAGCTGATCTGGCCCCGGCTGCCTGTGTCACTGCTGCCAGCGACAGCGCTGGCAGCATGATCAATGAGACGGTTCGGTCGTGGTCGATTATTTCAGCGCCAGGATGTGCTTGACCATGGTCAGCGCCTCGGCGTCGGTCACCCGACCTTTATGCGGAGGCATCGCGATCTGGCCCCAGGTGCCGGCGCCACCATTGAGGATTTTCTGCACCAGCATCGCTTCGGCTTTGGCATCACCACGGTATTTTTCCGCCACTTTTTTGTAAGCCGGGCCAACCAGCGGGGCATCGACGGCGTGGCAGGCAACACAAGCGTGCTTTTTCAGCAGATCTTCGGCCGGACTGGCCGACACGGTACCGGCAACGAACAACAGGGAACCGAGCAGCAGGGATTGGCAAAACGAGACTTTCATGGACTGACTCCAGCAACAGGGGAAACGCAAACAGGTATAGGTCATGGGATGGCAGGTCGACCGGCCAGCCGGGAATCAAATTCGGGATCGGCGGTTCGATCCAATCGGGCGCTAGTGTAGCGGAGCCGGGGTAGGGACGGAGCGCGCCTGTCTCGGCGAGTTGACGCAGGTCAAGCCGACGATGCCGACAAACTTGGGTATGATCGTCGGCCTTGTTGCCATCCGTGCCGGCCTGCCATGTCCCACACCGCGTCCCGTCAAATGAGCCCGCTTGATCAGCTGCTCGTCGGTGCCGATCAGTTGCTACGCACCGCCTTTGCCACCAGGGCGGCTGGCCGAGCCAATCCCGCTGCCAACCATGCCATGGCCGAGCTGAGCGACAGCGAGCGCCGGCACGCCGCCGGACTGATGCGGGTCAACCATGTCGGCGAGGTCTGCGCGCAGGCGCTCTATCTCGGTCAGGCGTTGACGGCCCGCGATCAGAACCTGCGTGCCCACCTGCTGGCCGCCGCGCAGGAGGAGGCCGATCACCTGGCTTGGTGCGCCGAGCGTCTCAACGAACTTGGCGACCACACCTCCTGGCTGAACCCGGTCTGGTTCGGAGGCGCGTTTGCTCTCGGCGCGGCCGCGGGTCTGGCGGGTGATGGCTGGAATCTCGGTTTTGTCGTTGAAACCGAGCGTCAGGTCGAAGCCCATCTGGAAAGCCATCTGACCGATCCCGGCCATGCGCTCCCCGCGCAGGACGCCCGCAGCCGTGCCATTGTCAGCCAGATGCAGGCGGACGAAGTGGCCCACGCCGATGCCGCGCTGGAGCGGGGTGCCCGCCTCTTGCCAACACCCATCCCGAGCCTGATGCGTGCCGTGGCCAAGGTGATGACTACCACTGCCTATCGGATTTGAGCGTTTCCGACCGGCTCCGCCGGCTGGTCAAGCAAGCATCGTGACCGGCCGTCCGCTCGGGTATGATGGCGCGCCTGTTGCTGCGGTCGTTGATTCCGGTGTTGCTGCCCCTTACTGCCGTCCCTGTTCCCCGTTTGCTCCCGTTGCGCCCGTTATCGGCCGCACTGGCGTTGGCGCTCGGCCTGCTGCCGGCGACCGCCCGCAGCGCTGAACCACCCACTGTTGCAGCACCGCCGACGGCTATCAATTCGGCGGCACCCACTGCTGCCGCGCCGTCAACGTCGCCGGCCGAAACCCGGTTGCCACAGTGTCCGGTTGGCCAGCCGATCAAGCGCGACAAGACCGTCAGCACGGACCCGGCCGTTACCGCCATCAATGCCAATGCCGACTGGACCGAATCGCGCAGTCCGCAGGAAATTCTGCTGCACGACAATGTCCGCATACAGCAGGGCAGCCGCCAGCTGAGCGCAGATCATGCTGCGCTGAACAATGACACCGGTCAGATGCAGGCGACCGGCAATGTCGTGCTGACCGATCAGAGCATCGAAATGCGTGGCAGCACCATGCAGGCCGACATGACCCGCAATAGCGCCACCGTCCGCGACAGCGAATACCGGCTGACCGACCGGGGCATGCACGGTAGCGCCAGCGAATTTACCGTTCGCGAAGACGGTTTCATCACGCTGCAGGACGCCACCTTCACCAGTTGCCCGGAAGGTGACGAAAGCTGGTTATTGTCCGCCAGTGAGATGTCATTGGACCGCAATGAAGGGTGGGGCGAGGCCACCAACCTCAGCATCGATTTGTTCGGCGTGCCGGCAGTGTACCTGCCGTACATGACCTTTCCGATCGACGAGCGTCGGCGCTCCGGCATTCTGATGCCGACCGCCAGCTACGAAGAGGACAACGGTATCGATATTGCGGTGCCGTACTACTGGAATATCGCGGAAGACTACGACGCAACATTTTTTCCACGCTGGATCGAGGCACGCGGATTTCAACTCGGTACCGAGTTCCGCTACCTGACCGAAGCCAGTACCGGCACGCTGTTTGGTGAAGTGCTGCCGGACGACAAGGACGTGATCGACGGAATCGATCCGGATCGCTGGGCCTATGGCATCAAGCACCGCAGTCAGTTTACCGATCGTTGGTATGGCCTTATCGATGCCAGCGGCGTCAGCGATGATCGCTATTTCGAAGATCTCGGTCGCAACGTCAGCTCGGCAAACGAGACCACGCTGCCACGCACCGCGCTGGTCGGTTACCGGGACCGGCACTGGCAGACATCGTTGCAGGCCTACCGCGCCCAGATGCTGCAAACACCCGTGGCTTCAGAACCGTACCGCAAATTGCCGGAGCTGCGCTTTCTCGGCCAGTATCCGCGCAGCCTTGGCGGACTTGGCATTGCCCTCGATGGCAGCGCCACGGTTTTCGATCATCCGGATCTGACTAAACCATTGGCTGATCGGGTCGACGTGGCGCCACAAATCAAATGGCCCATGGAAGCGCTCTGGGGTTATCTGACGCCGTCGGTCAAATACCGATACACCGAGTATGCGCTGCAAGATCAGCTCACTGACGAGCAACAATCGCTCAGCCGCGAGCTGCCGATCTATGCGATCGACTCCGGCCTGTTTTTCGAGCGCGAAGGGTTGGCCTTCGACCGCCATTTTGTCCAGACGCTGGAACCACGCGTTTACGCTTTGTATGTGCCGTTTGAGGACCAGGACGCCATTCCGCTGTTTGATACCAGTGAGCCGACACCCAGCTATAACCAGCTGTTTCGCGACAACCGCTTTATTGGCGCCGACCGGCAGGGTGATGCCCGCCAGATCAGCGTTGGCCTGACCTCGCGAGTGCTCAGTGCCGACGGCGGCGAAGAGTGGCTGCGACTGGCCGTTGGCCAGAGCTATTACCAGCAGGATCGCAAAGTCAGTCTGACACCGGGCTTGCCGGATGAATCGGCAACACGCTCGCCGCTGTATTCCGAAGGCGCGCTGGCGCTCAATGAAAGTGTCGAGTTGCGCGGCTTGCTGGTCTGGAACGACATCGAACGCAACACCGTGCGCGGCAGTTTTGCCATTCACTATGAACCGGACGAACGGCGCGTGGTCAATATCGAGCACCGCTATCGGGAATACCCGGATCGGGTTGCCGAGCAGGCCGACCTGTCGTTTGCCTTTCCGCTCAGCACCAGCTGGCAAATGGTCGGACGCTGGCAGCACGATCTGAGCGAAGCAATGGATATCGACAGCTTCGTCGGGTTCGAATACGAATCCTGCTGTTGGGCCATGCGCCTGGTGGCGCGGCACTACTTGAATGTACAGCTCGACAGCGAGGGCAATATCCTGCCGGGCAGCGATGACGAATACGATGACGGAGTGTACTTCCAGTTCGTGTTCAAGGGCCTCGGCGGCGCTGGCAGCAACAGCCTGCGCACCTTGCTGAGCGAAACAATTGAAGGTTATGACGACAGGTTGACGCCACGATGAACAACACGCTTTTCCGGGTAGCCAGCGCGCTGCTGATGTTTGCAGCCAGCACCGCCAGCGTCGCGGCCGATGTGCTCGATGAAGCCGTCGCTTTGGTCGACGATGACGTTGTGCTGAAAAGCGAACTCGATCGCCGGGTTGACACCGTGCGCCGTGATTTGACGGCCCGCAATGTCAAGGTTCCGCCTGACACCATCCTGCGTCAGCAGGTGCTGGACCGGCTGATCTCCGACAATGTCCAGATGCAGATGGCAAGGCGCGCCGGTGTCCGGGTTTCCGATCAGGAGTTGGCGCAGGTCATCGAAAATATTGCCAGAGAAAGCAAGATGTCGGCCGAACAGTTCCGGCTCAAGCTCGCTGCCGATGGCGTCAATTACGAGATCTTCCGGGAAGATTTGCGCAGTGAAATCCAGATCAGCCGGGTCCGTCAGGGCGCGGTGGCGCGCCGGGTGTTCATCAGCGAACAGGAAGTCGATGCGATGGTCGCCGCCATTGCCGCTGAAGGCGAAAACCGCACCGAATACCATCTTGGCCATATCCTGTTGCCGGTTTCCGAGAACGCCAGCACCGACGAAGTGCGCGAACTGAGTGAGCGGGCAACGCAGCTGGTCAAGAAACTGCGTGAAGGTGCCGATTTTGCCGAACTGGCCATCGCCAACTCCGCCGGTCAGGAAGCGCTGCAGGGCGGCGACTTCGGCTGGAAAACCGCCAACCATCTGCCGACACTGTTCGCCTCAACCGCCAAGCTGCTGCGCGCCGGTGAAGTCGCTGATCCGGTCCGCTCCGCCTCGGGTCTGCACATCCTGAAATTGTTCGACAGCCGCGGCAATGAACGCGTGGTCGTGCAACAGACCCAGGCCCGGCACATCCTGGTCAAACCGACCACCATCCTGTCGGAATCGGAAGCAGAAAAGAAAATCCGTGATCTGCTGGCTCAGGTGAAAGCGGGTGCCGATTTTGCCGAACTGGCCAAGAAAAATTCCGACGATCCGGGCAGTGCCAACCAGGGCGGCGATCTCGGCTGGGCCAACCCCGGCATGTTCGTGCCGGTGTTCGAACAAACCATGGCAACGCTGCAACCCGGCGAGATTTCCGAGCCGTTTCGCAGTGAATTCGGCTGGCACATCATGCAGGTGATGGCGCGCCGTGATGATGACCAGACCGATGAGCGCAAACGCCAACAAGCTTACCGGATGTTGCAGAACCGCAAGTTTGATGAGGAAGTGGAAGCCTGGGTGCGCGAAATTCGCGATCAGGCGTTCATCAAGATCCTCGAAAAGCCGAAAGCAGGTTGACCATGACCAGGCCGCGCGTGCTGGTCACAACGGGTGAACCGGCTGGCGTCGGCCCGGAGTTGTTGGTCAAGCTGGCCCAGCACGACTGGCCGTGCGCACTCGCGGCCATTGCTGACGCCGAGCAACTGCGGCGCTGTGCCGCGCAGTTGCAATTGCCGCTGACACTGACGCCTGTGACGCTGGCGGACCCGTGGCCGCTGCATCGAGCAGGCCAGCTTGCCTACCTTCCCTTGCCACTCACAGCGGCAGTAACACCCGGCCACCTGACGCGCGCCAATGCCGCGTTTGTGCTGGCCCAACTGCAAGTAGCCAGCGATGCGGCACTGACCGGTCAGATTGATGCCATCGTCACCAATCCGGTGCACAAGGGTGTCATCAATGACAGCGGCGTGCCGTTTTCCGGTCATACCGAGTTCTTTGCCGAACGCGCTGGTTGTTTTCACAATGCGGATGGCAAGCCAGCCGACGTGCTGATGCTGCTGGCCACCGAAGGCTTGCGAGTGGCGCTTGCTACCACCCATCTGCCGCTGCGCGCCGTTGCCGACGCCATCCGCCCCGACAAGCTCGCCGCTACACTGAACCTGCTGTATCGCGAATTGCAGCAGCAATTTGCCATTGCCAAGCCACGCGTCGCGGTACTGGGCTTGAATCCGCATGCCGGTGAAGGCGGCCACCTCGGTGACGAGGAAATCCGCATCATTGCGCCAGTGATCGAACGGTTGAAAGCGCAAGGATTGGATTTGCATGGCCCGCTGTCGGCGGATACCGCCTTCACGCCGGACAAGTTGCCGCAGTTCGACGCTCATCTGGCGATGTATCACGATCAGGGTTTGCCGGCACTGAAGACACTCGGCTTTCACCGCAGTGTCAACATCACGCTGGGCTTGCCGTATATCCGGACATCCGTTGACCACGGTACTGCGCTCGATCTGGCCGGCACCGGCAAAGCGGACGCCAGCAGCCTGTGTTACGCCACCGAAGTGGCGCTCGATCTTTTCGCCAGACGGAACGCCGGATGACGCGCCACTCTTCGAAAGCCAGCACTCGCCCGGATGCGGTTGGCGTGCCTGGCGAACACAAGGCGCGCAAGCGCTTTGGCCAGAATTTCCTGCACGATCAAAACATCATCGGCAAAATTGTTCAGGCGTTGAACCCGCAGCCCAGCGATCATCTGGTCGAGATCGGGCCTGGCTTGGCCGCGCTGAGCAAGCCGGTGCTGCAACGGGCCGGCAAGCTGACCTGCATCGAACTTGACCGCGACGTGATCCCGATCCTGCAACAGGAAACCGCCGGCCTTGGCGAACTGACGGTCATCAATCGCGACGTGCTGACCGTCGACTTTGCCGAGCTCGCCGCCGGCAGGCCGCTGCGCGTGTTCGGCAATTTGCCGTACAACATTTCAACGCCGCTGATTTTTCATCTGTGCCAGCAATTGCCGGTCATCACCGACATGCTGTTCATGCTGCAGAAGGAAGTGGTCGAACGGATGGCCGCCGGCCCGGAAGATGATGCCTACGGTCGCTTGTCGGTGATGGTGCAGTACTACTGTGAGGTGAGTTTTCTGTTTACGGTACCGCCGGGCGCGTTCCGGCCGGCGCCGAAAGTGCAGTCGGCCATCGTGCGTTTGCAACCGCACAAGCAGCGGGCATTGCGGCCGGATCAGGAACCACGCTTTGCCGAGCTGGTCAGCCTCGCATTCAATGGCCGGCGCAAAACCCTGCGCAATGTCTGGCGCGACGTGGTCAGCGAAGAGCAATTTGTCGCCGCCCGGATCAATCCCGGCTTGCGACCGGAAAATCTGGCGCTTGCCGATTATCTGCGACTGACCCAACTGTTGCAGCCTTGAGTCCTGCGTCGGCGTGGACGCTCTCGTCACCGCGTCGATGCACACGGAGATCCCCAGACATCATGCGCGGATTTTTCTCCTTCGTTTCCATGCTGAGAGCAATCGGTCAGGCCTGCGCCGTGGCTGCGCTGGCAACGAGCGCACAGGCAGCGGACACCCGTGCACCGCGCAATATCATTCTGTTGATTGGCGATGGCATGGGCTTCGATCAGATCAGCGCTTATCGGCAATTTGCCGACAACCCGGCGACCGCCGCGCTGGACGCCACGGTATTCGACGACCTGCTGGTTGGCACATTGGCAACTCGCCCGTTCGGCGAACCGGATCAGATCACCGATTCCGCCGCCGGCGCCACGGCGTACGCATGTGGCATCAAGACCCGCAATGGCGCCATCGGTGTCGATGCCGAAGGCAAACCCTGCATCACGCTGCTGGAGCGCGCCAAGCAGAGCGGCAAGCGCGTCGGTGTGGTCGTCACCTCGCAACTCACGCATGCCACACCGGCGTCGTTTTATGCCCATGCCGGCAGTCGCAAACACATTCGTGAAATCGCCGAACAGCTGTCAGCACTGCCACCGGCCAGGCAGCTCGATGTTGCCTTTGGCGGCGGCCGCGATGATTTTGCTGGCGAGACCATGGCCAACTTGATCAAGAGCGGTGTGCAAGTTGCCGGCGATCGCAAAGCCTTGGTCGAACTGACGCGCACGCCGGCATTTGCCATGTTGGCGCCGCAGGGTTTGCCGATGGCGATCGATCGCGATGCCAGCGTACCGTCGCTGGCCGAATTGACCGACAAGGCGCTGGCGCTGCTTGGTCAGGAACCGAAAGGTTTTTTCCTGATGGTCGAAGGCTCGCAAATCGACTGGGCCAGCCACGGCAATGACATCGTCGGCACGCTCAGCGAAATGCAGGATTTTGCCGCCGCCATAACCGTCGCCCGCCGCTTTGCCGAGCGGCGCCCGGACACGCTGGTGGTGATCACCGCCGACCACGAAACCGGTGGTTTGGCGCTCGGCCGCGACAAACAAGGCCAGTGGCACACGGCACTGCTGCGACAAGTTAGGGCCAGTGCCAGCGGCATGGCGGCGCGAGTGGTGGCGGGTGCCGATGCGGTCGCCACGCTCGAACATCTCAGTCCGATCCGGGCCACCGACGCCGACCGGCAATTACTGATGCAGGCCGGCAGCAACAGCGACCTGCTGGAAGCGGCCTTTGCCGCCATCGTTTCCCGGCACAGCCAGACCGGCTGGACCACCACCGGCCACACCGGCGCCGATGTGCCGTTGTATGCTGTCGGGCCCGGCAGCGCGCACTTGCGTGGCCACCACGACAACAGCTGGCTGGGCCAACAGCTGGATAGCTACGTACAAGGCCGTTCACTCGCGCCGACTGCAGGCGCCAACAAGGAGCAAGCTCATGATTAAAGTCGGTGACAAAATCCCGGACGCCACCCTGTTTGTGATGGGCGAAAAAGGCCCGGAAGCCAAATCCAGTCTGGAACTGCTCGGCCACGGCAAAGTGGTGCTGTTTTCGGTGCCGGGCGCGTACACCCCCACCTGCTCACAAGCTCACCTGCCGGGCTTTGTGGTCAACGCCGACGCCATCAAGGCCAAGGGCGTCAAGACCATCGCCTGCATGGCGGTCAATGATGCCTTCGTGATGAGCGCCTGGGGCAAGGCCAGCAACGCCGAGCACCTGCTGATGGTGGCTGACGGCAATGCCGAGTTCAGCAAGAAACTCGGCCTCGATGCCGACTCCAGCGCATTTGGCATGGGCCAGCGCTCGCGCCGGTTCGCCATGGTGTTGCAGGACGGCGTGGTCAAACATCTGGGTGTCGAGCAGCCGAAAGAGTTCAAGGTCAGCTCGGCCGAAGCCATTTTGGCCGTGCTCTGAGCATATTCCATCCGGTCAAACCGCCAGCCCGGCCGCCGTGTTCAGATAACTGGCACGTCGCCCGGGTGATTTGGCCATCCAAACGCTGTAGAATGCCCGCCCATCGACGCGGATAGCCATCCAAGCGTCCACCCCATTCTGCTGAGGTTGTACCGATGTCTGAGTATCGTATTTTCACTTCCGAGTCCGTCTCCGAAGGCCACCCGGACAAGGTTGCCGACCAGATCTCCGATGCCGTGCTCGACGCCATCATTGCCGAAGATCAGTACGCGCGCGTGGCCTGCGAAACACTGGTCAAGACCGGTGTTGCCATTGTCGCCGGCGAGGTCACGACCTCGGCCTGGGTTGATCTGGAGCAGCTGGTGCGCGATGTCATCCTCGACATCGGCTACACCTCGTCCTCGGTTGGCTTCGACGGCGCCACCTGCGGCGTGCTGAACCTGATCGGCAAGCAGTCGGTTGATATCGCCCAGGGTGTTGACCGCTCCAGACCGGAAGATCAGGGCGCTGGCGATCAAGGCCTGATGTTCGGTTACGCCACCAACGAAACCGAAGCGCTGATGCCGGCGCCAATTCAGTTCTCGCACCGGCTGGTCGAGCGCCAGGCCGAAGCACGCAAGAGCGGCCTGTTGCCGTGGCTGCGCCCGGATGCCAAATCGCAGATCACGTTCCGCTACGAAAACGGCAAACCGGTGGCGGTCGATGCCGTGGTGCTGTCGACCCAGCACAACCCGGACGTCAAATACAGCGACCTGCGCGAAGGCGTCATGGAGCTCATCATCAAGCAGGTGATCCCGGCGCAGTGGATTCACAAGGACACACAGTTCCACATCAACCCGACTGGCTCGTTCATTATCGGCGGCCCGGTGGGCGATTGCGGCCTGACCGGGCGCAAGATCATCGTCGACTCTTACGGCGGCATGGCCCGTCATGGTGGCGGCGCGTTCTCCGGTAAAGATCCGTCGAAAGTCGATCGCTCGGCGGCTTACGCGGGCCGTTATGTCGCCAAGAACATCGTCGCTGCTGGTCTGGCCGATCGCTGCGAAATTCAGGTGTCATATGCCATTGGGGTGGCACAGCCAACCTCGATTTCGGTCAACAGCTTCGGCACCGGCAAAATCAGCGATGACAAACTGGTCGAACTGATCCGCAAGCACTTTGATCTGCGCCCGTACGGCCTGACCAAGATGCTCGACCTGCTGCACCCGATCTACCGCCCGACCGCCGCCTACGGCCACTTCGGCCGCACCCCCGGCGTCATCGAATACAAAGGCAAGCAGTACAACACTTTCACTTGGGAACGCACCGACAAGGCCGAGGCGCTGCGCGCCGATGCGGGTTTGAAATAGCTGTTCGTTTATTGACCAAAACGGCTCCTTCGGGAGCCGTTTTCTTTTCCGTCAGTTGTCCATCGAGAACCCTGTTAACTCGACACTAGGCAAGGTCCTTTCATCCCTTTACAGTCAGCGGCGCAGCAACCGAGACCGGTGGCAAATAGCCGGCAACCAACAAACATCTCTACGGGACGTGGTGGACACAATGACGCAACTCACAAGGACTGCGCTGTTGCTCTTGCTCAGCGCAGCAGGACAGGCAGAAGCTGGCACAAGTGCATTTGACTCGACCTTCGGTGACGACGGCCGGATTCTTGGTACCGGATTCGACATTGCCAGCCATGATGTCGGTCGCAGCGTCATCGCGCTGTCGGACGGCAAATTCCTGATCGCCGGAACCACCAGCACCATCGCCGGCAAAGGCGATCTCTTGGTGACGCGATTGCTCGCAGACGGCACTATTGATAACAGTTTTGGCCAGCAAGGCAGTGTGGCGCTCGATGGCGCCGGTGGTGACGACTTCGGCTACCACGCCATCAAGCAGGCTGACGGCAAAATCCTCGTTGCTGGCAACTGTCAGACCGATAAAACCGTTTCCTGCATCTTTCGCCTGACTACCGATGGCAGCATCGACACCAGCTTTGGCCAGCAAGGCAAATTTCTCTACACCTTCCCGGACGGCGACGGCAGCAGCCGCATCACCAAGCTGGCGCTGCAGGCGGATGGCAAAATCATTGCCGTTGGCGCCCGCGAACTGGGCAGTGGCGGCGTCAACGCTGACCCATTTGCCATGCGGCTGACCACGACCGGCGTACTCGACAGCAGCTTTGCTGCAAGTGGCTTGCACATTCCAGCAAGCGCCGGCAGCGATTGGGCCGAAGCCGTTACCGTCGATAGCGTTGGCCGTATCGTGCTGGCGATTTACAGCACGGATAACAACCTTGTCGCGGAACGCCTGACCAGCGCTGGCGCACTGGACACCAGTTTCAACGGCAGCGGCCGTGCCGCCTATGATGGTGGCAACCTCGATTATTCACATGCTGTCGCTGTCGATGGCAACGACAATGTCCTGATAGGCGGGCGCATCCGGATCTGCGGCTGGAGCGGTAATCCCTGTAGCAGCGGCACCTTGCCGTGGAATGCTGCTGTTGTCCGTTTTACCGAAGCTGGAGCGCTCGACACCGGGTTCGCAGTAAATGGATTTGCCAGCTTAGACAATCTCGGCAGCGAGTATGTAACCGAGATTTTGCCGGCCGGTGATGATGGCATTTTCATCGGTGGTACCGGCTATCTCGGCACCAGCGCCACGGATTATTTCACCTTTGTTGCCCATCTCGATACCGACGGTTTGGCATTAGCTTTTGGCGACAACCTCACCACCATTAACGGCTCGACCAATACCGCTCATGTCGCCAAACCGGGTGGTCGCGAAATCGCGTTCCTGCGCGGACTGGCTCGACAAACGAGCGGTGAAATCGTCTATTCTGGTAGTGCCTATAACGAAAACGAATCATCACAGCTGGGTGTCGCCAAGCTCGACAACGGCGGCACACCGGTGTCCACCTTTCAGTCCGGTGGCATCAAGACCTTCAGCGTCATGAAGGATGGTGTCATCGCCTGGCGAAAGAACCTTCGCCAGGACGCCGACCATCAGATTCTGGTTGGCCATACCGGCGCCAGCAATCTGTTGGTCACCCGCACGGATAACAGCGGCACTATCGACACAGCATTCGGCGACAATGGTGTAATACTGATCGACACCAATGGCAATGCTGCGGAGCTGGCCGACGTTGTGGTAGCGGCCGATGGCAGCATCACGCTTGCGTATCTCGACTCGCCAACTTCCACTGCGCCTTATATTGAGATTCGCCGGCTCCTTGCGAACGGACAACCGGTCACGACATTTGGCAACTATGGCACTACTGTCATCTCGTTCAGTGCCAGCTACCCGCTGACCGCGACCAGCACGGACGGCCCGCGAAATGTTCGCGTCGCAATGCAGGCCGATGGTTACATCGTAGTGGCCATGTCAGGACGTTCAGCCGATGTGCCGGGTACGTTTATCGCCCGGCTGAGCAACACAGGCACAGAACTCGTCAACTCCTCGCCTACTGCACTTTCCGGGTTCGAGCTGCATGACATCGTCAGTGACGAAACTGGTCAAATTTATCTGGCCGGACTACTCAATGGCGATGCCAAGCTAACCCGCCTTGAGAGCACTACTGCATTCAATACCGGTTTTGCTTCGGGTGGCTGGATGACCGTCGCGAACAACGCCAGCTCCGTCACAATCAAGCAAATGGCCTTGCTTGGTGGCAGTTTGTACGTGGCGGGCAGCAGCGATCAGTCTGGTGACACTATCGGATTCGTCACCAAAGCCAGCCAAAGTGGCGTACCTGCTGCCAGTTTTGGTACCACTGGAACTCAGCAATACCTGTTCGGTACAGATCAATCAGAGATTGCCAATGTGCAGTTGCGTGGCGACGGCAAGTTGCTACTGACTGGCACCCGTTTCGGGTCCAGTGCGGACAGTGACGGCAAGCTGGTATTTCTGCGTACACTGGCGAACGGTACGATCGACTCCAGCTACGGGATCGCCGGCCTGGTAACTGACAGTGGCATGGATGCCAGCAGTGGCAGCAGTGCGGTTGCCATCGCAGGCGGTCGTGCCCTTGTTGCAGGCAAATGCGGAGGTGAGGCGTGCCTGCTTCGTGCTGCAACCGATAGCGGTGCCGTCACGACCTCTGCCGTTGCGCTCGACTTTGGCGTGCTTCGGGTTGGTAATACCAGCAATGCGCAGACGCTGACGTTTACCAATTCAGGTAGCGGGCCACTGACACTCAACAGCGTGGGCTTCACCGGACCTTTCACTGGCAGTAGCTCCACTTGCGCTGCCGGCGTTCTGGAGAGCGCTGCGAGTTGTACTGTAGATGTCCGTTTCAATCCGACGGCCGGTGGCAGCCAGACCGGCACGCTGACGTTCATCAACGAGACCGGTAGCGCTGTTGTTTCGCTTGCAGGGTTCGGACAGTTGCCTGCCAGCACCCAGCTCAGCGCGACCACGCTGACTTTTGGCAATGCCACCGTGAACACCAGCGGCAACACCGTTACGCTGACAGTCAGCAACGGCGGCGATGAAGTTTTGCCAGTAACCGGCATTAGCATCACAGGCGACTATGCCCAAAGCAACACCTGCGGCAATGCGGTGAATGGTCGCGGCAGTTGTACCGTGTCCGTGCAATTCCTGCCGAAATCCGCGGGCACCTTGTCCGGCACCCTGACAGTAAACACCGGCACCGGGAGCCATGCTGTCACACTGACCGGCACCGGTGTTGCGCAGTCAACTACACCACCTCCAGCAGGAGGAGGTGGTGGTGGCGGTGGCGGCTCGTCGGTATTCGGTCTGCTATTGGTGCTGCCATTGCTGCGGCGCCGGCAGCGCGGCTGAGAGCACAAAGCGACCAGCAGCAGCTAACGCTCCAAAAGTAGCAACGGCTCCCTCGGGAGCCGTTGTTTTCAGTGCAGGAAACAAGCTTGTTGCCGCTCAGCGACGCACCTCCAAGTAACGCTCAACCTCCGTCGGTGGCATCGGCTTCGCTTCCAGGTAGCCTTGCATCTCGTCACAGCCTTGTTGTTGCAACCATTGCCGCTGTGGCTCCGTTTCGACGCCTTCAGCCACCGTGCTGTAATTCAGGCTGCGCGCCAGCGCAATGATGGTGCGGGCGACCGACTGGCCGGTGTCGGTTTCCAGTTGACGCACAAACGCCGCATCAATTTTCAGCACCGACAACGGCAAGCTCTGCAGATATGACAGTGACGAATAGCCGGTGCCGAAATCATCGAGCGCCACCCGCACACCGAGCGCTGCCAAGGCGTGAATCGGCGCCAGTGCCCAGTCCAGATTTTCCATTGCGGCAGTTTCGGTCAGCTCCAGCTCCAGCAGCGCTGGCGCCAGCTGATGACGCTGCAACAAGGTTTGCAGATGGCCGACCAGCTCAGGGTCGGCGAGTTGGCGCGGTGACAGGTTCACTGCCATGCGGCCCACGGACAAGCCAGCGCGAATCCATCCGGCTTGCTGCACGATGGCCGTTTCAAGAATCCAGCGGCCGAGCTCGATGATGTAGCCGGTTTCTTCGGCCACGGGAATGAATTCGGCTGGATTGATTGGGCCGGTTTTGCTGTGCCAGCGACACAGCGCCTCGAAACCGGCGACCGCGCCCGTGGCAAGCTGCACCCGTGGCTGATAGACCAGCTGGAATTCGCCATCGTGCAACGCATCTTCCATGCGTGAGGCAAGTTCGAGCCAGCGCTGCGCGCGTACCGGCTGGCGCGCATCGAAGCCCGCCATGTCACGGCGCTGATTGCGTTTGGCCGATGCCATGGCCAGTTCCGCATGCTGCAGCAACACCTTCGGTTCATTACCGCCAGCGGGGTAGCTGACATAGCCACCCGTTGCCGTGGCATGCAGGGAAATGTCGGGCGGCAATTCAAACGGTGCCTGAAACGCTGCCAGCAGCATTCGTGAACGTGTCTCGATATCGGTGACGTTCGGCAACACCACCACAAAGGTATCGCCCTGCAACCGAGCCAGCACATCGCCCGGTTGAATGGCCTGCATCAGCCGTTCAGCGGCCTGGCTCAGCAGGCGATCACCAACCTCGTGACCAAAGACCTGATTGACGCGCTTCAGCGAATCGACACCCAGCACCACCACAGCTCCGGGTGCTTGCTTGATCTGTTCGGCCAGTATGCCTTCCACCGCGCGCCGGTTCGGCAGCCGGGTGAGCTCGTCGTGCTGGGTCAGCCATTTCAGTTTGTGAACCTGCAATACCTGCTGGCTGACATCACTGATGAACGCCAGAGTATGGGCTTTGCCGTCCCACTGCAGCGGCGCCAGCGCAACCGCAACATAGAAACGGCTGCCATCAAGACGCTGGGCTTCCAGATCCGGGCGCGCACTCATGGCGATATTGCGTGGTTGCTGTTGATAGCTGCTGCGATAGCGCGGGTGGTGGTGACGGACCTCGACCGGCACCAAGGTATCTACCGACATGCCGACCAGTTGGCCAGATCTTGCATGGAACATTTCATCGGCGGTGCGGTTGCCGCGCACAATGTTGCCATCCTGATCGGTGACCAGAATGCCGAGCGGCGCGCCGGCAAACAGTGCATTCATTTTGATCAGTGCGTCGTCGTGCGCTTGTCGCTCCGCCTCCAGTTGCCGGTAAGGGCGCAACAATCGCGCCTCGATCACGGCATGCAGCAGAAAGGCCTGGCCGACAATCTTGGCGAGATGGCCAGCGGCATTACCAAAACCGTCGACCTGTCGATATTGGGTGAACAGCAATTCACCCACTGCCAACACCAGCAAACCGGCAGCGATTTTGTAATACGGCAAGTTGTGTTCCGGTTGCCGGGCAACAATGGCGGCCAGACCGAGATAGCTCAGGGTGATGAGCCATTCCAGCTTGATCTTCAGTGGAGTGAGCCCTTCACCGTCGACGTAGATACGAGGAAAGACATCAGGCGCCACCAAACCGACCGCGGCGATGGTGACGCCGTACAGCAACAACAGCACGGTAGCCTGGCGCTGACGGGCGAGCGGGACCAGTGACGCCAGCACGGCAAAGGCAACGGTGAACCGCGCAGCCAGCCAGAACACAATCGCCTTGTGCGGACTGCTCGGCGAAATCAGATCCGGCAGGCCAGCGTAAGACGCGGCATGCAGCATATCGAGCAGGGCAGCAACCAGAAAACCGACTGCAAACACCCGGTGCCGGCTGCTGCCTTCGGTGCGAAACCAGGCCATCAGTGCAATCAGCAGGCTCATGCCAATCGACAACTGCTCCACGATCAGGTGCAGCGACACGAAATAGGGCACACGCAATTCATGCCCGCTGACGCGCTGCAGCACTATCATGATCAACACCAGTGCGCACAGCAAAAATGCCGTGCGGTAGGTGCGCCGGCGTGACGCTTCAATGCGGTCCGGCAGAGCTGGCGATATGGGAAGCGGCAGTGGCAAGGTTGCGGGTGTGTTGGTGCGGGACGTTGCCGCTAACCATAGCAGTAAATTGCGGCCATGATCGTGGCCGGCCCGCCAAAGCCCTGGCCCGGTCGGAACAAGGCTCATGGCCTGGCCGTTACAATCGGCCGGGAATTCGCAGATGGCGCTGGACAGTCCCGCCCGGGCGCGCCCAAAGGCGCCGACGTGGCAGGACATTTCGGCCAAGCTGCTGCAGGTCGGCACACAGGAAGGTCTCAGAATGGATGAGCAGGTACTGTTGAGCGATATCGCCCGCGACATTCAGCCGCTGCTGAATCAGGGCCGGGTCGCCAATTACATTCCGGCACTGGCCACGGTGAACCCGCACCAGTTCGGAATCGCCTTGGCTTGCGTCGACGGTGAGGTCTGCGGCGCTGGCGATTGGCAGACATCGTTCTCGGTGCAGAGTGTTGCCAAGTCCTTTTCGCTGGCGCTGGCCTTGGCTGCTGACGGCGAGCGACTGTGGCAACGGGTTGGCCGCGAACCGTCCGGCAATCCGTTCAACTCACTGGTGCAACTCGAATACGAACACGGCATACCGCGCAATCCGTTCATCAATGCCGGTTCGCTGGTAGTGGTCGACCGCCTGCTAACACTGACCGGCGATGCCTGGTCCAGCGTGCGCGATTTTTTGCGCAGCGAAACCGGCAATCCGCTCATCGATTTCGACGCGGAGATCGCCAATTCGGAAGCGAGCTACGGTCATCGCAATGCCGCACTCGCTCACTTCATGGCCAGCTACGGCAACCTCGAGAACCCGGTTGGCGATGTGCTTCGCCACTACTTTCAGCAATGCGCACTCAGCATGAACTGCGCCGAGTTGGCGAAGGCAGGATTGTTTTTGGCTCGGCACGGCATCCGCGCCGATGGCAGCCGATTGTTGGGCCGTAGCGACGCCAAGCGCATGAATGCCGTGATGCTGACCTGCGGCACCTATGACGCCGCCGGTGAATTTGCCTACCGGGTCGGCCTGCCGGGCAAGAGCGGCGTCGGCGGCGGCATTCTGGCGATTGTGCCGGGGCGTTACAGCCTGGCGGTCTGGAGTCCGGGGCTGGATGATCACGGCAATTCGGTGGCTGGCGTTGAAGCGCTGGACTTGTTTACGACCCGGACAGGGTTGTCGGTATTTTGAGAATGTAAGTCCGAACCGCGCAGCGTTTCGGACGTATGAACATTCCTTCGTACGAAGCCGCTACGCGGATTCGTAACTTCGCATGCTACGCTCACCAAATTCATCCATCAGAATAAAGAAGCAATAACCTGTATTCATGCCTGAGTCCAACGCCAAGTTAGATTTTTGTTGGCAGCCCAGCCAAGGCTAACAGGTCGTTTCGGTCCTGCTTATCAATCCAAATCAGAAAGCTACTATCAACTACTCGCAATAGTAGGTTTGTTTGGTCGTAGTCGAGGATAGTCGGCTTGACTTCTTTTTTTACCTGTAGCGCCGCACTTGACTGAAGAGCCTGAGTAATGTTGCCAGGGTTGAGTTCAGCTTTCGCCGGATGGCTGCCTTCGAGCGCCTCACGAATTTTTCGATACTTCAATCCTGCGCGTAAATCATCCATCGACGCTGTGAGAACGGGATAAAGAAGCCACTTGTACATTTCCAACGCTGTAGTTTGAAAACCCTCTGAGAATTGTGTGATGAAAGAATTGAATCGACCTGTCTGCTGTGACACCACAGACTGAACTATTTCAATCACCTTCTCTTTATCGCCGATCGTTATTCTGCTTTCTTTGGTTTTCAAGACTCCGGAATCGATACAACATTTATAGCAAGACTCCTGAATGACATAGACACTTCCTTGACTGTGGCTCAGTAATTCTTTAACAAAATCCTCAGAGAATGAGATGTTTAGTAGACGCTCACCCTCTGCGATAACCTTCCGTAATTCTGTGGTTTCCCATTTATCCGCATTGATTGAAGTAACTCTGCCCGTAAGATCTCCGTTGTAAACGGTCAGACGATTTTCTTCTAGCCATACCCCAACGATAATGAAGCAGTATTTTGACTCTTCATGGAACGCCTTTAGCGCAACAGAGAAGTCTCTTTGCGCATCAGTAGAAAGATAGTGAAAATCTTCCAAGACAATATATTTGCTAAAACTTATGCTGTTGAGGGCCGATATGATGTCATTTACATCATCTTGGTCTAGTTCTAATGGCGTTTTTACCATTTGCTCAGCTAGTTGACGTTCCGCTTCTGCGCCACCCTCTGCCCCTGCGCCAAATATTTTTGCTGTGATCTTTGCAAAGATTTTGGACTTCCCGGTGGCCGTCTTTGATGTTGACTGAGTTAATTCAAATCCAGCTTTTTTGAGGATGGCAGCGTTAATGTCAGAAACAGACCATTTGTTGGAGCAATGGATAACAATGCAATCGTCGTCTGAAAGGCAATGCTTTCGCAAGCTTGTCTTTCCCTGCTTCGAGCTCCCGAAGATTACAAGATGCTTTTCGCGCGTTAGATTTTCCACCAGTCTGTCGTCGGCAGTTTTTCTTTCGACGTAGTTCAGTGGCAGGTCCCTAGAGATTCCGAAAACATCAGCGGTTTTATACATTGGCGCCCTCTTTTGACGTGGAAGTAGTGCTGAATTGCGCCCACTAAAGCCTAATGCTTTTTCGGCCCCCAAAAGAAGGTATTTCCCCACCTCATTTGGGTGCCGTATCCGGCATGGGCGAAACCAGTTCCCCGCATTCAATCGACGTCGCTGAAAATCGGGTCGATTCGGGATCAGCCGAATAGGCGTCCCGGATGATAACGCCAGACCGGCTAGTCGGAGCACCGATCTTTCCCTGACCCGCCCTCGAATAGGCTGACCGACCGGCCCGGCTGGGCTACAATTGCCGCCCCGTCCGGACTTCTGGTCTTGGCGGCCCTGCCTCCCGTTCGAGGGGCGCTGCAACGGCAGTCCGACTTCTGATACGGACGCCGCCAGGCTTGAACGGGGCAACTTGATGTCGGACCTTGCTCGGCATCGGTTTCAACGGCGCCCAAAGTGAAAACTCAACTTGTTTAACTTTGGGAGACGCATCCATGAGCGCTTTTACCGATTTCCATGTCGCCGACATGAGCCTAGCCGCCTTCGGCCGCAAAGAGATCCGCATTGCTGAGACCGAAATGCCGGGTCTGATGAGCGTGCGCGAAGAATTTGCCAAGCAGCAGCCGCTCAAAGGCGCCCGCATTGCCGGCTCACTGCACATGACCATTCAGACCGCGGTGCTGATCGAGGCGCTGGTCGCGCTGGGTGCCGAAGTGCGCTGGGCTTCGTGCAATATTTTCTCGACTCAGGATCACGCTGCCGCCGCCATTGCCGCCGCTGGCATTCCGGTATTTGCCTACAAAGGCGAAACGCTGGATGACTACTGGGAATACAGCCATAACATTTTCACCTGGAAGAATGACAACCACGCCAACATGATTCTGGATGACGGCGGCGATGCCACGCTGCTGTTGATGCTGGGTTCGCGCGCCGAGAAAGATCGCAGCGTAATCAGCAAACCGACCAATGACGAAGAGAAGGCGCTGTACGCCTCCATCGCCCGTTACCTTGACAAGGATCCGAGCTGGTATTCGAAGCGCCTGGCCTGCATCAAGGGCGTGACCGAAGAAACCACCACCGGCGTCAAGCGTCTGTACGATCTGGACAAGAAGGGCGCGCTGCCGTTCCCGGCCATCAACGTCAATGACTCGGTCACCAAATCCAAGTTCGACAACCTCTATGGATGCCGCGAATCGCTGGTTGACGCCATCAAGCGCGCCACCGATGTCATGGTTGCCGGCAAGATCGCGGTAGTCTGCGGCTATGGCGATGTCGGCAAGGGCTCGGCGCAATCGCTGCGCGGTTTGGGTGCGACGGTCTGGATCACCGAGATCGATCCGATCTGCGCGCTGCAAGCGGCAATGGAAGGTTACCGCGTCGTGACCATGGATTATGCCTGCGATAAAGCTGACATTTTTGTCACCGCCACCGGCAACGCCGATGTGATCACCCATGATCACATGGTCAAGATGCGTAACAACAGCATCGTCTGCAACATCGGTCACTTCGACAGCGAGATTCAGGTCGCGGCGATGAAGCGCTACGAATGGGAAAACATCAAGCCGCAGGTCGATCACATCATTCTACCAAGCGGCAACCGGATCATCCTGCTGGCCGAAGGCCGCCTGGTGAACTTGGGTTGCGGCACCGGCCACCCGAGCTTTGTGATGTCGAACAGCTTCACCAATCAGGTGATGGCGCAGATCGAACTGTGGACCCGCGGCAAGGATTACCAGAACAAGGTCTATGTCTTGCCGAAGCATCTCGACGAGAAGGTCGCACGTCTGCACTTGAAGAAGGTGGGCGCCGAGCTGACCACGCTGACCAAGGCGCAGGCCGATTACCTCGGTCTCAAACCGGAAGGCCCGTACAAGCCGGAGCACTACCGGTACTGATCGGGCGCTGACAAGACAAAAGGGGCCGTTGGCCCCTTTTGTTTTTCCCGCTGGCCAATCTCAGAAGCTGACCGAAACGGTCTGCTCTTTGCCAGCACGCACCAGCAGCACCGAATGCGTTTCACCCGGGCTGACGGATTGCAAGACTGTTGTCAGATCAGTTGCAACCGTGATGACCTTGCTATCAAACCCGATGATCAGATCATTGCGCTGCAGACCGGCACGTTGCGCGGGCGAGTTCACCAGCACCGACTCGACAATCGCGCCAGTGCTACGCTTGTAGAACAGCTTGTCCTGCTCATTCAGGCTGGCGATGTTGACGCCCATCACAACTTTGTTTTGCGGTGATGACATGCCAACCGTACCCGCACCCAATACCCCAACTCCCGGTGTCGCTTGACCTGCAGGCGCCTGCGGTTTGGTTGGCGGAGGCGGAGCCTCTGCTGAGCCGAAGGCGCCAATCATCGCCAGCGGAAACAAGGCGCCAGTGACAGCAATGCGGAGCTTTGGCTTCATGATGAAACGGCCTCAAATTGGTGTGGCGGACAGCCAGAGGATCCAGCCATAACCTACCTTGCGATCCGGTTCGGCTTGCAGGTTCCAGTACTGCTTCCAATCCATTTTTTCGTAGACGACCGAAATGCCGCCATACTTGGCGACATCCATCTTGTCTTTGGAAATGCTGAGGTAATACGACTGGCTGCCAGGTCCGAATGCCGTGTTGATGGCCTGATTGAATACCAACAGGCCGTGCAGCGGTTTGCTGTCACCCTTGCTGTAAACCAACACTGGCTTGGCGCCGAAGTTTCGCGCAGCCGGATATTGGTCCGTCAGCGTCTGTTCAGGCAGGTTGACACTCCACAGATCGGCCACGAACGGCGTCCGGAATTGCTCGCCACCATTCAGGGTGAATGAGCCATCCGCTGCCTTGATGATGACATCTGGATTCACCAGTGTCCCGTAATTGATCGGGCGACGGGTGTAATCGGTGGTGTCTACCCAAGTCGGTGCGGTTTCAGAACCGATAGCGCCGATCAATGCCGCAACTCCCACCATGGCTGCCCACAGCAGCCGCTGCCAATTTACTTTGCGCGCAGAATTCATATGCCAGCCTTCCTCTCTAATTTTCATTTTTACCGCGTTCGCCACCTGAACGGTGGCATGTACCTTGACTTGTGATATCGAGCGCCTCAGTGCAGCTCAATGAGTACGCCTTGCTGCCAGCTGCGGACCGATTTGAGCTCAGGGACCGCTGTGTTCATTTGCAGGGTTCCCGCGGTGGCGGGCCAAATGTAAATGGCGCTGGTGATCTCGGCGTTGCTGACATAGGTGCATTGCGGCGCCATCGAAGCGCCACCGAGATTGCGGCCGGAATCGCCACCACCCAGATTGCGACCGCTGTCGGCAGCACCCAGGTTACGGCCGCTGTCGGCGGCGCCTAGGTTCCGGCCACTGTCCGCTGCGCCGAGGTTGCGACCGCTGTCAGCGCCGCCCAGATTGCGGCCGGCATCGGCTTCGCCCAAATTTCGGCCGCTGTCCGCTGCGCCAAGATTGCGCCCTGAATCACTGCCACCCAGATTGCGACCGCTGTCGGCAGCACCAAGGTTTCGGCCGCTGTCAGCTGCGCCAAGATTACGACCACTGTCAGCAGCGCCGAGATTTCTGCCGGCTTCGCCTTCACCGAGGTTGCGACCACTTTCCGCGGCGCCAAAATGACGCGGATTGAGACAGACATCGGGCAACCGCCACCGATAGCCGTTCAGCGACACATGCCAGTCCGACTCGGCAATGGTCAGTGTCGACACCGGCAGGTCGGCGGCGTATGCCGAAGCTGACGTCGAAAAAAACAACAACATCAAAGGTCTGACTGATTGCCGCAAAACCGTTCTCCTTTGGCAGGGACAAGCAACACGATGCCAGCAACAAGGACACTGAGCAGTAAATCCACCGAATCGAAATAGCCCGGCGCCAAGGATAGTCCTTGTGCCAATTCCCAGCCAGCGGCCAGCGGCACGATAAGTAAGCGAGGCAACCGAATCTGCAATGACCGGAACAGGTCGCGCGCGGCACAGGCCACCAGTGCCGCCCATGCCGCATCCGGCAGATACCGACTTAGCCACGACAATGCGTGGCTCCACGCAGCCGGCAGCAAAGGCGTGGACAAGCCAAACCAGTGCTCAAACCTTTCTGCGCCCGGACTCAACCAATAAAGAGCGGTGGCGAATAATGTGGTGAAGGCAACCAACAGCCATAGTCTGATTGGCACAAACGACGTCAGTGGCTGCCACAATGCCCGAGCGATGTTCGCTATCCGCACCGCTGCCGCCAATTGTCCAAAATGATTGCTGTCGCAATACTGGCATTCAGTGACTCGGCATGGCCATAACGGGGAATGGTCAAGCGGCGGCTGATGTGACGCGCCACTGGCGCGCCGATGCCGTGCGCCTCATTGCCGATGACGAGCAGGGCGCCCCGCTCAAACGCGACTTGATGAACATCCTCACCATCAAGAAACGCACCATAGCTGCCGCGGTCGGGATGCATCGCCAGCACGGTCGCCAGATCGGTGTAGTGCACCGCGACCCGCAGAAAAGAGCCCATGCTGGCCGCGATCACTTTCGGGCTGTACAGCTCCGCGGTTTCCGGTGAGCAAATGATTTGCCGAATGCCGAACCAGTCCGCCGTGCGCAGAATCGTTCCGAGGTTGCCGGGGTCGCGGATGTCGTCCAGCAACAGCACCGGTTGGTCTTTCAGCAGGCGTAGCGGTGTAGCCACCGGCACCGGCAGTACGGCCAGCGCCGTGTCGTTGTGCTCGTAGCTGCCCATGTCGGCCAGATCCGCTGCCTGGACGACCACCGGCGTCAGCGCGCGCGTGTTCAACAGCGGCTGCAACAACGGCCGATAAGCCTCGGTGACATAGACGCTATGCACCGGCCAATCACTGTCCAACACTTCCTGCACGCTTTTACCGCCTTCGACAACAAACAGGCCGTGCTCGCGGCGAAATTTTTTCTGCTGCAGGGATTTGACCAGTTTGGCGGTATTGCGGGTCAGCATGGCTGGCGTCGGCGCTTGTCTGGGTGCGGGAATGGTTGGCAACAATAACACTGTTCGGACAGGCGATCAGCCGCTAAACACGGTTCAGTCCGCTGGTAGAATGGCGCCATCGTTTCTGGCCGGGCTTTGACCATGGGCACCTCCACTTCCCGCAATGCCGAGTTGATGCAACGCGATCTGCGTCACCTCTGGCATCCCTGCACCCAAATGAAGGACCACGAGACCTATCCGGTGTCGCCGATCCGGCGTGCCAGCGGGGTCTGGCTGGAAGACTTCGATGGTCGTCGCTATATCGACGCGATCAGCTCGTGGTGGACCAATATCCTCGGCCACTGCAACCCGACCATCAACGCCGCCATCAAGGATCAGCTCGATCAACTCGAGCATGTGATCTTTGCCGGTTTCTCACACGAGCCGGCGATCGAACTCGGCGAAAAGCTGAGCGCCATCACGCCACCCGGCTTGACCAAACTGTTCTTTGGCGACAACGGTTCCAGCGCCATCGAAATTGCCCTCAAGATGAGCTTTCACTACTGGCTCAATTGCGGCAAGCCGGAAAAGCGGCGTTTTGTCGGCTTGCAGAATGGCTACCACGGCGAGACGCTCGGCGCGCTCGCAGTCGGCGATGTCGCGCTGTTCAAGACAACCTATGCGCCGTTGCTGGTGGACGCCATCATGGTGCCGTCGCCGGATTGCTACCACCGCGAGGCTGGAGAAAGCTGGGAGCAGTATTCCCGTCGCCAATTTTCCCATATGGAAGCGACGCTGGCCGAACGCCACGAAGAGATCGCCGGGGTGATTCTGGAGCCGCTGGTGCAATGCGCGACCGGCATGCGGATGTATCATCCGATCTACCTGAAGCTGCTACGCGAAGCCTGCGACAAGTACGGCGTGCATCTGATCGCCGACGAGATCGCCGTTGGCTTTGGCCGCACCGGAACGATGTTCGCCTGTGAACAAGCCGGTATCAGCCCGGACTTTCTGTGTCTGTCGAAGGCGCTCAGTGGCGGCTATCTGCCGCTGTCACTGGTGGTCACTCACGAACGCATCTACGACGCGTTCTACGACAGCTACGAATCGCTGCGCGGCTTCCTGCACTCGCACAGCTATACGGCCAACCCGCTGGCCTGTCGCGCTGCTTGCGCCACCATTGATTTGCTGCAGCAGGATAACTGGATCGCTCGCAATCAGGTCACTGCCAAACTGTTTCACGATGCAGTTGTCGACTTGCAGGACCATCCCAATGTCGCAGAAATTCGCCAGACCGGCATGATCACCGCCATCGAGCTGGTCAAGGACAAGCCGAGTCGCACGCCATTTCCCTGGCAGGAACGGCGCGGCATGCGCATTTTCGACTATGCCCTGTCGCAAGGCGTGCTGCTGCGACCGATCGGCGGCGTGGTGTATTTTATGCCGCCTTATATCATCAGCTCCGCAGAAGTGACTCAACTGGTGCAGGTGGCAAAAGACGGAATTGCGCTGGCGGTGCGCTGAGGCGACCAACAGGAACCCGAAAAGTTCCGGGAAACCTCGTCCGACATATCTGGTCAGAACTGCGGCAGTGCCATCGTGGGCAACTGTCTCTATCCACGGAGAACGGGATGAAAACCATCAAGATGATGTTTGTGTTGTTGCTAGCTACCTTGTCGGCCGGCTGCTTCACGGGCATGACCGGCGGTCGCGGCGATGTGTCCAGCAGTCTGGTCGATTATCTGTATCCAAAAGGCGAAACCCCACCACCCGTGGACAACACCGTGCCACACCTGAATCTGCCGCTACGCGTTGGCCTCGCGTTTGTACCTGGCACGCATTACCAGGACCTGTCGGAAGTCACCAAACAGCAGCTGCTCGACAAGGTCAAACAAGCTTTCCAGAAGGAGAGTTTCATTTCGGAAATCGTCATCATCCCGGACACCTATCTGCGTGGCGGCCGCGGCTTTGACACACTGGCACAAGTCAGCCGGATGTATGGCACTGACGTGATGGCGCTGGTGTCATACGATCAGGTCAATCGCGCGGCCGACAACAAGGCGTCGTTCCTGTACTGGACTATTGTTGGTGCCTATGTCATACCCGGCAGCGACACCAGCGTGCAGACCTTTGTCGATACCGCGGTCTTTGACATCACTTCCCGTAAGCTCTTGTTCCGCGCGCCCGGCATCAACAAACTGGAAGACACCTCGACACTGGTCGATGCTGAACGCACGCAGCTGCACAACAGCGAAGAAAGTTTCGCGCTGGCAGTTGATGACATGAACAAGAATCTCGCCACCGAGCTGAGCAAGTTCAAGGAGCGGGTCAAGACCGAGCAAGTGGCAACGGTTTCATATCGTAATGGCAGTGGCGGCGGTGGTGCCGTTTTGCTGCTGCCGCTTGGCTTGATAATGCTCGTGCGACGCTTGCGGCAACGCGCCTAGCACTGCAAGCGGGAGAGTCATTACGCATTGATGATGGGACAAACGGCGGAATACCATTTGGGTGTTCCGCCCTACAGTTCTGATTGTTTTGACTCACACCGAGAGAAGCAGTGAACACTTTGCCGGAGTTCAAGGAGACGAAAAACGGTATTCGCTTCTGCACCTTTTCGACTGGCAAGCATTCGGCGCATCAAGATACGCCCTACGGTGCAATTCACGGTAGCGAAGGAATCAGGCCAGTGCCTTTGCGCCAGCTGAAATATCACCCTCATCCAACCCTCTCCCGTCATGGGAGAGGGCTTGAGCAACCAATTACCTGGACTGTTCCGCTTTAACCCACAGGCCGACTTCTTCTTCCAGCACCGAGAGCGGCACCGAACCGAGTGCCAGCACGTGATCATGGAAAGCGCGCAGGTCGAATTTGTCGGCCAGCGTTTTTTCCGCCGCCGCGCGCAGTTCGCGAATTTTGATCTCGCCGAGTTTGTAAGCCAACGCCTGACCGGGCCAGGAGATGTAGCGGTCGATCTCGGTGGTGATTTCGTGTTCGCTCAGCGCGGTGTTGTCGCGCATGAAGGCAAGCGCCTGCTCGCGGCTCCAGCCATTGGCGTGCATGCCGGTATCCACGACCAGGCGCGCCGCCCGCCACATTTCGTACACGAGCCGGCCGAACTGCTGGTACGGCGTTTCGTAAATGCCCATTTCAACGCCGAGCTTTTCGCTGTACAGACCCCAGCCTTCGCCGTAGGCCGAGATGTAGGAATAGCGACGGAATTCCGGTTGCTCACCTTGCTCGCTGGCGAGGGCATTCTGAAGGTGATGGCCGGGTACCGCTTCGTGCAGCGTCAATGCCGGGATGGCCCAGAGCGGGCGCTGATCCAGTTTGCTGGTATTGACCCAATAGAAACCGGCCTGTTTCGAATCGTTGCTGCCGGCGTAGCGGCCGGTGGTGTAGGTCGGCGCGATATCGGCCGGCACTGCCATGACACCGTAGGGCTGGCGCGGCAGCTTGCCGAAATACTGCGGCAGCTTGCCATCGATTTTTTTCGAGAAATACGACGCTTCGTTCAGCAAGTCACGTTCGGTTTTGGGATAGAACTGCGGGTCGGTGCGCAGGTGCTGGAAAAACGCTTTTAGGTCACCGCTGAAGCCAACCTGCTGGCGAATGGCATCCATCTCGCCGCGGATACGCGCCACTTCGTCAAGGCCGATTTGATGGATGGCATCGGCGCTGAGCTCAAGCGTGGTGTATTCGTAGATCTCTGCCGCGTAATAGGTTTTGCCGTTTGGCAGTTTGCTGGCCGCAATGCTCTTGCGTGCTTTTGGCATGTATTCGGTTTGCATGAACTTCAGCAGATCACGATAGGCCGGAACGATTTGTTCACTAATGATCTTGCTGGCGCGCTCGCGCAACGCTGTCTGGGTGGCGGCATCCAGTGACGACGGCAGGTTACGAAACGGCGCATAGAACGCGCTGTCTTCCGGCTTGGTGACGATGTGCACGGCAATGCTTTGATCGCGACCGGTCAACACGACCTGCGGCACCGTGATGCCCTTCTTCAGGCCCAGCCGCATCAACTCGGTCAATTGTGCATACAGTGCCGGCAACTGACTCAACCGGTCGAGGTAACGCTCACAATTGGCAGCCGGCTGGCAGCTGACGTTGTCGCCGCTGCGGGCGTAGTCGGCCCAGAACTGGGTGTCGCTGGTGAACGGCATCAGGTAGCCGCCAAGCTGGTAATCGGCGAGGGTATTGCGGAGCTGGTCGGCAAAGATGCGGTAGTTGATTCGGCTTTCGGCGCTGAGTTCGGCCACCGGAATCGCGCTGAGCTCTTGCTGGATTTCTTGCCAGAACAGCAGCCGGGCCTTGATCGCCTCGGCACTCCAATTGGTTACATGGCGTTCGGCCTCACGATCGCCGAGGCTTGCCGCGAGTTCCGGCGATTGTTGCAGGCGAAAGGCCCATTCCTTTTGGTGCAACGCAGTAAAACGCTCGTCAGCCGTCGCGGCTTGCGCCTGGGCTGCAGCAGCCAGCAGGCCTGCCGTCAACAGTAGAGAGATCGGTAAACGGTATGACATGGTGCGCTCTTCCCGGATAGTTCAGGTGCGTTGGTACTGATATGGGTGAATCTTGGCATTTTTTCGTCGAATGTGACACCGGTTTGCTTTTGCACCGGCGGGGCCCATGTTAGGGTTCGGTTCGGCCTGAATCACGCCCGTGGACGCCCTGTCCGCGTTGGCTGACCCACCACCAAGGTTGGGCAGCTTGCTAAGGAGTTGGCTCCCTGTTTTGCGTTATTGAAGGTTGGGGAGACCGTTTCATGATCGAGCAATTGTCCTGCTCACCGCAGCAACTGGTGTTCAATGCCCTGTCGGATATCGCGCCGCTGCCATTCTCGGACGCGCTGGCGCTGCTCGAATGTGCACTCGATGCGCTTTATGAATTGACGCTGGCGGCCGGCTAAGTTGGTTTTGTCAGCGTCACACCGCTAACGTCAGCGCGCCATACCGCCGATCTGGTGCGCCAGATAGGTGGCGTATTGGTCGGTCATGCCGGCCACGTAATCGAGCACCCGCATATACGCCTGATAAAGCGGCTGGCCGGGTTCCGGTGCATTGCCGCCCATCAGATCCAGCACGCGTTTGGCCCGGAAACTGGTATTCGGTGAGCGGTGTTGTTCATGCACTGACTGACCGAATACTTCCAGCAGAGTGCCGATGGTGGAAAACGCACCGATTTCCAGTTCCGATTTGCGGGCATTGCGAAACACCTGCTCGTACGCCAACTTTTTCCCCGCCCGAACACCTGCTGCCACATCGCTGTCGCCATTCAGCAACAATTCGCCCTGATAGGTTCCTGCAAGAATGGCTGGCAGATTGTTCAGGAAGGCCTGCAACGCGGAATTGAGCATGCGCTCCATGGCACGGCCCCTGAACGCACTGATCCGGCGGCGCGGACTGAGCCGCTTGTCCTGCGCATATTCGTGCGGCGCTTCCCAGCCACAGAGTTGCAGCAGAATCTGTTCGACGGCTTCGTATTGCAGGATATTGAGTTCGAGCGCGTCTTCCAGATCCAGAATGGTGTAGCAAATGTCGTCGGCGGCTTCGAGCAGAAAGCAGAGTGGATGCCGGCAGTATTTGTCGATACCTTCCGGCAACAGGCCGAGCTTGCGCGCGACATCATTGAACAGCGCCCGCTCGCTTTGAAAACAGCCGAATTTTTCCCGGCTGCCGGCATGTTCGGAGGTCCACGGATATTTCATCAGCGTACCGAGCGTGGGATAGGTCAGCCGCATGCCACCCTGAAACTGGTGATACTCGGTTTGGCTGACCACGCGAAACCCATGCGCATTCGCTTCAAAGGTGCACAGATCATCGCGCTCGGTTGGTGACAGCTCCGCCAGCAAGGCACCACCGCGATGACGGCGAAAGAAATCACGAATGGCGTACTCGCCGGCATGGCCGAACGGCGGGTGACCAATGTCGTGACCCAGACAGGCGGCTTGCACAATTGCACCCAGATCGGCCGGCGTGATCCACGGTGGCAATTCGTCGGCCAGGGCTTCACCGGCCATGATGCCGAGGCTGCGCCCGACCGAGCCGACTTCGATGCTGTGGGTCAGCCGGGTATGGATGTGATCGTTCAGCGACAGCGGATGGACCTGGGTCTTGCGGCCGAGCCGGCGAAACGCACTCGAAAAGACGATGCGGTCATGGTCTTTGTGAAAGTGCGAACGGCCCGGCTCCGGCGTGCCGGTCAGCTCATGGTGTGCACGGTGTGGCGTCAGCAGTTGCGCCCAATCCATCATGATCCGTACTCCGCCGGTCAGTCGTATCGTGCCAGCCAGCAGCAAAGCAGTTCAGGCCAGATCCTGCAACAGGGATTCGGTTTCGGCCAGCGTTCGGCGTTCACGGCGCGCCCGTCGCCGCGACAGCCAGAGCGAGCTGCCGATGATCACGGTCACCACCAACGCCCCGGAGAACAGCTGCCACCACGGCGCGGCACTCGGCCTCGACCAAGCCCAGAGCCCGTTCCACAGCCAGCCCAGCAGAATGCCGGCTGGCCCAAACCGTTCGCCGAACCGGATCAATTGCAGCGCGGCCAGTGCCCGCCGCCGCTTCAGATCCAGCAGACCGCGAACGCTGTCCTCCTGTGCTCGCCAGGTTCCGCGGCGGGCCCGCATGTTGAGCGCCGTCATGATCGGTGCCAGCAGCGACCACAGCCACGCCCACAGTTGCCAGAGCAGCGGCAGCGGCTCAATCCATTGCCAGTAAATCGTCAGTGCCCAGATCATCAGCACGATGCCGACCTCGATGCCGGCATACACGTACAGCCGCAGGGTATGCCAGCGGGTACTGCGGCGCAGCGTCGGCAGATAGACCGCTTGCGCCTGCCAGGTCTGGGCAAGTTGCTGCCAGTCATTGGTGGCGTTCACGTGGTCTCCTCCGCGCCATCGGGTTCGCCGAGTTGTGCCATCAGCGTTTTGCGCGCCCGCGACAGACGCACCGCGACATTGCCCACCGAAATACCGAGCACGCTGCCAATCTCCTCATGCGACAAGCCTTCCAGCGCCAGCGTCACCAGCTCGCGCTGCACCAGCGGCAGATCGCGCACGGCATCGAGCAGCCGCTCGCTGCGCTGCTGCAGGCTGGCTTGCTGTTCCGGATTGGCGCGATGGTCGGGCACGGTGTCGTCGAGCGGATCACGGGCCAGATCGCGCTGGTGCTGCAGCACGTGATCGACAGCGCGGTTGTGGGCAATGCGCAGGACAAAGGTTTTCAGCGACGACTCGCCGCGAAAGCGCGCCAATGACTGCCAGATCGCCAGCAGAATCTCCTGCACCAGCTCATCCCGCCGGGCCGGATTGCGTTCGAATGCGGCCGCGACCCGAGCAACGGCAGCACCATGCTGGGCCAGCACCTGATCAAATGCCGGCGCTGACGCGCTCATCCCTGCCATCCGATCGGAAAATGAAGGCGGCGATTGTAGCGCAGTCAGTTGCGACATTTGATAATCAACGGGCGCGGCCGGCACGCCAGTGATGCACCGCTGCCAGCACCAGCAGGACCAGCCCGATTGGCAGAAAGGTTGGCTGCACGACACCAATCGCGGTGAATGCTGCCCCGATTATTCCGAACCGGCGTGCCGGCACTGCACAGGAAAACGCCATCTCAACTCACTCGGCTGTGTGGAGAAACCGACGCACCGCTCGTATTTCGCCAACACGAGCGATGCGCAGGTCTTTTGCACAAGCTTCAAACGCCCAGTACAAATTTCTCGCTCTTCAACTTCCAGCTGGCAAAGCCGATGCAAAGCAGTGCCAGGGTCAGTGATACGCCGGCTGTCATCAGGAAAGCCGTCGGTGCCACCGTGTTGCCCTTGGCAAGTTCCAGCATCAAGGTCTGTTCGGCCAGCACCGGAATGGCGTACATCCAGTGTTGGGTATTCAGGTCCAGCATCGGCACCACAATCACCGGAATCAACGGCAGCAACAGCGCGAAACTGACCGCCGTCTGCGCTTCCTTGAACGATTTCGAGTTCATTGCCAGCGCCATTTCAAAGGCAGCAGCAAACAGGCACAGCGGCAGTGACACCAGAATCAGCAAGGCAAGGCTTGGCAAACCCAATCGCCATGACAGGCTGATTTCTTCCAGCGGCATCGAGGTCAGCACAAAGTGGCCAACCGTCAACTCCAGCGACAGACCCACCGCGCACAGCAGTGCGCCAGCCAGCCACTTGCCGGCGATCAATTCCAGCGGCTTGACCGGTTGCGCCAGCAGAATTTCCAGCGACTTGCGTTCGCGCTCACCGGCAGTGGTATCGATCGCCAAGTTCAAACAGAAATAGAACGTTGCAACAAAGAAAATGCCGAAGATCGCTCCGATGATCTTGCCGGACCGGGAGGCACTGGTGGCGGTGTCGTATTCCTGCACCGGCACCGGTGCCAGCACTGCTGGCGAGACACCGTGCGCAAGCAGACGGGCCTGGGCAATGCTGTTGCCGTACGTGCGCAGCACCTGCTCGACCCGACGCAACTTGGATTGCTGGTCCGCTGCCGAATCCGACCACAGCTCGATCGGCGCCGGTCGCAGGTCCTGGTAGTTCTTGCCGAAACTGGCCGGGATGCGGATGACCGCCGACTGCTTGCGTTCTTTCAGCAAGGCAGTGATTGCAGCCTCATCCATGTCGTCGCGTTCCAGCACGGTGATGCCCTGCTGCGTCAATTGCTGCATCAGGGTCGGTGCCTGCGCGCCGCCAATGACCACGACTTCGTTGGTTTCGCGGTCGGCTTTGGTGGCCTTGCTGATGACATTGGTCAGCGTCGACCACATCACCAGCGGATAAATGAACACGAACACAGCCAGCATCATCAGCGAGCGTTTGTCACGCAAGGCATCAATGACTTCCTTGCGCCAGATAACCAAAAACCGATTCATGCCGCGATTCCTTCTTCGGTGCCGATCAGGCTGACAAACGCATCTTCCAGGTTGCTGATACCGGTTTGCTCGCACAGCGCCTGCGGCGAACCCTGCGCCACGCTGCGGCCATTGGCGATCACGATCACGTCATCACACAGGTGACTGACTTCCTGCATCACGTGGGTGGCCATGATGATGCAGCAGCCACGCTCGCGCAGGCTCTGCAGCGCCCGGCGCAACGCCCGGGTGCTCATCACATCGAGACCACGAGTCGGTTCGTCCAGCAGCAGGTTGCGCGGCTTGTGCAGCAGCGCCCGCGCCAACGCCACTTTCAGGCGCTGGCCCTGCGAAAAACCGGTGGTGCGCCGGTCAATGATGTCGGTCATGCCGAGCAGCTCGACCACATCGGTGGTGGCCGCATCAATGGCGCTGCGTTTCATGCCATGCAGTTCACCGAAGTAGCGCAGATGTTCGCGGGTGGTCAGTCGCTCGTACAGACCAACCTGATCGGTCAGGATGCCCATCTGCTTCCGGGCGGCAATCGGATCTGCTGCCGGATCAATGCCGTCGATGCTGACTGTACCGGCATCGCGTTTCAGCAGGCCAAACAGGATGCGCAGGGCGGTGGTCTTGCCGGCACCGTTGGGGCCGAGCAGGCCAACGATCTGGCCATCGTTGGCGTGAAAGCTGGCACCATTGAGCGCCTGCACCTTGCCGAAAGCCTTCTGTAAATTTTCTACCTTGATCATGTTCTGTCCTTACGGCGTCGGGCCGGCCACGTTGATCACGAAGGGCGGCAAGGGAATTTCATTTACGCAGCTGCCGTCGAGCGACTGTTCCGGCGCATCGATGAATTCACGCAGCAATTTCGGGCCGCAACCAAGATGCGACAGCCCATGACCAACATTGGCGGCGATGACATGCTGGGCCTTGGTCAGTGACTTCATCGCTTGCTCGGCCCGATGCGGCGGCGTAACCGGATCCAGCTCACCCGACAGCAAAAGGGCAGGCGTTGCCAGCGGAGTGGGCTCGGCATAGGTGATGGCAGGCACCGGGTTGTAGGTACACCAACGCGGCCACTGCTGCACCTGCTGGCCTTTCAGAAACGAGGCGGCCGTTTCGGTGGCAATCATGTCCGCCGTCAGCCGCGGCATGTCCTCGGCACAGACCGTCGCCAGCGTCAGACCAATGGCCATCGTGTCGGTCGACCAATCGCTCTGCGCGTACATCTGGGCAATGAACGGCTTCCAGTTGCCTTTGCTGGCTTCGGTGATGACAAACGGAATACGTGCCGACATCTCCGCGCTGTACAACATCACTCGCACCGTTTCGGCAAACACCGAATAGGGCAGCACGAAACTCAGTGGCTTGGTCGTGCGTGGATGCTGGAAGCTCAGCGTGACATTGCCGGCGGAGATATTGTCCGCGAGCAGTTTGAAATCGGCAGCGATGGTCGGGTAGCGCTTGCTGCACTCGCCGTCCTGCTCACAGTGCTTGAACACCGCTTCCAGCGAACGACGGGCATCGTCACCCCAGACCCCCAGTATCTGTTCCGGCGACGCCACCGAATCGAGGATCAGTGCCCGCACGTTATTCGGAAAGGCGCGGGCATAGGCCTGACCCAACCGGGTGCCATAGGAACCACCCCAGACATTGACCTGCGGGTAGCCGAGCAGTTTGCGGATTTCGTCCAGATCACGCGCCGCATTGGCCGTATGAAAATGCTGCAACGGTGCCTTGAGGCCCTGCAGGCATTCGGCAATCAACTTCTCCTGCTCGGCTTCCGACAATTCTTCGGCACCGGCAAATTCGTCACAAGCGAGCTTGCCGGATTTGCCGGTACCGCGCTGATCGATGAAAACGATGTCGCGCGTGGCCCGCACCCGCTTGAACGCGCGCTCCAGCAGAAAAATGATGTCGCTGCCGGCCTGGCCGGGACCACCGGCGAGCACAAACAAGGGGTCAGGCTTGGCCAGCTCGCGAAACGCCGGCGCCACCGTCACATGCAGGCTGAGCTGCTCGCCATCCGGCGCCGCATAATCCACCGGCACGCTCACCTGCACACAGCGCAGCGGCTCTTCATGGCCCGGCAAATGACAACTGTTACCCGATGCTGCCATCACGCTGCTACAGACGCCACCACTGGCGCCCAGCAACACCACTGCCCAGATCCGTTTCACAGACATTGCTCCTTTTCCCGATGATCGGTCTTGTGCTTACAGTCGATAGTGTGGCGAAAACCTTACAGGTTTGGCGGTAACAATTTGTAAATGCCGGCGCGACTATTTGATTTTTGTTTTCGCAGACCGAAGTTCTCCTCGGCGACGTTTTCCCACCCCCTGCGAAGGGGGGTGAGGACGGGAATCCAAGTTCGTCACAGTTGACGAACTTGCCGTCTGAACGACGCCGACTCCGTTGGCGGCTGGATGGTCGGGAGGGGGTAGTTAACGCGCTAAAGGCTTTCCCATTAAGAGAGTCGTGCGGCTGGCGAGATTGCCGGGACTCGCCCCGGCGGGCGACCTACTTTCGTGGCGCACGAAAGTAGGCAAAGAACATGGCCTGTATTCCTCGCCGCTAAAACGAAAAGCTGTTTTAGCGGTTCCCTGCGCGACTCCGCTCCAGCTGGGGCTTTTGTGACAGTACATCCATGTACAGTCACAAAAGGCTTCGGCATCCTGCCTCGCCCCTTCGTTTCACTACGGGCTGTTAACCCAGCTTCCACTCCGTTGCTCGGCTCGTCAGACGGCGGAAAAGTCAGAGGCACGCTGCGCGCAAAAAGGCAAACAGCTCCGTCGTTCCCGCGCAGGCGGGAACCCAGAGACTCTGGCGTTCGGGGCGACAACCAGATTCCCGCCTACGCGAGAATGACGAAAAAACATCGGATGAAAAGCCGAAGCAACACCATTCGCTAGAACCCGGGGCCCCTTCCGCGCCAGCCGACGATTCGGCGTTAGCGGCCGGGTACGCCGGCAGGGACAGCCGGCGTAGTGCTGATAAGGCAGGACGCCGCATCAGCACGTGCCCGTAGCCGGTAACGCCGAAGCGGCGGGCGGAGTCTCCGAAGAAACTAAACGATTCTGGCGCGTGGGGCGTGTTCTCTCTGGTTACTTTCTCTTGCACGAGCAAGAGAAAGTAACTCGCCCGCCGGGGCGAGACCCGGCAACACGCTATCAAGATGAGCTGCTGCTCGACCCAGCAGCAAACATGCGTCCGATTACGCCTCGCTAATCGGACCTACGTGAACTTAACTGGATGTGGCAGTCACCAAGGTTAAAAATCCATCAGTAACCGTTTGAACCGCAGCATTTAAACTGATTACTTGATAATGTTTGTGGGTGAATCTACAACTCTCATATTTTGTTCAAGAAACTGTTTTTTATCATACGATACGCAACCATACAGCCTTCCATCGATTCCGTTTTTAACGTCACCTACACCACAAGTGGTGATTGAGCCATACCCAGCGCGAAAAGCATCTAGCCCCCACCCAGTACAGTAGTTAATCAGTCTTCCCTTCACTATACCTTTGCCATTTGCAAAAACAGTCAGGCTCCCTTGCTGCGCGCCAGCGCAATATCCATTTGAACTTGTCGGGAGTTCAGTAGCTATCTCAAGCCGCCATAGAACTCCATCAGAGTTACACTCTACCGATGGATTTTTCTTGAGGTCTACAACCGAGAAATGATCGGCTTTTAATTCCGCACTCTTATATGTCCCCGCTATTTCAGCTGAAAAACTTCCACTTTTGCATTTATAAAACAAACTCATCTCAGCCAAATCAAAGTTATCAACGTCTGATATGTCTGTGACTCCAGCATATACCTGCCTTGCGAAAATGGATGCCGTTATCGCTAGTGGCAAGAAGTAGTGAGGTTTAAAAAGATTCATGAAAGTGCTCGCTACTCGCATGCCTTCACCAAATCCTCCACCACCTTCTTGGCATCGCCAAACACCATCATCGTCTTGTCCATATAGAACAGATCGTTGTCGAGGCCGGCATAACCGGCCGCCATCGAGCGTTTGACCACCAGGATGGTTTTGGCCTTGTGCGCTTCCAGAATCGGCATGCCGTAAATCGGCGATTTCGGGTCATCTTTGGCGGCCGGGTTGACCACGTCGTTGGCGCCGATCACCAGCACCACGTCGGTGTTGGAAAAGTCGTTGTTGATCTCTTCCATCTCCAGCACTTGATCGTAGGGCACGTCGGCTTCGGCCAGCAGTACGTTCATGTGGCCGGGCATGCGGCCGGCGACCGGGTGAATGGCGTAGCGAACCTTGACGCCGTGATGTTCCAGTTTGGTGGCGAATTCCTGCAGCGCGTGCTGGGCGCGGGCAACAGCAAGACCATAGCCCGGAACAATGACCACGCTTTCGGCGTTTTTCATCAGGAACACGGCATCATCCGGGGAACCGGCGCGGTAGCTTTTTTCCTTGCCATCGCCGGCTTCGGCGCTGCCGCTGTCACTGCCGATGCCGCCGAAGATCACGTTGATGAGCGAACGGTTCATCGCCTTGCACATGATGTAGGACAGGATGGCGCCGGAAGAACCCACCAGCGAACCGGCGACAATCAGCAAACTGTTGTTCAGCGTAAAGCCGATGCCCGCGGCGGCCCAACCGGAATACGAGTTCAGCATCGACACCACCACCGGCATGTCGGCGCCGCCGATGGGAATGATCAGCAGGTAACCGAGCAGCAGCGAAACAGCCATCATGACGTAAAAGGCGGTGTGCGATTCCTGGGTGAAATAGATGGCGCCGGACACCACCATGATGATCGCCAGCGTCAGATTAACCAGATGCTGGCCACTGAACTTGATGGCCTTGCTGGAGAAGCGGCCCGACAGCTTGCCGAACGCGACAATGGAAGCGGTGAAGGTGATTGCGCCGATGAACGCGCCGACGAACAGCTCGAACCGGTGCACGCCGTCCATGTGGTTGTTCGGCTTCAAAATGGCGGCGACTGCAATCAGCACTGCCGCCAGACCGATCAACGAGTGCATGGCCGCGACCAGTTGTGGCATCGCAGTCATTTCCACTTTCTTGGCCAGCACCGTGCCGATGGCACCGCCGATGACGATCATCACCAGCGTCAGCACATAGCCAGAGCTGCCGGTCAGCTCTTTCATCAGGAACAGCGTGGTGACGATGGCCAGCGCCATGCCAATCATGCCGAAGCTGTTGCCACGGCGGGCCGTTTCCGGATGCGACAGGCCTTTGAGCGAAAGAATGAACAGCACTGACGAGATCAGGTAGGACAGTGCAATCAGGTTGTAGTTGACCATGGTGTTTCCTTGCGTTCTGGTCTGCAGCGTTTTGTTATGGTTGGTGCGCGCGTTTTTGCCAGCTGTGGTTCGCGCTTGGGGATTCACTCTCACCCTAGCCCTCTCCCGTCAAGGGAGAGGGGATCGACTGACTCCTTCTCCCTTGACGGGAGAAGGCCGGGATGAGGGTGAGCCTGCCAGGCACGCAGCAGCCAGCTAAGCTTTTCGCTCTTTCTTCTTGAACATTTCCAGCATCCGTTTGGTGACCAGAAAGCCACCGAAAATATTGACGCTGGCAAGGCCAACCGCGAGTGCGCCGACGATGCTGTCGGGCGCAAACGCTTCAAAGCCGATTTGCAGCATGGCGCCGATGATCACAATCGACGAAATGGCATTGGTCACCGACATCAGCGGTGTGTGCAGCGCCGGGGTCACGGTCCAGACCACGTGGTAGCCGACGAAAATCGCCAGCACGAAGATGGTCAGGTTGATGATTAGTGGATCGGCCATATTGACGTTCTCCTTGTTTTCCCCTCCCCCTGCCTGAGGGGGAGGACGGGAGGGGGTGGGAGGAATCTAGCTAGGTTGTCAGCACAAATGGCTGGCGTTACTTGGTACCAAACAAAACCTGACCATCACGGGTGATCAACGACGCCTTGATGATTTCGTCGTCGCTGTTGACCGTGAAGCTGCCATCCTTGCCGAGCATCGGAGTCAGGAAGTTCAGCAGGTTGCGGGCATACAGCGCCGACGCATCGGCGGCGACTTGCGACGGCAGATTGGTGTAGCCGATGACAGTGACGCCATTGAGATTGACCACCTGATCCGCCACCGTACCTTCGACGTTACCCCCGGCTTCGGCGGCCAGATCGACAATGACCGAACCCGGCTTCATCGCGGCCACGGTATGGGCATGAATGAGTCGCGGAGCCGGCCGGCCGGGGATCAGCGCGGTGCTGATCACGATGTCGGCCTGTTGCGCGCGCTCGTGCACCAGCTCGCCCTGTTTGCGCTTGTAATCGTCGGACATTTCCTTGGCGTAACCGCCAGCGGCATCACCGGCTTCACCCGGCACTTCGACAAATTTGGCGCCGAGCGACTCGACCTGTTCTTTCGCGGCGGTGCGCACGTCAAACGCCTCCACCACCGCGCCGAGACGCTTGGCGGTGGCGATGGCCTGCAGGCCGGCGACGCCGGCACCGAGGATCAGCACGCGGGCGGCTTTGACGGTGCCGGCGGCGGTCATCAGCATCGGGAAATAGCGCGGGTAGTGATGCGCGGCCAGCAGCACGGCCTTGTAGCCGGCAATGTTGGCCTGCGACGACAACACATCCATGCTTTGCGCGCGGGTGATGCGCGGCAGCAATTCCATGGCAAACAGCGTGACGCCTTTTTCGGCGTATTGCGCCAGCAGGTTGTTGCGATACGGATTGCACAGCGCCAGCACTGTGCTGCCGGCTTTCAGATGCGCCAGCTCGGTCTCGCTTGGCGCCCGCACCTTCAGCACCAGATCGCCGGCAAAGGCCTCGGCAGCAGTTGCCACCACGCTGGCACCGACGGCGGTATAGGCGCTGTCCGGAATGCCTGCGGCAACGCCGGCACCACGCTGCACGCTGACGGTATGACCGAGGCCAAGGTATTTCTTGATGGTGTCAGGGGTGGCGGCAACGCGATATTCGCCGGCCAGTGTTTCGGCGGGAATGCTTATCTTCATACGTGTTTCCCTGCTCTTGTTTCCTGCCTTGGCTGCGGCCCACCATGGGCCGCCCCGAAAGGACGTGATTCAGCCGTCAGCCGCCGGGCGTCATGTGGGTCAGGACGACAGCCAACTGTCCGGGGCCACGCGCAAACCGCCACTGTGCCGAGCTGTCCGGTATCCTATGGGGGTTGCACAGGCCGGTCAAACGCCGGTGCCGCTTTTGGCCGAACCGTCATATTGATCTACTGCTCGAGAACTGAAGAACCATGCGCACGATTCGCGTTTTCGTTGCCGAGCCGCTGGCGCTCGGCGTTACTGCCAGCCTTGGCGAGCAGGCAGCTGGCCATGTCAGCCGGGTGCTGCGCCTGAAAGAAGGCGATGCCGTGCAATTGTTCAATGGCGACGGAGCGCAGTACGACGCCGTGCTGACTCAGGTCGACAAGAAAGGCGTGCGGGCGCGGGTTGATGCCGCGACAGCGGTCAACCGCGAATCACCGCTGCCGATCACGCTGATGCAGGGCATCTCGCGTGGCGAGCGCATGGACTACACCGTGCAGAAAGCGGTCGAGCTGGGCGTAACGCGCATCGAGCCGGTGATCAGCGAGCGTTGCGGTGTCTCGGTCGATGCCGAACGTTGGGAGAAAAAGCGCGAGCATTGGCAGCGTGTGGCCGAAAGCGCCTGCGAACAGTCCGGCCGCAATGTCGTGCCGGAAATTGCCGCAGTTCGCCGGCTCGATATCGCACTCAGCGAAATGGCACCCGGCGGTCTGCGGTTGATGCTCGATCCGGAAGCCCGGCAGGGCCTGCGTGATCTGCAGCCCGGCAACGCGGTGGTGCTGCTGGTCGGCCCGGAAGGCGGGCTTGGCGAAATGGATATGAAATATGCTCGCGCGGCGAAATTTGCCGGGCTCCGGCTTGGCCCACGCATTTTGCGCACTGAGACAGCTGCAATGGCGGCACTGGCGGGATTGCAGTTGTTGGCTGGCGATTTCAGTTGATTGCGTGGCGGGACTGATTATGAGCGGACGCGTTGTCGGAGCGAGCTTGCCCGCAACGCTTTCCAAGCCTGACCACTATCGCGAGCAAGCTCGCTCCTGCTTGGCACGGCAACCATGATCTATCGCTCCATCGTTGTGCTGACCGGTGCCGGCATTTCGGCCGAATCCGGCATTCGCACGTTCCGTGCTGCCGACGGCCTGTGGGAAGACCACCGCATCGAGGATGTCGCGTCGCCGGAAGGCTTTGCCCGCAACCCTGCGCTGGTGCAACGCTTCTACAACGAACGTCGGCGCAAACTGGCCGACCCGGCGGTGCAACCCAATGCCGCCCATCAGGCACTGGCAGATTTTGAACGGCGCTTTGACGGTGAGTTCTTGCTGGTCACCCAGAATGTCGATGATCTGCATGACCGCGCCGGCAGCAAAAACCTCATTCACATGCATGGCGAACTGCTGAAGATGCGCTGCAGCATGAGCCAGCAGATCTACCCCATCAACACCGATCTGGATGGCGACCGCCGCTGCGACTGCTGCGCGCTCAAGGGCACCTTGCGGCCCCATATCGTCTGGTTCGGTGAAATGCCGCTGGAGATGGACCGCATCTATGACGCGCTTGACCGCTGCGATTTGTTTGTCAGCATCGGCACCAGCGGCAATGTCTATCCGGCTGCCGGCTTTGTGCAGGCGGCGCGTGCCGCCGGCGCGCATACCATGGAGCTGAATCTGGAGCCGTCACAGCAGCGCAGCAGTTTTGTCGAAGCGCGACACGGCAACGCCAGTGAGTTGGTGCCGACATATTTCGCCACGCTCTGAATTTTCACGTGCAATTGTTAGCGAGGAAGGTACTTGAGAAACTACAGGTAGCGTTTGCAGCGTTTCAGTATAAAACGGAGGACGATCAGGCTGTAACCCGTGAAAACAAATTGGGCCATCGCCATCGTCAACGCAGTGAAATCACCACTGCCGAACCAGACCGCAACGGATTGCAACAATGCAGGGAAAGCAACCAGCAATGCCATTGCATGGGCACCACCAAGGTAGATGATTGCTGTACGCCCTGCCCATCTCGGCAAATCATTTCGCGCCAAACCACCGTAAAGATAACTTTCAGCGAGTTGTGACTGAAACGCATCTACTGTATTGGGCGGCAGTTGGAGTTGCGGAGGCAGCTCCGGCTGCCTCACTTCAATTGAGATGTCTAAAGGCTGCGCGTAGACAGTCAGATAAGTCTGAATATCCAATTGCTGTGAGTCTGCTCCGCGCATCGCCTGGCCGGATCGGTTTGCCTGAACTGGTCAGCTCATTTTTTCCGGCTTGTACACCAGCGTTTCCCGCGCCATTTCTTCCAGCCGATCCAGATCCGGGATTTGCACCGTCTGGCCGGCCATGAAGGCGCGCGCCTTGGCGAGCGACGAGCCACCACCTTCCACCGGTTGCAGCAGTTCCGGGGTAACGCGCGTCAAGCGCGGAATGCCGCCCACGACAATGGCGACGTTGGGCACATCGGCACTGCCATTGGCGGTGTTCAGGATCGCCAGTCGCGACAAGCGGGTGAGTTGCGGCAGATCGCCGCCATCGATGGCTTCCATGGCCATCAGCGGCACATGGCGACCGCGCCACTGCAGATAGCCCAGCAACCAATGCGGTGAACCGGCCAGCGGTTTGTCGACGTTACCGAAGTAGGGCACGACTTCCGCCACGGCGATGTTCGGCAACAGCACGCTGTCGCCGGCAGCCGGCATCAGCAGGGAATAAATTTCGTTTTGACGGATTTCCATGTTTACCTCTCAAGCCACCGCGGCGCGGCGACCTATGCCAGATTCTTGCTGCTGACGGCCGGCCGGTAGCGAGCCATCAGTCGAGTTGCCAATTGCTCCGGTGTCGCGCGGTAGCGCGACAGACCGGCATTCTGAATTGCATCCGGCATGACGCTGCTTGCGCAGCTGCCTGCTTCCTGCAGCCAGATTTCACCACCTGCTGCTTGCACGGCGCGGGCACCGTTGACGCCATCGGCACCCATGCCACTGAAGATTATCGAGTTCACCTGGCCAGGGTAAGCGGCAGCGACATCGAGCAGGACGTCGTCGATGCAGGGCGCGTATGGCGGCGACCAAGTTTTGCCACTGAGCACGATCTGGCCGGCGTCAAGGAAACGCAATCGCCGCTCGATTGGTGCGAGCAGCAATGCCCCGGGTTCGATAAGTCCGGGCCGTGCCAGGATCTGCACGTTGTAAAACGCATTGGCCTGCTCGAGGATCTTGCCGAGCACCGGCAGAAAATGCGCGTCGATATGTTGCACCAGCAGGAAACTGATCGGCAGCGGCTGATCGATGGCGGTGAAAAACCGCTTCAGCGCCGCCGGCCCTCCCAATGACGCGCCGAGCACCCACAGATCACAGGGCAGCCCCAGTGACGTGTCCGGCACGATCTCAAATTCGGTGGCTTCCGCAACGCTTTCCAGCATCGGTACTTCCAGTTCGGTCACGGCGTCGTCGCTGACCGCATCCTCGAGCACCGGCACGTCGTCATCCGACAGCGCTTCGAATTCCAGCTCCAGTTCGAACTCGCCGGCAGGCGCTTCGGTCAGTGTCGGCACCGCCACGTCATCGTCGGCGGTGCGCGCCTGCGGCGCTGTCACCAGCGGTGCGACTGATGGCCGTGCCAATTCGCGCATCGGCCCGGCGGCAGGTTGTGGCCGCATGGGCGCAAAATCCGGATCCGCGTTATCGGCATCGACAACGGCAACCGGCTTCGGAGCAGGAAAGCTCGGCCAGTCATACTTTTCCGGCAAGACTGCCTCGGTAGTCGCAGCCGAAGCTCCCGCTTTGGCAACGTCATCGTTGACCATGCTGACGGTCGGAGCCGCGGGTGCTTGCATTGAGCCATCGACAGTGGCGGAGGTGGCGGCTGCCTGCGTCGCAATGGGCGTAGCCGCTGCGGGCTTTGCACCTGCCATCGGCGTTTCCGCCGCGGCAGGCTTTTCGCTTGCTGCTGCGGTAACCGGTGAAGCTGGGGTAGCGGGTGGTGCCGGAATAACCGGCGGTGCTGTCGTTACTGGTGCGGCTGCCGTTACTGGTGTCGCTGCCGTTACCGGTGCAGCTGAATTTACTGGTGTTGCTTTGGTCACCGGCATTGCGTCTGCGACCGGCGCAGACGTAGCGGTGGGCGGCGCACTGACTTTCTGTACCGGGTTGTCGCGTTGTTGTGGTTTGCCTGCGGGTGCGGTGCCGGCTGCGGCCGCTGCGTTGACTGCAGTGGCGGGAGTCGCCGGGACTGGTTGCGGCTGCGCTGGTGATGTGGGCGCCGAATCTGCAGGCTTTGGTGTCGCTGTCTTGACGCTGGTTGTTGCCGGAGCGGGCGCGGCCGTCGTGGCTTTTGCAGCCGGTTTTTCCGCTTCTGCCGGTTTCTGCACCGATGCTGCCGGCGTTGGCTCGCGCAGCGTCACCGCCAGATCGTCGATTTCTTCAAGCGGCAGCTGATTGCTGGTTTGCAGCAATTGTTCCAGCTCTGCGATTTCTTCCAGCAGTTCCGGATCGAGTCCGGCGGGCATTGCAGTGAGGGCATCAGAAGGCCGCTGTTCCGGCAGCCGTTCCGTTTTTCGTTCCGGCACGGTGGCCGGTGACACCATCGCCGGTTGCACAATAGCCGGCGCCGCCATTGGCGTCTCGCCGACCAGCTCGAACATCCGGTTGATCAGATTGCGTGCCCAGTAATCGAGGTGCTGCTGACCTTCGATGGCCTGGTGTTCATTGAAGAAGATCGGGACTGATGAGCGATCCATCAGTACGTCGAGTTGATCGTGCCACTGGCTGTCGTCGAGATCGAGCAACCAGACATCGAGATTGGTGGCGGTAATCAAGCGCTCGGACAATTCACCGGGCTTCAGGGCATGCACGATTTGCATGCCCTGCTCGGTCAGCAGCCGCAGCAGCTTCTCACTGCTTTCGTCGCCGCTGCCAATCAGCCCGATGCGGAGCGCGGTTGTTTTCACGACCGTCTGCTCAGCTACCGCGGCCGATCAACTGGGCCATGGTATTCAGCAGCTCAATTTCGTTGAACGGTTTGCCAAGGTAGCGATCGACACCGAGTTCCTCGGCCCGGGCGCGGTGCTTGTCGCCAGTACGCGAGGTGATCATGATGATCGGAATGTCCTTGAGCCGTTCGTCGTGACGGACGATACCGGCCAATTCGAAACCGTCCATGCGCGGCATCTCGATGTCGAGCAACATGACATCCGGTTTGTGATCGTGCAGCACGTTGACCGCATCGACACCGTCTTTGGCGGTGAGCACACGGTAGTTGTGCCGCTCGAGCAAGCGGGCCGTCACTTTCCGCACCGTAATCGAATCGTCGACCACCAGTGCCAGCGGCTGTTTCTCTTCGACCACCGCCTCGACGACATCTTCGATCTGAATGGCATCGGCACGGCGCAGCAGCGCCGGCAAGTCCAGAATCAGCACGACGCGGCCATCGCCCAGAATTGACGCACCGGACAGACCGGAAACGGTCGACAGCAGCGAACCCACCGACTTCACGACGATTTCGCGCGAGCCAAGCAGTTCATCCACCTGCAGGGCAATCGGGTGTTCGGCGCCGTGCAACAGCAGCACCGGCACCGGCTTGAACACGCCTTCGAAACGCGGCTGCACGGTGTGGTCGATCAGCGTACCGAGATAGCGCATCCGGTACGGCTGGCCGGCGTACTCGTACGCCACCGCGTTGTCACCGTAATAGGTCTGCAGCTCGTACGGCGAAACCCGAACGATACCTTCGATGTTGGCGAGCGGAATCGAGTAGATGTCGTCTTCGACCTGCACCATCAGGGCTTGGTTGACCGACACTGTGAACGGCAGCCGGACAGTGAAGCGCGAACCTTTGCCGGTTTCCGCATCGATGTCGATGCGACCACCCAGTTCCTTGATTTCCGAAGCCACCACGTCCATGCCGACGCCGCGACCGGAGATCTGGGTGACCTGCTCGGCAGTCGAGAAGCCGGCCTCCAGAATCAGCAGCATCAGTTCGTGATCGGTCAGTTGCGACTGTTCGGTAATGAGACCGCGTTCGATCGCTTTGCGCTTGACCGCAGGCAAGTTGATGCCGGCGCCATCGTCGGCGATTTCAACGACCACTTCGCCACCCTCGCGCAGCAGTCGGATCTTGATCCGACCGGTCGCCGGCTTGCCGGCCGCGAGGCGTTTTTCCGGCCGTTCGATACCGTGGTCGATGGCGTTCCGGATCATGTGTTCAAGCGGTGCAATCATCCGCTCGAGCACGGTGCGATCCATTTCACCGTCGGCGTGAATGGCGATTTCGACGCCCTTGCCGAGCTCTTCGCCAATCTGCCGCACCATCCGCTTCAGTCGCGGAACGATGGAGGAGAACGGCACCATTCGGGTCCGCATCAAACCGTCTTGCAGTTCCGAGTTGACCCGACCCTGTTGCAGCAACAGTGTTTCCGAATCGGCGGCAAGGTTGTCGAGCGCTTCTTTCAGGTTCAGCAAGTCACCAGCGGATTCCGACAGCAACCGGGTCTGTTCCTGTTGCCGGGTGTAACGGTCGAACTCGAGCGGATCGAATTCTTCGTAATCCTGACCGACGGCTTCGCGGCGGTGCTGGATCTGCGCTTCGTTTTCAATTTCCATGATCCGCAGCTGTTCGCGCAAGCGGGCCACGGTCTGTTCCATTTCGTGCAGGTTTTGCCGCAGCACGACGAACTGTTGTTCGAGGCGGCCGCGGAAAATCGAGGTTTCGCCGGCCAGGTTGACCAGCGACTCGAGCGCGTTGGCTTGCACCCGGACGAATTCGCCCTGCTGTGCGGCCGGACGCGCCGGTTCGGTAGCCGGTTTGTCTTTGGCCGGGAACGGCACCACGCGCGCCAGATCGCTGCCCGCAGTCGCAGCGGCAGTTTCCGTCACCGGTGTCGGCGTTGTCGGGCTCGGAGCCGGCGCGGCCGGACGCGATACCGGCATCGCTGCTTCGGCGGCATGCAGATCGCCTGCATACGGATCCTGCCCGGCAATCGCCGCCTGCAGGCGGCGCCAGTAGGCGCTCGGCCGCGTTTGCGTGCGATCATTGCGCACTTCGTTGATGAGCGCGGCGAGCCGATCGCGTGCTTCCTGAGCGACCCGGATGAACACAGGTGAACTCTGGGTGCGACCGTCGGTAATAGCTTCGAACAGACTTTCCAGTTCGTGCGAGAGGTCACCGATCTCTTTCAGATCGGACAGCCTTGCCCCGCCTTTCAGCGTGTGCAGGTGACGCTGCAGAATCGCAACCGAGCTGATGTCGTCCGGCGTAACCGACCAGGCGCCAAGTGTCTCGTCGATGGCGTCGAGGATTTCGTCGGCTTCTTCCAGGAATATCTGCAGAATTTCTTCGCCGTCAGCATCGATGGTGACCGGATGCGGCACATCACCACTGTCGTAAGCCGACAGCGTGGCACCCGGCAGGAAGGTTTCCGCCGCCGCGCTGACCGGTTCGGCCACCGGTGCTGCGGTGAATTCCGGCATCGGCTCGACTTCCGGTTCGCTTGCCACGGGTTCCGGCGCTATTTCGTCGGCAACCGGTTCGCTGATTTCGGCAGGCGTTTCCACTTGGAAGTCAGTGCGCAAATCAGCTGTGGTCGCACTCGGTTCCAGCTCGGCGGCACGGCTGCGATCATGCAGCGTGAAGCCTTCACCGACACTGAAGTCGGCAATGACCTGACCGGTCCACTCTGTCAGCGACTGCAGCAGGGCATTGTCGGCCAGTGCAGTCTGGTTGGCAGCCACCCGATCGAGTTGGTCGAACAGGGCATTGTGGGCGCGATGGGCGAGCTGATAGAACGCAGCATCCGGACTGACGCCGGCGGCAGCTCGCTGGTAGAAGCTTTCCAGTGTCTGGGCCAGCTGACTGATGGTGGGCAGACGCGCGGTGTTGGCGGCATGCTGCAGCGCTGACATCAATTCGATCAGGCTGTTGCTGGCACTGGCATCGTTCGGTTGCAGTTGCCAGCTGTTCAACGCCAGATCGGCATCGGACACCAGATCCATCGCCTCACTGAGGAACAGACTGAGCAATTCCGGATCACGTTCATTGTCGGCCGGTTGTTCCGGCTCGCTGATCGCCAGCGCTTCGGCACTGGCAGCCAACGACAGCAACGGTACGGCATCCGGCTGCTGGCCTGCCAACAGGGCCGGCATTGCCTCAGCCAGTGCCCGGCGCGCATCCGCCAGCAGGGCCAGGTATTCGGAAGGCACGTTGGTGTCGCGCGCCTGAATGTCACGCGCCTGTTTTTCCAGCGGGGTGATCACGGCGGCGATGCTGTCGAGCTGTGCCATGCGGGCACTGCCTTTGAGCGTGTGCAGGGCGCGGATCAGATCATCACTGATGCGCGGCGAGAATGGCGACAGCGCGACATCGGCCAGGTAGTGTTCAATGGCTTCGAGGTGGCCACCGGCTTCGGCGGCGAAGATGTCATACAGCGTGTTGTCGGGTTCCTCGCTGACACTGGCAACCGGCAACGCGATGTCGTCCATCTGAATGGGTTCGTCGCTGGCAACGGTATCGGTCAGCTCGAATTCGCCAGCGGCCAGATCGGTCAGATCAGCAGCGCCGCTGTCATCAAGACTGAGCACAGGCAGGCTTTCGGGCTCAGTCGATTCGAACTCGACGGTATCGAGCAGTTCACCAAAGTACGCGTCAGAGGTAGCAGCAGGTGTCGCCGCCGGTGCAGTGGGCTCCGTGCTGAAGTCGGTGGCAAAATCGGTGCTGAATTCGCTGCCGGTTTCGGCGGCCTCATCCAGAAGCGTGAGCTCCGAAACTGCCGGCTCAACTGCCATTGGCTCCAGACTGAGCGCGACGTCTTCCACCGCCTCGAAAGCGGCAGGCTCAGCCTGCTCGACGGCGGCGACCGGCAGTTCGGCCATGATTTCGTCGTGCGACGGTTCGCTCGGTGCCACCGGAACGACCGGCGCGGCAACCGGTGTCGGTGCCGCCGCCAGTGCAGCGCCGGATTCACCACGCGACAGGGCTTCGGCCCGCGCCATCAGCGATTCCGGACGAATGCTCGGTTCGACTTGCAGGGTAAACGCTTCCCGCAGCGCCGGAATGGTAACGGTAGCGGCTTCGCGAACAACGTCGTGCAGTTCACGGGTAACCTTGATCGAATTGTCGAGTACCCGATTCAACATGTTCTCGATTGACCAGGCGGTCTCACCGAGCAGTTTTGCCCCGACCAGGCGACCCGAACCTTTCAAGGTATGGAACGCCCGGCGAATGGTGATCAGCGAGTCACGATCGTCTTCGTCTTCCATCCAGGCCGGCAAGGCTTCACGAATGGCCTCGAGTTGCTCGCCGGCTTCCTCGATGAAAATCTCGATCACTTCCTGATCGATCATGTCGCTGTCGGTCGCGCTGATCGACGGCACCGCCGAAACAGCCGGCGCCGGTGTCAGTGCCGGCGTGCTGATCGGGGCAGGTGCCGGCGCCGCGGTTTGCGCCGAAGGCGCGGCGGACAATTCGGTATCGATCACGGCGCAGGCTTCGCGCGCGGCGCCAAGCACCGACTCGAGCCCCTGGCCACCGGCTTCCTGCATCGACTCGAGGAAGTACTCGACCGACGTCAGCACATCGGCGAGTGCGTCCAGTACCGTGGTATTCGGCACGCCCTGCGCACCGAGCACTCGCTCGGCCAGGAAGCGCTGACAGGTACCAACCATTTGGGCCGCGTCGGGCAAACCAATGATGCCCAGACCACCCTGCACTTCGACCAACAGATTCGGCACGCCTTCGAGCAGACGGTGATCCCAGCTCGACGCCATGAAATCGATGATGCTGTCCTTGCACTTCTGCAAGTTGCCTCGGCACTCGTTGATGAGCACTTCCCGGGCCGCATCAAATTGCGCTTCGGCAGCGATCTCTTCGTCCTGACCCGGACTGCTGGCACTGCTGTCGGCGCTTTCCGCGGCCATGCTGGCGGCGTTTGCAGCGACGGTGGTCAGGTTTGCTTCAACGAACAACAGGGCACCGGCGATGTCCATCACGTGGGCGTCGGTCGGCGCCTGACCGGAATCGGCCAGCTTCTGCAGCGCCTGCACTTGCTGGCGCACTGAATCGCGAGGCACGCCAAGGCCAAGCATGCCGAGCGTGTCGGCAATCTGGCGCAGGGTTGGCAACAGGTTCAGCAGATCCTGGGCACTGCGGGTCTTGCTGCGCACGAACAGATCGAGGCCGTCTTTGACGCCTGCCAAATCTTCGTTGAGCGCTTGCAGCACGGTACGGATGGCGCCGGCGTCGGTGCCGGTCATCCGCTGCCGTTCGGCTTCCAGATCGGAGGCGGTCGGCAACGACGAACGCAGATCGTAAGCTTGCTGCAGTTCCTTGATGCGATCGGTTTCGCGCTGCGCACAGGCAACGTAATAGAGCAGGTTTTTCAGCAGCTCGGGCGGCACGGTCTGGTTCAGCACAAAGCTGCCGTCATCACCGAGTTGCTTCAGGTATTTGTCGATCTGGCCAAGCAGGGCGTGAACCGAGGCGTTCTTGTAAACGTCATTTTCGGCAATCGATTCAATGAAGCCACCGGCCACCCACCACAGCGTCGCAATCGGTGTGCCGGTGCAGGCGTATTCCAGCCGCTCGACCACTTTCACCAACCGGTGCAGGCTTTCTTTGACTTCCTGACTGCGTAGCACACCGAGCAAACCGCGCTGATAGTGATGGCGCAGTTTCTTGGCAAAATCCTTGTACTCGTCACTGTTGCGCGGCTGATCGGCCAGCGGCGGCCGCACCGGAGTCTGCACACCGTGCAGGGTCGGGGTGAAAATGGCGCTTTCACTGAGCAGCGTTTCACCGCGCGAGGAGCGCAGGTCATTGAGCAGTGGTAACAGCACGACCGGCAGATCGCGCTGACCGGCCTGTACCCGCTCCAGATAGGTCGGCAGTTGCAGGATGGTGCCCATCAGCACTTCCTGCGCCCGCGGCAGATTCTTCACTTTGCCTTCGGCAATGGCGTCGGCGAGGTATTCCATTTCCTCGGCAAACAAGGCCGCACCGTAAAACTCCAGCATCTGCAAGGTGCCGCGTACCTGGTGCAGCGCGCTGACGCAGAACCGGATCTGGGTACTGTCTTCGGCATTTTCAGCAAATGCTTCCAGCGCCTGACGGGCCTGATCAAGCGTTTTGTTGACTTCTTCGCGCACCCATTTCAGGGCGAGCTGATCATAATTATCGGCCATGCCTACTCCGCTTGCGGGTTGCTGCCGCGATGGCTGAATGCCAGACACTGCTTGTTTTGAATCCGGGTCAATCCCGGGTGATGCCAGCGGATCACTTCGCCGGGTGCCAGCACCAACATGCCGCCTGGCTGCAAATGTTCAACCAGCTGGTTGAGCAGATCGCGTCGGCGCTCGGGCTGGAAATAAATCAGCAGGTTCTGGCAGTAAATGATGTCGAACAGCTGGTTCGGGGCATTGCGCAAATCATGAACATTGCCCTGAACGAAACAGGTGCGCTGCCGAATCGCCGGCATCACCTGGTAATAGTCATCGCCAACCGCCTGAAAATGGCGATCGCGTTGTTCGTCGCTGAGCCCGGTCAGTCGGCGCAGGTGATAAATGCCTTCACGCGCACTGGCCAGGGCCGGGTAACTGATGTCGGTGCCGGTGACGCCGTAATAAAACGGGCCGGTTTCGTCCTGCAGTTCGTGCAGCGTCAACGCGAGACTGTAAACCTCTTCGCCGGTCGAGCAACCGACACTCCAGGCCTGCAGGCTGCGTTTCGGCTGGCCGGCATTCAATTGCAGCTGGTTACGGGCGAAGCTGCGCACCAAGTCGAACGATTCCGGGTGACGGAAAAAGCGCGTTTCGTGCACGGTCAGCAGGTCGACCAGGCAGGCCCACTCGAACGCCGCCTGCGACCCATCGCGCAAACCGACAAAGTAAGCGTTGTAATCGTCGAAACCGGCTTCTCTCATCCGCGCCGATAGCGCCAGCATCAGAAACGGCTTGCGGTGCTCCGGCAAATGAATGCCGGTGCGCACCTCAATCAGCTTCTGCCAGCGCGCAAATTCGGCAGCGCCCATGTCGGGCGCCTGGCGCAATACTGCTTCGGCCATGGCCATGGTTCCTTCGAATCGTCGCGACCACGTTCCTGGTAGCGACCGATTCCACACCGATTACCGGCCCGGCAGCTTGAAGCCCGCGACCGAACCTTTCAGTTCGTCAGCCAGTTCCACCAGCTTGCCAATCTGCTGTGCGGTCACTTGGGTGCCGTGCAACGTTTGGTTGGTGATTTCCTGAATGACATGCATCGTGTTGGAGACATGGCCGGCGGACGCCGCCTGCTGGCGGGCCGCGTTCGAAATGGTTTGAATCAATTCGGCCAAGTCGGCGGACACGCGCTCGATTTCTTCCAGTGCGACACCGGCGTCCTGCGCCAGCTTCGCCCCCCGGACCACTTCCGAGGTCGAGCTTTCCATCGAGATAACCGCTTCGTTGGTATCGGTTTGAATGGTCTTCACCAGTGCCTCGATTCGCTTGGTCGCGTTCGAGGAACGTTCTGCCAGTCGCTGCACTTCGTCGGCGACGACTGCGAAGCCGCGGCCCGATTCGCCGGCCATCGCGGCCTGAATCGCCGCGTTCAGCGCCAGAATGTTGGTTTGGTCGGCGATGTCGTTAATCAGCGACACGATGTCACCGATTTCCTGTGACGATTCACCCAGTCGCTTGATTCGCTTCGAGGTTTCCTGAATCTGCTCACGAATCGTATCCATGCCGCGGATGGTGTTGCGCACGACCTCGGCGCCGTTCTTCGCGATTTGCACTGAGCGCTCGGCCACCTGGGCCGATTCGGCGGCGTTGGCCGAGACCTGCTCGATGGAGACCGCCATTTCGTTAATAGCGGCCGAGGCGCCGGTAATTTCCTGCGCCTGGTTGCGCGAGGCTTGCGCCAGCTCGGTTGCAACCTGACGGGTTTCGTCGGTGGCGTTCGACACTCGGGCCACCGCGTTCTGCACCGTTTGTACCAGCGTGCGCAGCTGGTCAATAGCGAAGTTCATGGAGTCGGCGATGGCGCCGGTGAAGTCTTCGGTAACGGTCGCGTTGATGGTCAGGTCACCGTCGGCCAAGTCGCCCATTTCATCAAGCAAACGAATAATCGCCTGTTGGTTACGTTCGTTCTGCTGCTTTTCCAACTCGGCTTGGTGTTCGGCTTCGTTGTAGCGCAGCTTTTCCGCCCGACGCTGGGTGAAATACAACAGCACCAGCAACACCACGACCAGCACACCGGCGCCGGCCGATATGTACGGGTTGCCGTCCCAGCGCGTGGCGCCCGACTCACGGAACGCGTTCGACAGGTCACGGGTCAGGGTCAGCAGCTGGGTGGTCTGGGCGAACATCTTGTTCGAGGCGTCGTGCACCTTGAACAGCTCGCCAGTCGATTGAATGATGTAGCCGACGTTGTCTTTGACGCCGGTGAACATGGTGCTGATTTCGTTGAGTGCTTCGCGCGCTTCCTTGTTGGAAACCTGACGAACACCCATGATCGGGTCGCCGTCGAGCATACCGTTCAGGGTTTGACCGAACAGGTCGACGTCGTGACCGAAGTTTTCTGCTGCCAGCGGTGCGTCATCGCCACCGGCCAGCACTTTCTGAATCGAGCGAACGATACGTTCGGCATACCAAATCTGGCGGGTACCGAGCCGGACCTGGTCCTGCGGCGCGTTGTTCTCGACCAGGATGTCGGTTACTTTTTCGTATTCGAATTGCAGCTGCGGCACGTTCTGGGCCAGATCGGCGGCCACGCCATGCAGGTCCAGCACCGTTTCCTTGGCTTTCAGAATGGTGTCGGAGTTGGTCTTGACCTCCTCCCACAGCTTCTTGGTTTCGGCAATCTGGTTTTTCTGAATTGCTTCCGGCGCGGCCGGTAAGCCCGTGCGCGCTTCTCCCGATACCAGCGTATTGAACAGACCGTCGAACTGGTTACGCACCTGTTCGAGCTGGGCGAACGCCGCTTCGTTACCACGCGCGGCTTCAGCCGAGTTCTTGGCAAGCTGCTGTGACAGCACGCGCAGCTCTTCCGCCCGCTGCACCCGGGTGACGTCAAAACCGCTCTGGATGAAACCCCAGACCGCGTTACCGACGCCCACCAACAGCACAACGACCAGCGCAATCAGCAAGCCACCGATACCGCTGCCTTGCTCGACGCTCATAGGGCCTTTCAATGGAGCATTCATGTTTTGTTCCCGACTGCTTGTTGCTATGGGTCAAGGCGGCTGAACCCGCGAGGGCCGTGTACCGCGTCAAATCTGTCTTTCAAAGTGATACTTGTTTGAAACTGGCGTGACGGGTCAGCGTTTGTGGGCTGAACACCGGCCACAGGTTTTCATCGCGGCTGAACGCGCCAAGCACGTACGGCCGCAACACTTCATCAATTTCACCCGGCGATTCCTGTCGCTGATCGGCGGTGAAATGCTGCAGGCCCAGCACATCGTCAACGATGATGCCGACCTGGTTCTGATCCTGGTTGATGACCAACACGCGTTGACGCTTGCCGGCCGGTTGCTGGCGACGACCAAAGAACATGGGCAGATCGGCGATCGGTACCAGCGAGCCGCGAACGTTGGCGACGCCCCGCAGCCATGCCCGCGCACCTGGCACTTTGGTTACGTGCGGCAGGTGCAGGATTTCACTGACCTCACCGAGCGGGGCGACCATCCGGACACCGTTCAGCACAAACGCCACGCCTGACCAGGCGTCGGCTTGTTCAGCCATGCGCGGGCCTTGGGCGGCGCCACTCTGACGGCAGCGCTGATCCAGATCGGCGAGAACCAGAAACGGGTCGACCACAGTGCTCATCGGCGTTATCCGAGCAGCGATTTCAGGGTAGCCATCAGCGCTTTTTCCGACACCGGTTTGGTCAGGTAGTCGCGGGCGCCCTGCTTGAGTCCCCACAGCCGATCGGTTTCCTGATCCTTGGTGGTGACGATGATGATGGGAATGTGGGCGGTTTCCGGATCTTTGCTGAGCTGGCGGGTAGCCTGAAAACCGTTCAGTTCCGGCATCACCACATCCATCAACACCAGATTCGGTTTCCGCTCTTTGCACACTTTGACGCCGAGTGCGCCATTTTCAGCGTTGATGACGCTGTGACCGTTTTTCTCCAACATCTCGCGCAGCAGATGGGTTTCGGTCGGCGAGTCGTCGACGATCAGTACTAGTGCCATGAAACTTCCCCTTGAAAACATGGCGGCCCTGGCCGGACCGTCCAATCACAATTTGTTGGCGACGTCAGTGGGTCGCCCGGACGTCGATCACGTGGCGCTGGATGGCGCCGAGCAATTCGTCACGCGAAAACGGCTTGGTCAGGTATTGGTCGGAGCCGACAATGCGGCCCTTGGCCTTGTCGAACAGTCCGTCCTTCGAACTCAGCATGATCACCGGCGTTTCCTTGAACGTGCGGTTACGCTTGATCAGCGAGCAGGTCTGATAGCCGTCGAGTCGCGGCATCATGATGTCGACAAAGATGATGTCCGGACGATGGTCGGCGATCTTGGCGAGCGCGTCGAAACCGTCCACCGCGGTGATGACCTCGCAGCCGACTTTCTTCAGCAAGGTCTCGGCGGTCCGCCGGATGGTCTTGCTGTCATCGATGATCATGGCCTTGAGGCCGTTGAAATCAACTTCCATTGCCGTCGGTTCTCCACCTGGCTGGCGGTAAAGGGCATCAACATACCGCGGGATCGACCAAACGATCCTGCCCACACCGCTTTTTATCACAGCACCCTGCACTGGCCAAGCCAGATTTGGCCGGTCAGTGAAGGAGTTAGCGAATAAAGTTCAAACAACCGTTAAGACCGGCTTGTCGCTACAATCCGGCCACCTGCCCCGGTTGGACCCCCATCATGCGACCTGTCACCACCCCAAGACGCCTCGGCGTGCTGATGGACCCCATCAGCCAGATCACCATCAAGAAGGACACCTCGTTCGCCTTGCTGCTGGCGGCCCAGGCCCGTGGCGACCAGCTTTACTACCTTGAACAGCCGGATCTGTACCTGCAGCAGGGCCGGGTGCATGGCCGCTTGCGGCCGCTGACGGTGCAGGACGACCCGACCGACTGGTACCGCCTGGGTGATCCGGTTGAGCTGCCCCTGGCGGCGGCACTGGATGTGCTGCTGATGCGCAAGGATCCGCCGTTCGACCAAGAGTATCTGTATAGCACTTACCTGCTGGAGCTGGCCGAAGCCGACGGTCTGATGGTCATCAATCGGCCCGGCAGTATTCGAGATGCCAACGAAAAGCTGTTTGCCGCCTGGTTTCCCCAGTGTACGCCGCCGACCCTGGTCAGCCGCGACATGGCGCGGCTGCGTCGGTTTCTGGACGAGCACCCGCGCATGGTGGTCAAGCCGCTGGACGGCATGGGCGGCAGCGGCATTTTCCGCATTGACCGCGGCGACCCGAATACCGGCTCCATCCTTGAACAACTGACTGAACGCGGCCGGCAGACCATCATGGCGCAGCGCTACATTCCCGAGATCAGCGCCGGCGACAAGCGCATCCTGATGCTGCATGGCGAGCCGGTCGACCATTGCCTGGCCCGGATCCCGGCCGAAGGCGAAGCGCGCGGCAACCTGGCGGCCGGCGGCCGCGGCGTGGTCCAGCCATTGACTGATCGCGACCGCTGGATCGCCGCTCAGGTCGGGCCGACTTTGCGGGAAAAAGGGCTGATCTTCGTCGGTCTGGATGTGATCGGTGACTATCTGACCGAAATCAACGTCACCAGCCCGACCTGCCTGCGGGAGATCGCCAAGGCCACCGGTCGCGATCTGGCCGGCGAGTTTCTTGACCGGTTGCCGGTCAGTCTGGTCGCGCGCTGAGACAGCGTCGTGAACGCAGCCGGTCGCCGACACTGGCAACGCGCAGCGGCCCTGCTGCTGCTGGCGTCGGCCATCCTGGCCGTGCTGGCATGGAGCCTGTGGCAGCACCGGGAACGGCCGCGCGATCACGAAGCCCGGCTACAGCATTTCGGCACCGAGATCCGCATCGTCCTGGCCGGAACCAGCCAAGCGGCTGCCGAGGCGAATTTTCGGCGACTGGACCGCGCCCTGGCCGACTGGCATCGGCGCTGGCATGCCTGGCAACCGTCCGAACTGACCGAGCTCAACGCCGCCCTTGGCCACCAGCAAACGGTATCAGTCGCCGCCGATCTTGCCGGCCTGCTGCGCCGCAGCCAGCACTACGCCGAGCTGACGGACGGCCTGTTCAACCCCGCGCTCGGCCGCCGCCTGGCCGACTGGGGCTTTCAGCAGGCTGATCCGACCGCCACCACCCCGGCACCAGCCTCCATCGACCCGGCTCGGCTACCACGCATGAGCGACCTCGTATGGACAAACACGGTCCAGCTGCGCAGCCGGCACCCCGACCTGCAGCTCGATTTGGGTGGTATTGCCAAGGGCTATGCGCTCGATACCCTGCTGGCCGACCTGCACCGACAGGGCGTCAGCTCGGCCTTGATTGATCTTGGCGGTGATATCGGCGTGCTCGGTCGGCACGGTGAGGCGCCGTGGCGCATCGGCGTGCTGGCCGGCAATCAGCAGAGCCTGGCCAGCGTCACGCTGGCCGATGGCGAGCAAGCGTTCAGTTCCGGCACCTACCAACGCTGGCATCCAACTGGCGATGGCGGCAAGGCACACCATATCCTCGATCCGCGTACCGGCGCCCCTGCCGACGGCAATCAGGCGGTCACCGTGTTGGGACGCAGCGGCGAGTTGCTGCAGGTTGCCAGCAAGGTCCTGCTCATCGCCGGCGCGGATTGGCGCCACTACGCCGAACGGCTCGACATACCGCTGGCCATGGTGGTGCGCGCCGATGGCAGTGTCGAATTGACCGCAGTTATGGCAGCGCGCCTTGAGGCCGAGGCCAGCGAACGCGCAAAATGGCGCATCGTGCCGTGACGGCCATGTCGTCAGCATCCGGCAACGCGCTTGCGCGCCCCAATTGAGAAACATGGATTCATGACTGCCAGCGCTGCGCTGATCGATTCCTCCCCGCAACCCGGAACCGCCGATCGGATGGCATTCTCGGTGTTTCTGGCTGCCTGCCTGCACGCCCTCATTTTGTTCGGCATCGGCTTTGTCGCACCGGAATTGCTCAATCCGAAACGACCGATCACGCTCGATGTAATCCTCGCCAGCGAATACAACGAGAAGAAACCGGCCAAGCCGGATTTTCTGGCGCAGGCCAATCAGGAAGGTGGCGGCGTCAGCAAAACCTCGAAACCGCCACGCACCAGCAGCCAGGCCGACATGCCGGCACCGGACCCGCGCCCGGTCGCCAAACCCGCCGCCGGTGCGGCGGCACCACAAGCGGCCAAACAAAAATTACTGACCGCAAACAAGGCGCCCAGCAAGCAAGCGGCGGCCGATCCCACGCCGGAGCAAATTGTCGGTGAGCAGGGCGTCGACACGGCATCGTTGATTGAACGCAGCCTGCAGATTGCCGCGCTGCAAGCCGAGCTGGCGGCGCAACAGGAAATGGAAGCGCGCGAACCGAAACGGCGCATCGTCGCACCGAGTACTGCCAAAACCCAGGATGCCGCCTATCTGGATGCCTGGCGTCGACGCATCGAACGCATTGGCAATCTGAATTATCCGGAAGAAGCCCGCCGACGTGCGCTGTTCGGCGAGCTGGTGCTGCGGGTTGATATCAACGTCGATGGCACCATCCGGGAAGTCCGCATCATCGAATCCAGTGGTCAACGCATCCTCGATGATGCCGCGGTGCGCATTGTCCGACTGGCAGCGCCGTTTGCGCCGCTGCCGGCCGAGATGCGCAAGAACACCGATATCCTGCAGATCGTCCGGCTCTGGCGCTTCGAGCCCGGCAACGGTTTCAGCTCACAATGAAAACGCCGACCCGCCGCAAGAGCGCACCGGCCGGCCAGTCACTGGCCAATCATTTTTTGATTGCCATGCCCGCGCTCGATGACCCGAATTTTTCCCGCAGCGTCACCTGGCTCTGCGAGCACAACGAAGAAGGTGCCATGGGCATCGTGATCAACCGGCCGAGCGATGTCAGCACGGGCGAGTTGTATCAGCACCTCGAACTGCCGATCAGCAGCAGCGATGTTCAAACGCCGGTGTTGATTGGCGGACCAGTCCAGACCGATCGCGGTTTTGTCATTCACCGACCCGGCAGCAAATGGGTCAGCACCTGGCCGGTCAGCGACGCTGCCAGCATCACCACATCCAAAGACGTGCTGCAGGCAATGGCGCACGGCATCGGCCCACAGGACGCTTTCGTTGCGCTCGGTTACGCCGGCTGGGGCGCCGGCCAGCTTGAACAGGAATTGCTCGACAATGCCTGGCTGACCGTGCCGGCCGATGCTCGCATCATTTTTGATGTGCCGATTGAACAGCGCTGGAATGAAGCGGCCAAGTTGATCGGCATTGATATCAGCCTGCTGTCGGATGCAGCCGGACATGGCTGAAGGAAGGCATTTTTCGCGCTTGGTGAAGGTACTCACTGGAATTGTTTTCACCACACTTTTGTTGTGGCTGTGGCTCGATCACGCGTTCCGGGCCCCGGACATAGTGCCCGTGCTGTTGCAATCAGCGCCAGCATTGGAAGCTGCGCCAATCGAGAAATTGCTGGCAAACGACAACCCCAGCAAAGACTTCCCGACCACCGGCAGCAGCGGTAAAAAACCTGACGAGACGGTGATTGACTGCAGCAGTCCCGAATCAGCGAAGCAGCAAGTCGAAGCTTTGGTCGAGCAGTCATTTGGTGCGGAACTGACCGAACTGGTTTTGTCTGGCGCACTGACCTGGACGGAACAACATCCATCAACGATTAAACCGGACTGGCAGGTATCTGGTGGCGTCGCCGTGCCAGCCACTTACCAGTCCTATACCGACGACATGCTGAAGTTGGCAGCGGACAACGGCGATGCCACCGCCGCTGCGATATTTGGTGCACGCAGCGTTCACAACGCATTCACCGAAAGACATTCGCTTGAAAACACACTGCCGAACCAGCTGACAGTAGCTGAGCGCTATCTCCAGCAAGGCATTCAAGGCAATGTTGACGGAACACTGCAATTTTTCTGGACTGCAGCAGAGAAGCGCGCCGCGCATGGCCGAAAAACGGTAGAGGGCTCGGATAGAGCCCAGTACACCGATCGCGCCGCTGTGATCGAACTTCATGCGCGGACCATGGCCATTCAGATTTACGGAACATTTGAGGAGCGTGCAATGGCACATTTGCTTCTGTATGTTCTGGCTGATGAACTGGCACCATTACAGGACGACAAGGAGAAGTTGCTTGCACACAACCGGGCGCGGCAGCTTCAGCAACAGTTCGCTCATATCAACACTGAACGATCGCCGGAAGAGCGTCGCGCGGAAAACGCCATAGTTGCTACCGCAAAAAAGGCTGGCAGCATTAAAGCGACATTCAAAGCGCTGCACTGCCATGATGGCCAGGAGCTGGATCAAGTGTTACCGGAAGATACGTTGGACGCGATTCAAGAGCGCTACAAGCTATGAATGCAACAACAGTCCGCCTGCTCGCCTTCGACTTCGGCCTGAAGCGCATCGGCGTTGCCACCGGCCAGACGTTGACCGGCACGACGCAGATGCTGGCACCCTTGCCGGCGCGCGATGGCATTCCGGATTGGCTGGCGATTGAAAAGTTGTTGAAGGAATGGCAACCGGATTTGTTGCTGATCGGCATTCCACTGGCAATGGACGGCAGCGATCTGTCGGTGACGCCGAATGCCCGCAAATTCATGAACCGCTTGCATGGCCGGTTTGGCTTGCCCGTGCAGGCGGTGGATGAGCGCGCGACCAGCAAGGAGGCGCGCCAGCAGTTATTTGAGTACGGCGGTTACAAGACGCTGCAGCATCAGTCGGTCGACAGTCTGGCAGCGGAACTGATGCTGCAGCAGTGGCTGCATGAACGGCAGCGCTCGCAAGACGCCGCCGATAGCGATGGTGCGTCATGAACTGGTTGGCACAGGACGCGCTCGCCGATGGCCGCAAACTTTGGCAGGTCACGACACCGCTGGCGCGCGAGTTTGTCCCAGGCTTGCGACTTGCCATTGCCGGCCATGAATTGCCGATCCTGCGCGCCGACGAGCATCAGCTGACTGTGATCGCAGTCACGCCGACGACAGGGCCAATGACCCTGACCGGCACGCCGCTGGCCATTACCGAACCGCATTCGCTGCTGCTGGTCAGCCATGACGATGGCTTGTTCGCTGCGTTGGCCTGGCTGTTCCGGCATCGCCGGCAGGTACCGGCCGGCACCCTGCGCCTGCTGGCCTGTTTCAATCAGCCGCTGCCGTTTCGGCCGCAACCGTCACGCTTTCTGACTCCGATGTTGCCAGCCCATGTCACGGCCGCGCTGCCGCTGCTTGATGACTGGCAGGTGGTCAGTCGCATCGCCCATCCCGACAGCCTGCCCGGCTGCTTTGATGGCGACACCAATGACCTGATCGCGGCCTGGCAGCGGTCCGGCGACCGGGTAATGACCATCCGCTAGTGCCAGGCCAGCCGGTATTCACCGTGCCCCGGCAGAATTTTCCACCCCACTGCAAACCTTTCCTGAACGCATTTCGTCAGAACGCCTAACTCCCGTTTGCTGAGGAAATCGGCGGCGAGCGGGGCATGGCATCTACTCATCGCACCGACGCATTGCTGGCGGCCACTCCATCGAGCGGCTGCGGCTTGCGCTTACCACAAAAAAAACGACGCGCGCCGGCGCGAAGCAATGGGGCATCGGCAGCAACAGGGGACTTTCAGATGATTCGCGATACCTCCGCTCAGGATGTGCTGCGCAGCACCGCACCGTCACGACGAAAGCCTTTGATCGTAATCGGCAGCGTGGTCGGCTTTGCCGTGCTCAGCACGCTGGCGTGGCCGGCGATCGATCGCTGGTCGGCAAGCCAGATCAGCGTACCGGCAGCGCGGCTGCGCTTCGGCGAAGCCAGCATCGGCCGCTTTGAACGCGATGCTGCTGTGCAGGGCAAAATTGTCGCCGCCAACTCGCCGACGCTCTATTCGAGCACGACCGGAACGGTCACGCTGCAGGTGCAGGCCGGTGACAGCGTGCAGATCGGCACGCTGCTGGCGGTGATCGACAGCCCGGAACTGCGCAACGAACTGGCCCGTGAACAGGCCAGCCACGAATCGCTGGCGGCAGAACTCGGCCGTGCCCGCATCGATGCCAAGCAAAAGCAATTCGAAGCCAAGCGCCAGATCGATATGGCGCAGGTGGCGCTGACCGCCGCCGACCGCGAAAAGCGCCGCGCTGACGATCCACGGCTGCAAATGGCGCTGTCGAAACTCGAGTATGAAAAGCTCAGCGACGAACTCGACAAGGCGCGTATCACCTATGCCAATGCCATCCAGTTTGCCGATCTTTTGAAAGAAAGCCTTGAGTTCGATGTCAAAACCAAACAGGCGCAGCTCAATCGGCAGAAACTGGTCGCCGACAACCTGAAGCGGCAAGTTGAAGCGCTGCAACTGAAATCACCGGTCAACGGCATGGTCGGCACCATCCACATTGCCCAGAAAGCGGTGGTGCCGATCAACACCAAGCTGATCACCGTCGTTGATCTGTCCGCCTACGCCGCCGAACTCGAAGTGCCGGAAAGCTACGCCGACGACATCGGCATTGGCATGGTGGCCGACATCCAGATCAACGGCCAAACCTATACCGGAACCGTCTCCGCCGTTTCACCGGAAGTGCAGAACAATCTGGTATTGGCACGGGTGCAGTGGCAGGGCGATACCCCGCCTGGCTTGCGCCAGAACCAGCGCCTGTCGGCCCGCATCCTGTTTGAACAGCGTGACAACGTATTGACTGTACCGCGCGGACCGTTCTTTGAGAGCAGTGGCGGCCGCGTTGTTTATGTCGTGCAGGATGGCATCGCCCACAAACGGCAAATCAAACCGGGCGCCAGCAGCGTTGGCGCCATCGAGGTGCTGGAAGGCTTGCAAGCCGGCGAACAAATCATCGTGTCATCGACCAGCGAGTTTGATGATGCCGACACCGTGCAGCTGAACGACTGACTTTTCTCACCTTTTCGACCCCGGCCGAGGACCTCGCCATGCTGAAGATGCAAAACCTGAACAAGATATACCGGACCGATCTGGTCGAGACCCATGCCTTGCGCCAATTTCATCTGGAAGTCGGTGACGGCGAATTTGTCGCCGTCACCGGCCCGTCCGGCTCCGGCAAAACCACCTTCCTCAATATCGCCGGGCTGCTGGAAACGTTTGACGATGGCGATTACCTGCTCGACGGCAAATCGGTCAAGGGTCTGAACGATCGCGAGCTGTCACAGCTGCGCAATGAGAAGATCGGCTTCATTTTCCAGAGCTTCAACCTGATCCCGGATCTCAGTATCTGGGACAACGTCGATGTACCGCTACGCTACCGCAAGTTTTCCGCCGCCGAACGCAAGGAACGCATCGACAGCGCATTGGCGAAAGTCGGTTTGTCGGCACGCGCCAAACATCTGCCATCGCAGCTTTCGGGTGGCCAGCAACAGCGCGTTGCAATTGCTCGCGCGCTGGCCGGCTCGCCGCGCTTTCTGCTGGCTGACGAACCGACCGGCAATCTCGATTCGACCATGGCCAGGCAAGTAATGGAGCTGCTGGAGCAGATCCACGATGACGGCACCACCATCATCATGGTCACGCACGATCCGTCACTGGCCAAGCGTGCCCAGCGTCATATTCAGGTGCTTGATGGTCGTGTGTCCGATTTGCACATTGTTCGCGATAGCAGCGAACACCGTGACAGCATTCATGCTGCCGCTGGTGTCGTCGCCGAACTGGCCTGAGGACATCGCCATGTTTCGTTACTACCTGCATCTGGCGCTGAAGAGCCTGAAGCGTAATCCGATTCTGAGCACCTTGATGGTGTTGGCGATTGCGATTGGCATCGGTGCCTGCATGACCACACTGACCGTGTATTCACTGATGGCGGCCGACCCCATACCACAGAAAAGCGACAAGCTTTTCTCGGTGCGGCTCGACAGCTGGGACCCGAACCGACCGTGGGGTGAACCGAATGAACCGCCGCCGGAGCTGACCTACCGCGATGCCATGGCGCTGATGCAATCGGACATTCCGAGCCACCACGCGGCAATGTTCAAGGGTGCGTTCGCATTGCAACCGGACGACAAGTCGGTGCCGGCCTATCTGGTGCTCGGCCGAATCACCTACAAGGATTTCTTTCCGCTGTTCGACATTCCATTTCAGTACGGCAATGGCTGGGACAGCAGCGCTGACAAATCGTTGCAGCAGGTTGTGGTGCTCAGCAAGAAGGCCAATGACCGGCTATTCGGCGGTGCTGACAGCGTCGGCAAGACCGTGCGGCTGAACGACAAGGGTTTCAAGGTCATCGGTGTGCTGGCCGAGTGGAATCCGACCCCGAAATTCTACGACGTCAACAACGGTGCCTTTGACGACGCGGAAGAGGTCTATTTGCCGTTCGGCATTGCCTTGCCGCTGCAAGTGCGCACCGCCGGCAACACCAATGGCTGGAAGCCGGAAAACATTGATACCGTCGAATCGTTTCTGGCGTCGGAGCTGGTCTGGATCCAGTTCTGGGCCCAATTGGACAGTGCGGAGCAGAAAGCTCGCTACCAGAGCTTTATCGACAGCTATGTCATGGAACAGAAAAAGCTCGGCCGGTTCGAACGGCCGCTGAACAACCGGCTGTCGGACGTCAATCAGTTCATGGCGGAACGGGAAGTGGTTGGCGAAGACAACCGGGTACTGGTCGGTTTGTCGTTCCTGTTCTTGGCCGTGTGTCTCATCAACATGATTGGGTTGCTGCTGGCCAAGTTTCTCGGTCGTGCCCCGGAACTGGCGCTGCGGCGGGCACTGGGTGCCAGTCAATGGCAGAACCTTCAGCTGAATCTGGTCGAGGTGTCCTTGATCGGTGTCCTCGGTGGCCTGCTCGGTTTGTTGTTCGCCTGGTTTGGTCTGATAGCGGTGCGGGCACTTTACGGTGACGGCTACGGTGCCTTGACGTCGCTGAACCTGTCGCTGGCAACACAGGCGCTGCTGATCGCCATCGTTGCCAGCATCTTGGCCGGTTTGTATCCGGCAGTGCGGGTGGGCCGAATCGCGCCTGCCGGCTTGCTGAAAACCCAATGAGGCTAATCATGGAATTCGGACCCATTTTTCGCGCCATACTGCGCAACAAGACAGGCGCCATCCTGATTGCGCTGCAATGTGCATTGACGCTGGCCATTGTGGTCAACGCCATTTTCATCACCCAAAGCCGGATCGAAAAGATGGGCCGGCCCACCGGGATGGACGACGACAATCTGATCAGCGTCATGAGCATCGGCTTTGTCGAGAACTTCAATCCGCAGGCCGTCATCGATACCGACCTGGCCACGCTGCGCGCCATTGACGGCGTGGTCGACGCGATCCCGATCAATGCCATTCCGCAAAGCGGTGGCGGCAGTTCGTCCGGCTATCGCGCAACGGCGGAAGACAAAAACGAAGATGTCGGTGCGGCCTACTATGAAGTCGATTCGCATGCCATCAATACGCTGGGGCTCAATCTGATTGCCGGCCGCAATTTTCGCCCGGAGGAGCAGAAGTACTTGCCGGAACGCACGCTCGATTTTCCACGCGCGGTGATTCTGTCTGATGCCATGGCAAAGGCACTGTTTCCGGATGGCAATGCCCTTGGCAAAACGGTGTACTCCGGCAACAACGCCGCGTTTGAAGTGGTCGGTATCGTCGAACGCCTGCAGGCACCGTGGATCAACTGGGGCCGGTTTGAACAGGCCATGTTGTTTCCGGTAATCACCACCGAGAAATACATTCGCTATATGGTCAGAACCGAACCTGGTCGGCGTGACGAGCTAATGCCCATCATTGAACAGACGCTGACCAAATTGAATGACGGTCGCATCATTCGTGATGTCAACGCGCATAGCGACACCGTCAAGCGCGCCTATCAGGAAGATCGAGCCATGGCGATTTTGTTGGTGGCTTCGATTGCCCTGATCGTCGCCGTCACTGCGCTCGGTATCGTTGGGCTCGCCACCTTCAGCGTCAATCGGCGGACCCGCCAAATCGGTACCCGACGCGCGCTCGGCGCCAGTCAGACGGACATTCTGCGTTACTTCCTGATCGAGAACGCGATGATCACCACGGCGGGCATCGTACTCGGTGTGCTGCTCAGCATCGGCCTGAATATCTGGTTGGTTGATACCTACGCGTTGGAAAAGCTCGATGTGTTCTATCTGCCGTTCGGCATGGTGTTCGTCTGGATGCTGGGCCTTACTGCAGTGTTGGCTCCGGCATTGAAAGCAGCGCGGACGCCGCCAGCAATTGCGACGCGAACGGTTTGACCTTCTCTAAAGGATGACGCCGGGAAAATCCGGCGTCGTTCTTTAGCGACTTGGTAGAGGAAAAGCCGCAGAACCCGCTCTTTCAGACGCTAATGACTCGTCCCAGAACGGCGACGCAAACCTGCAAGGCCCGCCAATCCCGCGCCAAACAGCATAACCGGCACAGGCTCGGGCACCGGATTTGGTTGGGAGTCTCCTACCCGATGAATTCTGAATTCATCAGCAGACCAAATACCAAATGCATTGTGATGCGAGGCACTACCATCCGCCTCTCGCCCAACAAATTCAAAGGCTCCATACCCCACTGTTTCATCGTCAATTCCAGGGAACCCCAAAGCTTGCTCAAGCCCATCTCCATGCTGCACAGCGTGATTCTCAGTGATGAGCGCGAACTGAATGAAATTTACGATGAAGTCACTATCACCCTCTAAGTGAGAATGAGCACTGCGGTCCCATGATTCGAAGCTGAATTCCACTGGCAACCCAGCACCATACAGTGCCCCCTGATCACCAATAAACGCGTAATTTAGGTAATTCCCACCGACAAACTGAGTCACACCATTAATGGTGAGCCAAAACTGAATCAAGCCCAAATCATCACCAGTGACTCCGTCAACATCATCGCGATAATACGCAACTTCGTTGCAGTCGATTCCGGCATCTTCACACCAAGCGCCGTTGTAATAGTCATTCTCTTGAACGCCGAGCGAAGTATCTAGTGTGAAATATAGACTCAGGTTATGACCAGCCAAATCTGTTGAATCGCGAAAACCAAATACAGTGCTTTCGTAGCCGGCACTAATACCTAGGTCGTAACCATTGTCGATGTGGCCAGAAATCCAACCTTCAAATAGATCAGCATTCGCAGAGGCAGACATAAGCATAGCAGCCGCCACTGCTCCATTTTTGAATGCGCGAATCAAGTTACTCTCCCTGTCTTAGTTTCATTGATAACCACTGCTTGGCTACCGCGCAGCTTAATAATGTGCAAGCTACAATTTGAACAAAATTCATCCGACAAAACGCGACTGTCGCGGATCTTTTTTTCCGACACTGGCTATTTTATAGCCGGCGTTGGCCGCCGCGACCTTCCAGCTGCAGACCACCCGGGACATCGGCATCATTGCCGACTTCGCCGCTGTCGAGCTTGATCAGCAAGCGCAGATCGTTGGCCGAGTCAGCGTGGTGCAGGGCGTCTTCATAGGTGATTTCACCCGCCTTGAACAGTTTGAACAGGGCCTGATCGAAGGTCTGCATGCCGAGCTCGTTCGAGCGCTTCATGACTTCCTTGAGCAAATGCACTTCGCCTTTGCGGATGTGATCGGACACCAGCGGCGTACCGAGCAGAACTTCAATGGCGGCGCGACGACCGGCGCCATCCGGGGTCGGGATCAGCTGCTGGGCGACAATGCCCTTGAGGTTCAGCGACAAGTCCAGCAATACCTGGTTGTGCTTTTCCTTCGGGAAGAAGTGCAGGATGCGATCGAGCGCCTGGTTGGCGTTGTTGGCGTGCAGGGTACACAGCGCAAGGTGGCCGGTTTCGGCAAACGCAACGGCGTAATCCATGGTCTCGGATGAACGCACCTCGCCGATCAGGATCACGTCCGGCGCCTGCCGCAGGGTGTTCTTCAGGGCCACTTCGAACGAGTCGGTGTCGATGCCGACTTCGCGCTGGGTGACGATGCACTTTTCATGCTGGTGAATGAATTCGATCGGATCTTCGATGGTGATGATGTGGCCGGTGGTATTGCGGTTGCGATAGCCGATCATCGCCGCCAGCGAGGTGGATTTGCCGGTGCCGGTGGCGCCAACAAAAATCACCAGACCACGCTTGGTCATGGCCAGTTGTTTGAGAATTTCCGGCAGCTTCAGCTGTTCCAGCGTCGGAATGGTGGTTTCGATCCGGCGCAGCACCATGCCGATGTTGTTGCGCTGCTGAAACGCGCTGACCCGGAACCGGCCGACCCCGCTGGCCGAAATGGCGAAATTGCATTCCTTGGTGCGAGCGAAGTCGCGCCGCTGCTCCTCGTTCATGATGGAGAGCACGACTTCACGGGCTTTCTCGGCGCTCAGTTCCTTCTGGGTGACCGGGACGACCTTGCCGTTGATCTTCATGCATGGCGGCACCCCGGACGTGATGAACAAGTCCGAGGCTTTCTTGCTGACCATGAATTTCAGCAGGCCTTCAAAATCCATCGTTACTTCCTCCGTGTTTCGTACAGCCGGCGGGACCCGGCTGCAGCCACACTCAATGCAAAGGTCGGCAGTGTAGCGCCGACCGGCGACCGAACCGGCGTGGCTCGCAAGGCTTGCGAACCGGTTCGCATTCCGCCGTACCTGCGGTTCCGATCCCGATGACTGTCAGTCGAGTACCAGCCGTCGAGCGCTGCAGGTCGATTAAAAGTCTTCTTTGGCTTTGGCTTTTTCGCGCGCATCCTGCCGGGTGATAAGCCCTTTCTGGATCAGCTCTTTCAGGGTCTGATCGAGCGTCTGCATGCCGAACTGGGCACCGGTCTGGATGGCGCTGTACATCTGGGCGACCTTGTCTTCCCGGATCAGGTTGCGGATGGCCGGGGTGCCGATCATGATCTCGTGCGCCGCGACCCGACCACCGCCGATTTTCTTCAGCAGCGTCTGCGAGATAACGGCGTTCAGCGATTCCGACAGCATCGAGCGGACCATCTGCTTTTCGGCGGCCGGGAACACGTCGATCACCCGGTCGATGGTTTTGGCGGCCGAGGTGGTGTGTAGGGTGCCGAACACCAGGTGGCCGGTTTCGGCGGCGGTCAGCGCCAGCCGGATGGTCTCGAGGTCGCGCATTTCACCGACCAGAATGATGTCCGGATCTTCCCGCAGGGCCGAACGCAGCGCTTCGTTGAAGCCAAGCGTGTCGCGGTGCACTTCCCGTTGGTTGACCAGACACTTCTTCGATTCGTGGACAAATTCGATCGGGTCTTCGATGGTCAGAATGTGGTCATATTTGTTTTCGTTGACGTAGTTGACCATGCCCGCCAGCGTGGTCGATTTGCCGGAACCGGTCGGGCCGGTGACCAGCACCAGACCACGCGGCTTCATCGAAATTTCCTTGAATACCGCCGGTGCGTTCAATTCTTCCAGCGTCAGGACTTGCGACGGAATGGTCCGGAAAACCGCCCCCGAGCCACGGTTCTGGTTGAAGGCGTTGACCCGGAAACGCGCCACGCCGGGGAGCTCGAACGAGAAGTCGGTTTCGAGGAATTCTTCGTAATCCTTGCGCTGCTTGTCGTTCATGATGTCATAGACGAGACTATGCACCATCTTGTGATCGAGCGGCGGCACGTTGATCCGGCGAACATCACCATCGACACGAATCATTGGTGGCAAGCCGGCGGACAAGTGCAAATCGGAAGCGCGGTTTTTGACGCTGAAGGCGAGCAGTTCGGTAATATCCATCGACAGTTCCGGTAGCCCGTCTGGGCCTTGTTATTCGGTTTGAGGCAGAGGATCACAATAGCGCATGACCGAGTCTTTGGCATCCCGTCTGACCGCAGTTCGGGCCCGGATTGCGGATGCCGCCCGGGCAGCCGGCCGCGATCCGGCCAGTGTCCGGCTCCTGGCCGTCAGCAAGACCCAGCCTGCCGCCATTATTCAGGCCGCCTATGACGCCGGCCTGCGCGCCTTTGGCGAAAACTATGTGCAAGAAGCGCTGGCCAAGCAACCGATGTTGCCGGCCGATATTGAATGGCACTGCATAGGCCCGCTGCAAAGCAACAAGAGCAAGCCGGTCGCCGAACACTTTGCCTGGTGCCAGAGTGTCGACAGCCTGAAACTGGCCGAACGCCTGTCACGACAACGGCCGCCCGACCGGCCACCACTGAATATCTGCCTGCAGCTGAAGATTGCCGACGAAGACAGCAAGAGCGGCATCGCCCCAGCCGAGGCCGCCACCCTTGCCGACGCGGTTGCCACGCTGCCGCAGCTTCGCTTGCGCGGCGTCATGACCATTCCGCCGCCGACCGAAGACGTCACATTGCAGCGACGCTGGTTTGCTGAAGCGCGGACGGTTTTTGAGCAGCTCAAGGCCCGGCATCCGCAGCTGGACACCCTGTCGATGGGTATGTCTGCCGATCTTGAAGCCGCCATCGCCGAAGGCAGCACCCTGATTCGGATTGGCAGTGCCTTGTTTGGCGCCCGACCGCCGAAACCGTAGGGCGCCCGCGATGCGCTGTGACGCCCAACCCGCCGCCGGGCAACACCCCATGGCCCTCACCGGCCGGGCGACGAACATGCAAGGCCACCTTCGGCATTGGAACAACCTGAACACACTGACCCGCCCAACAGGGAACCCCAGATGAGCACTCCACAACCCCGGCTGGCCGACCAGCCCATCACCATTCTCGGCTGTGGCAGCCTTGGCGAGAGCCTGCTTGCCGGCCTGCTCAAACGCGGTCACCCGTCGAGGCTGATTTCCGCCAGCAGCCGAAGACTGGAGCGTCAGCAAGCACTTACCTCGAAGTATCAGGTCACCGTCTCCGCCGACAATGCAGCGCTAGCGCAAGCTGCCTCTATCGTGGTGTTGGCCGTCAAGCCCAAGCAGATGGCGGACTGCTGCCGCGAACTGGCCGGCCTGCCACTGGCTGGCAAACTGATCATATCGGTGGCGGCAGGCATTCGAACCGACCAGCTGCAGCGCTGGCTCGGCCAACCCGTCGCGCTGGTAAGAGCCATGCCGAACACCCCTGCCGAGATAGGTTTAGCCGCTACCGGGCTATTTGGCAGCGAAGTAAGTGCTCAACAACGTGAGCTGGCCGAGCAGTTGTTTGCTGCCATTGGCCGCTCGGCCTGGCTCGCCGAAGAAAACCTGATGGACCTGGTGACCGCCATTGCCGGTTCCGGTCCGGCCTATTACTTCGCGATCATGGAAGCGTTTGTCGCCAGCGCCATTGCCCAGGGCATGCCGGCCGCCACCGCCGATCTGCTGGTCCGGCAGACCGCGCTTGGTGCCTGCACACTGGCGAGCCAGCCGGACGCCGCGGCGCTGGCCGAATTGCGGCGCCGGGTCACGTCGCCTGGCGGCACCACCGAAGCCGCGCTGCGAACACTGACCGAGCGCGATCTGGCCGGCAGTCTCGATGCCGCCTTGCACGCCGCCGTCAACCGTGGCCGGGAGTTGGCCGCCATGAGTAACTGAGCAAGTCCCGCCTTGCCAGATGGCGGACTGTCGTGACTGGTACTTTCAGGATGAAGCCCGATGCCGACCCGCAAACTCGCTGTCGCACTGCCCGCGCTGACCCTCTTCCTTGCCACAGCTGACGTTGCTGGCGCCGCAACCAAAGGAGCCCCCGCAGCGCTGCCCGCACCGGGCGTGGTCAAGGTTGCGGCGATGGCCACGCCGCGGGCCGCCCATCAAGCCACGCTACTGCCGTCCGGCGAAGTTCTGATGACCGGTGGCTGCACAGGCACCTGTGACACGATGCTCGCCAGCAATGAGCGCTATGACCCGCAGCGCCGCCAATTCCGGCCGGCAGCGCAGCTGCACACGGCGCGCAGCAGCCATGTCGCCATCGCGCTGGCCGACGGCCGAGTGTTGATTGCCGGCGGCTGGTCCGGCAACACGGTCACCGCCAGCGCCGAGCTGTACGACCCGGTGCGCGATCGCGTTGATCCGCTGCCACCGATGCGCACGGCACGGGCCGGCGCGACCGCTTCGCTGTTGCCGGACGGCCGGGTGCTGCTCGCCGGCGGGCAGGACAGCTCGCTGGAGCCGGTTGCCGGCGCCGAGATTTTCGACCCGGCAGGGGGCGGCTTCATCGCCGCTGCCACCCCGGGCGTCGCCCGCATGAATCACGTCGCCGTCACCCTGACCGACGGACGCGTGCTGCTGATCGGCGGCCGCGGCTCACGGCGCGGACCGACACTGGCGTCGGCCGAATGGTTCACTCCCGCTACCGGTAAGTGGCAACCCGCCGGTACGATGCAACAGGCCCGCCACAAACACGCCGCCGCTGCCTTGGCCGACGGCCGCGTGTTGGTGGTCGGTGGCTCCGATGCCCGCGACGATCAGGGCCGATACGCCGACAGCGAGCTGTTCGATCCGCGCAGCGGCCGTTTCGAACCGGGACCGGTAATGCACTGGTCGCGCTTCAAAATCATGCACGCACTGGTCACGCTCGCCGATGGCAGCGCCGTGATTGCCGGCGGCGCCCGTGTGCCCGAACGCTTTGTCGGCTCGCCACCGAGCTTCACACCGGTGGCTGGCGCACCCGATCAAGCACTCGACTACGCGCCCGAGCTGGCCACGGCAACCCGACTGAACACCGGCGAGGCGTTGCTCGTTGGCGGCTACGATGCGGCGATACGCTGTCAGGCACAGGCCTGGCTGATTCGGCCGTGACCGGCGTAGTTGTCAGCCACGCGGCAATCCGCCGGGCCGGCGCAGTGCCCGATTGCCAACGTGATTTTCCGGCACTGCCTTGGCACAATGCCGCGGCCTGCCTCGCCGGCCCCGACGTGCCCTGCCGGCGCGCGGGCGGCGCAACTCCGAGTGTTTTGCCATGAGCCCCGTGCAGATTCTGGCCTTCCTGTTTGATTTGTTCATTTATGTGGTGTTGTTGCGCTTTCTGTTGCAGCTGACCCGCGCCGATTTCTATAACCCGCTGTCGCAGTTTGTGATCCGGCTGACCCAACCCATCCTGAAGCCTTTGCGCCGGGTCATTCCCGGTCTCGGCGGTATCGATCTGGCGTCGGTTCTGCTGGCGTTGGCATTGGTGGTATTCAAGATTGCCGTTATCTACCGGCTGGCGCTGGGTGCCTGGCCCGGCCCGCTGCTGCTGGTCAAGGGCGGCGTGTTCGGCCTGACCATGTTGCTGCTGCAACTGCTGTTCTGGCTGGTGCTGGTCCGGGCGCTGTTGTCCTGGGTCGACCCCTATGGCAGCAACCCGACCGCGCGCGTGCTCGGCCAGCTGACCGAGCCGATGCTGCGGCCGATTCGGCGGATTATTCCGCCGATTGGCGGGCTGGATCTGTCACTCCTGTTTCTGTCACTGCTGCTGTTGTTCCTGCAGTGGGCACTTGGCCAGATCCCGGGCGCGGTCTTTTAAGCCTTGCCGGTGAAACTCGCCATCCATGTCCAGCCGCGCGCCAGCCGCAATGCCATTGTCGGCTGGCATGGCGAGGCGCTGAAGGTTGCGCTGACCGCGCCACCGGTCGATGGCGCCGCCAATGCCGCGCTGATAAGCCTGCTGGCTGAAGCTTTTGGCCTGAAGCGCTCGCAGGTCCGGCTGCTGCACGGCGACAGCAGTCGGCAGAAGCTGGTGGAACTCGACATCGATGAAGGGCAGCTACGGGCGACATTGCCCGCCCGCTGAGTCGGAGGCCGATTCCGCGGTAAAAAGTCCCCGCTACAATCTGTGACAGACAGCACAGTTTGACCCCGGCATCATGGCCGGCACTGGGCACATTCGGCCCGCGCCATGCTATTTCCGGCTAACCGGGGTACCGCGGCCGACCAGTGGCATCTCTTTCAGATTGCAATGACCCTCGCCGGCGTTACACTTTTAGGTTATGAAGCGGACGTGTGTCCGCCGCTTGGCGCGCCCTTTGGCAGATACCTTTGGTAAATACACCATGACCAGCCAGTTGTTTTCCCGCGAAGTTGAAACCTTCGCGTTGTGGAAGGCCCAGATTGCCAAAGACATCCGCGCTTACCGGCTGTGGCTCCGGCGCAACAACCTGTTTACCGCCGAGAGCGATCTGCGGCTGTACCAGCTGCTGGAAACCTTGCAGACCGACTATGTGACCATCGCCTTTGCCGGCGAGTTCTCGCGCGGCAAGACCGAGCTTATCAACGCCATTTTCTTCTCCGGCTTTGGCCAGCGCATCCTGCCGTCGCAGGCCGGCCGCACCACGATGTGCCCGACCGAGCTGTTCTACGACCGCGACACCCGCACCTCGTACCTGCGGTTGTTGCCAATCGAGACCCGGCTGACCGACGTCACCATCGCCGATTACCGGACCATGCCCGGCCAGTGGGTGGAAATCCCGCTGATGGCCGACAACCCGGCCGAAATGGCCCGGGTCATGATGAGCATCACCGAAACCAAGCTGGTTCCCATTGACGATGCCATCAAGCTCGGTTTCAAACCGGACCGGCTCGATGTCAGCGAAACCGATCCGAACAAGGTCGAGATCCCGGCCTGGCGCCATGCCCTGGTTTCGTTCCCGCACCCGCTGCTGCAACAGGGCCTTTGCATTCTCGATACCCCTGGCCTGAACGCGCTCGGCTCGGAACCGGAACTGACCCTGAGCCTGCTGCCGCAAGCCCAGGCCGTGGTGTTCGTGCTGGCCGCCGATCAGGGTGTCACCGCCTCCGACATGGCGATCTGGGATGAGCATGTCGCCCAGCTCAAGGGCCGGCCGAATCTCGGCCTGTACGCGGTGCTGAACAAAGTCGACATGCTCTGGGACGAGCTCGATTCGCGCAAGAAAATCGAAAAGGCGCTGTCGCGCGTACTGCGCAGCACCTCGCGTCATCTTGGTTTGAAAGAAAGCGAGATCATTCCGGTGTCGGCCAAGCAGGGTCTGCTGGCGAAAGTCCGCGAAGATCATGCGCTGCTGCTGCGCTCGCAAATTCTGGATCTGGAAAAGCTGCTGTCCGACGCGGTGCTCGGCAACCGCCGCCAGCTGCTCTGGCAAGGCGTGGTACAGGAAGTCGCCACCCATATCGATGACAGTGTGCGGGTACTGGCCAGCCAGCATGAGCAAATTGCCCAGCAGAAACAGGAACTGGAGCAGCTGCAGGGCCAAAATCAGGACCAGTTGCTGCAGATGGTGAAATCGGCAAAGGCCATGAATGCCGAATTCCGCCGCAAGCATCTGGCGCTGACCCCGTCGCAACGCTTGATGGAGCGGCAGGCGCAAATCCTGCTGGAGCTGATCAGCAACGACAACATCGGCTCGCTGATCAACCGCACCCAGAGCCGCTTGGTCGCTGCCCACACCACGGTGGGCCTGGTACGCGCCATGCGCGAATTCTTCGGCGAAATCGACAGCATCATTGGCGAACTGTCACATCAGGCCGAGCTGTCGAACCGGATGGCGGAATCCATCTACCGCAAGTTCGAGAACGAATACGGCCTGCCCAAGTTCGAACCGCGGTTGCTGCCGGCCCGCGGCTTCCGTCGCCGCTTGCAGGAGTTCATCCACGACGCTGACGAACTGCCGCGCTTGATGCAGATTGCCCTGAATTTCGAATCGGTCGCCGTGCGCCGTTTCTTCACCACCACGGTGGCCCAGATCACCCAGTTCGTGCAAGCAGTCCGGCGTGAGCTGGTCAGCTGGGGTCAGAACGTGTTGGCGCCGCTGTCGCAGCAGCTGAATGCCCAGCGCCTGCTGGTCGAACAGCATCTGGAACAGCTGGAGAACATGCAGAAATCCGGCTCCACCGCCGCGGGCCGGATCAAGGCCCTGCAGAACCTGCAACAGGATCTGGATGGCGAGCTGGCCGCAGGCCGAGCCCTGCTGGGCTCGGTGCAGGCACCGGCCCCGCAGTCGGAAGCCAATAACGTGGTCGATTTCGCCCGCGCTCGCCGCTGAACCTGACCCATCGTTGACAAAACCCGGCCCCGGCCGGGTTTTTTCTTGTCCGGCTTTTTGCCATCAGCCGGATTCCGGTTGAACTGGCGTTTCCGTTCTGGCGCGAGAGGTCTACACTTTGCCGACGGGTCAGGTTTGGGTCCGCAGATGCTGGGAGAAGGCAACATGTTGCGTTTCATCATCGCCGTCGTCGTTGGGCTGCTGGCAACCGGCGCCCAGGCAGAACAGAAGAAAGTATTCGGTGACTACGAGGTGCACTACAACGCCCTCAACAGCAGCACCCTGACGCCGGAGATTGCCAAGCAATACGGCATCACCCGCGGCGGCAATCAGGGCTTGCTGAACATTGCCGTTCGCAAGAATGACGGCAGCGCAACCGGCACGGCGGTCAGCGCCAAGATCAGCGGCCAGGTCCGCAACCTGCTGTCGCAGAAGAGCAATCTCAGCTTCAAGGAAATCCGGGAATCCGGCGCCATTTATTACATTGCCGTGTTCCGCTTCGATGACAAGGACACCGTGACCTTCGATCTGAGCGTCGAACCGGAAGGGGCAGCAGGCAGCGTACCGCTGGTGTTCAACCAGCAGATGTGGGTGCAATAGCGCAGGTACCGCGGCAGTCCCGGTTGGCAGCGTGTTGCGCTGCGTTGACCGGAACGGAATCGCCAACAACGGAAGCAAAACAAAAGGCCAGCCATGCTGGCCTTTTGTTTTGCTTCGTACTTGGTTCAGCTCGGCAAAGGCGCGTACAAATCAAAGCGATTGGCGCCAGCGGGCACCGCGCCGCTCGGCGCGGTCGCTGCCAGTGGTGGCGCGTAATCCGGCCGCTTGACCACCACCCGCTGTCTGGCGACCCGCCGCGCCAGCGGCAGCAATGTATCTCCCAAACCCGTTTCCGCCAGCTGCTGCAACAACTGCATGTCTTTTTTGACTTTCGCCTTGCCCGGCCGGGGCGGAAACATCGGATCCAGATAGACGACATCAACAAAACCGGCTGCCGCTTTTTCCAGCCACTCCGCACTGTCGCCGTGTTGATAGTCGAGCCGCGCCAGAATCGCTGCCAACGGCTCGTCTTGCTGGGCATGGGCGTGTGCCCGGGCGCGACCCAGCGCGTCGGTTACCAGTGCCGCGATCAGGGCATTTTGTTCACGGGCGATCACCGTGCAACCGGCCGCCGCCAGCACAAAACTGTCACGCGCCAAGCCGCCGGTACCGTCAAACACGGTCGGTGCCTGACTGTTCTTGCCCCAGACCGCCCGCACCACCGGCTCGCCGCGGCCGCCGCCGTGTTTGCGACGCCAGTCGAGTGCACCACCGACAAAATCCGGTTGCAGCCGAACGGTTTCGCCGTCGATCAGCGCGCGCAAGCTGAGCGCCTCGGCCACCTCCAGCGTGATGGTGGCTTCTGCCACGGGCAGCTGCAGTTGTTCGGCCCATTGCTCGGCCTGCGATTGAAACTCGGCACGAATGGGCCAGACGGCGCAAGAAGGTTCAGACATCCGGCATCAACTGTTGGCAGCACATTGTCTATTTACACAAAATAAAAGAAACGAACCAAACTGGCAGATCTGATCGCGAGTTCGCGCCGATGCTGTCTTCGCAGGTCTGTTGGTCAGGCACCAGCTACTTGATCAGGGCCAGCGTCGCCTTGACGGCTTTTTCGATGCCATCGGCCGCTTCGGTGATGTTCTGCGCCAGCATATAGGCCGGCGTCGAAACGATCTTGCGTTGCTCATCAACAACAAACTCGCGCACCGGGCAGCTGACATGAATGCCGCCCATTTTTTCGATCGCCGCTGCGGTGCCGGTATCGGTACCGATGGTGCCACGCGCGCCGTCGCCATAAATGCGTGGAATCATCGCCGGCGCAATACAAATAAAACATACCGGTTTACCGGCACTGGCAAACGCCTTGGCAAATTTCAGCACATCCGGTTGCACGCTGCAGTCGGCGCCCTTGAAGGCAAAATCGCAGAGGTTCTTGGCCGCACCAAAGCCACCGGGGAAAAACAGCGCCGCATAATCGGCCGGGTTGGCCTTGGCGGCGTCAAGCACATTGCCGCGCGCGATGCGGGCCGCTTCCACCAGCACATTGCGCCGTTCGCCTTTGACCTCTTCGCCGGTCAGGTGGTTGATCACATGGGCTTGCTCGATATTCGGCGCGACACATTGATAGCTGACACCGGCGCGGGAAAGCGCCAGCATCGTCAACACCGATTCGTGGATTTCGGCGCCATCGTAGACGCCACAACCGGACAGCATCACGGCAACTTTCATGGCAGGTTTCCTTGAGGTCAGGCGGCGGTGGGGTTCGGAAAGGATAGCGCCATTGCCGTATACTGCGCGCTGTTTTTGCTGCCGGAATGGTTTGTCATGTCACTGCCGTCGCCGCTGCGCATCGTGCTCGCCTCGGGCAATGCCGGCAAGATCCGCGAACTGACCGAGTTGCTGGCGCCACTCGGGGTCGAGATCATTTCCCAGCGCGAACTGGGCGTTGACGATGCCGATGAGACCGGGCTGTCGTTTATCGAGAATGCCATTCTCAAGGCCCGCCATGCTGCCCGCTTGACCGGATTGCCGGCGCTGGCCGACGACTCGGGTCTTGAGGTCGATGCACTGAATGGCGCGCCCGGCATCTACTCGGCGCGCTATGCCGGCCTGCCGTCGAACGATGCCGCCAACAATGCCAAGCTGCTGGACGCGCTCAAGACAGTGCCAGAGGCCGAGCGCGGCGCCCGCTTCTGCTGCCTGCTCGCTTTCGTGCTGCATGCCGACGACCCGACTCCGCTGATCGCCGAAGGCTACTGGAACGGCCGTATCCTGCCAGCGCCACGCGGCGACAACGGTTTTGGCTATGACCCGCTGTTCTGGGTGCCGGACACGCAATGCGCCTCGGCCGAACTCAGCAAGGCCGAGAAGGGCCAGCGCAGTCATCGCGGCCAAGCCTTGCGGGCCTTGCTGGAGAAGCTGCCGGGCAAACTCGCGCACTGGCAGCAGAAAGGCGGATAATTCACCGCAGTTCACGGGGCCGTCGATAGCGCGGTCGGTTTTATTGGCGGGACATCACCCGCCCCACACGCCAACGAGCCATGTTTCAGCAATTCACCAGTCCCCTGCCGCTCTCGCTCTACGTGCACATCCCTTGGTGTGTGCGCAAATGCCCGTATTGCGATTTCAATTCGCACGAAAGCAAGGGTGAAATCCCGGAAGCACAATACGTCGACACCTTGCTGCGCGATCTGGAACAGGATTTGCCGCGAGTCTGGGGCCGCCGCATCCACAGCATTTTTTTTGGTGGCGGCACGCCGTCGCTGTTTTCACCGGAGGCGATTGATCGGCTGCTGTCCGGCATACGTGCACTACTCCCGTTCATGGGTGATATTGAAATCACCATGGAAGCCAACCCCGGCACCGCCGAGGCGCACAAGTTCAAAGGCTTTCGCGCCGCCGGCATCAATCGCCTGTCGATCGGCGTGCAGAGTTTCAATCCGGTGCACCTGCAGCGGCTTGGCCGCATTCACGGCGAACTGGAAGCGCGCCGCGCCGCCGAATGGGCGCTGGAAGCCGGCTTCGACAATTTCAACCTCGATTTGATGCATGGCCTGCCCGATCAAACCGTTGCCGATGCCATGCGTGATCTGGAAACGGCGCTGGCGCTGAAGCCAACGCATCTGTCCTGGTATCAGCTGACCATTGAACCAAATACCCGGTTCGCCTTCGATCCACCGGCACTGCCCGATGATGACGTACTGTCCGACATTCAGGATGAAGGTCATACCCTGCTGCAGGCCAGCGGCTATCCGCGTTATGAGGTGTCGGCTTACGCGCCTGCAAATCGCCGTGCCATGCACAATCTGAATTACTGGCAGTTTGGCGACTATCTCGGCATTGGCGCTGGCGCCCATGGAAAAATCACCGATCTACAGCAACAGAAAGCCTATCGCCTGCACAAGAAAAAACATCCGAAGGATTATCTGGCCGGCACTGGCGGCTACCTCGCCGGTGAAGAAACGATCACCGCTGACGACATGCCATTTGAATTCATGATGAACGCACTGCGCCTGGTCGATGGCGTACCCGCCAGTTTTTATCTGGCCCGCACCGGCCTGCGACCGGAGGCGCTGACCGGCGTATTGCAGCGACTGCGCCAGGACGGTTTGCTGCAGGCAGAGCCCGCCCTATTGGCGCCGACTGAAACCGGCTTGCGCTACCTGAACAGCGTGCTGCAGCGGTTCATGCCGGATGAACTGAAACGTGCCGGTTCCGGCAAAATCATTCCGATTGTGAGCCGCTGATGGAAAGTCTTGAGCAAATCCTGCAGCAACTGCCGGACGAGTTTGCCCACCACGATCATCGTTACGATGCTCTTGGCCTGCGCTGTCCGGAACCGGTGATGATGCTGCGCCTGAAGATGCGGCAACTGGCCGACAATGAATCACTGCTGGTCATCGCCGACGATCCGGCCACCACCCGCGACATTCCGAAGTTCTGTGCGTTCATGGAGCACCGGCTGCTGGCCAGCCGCACTGACCGCTTGCCGTACTTGTATTTGTTGGCAAAAGGTTTGCGCTGAACCAGTTGCAACGGCTTTCAGTATTTTTCGAAACTGATCGCATCGCGATCGCTCGTCGCCGCTGACATCAGCGTATGCGGCGCGCTCGGCGCCGAGCGGACAATGACACAGTCACGGCCATCCTGTTTGGCCTGATAGAGCGCCTCATCAGCACGCCGCAGCAGATCGGCCAGGCCATTGTCGCCCGCACCCAATTCAGTCAGGCCAATCGAAACCGTCGGTTGATGGCGATCCTGCAAGCGGGGCCAGGCATGCTCGCGGAACGCCTGGCGCAAGCGCTGCAACAGGGGCTCCGCTTCGAGCAGGCTGGTGTGTGGCAGCAGCAGAACAAATTCTTCACCACCGACACGCCCGAGGGTATCCATCTGGCGCAGTCCAGCCCGGCAGATGACGGCAAACTGGCGCAGCACGTCGTCGCCCATGGCATGGCCAAAGCGATCATTGATGCTCTTGAAGTGGTCGAGATCTAGCACGGCCAGTGCCAATGGCATTCGATAGCGGCGTGCCCGCTCAACCTCCTGATGGGCCAGCTGCATCAGATGCCGGCGATTTGGCAGTTCAGTCAGCTCGTCGGTATGGGCGATGGCATTCAGTCGTTGGCGCAGTTGTTTGCCTTTGTGCAGGGCATAGAGCAGAAAAATGGTCAGCGTGACTGACAGCGCGGCAACGGCGATGTAGAGAATGAGGCGACTCTGCTGGGTCGCCAGTGTGGCTTCCTGGCGGGCATTCTGCTGTCGCAACTGGACGTTCTGCTGTTCACGCAATTCACTTTCGAAGCGGACGCGCAGGGCTTGCAGGCTTTCACTGTTCTTGCTGCGAAAATTGGCCTCGTGCAGTTCGTGAAACCGTTGATAGGCACGGTAGGCCTCTTCAAATCGGTGCTGCTCGGCCAGCAAGTCGGCGCGTTGCTGCCATATTTTTGGGCTCATCCATTGCAGCTCATAACGCTCCGCACGCGCCTCGGCTTCGCTCAGTGCCCGTTCTGCCTCCGCGAATCTGCCACGCAGCCCGGCCAGCTCCGCCCGCATGATTGTCACATTGACCACGGCCAGTTGATCTTCGGCTTCCACCAGCAGCGGTTCTGCAGCGTCCAGCAAAGCCTGTGCTTCCTGAACCTCGCGATTATTGATTGCGATACCGGCCAACTCTTTCTGGGCATAGGCCACGCCCTGAATATCTTTTTGCTCGCGCGACAGTTCCAGTGACCAGCCAAAGTGACGACGCGCTTCCGACCAGTTGCGGGTGTCACGGTAGACCAGTCCGAGGCCATAGACGACGATCGACAAGCGCACCTTGGCGCCCGTCCGTTGATAGTGTTCGATGGCATCCCGGTAATGGATGATGGCGTTTTCACTGTCGTACTGAATCGTGTAGAGATTGCCGAGTGCGCTGGAAATGTCGCCGGGTGCGGCGCGCAGATCGGAGGGCTCGGCCAGTGCATACGCCTGTTGCAGATCCTTGAGCGCGCCGGCGGCATCGTTCATCGAGGTCAGCAGCATGCCGCGCGTGCTCAGCGCTTCGACCAGCAGTGTTCGCAATTCCGGTTGCCGTTGTTCCAGCTCGCCGATCAGACGGTTGACCACCGCCAACATGGAGGATGACTCACCAAGTAAGTCGAGCGCCTGGGCGCGGATGAGTTGCAGCCGCACCGGCACCGGTTCGAGCGATATATCGGCCCCCTCGACGGCAAGCAATGCCAGTCCGGCGTCTGCTTCCGTGAGTGCCTGGCGGCCACGGCTCAACTGACCGTGTGCTTCCGCTGCCAGCAGGTGCAGGAAAGCAGCTTCTGCCGGTTCCAATGCGCCGTTGCTGCGACGCTGTTCGATCTGCTGCAAGGCGGCGGCCGGCTCGCGCTGGACCAGCAGCTCGAGCGGATGGGGGCTCGTTGCTGGCGAGGCCGCCAGCGATGACGGCGGGGCAAACAGCAGCAAGGGGACAAGCAGCGACAGCGGAGCCGGATTTGACAGCGGAATCAGCAACAGAAGCGATAGCAGCCGCAGGGCCATGACCCTGCAGACCAGCGTCACGCTGCTGCGCAAGAACCCATGTGCCATCACCTGCTATTTGCCCGGTCCGACATTCGTCCAGCAAGCATAGTCGGTCCGGCCGGCCTGCTTGGCTCAGCCAAGCAACTCGATCGGCTGTCCGCGCTCAATCCGGCCGCTGCCGCGGGCGATGGCATTGACTGCAAACATCACCTTGCCGTCGCTGCGCCGAAACCCGGCCAGTGTCCGCAGCGGTTCCTGGCGCGGGTGCACCTGGCCCGTGCCGGGGTCCAGTGTGGTGACCTGGCAGCGCGCACAGGGCTTGACCAGGTCGAGCTCGATACCACCGATGCGCAAGCGGCGCCAACCGTCCTCCGCCCAGGCCGGCGCGCCGGCAACGACCAGATTGGGCCGGAACCGAGCCATTGCCAGTGCCTCACCGACCCGGGCCGACAAATCGGCAAGCGACGCTGCATTGGCCAGCAGTAAGGGAAAGCCGTCGGCAAAGCTGACTTCATCACCGGCCTCGGCATAGTCGGGGTCGACCGGCCGGCTGGCGGCGGCATCCATGTAGACCGCGCGCACAGGCAGCGCCAGCGCCGCCTGAAACCAGCGCTGGCTGGCCGCATCGGCCAGTGCGGCCGAGACGACATCGTCCCAGACGGTAACCGCGACGCGTTCGGCCCCGGCTTCCGGTGGCCGCAAGTCGAGTGGGGCTATACCCGGTGCGCTGACCCGCCAGCCGCCGTCGATGGGCTCGGCCTGCAGCCGACCCAACTGCGGTTGTTCGCGCTGGCTCAGGAAGCGGCCCTCGGTATCGACCAGCAGCCAACGCCGATCGCCGGCCAGCCCGCGCGGCAGCACCTCGGCGCTGGTTACCGAAATACCGGCAATGCCCTTGATGGGATAGAGATGGATGGTGTCGAGCGTGATCATGGCTCGGAGTTTCCGGCTGAAAACGCCCAGCATGCCTGTCCGCAGCGTCGCTGTCAGCTTGAGTCGGCAAGTGGCGACCGCTACCCTTGCGGGCGTCCGCCACCCCCTTACCGAGCCACCATGAAACTTGCTGAAGCGCTGCACACCGCCAAGGGCGACCCCACCGAGTGGAACCCGCCATTTTGTGGCGACATCGACATGGAGATCCGCGCCGATGGCAGCTGGTGGTATCAGGGCAGCGTCATCGGCCGACCGGAGCTGGTGCAATTGTTCGCGCGGGTTTTGCGCATGGAAGATGGCCGCTATGTCCTGGTGACACCGATCGAGAAAGTCGGCATCACCGTGCAGGACGCACCGTTTCTGATCACCGATGCTGATATCGAAAATGCCGGTCGGGATGAGCAAGTAATCATGCTCACCACCAACCTCGGCGAACGCTTTGCGCTCGATGCGTCGCATCCGCTGGTCAATCGCGGCAAACCGTCGGAGCCGCGCTATTACGTCAAAGTACGCGGCGATCTGTGGGCACTGCTGGCCCGCTCGGTGTACTACCGGCTGACCGCCGACGTCGAGTCGCTGCCGGAACCGAACGACGGCTTTGGCGTACGCAGCGCCGGTCAGTGGTTTCGCTTGCTGTAACCAACAAGCACCTGTCAGCGTGCAAGGACACGCAGGAGGCGTTCATGCATCACAGTCGGCTGGCCGGATTCATTATCGATTGCAAGGACATGGCGCCGGGCAAAGCAGCCGCATTCTGGAGTCCGGCACTCGGCATGCCGGAGAAAAAATCCAGCGCCAACGAAGACGCCGGCTATGCACTGCTCGATACCGGTGCGTATGGTCTGCATATCGAAACCCAGCGCGTTGACCACGACAGCCGTGTCCATCTGGATATCGAGTCCGACGATGTTGAAGCGGAAGTGCAGCGACTGGAAAAACTGGGCGCCACCCGGGTGAAGAGCGTACGCAACTGGTGGGTGATGCAGGCACCGACCGGCCACCGGTTCTGCGTGGTGTATACCAAGGATGTTGCGCAGCGGCCGGGCGCCAATCGCTGGGAGTGAGTGAGCCTCGTTTCACTCCACCAGCGTTTTCTCGATACGCCGGTCCGGCACCAGCCACATCAATGCCACACCGGCGTAGATCGCCCCGGCCAGCCACTGACTGAAAAACGCCAGCACGATACCGGTCAAATACAGCACCGGCGAGATCTTGCCTTTGAAATCGCGACCCACTGCCCGCTGCAACACCGAATCGGCGCCGTGCGAACGCACGATCAGTTTCTGCAAGATGAAATAGGCAATGGCGGCCATCAACAGCACCACGCCATAGAGCGCCGTCGGTAGTGCTGCGAAATGGTTCTCGCCCATCCAGCCAGTGACAAACGGGATCAGCGACAGCCAGAACAGCAGATGCAAATTGGCCCAGAGCATGGCGCCAGTGATGTGATGAACGGTATGCAGCATATGGTGGTGGTTGTTCCAGTAAATGCCGACATAGACAAAGCTGAGCACATAACTGAGAAACACCGGCCACAAGCCCAGCAGCGCCGCCGCACTGGCGTCATGCGGCACCTTCAACTCCAGCACCATGATGGTGATGATGATGGCGAGCACGCCATCACTGAACGCTTCCAGCCGGGTCTTTCCCATCATGCCGTTGTGCTCCTGCGCCGTTGGTTGTCTTATTTGCTGAACTGGCTGACAACTTTCGCCAACTCGGTCTTGGCTGCATCCGGCAGATTCTTCTGCAGGAATTCGAACGCCAATTTGGCAAACGGCGCCATCTTGTCGCCATCGATGCCAAGCGCACTGAACTGGCTGGCGATCTTGGCCAGCGTGCCGAGATTGCCACCGAGCATACCGCCGAGCATGCCTCCAAGGCCGCCGCCGCTGCTTGGCACGGCCTTGATCCAGTCATTGGCCTGCGGCAGCAGCTTGCCGATTTCGGCGAATGTCTCGGGCGAAATCTGTTCTTTGGCGGTTTTCAGCAGCGCACCGACGCCACCCTGTGCCTGTTGGGCATTGACGCCCAGTTGACTCATCAGTTGTTGCACCAAATCCATGTTGGGATCTCCTGTTGTAATGGTGAAGAAACGGTTCAGCCAGCGCTGGAAGTATGGTCGCTGACAATGCGCCAGCCTTCCGGGAATTTTTTAAAGATCAGGGTAAACAAGCCAGTGGGCTTGTCGAGCTCACGATGCAACGTCCAGCGACCAAAGACGATGGCCTGCTCGGCACTCGGCTGGTTGAACTCCAGCACATCAAATTGCAGACGACCCATCAGTGCCGTTTTGTGGTAGCGAGCCTGATAGCCGGCCAGGGTTTCGGCATGACCATAGGTAATTGTCCCGCCGGCAGCGAAGCGCAACTGCGGGCTGTTCCAATAGCCGGCCATGAAGCCGGCAATGTCACCGCGATTCCAGGCCGCCTGTTGATCGGCAAGCAGGGTACGAATGTCGGCTTCATCCGATGCCCGGGTAGCAACAGAAAACACGAGCAAAACGGCGACCATCAGCAAACGCATGGTTTTTTCCTGTGAATGATTTTTCGAATCGGTAGCAGCCGGGATCTGCTGCGCCGCGAAATCCGGCAACGCCATGTCCCCGTTCGGTCACCGCATGACGGGCTATCAAATTGCGATATCCCGTTCCAGTGGCTGATCCATGCAGATAAACGATTCGGTCGACTGCACTTCATCAATTGCCTGCAGTTTCTTGATCAGAAACTGATGGTAGTCCTCGATGGACGCCACACAGACTTTCAAGATCAGCGAGTAATTGCCGGTGGTGTAATACGCCTCCAGCACCTCCGGGAATTTTTTCAGCGCGGCCAGCACCTTGTCGAGCGCTTTCGCGCTGGTCAGGTGCAAACCGATCAGCACGGTCACGTCGAGGCCGAGCTTACGCCGGTCGACACTGATTTTGCTGCCGGTAATGATGCCCAGCTCGCGCAGCCGGTTGACCCGCTGGTGCACGGTACCGCCAGAGACGTCGAGCTGACGGGCGATTTCCAGATAGGGCTGTTTGGCATCGGCCTGCAGCGCCCGCAGGATGGCGCGATCCAGATTATCGATTCGGTAGTTTTCCATGGACTCACCCCGGGCCAAAATGCCATTCATCTAGCCAAAATGCCTTTTCGTGGTGAAATTAGCAGAAATTTGGCGAATGATTAAATAAATGCTGAGCTATGCCGACCTATTTGATACCAAATTGATAGTCGGAGCTCCAAAATGTGTGGTCTGCTAGCCGATACCGGCTCCCCGCTTTCGCTGCCTGCCTTCCAGCAGGCACTGGCCCTGCTGGCTCACCGTGGCCCGGACCAGACCACCGTGCTGCCGCTGCCGGGGGGAATCAAGCTCGGCTTTGTCCGGCTGGCCATCATGGACACCAGCACCGCCGGAGCGCAGCCCTTTGTCTCGACCAGTGGCCAGCAGTACGCACTCTGCAACGGCGAGATCTACAACCACCGCCAGCTGCGCCAGCAGCTGGCCGACCATACCTTTCAGTCCGGCTCCGATTGCGAAGTGCTGCTGCCGTTGTATGAACGCTTTGGCATCGAAGGCCTGCTGCGCCAGCTCGACGGCGAGTTCGCCCTGGTCATTTACGACGCGGCGCTCGGCCGCTTCTTCGCGGCGCGCGACCCCATCGGCATCCGGCCACTGTTCTACGGCTTTGAAACACAGAGCGGCCGCGCCCTGTTCGCTTCGGAAGCCAAGGCGCTGCAAAGCCATTGCAGCGAGATCTATCCGTTCCCGCCCGGCCATTACTACGACGGCGAAAAGCTGGTTCGCTACCTTGATGTGGCCGCGCCCGCAACGGTGGTGATCGACGATGAAGCGCTGGCACTGGCCGGTATCCGTGATCGCCTGACCGAAGCCGTGCACAAGCGGCTCGATGCTGATGTGCCGCTTGGTTTTCTGCTGTCGGGCGGGCTTGATTCCAGCCTCGTTTGCGGCATTGCGGCCCGTGCGCTCAGCAAACCGTTGGTGACGTTCGCGGTCGGCCTGCGCGACAAGCCGATCGACATGCCGTACGCACGGCAAGTGGCCGATTACATCGGCAGCGACCACCACGAAGTCTATTTTGAAATGGACGATGCGATAGCCGGCTTGAGCGAACTCATTCGGCAACTGGAAACCTGGGATGTGACCACCGTGCGTGCCAGCATTGGCATGTATCTGGTCTGCCAATATGTAAAGCGAAACACCCACGTCAAAGTGCTGCTGACCGGTGAAGTCAGCGACGAGATGTTCGGCTACAAATACACCGACTTTGCGCCGAGCCCGCTGGCATTCCAGCACGAAGCACAGAAACGCATTCGCGAACTGTATGCCTACGACGTGCTGCGCGCCGACCGCAGCATTGCCGCGCACGGTATCGAGGCGCGGGTGCCGTTTTCCGACACCGCCTTTGTCCAGTGGGTGATGGCGATCGACCCCGAACTGAAGATGAATACCCGCGGCATGGGCAAGTGGCTGCTGCGCCAGGCGTTTGCCGGCACCGGCCTGCTGCCGGATGCGATTCTGTGGCGGGAAAAAGCTGCCTTTTCCGATGCGGTCGGCCACGGCCTGGTCGAACAACTGAAAGCACACGCCGAGCGAAAATACAGCGACGCCGAATTCTGCAAGCGTGCGAAACAGTTCGAGCATTGCCCGCCGATGAGCAAGGAAGCATTGCTCTATCGCGAATTGTTCGAACGTCACTACCCGGATCGGGCGAGCTGGATCCCGGATTACTGGCTGCCGAACAAGGACTGGGCCAACTGCAATGTCACCGACCCGTCAGCACGGGTGTTGCCGAACTATGGGATGAGTGGGGTGTAACTGTTCGGGAGGGGATAACCCTCCCATTTTTTTTCCGCGGACGCAGCGCTGGCAACCGATGGCGGCAGGGCGCTGCCTGGTGACTGGTGACTGGTGCCTGGACCCCCTGCGTGATCTGATCACACCGGTAACCGTCAGCGCACGTTACCGAGTAAGCTGGCGCCCGTGTCCTTCCCTCTGCAATGAATCATGAGCGAAACCTTGCAACTCGTGCTCGCTTGGCTGACTTGCCTTGCCCTCAGTGCGGCATTGGCAAGTTGGCAGTGGCGTCGGCCGGCCAGTGCCGGCAAGCGACGCTGGCTAGCGTTGATACTGGCGTTGAGTCTGCCGATTCCGGTGCTGAAAATCGACAGCGTGATCCCGGGCGGGGCTTTGCTGATCTATCCGCTGTTGGAACCGGACGTTGTCACGCTCACGCTGCTGGCCGGTTTCTTTCTGCTGCTGTGGCTGCTGGTGCTGGCGATCTTGACCGTGATGGCGCGGCGCCAGCGCGGCCGAGAGTAGCGCGCGGCACAACGATGGCGCCGGAGCGTGCTCAGCTGCCACCCACAATGCAATCAACCTGACCCTGATAGTGCTGGCGCATACCGCGCTCGACCATTGCGCAAATCTGTTCGGATTGCTGATCGGTCAGGCCCCAAAAAATGAGCCGGCCGTCGCGCTCATGGCGAGCACCGCGGTTGAAACTCATGTAGCTGGTATTGAGCGGCTCGCCATCGAAAATTCCGGCGTAGCGCGTGGGCAGTTCTTCTTTACACGTGCTGGACTTGAATTGACACAGCTCACAATCGGTCAATGTGTCGCGCCACATTTGCTCGGCTTTTTCCGAACACTCCTTGTGGCTGGCCATGGCGCCGAACAGCACGGCGTTGATCGTGTGGCCGGGAATTTCGATATCGACCCGGTATTCAACATAAACGGGGTTTTCGATGATGTCGGGATTTTGTTGGCGCAGATGCCACTGGTAGCCACCGAAAGCGAGCGCGGCGGCAATCAAATACCACTTGAGCATGGGGTCTTCTTCCTGAAGGGTGTTGTGTTGAGGCTGTAGTGATGTTGAGCCGGCCTGGCAGCCGGCCGGCGATTCTCGCACAGACCAATTGTGGCGGGCAGGCTTGAACCCATGGCAACGGACGGGGCTTGACAGCTTACGAACGGTCGTTCTATTCTTGCGGCCTGGTTGTTTTCTGAGCAAGCGACATGAGCAAGGGTGAGCAAACCCGTCAGCAAATTCTCGGCAGTGCCCTTGGCATGGCGCGGGAATGTGGCTTGCAGGGCCTGACCATCGGCGCCCTCGCCGACGACATGAAGATGTCAAAGAGCGGGGTATTTGCCCATTTCGGCTCCAAGGAAGACCTGCAGATCGCCGTGCTCAAGGAAGCCGCCGAGCGCTTTGCCTCCGAGGTGGTGCGGCCAGCGCTATCCGCGCCGCGCGGTATCGCCCGGTTGCGGGCCATCCTGCAGCACTGGCTGAATTACTCGGTTGCCAGCGGCTTGCCCGGTGGCTGCCTGTTCATTGCCGCTGCCGCCGAATTTGACGACCAGCCCGGCCCGGTCCGCGATTTTTTGCAGCAGCAGCAGTGCGTCTGGCGCCAGACGCTGCAGAAGGCGATTGACCTGGCCATTGCGGCCGGCGAACTGCCGGTCGATACCGATGTCGAGCAGGTCGGCTTTGAACTGTTTGCGCTGGTGCTGGCCAGCCACCACGACCACCGCCTGCTGGGCGAGCGGGGCGCGCTCGACCGTGCCTTCCGCGGCTTCGAACGCTTGGTCGCCCATCCGCCGCTGCGTCTTTCGCCCGCCCACTGAACCCTCGTCTAACCCTCCCTGGATAGGAGTCCATCATGCAAACCGTTCTGCCACCCATCAAAAGCACGACCGTTCGATCAGAAGGCGTTCCGGTCGCCGTGCAATGGGGCTTTCAGCTGCTGGAAAAGCTGTCGCCGGCGCTGACCCTGACGGCGCTGAATCGGGTCTTCGCCCGGCCGCAGCGCCATGCCTGGCCAGCGGAAGAGCAGCGCTGGCTCAAGCTGGCCGAACGACGGGTGCTGTACACCGCCGACATGCCGGTATCGGAATGGGATGGCAAGGCGCTGGCGGTCTACCGCTGGCGACCCGAAGGCAGGGCCAATGGTCGCATTCTGCTGATGCATGGCTGGGCCGGCCGCGCGACCCAGCTGTATGCCTTTCTGCCGGCGCTGCTGGCCAGCGGCAAGGAAGTGATTGCCCTTGATGCACCGGGCCACGGCCACAGCCATGGTCGCTGGTCGTCGCTGCTGCAATTCAGCCGCGCCTTGCAACGCACCGTGCGCGAACTCGGCCCGATCGATGGCGCCATCACTCACTCGTTCGGCGGTCCGTCACTGCTGCACGCGATGTCGGAAGGCCTGACCGTGCCGACCGCCGTACTAATCGCCCCGCCGGTGCGCATCACCGACTTCACCCGCAATCTGGTCCGCATGCTCGGTCTCGGCGAAGCCAGCCGGCAGCAACTGCACGCACATTGGGAACAACGCATCGGCATCGCGTTCAGCGAACTTGATGCGGTCAAGATGGCGCCGACGCTGCGTGGCAAGGCACTGGTCATTCATGACCTGCAGGATCGCGATGTGCCGCATGGCCGTGGCGCCGAACTCGCTACCGCGTGGTCGGGCGCGGACCTGCTGACCACCAACGGTCTTGGCCACCGGCGCATCCTGAAAGACGCGCAGGTGGTCGCTGCGGCTGTCCGGCATCTGGAGCAAAACCGTTGAAGCCCATGCGCTTGCACGTGACGCTGCAACGTATTCAGTCTGTTTCAACCAGTTGTCGCTCGCGCTGCAAGTCGGCAATCAGCGTATCGAGCAGTTCGACTATCCGGTCGCGGCCCTTGCCATAGTTTTCGCTGAGCGCGGGCACCTCATCGAAGCGGGTGACCATGCCCGGCTCGGCCGCTACGTCCACCGCGAAACTGATCACGCGGTCGGCTGCAACGACATCCGCCTCGGTCAGCGCAGTCGGTCGGTAGCCGGCGACATTAAAACCATCACCCGCCAGACCGGCGATGATCGCCGGTGAAACCGCCGCAGCCGGCGTTAGCCCGCGAGCCACAGCCCGCACGTGCAAACCGTATACCGCAGCCTTGCGCTCGAAATGCAGTGCGGCAACCAGACTCTTGGCATAACCATGCTGGCAGACGAACACGATCTGAATCGGCTTGCTGTCGAGCGCATGACCGCAGGCGGAAATCAGCGAACAAGCAACCAATACCAACAGTCGCAGGCTCATGCTGCACCTCCTGCGCTGGCTGCTTGCATTTCCGGCTGCCAACTGTGCCGTTCCTGCTGGCCGGATTGGCACCAGCTGTAGAGCGCGTCGTAAATCACCAAGCCAGCGGCCAGCAAATCGTGATCATTGCGGATGTTGGCATTGAGCCCGAGCGAGATGGCGAGCAAGCCGGCTGCCTGTGGTGAACGGTCCAGTTGGTCGGTGTCGGCAGCGCGAATGATGTCGGCCAGTTGCTGCAGAGCCGGTTCAGTGAGTCGATAGCGCTTGAGAAACGCATCGAACGAACAGCGTGGGCCGTCGTGGCTCAGCTCGACACCGGGGATGTCAAACAGCGTGGCGTCGTGGCGCGCCGCTTCTGCAAGCACACGGTCAGCGGCGACAAACAGGAACTCGGCGTCGGGGTCGATAAAACGTTGAATGAGCCAGGGGCAGGCAATGCGGTCGATCTTCGGACGTTCGCGGGTAATCCACTTCATGGGGCGCACCTCTCTCAGGCCGGAATGACTTCCGGTGAGAGCAAAACTTGGACGCGGTGCGTCTTGAAACAAAAGATCCGATCAACACAAGCGATCAGACCGCGGGGAGTTTGCTCTTGCCCCCGCTCAGATTGCCCCTGCAGTGTAATGACAGCGGGCCGCACTGACAATGACAGTGACGGAATATGCCTGCCGCTGCTTGGGCAAATTGGAGCGGTTGAAAAGGTCCGGAGCCACGCCCGGCTCCGGACCGGTTGATGACTCCGGATCCATTGGTGATTCAGGGCGTCGGCAAGGTGATCTTCCAGCGGTCGATGCGGCCGACGTCGCTGGCACCTCGATCACGCACACGCAGGTTCCAGGTTCCGGCTCGCGCTTTCGCACCAACATTGACCGAGTAGGTCTGGTTGATGTTGTCGGCACTGCCGCCAGTCCGGTTGTGCAGGTTGTAGACCGTGCCATCCGGGTGCAGCAGGTCGACCACCAGATCACCGATATACGGATGGACAATCGCGACTTGCACGCTGACCGTGCCGGCATTGCCGGTTCCGGTCACGGCGATCGGACTCTGCACGCCGGTCGCATTGTTGTCAGGAATGGCGTAGTCGGTGGTGTTTTCAAAGCTGCTGCCACCACCATCGACCACGGCGAAACTTGCCGTCAAGGTGACACCCGTGTAAGCCGCGTAACCACGCACATTGATGTAGTAATCACCGGCCTGCGGTGCGGCCACCGTGCAGGTCTCCGCATTGCCACTCTTGTACGGGCGACAGTCATAGGTGCTGGTGGTCGGTCGACTGCCAAAGCGGGTGTACAGACCGACATCACCGGTGCCACCGCTGGTGCTGATCTGCAGGTTGCTGGCGTTACCCGGCAAGCGAATGAAAAAATAGCGATCCGAACCGGCAGCACCACTGAGGCCGGCCACCGGCACACCACTGTAAATTTGCTGGTCACCCGGTGGTGGTGGCGCCGTGCCGGTCTTGCCGGCTTCATAGGCAAAGGCGACACCGAGTTTGGCAAACGCCACCGAATGATTGGCAGTGCCACCCGTTGCTGCCAGGGTGTCATTGACGGTGTGCAGATTGGGATTGGTCTGGCTGAAGCTGGCTTCGGCATACATCGCAGCGGGAAAACCGGCCCGCGTCCACGAGGCATGATCGGAGCAACCATAACCGCAACTGGTGTCGGCCCGGGTCAAGCCGGTCGGTGCCAAGTATTCGTCAAACAGGCTGCGCAGAAAACTGATCATGCTGGCGTTACCGTTGTCGGTCATGATCCAGACATCGGCTCCGGTACCGGCATAGTTGGTCATGTCGAACTGCACCACGCCATAGACATTCTTGCCTGCCGTTTGGTACTCGTTGGCGATTGCCTGTGAACCGCGCAAGCCGACTTCTTCCGCCGCATAAGCCATGAACTGTACCGTACGTCGCGGCCGGAAATTGTTGGCCAATACCACCTGCAGTACCTCGGTCAACACCGATACGCCAGACGCATCATCGTCGGCGCCCGGCGCGCGCGAACTGGTGGTCATGCCGCTGATGATGGAATCGGCGTGGGCGCCGAGCACGACATGCTCATTTGGCAATTCGCTGCCCGTAATGGTCAGCACCACCGTCTGTTGCAGGCCGCAATTGCTGCAGCCCTTCAATGCCACGCTGATATCACTGCGACCGGCCGCCAGCTGTGTCCACTGATCGCGAATCCATTCCGACGAGCTCTTGCCATAACTGGCGTTGTAATAGCGGTTCTGGTAGTTCGACAGGGTGGTGATGGTGCTACGCAAGCGGCTTTCGCTGATGGTACTCAGCAGCGGCCGTACCACGGTTTGCTGGTCGATGGTATACGTTGCGGCGAGTACAGGCAGGCGTTGCGCCTCACTCGCCAGCGAAGCGTTGGCGAGGCTCAAGGTTTCAAAGGCGAAAAAGCCGCCGCAGCGATGCTTGTGCTGGTGAAAGAAATCGGTCAGCTCAATCAACTGCTCGTCATCAACCCGAATCAGGCTGACGCCGTGACGTTCCGAAAGCAATTGCGGCGCCACCGCCGCCGGCCGCATTAGCTTCTGGGCATCGCGCCAATCGTTGGCATCGAGCGTCAGGTAGTGATCGCCAGCTGTGGCGGTCACCGTCACCATGCTGGCCATGCCGGCCAGCAGCAAAGAAAAACAAGTGCGAAGTTTCACAACGCAGGCTCCGTAGCGGACACCCACACTGGCAGACACTTTGATCAGGGGACGGCGCTGAGCCCGAGCCCAGCTACTGACACAGCCAAGACAGCTTGCCACCACAAGGGCGTCTGAAATAAGTGAAGTGGTCCCGGCACGAATGTGCCGGGCCACCGTCTGAACTGCGGCTGCTGTTCGCGCCGTATGCTCATTGCAAACGACGCGGACAGCAAGCCATTGCGCGGTGCTAGTTTACCGCCGCAGGAAGCGTGATCTTCCAGCTGTCGATGCGACCGACATCGGCGGCGCCGCGATCACGCACACGCAGGTTCCAGGTACCGGCCCGCGCTTTCGCACCAACATTGACCGAGTAGGTCTGGTTAATGTTGTCGGCACTGCCGCCGGTCCGGTTGTGCAGGTTGTAGACCGTGCCATCCGGGTGCAGCAGGTCGACCACCAGATCACCGATATACGGATGGACAATCGCGACTTGCACGCTGACCGTGCCGGCATTGCCGGTTCCGGTCACGGCGATCGGACTCTGCACGCCGGTCGCATTGTTGTCAGGAATGGCGTAGTCGGTGGTGTTTTCGAAGCTGGTACCGCCACCACCACCGCCAGTGCTATAGCTGACAGTCAGGGTGACACCACTGTAGGCCGAATAGCCACGCAGATTGATGTAGTACTTGCCAGCCTGCGGCGCCGCGACCGTGCAGCTTTCGGCATTGCCGCTCTTGTACGGACGGCAATCGTAAGTGCTGGTGGTCGGCTTGCTGCCAAACCGGGTGTACATGTCGGCATCACCGGTGCCACCACTGATCGCCATCACCAGGTTGCTGGCATTGGCCGGCACCGTGACGAAGAAGTAACGGTCCGAACTGGCCGCACCGCTCAAGCCGCTGATCGGGGTACCGTTGAAGACTTCGGTATCCGTCGGCGGTGGCGTGGTGCCGCACGTCACCCCAACTTGCGAGAACGCGTTGGTGACATCCGCTGCGGTGTAGCCGCGCGCTGTTGCCGCATCAATCACACCGCAGGCGGCCTGATTGTAGGTCATGTTCGCGGTCCAGTGATTGCGGTTGGCATCGACGAAAACGTCGAACGCCTTGCGGGTATTCCAGCCGGCCTTGGTAGCCAGCAGATAGAATGCCTTGTTGTAGACGCCACTCGAGTGGTGCACGTCCATGCCGGCGCGGTAGTTGCTGGCATGTCCAATCGAGTTGCCGTCACGGGTCGGGTCATCCATGTAACGCAGGGCACCACTGGACTTGAAGATCTGCTCACCGACCATCCAGTCATTGCTGCCCTTCATGAAGTACTCGGCCGCTTCGCCCGCCATATCCGAGAAGGCTTCGTTGATACCGCCAGACTGGTTGGAATACACCAGGTTGGAGTTCTGCTCGGTGAAACCGTGCGAGACTTCGTGCGCCGCCACATCAAGACTTACCAGCGGGTAAAACCGGGTCGCGCCGTCACCAAAGGTCATCTGCGAACCATCCCAGAACGCATTTTCATAGTTGCTGGAATAGTGCACGCGCATGGTCAGCTGGAAAGTCAGCGGCGCGGTGTTGTACCAGTCGCGGTACATGTTGAACACGACACCACCGAAATAGTGGGCATCATTCAGCGGCGAATAGGCGCCGTTGATTTGCTTGACGGTATTGCGCGGGCAGGTGAACGAATGCACGCTGCCACCGGAGCTGGCACCATTCAGATTGATGGTCTTGACGTTGGTGTTGTTCATCTGGCAACTGGCATTGACATCCAGATAGCCATAGTCGGTACCGTACTCATAGACACCGGTCTTGGTGTTGCCGCCGGGGCCGGTTGCATTTTGATAAGCAAGGCCATCCCAAGCTTCGAGCACTGCACCGGTTTGGGCATCGATCAAGGCGTGCGGCCGCGACGGCTCGCCACCGCCTGCCACATCGGCGTTGTAACGCACGAACCAGACCAGCTTGGCCTGGCTGCCGGCGATTGCCACCATCAGTTCGGTATGTTCGTTGCGATACTCTTCCGCTGCGCTGACGCGCGGCCGAATCTTTCTTGATTTCAGTTTGTTGAGCGCAGTCTCGGCATTGATGGCCGGCACCGTCGACATCAGGTCGGCGGCGATACCGGTCACTTTGTTGCCGTGCATCGTCACCGGTTGCTGCTGGCGGTCGCGCATCAAGGCGATCTGCCCATCCCAGACCGGCAAACCGCGATACAGTTGTTGGTAACGCTGGTAAATACGGCCCTGCTCATCGCGGTATTCCCGAATCAGCTTCAGGCTTTCGTCGGCGGCCAGTGCCACCAACGCTTCACTGCTGGCCGGTCGAGTCGACAAGGCCTGCGCGGCCATCATCTGATCGCGCTGGCCATGCAGATCGATTTTTTCTGCTGCCAACGTCGTTCCCGACGCCGTCAGCAAGGCAGCAGCGAGCAGATGCTGGCCGTATCGGCGCGCGTGCTTGTGTTGGTGTTCTCCTGGCGTTGCAATGTTCATGTAGGTGTCCTCTTCGCTTTTTGTTAGGAAAAGGCAGACTCATCAACAGCACCTGCTTCATTGTGAAAGCTGGTTGCATGTGATCAGGATGCGAAGCGGAGAGACACAGACAGACAGGCTTGCGCGGCTTCGTCCTGGCGGTTTCCCGGCCAGAGGACTGCGTCGGTACTGAGATAAACAGACAACCGACCCTTGGAGATTCTCGTCGTCAACGGCAATGGCGGCGTGACTCGCGCCCAGGAACGTGAGTTGCCGGCACAGAGCCTAGGCCAACTTTGCCGTCATGCCTATTGCAGAAATGTAGAGTTGGGGTAGTTTTTTGTAGCAGCGACTTGGCTTCCGCGCGCTGGCGCGTTGTTACGCAATCCACGGAAGCAGTGTGCTACGAGTTAGTCGTTCGCTGCTGTGCCATAGGTAAGCCGGCGCCAAAGCGCCTCGAGCGGTCCTTGCCGGTGGGAACGCAACCACCAATTGGCGAATGTCAGCAGAATGGACCAGATCAGCAGCACGACCATCAATAGCTGCCACCGATCCAGCTGGCCAAACAGGCCAAAACCATGGCCATAGAAAAGAGTCGTGGCGAGCAGCGTCGAGCCGAGATACAGCGTAAAGGCCATTCGGCCAGCATTCTGCAATGCCTGGCACACGCCACGCCCAGCGGTTCCTTTCTGCCAGTAGATGAGCAACGCCATGTAGCCAAACGCCATCAACAACGAGGCCGCGTTGTTCCACAAGGCGCCGAATCCGAATGCCTGCTCCATGGCAAAATTTGCCGCGCTGAGCTGCAGCGCACCGGCCAACGCCAGTGGCAAGCCAATCAACAAACCAAAGCCTGCTACCAGCAAATAGCGGGCACGTGACCAGCTACCGGTAAGGAATCCACTGCGATACAGCAACATGCCAATCAGCATGTGGGCAAGCAGACGCACGCCATAAAACGACAACACCATTTGCTGCAGTTCGATTGCCATTGGCAATCGACTCTGTTGTTGCTGGAACCAGTTGCCCTGGTAGTGGGCAATTTCGGCGCTGCGATCCGCCAAGGCTGGTGCCCATGTTGCCTGCAGTTCGGCCACTGACTCCGGTGGCATATAGGGTAGCGAGACAGCGAGCAACAACAGCAGCAGGATCTGGATAACAATCAGCCCGGCGGCGGCGATCACCAGACTGCGATTGCGCCAGTGGACCGCCACAAATGCCAGCATGCCGAGCAGCGCATAGGCCGTCAGAATGTCGCCGTACCAAAGCAGATAGGCATGACCGATACCGATCGCAAGCAACACTGCCATACGCCGGAAATGCAGCGTGGCAACCGACGCCCCCTTGCGCTCGGCGTGGTCAACAAACAGGGCTATGCCAGCACCGAACAGGATGGAAAAAACCGTGATGAATTTTTCCTGCACCAGCACATAGCTGAACAACCAGACCACGTAATTGGCCCCGGTCAAGTCGCCATGCATGGTCGGATTGCTGTATGCCGAAAATGGCATCGAGAATGACCAGATATTGACGATCAGAATGGCCAGAACGGCCACGCCACGCAGCAAATCCAGCGCGTGGTAGCGAAGGTAGGTGTGGCTGGACATCAGTTTCTCAATCGGGATGGGTTACCGTGCCTCGCAGCCAATTGGTCTCGAAGCACGGGCATGGCCAAGACTGCAATCACTGTTCGGAGTTATAGCCCGGATCGTCGCTAATGAAGTTATTGGCGGTGACCGCTCGAGAACGGGATTCAACGATACTATCGGCGTGATACTGTTTGACGTTTACCGTAAAGTCGGTCCCGGTCAACCGCTGCGGTTCCTGTTCAAACTCCAGCGTAATGGTTTGACCGGGGCTGGCAGTCGCGAGAATGGCAGCCGCCAACTCTTCCACTTGCTCGATTTTGCGCCGCTGCAGGATGGTTCGCCGCCACCGTTGCTGCCGATGCACCGTACTGCCAACTTTGTAGGATAGCGTGCCCGTCTCGGCATCGATCCAACCGTCATCGTAAGCAGTAACCTTTATGCTGACGTTTGAAAGCTGATTGTAAAGCGCGGCGTACTCACCATTGAAGACAAAATGATGCCGAGCAGTAACACCCATTTGTTTACTGCAACCACTGCTGCAAGTAGACAGTTTTGCTTCGGCAGCGAGCATGCTGCCTTCGTGAATCGAAACGACGGTTTCCGCAAAGGCGGTACCGATTCCCTGCAGCAACATGGCAAGGGTTGCGATACGGATAATTGATCGTGTCATGATGGCCTCCACTAGAGCAAACCCACTGTCTACCGCCGCCAGTCCATCGCAACCGGTACTGGCAAAAACGGCATTCCAACCTGACCGCGGGACATGCTCTGCAAGCAAGTTTTGGCCGATCGGGGTCGATCGGCACACGGCCATCGGGCCGCGAATGCCGAGCTTAGTCTGCGAGGGGCCTGCTCGGCCAGCAGATTTGCCGCCGTCACGCGTTTGATCGCGCACTGTGTCACGTTGTGTCGGTTTGTAGTGCGGCGCTACATGTTTATGGTGGTTGTCACACTGACACCGTCAGCGCTGCCAGATCGCCGTTCGTGACGGCAACATCAATCGGTGCGATTCAGCAAGCACAGCCAAGGTTGGCTCATCTCGATTGGCCGGAAAGGGTTGGCCCTGAAAATAGATCTGGCCATCGGTCACCAGTTCAACCGGCGGACCGGCTGCAGGCTGCAGCGCCAGCTCGGCGATCAGCGTCGCGGCGGCCCGCACATCCACCGCATGGCGCGGTTGCTCACCACTCATGGTCACTGGATCGTAACGTTCATAGCCGGGTCCGGTGATGCCGGCCAGCCGGACGATGCAGCTGTCTGACGCCAATTGCGCGACCTTTTGTTCGGCGTCGATAAGCCCGGCACTGCGGGCACTGGCCGGCCACACCGGCGTCTGTGCCTCGACAAAACCGCGGCTGTGGCACTCGTAAACCGCGGTCGACGACACCAGCACCACCCGACCAATGTGCAGCTCACCTCGCTGGCATTGCCCGAGCAGGCCGTCGAGCAGGCCGAGCCAACCGGATTGTTCGGGCGGGTGACGCGGCACCAGACAGAGCACCAGCAATGCAATGTCGCCGCCGCGGTCGTGGCCGGTGGCCGGCAACCCGAGCAAGCCGTCTTCCGCGCTCAGCCTGACCGGCCGCAGCGGCCGACCGGCCGCCGCCAGCAGGGCCGAGACCCGCCCGCCCAGCCGGCCCTGACCACAGATCAAATCTTGTCCCGCCATGACGGTTTGCACCTTGTCGCCTGCGTCTGTCGGCATCCTAGCGGCACGCTTGCACGGCCGTCACGCACACTTGATACTGCCTGCCATTGCCGTGCTCCCGTCAGAGGAACACGGGGTTGTCAGTGGGGCTTGCCAGTACATGGGGATTCCGGGTTACCGCATTGTTCGCACGCTCGGCGAAGGCGGCATGGCGACCGTCTATCTGGCGGTGCAAGAAAACTTCGACCGCGAAGTCGCGCTCAAAATCATGTCGCCGCTGCTGTCCCGTGGCGACGCCTCGTTTGGCGAGCGCTTCCTGCGCGAAGCCCGCATCGTTGCCAAGCTGAGCCATCCGCACATCGTCACCGTCTATGACGTCGGCCTGCATGAGGGCGAACATTATCTGGCGATGGAATATGTCGCCGGCAGTGATCTGAAAGCCCGCCGGCTGGAACTGTCGCTGAAGCAGTCGCTCAACGCCGTCAAACAAGTCGCGACCGCGCTCGATTTTGCCCACCGCAAAGGCTATGTCCATCGCGACATCAAGCCGGAAAACATCCTGCTGAGCGAAGACGGCAATCGCGCCGTACTGACTGATTTCGGCATTGCCCGCCCGTCTGGCGTCGAAGGCGGTCTGACCCAGACCGGCACCGCCATCGGCACTCCGAGCTACATGAGCCCGGAACAGGCGCTCGGCAAACCGCTCGATCACCGTACTGACCTGTACAGTCATGGGGTCGTGCTGTTCTATCTGCTGACCGGCGAGGTGCCCTTTGTCGCCGACTCGGCGGTCGCGGTCGGCATCAAGCATGCGGTCGACCCGATCCCGCGGCTGCCCGGGGCGGTCGGTGCGTTTCAGGCCATCATCGACAAGGCACTGGCCAAGTCGCCGGATAAACGCTTCCAGTCCGGCGCCGAATTCGCCGATGCACTGGACCATGAAATCGCCAACCTGACGGTCGAACGCGAGCGAGCCTGGCGCGAGCTGGTGCGCAGCACCCGCAACAAACCGACTGTTGCAGGCGCCACTGTCATCAGCGGCGCCAATCCGACCGTCACGCCAACACCTACACCGTCATCGGTACCGACACCAATAAGCCGACCGGCACCAGTGGCCCGGGCAAACAGCGACGCCAATCCGGCGATGTATGCCCGCGCCGATGACCGGCCCGGCTTGCGCAAAGCCGAGACCAAACCGGCCGCTGATCGGGGCGGCGGTCTGAAATGGCTGTTGATACTGGTTCTGGCCGGCATTGCCGCCGTCGGCTGGCTCTGGCTGCAACGTCAGCCACCGGTCAGCACCGCGTCAGTGCCCGACGCTGCCGCCGCGGTTAAACAACCGGTGGCAGCCAACACGGATGCCAGCGTGCCGCCGCCAGAGGGCGCAGCTGAACCGGCCAGCAGCAACGGCCAGCCCCTCGACAAACCAGGCGAATTGGCAAGCACCGACACCACCCCGGTCGACGCTCCGCCAGTGAACACCGAAGCCGCGCCAGCTGGCGATACCAGCCCGGCCAGCACGCAGTCCGATAACGCGACGGAACCGGCTGTCGCGGCAGCGGCGCCCGGCGTTGTGGCCGACACCGAAACCGCTGAAAAAAGCAGTGCCCCGGTCCCGACCGAAGCCGAGTTACGCGCCGCCGAAATCGAGCGTTTGCTGGGTGAAGCGAAGCAGCGACTGCAGGCCGGCAAGCTGATCGAGCCGGCCGGTGACAACGCCGATGCGTTCTATCAGGAAGTGCTCAAGCGCGAACCGAAAAACGCCGCCGCCCGCGACGGCCGCCTCGCCGTTGGCGCGGCGCTGGCCAAGCAGGGCCTCGAAGCCAGCAAGCGCGGCGACACCCCTCGCGCCAACCAGCTGTACGAAGAGGCCGTGGTCCGTGCGCCCAAGGCACGCGACGTACAGTTGCTGAAGCAGCGGCTCGCCCAAGCCAGACAGGCCGAACAAGCCAAGCCGCTGCTCGACAAGGCCAAGAAACTGGAGCTGGCCGGCGCGCTAGTCCAGCCAGCCGGCAACAACGCCTACGACCTGTACAAGCAAGCCCAACAGATCGACCCGGTCAGCACGCTGGCGCTGCGCGGCCTGTCGGAAATCGAAGTGAAACTCGCCGATGAAATCGAGCGGCTGTGGAAACGCGGCCAAGTCGGCGATGCCAGCGCCCTGTATGCCGCCGCGGTGCAACGCTACCCTGACAGCGATGAGATCCTGAAAGTCGGCAAGGCGACCGTGCTGGCCAACACCCGCAAACCGGCCGCCGGCACCAGCGACGAAGAGCCGGTTGTCACCGCGCCGGCGACAACGACACCCGTCACCGGAGCGCCCGGCGCCAGTCAGGCCGCTGCCGATCTCGCCAAACCCGAAGTGCTGTCGCTGCGCGCCTCCGGCAACCCCATCAACAGCCTGCCCAGCGAACAGCCGACCATTCTGGTCATCGGCACCAGCCTGCACGCCGCGTTCACCTATCAGAGCTTTGCCGCCGGCACCACCGTGGTCAAAGCCGAGCTCTATGACGGTTCGCACCAGCTCAAGCTGGCCGAGAAATCGCTGGTGGTGCGCAACAGCGCCGGCGAAATGCGCTTCCAGATTGATCGGCAGGTCGATGGCTACCCGGACGGCGGCTACTACCTCGACCTGACTGCCGATGGCGAACGACTGATCAGCCTGCCCTTTCAGGTGCAGCGCGCCGACTTGTTCTGAGTCGATCGGTTCTGAGCCCTTCACACCGACCGCTGGCCAATCACGGCTACACTGCTGATAGCCCGGCGCGCCAGCCGTAGCGCGCTGCCTTTCAGGAGAGCCCAACCGTGCGTCCGTTTCTGCCTTCCATTTTGCTCAGCCTCAGTGCGTTGGTGAGCGTCAGTCTGCTGACCGGCTGCCAGACCAACGCCCAGATGAAGCAGCTCACCGATACCAACAAACGGCTGGAAACCTCACTCGCGCAGGCCAATCAGGAAATCAGCGCACTGAAGGCGCGCGAAGCCGCGCTCAGCCAGGATCTCGACACCACCAAGAATGTGCTTGGTGTCATGGGCCAGGAAAAACAATCGCGGGTGGAAGAGTCATCCACGCTGCGCCAGCAAACCCGCACATTTCTGATCCAGCACATTGACCGGCTGAAACAGTTTCTGGTCGACGCCAACCTGCACGACTACATCGGCGGCGATCTGATCGCCCGCAAGCAAACCGACAAGGGCCCGTTGCTGGTGGTCGATTTTGGCCACCCGCTGCCGCGCAACGGCCAATTGACCGGTGCCAACGTGTTCGCCAATGTCGCCCCGAACAAGACCTGCAAAATGGCCGTGCGCGTGCTGCGCAAAATTGATGACGAAGTGATCGTGGTCTGGGAAGGACCGGTGCAAGATATCAAGCAGGCCGGCCAGCAACGGTTGATGTTCCCGGTCGCCGTTGGCGTGGAAAAAGGCGACTACGCCGGCTTCTGGTTTCCCGCTGAAGTTTGCGTCGGCCACGACAAGGGCACCGGCGATTTCCGGCTCTACGACGCCGACCTGCGCATCGGCAGCAGCAGCAGTCCGAGCCGGTTCAGCGCCGGCAAGGAAAAAAGGATGTATTCGCTCGGGGTGTTTGGACTGTTGAATTGATTGTGCTTTGTTGAAGCCAGCTTCCCCTTGATGGGGGAGAAGTGGGAATTGCGGACCGTCCGAGTGGATGGTCCGACCCACCTGCCTTACCGCAATTGAATCTGTCCCGGTTTTTTTCCTTGGTTTTTTTCTGAAGCAAAATAGCGCGCGCAATCAGCCCGGCACCTGAGGGATCAATACTTGCTCATCCGTGTCGTCGGCGAAGCTGGTGATTTGAATGGTTAGCGGATACTCGAGTCCACACTGCAAACCTTCCTGAAACAGGGTGCTGTTTCGATCAGCGTTGACGCCGATGGCGGCAAGCGCCGATTCGAGCAGCAATACGTTCTCGGGGTAGATCTCGGCCCGGACCACCAGCGCTTTGTTGCCAAGCCGTTGCAGATCGTCCAGCCCGCCGCATAACCGGCTGACCGAGCCACGAACATCATCGGTGATTTGGCGAAGCGGATGCCTTGTCGTTGCTTGCAAATGAAGCAGTCGTAGATGGGTCACGCTCACACCCTCACGCCAAGTGGGATCGATTCAACGAATAGACTCGACATACTTAGGTTTTGTCGCCGCAATGACTCTGCCGGTTTTTTGCCAGCCAAGTCGAGGATAAAACAAGATCCCCGGAACCCGCTGCGCGTGTTCCGGGCTACGATTGCTGAAGAACGATCGCCCACAACCCGAGTGTGGCGAGAAAGTTAATCGTGAACACCAAACCACGCAGCCGGACATTTGCGGTGAGAATTTGGACGCCACTGTGAGCCAAGCGACCAAGGACAAAGGTCCAGGCGAGCAGGGTCGCAATAGTACTCTCGGTTTGACTCTGGATGAGCAGAATGCATGCGGCATAAAAGAGCAGGGGCCATTCAAACTGATTGGACAAATTGGCGCTGATGCGTGGCTCAATGGCTGCCCATGGGTTGGAACCATCCGAGCGCTGGCCAATGCCCCAGATTTTTGGCGCGCGGGCAACGGTGAGGAGAACGTAGAGGAAAGAGGCGAGCGCTACATGAGCTGCCATTGGAAGGATCAGGTGATGTTCCACTTTGTCTCCCAGTTCAAGCAGGTCCGACCCCGCACAGCGGTTTCGGACGCAGGCCAGCCATTCCGGTAGTCACCGCTTTGATTATTCGAGTAAATCGCTACACATCACTTTGCCGGATGCTGTCGCCGGGCCGTGCCATAACACGACATCCCATCCTGACTCGCGCACGTGAAGTAGCTTCCGCTATTGGTGGGCTGAATGTAGACGGTCGAGGTTGTGCCCACTTCAGTCGTTGCGCCCAAGCAATCGCGTCCACCGTTGGTTGAAATCACCTTGCTGGTAATCATGTACATGCCGTGATCGGCGGGAGCGACGGCATAGGTCTTCTCAAGCACCTCATCGCCACTGCGGACCGTTGCGGTACCGTCAGAAGCATAGGCATGCACTTCAGGGCAGACGCCCTGGACAGGATTCCACGTCCAGGTACCAAGCACGGGGTTGGTCTCCTGCGCGTACGCGCAAGCAGCAGATACAAACACGGTCAGACAGATTGCCATGCGCACGATGCGCCTCCTGAGACAAGTTCTAGGACTGCGGTCCTTTGCGTTCTCGATCACCCATTTAAAAACCGTTCGTACGGTTATGCCATACCAGTCGTTCCGGCTTGGACTGGGCGTAGCGCCTTCATGCGCTCCATGTACGCACCGAGCTCAGCAAATTCGCGCAAGAGTTCGGCGCTACCTGGCGGGCGTGACAAATAAACCAATTGGGCGTTGACTGCGAAGTCACAGAGGTACGGCCTTTGCCCAAGCAGGAAAGGCTGGTCGGCGAGCATGGCCGTGAGCGCACTGAGCTCTCGCCGGAGATCAGCGGTGATCTGCTCGTGGGATTTGCGGCCCGTACCCTGACCGCGCAGTTGCGCCGCAATGCGGCGCTGATAGAACATACGGGCGGCGATGCCCAGCGGTGTGGCACCGAAGGCCTTGCGCACCATTGGCTTGCCTCGGGGCTCAATCCACTGAAAGTAAAGGCCGATAAAGTACAAGGCTTCGTCCGACCAATCTTCCAGCACGTGGGACAAGCCTTTTAGGCGTGGTTCGGCGGGCAGGATTGCAGGCTCCGGAAACAGGCGCTCGAGTTCATGCGCGATGTCAGTGGAATCCACGACCATGAGGCCATTGATGTCCAGGGCAGGCACCTTTCGCACACTGCTTCGGCGCAGGAACTCCATGAGCGAGGGTCCAAGCACCTGCACCCGCTCATACGGCACACCTTTGTAGCTCAGTATTGCCCGCACCTTCATGCAGAACGGTGAAGGCGCCCAGTCAAAGAGACGCAGACGCACCGCTTGTGTTCCCAGATGCCGATCGATGGAGTTAGACATCAGCTCGCCTCATCGCAGGATTTTGTTCCAGACCGGGTGATTACGCCAAGTTCAATAAGCACCGCTACAGCGGTATGCCCGAAAGTGTAGGCCAGAACTTACGCAGTGTAGTCTGAGGCGCTGCAACGCTATGACTCATGGGCATTCGGCATCCGAGTCCAGGATTTAAACATAATCCCCGGAACCCGCTGCCCTTGTTCCGGGTTACGGGCTCAGAGTACATATGACAACACCCACTTCACCAAACTTATAGGACCAACAATCGCTAAGACAAAGATAGCGGTTTTTGAACTTTGGTTCGGCGGGCCGCAGTGCGGTACCGCCTAGCATCCGTAGGAGCGGTAGAGGCGTGTAGCGTCGAGGCCCTTCCTACCTGCCAGGTAAATCACACAAAGCAAAACGGCGGGGAATCCCCGCCGTTTTGTTTTAAGCCATCAATCAGTTTGCAACCGAGGCATACAGATCGTAGTCGTCGGCATCGTCGATGATGACTTCGACCAGCTGGCCCGGTTTCAGGTTTGTGCTGTCGATATACACCTTGCCGTCGATTTCCGGGGCGTCGGCTTTGGAGCGGGCGATGGCGCCTTCGTCGTCGACTTCATCGACCAGCACGGTCATTCTTGTACCGATTTTGGCTTCGAGTTTCTGGCGCGAGATTTCGGCGGCCACTTCCATAAAGCGCTGCCAGCGCTCTTCTTTCACTTCTTCCGGCACCGGGTCCGGCAGCTCGTTGGCAGTGGCGCCTTCGACCGGTGAATATTTGAAGCAGCCGACCCGATCGAGCTGGGCTTCTTTCAGCCAGTCGAGCAGGATTTGAAAATCTTCTTCGGTTTCGCCGGGGAAGCCGACGATGAAGGTCGAGCGCACCACCAGCTCCGGGCAGATCGCGCGCCAGGCTTTGATGCGTTCCAGAGTGTTTTCGGCATGGGCCGGTCGCTTCATCAGCTTCAGCACGCGCGGGCTGCCGTGCTGGAACGGAATGTCGAGGTAGGGCAGGATTTTGCCGGCCGCCATCAGCGGGATGATTTCATCGACGTGCGGATACGGGTAGACGTAGTGCAAGCGCACCCAGATGCCGAGTTCGCCGAGCGCCTCGCACAGATCTTTCATCTTGGTTTTCAGCGGCCGGCCATTCCAGAAGCCGGTGCGGTACTTGGTGTCGAGACCGTAGGCGCTGGTGTCTTGCGAGATCACCAGCAGTTCTTTCACGCCGGCCTTGGCCAGGTTTTCCGCTTCGGTCATCACGTCGCCGATTGGCCGTGACACCAGATCACCGCGCATCGACGGGATGATGCAGAAGCTGCAGCGGTGGTTGCAGCCCTCGGAAATTTTCAGGTAGGCGTAATGCTTGGGCGTCAGCTTGATGCCTTGCGGCGGCACCAGGTCAATGAACGGATCGTGTTTTGGCGGCACCACGTCGTGCACCGCGCCCATCACCGCTTCGTAGGCCTGCGGGCCGGACACCGACAGCACCTTCGGGTGCACGTCGAGAATTTTTTCGGCTTTGGCGCCGAGGCAGCCAGTGACGATCACCTTGCCGTTTTCTTTCAGCGCCTCGCCAATCGCATCAAGCGACTCCTGCTCGGCCGCATCGATGAAGCCGCAGGTGTTGACCACCACGACATCGGCGTCGGTGTAGGTCGGCACAATCTCGTACCCTTCGGTTTTCAGCTGGGTCAGGATGCGCTCGGAATCGACCAGAGCTTTCGGGCAGCCAAGGCTGACGAAGCCGACCTTGCCGGTTTTCTGGCCGGTCGGGGTGGCCGGGGACTTGCTGGGGCTAGACATACTGCAGTTCCAGTTGGACCCTGCAGCATTCGGCAGGGCTGGCGAAAAAGTGCGCAATTCTAGGCGCGTCGCTGCGGTGCGGCAAGGACATGCTGCATGGTGACGCCATCGCGCTGCGGGCCACCGGCTTGCAACCGCCGTCGCCGTGCGCTCTGGCCAGTGTTGTTGCGGCTCGCGACCAGCACGTCAGGGCGGACAGGCCAGCCGGCCATTCCTGCTATTGCCGGTTACCGCACCGAACTGCGGCCAACGCTTCTTGCATGCTTCCCGAACACGGGTACCCACTGGCCTGAATCGATTGGCAGTCCGCTTGACGCGGTTTGCTACAGCGCTGGTTTTGGTGGGCACCGACCAAACGGACAGCAGGTTCTGACAGGGGACAAGGATGACGAAGCTTTTTGAGCAAGGCTTACTGGCGGTAGCGTTGATGGCAGCCAGCGGCGGGGTACTGGCCGAGGGCTTTTATGTTGGCGCCGAGGTGCAGCAGACGCGCAGCTACAGCGAGGGCGATTTCTGTTTTGATAACGGCGACTGTGATATCGACCCCACTGGCTATCGCGTCGATCTGGGCTATCACTTCTCGGAAATGTTGGCGCTTGAACTGGGCTATATGGACGCAGGCGACAACGAAAGCAGCTACAGCGATGCTTCGTCGTCGCAACGACTGTCGGTCAATTCCGAAATCGTCGATCTGTCACTGCTTGGCACACTGCCGTTGACCGACCGGTTTTCCCTGTTCGGCCGGCTCGGCGCCGCCTGGATCACCAACAACATCGACCTCGATTCATCGGACGCGTTTGGCGACATCAGTGACTCGTTCGACCGCGACGTCACCACCTATGAGTACGGGGTCGGGCTGGCGTTTGGCTGGCTGGTGGTCGGCTATGACGTTTATACCGACAATGAAGTGGAATACAACGGCACGACCTTGGTGGAAGATGACATCAAGCGGATTTATGCCGGTGTAAAAATCGGCTTTTGAGCTTCAACTTCATAAAACCAAACGGGCGCCTTGGCGCCCGTTTGGTTTGGTTGAAATGGCCGCTTCGTCTCAACGACCGGCGTACTTGCGCATCAGATTTTTTCAGCCGCTGCTAGACATACTGCGGTTCCAGTTGAAGCCAGCCAACGGTCGCGATTGGCGAAAAGCCCACTAATTTGGGCACGCCACTCAGGGCCGGCAAGGACTGGTTGGCATTGGCTGCCTATACTTGGCAAACATTTTCGCCCCCTAAGTCGCTGCATGATGCGTTGGCTGGTGCCGTTCTGCTTTCTTCTGCTGCCTGCAGGTCCTGGTGTCGCTGCCGATGCCGTGATCCGCTATCCGCTTCAGGAGGCCAACCCGGACCCACGGGGCGACTACTTCCTGAGCTTGTTGAAGCTGGTGCTGGATAAGACGGTTGCCAGTCACGGGACGTTCCAGCTGCAGATGTCGGATTCACTGATGCCGCAGGGCCGTGCGCTGGAATCACTGATGGGTGCGCGGCGCTTGGATGTGGTCTGGGCGGTCACCTCGATGGAACGGGAGCTGGCGCTGCGCCCTATCCGGATACCGCTCGACAAAGGTCTGTTTGGTTATCGGGTGCTGCTGATTCGGCAAGGTGACGAAACGCGCTTTTCATCGGTTCGGTCACTGTCCGATCTGGCCCGGCTGCAGGCCGGCCAGGGCCATGACTGGCCTGACACGATCATCCTGCGCAACAACGGCCTGCCAGTCGAAACCAGCTCCAGCTATCCCAACCTGTTCACCATGCTGGCACTCGGCCGGTTCGATTATTTCCCTCGCAGTGTTGCCGAAGTTGGCGGCGAACTGCGCGGCCACCCCGACGCGGGTTTGGTCGTGGAAAGCACCCTGCTGCTGCATTATCCGAGCGCCGTCTATTTCTTTGTCGCCCATGACAACAACAGTCTCGCAACGAGGCTGGAAGCCGGTTTGACAACCGCCATCGCCGACGGCAGTTTCGAAGCGCTGTTCCGGCGCCACCCCGGCATGCAAGAAGCACTGTCGTTGCTGCAGAAGCACAAACGGCTGCTGCTGAAGTTGCGCAATCCTCTGTTGCCACAACAAACCCCGATAAACCAGAAAGAGCTCTGGCTGGATCCTGAACGGCTGCCACCAACCGGCAGCGATCACGCACAGAACTGACGAAGGGTGACCGGACTTCATTCCCGACGCGGAATGCTGGCTGCACATTTCATATAATGACGCACCGCCGACAGCGGCATGGATCACAAGGAGAATCCGGATGAAACCCCACATGAGTTGCTTGGCCGCGCTTGCGCTGCTGGCCGCTGGCCCGGTGCTGGCGGAAGGCTTTTATATCGGCGCCGAAGCGCAACAGATCCGCAGCTACAGTGAAGACGATTTTTGCGAAGGTTCGGGCGACTGTGACGTCGAACCGACCGGTTACCGCGTGTTGCTCGGCTATGCATTCAGCCCGGCGTTCGCCATCGAAGCGGGCTACATGGACGGCGGCGACAGTGAAGCCGGCTATAGCGACGGCATTTTCAGCGAGCGCATTACCGTCAATTCCGAAGTGGCGGATGTCTCGGTGATCGGCCGATTGCCGCTGTCTGATTCGTTCTCGCTGTTCGGCCGTTTCGGCGCTGCCCGTATCGTCAACAACACTGACTTCTCGTTCAGCGACAGCATCGATGAATTCAGTGCTTCGTTCGACAACGACGTCACGACCTATGTTTATGGTGTGGGCATCCAATTCGGCTGGCTGGTCGCCGGTTACGATGTCTATTCGGAAAACTCGCTGGAAATCGATGGCGAGACGCTGGCCGAAGAGGACCTTGAGCGCATCTATGCCGGTCTGAAAATCGGCTTCTGATTGGCTGAAACGAAAACACAAAGGGCGCCGATGGCGCCCTTTGTGTTTGGTGAATCGGCTGGCGAAAATGCGTTGGTTCAGCGACCGGCGTATTTGCGCATCAGGTTTTTCAACATCGGTACTTCACGCTCCAGCATGTAGTTCTGCTTGCGCATATCAGCATCAACCTGCTCGGCCGGCTGGCTGCGGTTGGCGCTGAGTACGGCTTCCAGATGGCCCAGCACGGTAGCGACCTTGACCGCCGGCTTGGGCGGGTCGATCAGCAACCAGCAACCGTTCTCCTTGCGCAACTTGTAGCTCTGCTGCAACGGCTCGCCGATTTCGGTGACCCGCCGGCCATAGACATCGTCTTCGCGGCCTTTCGGGCGCCAGACATCGGCCAGGGCAAACCACTCGACTGCGGCTGTGGCCTGATTGCCTTTGACTTGAACATCTTTGATGCTGAAGTCGCGGACCACCATCAGGCTGTCCTGCTCAAGCTTGGTGGCATCAATCGGGTAGGTGTATTCGCTGCCGCGGTAACCCGGCTCGCGGTTATCCCACTTCACCCAGGCGCTGCGCGGTTCGCCAGCGCTGTCTTGGCTCAAAAACGCTTGCACCAGCGATTTCGGGTCGCGCTGTTCGGCGTTGTCGCACTGGCTCTGGGCGCTGGCCAGCAGCGGCGTTGCCGTCAACAACAGGGCAACTAGGATACGGTTCACGGCTGACTCCTCACCGAACTGACCGGTTGCGTCAGTTTCTGTCGGTATGGGCGTCAGCGTAGGCCGACCAGCGCTGTCATTGCCGTGAAAACCTTCACAGCCAGCGGCGGAATATGCCGCAAAAAAGGGCAGAACGAGACGTGGTTCACATTAAGGGATCTCAACGGAGGCATTCATGATGCTCAACGGGCCAACTTGACTCCCTGATAGCGCTTGGTCAGGTCGTCGATGCGCCCGTCGGCGATGTATGCGTCAATCCGCTTGCCAACTTCTTCTCGCCGGGCCTGAACCACCTGCTTGTTGGCAAACAGGCAGCCTTCAATTGTGTGGATAGGGATAAAGCGGAATTGATTCGGATCGATATCCGACCGTGCCAGATGCCAACCGATGGCCAAATTGGTGATGAGCAAAGCCTCGACCCGTTTTTCCTGCAACATCAGTGTGCCACTGGTCAGGTCGTTGATTTCAACTTTGCCGATGCGGTTGTCCTGTTCAAGTTGCGGAAGCACACCGAATCGAGCCGTCCACACGGCAATTTTCTTTCCTGGCAGATCCGTGAGGCTGGCAACGGTGCTATCGACCGTCACCAAAATACCTTGTTCAAACGTCAGCAGCCGACGCACCACTTCATGTTGCGGTAGTGGCACATGACAAGCCTGAAAGATCCAGCTGAATTGCCCGGCAGTGGCCTCTACGAGCATGCGCCGTGGTGGCACGCGGTTCGGCTCGATCGGTTCGCCGGGAAATGTCAAGGTAGACAACTCTATCAGCATGCCCGGCCCGGCCGACTTGTCACCTTCGACCACCCATGGCTCGAAATCGAGGATGGCTACTGTTTCAGCAGCCCGGCAACCAATTAATGGCAGGCTGCTAAACAGCAAAGCCAATACAAATCGACCGGTCAGAGTTTTGACGATCACTGTTAAAACACTCCCTTGCTGATTCTAGTTGCCGCAAGTCAACACGGTTTGCGCTGCAGCGCAGTGCTGATCATGGAGGTTCGTGAGAAATATTCGTCAAGCGATAGCGTTGCAACAACGCCTCAACCGTGCCATTGGTGACCAGCTCCGCCATGCGGGCGCGCACGGTCGCTTTCCGTTCGCTCGACAAAGCTTTGCGAGCGAACAAGCAGGCGCTGAAGTTTTCGACCGAAACATAACGAAACAGCGCAGGGTCTATTGCCATCCTCCCCACATGCCATTCCGCAACCAATTTGATGATTAGCAAAGCATCGACCCGGCGCGTCTGCACCATATGGATGCCACTTTCTACGCTGTTGACCTCGATTTTGTTGATCTCGGCGTCTTGCTCCAATGCCGGCAGGTTGCCGCGCCGGGCGGTCCAAACCGCTACAGTCTTACTTTTGAGGTCACTGAGCCCTCGCACCGTACTGGTGGCAGGGACCAGCAGACCCTGTGCAGAATGCCAATACGTGATGAGAGACTCGTGTTGCGGCAAAGGGTGGTGGCAACCCACATAGAGCCAATCAAGACCACCGGCTTCCGCTTCACTCAAGGCTCGCCGTACTGGCAGATATTTTTGTTCTATGGCTTCACCGGGAAACAGCTTTGTGTTCATTTCGATCAAAAAGCCCGGTCCAACCGGATTTTCGGTTTTTACCAGCCAGGGCTCCATGTCGGCAACCAGCACCGTTTCAACAGCCAGTGGTGCTGTAGGCCACATTAGCCACACCAGCATGATCGCTGACGCTTGGATCTGCATTTCAGAAAAACGCCTCCACCGCCGTTGGCCGCGCGATCAGGTAGCCTTGCGCGTAATCGCAGCCCAGGCTCGCCAACCGATGCAAATGATCCTCGGTTTCCACGCCTTCGGTTATCACATCCATTCCGAGTACTTTGCCAAGCCGGATGATGGTGGCAACAATTTGTTCGCTGCGCGCATCCTGCAGCATCCGGCGAACAAAACTCTGATCGATCTTCAGGGTGTCGATGCGGAACTCGTGCAAATAGCTCAGCGACGAATAGCCGGTGCCAAAGTCATCGAGCGCAATGCGAACACCGAGTGCCTTGCAGTCATCGATCCATTGTCTGGCGGCGTCGGCGTCGGTCAGCACGCTCTCGGTGATTTCCAGTTTCAATCGATGGGGGTCGAGGCCGGTCTCGCGCAAGATCGCGGCCAGCACCGGCACGAATTCCGGATCGCGAAACTGACCGGGTGACACATTGACACTGATGAAGGCCGAGCGGCCCTGCACCTCGGCCTTGTTCGGTTCGCGGTCGAGCTTCAGAGCGGCCAGACAGGCCTCGCGCAGAATCCAGCGGCCAAGCGGCACGATCAAACCGGACTCTTCGGCAACCTTGATAAACAGATCCGGACGGACCATGCCGCGCTCCGGGTGCTGCCAGCGCACCAGCGCTTCAAAGCCCTGTATGCGGCGTTCGCCTACTTCGGCGATCGGTTGCAAATGCATGCGCATTTCGCCGGCACCGAGGCCTTCTTTCAATTCGTTTTCAAGCTGGATGCGGGCAAGCACCGCGTCTTGCACCACCGAGGCCGGATGGGCGTTGTCGACCGGCTCGTCGTGCAATTGGCCACGCAGGCGATTCAGCAGCACCTTCAACAACAGATGCAGTACCGGGTCGGCAGAGGCAAGACGGGTGACCAGTTGATCACGGGTGATGATGGTGAGCTCGGTCGGAGCACTGGCGACCGCGCTGGCAGACCGTGGCGCGTTGTCGAGCATGGCCATTTCGCCGAGCAGTTCGCCGGGCCCGATCACCGCCACGCAGCGATCCTCGCCACCACTGTGGGTGCGAATTTCTACCCGACCGGCGCTGACGACATACGCGCAATCGGCGGCATCACCTTCACGGAAAATGCGCTCTCCGGGTTGGAACACACGGGTCAGCAACGCAGCCATGCGACGGCCCTCTGCAGGCAAAACCGGCCGGTGGGAAAAGCTGGCCGTTCAGCGAGTATAGGTGCTGAGTTGCTGGCTGGCGGGGGGTCAGTGGTCGCGATTGAGGTCTTGCAGGGCGCCGTACAGGGGTTTGAGTTGGCGATAGAGCGGGGTGTAGACGCGCCGGTACAACCGTTCGTAACGCTGGGCAGTCACCGGATTGGGCAAAAACACCCGCTCGACCCGGGTCATGGCCTCGAGTGCGGCCCGGTGGTTGCTGTGCCAGCCGAGCGCGACTGCCGCGTTGATCGCAGCGCCAAGGCCGGAGGTTTCGTACACCGCCATCCGTTCGGCCGGCCGCTGGAAGATATCGGCGGTCAGCTGCATGGCGCCATCCGACTGCGAGCCGCCACCGGACACCCGCAGCAAATCGACCGCATGGCCACTGCGCTTTTCCAGTGATTCCAGGCCCTGGCGCAGGCCGTAGGCAATGCCCTCGAGAATGGCGCGATACAGATGGGCGCGGGTGTGATGATCGGCCCAGCCGATGACGGCGCCGCGCGCCTCCGGGCCCGGCTCGCGCACACCGGGGCTCCAGTACGGCTGCAGGATCAGGCCCTCGGAGCCGGCCGGTACGGCGTTGACCAGCTCGTCAAAAAACTGCTCGGGAATGCCGCCTTCACGCTCGGCGCGGGCTTGTTCGGGGTGGCCAAACTGCTCCTTGAACCAGTTCACCAGCCAGTAGCCGCGGTAGATCTGGAACTCGGCATTCCAATAGCCGGGCGCGGCAGCCGGGTAGGCCGGCAACAGCCGTTGTGGCGCGATATGGCGGTTGGCCGACAGGTTGACGGTGGCCGTGGTGCCATACGACAGGCAGGCCATGTCCGGGTCGAGGCAGCCCGACCCGAGCACTTCGCAAGCCTTGTCGGCTGCCGCCGCGATCACCGGCAAACCGACCGGCAATCCGGTTGCCGTGGCTGCCTCCGGGCTGATCCGGCCGAGTTCGGCGCCGGCCGGCAGCAACTCGGGCAGCCAGTCCGGCGCAATCGGGCAGGCCAGCCATTGCCAGCTCCAGCGCGGCGCCCAGCGCTGTTTCTGAAAATCAAATGGCAGATAGCCAACCTGACCACCCACCGCATCGCGCCATTGCCCGGTCAGCTTCAGCGTCAGCCACGACGACAGCAGCCCATAACGACGAATACGGGCATAAGCCTGCGGCGCTTCCACCTTTAACCACGCGGCTTCGCAGTCGGCCTGAAAGCCGGCGATGGTGTCGCTGACCCCGGCCAGTGCAAACGCGACGCGCCAATGCCACGGCAGCGACGGGACCTGCGCCGCGCGCAAACGTCGTTGATCCATCCAGACGATGGCGGGATGCACCGGTTCATCGGCCGCATCAAGGGCGATGACGGTGCTGCGCTGGGTGGTCAGGGTGACTGCCGCGACGCGGTTTTGCCAATCCGGATTGGTCGCCCACAAACGCTGGCAGGCGGTGCAGACGGCCTGCCAGAACATGGCCGGATCGGCTTCGCAGCGATCCGTTTGCGGATGCTGGTAGGACAGCGACACCGAGGCTTTGCCGTGCAGGGTGCCATGCACATCGAACAACAGCGCGCGCAGGCTCTGGGTGCCATTGTCGAGCGCAAGAATCAGATCGGGCATTGCACAGCCTCAATGAATGAGATCAACGCAGTGAAAAGAGCGATTCAGCGCAGGCGAATCAGCAGCACACAGGCATGCTCACCACGCGCCGACACCTGCATAAAGCCAGCTTCGCCCTGCGCATGCAGGGTCTGGCTGGCGTCGAGACAAAAGCCGTGCTCATTCAATTCGGCAAATACCGAACCGCTGGCGACATACACAAACGTATCAGGCTGCAGTTGCAGCTGCTGACGGGTGCCCGTGAGCTGCAGGACATCGAAACTTGCCTGCACGGCACCGCGCCGGGTCATCAGATTGAAATCGCGCACCGGACCGTTGACCAGCGTGCAGTTGATCGCGGTTTCACCGGCAAAGGCAAATGGCTGCAGCGTCTGCTCGATCCGTTGCGGGTTAGCGCCAACGCCGTGCAAATGAAAGCCGTTGCCGTCCAGCATCAGGATCACCCGGTCAATGCCGTCAAAGCGCGAGAACGGACCGTCAGCAGCGACTTCGGCAATCGACAAGCGCCAGCGGGTGCCATCGGCATCGTCACTGCGAACAATTTCATGGGTGATGCCACCGCCGTTTTTCCACGGCTGGGTTTGCCAGTGATGGGTAAACAGCACGCGTACGGTCATTTCACACATTCCAAATGAAACGATGCTCCGGCAGCGGCTTTGGCCGCTCCCCCACAGTCAAGCCATCAGGCCGCGATGCCGTTGTGCCGCAGCAGCGCATCGATCTGCGGCTCGCGGCCACGAAAGGCCTTGAAGCTTTCCAGCGCCGGCCGGGTTCCACCAACCGCCAGCACTTCGCGGCGGAAGCGCTCACCGCTGCTGCGTTCGAATACACCCTGTTCTTCGAATTGGGCGAAGGCATCGGCCGACAACACTTCGGCCCACTTGTAGCTGTAATAGCCAGCGGCATAACCACCGGCAAAAATATGACTGAAGCTGTGCGGAAAGCGGTTGAACGCTGGCGCCTTCACCACCGAGACCTGATCGCGAACCGTGTTCAGCACCTGCATCACGTCCGTCTTGCCAAGTCGATACTGAGCGTGCAAGCGCAGATCAAACAGCGAAAATTCGATCTGGCGAACCATCTGCATGGCACTCTGGAAATGCTTGGCGGCCAGCAAACGGTCGATCAGGGCGTCCGGCAACGGCTCGCCGGTCTGCCAGTGCGCGGACAGTTTTTTCAGCGCCGCCTTTTCCCAGCAGAAATTCTCCATGAATTGCGACGGCAGCTCGACCGCGTCCCACTCGACGCCGTGAATGCCGCTGGCCGACAGGTAATCCACCTCCGACAGCATGTGATGCAGGCCATGACCGAATTCATGGAAAGTGGTCACGACATCATCATGAGTCAACAGCGCCGGTTTGCCTTCGGCCGGGCCGGCGAAATTGCAGGTCAGGAAGGCGATCGGTTTCTGCACGCCCCCACCGATCCTGAATCGACCTTGGGCGTCATCCATCCAGGCACCACCGCGCTTGTGCTGGCGGGCGTGCAGATCGATATAGAAGTGCGCGATGGTGTCGCCGTTGTCGGTCTGGACATCAAAAAAACGCACCGACGGATGCCAGCGATCAAAGTCTTTTGCTTCGGCAAAGCGTACGCCAAACAGCTGGCGTGCCACATCGAACAGGCCATCCAGCACCTTGTCTTCCGGAAAATACGGCCGCAGTTCTTCGTCGCTGATGTTGTATTTGTGCTGGCGCAATTTTTCGCTGTAGTAGGCAATGTCCCAGACTTGCAGATCCTGGCAGCCGTGTTCCGTTTTGGCATAGGCGGCCAGCTCGGCCAGATCGGCTTCGGCCTGTTTGCGGGCGCGTTTGGCGAGATCAAGCAGGAAGTGATCGACCTGCTCGGCGCTTTCCGCCATCTTGCCGGCCATCGACAGCGCCGCATAATCGGTAAAGCCGAGCAGCTGCGCCAATTCGTGCCGGGCCGCGAGGGTTTTGTCGATCACGTCGCTGTTGTCGAACTGGCCGGCTTGCGGACCTTGATCGGAAGCGCGCGTCGCATAGGCGGTGTACATTTCCTCGCGCAGCGCACGGTCATCGGCATACGTCATCACCGCCAAATAACTCGGCCCTTCCAGCGTCACCAGATAGCCTTCCATGCCGCGGGCCTTGGCGGTTTCGCGGGCATTGGCGAGCGCGCTTTCCGGCAAGCCTTGCAACGCATCGGCGTCGTTGAACTGGCGGGTCCAGGCCATGGTGGCGTCAAGCAATTGCTGTTCGAATTTGGCGCCGAGATCGGAAAGCTGTTGTTGCAGCTCGGCGTAGTGGGCTTTCTTCTCCGGCGGCAAGGCAATGCCGGACAATTCGAAATCACGAATGGCTTCATTGACGATATGACGCTGGGCGGCATTCAAGCTGGTGTCGTGATCGCGGATGACCAGATACGCCTTGTACAGATCTTCGTTCTGCTCGAGTTCGGTACTGTAGTCGGTCAGCAGCGGCAGCGAGTTGTTGTAAGCCTCGCGCAGCGCCGGCGAATCGCACACCGAATGCAGATGACTGATCCGCGACCACCATTTGTGCAGATCGTTTTCGGCTGCTTCCAGGGGTGTCACCAGATTGTCCCAGCGGTAGTCGCTGGTTGCTGCCAGCAAGGTCTTCAGCCGGTCGCGGTTGGCGTTGAGCCGTTTTTCGAGTTCCGGCACAACCTGTTCCGGTACGACATCGGTGAAACGGGGCAGAGTCTGGTGAAGGTCGGCGAGAGGGGTAGGAACAGTGTTCATGGCAACAGCGGCATCCATCGGAAGATGGCGCTATTGTCGCACAGGGCATCCGGCTTTGCGTTGCGCGCCGGAATGCACAGCGATGGCGTTGGCCGGGGTTATTTCCGGGTCAATTCAAACCAGACGCCTTCGACCACGGTGACAAGCCGGTTCGGCCCGGCAACCAGCACGGTATTGCCAGCCAGAAATTCGACATCGGGTTCCATGCAGTTGATGTCGATGGCCAGCACATCAGGCCCGCTCAGGCCCAGATCTTCAAAGCGCAGTTCAAACAGCTGATTCAGGTTGGCGGAGGTTTCATGATAACTGTCGAACACCGGTCGCTCACAGCGCACCCCGGCAAATTCGGCGCTGTTGCGGGTGTAGTGGGCCTCGGCACCGAGCAGTGACTCGATTTCATCCGGAGTCAGGGCGGCAGTGTTGCCGGCCACCAGTTCACGGCTGATCCGCCAGTCACCAGCGATGGCCAGTTCCGGCGAGGCAGCCAATGACGTGACCATCAGGCTGGCGCCCGCGATGAGAATCAGCATCCGTTTGATCATGTACGGTCAATCCGTGTTGCGTTGGTCCTGCCGTGGAAGGACGGCTCAAAAGCCATCCCGGTGCAAGGGTGCGGTATCCGGGTTCAGGCCATGCCACAGTGCAAACGCGGCCGCCGCCTGTTCGATCAGCATGCCGCGACCTTCATGGCACTGACTGAGACCCCGTTCACGCATGGCAGCACGACCGGCCGTGGCGCGCTCGCCATAGTTGAGATCATAGCCGCTGCCGCCTTCGCGCAGCGGCAGTGGTGCCAACAGTTCGGCCACGCCATCGCTGACTGTGCTGATCACCAGATCGTACGGCGCATCGGCGTGGCTGGCGATCTGCACGGCACCGGCCGAATGCCGGGCCGCGATCGCCTGCGCGTTTGCCACGGTGCGATTGGCGATGGCCAGCACGGCCGGCTGTTCGGCAAGCAACGGCGGCACCACACCGGCCGCAGCACCACCGGCACCGAGCAGCAGCACGCGCTGGCCGGACACGGTCAGGCCGAGCCGGTTCAGATCCCGCACCAGGCCGATGCCATCGGTATTGTCGGCCCAGAGGGTGCCGTCGGCATCCACGCCCAGCGTATTGGCCGCGCCAGCGAGTTCTGCCCGGCTGCTGACCCGCGATGCCAGCGCCAGTGCCGCCTGTTTGTGCGGCAAGGTCACGCTGAGGCCACGGCCGCCGCCGGCAAAGAACTGTTGCACCGTGCGCGCAAAGTCGGCTGGCGCCGCCTCGATGCGGTCGTATTGCAGCGGCAAGCCAAACTGCGCAGCAAAGGCCAGATGAATCGGCGGACTCTTGGAATGGCCAATCGGCTGACCGATGACGGCACAGCGCCTCACCTCAGTGGCAATCGTGGTGGTCACAGTTTGTTCAGTCCTCGCGTTGCCAATCGTAAGCGCGTTCGATTCGGCTGATCTGCAGTTCATAATCGTCATACCAGCGTTCGCGACCGTGCTCGCGTGCCAGCGTATGCTCCGCGTGTGCACGCCAGGCGGCGATGGCCGACAAACTCTGCCAGTAGGAAACGGTGATACCGAGACCCTCGCTGTCACGCACGCTGCGGACGCCGATATAGCCCGGTTGCTGCGCCGCCAGCTCGACCATGCGGTCAGCGGTGGCGCCATAGCTTTCTGAATGCTGGCCATCTTGCTCGCCGGCGCGCCGCCGGGATATGAAAATGACGGCATAAGCACCGGTCAGGGCTGCTCGGGGCAGTGCGGACGTATCCGTCATGTAGAATCCTCCCTGCTGCTTTGTCCAGCCTTCGAATCACCACATACAACAGGCGGAACCCAGACAATGGCCGAAACCGATGCCATGCGCCAGTTGCTGGAAAACAACCAGCGCTGGGCCGAACGCATGACCCGGGATGACCCGGAATACTTTCAACGGCTGACCAAACAACAGCGGCCGGAATACCTGTGGATTGGCTGCTCCGACTCGCGGGTGCCGGCCAACCAGATCATGGGCCTTGCACCGGGCGAAGTGTTCGTCCACCGCAATGTCGCCAATGTGGTTAGCCTGACTGACTTCAACTGTCTTGCGGTGTTGCAGTATGCGGTGGAAGTGTTGCAAGTCAAACACGTGATCGTCACCGGCCATTATGGCTGCGGCGGCGTCATCGCCGCTTACGACGGCAACGCCCCCGGGCTGGTTGATCACTGGCTGGAAAACGTCCGGCACGTGTGCCGCCAGCATGAAAAAGAACTGGCACTGAATCCAGATCGCGAAGCCGTGCTGAACCGTTTGTGCGAGCTGAATGTGCGGGCACAGGTGATCAATGTCGCCCAGACCCGTATTGTTCAGAAAGCGTGGGCACGTGGCCAGGAGCTGACCATTCATGCGCTGATCTATTCGGTGGCAGATGGTTTGATCCGTGAGCTCGGCCTGCATATCAACGGCCCGGATCAAGTACCCAACAACTGAAGCAAAAAGCCCGCAGCAGCGGGCTTTTTTTTATCCATTTTCAGTCAGCGCCTGTTGGACAATGTCCAGGCCGCGCTATGGCGATGTCATCGCCGTGTCTTCCACTGGCGCTTCCGCCGAGTTGTCACTCGGTTGCTCGGCATAAGACGCGTCATCCGCTACCGGTTCACCCGAGTTCAGGCTATCGGGTGCGGCGTTTTCGGCAACGTCGGTGGCGGCGTCCGCCGGTAAACTTTCTGTCGGCTGCTCGGTATCTGCCATCGATGCGGCATAGTCCGGATCGGCAGGTTGAGTGTCGGCTGACTCGACTTGTGCCTGTTCGGACTCGGTTTTGTTGCCAATCACGCCGGCGCTGTGCAGCGCGGCGACCAGGCCGCCCACTGCCGCCAGCGTGGTTGCCAATCCGGTCAGGATGCCCGGCATGGATTGCCAGAAACTGCCGCCTGAACTCTTTTGTTCTTCCATTGCTGTTGCCCTCCGTTTGATGACTGTCAGTATTGTAGTTCCTGCGCAAACTGCAAGCGGGGTGTTTGACCGTGCGGACGCCTGGCACTGGGTCAGCGCTTGCTTTTGGCCTCCGCCAACACCCGCAAACAATCCAGCGCAATCGGCCAGGTCTTGATCAGGTAATCCTCGAACTCGTCCGGGATCTCGACCGTCACCACCAGTTGAGTGCCGCCTTCGGCCTCGGTAAACGTGTAGTTCTCGTAGGCCGGCGCCCAACTGGGGGTTTCATCTTCTGCCGATTCGACGCCTTGGCGAATGATGCCCAGATGCTTGATGGACAGAAATTCGGGCCGCCGGTTTTCTGCAATGACCGCCGCCATGCCATCGCCGGACGGCGACAGAAATCGCATCCGGCTGCCCTGCTGCCAATTGCCTTCGTAGTAAGAACCTTCGCAGAACGGTACGGTCCACTGCCGGTAACTGGCATCGGTCAGCATGGTGTCCCAAATCAGCGAGCGGGGCGCGCGGATCAGGATCTGAAACGTCAGTGTCTTCATGGCGACCTCGGCAGTTCACCGCTGCGGTTCACGACCACCGCTACTGGCAGCCTCACGGCACGCTACGCCGACCCCAACGACTTGACCAGTCCGATCTCCCGGCGTGGCGGCACCGGTTCGTCATTCCGCCAGCAGACGGGCGCTGCCAGACACCCGGATAGAGCTGCCGGCAGCGGGTGGAATGTCAGCGAAAAGCCGCGAGCGCATGCCCATGTCCTCGCCCTGGACAATCTCGATGGCACCGCCATGCGGCCAACCGCAATCCCGTAGGTAACCAGCCAATGCGGCGGTGGCGGCGCCGGTGGCCGGATCTTCATAGACACCACCGGACGCAAAGGCGTTGCGAGTGTGGAAGCGTTGTGCCGTTTCCGGCCAGGCCAGCACGATGGTGACCAGTCCGTAACGGTGCATCAGCGCGCGACCCGCCGCCAGATCGTAGTGCATGGCGGCGAGTTGCTCGCGCCGGCGCAAAGTCAGCAACAGATGATCGGCGCCGCCATGGATCCGTGCCGGCGGCAGCGCCGCATCCAAATCGGCCGGCTGCAGACCAAACAGCGCCAACGCATCGGCCAATAGTTCCGGTTCAGCCGAGACACTGCGCGTGGGCGGCGACTGCAACGCCGCAAACCAGCCCGTGCGATCGCGCCGGCCTTCAACCGTGATGCTGGCGTTGTTGAGTGTCAGCGCATACACGCCATTGCCGTGCTGCATGGCCAGCGCCGCGCCCAACGCAATGGTGGCGTGACCACAGAACGGCACCTCGGATTCCGGTGAGAAATAGCGCACCCGCCAGCCTCCCGCCATCGGTGCGGCAAACGCTGTTTCGGAAAAACCGACGTCGGCAGCAATGCGGCGCATGTCGTGCTCTTCGGGCAGCTGATCGCCAATGACCACACCGGCCGGATTGCCGCCATGTTCACCATCGGAAAAGGCGGCGATTTTCAGAACCTTCATGTCAGCTCCTGGCTGGGTCGGATTCAATGTTTTCTGACTGGACAATGACTGCAGGCCTGCGCCCCTCGCCAGCGAGCGTTGTTAGCAGAGGGGGCAGCTCTGCGATACTGCATCGTGATAATGCGGCTTGCTGCAGCGTGACGAAATGCCGCGACGGTCACTTCACTGTTTCCCGTTTGGGGATAACGGCACTGCCATGCCTACCATGTCTGCCATGTCTGCCTGACAGCAAACAGACACGGCCCCGTCCATGCCATAGCCGTTTCAGGGTGACGTGGCAGCAACCTGCTGATACACCGTCGGATTCAGTTTTTCCATCACCCGGTCCGGGTTGGCCAACGATGTGAAACCGAACTGCCGGTACAACGCATGGGCATCGCGGGTGACCAGCATGAACCGGCGCAGGCCCTGCAAATCCGGATGCGCCAGAATGAATTGCATCAGCGCCTTCGACAGCCCCTTGCCGCGATGCGCGGGCAACACAAACACATCGGCCAGATAGGCAAAAGTAGCGCCATCGGTAATGACGCGGGCAAACCCCACCTGCGCCGCACCGTGATACACCCCAAAGCACAGCGAACCGGCGATGGCACGCGCCACCGTTTGCCGTGGAATGCCGGGCGACCAGTAGCTGCCGGCCAGAAAACCGTGAATGACATCCAGATCCAGCCGGGCCTTGGCATCGGACAATTGATAGCCGGAATCCGGTACTGCAGCTTCCATATGGCACTCCTTGCTGTGATTGATCAGGCCTGCCCTATCCTGACCTATCAGCGTCACCGCTGACCAGATAGGGCTCAGACATTTCAGTATCAACAGGCCCGCCAAGATCACGACGACCCGTGACTTGCCGGATTTTCTGCGGTAGCGTAACGAAAACGCCCAACCCGTAAACGGACCCGAGGATTTGGGTGATTTACCGGGCCCAACCGCTCACTTGTTCAACGGGCTAGGCTACGCAAGAAGGTGTTATGCACCCTTTATGAGGTCTACTTCACGTTAGGATGCAACATTCAGATATGCGCTCGCTGCTTTTGTTTTTGGCTGCTTTCCTTTTCCCATTTCCTGCTATTGCGCACGGCGATATTGATGCCGTGTACACATTGGGTGTTCAAGCTGCTGTAGTGATCGGGTTCTCTATGTATTTAGTTTTAAAAGGTGATCGCCGGCAAAAAATTATTGCAGGTGGGCTTTTTTACGGCGTTCTGGTGCTATCAGGTTTTCTTACATACAACCTGCCGTACGCAGAAAACAAAGACCTGATTGCTTTGATTAACATAGGAGCGCCAGCATTGATTTGGCTATTCTCTTTTGTGTTTGTTATGAAGGGGTGGCGCCGTGATGCATCCTAACCCGGCGTTCAAAACGCTCCCTTCGGTCGCTGGGGCTTTGCTACGCTACGCTACCCAAAGCCCATTAGCTCGGCGTTAGTCCGCTTGGTCAGGTTCCAATGCTTCCTCTCACACTGATATTTGCGGTAGGCGCCATCTTCCTTGCGGTCGAGCGCTTTATGCCAGGCCGCCAACTTCCTCATTCTCCGGGTTGGTATCTCCGCGCCTGTTCGTTAAACGCCGCTCAGCTCGGTGTCTACGTTCTTGGCGGCATCACTTGGGGCGTCTGGCTTCAGGGACCATCCCTCTTCAGCCTCAGCGGTCACTTGCATCCCGTCGTACAGGGCTTCATTTGCTGGTTCGTTGGCACATTCGCCTTCTACTGGTGGCACCGTGCTCGCCATTCTTCCTCGTTTCTTTGGCGCTCGCTTCACCAGATTCATCACAGCGCGTCGCGTATCGAAACGCTTACTGCCTTCTACAAGCACCCGATCGAGATTGGCATCAACTCAGCATTATCAACGGCCATCATCTTTCCACTGCTAGGAGCCTCGCTTGAGGCTGCTGGCTGGTATAGTTTCTTTGCTGCCGTCGGCGAGTTCTTCTATCACACCAATATCCGCACACCTCGGTGGTGGGGCTTTTTCCTGCAACGTCCGGAGCAGCACTCTATCCATCACCAGCTAAATGTTCATCACTTCAACTACGGCGACATCACTTGGTGGGACCGCCTGTTCGGCACGTTCCGTGATGCAGAGTCCTTTGCGCCGCACTGCGGCTTCGCAGGGACCCGCGAGCAACAGTTGCCAGCCATGCTACTAATGCGTGATGTTCACGACAGCGAGATTTCGTAGGTTGGGCTGAGCCAGCGAAGCCCAACGCCTGCCGCCGCATAACCCTGTCAGCGACTATTGCCCATGCAGAAATGGTGGGCTTCGTGCCTCCGCCCAAGCGGCCGCTTTCGGCAAGTTCTTTTGCAGAGGTTTTCGTACCGCTGCCTCGGGCCCTACGACACCGATTTGCTGTAGTGAAAGAATTCCTCGTCGCACAGCCAACCTTGGGCTTCGTACAGCGATTGCGCGGGCAGGTTGCTGCGTGCGGTACTCAGATCTAGCCGTGCCATGCCATCCTTTTTTGCCTGCTGCTCGGCAGCGGCCAGCAAGCGCGCGCCAGCGCCGGAATTGCGGCTGGTCGGATGCACGAACAAATCGTAGAGCGTGTAGGTGGGGGCCGCCAGTACGGAACAAAACGTCGGATAGAGCTGACAGAAGCCGATGATGCGACCTTCGGCTTCGGTGGCAAGCAGAATTACCGAGTCGCCGTTTGCCAGTCGTGCGTTGATGAACGCTTTGGCGAGCGCCAGATTCGGAGGTTGTTTGTAGAACTGCCGATACCGATCAAACAGTTCCGCCACGGCGTCGCAGTCATCAGGCGTGGCACGATGCACGATGAGTTCAGCCAAGGTAATGTCCTTTGGTTGGACGGGTCCTGAGTGTAATCTGCACCGAGCGATCAATGGGCTTCCCCCTCATCCAACCTTCTCCCGTCAAGGGAGAAGGTTTTTTGTATGGACGAAGCCCGCTGAGACAACGACCTGATCCGTTTTTCCGCAGTTGTCGTTGGCGTTGACGATCACGGCGCCATGGTCTGCGCGGTGACTTCCCAACCCGCGTCGGCGCCACCGGGCAGCATCTGGCCGTTATCTTCCCCAACTTCGGTGTCGATAAGCTTGTTCAACTTTTCATTCATGGCCAGCATCAGATCGCGGTGCTGATCGCTGTTGGCCAGGTTTTGGAGCTCGAGTGGATCGGCCTTGGTGTCGAACAGCTCCAGATCATTGAACTCGCGCAAGGCTTCCAGCGTGGTCGGCCGGTTGTGCTGCTTGGGCGAGAAATAGCGCGAGAACACGTAACGACCGTCGAACACCGTGCGCATCGCACCGCGCTTGCGGAAATCGGGCACGATGCCGGCCGACTTGAGCGCTTTCGGGTCGCCACCTTTGTTGATGTGGTCGACAGCCTTGAGCAGGAACTCACCGTCGAGATAGGCAAACATGTTGTAGTTGAACAGCACCGCCTCGTGCAGTGCATTCAGCTCGGCCTTTTCCGGCGCTGCCAGCAGTCCGGCCAGATTCTTGCCGGGCAGGTCTTTGGTGATTGCGGCCTGCTTGTCCGGTGCCACGCCCGTCAACGCGACCAACGTCGGCGCGAGGTCGAGGTGCGAAGTAATGGCGCGGCATTGTTTGCCGCCGCGGTAGCCCGGGTGGGCCACAATGAACGGGACATTGTTCTGCTCGCGATAGGAAGTCGCGCCTTTGGCGTGCAACTGGTGCGCGCCATCGAGATCGCCGTGGTCGGCGGTCAGTATCACAATGGTGCGGTCGGCCATGCCGGAGGCATCGAGTTCAGCGAGCAGTGCACCGATATTGCGGTCGGCATCACGCAGGCAGTTCAAGTAGTAATTGTGTCGGCGACGCCAATGGTCGGCTTCGTTTGGCACCTCACCGACCAGCGCATCATGTGAGCGCAGGTAGTCACGGTGCGCCAGCGGCCGGCCAGCGGCATCGAGCGCGTGGCCATGATTGGCCGGCAGGTTGAAATTCCACTGTTTGTCGTACAACGGATCGCGTGGCGCCCGCTGGGTGTTGGTCAGTGCTTTTTGCGCGCGCTTCGGGCTGCCCGGCGCATCGGTGTCGAAGAACATGACATCGTGCGGGTTGACCAGGTTGACCGCGAGGAACCATGGCTTGTTTTCGGCGGCAAGTTCCCGGCCCTTGCCACGCAGCCAACTTGCACCCATCGCAGTGGTGACGCCATCGTGCAAATAGCCACCCTGGTGATGGGCAATGATATCGCCAATGCCAAAGTAATCGGAGAAGCCATAGGCTTCCATTTCAGCGGTGAAGATTTTGCTTGGCGTGCCGAGCTGATTGACCGTCTCAAATTCCTTGGTAAGGTGCCACTTGCCTTTGTAGGCGGTGTAATAGCCAGCCGACCGCAGCATCTTGCCGACAGTGGGAAAATCCGTTGCCAGATTGTTCACCCACGGAAAGTTCGAATTGTCGAACATCTTGGTCTGCTGGATATGCCGTCCGGTATAGATGACAGAGCGCGACGACGTACACACACAGGAGTTGATACGGTGATTGACGAAGCTGACACCGCGCTTCATCAGCCGTTCGTGTGCCGGCAGACTAAACCCGACCGGCAATTCACCGGGGCGGAAAAACCGCTCCTGATCGGTGAGGATGAACAGAATGTTGTAGCCACCGGGCGGGGTTTGCCCGTTCGGTACGGCGCCGCTGTTCGCGGTACCGGTATCCGCCATTACTGCTTGCGCGTTGCTGCTGACGCCCAATCCCAATGCAGCGGCACCCAGCCCTGCCAAGCGCAGGAAATCCCGACGTGAACTGCTGTCTTCTGGTGAAAGCTCTTTGTCCATGCATTTGCCCTCAATGGCTGGTTGGCCAGACCGTCGCAGGAAGTCAGCCCGGCGTTGTTTACTGTCCGAATGAGCTTATCTCATGTGTGGCTATTTTTCCTGTCAAACACCTGAAGACAGGCTGGGTTACCGGCGCAATATGCCGAGCGCCCCGCGTCCGGCTGTCGCCGCTCGTGTTATGCCTGAATGTGGACGGCGGGTCTGGTGCGCGGCACGACGCAATGCACCATGGAAATTGTGTGGTTTGACGGAGTGTCGATTGAGGATCGGCTGAGCCGCCGTCGCCATTCTGCAGAGTCGAACAAGCTGCCGAACTGGCTGCGGCCTTCGTAACGCGCCGGCTATCAAAGCATGCGGCGCATCACGATGCGCCCTACGAAGTCTTCTTCGGCGCAGGATGGAAGGTGAGCACCTGTTCCAGCGGTGCCGCGGCGTTTTTGATCACGGCAGTCGGCTTGGCGTCCTCCGGTTTGGCTTCGGCTTCCTTGTGGCCGCATTTCACGCACTCGTAAAATTTCTGATTGTCGATGCTGTACATGACAATCTTGTCTTCCAGACCGCAGGCCGGGCATTTGGCGCCGGCGATAAAGCGGCGCGGTGTACGGCTGGGTGGAGTGGCGGGTGTGTCGCTCATGCCAGTTCGGCCTCCTGAGCCTTGATGAGTTGCTCCAGCGCTTCCGATTGCGCCATCCAGTCTTCTTCGGTGGCGGCCTGTTGCTTGCGCAGGGCCGTCTGTTCATCGAGCAATTTTTTCAGTTTTGCTTTTTCGCTGGCTTCGTAAATGGCAGGGTCGGCCAGTGCGGCATCAATTTCTGCCAGCTTGGCAGAGGCTTGCGCCAGCTGCTTGTCGAGTTGCTGGATTTTCTGCTGCAGCGGCTGGCGCAGCTTGCGTTGCTCGGCTTCCAGCCGTTTGCGATCTTTCTTGGCGGCGGCTGATTGACCACCGTCCACGCCTTTCGCGTCACCGAAGCCGCTGTTGACAGCAGCGCTTTCGTCCGGCTTGAGCAGCCATTTGGCGTAGTCTTCCAGATCGCCATCGAACGGCTCAGCGCGGCCGCCATCGACCAGCCAGAATTCGTCGCAGGTGGCGCGCAGCAGGTGACGGTCGTGCGAGACCAGCACCAGCGCGCCCTCGAAACTTTGCAACGCCTCGGTCAGCGTTTCGCGCATGTCGATGTCGAGGTGGTTGGTCGGCTCGTCGAGCAGCAGCAGGTGCGGCTTTTGCCAGACCAGCAGCGCCAGCGCCAGCCGGGCTTTTTCGCCACCGGAGAACGGCGCGACGGCGGCGAGCGCCTTTTCGCCGGCGAAACCAAAACCACCGAGGAAGTTGCGGAAGCTTTGTTCCGGCACCAGCGGATCGAGTTGACGCAAATGCCAGAGCGGTGATTGGTCGAGCCGCAGCGATTCCAGCGTGTGCTGGGCAAAGTAGCCGATACGCAGTTGGTGGCCATCCTGCCGCTCGCCGGTCAGCGGCTTGAGCTCATTGGCGAGAAAACGGATGAAAGTGGATTTGCCGGCGCCGTTGCGGCCGAGCAGGCCAATGCGGTGGCCAGCCATCAAGGTCAGCTTGACGTTTTTCAGGACCAGCTTGTTGCCACCTTCCTTGAGCGGATAGCCAAGCGTGACTTCGCGGCAGCTCAGCATTGGCGTGGGCATCCGCTCGGGCGCCGGAAATTCGAACTCGATGGCGCTGTCGCGGTCGATCGGCGCGCTCATGGTGAGCTTTTCCAGCGCCTTCATCCGGCTTTGTGCCTGCTTGGCCTTGCTGGCTTTGGCCTTGAACCGATCGACAAAGGATTGCAGATGGGCGCGCGCGGCCTGCTGTTTGGCAAACGCCTGCTGCGCCTGGCTCATCCGTTCGGCACGCTGCTTTTCAAAGCTGGAATAGTCGCCGCTGTATTTGTTCAGTTGTTGCTGTTCGACATGGACGATGTGACTGCAGATGCCATCAAGGAACTCACGGTCGTGCGAGATCACGATCAGCGTACCGGGCCAGCGCCGGAGAAAATCCTCCAGCCAGATCACGGCATCGAGATCAAGGTGGTTGGTCGGTTCGTCGAGCAATAGCAGATCGGAGCGGGTCATCAGCGCCTGTGCCAGATTCAGCCGCATGCGCCAACCGCCTGAGAATGAGCGGATGGGGTTGTTATGACTGTCCGGCGGAAAGCCTAAGCCCACCAGCAATTGCGCCGCTCGCACCGGCGCCCGGTAGGCATCAATGGCGTCAAGCTTGCCATGCAGCCGGCCGATGGCCATGCCGTCGTGCCGGTCTTCGGCTTGTGCCAGTTCGCGTTCGGTTTCACGCAACTCACGGTCGCCGTCGATCACATAATCGAGTGCGCTGCGTTCGATGGCCGGGGTTTCTTGCTCGGCCCAGGCCAACCGCAAGTTGGCCGGCAATTGCAGCTCGCCGGCATCGGGCGCGATCTCGCCGCGCAACAGCAGCAGCAGGCTGGTTTTGCCGGCACCATTGGCACCGATAAGGCCGACATGCTCGCCGGCATGCAGGGTGAGGTTCACGTCACGCAGCAGCTCGCGGGTGCCGCGGCGCAGGGACAGATGGGAGAGAGTAATCATGATGGCCGGCATTTTACCTGCACGGTACCCGGCATGTTGAGGGAATCTTTGCCGGCCCTGTCGGCGCGTATTGCCGAGACGGTGGTGCACCGGCCGCAGGCGGGGAATTTTGCAATGGCTGTGCTAAGGTGCCGGCTCGCTGAACCGAACCGAACAACATGATGGATTGGCTGAGTCTGTTACCGCCGGTGCTGGCCATTGCGCTGGCGATCTGGAAACGGGAAGTGATGCTGGCGCTGGTGGCGGCACTGTTCGCCAGCGAGTGGTTGCTGGCGGGTTCGCCATGGGCCGGCTTTTTGGGCATTTGGGAACGGCTGGTTGCGCAGCTGGCCGATGCCGGCAACGCCCGCATTTTGCTGTTCTCGCTGCTGGTCGGCGCGCTGATTGCGTTTGTCCGCGAAAGCGGTGGGGTCAGTGCCTTCATACGCTGGGTGGAACAGCGCGGCTTGGCACGTACGCCGCGGCAGGTGGGTCTGCTGACCATGGCGGTCGGCATGCTGCTCTTCATCGAATCGAATCTGTCGATTCTCGGTGCCTGCCTGGTCTCCGGCGCGCTGTTTGACAAGCACCAGATGAGTCGGGCGCGGCTGGCGTATTTTGCCGACGCCACCTGCGCCCCCACCAAGGTGCTGGTGCTGCTGAATGGCTGGGGCGCGTATGCGCTGAGTCTGTTGCAGGGCTACCCGCTCGACAATCCGGTGGGCACGCTGGCCTGGTCAGTACCGCTGAATTTTTATTGCCTGATCACCTTGGCGCTTGTGTTTTACACGGTCTGGACGAACCGCGTGCACGGCCCGATGCGCGAGTCGGAATCGAAACTCGCGAGCCATGCGCCTGCGCTGGAAGCACCAACCCGCAAGCGTTATTTCCTCGCGCCGATCGCCGTGATGGTATTCGGCATCGTCGCGCTGATGGCGTGGACCGGTGGCGGCAACGTGATGCAGGGTTCCGGTTCGAAATCAGTGTTGTGGGCAACTGCCAGCGCGCTGCTGCTCGCCTACGTATTGCTGCGCGCGGATCGGAGGTTTCGTCACCGCGAGCTGGTGACGCTCGCATTCAAGGGCATGAATGAATTGCTACCGCTGGTGGCACTGGTGTTGTTGGCGCTGGCGCTCGGCGCGGCCATGAAGGAGCTCGGCACTGGTCGCTTTGTTGCCAGCATGGTTGGCGATTTCCTGCCGGTGCTGCTGGTTACGCCGCTGGTTTTCCTCGCCGCCTGCCTGATCTCTTTTGCCACCGGGACGTCGTGGGGCACTTTCGCCATCATGATGCCGATTGCGATGCCGCTGGCACTGGGGCTTGGCATTCCGCCGGCGTTGATGGTGTCGGCCGTGCTCGGTGGTGGCGTGTTTGGCGATCACTGCTCGGGCATTTCCGATACCACCATCCTGTCGTCGCTGGCCTCGGGCTGCGATCACTATGAACATGTTCGCACGCAATTGCCGTACGCCGTCACAGCAGCGGCCTTGTCGATTGTGTTGTACTTGCTGGCCGGGCTCACTTTCTGAGCCGGTCGCGTTGCGGTCATATCATTACGGAGTTGGTCATGGTTAAACGCTTGCTGTGTGCGCTCGCCGTGCTTGGCGTAACTGCCTGCAGTCCACTGACACAAGACAATTACAACAAACTGGAGCCGGGCATGAGCAAGGCCGAGGTGGTCAAGCTGATTGGTGCGCCGGAAGAATGCGAAAATACGCTGGGCTTTGAGTCCTGTCGTTGGGGCGATGACGGTACCAACATCGAGGCACGTTTTGCCGCTGACAACCTGGTGGCAAAAACCGCAGAAGGGCTGTGACGGCAGCCGGTAGTTCAGATTGGCTACAACTCAGGTTGGTGACAATCTCAGATTGTGGCGAAAGAAGCCGTTGCAACAAAACAAAAAGCGCGTGCCTTGGCACGCGCTTTTTGTTTTGACTGATACCGGTTCCGCTCAACGCCGGCGCATGCCACCGCCCATCGGCCGCGGCGAACTCGGGATTGACGGCATGGGTTTGGCACTCGGGCCTGACGGCCGGTGATTCGGCCGATCACCCGGGCCATAGCCGGGCCGGTACGGTGGCGGCATGACCACGGGCGGCGGCGGGTAATAGCCACCACCGTGGTACCACGGGCTGCCGTAGTAGCCGCCGTAACCCACACCGACGGAGACATGGCCGTGCACATCGACATTGTCGCTCGAGGCACAGCCGCTCAAACCGGTGACGATGATCAGCGCAGCAACCGGCGCCAGCCACTTTGCACGTACGCGGATCATGGCTGCTGCTCCTTCACATCACTGGCCGGCGCGTCTTCCTGCTGCCACTGCAGCAGGCCAAGCGCGGCGCCGGTCGGGTCAGCGATGATGGCCAAGGAGCTGTCGACGACCCCTGCATCGGGCGCCACCAGCACCTTGCCTCCCTGCGCTTCGACCACCTTCAGGGTGCTCGGCAAATCCAGTACCCGGATGAACGGCAGCCACATCGGCTGGGCTTCCGAATGACTGGCCGGGATGGCGCTGACTGCGGCGCGGGCATAGCCATCGCGGACCAGCAGATGGGCATCGGCGATACGTTCGTGTTCGCGGGCCACCGCTTCATAGCCGCCAAGCTTCTGATAGAAGGCAATCGCCTTGGCGGTATCGCGGCTGAACAACTGCACCCAGATCCAGTCTCCCGGCTCGGCCAGATAGTCTTCCGGATCCCCATCTTCCCGAATCAGTAGGCCAAACGGCGCCGATTCGGCGTCGGCGCAGATGCTGAAGCGACCCAGCCCCGTTTGCGTCTGGGCCGGCAGCAACACCTTGCCTCCGGCCGCCGCCACAGCCTGTTCGGCCGCGGCCAGATCGGCAGCCGAGACATAGCTGAGCCAGCGCGGTTTGGTCTTGGCATCGGCCGGGCGTGGCTGTACCCGCAGGCCGGCAATGGCGTGACCACCATTGAGGATGACCGCGTAGTCACCTTCGCCCTGAAAGCTCCAGCCAAACACCTGGCCATAGAAGGCGCGGGCCGCCTTGCCGTCATCGGTGACGAGATCCGCCCAGACAAACTTGCCCGGCAATTGCGACGGCGCCTCGCCAGCCTGTGCGGTCAATGCCACCAACGCCAGTGCTGCCGCCTGAATCCAGTACTTCATGAGCAGGGGTTCCAGTTGAGGGAGTGACCCGACCCTAGCACGAAGCACGCAACTTGCCCTAGACCGGGACGACCACCGCCAGCCTTCGCGCAAAGTTTGTGCACAGCCGCAGTGCTTTCAATGACCGACCTTTCACCATAATGGTGCGTTATGACTTTTCCAACGCATGCCTGCATACGTATTTAACACGCTGTAATCATTGAATTTATTTACTCTCGGCGTGACTGCCGTGGCTTTTGCTTTGTTGCGACGCTCCGTGACAGCATCAAAAGTGAGCCGGTGTCAGTACAGCAGTCACCGGAAATTTGCACCAGATGAGTGCCACAACGGCCCTGCATCGTGTTGGGCTTCGAACAACAAACAAAACCAATCGAATCCGAGGACCGGGACCATGGCTGTCCGCTTCGCCAATTTGTGGGACGTGATAACTGCAACCAAGCTTTCGGAACCGCAGACGCAAGCTCTTACCCGCTCGTGCCGGACTGGGCGCCTGCACCAACTGATGACAGCAGGGTTAGTCAGTTTGCTGGTCGCCTGTGGTGGCGGCGGGGGCGGGGGAGGTAGTGAAACGGGCGGCGGCAATCCGCCACCACCGCCGCCGACCGGGATTGTTATCGACCTAGGCGCAGCCCCGTCGGTATCGACCGCCGCTTGCGTCGACAGCCCGCTTACCAGCAAAACTGCGTTCGCCAGAAAGTTAGCGGCGGTGCCTGCCAATACCCTTCGGATTCATTATCAGCGCAGCGCCGCCGACTACAGCGGCTGGGGTCTGCATGTCTGGAACCAGTCAGGCAGTGCGGCCAATACCACCGGCATTGAATGGGCCACGCCGTTGCAGGCAGCGGGTACTGACAGTTTTGGCCAGTACTATGACATTCCACTGATCGACACCACCGGCACCATTGGCTACATCTTTCACAAAGGCGATGACAAGGATCACGGTGGTGCTGATCAATCGTTTGTGCTGAGCGGCAGCAGTGTCGAGATCTGGCGCAAGCAGGCCGACCTGACTACCTATACCAGTGAGCCGCCGGATACCAGCGTACCGGATGCCGAGTTCGTTCGCGTCCACTACAAACGCTATGGCGCAGATTTCAGTGGCTATGGCCTGCATATCTGGGAATTTGCCAGCGGCAAGGATATCGACACGACGCGTTTGCCAACGGGAGTGCAGATTGGCGACTGGCCCAATCCGGTGCCGTTCGGTGCGCCCATGGCGACCGGCAGTGACAGTTTCGGTCTTTACATTGACGTGCCGATCAAGAAATACAGCGAAGGCGCGCGCGGGTTCAATTTCCTGGTGCACAAAGGCACCGAGGATGCCGGCAAAGACGGTGGCGATCGCAATATCACTTTCAATTCCGGCTACGAGATCTGGCTGGTAGAAGGCGACAACAGCGTTTACTACAGCAAACCCCTTGGCGATATCTCGATCAGTAACGCGAAAGCATTCTGGCTCGATGCAACCACCATCGTTTGGCCACGGGTCAGCAACGATGGTAGCTACAAGCTGTACTACAAAGTCGATGGCGGCATGGCCGTCAACACCGCGGTCAGTAACAGCACTGGTGTGCTGAACCTGACGATTGGCTCGGCCAGCGATGTCAGCGCCGAAGCAGCCGCACGCATCTCGTATGTGCCGACACCACAGCTGGTGTTGAAGCTGCCGGCCGATCTCAATACCGCCAACCTGAAAAAGCTGCTGCGCACCCAGCTGCTGCTGGTACACCTCAGCAGTGCTGGCGAAGTGCTTGATGCCACCACGCCACAACTGCCGGGCGTACTTGACTCGCTATATGCCGATGCCGCCAAACCGGCCACGCTCGGTGTTGCCATCAGCGGCAACACACCAACCTACAAAGTCTGGGCACCGACTGCGCGTGGTGTCGCGGTCTGCGTGTACGACAATGGCAATGGTGGTGAGGCGTCGTCGGTGCATCCGATGACGCTTGATGAAGCGACCGGCGTCTGGAGTCATACCGGAAACAGCGCCGACGTCGGCAAGTACTACCGCTATCTGGTCGATGTCTTTGTCCGCAGCACCGGGGCGCTGGAGCGCAATGTTGTCACCGATCCGTATTCGTTGTCGCTGTCGGCAAATAGCCAGCGCAGCTGGATTGGTTCACTGACGGCCCCGGACAGCAAACCGGCCGGCTGGGACAATCACAGCATTCCGGCGCTTGCGGCCCCGGAAGATCTGGCCATCTACGAGCTGCACGTGCGCGACTTCAGTGCCGCCGACAAGAGTGTCAGCGTCAGCAACCGCGGCAAGTATCTGGCATTTACCGAAAGCAACAGTGACGGCATGCAGCACCTGCAAGCGCTGCAAACAGCGGGGCTTTCGATGGTGCACCTGCTGCCGGTAAACGACATGGCAAACGTTTCGGAAACCGGCTGCACCACGCCTGTGGTCGCCGTCGATGCCCCGGATGCCGAAAGCCAGCAAGCCACCGTCTACGCTGCGCGCGACACCGACTGCTTCAACTGGGGCTATGACCCGTTGCACTACACCGCCATCGAAGGCAGTTATGCCAGCAATCCGGGTGACGGCGTGGTGCGAGTGAAGGAATTCCGGCAGGCCGTGCAAGCATTGCATCAGGCCGGGCTGCGGGTTGCCCTCGATGTGGTTTACAACCATACCCCGGCAAGCGGACAGAACGGCAAATCGATTCTGGATCGCATCGTACCGGGCTACTACCACCGGCTCGATATCAGCGGCAACGTGACCAACTCGACCTGCTGCGATAACACGGCAACCGAACACGACATGATGGCCAAGCTGATGATCGATTCGGTCAGTACGCTCGCCACCGCCTATGCCATTGACGCATTCCGGTTCGACATCATGGGCCACCTGCCGAAAGCGGCTATGGTGGAGCTGCAGGCAGCCGTGAACAGTGCTGCCGGTCGGTCAATTTACCTGTACGGCGAAGGCTGGAATTTTGGCGAGGTGGCCAACAATGCCCGCTTTGTCCAGGCCACCCAGCGCAATCTGGCCGGCACCGGCATCGGCAGTTTCAATGACCGCATTCGCGACATGCTGCGCGGCGGTGGCGCCTTCGATGGCGGTGATTCATTGATTCGCAATCAAGGCTTGGTCAACGGGTTGTATGTCACCGACAACGGCAGCGGTGGCAACAAGACGCTGGCCGATCTGCACTGGACCAGTGATATCGCTCGGCTCGGTATCGCTGCCACGCTGGCCGACTACAGCTTCACTACGGCGAACGATCAAAGCACCCGTGGCGATGCGCTCGACTATTACGGTCAGGGCGCCGGTTACACCGCCGACCCGCAGGAAACCATCAACTACGCCGACAAGCACGACAACCAGACGCTGTACGACATCAATGGCTACAAGCTGCCGCTGGCAACGTCGCTGGTGGAACGAGTGCGGGCGCAAAACCTCGGCTTCGCGCTGGTGACCTTGGCGCAGGGTATCCCGTTCTACCACGGTGGCATGGACATCCTGCGCAGCAAGTCCTACGACCGCGACAGCTACAACAGCGGCGACCACTTCAATGCGATTGACTGGAGTCTGCTCAGCAACAACTACGGCGTCGGTGCGCCCGTGGCGGAAAAAAATGCCGACAACTGGCCACTGATCAAGCCACGACTCGCCAACGCTGCACTGAAACCGGATCTGACGGTGGCAACCAATGCCAACGCCGGTTTCCGCGAGTGGCTGCAGATCCGCAAGAGCACGACGTTGTTCCGGTTGCGCACCGCGGCGGACGTGAAGGAGCGGTTGCAGATGCTGAATACCGGTTCGGCGCAAGTGCCGGGTGTGATCGCATGGCAAATCAATGGCGATGGTTATGACGGTGCGGTTTATCAACGTGTTGTCGTCGTCGCCAACATCGATGACAGCGCACAGAGTTTGACGGTTGCAGAACTTGCCGGCGTCACGCTTGGCCTGCACCCGGTCCAGAGCGGCGGCAGCGATGCCGTGGTCAAGACCAGCAGTTTTACCAGTGTGAGTGGTGAATTCACGGTACCGGATCGTACGGTCGCCGTGTTTGTGGAGCAGTAAGGGCGTCTCCTGGCGTGGGGCTGGCTCGTTCAGCAGCCCCATTTTTTTTCGGAAGGTGCGTTTTGCAGCAAGAGGATTTCGGCAATAGCCATTGTCGCTGTTGCCCACGAGTAGGGTGGGTCTAGCGAAGCGGGCCCGCCATCTGGAACCGGAACAAATTCGCAGCATAGCTGCGCCTACGCGGCGCTGCGGCTGGTTTCGGATTGCATTGCAAGCAAAGTAGTGAAGGTAGAGCAACCATGACGATACGTATTGCCATCAATGGCTTCGGCCGCATCGGCCGCAATGTGGTGCGGGCTTTGTACGAGTCCGGCTATCGCGACCGGGTGCAATTGGTCGCGGTCAATGATCTCGGTGATCTGGCGGGTTCGGCCCATTTGCTGCGCTATGACAGCGTGCATGGCCGCTTTGCCACGCCAGTCAGCCACGATGGCAACAAGCTCGTGATTGGCGGCGATGAAGTGCTCTATTGCAGCCAACCGGATCCCACCCAGCTGCCGTGGCGTACGCTTGGTGTCGATGTGGTGCTGGAGTGTACCGGCCGATTCACCAGCCGCGACAAGGCTGCGATTCACCTGCAGGCCGGCGCCCGCAAGGTGCTGATCTCAGCGCCGGCCGATGATGCCGATGCCACCATTGTGTTTGGCGTCAATCACCAGAGCCTGAAACCGGAATGGGACATTGTGTCCAACGCCAGCTGCACCACCAATTGCCTGGCACCGGTTGCGAAAGTGCTGCATGAGGCAATTGGTATCGAACAGGCGTCGATGACCACCATTCATTCGTATACCAATGATCAGCAGCTGCTCGATTTGAATCACAAGGATATTTACCGCTCGCGTTCGGCGACTCAGTCGATGATCCCGACCAAGACAGGCGCCGCCAAGGCAGTGGGGCTGGTCTTGCCGCAATTGAAAGGCAAGTTTGATGGCATGGCGGTGCGGGTACCGACCATCAATGTCTCGTTGGTCGATTTGAACGCCATGATGTGTCGCGACACCAGCATCGACGAAGTGCACCGCGTCATTGCACAGGCCGCCGAAGCAGGGCCGCTGGCCGGCATCCTGCAGTTCAACACTGAACCATTGGTATCGGTTGATTTCAACCATGTCTCGGCATCGTCGGTGTTTGATGCCAACCAGACCAAGGTCAGCGGTCGTTGGCTCAAGGTCATGGCCTGGTACGACAACGAATGGGGCTTTTCGCACCGCATGCTCGATACCAGTCTTGCGCTGGCTGGCTGCAGCCAGCAAGGCAGTCAGTCGACCGGCGCGGCTGCGGCAACCGCCGCTGCGTGTGTCTGACGCTATTTTGTTCATTGGAGATTGCCAAGATGATTAGCTCCCCCGCGCAGGAATGCAGCAACGTTCATGCGGAACGACTGCTCAATCGCATCAACCAGATCGGCCACTGCCTGTCGCAACAGAAGGATGGCATGGCGCTGATTGGCCACGGTTCAACCGGCCGCGACACCGCGCGACTTGATGCCTTTTCCGATCTGGATTTCTTCGCCATTGTCGAGCAAGGCGCCAAGCAGCGTTACCTGCAACGACTCGACTGGCTCGATCAAGCGGCCCCCATCAGCTGGCATTTTCAGAACACGCCGGACGGCGTCAAGTTGCTGTTCAAGGACGATATCTTTTGCGAGTTCGCCGTTTTCGAGCCACATGAGATTGGCGGCATTCCGTTTACGTCCGGCCGGGTGATCTGGAAGCGCGACGATATCGATCCGGGCATTGCAACGTCCGGCACACCGGAACCGCGCCCTGCTAATCACAGTATCGAATGGTGTGTCGGGGAGGCGCTGTCGAATCTTTACGTTGGGGTAGGCCGGTTCCGTCGCGGCGAGAAACTGTCGGCGTTCCGCTTTGTCCAGACCTATGCCGTGGATCGCCTGATTGAATTGATTGAGCGGACCTGGGACAGCGATCACAGTGCCCGCGATCCATTCTCCAATGATCGCCGCTTCGAACAGCGCTTTCCGGAATTCGCACCGCTGATTGCCTCGTTCACGCCCGGCTATCGCGACACGCCGCGTGCTGCACTGGCGATGCTGGAGTTCATGGACCTGCACTGGGATGTGCCGCCCGCGCTGGCTCACCATATCGAAACACTGGCGCGAGCAGGCATGCGTTGAACAGGAAATGACGTTTGAGTTGGCCGGATTTGGTGCAGGCGGCCAACTTCACTCTCACTGAAACCCAGTCTCCAGCGGAAAGGGGCTGGAGCAAGGACAAGTTCCGCTGCGCAGAACAAAGTCGGTCACGCGCAGGGTATCAACAGCAAGATTGCAGGAGCGCGCACAGTCTTGCCTAACACCCGCTTCATCCTTTTCAGAATCGCCAGCCGACAGCCGTTTCGGCTGGCGCCACGTGAACCGGATTGTTCACGTTTATAACAACCCCGAGCGCCGGAGCTTTTGCTTCGTGACACCTCCACAACCTACCAACGCAATCGGAGGACGATCATGCGTTCATCAGTGTTGTGCGGAGTGGCTCTGCGCAAGCAGGCCCGTCGTTTCGCTTCGAGCATTTCAGTTCAGCTTTTCCGTTCAACCGGTACCCTCATGGCGCTGTTGCTGCCGTGGTGTTTATCCCTCTCCGCGCAGGCGGCAACCGAACAAAGCAAGGCCAGTAGCGCCATCCTGTTTCAGGGCTTTCACTGGAACTCGGCCAATGGTGGCTGGTACGGCAATCTGCAAGCCAAGGCTGGCGATCTGAAGGATCTCGGCATCAGCCATGTCTGGTTTCCACCGCCGTCGGATGCGGCGTCACTGGAAGGCTATTTGCCGCGTCAGCTCAATGTGCTGAATTCCAGTTACGGCAACGAGACGGCGCTGAAGAATGCCATCAGCGCACTGAATGGTCAGGGCATCAAAAGCGTTGTTGATGTCGTGATCAATCACCGGGTCGGCACCGCCAACTGGGCAGATTTCACCAATCCGAGTTGGGATTGTCGAGCAGTGACCAGTAACGACGAATGGAGCGGTCGCTGCGGCACTGCCGATACCGGTGATGGCTACGCTGCCGCGCGCGATCTCGACCATCGACAGACATTTTTGCAGAATGATCTGAAGACCTGGCTGTCGTCACGGCTGAAGGGCGTCGGATTTTCCGGCATTCGCTATGACTATTCGAAAGGCTACGGCCCGGGTTACGCCGGCCTCTACCACGATGCCATGGCGCCCAATTTCTGCGTCGGCGAGATCTGGACCAATCTCGATTACAACAATGTCGATGCCCATCGCCAGCTGCTGATGAATTATGTCGACGGCAACGGTGGCAAATGTGGTGCCTTCGATTTCACCACCAAAGGCCTGCTCAATCAGGCACTGAGTGCCAACGAGTACTGGCGCCTGCGTGCCGGTGACGGCAAACCGGCCGGCGGTATTGGCTGGTGGGCACAAAAGATGGTGACCTTTGTCGACAACCATGACACCGGACCGTCGGCGAGTTGCAGCAGCGGCCAGAATCACTGGCCGGTACCGTGCGGCAAGGTGATGCAGGGCTACGCCTATGTGCTGAGCCACCCCGGCATCCCGACGGTGTACTACCCGCATGTTTACGACTGGAACTTGCGCGCAGCCATCAAGACGCTGATCCAGCTGCGCAAGGAAAAAGGCATCACATCCACCGCATCGGTTGCCATTCAACGCGCCGATCAGGGGCTTTATGCCGCCATCATCAACGGCAATCTGGCCATGAAGATCGGGCCCAACTCGTGGAACCCCGGCAGTGGCTGGACGCTGCGCACTTCGGGCGATCAGTACGCGGTGTGGACACGCTGACTGCCGTCACTTGCCTGCACGCACTGTGTCCCGATGATGGTGACGCCGTAGCGACAGCAGTACCACTCCAAGGTGGTCGCAACAAACGCTGACGGAACGGTTTGCTCGCCGTTTCGCAGCAGCTGGTGCGGGAAGGGAGCTTGGTTTAGTATCGGTCAATCGTGGCAAGATTTTCGCCGCGATTGACCACACTAATCCACGGGTCTTTGTTCTGTTGCCAATGCAACAGAACGTACCCCGCCAGAGAACGCCGCATGCTCACCACAACGGACCTTGGCACTGCGCCGGATCCCCGTCGCCGTCAACTGTTGCTCGGTGCGGCGTCGGCGGCGCTGTTGCCATTCGGTTTTGCCGGTTGCTCCGGCAGCGAAAGTAGCGGCCGGGTGTTGCAGGTCGGCGGCTTGCCGGTTACCTGCAATCTGACCTTGCCCATTGCCTGCACCGCGAAGGCTGCCAGTCTCCGTCCGGGCGACACCAGCACCCGCTTTGAGTACAACAAATACAGTGGCTGGCCGGAGATCAAGGAGTCACTGATGACCGGACAGATCCAGGCGGGCTACATGCTGGCTCCGCTGGTGATGGATCTGGTCACCAAAAATGTCCCGATGAAAATCGTCTCGCTCGGTCACCGCTCCGGTGCCGTGATCATGGTCAAAACCGATTCGCCCTATCAAAGCTTCAAGCAACTACGTGGCAAGCGGGTGGCGATACCCAGCCGGTTCGCGGTCGATTTTCTGTTTCTGCGCAAAATGCTGGCCGAAGAGGGCATGACGCCACAGGAACTGGAAATTATCGAGATGCCGCCACCGGACATGCCGGCGGCACTGTATGCCGATGCCGTTGATGCTTATTGCACCGGCGAGCCGTTTGGCGCGGCAGCCGAGCAAGCCGGCTATGCCCGACCACTGCGCATGACGCGCGACGAGTGGCCCAAATACATCTGCTGCGTGTTGACCGTGCGGCAACAGCTGATCGACCAGCAACCTGACGTCGTTCAGGATTTGGTCAACCATGTGATGAGTGCCGGCACCTGGCTCGACCAGAGTCCGGCCAATCGCAACAAGGCGGCCGAGATTGCGGCTGGCCGGACATTCTTCAACCAGGACCCGAAAATCATCAAGTTCGTCATGGAAAATCCAAGCGACCGGGTTACCTATGGCGACATGCGCATGATCCGCACCGAATTCGAAGACCTGATGCAATTGTCAGTGGCTGCCGGCACGCTGAAGCAGCCGGTACCGTTTGAGCAATATGTCGATGAAAGCTTTGTCCGCAATGCCAAACCGGTGGTGATGACGCTGTGATGATCAGGAAAACTGTCCGGCAGCTGTTCGGCGCGGCTAGTTTGCTGGTGGCTTATTTGCTGGTGGCTCCTCTACCGTTCGCGCACGGCGCCGAGCTGAACTTGAAATCCGGCGTATTCGACCCGCCGCATATGGCACCGGATTTTCGCTTACCCGGCTCGACCGGCAGCGAGGTGTCGTTGCAGGCCTATCGCGGCAAAGTCATTGCACTGGGTTTTGGCTTTACCCACTGCCCGAATGTCTGTCCGATGACCTTGGCCAAATTGACGCAGGTCCGCAAGAATCTTGGCGCTCAGGCTGATGATCTGCAGGTGATTTACCTGACCGTTGATCCGGATCGCGACACCGCCGAACGACTGCGCGAGTATCTCGGCAATTTTGATCGCAGCTTTATCGGTGTCACCGGCACCGCCGAGCAGTTGACTGCGGTGCGCCAGGCCTATGGCGTCGTGGCAAACAAAGCAGCGGCCAGCGATGGCAGCGCGAACTACACCGTGCACCATTCCACGTCCATTTACCTTGTCGACCGCACCGGTCATTTGCAAGCCATGGTGCCGTTTGGCAAGACCACTGATGACATCGCTCATGACATTGGCGTGTTGCTGCGGCAATAGGTGCGCACCAGTGCGGGAGTCGGCACCATCATGATCGCACCACAAGCTCGGCGCCTGGCTTTGGCAACGGCCCTATTGCTGAGCCTCGCCCTCATCATGGTTGCATTGCTGCCGGTGGCGTCAGGGCCGCGCGAGAGCCGGTTCACCATTCCGGCTGGCACCTGGGCCGACCGGATGGCCGGCAAAACCAACGAGATTCTGCCGCAAACCATTTACCTGACCGTCGGCGTCAGTGATGTGCTGGTGCTGGAAAATCAGGACAGCGTGCCGCAAATTTTTGGCCCGACCTTGATAATGCCGGGCCAGCGCTTCAAGCTACCGTTCGATCAGCCTGCCGAGTATCAGTTTGCCTGCACGGCCCATGCTGATGGTCAAATGACCGTGACCGTTGATCCGTATCCGACGCCCGGGTGGCAGAGGTTGCGTTGGCGCGTGCAGCAGTGGCTGCGTGACTTGAGCTGATCCCGAACGACGCGCACCGTTCGGGGTGCGGCAGGCATGAAAAGAACAGGTGTGCGTCGCGGACGACACGCTGACAATTGCAGAAGGTGCTTTGTGGTCAAGATCAGGGCGGTATTGCCGCCATTGCTGCTGCTGTCACTGCTGATTGGGTTGTGGTGGCTCGTTGTGGTGCAAACCGCCAGCGCCATCTTCCCGACTCCATTGCAAGTGGTCACCGGGACACTGGAACTGGTCAGTGACGGCAGTCTGTGGCAGCACATCACGTCATCACTGTTCCGGGTTGGTGCCGGCTTTGGCCTGGCGGTGCTGGTTGCGGTGCCTCTGGGTTTGTGGATGGGCCGCGTCGAAGCCGCCTATCTGACCCTGAATCCGGTATTCCAGATGCTGCGGCCGATTTCGCCAATTGCCTGGATACCGATTGCCATTCTCTGGTTCGGTGTGGGCAATGCCTCACCAATTTTCCTGATCTTTATCGCCTCGGTGTTTCCGCTGATTGTCCAGACCGCCTCCGGGGTTCACACCATCGAACGACGCTATCTGCGCGCAGCCGAAAACTTTGGCGTATCACGGCGCAAGCTGTATCGGCTGGTGATCATTCCGGCGGTGTTGCCGGAAATCATCATCGGCATGCGCATTTCTTTGGGTGTTGCCTGGCTGGTGGTGGTCGCCGCCGAAATGATTGCTCTGCGTTCCGGGCTCGGCTATTTGATCATGGATTCACGCAACGCTGGCAACCGTTACGATTTGGTGGTGGCCGCGATGATCATCATCGGCATGATCGGCTTGCTGCTGGACGGCTTGATGCGCTTGCTGGAACGAATGAAAACCGTACGGTGGCGTTATGGTCGATAAGCTTGTTTCCGATAAGATCGTTGCCGAACATCTTTACAAGCAATTCACTGCCAATGGTGCCGCGCTGCCGGTCGTCGATGACATTGATTTCACGGTTCGAAACGGTGAGTTTGTTGCCATTGTCGGACCATCGGGTTGCGGCAAATCGACGCTGATCAAAATGCTGGCCGGCTTCGAACCGGCTGATCGTGGCCAGGTGCTCATCGATGGCGTGGCACGGCACAAACCGGATCCGAACGGCATCCTGATTTCCCAGCATGGCTCGGTGTTTCCCTGGCTGACCGTGCAACAAAACCTGATGTTCGGCTTGCCCGGTGATGATCCGGAGCAGAAGAAAGCGACTGCCGACCACTATGCCGATCTGGTCGGTCTCAAAGGGTTTGAAAACAGCTATCCGCATGAATTGTCGGGCGGCATGCTGAAGCGGGTAGAGCTCGCCCGTGCCTTGGCGGTAAAGCCGGAAATCCTGTACATGGACGAACCGTTCTCCGCACTCGACGCGCTGATGAGCCTCCGGATGCAGAACGAGTTGCTGCGGATTCTGGCCAAGGAGCGCCACACTGTCGTGCTGATCACGCACGATGTCGAAGAGGCTGTACATCTGGCTGATCGCATCCTGGTGCTGTCGCCGCGACCGACCCGCATCCAGGCCAGCTTCGCGGTCAGTTTGCCGCATCCGCGCCGGCTGACCAGTCCGGAAGCGCAAGCGCTGAAAGAAGCCATCCTGCGCGAACTTGGCCTCTGAGCGCGATCGCCCACCTAGGCACAATCCAGTGCAGGCACCGTTCCACTCGACGGGCTGTGTCGCGCCCACCCTGTCTGCGCTGGGTAAATAGCTACCTAGCGTGGCGCGCCGAGCTGCGCTATATCTGGCAGGTCCCCTTTTTCATCGAGGTATGTCGTCCGATGTTTGCCCGTCCGATCAAACCCATCCATGGCGCACTGACCGCACTGCTGACGCTGGCTACCGCCCATGCCAGCGCCGAAACCCTGTTAGTCCGTGCCGACCGGCTGTTCGATGTTCGCACTGGCAAATTCATCCATGAGGCTGCCGTGTTGATCGACAACAATCGCATTGTCGAAGTGACCCGCGACGGCAAGCTGCCGGCAGGTGCCGAGAACGCCCGTCAGCTCGACCTCGGTGACATGACACTGTTGCCGGGCCTTATCGACATGCACGTGCACCTGGATACCGATCCGTCCTACGGCGGCTATACCGGCCTGCAATATGGCGACCGATTCTGGTCGGTGTTGACAGTTCCGCATGCCGCCAAAACGTTGAATGCCGGTTTTACAACCGTGCGCAATGTCGGCGCCGATGCCTGGAACGACGTCGGCCTGCGCCAGGCGATCGACGAAGGCAAAGTGAAAGGTCCGCGCGTGGTCACGGCTGCCTATGCGTTTGGTGCCACCGGCGGTCATTGCGACTCGACTTTTTTCCCACCATCAATGAACGAGAAAAGCCCGTACAACGCCGACAGTCCTGAAGAAGGCCGCCAACGCGTGCGCGAGTTGCGCAAATACGGCGCCCAAGTAATCAAGATTTGCGCCACCGGCGGTGTGTTCTCGCGCAACACTGAACCGGGACAGCAGCAGCTCAGTTACACCGACATGAAAGCCATTGTCGATGAGGCGCATATGTATGGCCTGAAAGTGGCAGCTCATGCGCACGGCGCCAACGGGATCAAGGATGCCATTCGCGCTGGCGTCGATACCATCGAACACGCCAGCCTGATCGACGAGGAAGGCATCAAGCTCGCCAAGAAAATGGGCACGTACCTGTCGATGGACATTTACAACACCGATTACACTCAGGCGGAAGGCAAGAAGAACGGCGTGCTGGAAGACAATCTGCGCAAAGACCGCGAAGTGGGCGATCTGCAGCGCGAGAACTTTCGCAAGGCGCACGCGGCCGGCGTCGAGATGGTTTATGGCACTGATGCCGGCGTGCACCCGCACGGTGACAACGGCAAACAATTCGCCGTCATGGTGCGTTACGGCATGAGCCCGACTCAAGCCATTCAATCTGCCACTATCAACGCCGCCGAAGCCCTTGGCCGCACTGATGTCGGGGTGATTGAGAAAGGCCGTTATGCCGACCTCATCGCTGTTGCGGGCGACCCAAGCAAAGATGTTCGTGTACTGGAAAGTGTCAGCTTTGTGATGAAGGGTGGCGAAGTCATCAAAGGCAATTGAACGCTGACGGGCAGATGTTCAGATCACGCGCTGTTATCTGCCCGGCATTTGTCGCTTTGAACGGTGCTGGCGAGCCCGGCACCAGTTGCCACCAGAGGTATCAATGCTGTCATTTTTTCGAAAGCTGAGCGTTATTGAAGGCCTGTCGCTGATCCTGTTGCTGTTGATTGCCCTGCCGTTGCGACGATTTGCCAGTATTGATGTGGTGTGGCCCGTCGGTATGACCCATGGTCTGCTCTGGTTGAGTTATTTTGTCTTGTCGCTGCCGGTCAGCCATAAGCAGAAGTGGTCTGTTGGCTTTTGGCTGCTGGTGTTGCTGTCGTCGGTGACGCCCTTTGGTTTCCTGCTACTGGACCGAAAGTTGCGACAGTAAAGTAGTGAAAGGTACGGGTACCCTACGGACCAACACGGACGCTTCATTTGCAATCGGTAGAATGCCAGTGCCCGCCACGGATGCCATAATCTCCACCCGCATTTCCGAGGTCTGCCACAGAAGGAGAAACCCATGGCCAGCGACAGCAAGGCGAAAGCCATCGAGGCCTATTCCTTTCTCTATGTGCTGGCCAATGATGGCCGGATCGATGCCAATGAACTGGCCATGATCAAGCGTCTTGCGCTGCGTGATGGCATTGTCGACGATGACGAACGATTTGTGCTGCAGGGCATCTTTGCCCGCATTGATGAAGCCAGCACGGATCCGACTGTCTGGGCAGACATCCAGTCATTCAAGCAACAGTACGGGATTCGCTGAGTCGGTCGCGCCATACAGCACCGGTGTGAACAATCGCTCGCGACGAGCATACCGAGGCCATCCGGCAACCCCGATCGGTAAGGCGATATTGGCGTACCGATGACAGCAGCGGGTACGCGCATCGCATTCCATCTGGCAGCCATCGAGCGTGATGCCAACGCCATCATTGATGTGGCTTATGACCTACCCGGGCAGTCAGCGGATAGCAGCGACTGCCTCGAGATCATTTCAGTTAGCGGTAATGTCGTGGTTCTCGCTGACTAACCAACGCAGCTTGAACCAATCTTCTTTATCCATCAGGGCCGCGGCTTGGCCTGAAAGCGCTTGATGACATCACCAAGCGTGTGATCGGTGACGTCACGGAATTCACCGGCATCGTAGAAACGGCCGTGACAGGTGGCACAACCTTCATACCAGATATGCGGCTGCTTCGGGTCGACCATGCGCAGCAGCGCACTGTTCGGACAGACCGGACAAAAGATGTGATCAATGCGATTGAATTCGGCGCCAACGGCCTCCTCGCCAGTATCGATGACGCTGGCATGACGGGCCGTATCCTGATCCTCAAGTACGTCAAACCACATGCCGTTGCACCCGGTGCAGCGGTCGACAATACCGAATTTGGTAAACACCTTTTCCATGTTCTGCTGACATTTCGGACACTGCATGGCGAACTCCGTTTCAGCGGCAGTCGGTCTCGACGAACCGGGCAATGAGAGGCGATGGCGGCACGCACAATGCTGCAACGCAGCGAGCGCTGCTGCGAAACGCGATGCGCGTGTAGCGTTGTAGTGCGGTTCCGACGGTGGGTCAAGTCGACTGTCAAATCACGCCATGTTGGTGCGTCAGCAAATTTTACAAAGGTTTGCCCGCATCGCTGCAGGCGGCGGCCAAGGTTTTCTCCAGGGGCTGGTATTTCGGCCAAGTCGGGTTACAGTTGACGGATGCCGTCAGCGTTACGGCCGTTCAGGGAGGACCATTGCATGATTGCCGATTTTCAGGTGTCCCGGGTCAACTGGCAGGAGCACGGCCCAGTCTGCGCCGACTTGCGCAAGCAGGTTTTTTTCAACGAGGCGCAATACCACTACTTTGCCGCGCTGGATGGCAAAGATGCCGAGGCTCGGCACGTGCTGGTGCTGGATGCCAAACAGCAGCCAATCGGTTGCGGTCGCATCGATCCCGATTGGCAGATCAGCCGAATTGCGGTGTTGCGGCCGTGGCGGCAGCGCGGCGTTGGCACCGCCATACTGGACGAGCTGATCGCGATAGCCCGCGACGCCGACGCCAGCGAAGTCTTTTGTGCGGTGCCGGTATTCTCGCTGCCGTACTACCGAGGCCAGCAATTCGAACCGGTTGGTGCGGTCTATTACGAATCGGAAGTACCCTATCAGCGCATGCGGCTGGCATTGGACCACCGCGCCCAGCGCAACGCCGGTCGGGGCTGAGCGCAGCAGAACGAATGAAAAAAGCCGTGTCAGTGACAACTGACGCGGCTTTTTAGTTTTGTGGTCATGGCAGTCGTCGGGACTGCCCGGCCAATCATTTCGGCTGTCGTTGCACCGACCAGCTGATCTTTTGCGGCCGATTCAGCGCGTTAACGAAGCGAAGACAATACTCATCGGCGCTGTCGGCGGTGAACTCGCCATCGTCGAATGGCAACACCTGTGGCGAGAACATGCCATCACCACCGCGGCGGATATCAAACGCCACCAGATCTTCGCCTTTGAACTTGTATTTGATGGTTTCGCCAGCGCGCAGCTCGTAACAACGTTCGATGACGCCGTTGGCGGCAACCGTCTTGGCGCGCTCCAGCTTGTTCCAGAACAAGAAGCCGGCGGCGCCGGCAATACTGAGAATAATCAGCCAGGGCAGCCAGCTGGTTTTCTTTTTTCGTTTGGCCATGTCGCTTTCGTTATTTGTGGGAGAGTCTGTTTTCTGTTGGGAGAGTCTGTTGCTTGTTTGTTGGGGTGGAAAATCAGGATCTGTTGGCCATTGCCAAGCGATCCTAGTTCTGCAGCACGCGCAGCAGGAATTGCCGAATGTCTTGCAGTTCGGGTTCACACACGCTGTGCGGCATCGGGTATTCGCGAAAATCCGGTTGGTAATCCAGCTCACGCAGGCGGCGCTCGGTATCGCGAGCAAGGCTGAGCGATACAATCGGATCATAGCTGCCGTGGGCCATTAACAGCGGCGCATCTTTCATCGCCAGCGATCGCTCGCTCGCCAGTGTTTCCGGGCAGGGCAGATAAGTGGACAGGGCCATCAAGCCTGCTAGCCGCTGCGGATAGCGCAGACCGAGGTACAGCGTGATGGCGCCACCTTGCGAGAAGCCGGCCAGCACGATCTTGTTGGCTGGAATGCCGCGGGCGATTTCCCGGTCGATCAGTTCGGAGACGGCGGCGGCGGACGCCCGCACACCCGACTCGTCAACCCGGCGGCCGAGGTTGGCTTCGAGAATGTCGTACCAGGCCCGCATCGCCATGCCACCGTTGATGGTGACCGGCTGCACCGGCGCGTGCGGAAAAACAAACCGCACTGGCAGGTCGGCCGGCAAGCGGAGCTCCGGCACGATGGGCGCAAAGTCATTGCCGTCGGCACCGAGGCCGTGCAACCAGATCACCGCTGCCACGGCCGGGGCACTCGGTTCCTTTTCGATACAGGGCAACATCAGAGACGGAACTCCAGCGCGGTGCCGGCGAGCCGTGAGGCTTCGCGCGACAGAAAATGGGCCAGCGATTCGCCGCCGGCGAGCTGCCAGCGGCCCTCGCGCCAATCAAAGTGAAAGCCGCCGGACGGCGCCGCCAGCCACAGCTGGCGCAGCGGTGCCTGCCGGCTGAAAATCAGTTTGGCGCCGTCGGCAAACTCCAGCGTCAGCACGCCGCCTTGCTGATCGGTGTCGATATCAGCACCGGTGGCTTCGGCAGCGTCTTCGATGGTGCGCAGGGTGGCGTCGACCAGACGGTTGAATTCGGATTCGTTCATGACAGGGCGGTCGCAGTGACGAGGCGGGCAAACATCGCGGCTCATTGTGCCATAACGTCGGTGGCCGTTGCCGGCGCCAGCTCGTTATACTGCCGGCACATTCACGTCCGGAACTCCCTCATGCGCCATGTCTTGTGTCCATTGGCTGGCATCATCCTGATGAGTGCCGCCTTGGCCGGTTGCGGCCAGAAAGGCCCGTTGACGCTGCCGGCCAAACCGGTTGAAGCGACCACCCCGGCACCGGTGCCGGTCAGCCCGGAAACCCCGCCCGCACCTGCCGACAGCAAAACCGACGCCGACAGCGCCGCTTCGCCCGTGAAGGACTACAAACAGGTCAGCCGCAATGCTGCTTGAATTTTGCAAGATGCAGGCGCTCGGCAACGACTTCATGGTGGTCGATGCCATTTCCCAACCGGTGGCGTTTTCACCCATGCTGATCCAGCGCCTGGCCGACCGCAAACGCGGCATCGGCTTTGATCAGCTGCTGGTGGTCGAGCCGCCCTATTCGCCCACCGTCGATTTTCATTACCGCATCTTCAACGCCGATGGCAGCGAAGTCGGCCAGTGTGGCAATGGTGCCCGTTGCTTTGCCCGCTTCGTGCGCGATCAGGGCCTGACCTGGAAGAGCCGCATACGGGTCAGCACCATTGCCGGCGAAATGACATTGCAGCAGGAAGAAGACGGTCTGGTCACGGTCGATCTGGCGATTCCGACCTTTGTGCCGGAATCCATTCCGATGCAGTTCGTCGGCCCCGGGCCGCAGCACCGGATGCTGCTCGACGGCAGCGAAACTTTTTTTACCGCGCTGGCCATTGGCAATCCGCACGCCGTGCTGGAAGTTGGCGATGTCGACACCGCCGCCGTGGCACAGATCGGCCAGGCCATTTGCGAAAGCCCGGTGTTCCCGCAGCAAGCCAACGTCGGCTTTATGCAAGTGGTGGATCGCACCCACATTCGCTTGCGCGTCTACGAGCGCGGTGTTGGTGAAACCGAAGCCTGCGGTTCCGGCGCCTCCGCAGCAGTCATCGCCGGCCGTCAGCGCGGTCTGCTCGATGAGCGCGTGCATGTGCAGATGCCCGGCGGCTTGCTGACCGTGCGCTGGGCCGGCGAAGGTCAGCCGGTGCAACTGACCGGGCCGGCTTTGTCGGTATATCAGGGCCAAATTGAACTTTAGGGTCTGTTGATCGCAATTACTGGCAGGAGCTACAAAAATAAAATGACCACCACGCCCACCGAATCGCTCGCTGGCGCCGCCTATGTGGCGCAGTACCTGAGCGAACACCCGGATTTCTTTCAGCAACACCGCGAACTGCTGATCCAGCTCAATATTCCGCATGAGGCCGGCACCATTTCGCTGGTCGAACGGCAAGTGAAGGCTTTGCGTGACCGTAGCCGTGAACTGCAAAGCCAGATGATCGACATGCTGCGCAATGCCCGCGACAACGAGCGTCTGCTGAACCAGTGCATGGCGCTGGCGCTGGCAATGACCCAGGCCGGCTCGGCCACGCAATTGCTGCACACGGTGCGGCAGCAACTGCTGAATGAGTTCCAGTGCGACGCCTTCGCCGCGCTGCTCTGTGATCACCAGTTGCTGTTGCCGGCCGGTGCCCGCGAAGTGGAACACGAAATTCTGCTCGGCTCGCTCGGTTGCGAGTTTCCGGATGGCGAGCCGGTCTGTGGCCTGCTGGAAAAACCGGTGCGGGAATTCCTGTTTGGCGAATTGAAGCCGGAACTGCAATCGGTGGCACTGCTGCCGCTCGGCACCCGCGCCGAACGAGGCCTGATCGCCATCGCCAGCCGCAACAGCGAACGCTTCGTGCCGCAAATGGGCACCGTGTTCCTGCAAGTCATCAGCCAATTGTTCGATGCGCTGCTGCGCCATCATGGCCGCGATCAAAATTCCCGCAACGACGTCATCCTCTGACGCCGCGCTGCAGGAGGCGGTACAGCGCTTCCTGCAGGCGCAGGTCGGCGCCGGTGGCAAATCGCCGCGCACGGTCAGTACCTATCAGCGCGTGCTGGAACAGGTCTGCGCGTTTTCAACCCGACAGAAGCTAAGCCAGTTTTCCGATTGGCAACCGTTTCACGTCCGCCAGTATGTCGCCGACCGCCACCAGATCGGACTCAGCGCCAAGAGTTTGCAACTCGAACTGTCGGCGCTGCGCAGCTTCTTCCGGTTTCTGCTGCGCGAGGGGCTCGCCACCGACAACCCGGCCGCCGGTATCCGCTCACCGAAAGCCGGCAAGCGCTTGCCCAGTGCGCTCGATGTCGATGAGAGCCGCGGCTTTGTTGAAGGCATTGAAGGCGCCGACGCGCTGAGCAAGCGCGACCGCGCCATTGCCGAGTTATTTTATGGCAGCGGCCTGCGCCTCGCCGAGCTCGCGTCGATCAATGTGGTCGATGTACCAGGCCCGGACAGCCTGCTGCGTGTCCTCGGCAAAGGCAGCAAGGTTCGCGATGTGCCGGTCGGCAGCGCCTGTCGCACTGCACTGGAGCAATGGCTGAAGGAGCGCGCCGCGCTGGCACCGGCAGAGGAACCGGCGCTATTTGTCAGCCAAAACGGCAACCGGCTGTCAATGAAGCAGATCGGCACCCGGCTCGCGCAATGGGGCCAGAAGCTCGGCCTGCCCAGCCGGGTGCATCCGCACAAATTGCGCCATTCCTGCGCCAGCCATTTTCTCGAAGGCTCCGGCGATTTGCGCGCGGTGCAGGAACTGCTAGGCCACGCCAACCTCAGCACCACCCAGATTTATACGCATCTGGATTTTCAGCATCTGGCCAAGGTTTATGATGGTGCGCATCCGCGGGCGAGGAAGAAGCTGTGAGCGGCGGGCTGTCGGCACTCAATAAAGTGCGCCATGCGCTTGCCGATTACAGGAAAATCAAGGCTCCAAAAACAGGGGTTGCAAAACAGAAAAGCAGTGCGACAAGCAATCTCTTTAGACCGCGAGCCTGAGCAATAATTTCGACATCGTCAATCAACTTATACTCTTCCTGAAGAATAAACTTCAAGAATCTAAAGTTTGATGCTGGTGAATTGCGAACAAATAGACTTGGCTCACCCATTGATCGCCACACGTTCGGGCAACGTTCTCTCAGGTTCTTAAAAAATCTGCCGAGATTTAATAGATAAATTGCAACCAGTGGCGTTCCTATAAAAACTGCGACGTACCCAAAAATTTTGCCAATATCATTCATGTTGAATCCTTAAAAACCACCACAGGAGGGCCTTGGCTCAGTTGGCGGCAGATTTCCGGGCCATTACCTCGAAACGAACCGGACTACGTTTGCTTTTTTTTGCCAAGTGTCGCAGCTTCACCCGCGCCGTTCAAAACTATCAACCCACCACGTGTATTGACTTGCCCGCCAAAAATGCGTGGATATTCTCCGTAACCTGGTTCACCAGATTCTGCCGGGCCGGCAATGCAGCCCAAGCCGTATGTGGCGACAAGATCAGGTTCGGCAAATTCGCTCGCAGCAGTGGATGGTCCGGCGGCGGTGGCTCGACCGTCAGCACGTCCAGCGCGGCGGCCGCCAGTGGGCCTGTCTGCAGGGCTTCAACCAGTGTCGGTTCGTCAATCAGGCCGCCGCGTGCCACATTGATAAGCCAGCTACCGGTTTTCATTTTTGCCAGACGCTCGCGGTTGATCAGTTTTTCCGTATCTGCCGTTTGCGGGCAATGCAGCGACACGATATCGGCATCAGCCAGTGCCTCGTCCAGCAGCACGCGACCCGGTTGCGACGGCCGCCACGGCAATTGGGCAATCTGCACCTGTATGCCGAATGCCGTGGCGAGTTCCGCCACCCGCTGGCCGATATGACCGTAACCGACGATCAACAGTCGTTTGCCGGCGAGTGTGGTGATTGGCCGGTGCAGCAGACAGAAATTCGGCTGGCGACTCCAGACACCGGCCTGGACATCGTTGCTGTACTGATGCAGCTGGGTGGCCAGCATCAGCATCAGCGCCAGCGTATGTTGCGCGACACTTTCACTGCCGTAGTTTTGGCAGTTGCAGACGGTGATACCGCGCGCGGCGGCAGCCTGCAGGTCAATATTGTTGGTACCGGTTGCAGCCACGCATATCAGTTTCAGCTTGCCGGCGGCGGCCAGTGCTTCACGATCCAGCCGGACCTTGTTGCTGATGACGATATCGGCATCGGCGATGCGTGCGGTCAGCTCGGCTGGCGTGGTGCGCGCAAAAGCACTGAACCGGTTAACGCTGGCCTGCAGAGCCCGCAGGTCAAGATCCGGGCCGAGCGTTTCGGCATCGAGCAAGACCGCATGCGTCATGGCTGCACCGTGAACCGAATGCTGCCGAGTGCGCCAAACTCTGCCACATGCTGGCCTGGCTTGGCGTCAATCAAGCCGCTCAGGGCGCCAGTGATAAACAGCTGGCCCGGTTGGATCAGATGGCCTTGTGCCAGCGCTTCGTTGACCAGAAAGAGCAAACTGGCTTCGACACTGGGTTGCACCGCGTTGGCACTGCTGGTGGCGATGACGACGCCGTCACGCTGCAGCGAAACTGTTAGTGCATTCAGATCCGGCAAGCTCGCCCAGGCTTTCGGTTCGCCACGCAGGTGCTGCGCGGCCGCCACATTGGCGGCAACCAGATCAGTGGCCGTTGCGGTGCAACCGGCAGCGAAGCTGACATCCGGTACCTCGATGGCTGGCACGACGTCGCGGAAGTAGCGCCGCAACTCGCTTACGTTCTGCAAGGGCGCCTTGATGGGCTCGGCCACGATGAAACCGATTTCGGTTTCCAGTTTGGCATTGGTGAGTTCGCTGAGTGCAATACCAAAGGCCGGGCTGCGCTCGCCCAGCTGGAACAGCGCACCAAATACCGGCTGGTTACTGTTGAACCGTTGCTGCAACGCCACCGTAGTCAAGCCCGCCTTGAAACCGACCACCGGATCAGCCATTTCGCGCAGCTGGTTACGCGCGCGCTGCAGCTCATACGCCTGCGCCAGCGTTGCGCCCGGCTGAGTCTGGCTCAGACACGGGAATGGCGCGGACAGCAGCCCGACGGACTGCGTTTCGGCAGCGGCGCATGCCGTCGCCAATGCCATGCAAAGAAAGAATGCCGACGCCCGAAACATGGCTGCTCCTGTAGAATGCCGCCCCATGACTGCGAATCTACTACATAACCTGACCGACAGCCTGAACGACGCCCAGCGCGAGGCCGTTACGTCACAGAAAAAAGCCCTGCTGGTGCTCGCCGGTGCCGGCTCGGGCAAGACCCGCGTGCTGGTGCATCGCATTGCCTGGCTGGCAACCGAAATCGGTTTGTCGCCGCACGCCATGATGGCGGTGACGTTTACCAACAAGGCCGCTGCCGAGATGCGCCACCGCATTGAAGCGCTGCTGGGTGGACCGGCGGCCGGCATGTGGATGGGCACTTTTCACGGTCTCTGTCACAGGCTGCTGCGCGCGCACTGGCATCAGGCCGGGCTGAGCGAAAACTTTCAGGTACTCGACAGCGACGATCAGCAACGTCTGGTCAAGCGTGCCGTCCGCTCACTGAACCTCGATGAGCAGCAATGGCCACCAAAGCAGGCACAGTGGTGGATCAACCAGCGCAAGGACGAAGGCGAGCGGCCGGAGGACGTCAAGCATCAGGGCGATCTGTTTACGGCGACCCAGCTGAAGATCTACCAGACCTACGAAGAAATCTGCCGCGTTGCCGGCACCATCGACTTTGCCGAGTTGCTGTTGCGGGCGGTGGAACTGTTCAAGAAGAACCCGGCACTGCTGGCGCATTACCAGACCCGGTTCAATCATATTCTGGTCGACGAGTTTCAGGACACCAACCGGATTCAGTATCAATTCATCCGGCTGCTGGCCGGCCCGAACACCGACGTGACCGCGGTTGGTGACGACGACCAGTCCATTTATGGCTGGCGCGGTGCCCGGGTCGAAAACCTCAACACTTTTCTGCACGACTATCCGGGCGCCGAGATTGTCCGGCTGGAGCAAAACTACCGCTCGACCGGCAATATCCTGACCGCCGCCAATGCGGTGATCGATCACAACAGTGATCGGCTCGGCAAGAGCCTGTGGACCGAGGGCGAGCAGGGCGATCCGCTCTGGCTCTATTCCGCCTTCAATGAGCAGGAAGAAGCGCGCTTCATTGCCGAGAAAATCGAGCAGTGGGTGGATCAGGGCAAGGATTACCAGAGCTGCGCCATTCTGTACCGCAGCAACGCCCAGTCACGGGTGCTGGAAGAAGCGATGATTCAGCGCCGCATCCCGTACCGTATTTACGGCGGCCTGCGCTTTTTTGAACGGCAGGAAATCAAGGACGCGCTCTGCTATCTGCGGCTGACCTTCAACCGTGACGACGATTCGGCATTCGAACGCGTGGTCAATCAGCCACCTCGCGGCATCGGTGAGAAGACCGTCGAACAACTACGTGAGCGGGCTAGGCTGCATCAGATGTCGCTCTGGCGAGCTGCCCAGTTGGTGGTGCAGGAACGCGCCATGCCGGCGCGGGCGCTGACAGCGCTGCAGAGCTTCATCCAGTTGGTGATTGATCTGGAAGCCGGTTACAAGGACGCCCCGCTGCATGACCAAATGCGCGCCGTCATTAACGATTCCGGTCTGTCGGCCATGTACGCTGCCGAGCGCGGCGAAAAAGGTCTGGCTCGCAAGGAAAACCTGGAAGAACTGGTCAACGCGGCGCGCGAATTCGAACCGGTGGAGGAAGAAGAAAACCTGTCACCACTGGCAGCATTTCTGACACACGCGTCGCTGGAAGCCGGTGAAAGCCAAGCCGATGCCCACAGCGATGCGGTCCAGATGATGACCCTGCACTCGGCCAAAGGCCTCGAGTTTCCGCTGGTGTTTATCGCCGGCATGGAGGAGGGCCTGTTTCCGCACTCGATGTCATTGGATGAACCGGGCCGGCTCGCGGAAGAACGCCGGCTCTGCTACGTTGGTATCACCCGTGCCATGACCCAGCTGTTCATGACCCGGGCGGAGAAACGCCGGCTGTACGGCCGCGAGAGCTATTCCGACTGGTCACGTTTTGTCGACGAGATCCCGGCGGCGTTGAAGCGCGAAGTCCGCCTGGGCGGCCGCGTCGTTCAACAGGTTTACAGCAAGCTGTCCAACGCCACCACGTCAGCCTATCCCTATCGGATTGGCAGCGACGTCGAGCACAGCCTGTTCGGTCGCGGCACCGTGCTCGACTACGAAGGCGACGGCAATCAGATGCGGGTGCAGGTCAATTTTCCGAAAGCCGGCAGCAAATGGCTGGTGCTGGCCTATGCAAAGCTGGAGCCGGCCTGAGACCTCCCAGTGCGTGCACTCTGGAAAAACCATGGATAGGTGCGGAAAGTTTGACATAAGTTTGCATTGTTTCGATTCGTCCCTACCAAACCAACAAAACCACCGCACTCATCCGCCTGAGCGCGGTGGTTCCCAGTTTAGGGATTCAGCGAAGTCGCATACAGCTGGAGGCCTCCCGCTGGTAAAAGTTCTTTGCTGATGACTCGCAGTCGATCGGATGACGTCAACACGCCCCAGACACTGTTGACCTTGTTGATCCGCGCAACCTCCTGATGGTCAACATAGCGAACCATGGCTGACTCACCGGTTAGATGCGTTTGCAACGCGGCGACATAATCGGCCTTGGAGAAGTAGGCGAGGTCGGAGAAATACGGCATCGTAATTGAGACCTGTTCAAGAACGCCGGCTGAATTGGCTTCGTAAAGCTTGGTCTCGCTACTTTGGAGGTACATTGCATCACCACGTGGTGAAAAAGAAATCTTGTATCCCGCGCCTACGGAGGCAAACTCACTCCGCGAGACAAATTCAGCACCACGCTCCAGCGTGTAGACCAGTTTGGCAACCTTAGCCGGGTCGTATGTTCCGTAATGAATGATCTCGTCGCTCTGACCGCCATGAACAATGCTTGCATTCGCAGAGTTTAGGTAGAAATCAGCATTCCAGTTGACGAAGCGATCTTCTTCGATGCTGTACAGCCCCATCGCATCAACATAGACGAATTCGCGATCCATGGCTTTCAGGAAGACCATGTGCTGCGGAAGGCTGTAGGTGGACTCCGATTTGATGATCCTTGTCGTATGGCCAGTAAGATTTACTTCAGCAAATACCGAAGTGAATTCATTCGGGCCGGGAATGTAGTAGGAATAGAACAGACGTTCTCCGTCATAGGATAGGGCGGAATGTCTGACATAGGCATTCAGGGAACTGTCAAATAGCGGCGTGCGGAAGACTTCTTCGCCACTGTAGATGTTGTAGGCGAATAACATGCCGCCAGCATTGTTGTACATAAACGGACGAATTGGGTCAATCTGCCATATGCTGTCATTGTCAGTTTGAACAAGACTTACTGGTCCTGGCGCCTGTGCAAATTTATAGAAACCGACATTTATGGTATCCAGTACATCGCCAGCCGCGGAACGCAACGTTACTTTCCCGAAGTGGAGTCCGGCTGGGACCACGCTCGAGTCAGCCATGAATTGCATTTCTGATCCCGTCACCGATGCTGACAACCAACTGGCGTCACTCTGTACTGTCAGGCCAGTTGGCAAGACAGCACTGTTGAATTCAATCGGCAGGCGCTCAGTGAGACGCTGATGGTCAGGGCCATCGGTCAGGGCCACACCATTTTTGCCAACACCAACGCGTAGTGGCTCAATAATCAATTGCGCAGTAAATGACTTTGGCGTTGCTGCGCCCGGCACCTCAACCGTAACCACAAAGGTTTGCGGATGAGTGCCAGCCGGCAAGGTACCCGGCACGGCCGTAACAGTGATCTCAGTGATCCCGGTTGTACCACTTAATGAGGAGAACGTCAGGAAATCGACAGGAGCTATCGAGAATGGCAACGCAAGCCCAGATGTTTCAGTATGAACGTGAACCTTGAAAGTCTGGGAAGCCGGTTCACTTGAGTTGACATGAACAGCCAGTGTATCCGGCATCGTAAATATGTGAGGCGGATCCTGGTCCAGACTGACTGGGACTACAGCCGACAGACTGCCGTCCGTCGTTTCGAAGCGGACAAAGCCATTATGAATGCCTACAGGCATGGCCAGCGTATCGAAACTGAGATTGACGATGGCTGACCCAACTCCGGTCATTTGATCAATGGTGAACCAAGGGCTTTTGTCGGCAACCCGCCAACTGCGGCCGTTATTGTTGACAATGAGACTCTGTTGAGGCGGGAGAGTCGTTTGCCAGACCCCATTGACAGCGATTCCACCCTGCGGAATACCAAAACCATCCTGAAAAGTCGCCGTCACAGTAACATCTGTTGTCGCTTGAATATCCGTGCTGATATTGCCGGTACCGAACCGGATGACTGCACTTTGACTGCCAACAAAATCCGGGCTTGCCGTTATGACCACCGTACCGCCGCTGCCACCCGAAACGGTCAGCCAATTCGGCAGACTCTCATTGGGCCGGCTGCCATATACCAGCACCGGGCCTGAATGGCTGACTGTAATGGATTGACTCATTACGCCGCTGCCAAATATTCCTGTAAAGCTAACCGAGCCAGGATTCGCCGAAATTGTAAAGCCCCCCCCTGAACTGGAGGAACCACCACCACCACCGCCGCCGCCGCCACAAGCTGTGAGCATTAGCACAAGCGCCCCGAGCAGAGCGTGCCGAATAGACTGACGAGACATACCGCTTACTCCCTCATTATTTTTGTATTTCATACGGCCGCTATGACGGCTATTATTCACGCGTCGATGAATTGGCTTGGGCCTATCAAACACCCGATCCGAAGTAAACGGCGGGTACGGAATCATCTCCCGGTCAGTGATGAATCGCTTCACGTTGGCCTTTAGAGATAAACGCCACGCGGGCCACATGATAAGAGTGCTGTTCCGGAAGAGTCAATTTGACCTGGCAAGATTGGTGACTTCGAACACAAGCTCGCGACTTGCTATCCCTTGATCGACTCCCGCTGTACTGTGTTAACTCATCGAATAAGCGCTTGTTGTACCCACAAGATCAGGTCTCAGGGCTTTTTGATCACGCTTAGTGGGATAGTTGTGGCCCGCCCGTTTTTTCTGCAAACGGCTCTGGCGAGCACTACCTCTGTTGGCGTTTGGCAGCCGAATCTTCCGGAGCAATGCTATATTCGCACGCCGCTTGAAAGCGGTGCGCGTTGCCAACGCGGCAATGGAAAACTCGGAGGAATAGCTTTGGCGGCGGAGAGCTGTGCAATGGTTTGTACCCGAGCGCGCAGCGTTGCCGTAGCCATGAGCGTCTCACCTTCCTGTTACTGCTGGCTGGCACAGCGACCGTCACCTTTGCCAGCACCAATCGGACGATTTCCAAAAATCGATCAATACTTGGCGCTGCCAGCGGGGGTTTGTTAGCCGAATCCTCTCGATTGAGTACTGCCTGGGGCAGCCTTACCTAGCATCTCCGACACTGTCTGTTGTGGCTGTTTGGTAGTGGTCACGCCGATTCCAGCGGAAACGCGGTTTCGACTTGGCGGGTACAGGGTGGCCTGTGCTTACCCGCTTCGTTACCGAGATAGCTTCGCCGCAAGGCCGGCGTTCGCATGACCATCGATGGTATCGACATGGCACCGGCGGCCAGTCATAGCTGCGGCACTATGTCTATCTGCCGCAGCTTGATCGCCTGATCAGCTTTGGCGGCAACGCCGACTGACTTGATGATGATTTAGCATTCGAGCGCGCAATCAACCAACCGCCACGCGGCATCGGTGAGAAGACTGTCGAACAACTGCATGAGCGTGGCCGGCTGCATCAGATGTCGCTATGGCGAGCAGCCCAGTTGGTGGTGCAGGAGCGCGCCATTCCGGCGCGTGCGCTGACGGCGCTGCAGCGCTTCATCCGGTAGTTGGTTGATCTGGAAGGGGTGAAAGCCAAGCCGATGCCCACAGCGATGCGGTCCAGATGATGACCCTGCACTCGGCCAAAGGCCTCGAGTTTCCGCTGGTGTTTATCGCCGGCATGGAGGAGGGCCTGTTTCCGCACTCGATGTCATTGGATGAACCGGGCCGGCTCGCGGAAGAACGCCGGCTCTGCTACGTTGGTATCACCCGTGCCATGACCCAGCTGTTCATGACCCGGGCGGAGAAACGCCGGCTGTACGGCCGCGAGAGCTATTCCGACTGGTCACGTTTTGTCGACGAGATCCCGGCGGCGTTGAAGCGCGAAGTCCGCCTGGGCGGCCGCGTCGTTCAACAGGTTTACAGCAAGCTGTCCAACGCCACCACGTCAGCCTATCCCTATCGGATTGGCAGCGACGTCGAGCACAGCCTGTTCGGTCGCGGCACCGTGCTCGACTACGAAGGCGACGGCAATCAGATGCGGGTGCAGGTCAATTTTCCGAAAGCCGGCAGCAAATGGCTGGTGCTGGCCTATGCAAAGCTGGAGCCGGCCTGAGGCGCGGCTTAGGGCAGAATCACCGCGAAGGCGGCTGACTCAATCATGACGCGTTGGGAGTAAATGGTGCCGGTACATGACGTCAGCATCTTGTTCCTGCTTTCACTGGTTGCCTTCGTCAACGGCTGCATTCTGGCTTGGGCCGCACGCATCGGTGCGGCCCGCACACCCGCCATGTTGTTCTCGCTTGGCTCGTTGTTGCTGGCCATCTCTCCGCTGACCATTCTGCTTGTTCCCGAAATGGGTTCACCGTTGCGCGCCATCGGCCTGAACCTGATTCCACTGGCCAGTTACACCTGCTGGCTGCTTGGCATACTGCATTTCTGCGGCCGACCCGAACAAAGCCGCACCGTGTTGCTGATCGTTGTCGTTCCGTTCCTGGTATTGCTGTGGTTGAGTTGGGTACCGGACCTGCGCGATTTCCGCATTTTTCTCGCCACCTTGAGTTTTGCCGTTGTTCGCGCCGCCACCGCCGTGGTGCTGATTCACTATCGGCATAAATTGAACAGGACCGTGGCGTGGGTGTTTGCCGTGCTGCTGCTGGCCGAAGCCACCGTGATGGCATTGCGCAGTGCGATGGCGCTCACCGGCGAGTTGCCCAGCATCGGCGCAGACAATCAGTCTGTTGCCACCGTTACCTGGCTGACCATCTTGCTGTCAGCGGTACTGAGCACGCCGCTGCTGATGTTGCTCGGCCTGAGCCAGATGCTTGCCGATCTCAGCCGCTCCAACGCCCGGTTGCAGGCCACCTTGAATGCGATGCCCGACAAGGTGTTTGAACTGGATGCCGATGGTCGCATCAGCGCCTTCCACTCACAGCATGCAGAAGTGCTGGCCGCGCTGCCGACGCAGTGGCGCGATCGCAGCCCTGAAGAGGTGCTGCCTACCGAATGGGCCCACGCGGTTCGTACCGCCATGGCCGATGTCGAGAGAAAGGGCAGTTCGTTTGGCGTGCAATATCAATTGACACTTTCTGACGGCGACCATTGGTTTGAGATTTCCGCCGCACCAAGACCGGCAACAGAAGCGCGTGAACGGCCCGGTTATGTGCTGGTAACGCGCGACATAACCGAGCGTGTTCGTGTCGAGCGATTGAAGCGGGAGTTCATTTCCGTGATCAGTCACGAGCTGCGCACCCCCCTTACCGCCATCGCCGGCGCATTGGATCTGGTTGTCAGTGGCACCGCCGGCGACCTGCCGGCGCCGTTACAACGCTTGCTCGATATCGCGCGCAACAATGGCCGCCGGTTACGGCTGTTGGTTGATGACCTGCTGGACATGGACAAACTGATTGCCGGCAAAATGCGTTTTGATATTCAGCCACATTCGTTGCGACCGTTGTTGGAATTGGCCCTCGAGAACAACCGCACATTCGGCGTCGATCAACACGTAACCCTGCGATTGGTGGAGCCCATCCCGGATGTGCAGGTAGCCGTCGATGATCAGCGCTTGCTGCAGGTGCTGGCCAACCTGCTTTCAAATGCCATCAAATTTTCGCCGACCGGTGCTGAAGTCGAGATTATGGCAACCGCAGTGGGCCGACAGGTTCGGGTCACTGTTCGCGACCACGGCGCCGGCGTCCCGGAAGCATTTCGCCATCGCCTCTTCGAAAAATTTTCCCAGGCCGACGGCTCGGACAGTCGCCAGCAGCACGGCAGCGGTCTCGGTCTGGCCATCGTCCGGGAAATGATGGAGCGAATGCACGGCGTCGCCGGCTACACGCCGGGCGAGGTCGCTGGCTCATGCTTTTATGTCGACCTGCCTTGTGCTTGAATGCGTAAGTGACTGGCGGCAACGGGCATTGAGGTAATATTCAGCGGTCAAACCATTTACGGCCACCGATGCGCTATCTAGGTTGCCATGACCTGTCAGCCATGTTCCAACAGCACCTCCAGAAACGCCACCCCGTACGCCTCCAACTTTCTCGCACTGACACTACTGATCTGCGCCAGATCATCCATTTATGCCGGCTGCTGTTCGCGGATGGCTTTGACGGTGGCGTCGTGGAGGATGACGAAGGTGGTACCCTATGCTCATTGGCAAGCTCGCGGCGCTTGCCACCGACTGTGGCGCCCACGCGGCCGAGCTGTCACGCAGCAAAGCCATGACAGCTGTCGCCCCCTTTTTCTGCGCGTCTAGTCATTGCGCAACTTCGCCACTTTTAGGCCAAATCCGAACTCCTCGTAATAGACGTAGTTGCCGTCGATAGCCAAACTACCGCCACTGAATCTTGTTGGAAGGCTAGCAACATGCACCGGCCGGGCCGGATTACTGACATCAAATGCTGCCAAGCTTAATGGGGGGCTGAATGCAAAGACATGCGTTGCGGTGGCGGCAATTGCATTACCAAGATCATTTTGGTGATTACCAACGGTAACAGCATGGGCCGGGTCGCTGATATCCAGAAGGTCCAGCCCCGAGGAACGGGCCACCGTCAGGCCGGAATCCGACAGCGCCAGTCCCCAACCATAGCCAGCAAGCTGTGTCGTGCCTCTGAGTTGCGGCATCTCAGGTCTGCTGATATCAAACATTGCAACAAGATTGCCGTTCAGCGCATAGGCATACTGCCCCCGCACGACCAGACTCTGCCCTGGGATGCTTGGGCCAGGTATCATTTCTGGCCGTTCCGGATTGGCAACATCCACTATCCGGTACAGATCGTCCGTCCCCTTTCTGACAAACGCCAGACTGCCACTTACTGTCACCTCATCGAAGGCTCCCTCACCGGCCAGTGAGCCAGCCTTTGTTGGAGCAGTCGGCGTACGGATATCCACAATATCAAGACCACCTGACCCGACCAGGTAGGCGTGGCCACCCTCTACCTCGAGATCGAAATATTCCCCGGGCAGTGAGCCCAGCATTTTCGGTTTGTCGATCTCGCTGAAGTCGATGATCTGAAAGCCACCCGACCAATCGCTGACATGGGCTACCTTGTCGACGACGTCGATTCCCGTGATGTAGTCCAAAGGCGGGATTTCCAGATTGCCGACCTCGATAAATGGGATCGGGTTCGATAATTTATGGCTTGCGATCACCACCACAGGGTTAACGTTGTCTTCCGGCCAGCGTATGCGATACAGATCGTCACCTTCAATTGCCAGTGCAAACGTTGGCGCACTTGGCACGCCAACAGCGACCGGTGCAACAGGATTGCTGATATCAAAGCGTGTAACAGCGTTGATCGTGTTGACAAAAATATCGTGCGCGGTCGCGTCAATCGAAACCGGGTACGCTTCCATGCCAAGGCTGGTAGTGGCCAAAATATTGCCGCGAACACTCACATTCAGAATCTGAATCGCATTTTCGTTCGAGCTGTTGTTACGGGCTGTAAGGTAAAGATGCTCGCCTGCCATGGCAAAATCGGTCAATAGCCAGCCCGGCTTCTCATACTGTCCGATAATGCGTGGCAGGGCGTGATCTTTGATGTCGACTTCAAACAGCTTTTTTTCGGTCAGTACAAACAACCGGTCGCCCGACACAATCACTTTCTTTGGCTCATTGGTGCTGTCTTCGAGAAAAATCCGTGAGATAAGGGACGGATGTTCTGGGCTACTGATATCCAATACGACGAGCCCTTCAAAGCCAAGCGAGAGATAGGCATGATTGCCGGCGACAGTAACGCCCCTGAGGGTAATAAACTGAATTCCGCTACCAGGCGCATCATTGAAGACGGATAGTTTTTGCGGACTTAACGGATCGCTCGCGTCAATGATGTGCAGGCCGCCATGCCAATCGGCAACAAACACCAGGTCACCACTGACAGCAATATCACTCACGCTACCGCTATCAGTAACGTGGTAGTAACCAGCCCTTTTCGGTGCCGCCGGATTCGTAAAGTCGGTAATCAACACGCCTTGATCGCTGGCGAGGTATACTTTTTTCCCTGAAGCCGTCAAGGCTATAGGTCGACCGACACCGTATTGGCCCACCCGCTCCATGGTGCTAGCACACCACACCTCGATATCCGAAATGTCGCTGCCATTGATGACATATTGCGAAATCTCCAGCTCACACCATTGGCCTAGCGGCTGCTGTGCAATAGTCAACTCTAATGGGCTTTGGTCGGGATACTCATGCGGGAACTGGAATCGTCCGTCAGCGTTAACTGGATGGTTCCCATAGGAGTCGGAGAGAATGAGTGAACCTTTTAGACCGCTGACCGTCCCACCTACGCGGTATGTCTCGGGCGGCTGATCATCATCGCTTGAGCCGCAGCCACCCAACAGCAACATGCCAATCAGCGCCAATCCATTTTTGATGATTCCGTAGTTCACGGAGTTATCTCCCTTTTCTGTTCTACTCGCCAAGACGCGGTCAAGCTTTAGCAGCTTATGCCCATCAATGTAATAAACTCCCGCCCAACATCAGAACCTCATCACGCCACGCGTGATCCTGCCTCACTTTAAGCGTGGTTTCTTTGCCAGCGTGCTTCGGGCCGATTGCCGAAATCACCGCCTGAATTTCAGAGCCGAACTACCGGAGTTCACTGGCACTGCACCATGGCTGCCGAGTGCAACTCAGCCATGCTCCAACAACACCTCCAGAAACTCCGCTCCGTACGCCTCCAACTTTCTTGCCCCCACACCACTGATCAGTGCCAACTCATCAATCGAGGATGGTCGCTGCTCCAGCATGGCTTTGAGGGTGGCATCATGGAAAATGACGTAAGGCGGCACGCTGTGCTCCTTGGCGAGTTCGCGGCGTTTGTCGCGTAGCGCATTCCAGAGCAGCTCATCGGCGTCGTTGCTGAAGGCGGCTTCGCGGGTGGTCTTCTTCTTGCGACCACGCAATTCCTTGCGCAGCTGGATCTTGATTTCGCCTTTCAACAGCGGCCGCGCTTCTTCGGTCAGTTTGAGTGCACCGTGACTGTCGTGATCCACCCTTAGAAAACCGGCCGCGACCAGTTGCCGATAGGTGGACTTCCAGTCTTTGTCGTCGAGCTCTTTGCCGATACCGAAAACCGTCAGCGCGTGGTGGCCGAATTGCTTGATGCGCTCGTCGTCTTTGCCGAGCAGCACGTCGATGAGGTAACCGACACCAAAACGCTGGCCGGTACGGAACACACAGGACAGCGCTTTTTGCGCGACGATGGTGCCGTCGAACGTTTCTGGTGGTTCCAGACAGTTGTCGCAATTGCCGCAGGGTGGGTGACCGCTTTCACCGAAATAATTGAGCAACACTTGCCGGCGGCAGCCTGTCACTTCGGCGTAGCCGAGCATGGCATTGAGTTTGGCAAGCTCGACCCGTTTTTGCTGTTCGCTGGCATCGCCTTGGCTGAGCATTTGCCGCAGCGTGACCGCATCTTGCAGGCCGTAAGCCATCCAGGCACTGGCCGGCAAACCGTCGCGCCCCGCACGGCCGGTTTCCTGATAGTAGGCTTCCAGCGATTTCGGCAGATCGAGATGCGCAACGAAACGGACATCGGGTTTGTCGATGCCCATGCCGAACGCGATGGTGGCAACCATCACGATGCCGTCTTCGTTCAAAAAACGATTCTGGTGTTGTTCGCGCTGCTGTGAAGACAGACCGGCGTGATAAGGCAGCGCCGGAATGTCCTGCTCGCTGAGCCAGGCGGCGGTTTCTTCCACCTTGTTGCGCGACAGGCAATAGACGATGCCGGCATCGCCTTGGTGCTGCTCACGCAGAAAGCGCAGTAATTGTTCGCGGCCGCTTTGTTTCGGAATGACGCGGTAGCGGATATTGGGACGGTCAAAACTCGACAGAAATACCCGCGCCTGTTCAAGGCCGAGCCGGTGAATGATTTCCTGCTGGGTGCGGCCATCGGCGGTGGCGGTGAGCGCAATGCGCGGCACCTCCGGCCAACGCTCGTGCAGCAGCGAAAGCTGCAGATATTCCGGCCGGAAGTCGTGACCCCATTGCGAGACGCAATGTGCCTCGTCGATGGCGAACAGCGCGATACCGGGACCACCGTTGTTGGTATCAGCCAAACGATCTAGCAGTTCGAGAAAACGATTCGTCAACAGCCGCTCGGGCGCGACGTAGATCAGGTCCAACTCACCGGCAAGCAATTGGCGCTCGGTGGCGGCGGCTTTTTCGGCGGTCAGCGACGAGTTGAGCATGGCAGCGCTGACGCCGGCTTCCTGCAGCGTCAGTACCTGGTCCTGCATCAGCGCGATCAGCGGCGACACCACCACACCGACGCCGGGCCGGGCCAGCGCCGGGATCTGGAAGCACAGCGACTTGCCGGCGCCGGTGGGCATCAGCACCAGCGCATCTTCGCCGGCACAGACAGTATCGATGATAGCCGCCTGCTGGCCACGGAAACTGTCGTAGCCAAAGACAGTTCGAAGAAGGTAGAGCGGGGAGCTTTGGGTCATGTGGCATTTTGACTGCTGAGGTCGGTCAACGTCCAGCGCGACTGCGATTTTTGGTTTGCCGAATCTGGCGGCGCATTGTTGCGATGGCACCGTGACAAGCGAACCCGTCATTGGTAACGTTCTGGCCGTGATGCGTCGCCATTTTCCCTCAACTACAAAAATAAGGATAAATACATGAAGTTATTGCTTGCCAGCCCGATTCTGGCGGTCGTTTCCCTGTTTGCTGACCTCGCCAATGCCGCCGAGCCCCCTGCGCTGAAAGATCTTTTTGCTGATCCGGCCTACATTGCGGCCCAGATTTCACCTGATGGCAACTACTTCTCCGTGATTGTGCCAACTGGTGAAAAGGATGTGCTCGCCATCATTGATCGCACCAAAAACAAGGTCACGGCAACCATGGGATTTCCTGGCGTTCGCGAGTCCGTTCGCGAGGTGCGTTGGCTAAAGGGCAATCGGCTGATTTTTGAGCCTCATGAAGTGGAAGGCTGGAATGAGATGCCGGTCTGGTACGGAGAGTTGTTTACTGCCAATGCAGATGGCAGCGGCTTTCGCGCAATTTACGGCTACCGGGCTGGTGACGTGCAGGCTGGAACTCGCATCAAACGCGCCGAAGGCGTGCGAGGCGCTGGCTATTTTCTAAGTGAACTGGCGAACGACCCGGATACGGTTCTGGTGCGTTCCAAGCCATGGACGACCAGTGGCGATGCACACCCGGAGGTGCTCGCCATCAATTTGCGCAACGGCCGCTCCAGGAAGGTGATTGGCGCACCAGCGATGAATGCCGAGTTTCTTGCTTCGGCAAGTGGTGAAGTCCGCTTTGCTGTGGCAACGGATCAAAACTACGTCACACAAGTCTTCATGTATGACACCAAGAACAATAGCTGGAGCAAGATGGCGAGCAATGCCGACAGCAAGGAAAACATGCTGCCACTGGCACTTTCGACTGATGGCACAAAAGCATTCTATCTGTCGAATCGTGGGGGTGGCACTACGGGCCTGTATTCCTACACCTTCGAAACCGGTACCAGCGAAGAGATTTATCGGGATGAACAATACAGTGTGACCGAAGTGGAATTTGATCCGGTCAGCAACACGCCGATGTGGGCCATCCATGGTCATGATCGTTCGGTAAAGTTGCTGGATGACAAGAATCCGTGGGTGCAGGTCCGTAAGCGTATCGGCAAATCTTTCCCCGACTCTCGAATTGGCTTTACCTCGTATACCCATGACTATAAAAAGGTGGTGGTATTTGTCGATTCCGATCGTGATCCCGGAGTCTGGTATTCCGTTGATATGGATACCAAGAAGGCAAGGGAGGAGCTGGTATCACACCCGGCAATTGATCCGGAAGCGATGCTGCCCATGCAGCCAATCGAATTGGCTGCGCGAGATGGTCTGCAACTGCATGGCTACTACACCGCGCCAAAGGCTGTAGGCGACAAGAAGCCTCCCATGGTGCTGCTGGTCCATGGTGGCCCCCACTCTCAGGACGAATGGGGCTTTCACCCACAGGTGCAAGCTTTGGCGACCCGCGGTTACGCCGTACTGCAGGTTAACTTTCGCGGCTCAACCGGTTACGGCAAAGCATTTGAGATTGCCGGTCGCGGCGAATGGGGCCGTGCAATGCAGGACGATTTGACGGATGCCACCAAGTGGGCGGTCGAGCAGGGGCTGGCTGACCCAGCGCGCATCTGCATCATGGGCGCCAGTTATGGCGGTTATGCCTCACTGATGGGTCTGATTCGGGAACCGACGCTCTATCGCTGCGGCATCGACCTGTTCGGGGTAACCGATCTGGAAGAGATGTTCTCTGAAGGGAACATCGCGGAGGCGCATTGGGGTGCAGCGTATCTACGCAGTGCGTTTGGAACAGACAAAAAGGAATGGGCCGCACGCTCTCCTGCACGTCTGGCGGACAAGATTCAGGCGCCAGTGTTGATTATTGCCGGCGAGGAAGACGAGCAGGTGCCGTTCGTGCATTCGGAATTGATGGAAAACGCATTGAAAAAGGCGGGCAAGTCGGTTGAAACCCTGTATTTCGACAAAGAAGCGCATGGTTTCTTCAAGCCTGCCAACCGGGTCAAAGCGTATGAGCGAGTGCTGGCCTTTCTCGACAAGCATATTGGCAACCAAGCCGGCACACCCTGACCGGAAGCCGCCAGAACAAGAAGAAGGCCTGGTTCTTGAGCGGAACCGGGCCTTTTTTGTTGCTGTTTTGCACAGCACAAAAAGCACGCAGTTAAGAAAGGATACTCAGGGCAGGCTTAAAGAAAGTGCTGTAAGTTATTGTTTTTCAATGGGCAGTATTCACGTTTCCGTACGTGGGAGAAAAACTGCCAACATGCCTGCACACGCCACCCGCACTTTCTCCACGAGGTTATCCACAGAAACTGTGGGTATGTGCATAAGTTGAGAAATCCGTAACAGGCCTGCAGCAGAAAGTGACGGGGCTAGGCGGCGAGCCACATGCCGGGGCGGTCAGTTGGCCGGCCCATTTCGCCCGCCCACCGCTGCGCCGCCTCGTGCGTCGATCTCCGCCTTGGCAGCGCGGTGGAGGCTTACCGGTTCAGAACCGGAACAGCACCCACTGCGCGACCATGCCTTCGTCACCAAAATCCGGGCCCGGCTCAAGCAGGCCGTCGTCGTTGGTGTCGACCAGATAATAGGCCGGCGCGCCCTTGGGTTCGACCCGGACCGCGACCAGCTTGCCGTTCTTGACCCATTCCTTGATGACCGAGCCATCGTCCTTGTTGATGCGGACGGTCGGCTCAATGGTGTTGCCCGGACTGACTTCGGGCCGGTCTTGCACCGGTTCGCCGGCCAAGGTGGCAGTGGCAACAACGAACAGCGCAGCGGTGCTGACAGCAAAGACGGGGCGCATGGGACGTACTCCAGTAAACTGTTGGCCTTGATTATCGTCCCCGACTGCCTCCATGACCAGCCAGCAACCTTTGATCCTTGTCGATGGATCGTCATATTTGTTCCGCGCCTTCCATGCGCTGCCACCACTGACCAACAGCAAGGGCCAACCGACCGGCGCCGCTTACGGTGTGGTCGCGATGCTGAAGAAGCTGATGCAGCAGCACCACCCCGAGCACATGGCGGTGGTGTTCGACGCCAGCGGCAAGACTTTCCGCGACGACCTGTATCCGCAGTACAAGGCCAACCGGCCACCGATGCCGGACGAACTGCGCAGCCAAATTGCCCCGTTGCATGAACTGATCAAGGCGCTCGGCCTGCCACTGGTCATGGAAAGTGGCGTCGAGGCCGACGATGTGATCGGCACGCTGGCCAAGCACGCCGAGGCGCGTGGTTTGCCGGTGCTGATCTCGACATCGGACAAGGACATGGCGCAGCTGGTCACCGACAAGGTGAAGATCGCCAACTCGATGACCGACACCGTCATGGGCATCCCGGAAGTCATCGAAAAATTTGGCGTGCCACCGGAACGCATCATTGATTATCTGGCGCTGATGGGCGACAGCGTCGACAACATTCCGGGTGTTGCCGGCGTCGGGCCGAAGACCGCCGCCAAATGGATCCAGGAATTTGGTTCGTTCGATGCGGTGCTGGCCCGTGCCGATGAAGTGAAAGGCAAAGCCGGCGAAAATCTGCGGGCGGTCGCCGACCAACTGCCGTTGTCGAAAACGCTGGCCACCATCAAATGCGATTGCATACTGCCGTTTGATTTCGATGATCTGAAGCCGAAAGCGCCGGATGTCGACAAACTGCGCGAGCTCTACAGCGAGCTGGAGTTCAAGACCTGGTTGAAAGAAATCCTCAATGGTGAACCGGCGTTTGGCAAAGCTGGTGCCGGTGCCAAGGCTGCAAACAAGGCCGCCGGCAAAACCGCCAGCGAGTCTGGCGAGGCGGTCGCCACTGACGCCATTCAGAAAGTGACGATTGATCGCAGCGGCTATGAAACCATCAGCACGCAAGCTGACTTTGAGCGCTGGCTCGGCTGGCTAAACAAGGCCGAGCTGTTTGCCTACGACAGTGAAACCACCAGCCTCGATGAGATGATTGCCGAGATAGTCGGTGTCTCGTTCGCGCTCAGTGATGGCCGCGCCTGCTATATCCCGCTCGGCCATGACTACCTCGGCGCGCCGGACCAGTTGAATCGCAGCGAAGTGCTGAATGCGCTGAAGCCGCTGCTGGAGGACGACAGCAAGCCTAAGATTGGCCACAACATCAAATACGATCTGAAAGTGCTGGCCAATTACGGCATCACGCTGCGCGGGCTTGCCTACGACACCATGCTGGAAAGTTATGTGCTGGATGCGGCTGGCACCCGTCACGACATGGATACGCTGGCGCTGAAATTGCTCGGCCATCAAACCATTTCGTTTACCGAGATCGCCGGCAAGGGCAAGGATCGGCTGACCTTCAATCAAGTCGATGTGCAGACTGCCAGCACTTATGCCGCCGAGGATGCCGACGTTACTTTCAAGCTGCACCAGCAGCAATGGCCACGGCTGCAGAAAGAGGCGGATCTACGCAGCGTCTATACCGATATTGAAATGCCGCTGGTACCGGTGTTGGCGCGAATGGAACGGCATGGGGTATTGATTGATGCCCAGAAATTGCGCTTGCAGAGCCACGAGATGGCCAAACGCATTGCCGAGATTGAGCAGGAAGCCTATGAATTGGCCGGTCGCTCCTTCAACCTGAGCTCACCAAAGCAGCTCGGCCAGATCTTCTTTGAAGAAATGAAACTTCCTGTGCTGCAAAAGACGCCGACCGGCGCCCCCTCAACCAATGAGGAAGTGCTGGAAGAGCTGGCGCTCGATTATCCGTTGCCAAAACTGATTCTTGAGCACCGGCAGTTCTCAAAGCTGAAATCCACCTATACCGACAAGTTGCCGGAACTGGTCAACCCCAAAACCGGCCGCGTCCATACCTCGTTCAACCAGACCGGTGCTGCAACCGGACGCTTGTCATCAACCGACCCGAACGTGCAGAACATTCCGATCCGGACCGAAGAAGGCCGCAAGATCCGGCAGGCGTTTATCGCGCCGAAAGGTCATCTGCTGATGGCAGCCGACTATTCGCAGATCGAATTGCGGATCATGGCGCATCTGTCGAACGACCCCGGCCTGATGACCGCGTTCAAGAACGGCCAGGATGTGCACCGCGCCACCGCAGCCGAAATTTTTGAAGTGGCGCCAGAAGACGTTAGTTCGGAAATGCGCCGACGTGCCAAGGCCATCAACTTCGGTTTGATTTACGGCATGTCGGCCTTTGGCCTGGCCCGGCAGATCGATGTCGGCCGCGAGGAGGCGCAGCATTACATGAACCGCTACTTCGCCCGCTACCCCGGCGTCGAGCAGTACATGAACGAAATTCGCGAGCAGGCGCGGCAAAATGGTTACGTCGAAACCCTGTTTGGTCGCCGGCTGTATTTGCCGGAAATCAAAGCCGCCAACCAGAATCGCCGCAAAGGCGCTGAGCGGGTCGCGATCAACGCGCCGATGCAGGGCACGGCCGCCGATATCGTCAAGCGCGCGATGATTGCCGTTGATGCCTGGCTGCTGATAGAAAACGTTCCGGCAAAAATGCTGTTGCAGGTACACGACGAACTGGTGCTGGAAGTGGCGGAATCAGCCGTGCCGGAGGTCAAAGAGAAATTGCGCAGTTTGATGAGCGGTGCGGCGGAGCTTGCGGTGCCGCTGGTCGTCGATGTTGGCACCGGCTTGAATTGGGACGAAGCACATTGAATGAATAGGGCGGGTGTGCAAGAGCGTGAAAATTCACGCTCCCGGAACACAAATTCTTACATCGCGGCACAGAACCAAATACGCGATTGTAGTGTCATAGTTCCCGAGTACACATGACGTGCGCTCTCCCGCCCTCCCTCCATACGCGGGATATTCGGGTCGGTTTCCCCAAGCTGACCTGTACTGCCCCGGCATGCCCCCTCCGCTGCCGGGGTTTCTTTTTTTCTGGCGCCGTCAAGACCCGCCGTCTGCTGACTCGGCGACCTCAAACCACTCATCCATTTTCGCTTTCAATTCATCCATGCCGATATTCTCGGTAGCCGAGAACAGTTGTGCGCTGTAACGCGGGTCGCCACGCAGTTCGCGCTGCAAGGTCAGCAGGGCGGTCTTGCGGGCGCCGAAGGCGAGCTTGTCGGCCTTGGTCAGCAGCATGTGAACCGGTTTGCGGGCGGCGTCGGCCAGCTCCAGCATCAGTCGGTCGTGCTCGGTCAGCGGATGGCGGATATCCATCAGCAGCACGATGCCGCGCAGGCACTGCCGGGCTTTCAGGTAATCCGCCAGCGCTTTCTGCCAGTTGTCGCGCAGCTCATGCGAGACGGCGGCATAGCCGTAGCCGGGCAAGTCGACCAGCCGGCGTTCGGGGTCGAGCTCAAACAGGTTGATGAGCTGGGTCCGGCCCGGGGTCTTGGAGGTACGGGCCAGGCCTTTCTGGTTGGTCAGCGCGTTCAGCGCCGTGCTTTTGCCGGCGTTGGAGCGACCGGCAAAGGCGATTTCGTAGCCTTCATCGGCTGGCAGCAGGTGCCGGGCCGGGGCGGAAAGCATGAAGCGGGCGTGGTTGTAGTTCATCTGTTCTGTTCCGGGCTGTGCGTTTTCGGGGATTAGCCCGTATAATTTCGCGGTTTTTGCCGCCGGACCGGCATTCTAGCAGCTAGGCTAGTGCGGGTCGGATTTGCTGATTGGCTTGGTTACCCGGATTCCACCATGAAGAAACTGTTTGTTCTGGTTGCAGTTGTTGGTTCGTTGGCCACCGTGGCCCCCACCGCCCAGGCCGGCGATGCCGCTGCCGGCAAGGCCAAGGCCGCTGTGTGCGGTGCCTGCCACGGCGCCGACGGCAATAGCGCCATGGCGATCTGGCCGAAGCTGGCCGGCCAGAACGAGGCCTATCTGGTCAAGCAATTGAAAGAATTCAAGAAGGGCCACGAGACCCAAGGCGCCCAGGGCCGCTATGAGCCGTCGATGGCGCCGATGGCGGCGCCGCTGTCGGATACCGACATTGCCGATCTGGCCGCCTACTTTGCCAGCCAGAAAGTGCAGTATGCCGGCGTCAAGAAAGAGTACCTGGCGCTGGGCCAGAAGCTCTATCGCGGTGGTGATACCAGCCGCGGTGTACCGGCCTGCACGGCCTGCCATGGCCCGAACGGTGCTGGTATGGGCTCGGCCCAGTTCCCGGCCCTTGGTGGCCAGCAAGTCGATTACACCATCAACCAGCTGAAGGCCTTCCGGGCCGGCCAGCGCAAGAATGACCCGAACGGCATGATGCGCGGCGCAGCCAAGAACCTGACCGACGAACAAATCACCGCGCTGGCCAATTATCTGGTCGGCCTGCACTGAGTTCGCGCCCGTTGAAATCGGACAGTGTGAAAGCGGCCTGCGGGCCGCTTTTTCTTTTCCGGCATTTGACAGCAATGGTGATCCGGATCGATACCCCGGCCGACACTCTCGTTCACAATTGCCACGCAATGTCGGCGGCGTTGCCGACTATCCTTGAACCTCGCCCGCTACACCATTGCGGGCCGGCGGAAACCCTTCGGACCGATCCATGCTATCGAGCGCCACACGCCTGACATGACCACCACCAGCCTCCGTCTGCTGTCCTGGAACATTCAGTGCGGCATCACCACCGAGCGCACCAGCGATTACCTGACACGTGGCTGGCGCCATGTGCTGCCGCACAAAGCATCGCCGGGCAATCTGCGCCGCATTGCCGGTCTGCTGACCAGCTTCGATGTGGTGGCATTGCAGGAAGCCGATGGCGGCTCGCTGCGCTCCGGCTTTATCAATCAGGTGGAGTATCTCGCCGATCTGGCCGGCTTCCCGTACTGGCATGCCCAGCGCACTCGCAACCTGGCCCAGCTCGGCCAGCATGGCAACGGCCTGCTGTCGCGCTATCCGGTCCGCCACATTCATGAACACCGGCTACCGGGGCTCATTCCGGGGCGCGGCGCCATTCAGGCCTTCCTTGGCAGCGACGGCAAGAACAACGCGCCGGCGCTGGTTTTTGTTGCCGTACACCTGAGCCTTGGCAAGCGCGCTCGCCGTGGTCAGCTCGAATTTCTGGCCGAGCAGGTACGGCACTATCCTCATCTGGTTCTGATGGGTGACACCAATTGCGAAGCGGCCGAAATCGTCGATTGCTTCCAGCGCCATGGAGTCGCGCTCAAGGGCTTGCCCGCGCACTGCCTGACGTTTCCGAGTTGGCAACCACAGCGCCAACTCGACCATATTCTGGTCAGTGCTGCGCTGACCGTGCAGGCCGTCGAAGTGCTGCCATACTGTTATTCCGACCACCTGCCGGTGGCGATGTCGCTGGAAGTGCCCGACACGCTCAATCTGGGCGATGCCAGCCACCGCAACCCGCTCGCACCCGGCGCCTTGCCGAAACGGATGGCCTGAACGTGACCCGCAAACGCGACCTTGATTTGCCGCTGCCCGGAACTGACCCGATCGCACCAGCGAATCCGCCCGCCACCGCAACTGCAGCCGCGCCAACCGAGTCCGAACCTGATCAGGCCGAACGGGAATTGTTGCGACGAGCACTGGTGAAAGTCAGCTTTGCCGCCAATGGCATTCACAGCAAACTCGATGCTGCACTCAACAATTTGCGCCAGACCGTGCGCAATGGCGGCGACAGCGCGTCCATTCAGCAAAAGGTGGATCAGATCACCGATGTGCTGCGCCAGATCGGTGATGAAACCGCCAGCGTGTTGCGCAGCGGCGTCAATGCAGGGGAGCTGTTGCAGGGCCTGCTTGCTGCGGACGTGCCGGCGCGGGTCGCGGCCGATTTGCACAAACTCGCCAAGGCCCCGCCAGCCGATGGCACCGCACTCGCGGCGGCAATTGTGCAAGCCTGCCTGCATTGGCCAGACAAGCCCTCACTCTGGCAACGCTGGTTCGGCAAGTCCGAGCCCGCAGCCGACCATGGCAGCGGTCCGCTGCGCAGTATCGGCAGCGAAATTACCGATCCGCTGGTGCGGCTCATTGACAGCATGCAGCTGCCGGAACCGAACCGGCCGGGCTTGCAACAACTGCGACAACAATTCGCTGCCGTGCATGATCCGGAAAAGCTGGTGGAACTGGTCGAAGAGCTCGCCAGCGTGCTGCTCGACGCCAGCGCCGTCGAACAGGCCCAGTTCGAGCAGTTCCTGACCCAGCTCAACACCCGGCTGGCCAAGATCCAGACCTTCCTGCAACACGTCGGCGAACGCGACACAGCCGCCTCAGCCGCCAGTGAACAGCTCGATCAGACCATGCGCAACCAGATGCAGGATCTGCAAGCCTGTGTCTCCGGGGCGACGGATCTGAAGACGCTGCAGGGCGATATCGTCAACAAATTTGATCAGATGATCGACGGCTTTTCCAAGTTTCGCGATGCCCAGCGTCAACGCCAGCAGCGCAGCGAACTGGAGCTGAAAGCTCTGCGTGAACAGCTGCGCGCCACCGAAGACGAATCCGCACGACTGAGGGAAAACCTGTCGGAGCAGCGCACCCGCGCCAGCACCGATGCACTCACCCACATACCGAACCGACACGCCTATCACGACCGCATCAATCAGGAATACAGCCGTTGGCGCCGCTACCGCGGCAAGCTGGCGATGGTGATTTGCGATATCGACCACTTCAAACAGATCAATGACAAGTATGGCCACATGGCAGGCGATCTGGTGCTCAAGCATGTCGCCACCATGCTGCGGCACGGCGTCCGCGAATCCGATTTCGTGTCCCGCTATGGTGGTGAAGAGTTTGTGATCCTGCTGCCGGAAACCAACCTTGTCGATGCCACCAAAGCCATCAACAAGCTGCGTCTGCGCATTGCCAATACCAATCCGAACATTGGCGGCCAGAGCGTCAATGTCACCGTGTCTTTTGGGGTCGCGGAGTTTGAAAGCGACGACGTGCCACGCGATGTCTTTCACCGCGCCGACACGGCACTCTATCGCTCCAAGAGCAAGGGTCGCAATCAGGTCTGCTGCGAGCGCAAGGGCGTCGGGGCGGCCGAGGAAACCGCCCCGTAAAGTGGTTCAGCAACTCGCAATCGCGGTTGCATCTGCAGCGACGCTCGTACACGAAAACGACTTCTGCCGCCGTAGTGCGGGATTTCGGCTTGTACCGATGGGTCGACACTCGTTCCACTTTGATTCAATCGGTACCGACATAACCCAGATACCGTTGAACCGCGCCATGGCATTTGCAAGCCGGTCCGCCTATGCTGTCCGCCTTGTCGGATTCACGGTCAGCGGTACTGATGCTGGTCTTTCTCTCTGTGCTGCTGGTGGTGCTGGGCGTGCTGCTCAACCGATTGTGTAACCGGTATTTCCGGCGCTACGGTGAGCAATTTGCCGATGACCCGGCGGAGCGGATGTTTCTCGATTCGCTCTGGGTTGCCTTTCGCAGGTATCCGCCAGTGGTAATGGCGTTTCTGGGCTACTTTCTCGGCATCTATCTGGTCATCTACGGTTTGCTGATATTGGTGACGTGATCTCTCAGGCAAGTGAAATCACCGTCGAGTGGCGATTGCGGCTGCGCGCACATCATGACGCCGCACCGTATCCGAGCAACAACGGCAAACACTGAGCAAGCCGTCAATTACTGTGGCAGGAAGGGCTCCATTTCATCCTCGATGCGTTGCCGTAGCTCCATCAACTTCTTCGCATAGATTTCCATGGCTTGGTCCGCTTCCGATTGCGGCTGCCATTGCGGTACCGGAATCGGCTTGCCGTGACCGTCGACTGCAACAAACACAATGATGCAGTGCGTGGTCTTTTCCCGGTGCGGACTTTTCGGGTCCCCGGCGCTGACATCGACGGCGATATGCATCGAAGTCTTGCCGGTGTAAATCACTTCGGCTTTGACTTCGACCAGACTGCCGATATGCACCGGTTTGTAGAACCGGATACCGCCGACGTAAACCGTCACGCAGTATTGGCCGCTCCAGCCGACTGCACAGGTGTAACCGGCCTGATCGATCCATTTCATGACGCTGCCGCCATGAACCTTGCCACCAAAATTTACCTCGCCCGGTTCGGCGAGGAAGCGCAGGGTCTGTGTCCGAGTTTGGCTCATGGGCGCGGTCCGTTGGCAGGAGTGCAGTGCTGAGTGCCAGCCTGATCGCCGGCGGTGATGCCAATCAGCTGGCAGAATCCAGCTTGGCGCGTTTGGCCCGTTCGAGGGCATTGGCGCGAATCGAGGCGGCCAGATCAAATGCCGCCTGATCATCGGCACTGTCGATTTTCAGCGGTGGCACCGGTGTCGGCTTGCGGCGATCATCAAACGCCACCATGGCAAAGTGGGCATGGGTGCAGCGCTGAAAATCGTTGCCCCCGTGATCGACATAGACATCGACCCGCACCATCATCGAACTGCGACCGACATGCACGACTTTGGCCGAGGTCTTGAGCCGATCGCCAACAACTACCGGGTGCACGAATTCAACCGCCTCGACGGCGGCAGTGGACACGGTACGGCCGGCGTACCGAATGGCCGCGATGGCCGCCGTGGTGTCCATGATGGCAAGCAGCTTGCCACCGAACATCGAGCCATACGGGTTGGCATCATTCGGAAAGACGAAATCCCATGAATCAATGGTTTCGGCCACTTTAGGGTAAAACACCGGTTCGACCATCCTGCGCACTCCGCGGTCAATCAAGGAAGGCAAGCGTCTCAGGTGCTTGCCACAGCTGATCGCAGTCTAGCAAAGCTGTCGCGATTCAGCCGCAGCCCTGCACCGGTAACGCCCACACATGCCGCGCCTGCCGGAGCAAACGGTGCCGCGCGCACACCGACCGTCTTAGCAGTCGTCGGCCAGAAGCTGCATCAACTTGAGCTGGGCCCGACAGGGCTTTTTGCGCTCGCTGACTGCCAGTTGGTAGTTGCCATCGGTTTGCAGCAGCCAAGCCTGGCTGTTGTCCTGCAGATAGTTGATCAACGCCTCATGCTTGAGCCGGCGTGCCCATTCCGGGTCGAGGATCGGAAAGCACACTTCAACCCGATGGAACAGATTTCGATCCATCCAGTCGGCGCTGCTGGCGTAGATTTCCTCGTCACCACCGTTGTGGAAGCAGTACACCCGCGAATGTTCGAGGAAGCGACCGATGATGGATCGCACCTTGATGTTGTCACTGACGCCGGGAACGCCGGGACGCAAACAGCAGACTCCGCGCACGATCAGTTCAATCTTCACGCCCGCCTGCGAGGCTGCATAGAGCGCACGGATCATGCTGCTTTCGGTCAGCGAGTTCATCTTGGCCCAGATCTTGGCCGGCCGACCCGCCCGGGCATGTTCCACTTCGCGGTCAATCCGCTTTTGCAGTTCCGTTTGCAGGGTGAACGGCGCCTGCAACAGCCATTTCATCTCCAATGTCTTGCCCATGCCGGTCAGCTGCTGGAAAACCTTGTGCACGTCTTCGCAGATTTCACTGTTGGCGGTCAGCAGGGAGATGTCGGTGTACAGTCTGGCATTGCCGGCGTGGTAATTGCCGGTGCCAAGATGGACGTAGCGGCGCAACTTTTTCTTTTCCCGGCGCACCACCAACGTCATCTTGGTATGGGTCTTGTGACCAACCACGCCATAGACCACCAGCGCGCCGGCTTCCTGCAAGCGACCGGCGACGTCGATATTGTCTTGCTCGTCAAACCGGGCGCGCAATTCAACGACCGCCGTCACTTCCTTGCCGGCCCGGGCGGCTTCGATCAGCGCGCGCACCATTTCGGAGTTCTTGCCGGTGCGATAGAGCGTCTGCTTGATCGCCAGCACATCCGGATCGGTGGCCGCCTGGCGGACAAAATCCAGCACGGAATCAAAGCTCTCGAATGGGTGGTGCAACAAGATGTCGCGCTCGAGTATGGCCTCGAACAGATGGTTATGGTGCTGGACTACCTGTGGCGCGATACGTGGCACCATCGGCTTGAAGCAGAGATCCGGCCGGCTGATCAGATCGGTGATGGTCATCAGCCGGGTCAGATTGACCGGGCCATTGACCCGATACAGATCACGATCGGTCAGATTGCACTTCTGCAGCAGGAACTTGACGATGCGGTCCGGGCACTTGTCGCTGACCTCTAGCCGAACCGCCGTGCCGAAGTGGCGTGACAGCAATTCATTTTTCAGCGCATTGGCCAAATCCTCGACCGACTCTTCGTCGACATCGACATCGGAATCACGGGTCAGCCGGAACTGGTAAACACCATTCAACGTCATGCCGGGAAACAGTTCGGCAGCGTGCGCATGAATGATGGAAGACAAAAAGACAAAGCTGTCACCGTCCGGTGCCAGTTCGGTCGGCAGCCGGATCAGCCGCGGCAACGAACGTGGCATGTGCAGCACGGCATAGCTGGAGTCGCGGCCGAACGCATCCTTGCCCGACAGCGCGACAATGAAGTGCAGCGACTTGTTGACCAGCCGTGGAAACGGGTGGGCCGGATCGAGCCCGATCGGCGAGATCACCGGCATCACTTCGTTGATGAAATATTTCAGCGTCCATGCCAGCTGGGCGGCGTTCCAGCGCTTGCGCCGCAGGAACATGATGCGCTGCGCCGACAGCGCCGGCATCAAGACATCGTTGAAAATGCGGTACTGCTCTTCCACCAACCGGTGGGCAAACTCGGAAATGCGGTCGAGTACCTCGTTGGGCAACATGCCGTCGGCACTGCGATGGGCGCCCGGCAAGGTGCTACGCCGAACGATATCGGAGACCCGCACCTCGAAGAACTCATCCAGGTTGCTGGAGCAGATGAAAATGAATTTCAGCCGCTCCAGCAAAGGCAGGCTTTCGTCCAGCGCCTGCTGCAGCACCCGCCAGTTGAACTGCAGAAACGACAGTTCGCGGTTGATGTACAGGGTCGGATCGTTCAGATCCCGGAACGGGATGATTTCGGCCGTCGTGGCCGCACTCAAATCGGATGCCATGCTTGTTTTCCTTTCGCCTGGCGTGCGGAAAATTGCCTCGCTCCGAAAAGAGCCGGAGTAGGCCTATTCCTGCAACCAGCGCGCAACCTCTTTGGCGAAGTAGGTCAGAATCGCATCGGCGCCGGCCCGGCGGGCCGACAGCAGTGATTCCAGCACAATCGCCTTTTCATTGATCCAGCCTTTTTCGGCCGCCGCTTTCACCATCGCGTACTCACCACTGACGTGATAGAGAAACGTTGGCATTCCAAATTCGTCTTTGACCCGACGCACGATATCGAGATACGGCAGACCCGGTTTGACCATGACCATGTCGGCGCCTTCGTCGATGTCGAGCGCCACTTCATGCAGCGCTTCATCGCTGTTGGCCGGGTCCATCTGATAGGTGTACTTGTTGCCTTTGCCAAGGTTGCCGGCGCTGCCGACCGCATCGCGGAACGGACCGTAAAAACTTGAGGCGTACTTGGCACTGTAAGCAAGGATTCGGACATTGTGATGACCGGCTTGTTCCAGCGCGGCCCGAATGGCGCCAATGCGACCGTCCATCATGTCGGACGGCGCGACGATGTCGACACCCGCTTCCGCATGCGACAGCGCCTGTTTGACCAGCGCGGCCACTGTCACATCGTTGATGACATAACCGGCGCCATCGATGATGCCGTCCTGACCGTGAGTGGTGTAGGGGTCGAGCGCGATGTCGGTGATGACACCCAGTTCCGGCACCGCCGATTTCAACGCGCGCACCGCTTGCTGGGCCAGACCATCCGGATTGAAGCTTTCTTCGGCTCGCAGCGATTTCTTTTCGCTGCTGACTACGGGAAACAGGGCAATCGCTGGAATACCGAGCCGGTGCGCCTCACGCGCTTCAATGACCAGCTGATCGACAGTCATCCGCCAGACCCCGGGCATCGAGGCAATCGGTTCGCGTTTCTGTTCGCCTTCGATGACAAATACCGGCCAGATCAGGTTGTCGGCCGACAGCGTGTTTTCCCGTACCAGCCGACGGCTGAACTCGGCAGCGCGGTTGCGACGCAGGCGGCGGTGGGGATAACGACCGGGAAACGCAGACATGAAACACTCCAGCAGGGATTTCGGGCGAGACGCCAATTATAGGCCGCCGGCCTGCTGCAGGCTTTGATGTTATGACGGTTTCGTTGCGGGAACATGACAAGCAAAGCCCGCGTTGAGGCGTTCAGGCCCGCTGCTCAGTTGCTGAACGGCGGATTGGTCGGGGCCGGGCATTGTTGCACCGGCATCGTGACATCGGTGGCCGCGCTACGTAACAGGTAGCACTCTTCGTAAACCGAGCAATAGCAGAGGTCGAGCCGAATACGCGCGAAGTTGGCCTGCAAATTGGTAATGTCGGCGGTGCGGTCGATAATCACCGCTTCAATGGTGCGGCCGGCCGGCAGTACCCGGCTGCGCAGCGTGGTGTAGGGCAAGTCGGCTTGCCGGGCCGGGTCCAGCGTATTGAACAGTTCGTCCCAGCTGCGCATGGGCCGGTCATCGAGCCATAACCCGACGTGCTGGACCAGGGCCGGGCCAACACCATCATTGGAAATGATCAACCGCGACACGCCCTTGCCCTGCAGCTCGCTGTTGTCATTGATGACGGTCAGAAACGGCCAAACGCTCATCCGCTGCTGCTCGCGCATCAGTTTGGCTTGATAGATTGAGACACCAACCCCTGACAAACCAAGCAGTACCGCACCCAACGCCGCAATCCACGACGGGTCTTTCCACCAAGGTTTGCGGTACGTCTTGTCTTCGCTCATGCCTGCAACCAGTCCCGTGGCTTCAGATAGTGTTCGTACAGACGCGCTTCCGGGGTATTGGGTTGGGGCGACCAATCATATTTCCAGCCACAAAGCGGTGGTAGGCTGACCAGGATCGATTCGGTACGGCCACCGCTCTGCAGGCCAAACAACGTGCCACGGTCGAACACCAGATTGAATTCGACATAGCGGCCGCGGCGGTAGAGCTGGAAGTCGCGCTCGCGTTCGCCATACGGGTTGTCTTTGCGTTTTTCGACAATCGGTGCATACGCATTCAGGTAGCTATTGCCGACTGCCTGCATGATGCCAAAGCAGCGGTCGAACCCGCCTTCATGCAGGTCATCGAAAAACAGGCCACCGATGCCGCGCGGTTCATTACGGTGTTTCAAATGGAAGTATTCGTCGCACCATTTCTTGTACGCTGGGTAAAGCTCGCTGCCAAACGGCGCCAGCGCGTCGAATGCAGTCTGGTGCCAATGTTTGCAGTCTTCATCAAAGCCATAAAACGGCGTCAGATCGAAGCCACCGCCAAACCACCAGACCGGTTCCGCCCCCGGTTTTTCGGCAATGAAGAAACGGACGTTCGCGTGCGAAGTCGGTACATACGGGTTGCGCGGATGGATCACCAGGCTGACACCCATCGCCTGCCATTTGGCACCGGCGAGCTCCGGCCGCGCCGCGGTCGCCGACGGCGGCAGCTTGTCGCCGGTGACATGCGAAAACATCACGCCGCCTTTCTCGAACACGTTACCGTTTTCCAGAATGCGGGCGCGGCCACCGCCGCCTTCCGGACGTCGCCATTCATCGGTGGCGAAGACCTTGCCATCGATTGCCGAAAGGCCGGTGCAGATCCGATCCTGCAGGTCAAGCAGGAAGGCTTTGACTTGTTCGATGTGTTGAGTCGCCAATTAGACGCTCCCGATAGTTTGTAGGGCGCGATGCATTACTTCGACCAATAGCTGCGACCTTTTTGCAGGCTATCTGTATCGCCGTTAGGCCAATTGATGATCAGCGCTCGCTCCTTGGCAATTGCTTCAAGCTTGAGTCCATCCGGAAGCTGTAGATGAAAGCGATCATCTTTCAAGTTGGTGATCGAGAGGACAAAAACATCTGGCGCCCCTCCCTCGGCAATTTGAACGACGGCGGTGTAATTCTCTCCTGCGCCAGCTGCAGATGGAAGAATCAGAATTTCCATACCAAGCAGGTCACCACCTTCTTCATTAAAGTGCAAACTGGAGTATGTTCCGATTAGATTCTCGGCACTTGCCGAAGTGGCTAGCGCAAAGAGTCCGATAATCCATTTTGCACCTTTCATTCTGATCAACTCAAAGCCGGAAACGCTCACCTGTCAGTCCATCTCGAATCTCAGACGGCCCCTTTCGGCCACCGAGTTTGCCGGGAATCACCGCATCGATTTCATTGTTGAACCACTGCCGCACTTGCAGCTCGGTTTTGGCGGCGCGGCGGCCGGCGTGATTGGCGGAGGTGGACACCAGCGGGCCATGCCGCAAGCACAGTTCACGGACCACCGGATGTGCGGAAACACGCACTGCCAGCGTATCGAACTTGCCGCGCAGCAGCGGCGAAACATGCGAATAGCACGGCAACACCCACGTCGTCGGCCCCGGCCAGGTACCGAGAATTTCGCTGAGCCGATCGAGCGGCAGCGCGCCCCAATCGATCCACGGTGACAATTGTTCCGGTTCGGCGGCGACCAGAATCAAACCCTTGTGGGCAGGACGCCGCTTCAGATCGAGAATGCGCTGCACAGCGTCGAGACAATCCGGCAAACAACCAAGGCCCCAGACGCCTTCGGTTGGATAAGCAACCACGCCATCACTGGCCAGCACTTCCCGCAGCGGTTGCTGGCGCCAGGCCGGCACCGAAGATTTTTGCACCATCTGAATCGAGATCCCTTTTTTTTGAAAACCGTTCAGCTTTTCAGAATCGGCGCCTCGGCCGGCAGCCAGTCTCGCAGTGCCCGGATCTTGTCGTGCAATTCGACATGATGGTGACAATGCAGATTGATATGACCAAGTTTGCGCGCCGGCCGCTCGTCCTTGTCATACAAATGCAGGTGCGCGCCCGGCTGGCGCAGTACTGCTTCGGTGTCGCCGTGGCTGCCGATGATATTGACCATGGCCGATGGCTGGCGCGCTTCGGTCGAGCCGAGCGGTTTGCCAAGAATGGCGCGCAGATGGTTTTCAAATTGGCTGGTCTCGGCGCCTTCAATGGTCCAGTGACCGCTGTTGTGCACGCGCGGCGCCATTTCGTTGACCAGCAGGCGACCATCGCGGGTTTCGAACAACTCAACGGTCAGCATGCCGACATGATTGAGATGCTTGAGCAAGCGATTCATGTAGTCTTCGGCAGTCTGCTGCAATGTCGCCGGGACCTGTTCGGCCGGCGCGATCGAGTAACGCAAGATGCCTTGGTAGTGCCAGTTCTCGGTCAACGGATAGAACACCGCTTCGCCATCGGCATTGCGCGCCGCCAGCAGCGACAATTCGCGGCGGTAATCGACAAACGCTTCGAGAATCAGCGGCGCCTGTTTACCAAGCGAACTCCACGCGGTGTCGATATCGGCTACGGTGCGCAGCACCGCCTGACCCTTGCCGTCGTAACCCATGGTGGTGGTTTTCAGAACTGCCGGAAGGCCGAGTTCGGCAGCAGCGTTTTTCAAATCGGCGAGCGAGTGAATGGCGCGAAACGCTGGCGTCGGAATGCCGAGCTCGTTGCACAGCGTTTTTTCGTTCAGTCGGTTCTGCGAAATGCGCAGCGAAGTCGGGCCCGGGTAGAGCGGCTTGCGGGCGGCGACGTATTCGGCCAGATCAATCGAGATGTTTTCGCTTTCGTAGGTAACCACATCAACCGCGGCCAGAAAGGCATCGAGCGCGACCGGATCGCGCTGATCGAAATTCTGGCCAAGATGCGCGGCTGGTGCATTCCTGTCGCCATCATAAAACGCACAGCGAATGCCCAGCGGGGTACCCGCCAATGCCAGCATCCGGCCCAGCTGGCCAGCGCCCAGAACACCTACTTTCATCGGAAATGCCTCAACAACTACTTCAGGTGGTATCTCAATCAGGGTTTGACGGCGCGCGGATCCGGATTGGCCAGCACCCGTTCGGTCTGTGCCTTGCGGAAGGCATCTACCTTGGCCTGTACGGCCGGATCAAACGCGCCGATGATCTGCGCAGCCAGCAAGCCGGCGTTGCCGGCACCGGCCTTGCCGATGGCCAGCGTACCGACTGCAATGCCGGTCGGCATCTGGACGATGGAATAGAGCGAATCGACCCCGCTCAGTGCTTTCGACTCGACCGGCACGCCGAGCACCGGCAGCACCGTCTTGGCCGCGCACATGCCGGGCAGGTGGGCGGCGCCGCCAGCACCGGCAATGATCACCTTCAAACCGCGCGCCTGGGCCGATTCGGCATAGTCGAACAGCAGGTCCGGCGTCCGGTGCGCCGATACCACCCGCACCTCGTGCGCCACGCCGAGTTGCTCCAGCATGGCAGCGGCGTGCTGCATCGTCTCCCAGTCACTCTGGGAACCCATGATGATGCCTACCTGAACTTGCATCGAATGGCCTCATAGCGGTCTGTGTAGCGGCTCAGAAAATGAAAAGCGGGGAAATAGCTGCCCCACTGCCGGATTCGCCACAGGAAAGGGGCATATTCTGGCACAACATTGACCGCCAGGCGGCACTGGCGGCGGGCTTTTCCGGGTTGGAAAAGGAGCCTGCCGTATCGTTGGCGGGTTCGGTGGCAAGGGAGGTGTACTGGGTTCGGCTCGCTGACACGTCAGCACGCAGTATGATTCAGCAGCGCCGGGTTACTGAGTGTGTGAGCGGTCTTTACCGTCGTGGGCACTACCGACATGGCCTGCTTCACGCCTTAGCTCAAACCGTATCTGCAGCGGCGTTTCCACTTGCCAGGCACCGATGTGGATGTGCGGGGTACGGGCATAGCCATTGTTGCCAACGACCCCGAGTGGCTGGCCGGCGGAAACCTGCTGGCCCGGCTTGATGATCAGTTCGGCTAGATAAGCCAGTAGAAAGTGGACACCGTCCTTTCGTCTGAGTACCACAGAGGTCGCGGGTGAAGGGTCTAGCTGGCCCGGAGCATTCACGATCGGGTTGATGACGGTCTTGACTACCTGGCAATCGCAAGGCGACAGCACCGGCATTTTCCAACCGTACCATTCTTCGTTCCGGGCCCCGGTGCCCCGATAGGCGCGAGCAAACTCCAGACCATTGACGAACTCCATGCGCTGGACGAAACAGTCCGCCCCCAGTGCGTCGCCAAGCGACGTTAATTCCCCCTGACGGTGCTCACCGCAAACAAAATATTGCGCGAAGATGGGCCGGGCCAGCGCGTAATCCGGCCGCACTGGCGGTGGCGCAGCGGCATAGACCACATGGCAGAACATGAGTAGTGGCATGAGCAAAGCAATGCGCGCTGGCATGGATACAACATCCGGAAAGCGAACAGACCAGTCTAATGGCCATTTTTGTGGTGTCATGGCTACGCCTTTTTGCCGTGCCGATCAGCGGTTTGCCGAAGCATTTCACCGGGGCAGTTGCTGCGTTGTAGAGCGTGACGTTTTTGCCGGAACGGCGCCGGTCTCGCTCAGCCAAGGAGACGAGCCGGCGCGTTCAACGAGTTTCGATACGGCGTACTTGCCGGTTAGGGCGTCGGGCGATACTTGTAGACATATCGACTGGCCGTCGCCGGCATCGTCGCCACGGTGTTTACGTAGCCGCCGATAACATAGATATCGTCACCGACAGCAACGGCGCCGGCAGCGGACACGTAGTACGGCATATCGGTCAGTGCTTGCCAGTTTCCGGTTACCGGATCAAGGCGCTCAATCTTTTTGTGAATTTGCGGCGCCGGCAATTCACCGCCCAGGACATAAAGCTGGTTGGCCAGCACCGCACCCGCGGCACAGGCACGCGCCGTTGGCAGGGCATTGCGGACGTCCCAGCCATCCGCGACCGGCGAGTAGACTTCCACGCTGCTCAGTGCGGTCGCGTCGTTGTTGCGGATGCCGGGTGCCCTGCCACCGGCAACATAGAGACGGCCATCAATGACGCCAGCCACCGCGCAATTTCTGGCCTGCATCAGCGGTGCCAACATGATCGGGAGGTGCTGCCCGGTAGCGAGATCGAACACTTCATGTGTAGCAAGCGAAGCGCTTGCCGTATTGCTGTAGTTCCAGCCACCGATTTGGTGAACGCGGCCGGCCAATTCGATAACGATCGAGGCAAATCGCACGGAAGGCAAACCCGGTCCGGCCGACCATGTTTTGCTGGCAACATCGTATATTTGCAGCTGTTGTGCTGCTTCACCGCCAAACACATACACTTTGCCATTCTTGGCGACCGCTGCCACATTGTCGGTACCGAGCGGCAGATTCGGGCCACGCTCCCAACTATTACCAGCGATATCGTAGATATAAAAGTCCCTCTTGCGATCGTAGCCACCAGCGGCATAGATTTTTCCATCCATCGCTGCCACTGCATGCCTGGCCAGCGGCGTTGGCAGATCAGCAAGCTTCGTCCAGCCCGGACCAGAGGGTGGTGGCATTTCTGTCGCACCACCACCGTCGCCACCACCACCACCGCCGCATGCCGTCACCAGCAGCACCACGCCTGCCAACAGCAAGCGAAACTTGATCGTTACCATTACCGCGCTCTCCCTTTCAAGACGGACCGGAATTGACCGATCCGGATGGACCAATCTGTTTCGACAGAAAGCGTCGAGTCCGACGGGAGCGATTAGGGCGTTGCTGTTGCCAACGCCACAATAACGGCTGGGTGAAATTGTTATCCAAAATATATTTGGCTCGGCATTTCAAGGACTTGCTGATGTGGCGACGTGAAAACGTGAGGACGTGATTGCGGCAAAAGAGGAACGCTGGCCGCGATTCAGCGGGCCAGCATCAGATCGGCATAGGCCGTATCGGCCAATTCAAGATAAAGCTGGTTTCGCTCTGCACCCAAACTCAGGTCGGGAAATTCGGCAAAGGTGCCGAGTGGAAATTCGGCAAGTGGCTGCCAACCCACCTGCTCGGATTGATACCGCTGCCAGCGCTCGCTTTGTTCTCGCTGCAGCACCAACACACCGTCCGGCAACAGCAACCAGGCAACAACGTTGGCCGGCCAGCCGGTGCCGAGTTGTAGTGTCAGTTCGGCACCGGTCACCGGATTGATCTGCTGGAATTGGCTGCCGGCGCGGGTCAGATAAAACAGTTCAGCTTGGTCCGGTCGCTTCTGCAGTAACAAGGGTTCATGGGCGGTTAAAAGTTGATGGCGGACGCCGCTGTCCCGATCGATTTGCCACAATTGATTGCGGCCAGCTTCGGCTGCTAGCACGTAGAGGGCACGACCGTCATCCCGCCAGACAGGCGAACCGTAGTTGCTCGAATCGGTGTTGAGGGTCAGCACTTTACCCGACGCCACATCAAGCAAACACAGACCATAACGGTCAGCGGTACAGCCCCCGATAAAAGCGATGGCTTGGCCGTCCGGTGACCAGCGCGGCCGCTGGACGATACTTTGCAAATGGGTCAGTTGCTGAGCATGCTGGCCATCCGGACCACTGCGCCAGAGCTCGCGAAAGCCGCTGCGCGCCGAGACAAACACCAATGCCTGCTGATGTCGCGAATAGTCCGGCGATTGCTCGGAGGTGACACCACCGGCCAACGGTTGCAAACGCGCCGCTGCCGGCTCGAGTGTCAGCTGACCAAGACGCTGGTGCTTTTTGAACAGCGAATAGAGTAGGCCCTTCGCATGGGATTGCGGTGCACTGCCTTCCAGACCCAGTGGCCGCGCTTGATGCGACTGCAAATCGAGCTGCCACAGCATGCGCGACCCTTGCTGGGTGGTGGAATAAATCAACGCATCGCCATCTTGCTGCCAAGTCAGACCATGCAAGTCGTGGAAGCGGCTATCGCTGAGCCGAACGATTGAGCCCAGCATGTCGGCGACATGAATGTCGCGGCTGCCACTGCCTCCGTCTGAACGAACAAACGCCACGCGCTGACCATCCGGCGACCAGGCCGGTTGATGATCAGCAAGCAAACCGGTACTGCTGGTCAACTGTTGCAGCTGACCGCTTGCCAGATCATGTAGCACCAATCCGGGCGCCTGATTGGCAAGTTGCCCGGTATAGATCAGCTGATCTGCAACTGGAGACCATGCCAATGTGGGTGTCCACAGTGGCGAGCAGCTGGCGATGCGCTCTATGCGATTGCTTTGCAGCGAGTAGATCGCAACGCGGCATTCTTCGGCGCTAGTCAATTCGGTAAATGCCAGCCGCTTGCCATCAGCAGACCAACTGATGCTGGTAATGTCGTGATCGATATCAGATAGGCGGATCGGTGCTGCTGCTTCGTCCTGCAGGCGGCGTAGGTAGAGCAAGCCTTTGCCGGTGCTTTGCCACCAGGCAAACGCAAGTAGCTGGCCATCGGGTGACAACTGACCGAGATATTCCATGCCGCTGTAGGAAGTGAGCGCGCGGATATCGCTATGTACCGACTGTGTGGATTGTTGCTGTTGTTGCAGATGCCGTTGTTGTTCGTTTTGCTGGTGTGGCCACACAACAACCAGCAGCAGCACAGCAACCAGTGATGCCAGCACGAGCCAGCCATAACGCATGCGGGATTGAGTTGCGTCAATCGACTCGACAATGGTTGTCGGATCGGCAGCCGACTCCGATGGCTCGATATCGGAAGCCGGTGCTGCGAGGCGTTGCACTGAGGCAATCAACCGATAGCCTTTTTTGGGAATGGTTTGCAGATAGCGTGGGGTATCGGCGTCATCGTCCAGAACTTGCCGAATGGACCAGACGGCATTGTTGATACCTTGGGCGGCAACTGCTTCGTTGCCATTCCAAACGCTGGCGACAATCTCGTCGCGGCTGATCGTTTCGTTCGGCCGCTGCAGCAATAGCAACAACAGCTCCATGGCCTTGGCGCGCAGGCTGCGTTGCTCGCCCGCACGGCTGAGCAGGTTCGCATCCGGATCAACCAGCCACTCGCCCAGCTGAAAGCGACCAGAGGGCTGTTTGAGCGGTCCTTCGTGTTGCTGCATGTTGTGCAACCTTGAACGTATTTATTTGGACGCCAACGATAGTGTCAGCGTCGCCGCAAATAACCGCCGGGTACTGCCGCTATCACATTGTTCAGCTCCAGCGTCAGCAACATGCCGGCAACGGCATCGGCACCGAAGCCGGTGCGGTCGATCAGGGTATCGATGCTGATCGGGTCGAAGCCCATTTCGGCCAGCAAGTGAAGCTGTTCCGGATCGAGACCATCACGATCGATCGGGTTATCTGATCCGGTGTCCGGTTTGCTGCACGTTGGCGCCGTCAGCGTCAGCGGAATCAGCGCCCCCAATTCTTCCAGCACATGCTCGGCCGTCTCGACCAGTTTGGCGCCTTGCCGAATCAGCTGGTGGCAACCCTTGGCCATTGGATTGTGAATCGAGCCGGGTATGGCAAAGACCTCGCGGCCCTGTTCGGCGGCCTGACGGGCCGTGATCAGACTGCCGGAGGACAGCGCCGCCTCGACCACCAGCGTACCCAACGACAGTCCGGAGATAATCCGGTTGCGGCGCGGAAACTGGTGCTTCATCGGTGGCGTGCCGAGCGCAAATTCGGAGACCAGCGCGCCACCGGCGGCAACGATGCGGTGGGCCAGTTCACGATGTGAGCTCGGATAGACCCGGTCTACACCTGTACCGGCCACCGCGATGGTCGGGCCCTTGCCGGCCAGTGCCCCTTCGTGGGCAGCGGCGTCGATACCGAGGGCAAGGCCTGAGGTGATAGTGAGCCCTGACTCGGTCAGGGCTTTGGCGAACTGGACGGCATTATCGCGACCGGGCGGCGTTGGATTGCGGGAACCTACCATCGCCAGTTGCGGATCGCTGAGCACCTCGACCTTGCCAAGCACATAGAGCAATAACGGCGGGTCGGCCAGCTGGCGCAGCAATGGCGGGTAGCGCGGGTCATCCGGGCAGAGCAGGGTGCGGTCGCTGGCCTGCCAGGCCAGTGCCGACTCAAACCGTTGCTGCAGCTCGCTGGTCAGTGCCGGCAGCCGGGCGCGCGCCGCGGCGGGGTCCTCGGGCAAAGCGGACAGGACAGCTGCGGCGCCGGGTTCATATTGCGCCAGCAGCGACAACTCCAGCCAAAGCGGTAACCGGTCCGTGGTTACATTCATCGCGAAGCCCGCTCCATGGTCGATCAGTGTTGGTAAGGGTCGCCATCTTTGGCCGGGGGTTGACGCCCGGTCAAGCAAGCAGCGCGAAAAGCAAAACGGCGACCTCTGGGTCGCCGTTTTCCATGCAAGGGGAACTCACTCCGGCTTGCGGACCACATCACCCACGTGAATGGCTCGGCTGGCATCCAGCACCAGCGCCAGGCTGACCTTGTCAAAGGTGCGGAATACCATCAGCGTGCCGGCCTCTTCGTCCGGCAGCTTCACTTCCTTGGTGCTCGGACCGCCCGAGAAGAATTCGCCGACCTTGCTGAAAAAGCCTTTTTCTTCACTGCTGTTGGCGCGTTCGGCGCCGATGTCATCAATGACGTACTTGCCATTGGACCAGACGGTGAAGGTGTGGCCGCTCTTGATGCCTTCGCGATTGCCCTTGTTCAACACGACGATGTTGTATTGGCCGATCTGGGTCACGCCGCCATACACCGAAATGATTAGCGGCGAGATTTCGGCCGGACCCGCTGCCGGGAAGAAATTCGGCGCCAGATAGCTTTTGGCGGCCGGCAGGGCACGGTCGCCGGCACGAACATCCTGCGGCGTCTTGAGCAGGGTAAAGGTGGCCGGATCGCCCGGGCGCACCATGGCGGCATCGGCTACATGAATGCCTTCGAAGCCAAGTGTCTCGCCCGTTTCCGGATCAATGTAGGCCTTGCCCGGACGGAACAGGGTGTAGCTCTTTTCTTCCAGACCGGCATTGATGCCACGGATATAGACTCGATCGCCGGCGCCGACCACGACATGCTCGCCATCATTAGCCAACACATACGGGGCGGTTTGCAGGCTGTCCTGATCAACGACCAAGGCATCGGACAGGAACGGCGAAATGATTTCCATCGGCAGGGTTGCGATGGCGTCGCCTTCTGACAGCACGCGGGCGCGCGGCGACAGCTTGGTGGTGCCATCGGCCATGCGGGTTTCGACGACTTCACCATTGCTGCCCGGCACCGGTGTGGCCGTACCCGGACCTGCGGTCCGCTGCACGCGCGGCTTGCCGTCGACATAGACCAGGGTCAGCACGTCACCCGGATAAATCAGGTGCGGGTTATCGATCTGCGGGTTGGCCTGCCAGATCTCCGGCCAGGACCACGGGTCATTGAGGTAGCGCGAGGAAATGCCCCACAGGGTATCGCCAGGCACAACCACATACACCTCTGGCGGATTCGGCGCCAGTTCAAGAGCGCTGGCCAGCGAGCTGGCGGCACTCAGGGTGAAGGCGGCGAGCCCGACCACGAATTTGTTCATGGCATCTATCCTTCTGCAGCGGCACCCCGGGGCGGTCGCGGCCGGTAGCGCTTTCCAGTATGATCGCCGGGACCCCGGCAGTTATCCAGCCCGAACTCGGGTTTGGATCGAAAAACTTGAACTGGGCCCTAATCTTAGCAGGCGTTTTTCGCAGCTTACTAGAAGTTGTTCACCCTTTCCCATGGCCAAACTAGAAATTCTCGAATATCCGGACCCGCGGCTGCGCACCAAAGCCAAGCCGGTCACCGACTTCGGACCCGAGCTCCAGCGTCAGATCGATGACATGCTGGAAACCATGTATGCCGCCCCCGGTATCGGCCTTGCCGCGACCCAGGTCGATATCCACAAGCAGCTGATCGTCATCGACGTGTCCGAGGAGAACAACCAGCCGTTGGTGCTGGTCAATCCCGAGGTGGTCGAGAAGCGCGGCGTTGAGGAAATGGACGAGGGGTGCCTGTCCTTCCCCGGCGTCTACGCCAAGGTGCAGCGGGCCAACGAGGTCAAGGTCAAGGCGCTCGACCGCCACGGCCAGCCGTTCGAGGTCGACACCGGCGAGCTGCTGGCGGTCTGCATCCAGCACGAGATGGACCATATCGAAGGCAAGCTGTTTGTCGATTACCTGTCGCCGCTGAAACGCGAGCGCATCCGCAAACAGCTGGAAAAGAAACACCGGCGCGAAGAGCAAGACGCCAGCGCCTGACACCGATGTACGCAAACCGGCGCCTGAGGCGCCGGTTTGTTTTTGGTAGCAACGGATAACGAACGCGCCGTTCTGTTCCACCGCGAGTCTCGCGCTCGCCTGCAGCAGCAACGGCCGTTTCCGGTTCAGCACTCCAGACTCTTGCACCGAGCTTACCGTGACCCACGCCCGAATCGTTTTTGCCGGCACGCCGGAATTTGCCGCAACGCATCTTGCCGCCTTGCTGCGCGCCGGCATCATGCCGGTTGCGGTGTACAGCCAGCCGGATCGACCGGCCGGCCGGGGCCAGCAACTGCAGATGTCGCCGGTCAAGCAACTGGCCGTGCAACACGGCATTGCGGTCGAACAGCCAGTCAATTTCAAAAGCGACGAAGCCAGGCAGCGCCTGAGTGCCTATCAGCCCGATCTGCTGATTGTCGTCGCCTACGGTTTGCTGCTGCCGCAAGCCGTGCTCGATATCCCACGACTGGGCTGCGTCAATGTGCACGGCTCGCTGTTGCCGCGCTGGCGCGGCGCGGCGCCGATCCAGCGCGCGTTGCTGGCCGGAGACCGCGAAACCGGCGTTGAGCTGATGCGCATGGAAGCCGGTCTTGATACCGGCCCGGTGCTGGCCTCGGCGCGCACACCGGTCAGCGCCGATGACACCGGCGGCAGTCTGCATGATCGCCTGGCCAGTCTCGGCGCCGAACTGCTGGTCAGCCAGTTGCCCAACCTGCTGCGTGGTGAACTGGTCCCGCAACCGCAGAACGATGCGCTGGCAACTTATGCGAAGAAACTGGAAAAAGCCGAAGCCGTGATCGACTGGTCGCAGCCGGCAGTGCAAATCGATCGGCAAATCCGCGCGTTCAACCCGTGGCCGGTGGCGCAGACTACACTCGGTGCCGAAACCCTGCGGATTTGGTTCAGCAAAACCAGCGACCGAACCAGTCATGCGGAACCCGGCACCATTATTGAACAACAGGCCGACGCGCTGCTGGTCGCCACTGGCGATGGTGTGCTGGCGATCACCGAACTGCAATGGCCCGGCGGCAAGCGGCTACCGGTCCGGCACATTCTGAACGCGCGCGCGGCACAATTGGCCGTTGGAGTGCGCCTTGGCAGTGGCACGAACAGTGACAGGTAAGGGAGCAGTAAACCGATGAATCTTCGTGCCCTCGCAGCAGAGCTCGTTACCGCAGTCACCCATGAGGGCCGTTCGCTCAATGATCTGCTGGCGCCCGCCGCGCAGTCGTTGAGTGACGGACGTGATCGCGCCCTGCTGAAGGAGTTGGTTTATGGCAGCCTGCGCCATTTTCGCCGGCTGAGCGCGCTGCGCGATCGCCTGCTCAGCCAGCCCTTGCAAAATCCGCAGGGCAAACTCGCCAATCTGTTGGTGGTCGGCCTCTACCAATTGATTTACACCCGGGTGCCGGCGCACGCTGCCGTGGCTGATACCGTCAATGCGGTCAGCGATATCGGCGAAGACCGGGCCCGCGGTTTGGTCAACGCCATCCTGCGCAGTTACCAGCGCAAGGGCGAACCGCTGCTGGCCAGCATCGACAGCGATTGGGGTATCAAGCATTCGCATCCCGAGTGGCTGGTGACGGCCATCAAGAAAGCCTTTGGTCGTGACACCGACAGCGTGCTTGCCGCCAACAATGCACCGGCACCAATGACACTGCGCGTCAACCGCCAACGCGGCAATGTCGCCGCCTATCAGGCGCTGCTGCAGGCACTGGAGATCCACGCCCAGCCGCACCCGGAAGCGCGCGATGCGCTGGTACTGGACAGCGCCATGGATGTGCAGCAGTTGCCCGGCTTTGGCGACGGCGCGGTGTCGGTGCAGGATGCAGCAGCGCAACTGGCCGCCGACTATCTTGACGCCCAGGCCGGCATGCGCGTGCTCGACGCCTGTTGCGCACCCGGCGGCAAAACTGCGCACCTGCTCGAACGCTGTGCCGATTTGAAACTGCTGGCCATCGACAACGACATCAACCGGCTGGAACGGGTCAAGGAAACGCTGGCCCGACTGCAGCTCAGTGCCGAGATCAAAATGGCCGATGCCGCAGCGGTCGACAGTTGGTGGGACAAGCAGCCGTTTGATCGCATCCTGCTCGATGCACCATGCTCCGGCACCGGCGTCATTCGCCGTCATCCCGATATCAAGTGGCTGCGCCGTGAGCGCGACATTCCGGCCCTGGCGCAACAGCAACTGAAGTTGCTGCAATCACTCTGGTCAACGCTCGCGCCCGGCGGCAAACTGCTGTACGCCACCTGTTCCAGTCTGCCGGCAGAAAATGCCGAGGTCATTCGCACCTTTCTCGCTTCGCAAGCGGATGCGGCGCTGCAGCCGATTGCCGGTCAGGCCGAGGGCCAGATTGGCCGAATCATTCGGCCGGGTGAAGCAGGCATGGACGGGTTTTATTACGCCCTGCTGACCAAAACAGCATAGGCAATAGCAAGTTTGGCACGTCGCCGCTGAAGCCCGCCTGGCGGCGGGCTCGCAAAGGAAGCATTCATGCGCATTCTGATTCTCGGTGCCGGTCAAGTCGGCAGCACGCTGGCGATGCATTTGGCCCGCGAGAACAACGACATCACCATCGTCGACAACGACGAGCTGCGGCTGAAAGATCTGAGCGAACATCTTGATGTTCGCACCGTGCATGGCAACGCCGCCCACCCAGATGTGCTGCACAGTGCCGGCGCCGACAGCGTGGACCTGTTGATCGCGGTGACCAACTCCGATGAAACCAATATGGTCGCCTGCCATATTGCCGACAGCCTGTGCAAAACCCCGCTGAAAATCGCCCGTGTCCGCGCGCCCGAATACATGGCCTACGAAACCGAATTGTTCGGTGACGCCGACAGCAAGCATGACAGCCGCGCAGGCCGAGCTGGCTTTGCCGTCGACGTGTTGATTTCACCAGAACAACTGGTCACCCAGAGCATCATGGGCTTGATCGAATATCCGGGTGCCTTGCAGGTGCTCGACTTTGCCGGCGGCAAAGTGCGGCTGGTCGCGGTGCGTGCCTATTACGGCGGCCCGCTGGTGGGCAGTGCCATCGCAGCGCTGCGCCAGCACATGCCAAAGGTTGATGCCCGCGTCGCGGCGATCTTTCGCCGTGGCAAACCGATCCGGCCGACTGGCGCCACCATCATCGAAGCGGATGACGAAGTGTTCTTCCTCGCCGCCAGCAACCATATCCAGGCCATCATCGGTGAGCTGCAGAAACTGGAGCGGCCCTATGAGCGCATTCTGATTGCCGGCGGTGGTCATATCGGGCTGGGCTTGGCCGAAGCACTGCAGTATCAGGCCGAGGTCAAAATCATTGAACGCAACCCGCGCCGTGCCCAGCTGATTTCCGAACGGCTGAAGAACGCCATCGTGCTGAATGGCGATGGCACCGACGAACAGCGCCTGCGCGACTGGAATATCGAGATGGCCGATGCCTTCATCGCCGTCACCAACTCCGATCAGGCCAATATCATGTCGGCCATGCTGGCCAAACGGATGGGTGCCGGCAAAACCCTGGCGCTGATCAACCAGGCCTCCTATGTCGATATCGTGCAGGGCCGCGATATCGACGTGGCGATATCACCCGAGCAAGTCACCATCTCGGCGCTGCTGACCCATATTCGCCGCGGCCAAGTCAGTCAGGTGCACAGCTTGCGCCGCGGCGCCGCCGAAGCGATTGAAACCACCGCGCTTGGCGATGAACGCTCATCAAAAGTCGTCGGCCGCCCGATCGGCGACGTGCCACTACCGGAAGGCTGCGCCATCGGCGCCATCGTCCGCGATGAAGAAGTCCTGATCGCCCACGACAACATCATCATTCAGGAAAACGACCACGTGATCCTGTTTCTGAGTGACAAGAAGCATGTGGCGGCGATTGAGAAACTGTTTAGCGTGGAGACGATGTTTGGGAGTTAAGCGAGCAATGATTGACGACATCATTGGTGAATTTCTTGGTGCCGCACTGGCGCCGAGTGGAAAATTCGGCGAGAGGCTTGCAGCGCTGCTATGTTTGGCTTCAGGCATCTTCTCCATCGGCTTCGGAATTTGGTTCGCCTTTGTTGCTTTGGAAGAGGCCTCTTTTACAGTCAAGGTTGGGATTCTTCTTTTCTTTGCCTTGATTGCATTTCCCTGCTTTTTTCTTTTTCGGCGGTTTTGCTTTCGAGCCCGAGTTCCAACAGGCAAGTATCGAGCACACTGAGCTCAACGACCCCTAGCCCCTCCTTGACAAAGAGGGGGGATTAAAACAGAGGAAGCGAAAACAGCTGCTAGAAAATTGGGGCCCCTTCCGCGCCAGCCGGCGATCAGGTGACAGCGGCCGGGTGCGCCAGCCCGGATGGCTGGCGCAGCACTGATAAGGCAGGACGCCGCATCAGTGCGTGCCAGAGCCGATGACGCCTGAGCGACGGGCGGACTTGCCGAAGCAACAGAACGATTCTGGCGCGGCTGGGGTGTGCTTTCTTTGCTTACTTTCTTTGCACAAGCAAAGAAAGTGAGGCGCCCGCCGGGGCGAGACCCGGCAATGTCGCTACACGAGAGCATTCTCAGGTAGCAAACTTTATCTCGTACATGCCCCCACCCTAACCCTCCCCCTCGCAGGGGAGGGAATGAAGCATCAGCGCACGCTATGAAACGCCCGCCACGTCAACCACAGCCAACCTAAGATCATCAAACCGCCACCAATCGGGGCGAAATGAGTCAGCCATTTCACACCGGTCAGGCTGTACAGCAGCAGTGCTGAACTGAACACGGCGGCGCCAATGGCAATCAGCGATCCCGCGCGTTCGGCATGCAGGTGCGGCCAGCGTTGCTCGGCCAGTGCAATCAGCATCAGCGCCAGACCGTGATAGGCCAGATAGTCGTGACCAATCTCGAATACCGATACGGTGCTGTGCAGCGCGAGCGTGGCTTTCAGCGCGTGCGCGCCCATGCTGCCAAGCAGCACGCTGAGGCCGGCATAAATGACGCCTATCAGAAATAGACGCGACATGGTGCTGGTCGGGTTCATCGGGATGGATTCAACAGGAAAATGGTTTCATGAATAGAACCGCGGCGCGCCATCGGGCTGGGTGCGAAAGCGCTTGTAGTTCCACAGGAACTGGCCCGGAAATTCGCGGATCAGATCCGCGAGCGCATCGTTCAGGATAGTGGCGCTGGCAACATCGTCCGCTTCCCGCGGCACGGCCGGGCAGGGCCGGAAATGCAACCGGAAGCCGGCCGCGTTCGGCAGCCGTTCGGCGCAGCACAGCAGCACGGTTGCGCCGGTGCGCTGGGCCAGTTTGGGCACCAGATTGCCGGAATAGGCGGGCTGACCGAAAAACGGCGCGAATACGCCAATGCCTTTGCTCGGTTCGTGATCACTGAGTGCGTAAATGGCCTTGCCGGCCTTCAGAGCCTGCAGCAGGTATTTCACCCCGGTTTGGTCGGCTGGCACCATGGCCACCGGCAAACGCTCGCGGCTTTTGGTAATGACATCGCCCAGCGCCGGGATCTTTGGTGGCCGGTACAGGCCGGTCAGTTCGGTCCGGGCCGCCACCCAGGCACCCATCACTTCCCAGTTGCCCAGATGCGGGCCGGCAATGATCAGGCCCTTGCCGCTGGCTTTGGCTTCGTCGAACAGCGCCTGCCCGGTCACTTCAACGATTAGCGCGCGGACGTCAGCAATCGGCCACAGCCAGGCGGCACCCGACTCCATGGCGACCTGGCCGAGCTGGTTCATGCAGTCGCGCACCAGCGCTTCCTGTTCGGCCGGGCTCTTTTCCGGCAGGCAGCGGGCGATGTTGGTCCGGGCGGTGCGGCGATTGCTGTTGTCGGTATGGTAGAGCAGCCAGCCAAAGCCGCGGCCGATGCGCTGGGCGCTGGCCAGCGACAACTTGGCGCTGATCTGGATGAGGTGCAGGGCCAGCCAGGCTTTCAGCCGATGACTGTATTTCTTGTAACGGGGGCTACTCACGGAGGGCTTACCGGCGGTGCGGACGTGGGGGTAGGGGGGCCGAGGCGTAACCTTAGCAGGCCGGCGCGCGCCACTCCATCATCTGGCCGTGCGGGTCTGCCGTTTTGCTGGGCACGACGGCGCTTTGCCGGGAGCGACTGAAAACAGAGCGGCTGCGGCGGCCGGTCATGTACCGTACCGGCATATGGATATGGCAGTCGCGTCTTTGCCCCGTCGGGCGAGGCTGCCACCATGTCGGCATCAGCGTGACGCCTGCCGGCTAGCGCCCCGTCTGACGGACCGTATTTTACCGAGGAGGTTTTCCATGGCCACGTTCAATGACAACTCGCTCAGTATCGGCAACACCCCGCTGGTGCGGCTGGCCCGGCTGACCGACGCCAAGGTCTACGCCAAACTGGAGAGCCGCAACCCGGCGTTTTCGGTCAAGTGCCGAATCGGCGCCGCCATGATCTGGGATGCCGAAAAGAAAGGCCTGCTGAAGGCTGGCACCGAGATCATCGAAGCGACCTCCGGCAATACCGGTATTGCGCTGGCCTTTGTCGCTGCCGCCCGCGGCTATGGCCTGACCCTGACCATGCCGGCCAGCATGAGTCTGGAGCGTCGCAAACTGCTGAAAGCGCTCGGCGCCAAACTGGTGCTGACCGACCCGGCCAAGGGTATGCGCGGTGCGGTCGAAAAAGTGACTGAACTGGTCACCGAGAATCCGGGCAAATATTTTGAAGTGAAGCAGTTTGAGAACCCGGCCAACCCGCAGATCCATTTCGACACCACCGGTCCGGAAATCTGGAAAGACACCAACGGCGAAATTGACGTGTTTGTCTCCGGCGTTGGCACCGGCGGTACGCTGACCGGGGTTTCGCGCTATATCAAATTGAAGGAAGGCAAGAAGATCACCACGGTTGCGGTGGAACCGGCGGTGTCGCCACTGATCAGCCAGACCCGTGCCGGTGAGCCGCTGAAACCGGCACCGCACAAGATTCAGGGCATTGGCGCCAACTTTCTGCCGAAGAACCTCGATCTGGAAATGGTCGATCAGGTCGAAACGGTCAGCAATGAGGAAGCCATTGAAGCTGCCCGCCAGCTGATGCTGAAGGAAGGCATTCTGGCCGGTATTTCCTGCGGCGCGGCACTGGTCGCTGCCTTGCGGGTGGCCGAACAGCCGCAGCACAAGGGCAAAACCATCGTGGTGGTGTTGCCGGATTCCGGCGAGCGTTACCTGTCAACGGCGCTGTTCGAAGGTGTGTTCAGCGAACAGGAACTGGTGCAGTAGTTGAGACTTATCCTCGGGGGAGGATCCGATTGAACTCGGAACAAAAAGGCCGGCGAATGCCGGCTTTTTTGTTGGCTGGTTTGACCGCCATCTCGGTTGATGAGTTGTCCGTCGCTGCCTGCCCCTCACCGTCATCCGTTGCGGAACCGCCTGCCATTCAGCGTGGCGGCTTCTCGTGCCTGCCCGTTCGCATTGCCGTGATTTCCGGTCATGGATTGACCCGTGTCACCGTATAGCCCTTGTCGCGCAGCAGGGTCACCACAGACTGCTCGCCAATCAGATGGGCGGCACCAATGGCGACAAAAAACTGCTGGCCCGATTCCGCTTTGAACTGACTGGCCAGGCGCTCGGCCATCCGCTGGTTGCGATCGAACAACAACGCCCGCTCCAGCTTGTCATTGAGCGCGGTATTGCCGCCTTCAAATTCCTCCAGCAAGCGCATCACGGCGACATCGTCACCGCTGATGTAAGCCAGCGTCAGCAGCTCGATCACATCCTTGCCCTGTTTGCGGGCTTTGGCGAGACCGTCCAGTGTGTCTTTCAGCAGCGCCAGTTGTTCGTCCTGGCTCAGCTTTTCGAAAACATCGAGCTGCTCCTGCAATTGCTCGAGGCCTCGTGTTGGCTTGCCCTCCTGCTCGGCCTGCTGGGCCAACTGAATGTCGAGCGCAGGCTCGCCCGGGTGCTTCAGTTGCATGGGCAGCATGACCAACTGCGTCGCGAGCGCCCACGGCTTCAGTCGATCAAACATCCCGACCTGCAACGTCGGGTTGATTGCTTTCAACTCGGTTTCCAGTTGCTGGCGCAATGCCGGTGTCAGCATTTTCTGCAGCGACTGGTTGGTCGGCAGCAGACTGGCACTGGCAGCAGCGCTCATGGTCGCCATGTCCAGTTTGAGTTCGGTCACCACTACATCACTTTCGGCAAATGCCTGCTTCACTACGACCGGTAACGTGGTGACGCGCGGGTCCGGAATATGAATGGTGCCGAACAGAAAACTCGGCGCGGCGCCGGGCACCTTGCTGTCAACACGCCACAGCAGCGGCTTGCCTGTAGTTGCCGCTTTCGTTTCGGCCGCCTGACCCGCTGCGCCGCCAAGCGCCAGCCACAACAAGCCAACGGCAATCATCAGCCAGCGTCCGCTTGCCTGTCGCATGGTGCTACTCCTCAGATTGGCAGGTTGTCGATGCGGTTTGATAAAAACAAAGCCCGCAATGGCGGGCTTTGTTCGCTGCGGCAATCAGCGCAGAGGCAATTCACTCAACACCTTGTCGAGCATTTCGAGACTCTTGGCGGTCTTGCCATCGGCAAAATACTTGTCATTGATAACGAAGCCCGGCACACCGCGCAGCTTGTATTTCTGCAAGGCCTGTTTCGCCTGACCCATTTTCATGTTCACGGCAAACGACTTCATGGTGCTCAGCACGGTTTCTTCCTTGACGCCGAACTTGGCAAAATAGGCAGCGATTTCCTGATCGTTCCTCGGCATTTTCTTGTCAACGTGAATCAGATCGAAGAACGGCTGATGCACTTTTTCGATGATGCCCAGCACTTCGGCGGTGTAGTACGCTTTGGCCAGCATATCGCCCTGTTCGCCAAACATGCCCACGACGTGCATGCGCTGGAAATTGACGTTGGTCGGTTTTTCCTTTTTCCACGGGCCGAGAAAACTCTCCATCGAGAAGCAATGGCCACAGGTGTAGGAGAAAAACTCGACCACCACCGGCTGCTCAGCCTTGCCGGCAGGATTGATCACGGTGTATTGGTCACCTTCTTTCAGGGTTGGCAAGGCGGCCCGGCGCTCCGCGGCCTTTTTCTGGGCATCGGTGCTGTACTGGGGCGGCGTGGCAGCCAATGCCGCACCAGCCATTAGACAGGCAATCAGGGTGATCAGCTTCTTCATGTTTATCAGCCTATGTTTTGCTTCTGAATGATGAAAACGTTTTGATCGACCGATCAGTCGTCATTCGACCGTCACCGACTTGGCAAGGTTCCGTGGCTTGTCGACATCGGTACCGCGGGCCAGGGCAGCGTGGTAGGCCAGCAGCTGGACCGGAATCGAGTGCACGATCGGGCTGAGCAGGCCGGCATGGCGCGGCGTACGGATCACGTGCACGCCTTCCGACTCGACAAAGTGGCTGTCGAGATCGGCAAAGACAAACAGCTCACCACCGCGGGCACGCACTTCCTGCATGTTCGACTTCACTTTTTCCAGCAGCGTGTCATTTGGTGCTATCACCACCACCGGCATGTTTTCGTCGACCAACGCCAGCGGGCCGTGTTTCAGCTCGCCGGCCGCGTAGGCTTCGGCATGGATGTAGGTGATTTCCTTCAGCTTCAGCGCGCCTTCCATCGCAATCGGGTAGTGCACGCCGCGACCAAGGAACAAGGCATGATGCTTCGGGGCGAATTTTTCCGACCAGATTGCAATCTGCGGCTCCAGGTTCAGCGCGTGCTGAACACTGCCCGGCAGGTGGCGCAGGGCATCGAGATGCGCGGCCACTTGTTCGTCACTGATGCGGCCGCGCAGCTTGGCCAGGGTGACGGTCAAGGTGAACAGCGCCACCAGCTGGGTGGTGAAGGCCTTGGTCGAAGCGACCCCGATTTCGGCGCCGGCACGGGTGTAGAACACCAGCGCCGAGCTGCGCGGCAGCGCCGATTCGCGCACGTTGCAGATCGACAGGGTTTTCTCGCAGCCGAGCGACTTGGCAAACTTCAGCGCCTCCATGGTGTCGAGCGTTTCGCCGGATTGCGAAATGGTGACCACCAGATGTTTCGGGTTGGCGGCGACGTCGCGATAACGATACTCGCTGGCGATTTCTACCTGGCATGGCAGCCCGGCGATGGACTCGATCCAGTAGCGGGCAACCGATCCGGCGTAGAAACTGGTACCGCAAGCGATGATCTGAACGCCTTCGACATCGCTGAACACCTTTGCCGCGTCGGCACCAAACAACGCCGGCGTAAAGCCCTCTTCCAGCACCTGCTCGATGGTGTCGGACAGTGCCTTCGGTTGCTCGTGAATTTCTTTCTGCATGAAGTGGCTGTAGGGGCCAAGCTCCAGCGACGCCAGCGAAACATCGGACAGATTGATTTTGCGTTCGACCTTGGCGCCGGTCTTGTCGAAAATGGTGGCGCTGTTGCGGGTCAGATCGGCAACGTCGCCTTCTTCGAGGTAAATCACCTTGCGGGTCGACGACAACACCGCCGACACATCCGAGGCGACAAAGTTTTCACCTTCGCCCAAACCAATCAACAGAGGACAGCCCATCCGTGCGACAACCAGTTGTTCCGGCTTGTCCATTGCGATGACGGCAATGGCGTAGGCACCGACCAGTTCCTTTGCCGCCGTCTTGACGGCAGCCAGCAGATCACGATTCTTATGATAGTGGTGGTGGACGAGGTGGGCGATGACCTCGGTATCGGTCTGCGAAGTGAACATGTAGCCAAGCGCTTTCAGTTCGTCGCGCTTTTCATCGTGGTTCTCGATGATGCCGTTGTGCACGACCGCCACCAGTCCCGCCGATACATGCGGATGCGCATTGGGCTCGGTGACGCCACCGTGGGTAGCCCAGCGGGTGTGGCCAATACCGAGTAAGCCGGTCAGATTGATCTCTTTCGCAGCGTTCTCCATTTCAGCCACGCGGCCGACTCGGCGCACGCGCTTGATCTCGCCATCCAGCACCGCAATACCGGCGGAGTCATAGCCGCGGTATTCCAGGCGCTTGAGCCCATCGACCAGCATCGGCACCACGTTTCGCTGCGCTATCGCGCCAACAATTCCGCACATCGTCTGTTACCTCGGTTTCCGGACCGCGCTCCGTGCGGTCCGCTTGTGTTGCAGTCTCCAGCGTAGGAGCTAAACGCTGGCTGAATGGCTGTTACTGGCACGGCTGTCGCCGCGCTGTGGTTATTTCTTTTTGCGCGGCCGTTGCCAGCCGCTGATCTCGGTTTGCTTGACCCGCGAAATCACCAGCGCATCGGGCGCCACATCTTTGGTGACGGTGGTGCCAGCGCCGATGGTGGCACCCTTGCCGACCCGGATCGGTGCCACCAGCTGGGTGTCAGAACCGACGAAGACGTCGTCTTCAAGCACGGTCAGATGCTTATTGGCACCGTCATAGTTGCAGGTAATGGTGCCGGCGCCGACATTGCAGTCGCGACCAATCTCGGCATCACCGATGTAGGCCAGATGATTGGCTTTTGACCCGACCCCGATCTTTGCTTTCTTCACTTCGACAAAGTTGCCGATATGGACATTGTCAGCGAGTTCGGCGCCCGGACGCAGCCGGGCGAACGGGCCGATGATGGCACCCGCGCCGATCACAGCGCCTTCCAGCACCGAATGCGGATGCACGATCACGTTGTCTCCAATGACGCAGTCGGTGATCACGCAGTTGGCGCCGATCTCGCTGCCGCGACCGATGCTGACGTTGCCTTGCAGCACGACGTTGATATCGAGGATGACGTCCTGGGCAATCGTTGCCTTGCCGCGCACATCGAGCCGGGCCGGATCACGCAGCGTAACACCGGCAGTCATCAATTCTTCGGCCACGCGGCGCTGATAGCGGCGCTCCAGATCGGCCAGTTGCAAGCGGTTGTTGACGCCTTCCACTTCGTCGCGCGAAGCCGGTTGATGCGTAGCAACGACACCGCCTTCGCCGACACACATGGCAATGATGTCGGTCAGGTAATACTCTTTCTGAGCGTTGTCATTCTTCAGCTTGCCAAGCCAGCGGCGCAGATCTTTGGCGGCGCAACAAAGAATGCCGGTGTTCACTTCGGCAATTTTCTTCTGCTCGTCGCTGGCATCTTTCTGTTCAACGATCGAGATCACCGCACCGGATGCATTGCGAACGATGCGACCGTAACCGGTCGGGTCAGGCAGATTCACGGTCAACAGGCCAATGCCGTTTGCCGGTTGTTTGGCCAGCAAGGCCTGCAGGGTTTCGGTGCGGGTCAGCGGCACGTCACCGTAGAGAATCAGCACACGCTGGTCGTCTGCGACATTGGGAATGGCCTGCTGCACGGCGTGACCGGTGCCAAGCTGCTGCGCCTGCAGCACCCACTGCAACTTGCTGTCGGTGATGGTGGCGCGCACTTGGTCGCCACCATGGCCGTAAATAAGGTGAATGGCTTTGGCGTCGAGACCATAAGCATTGTCGATGACGTGTTGCACCAGTGGCTTGCCGGCCAATGCGTGCAACACTTTCGGCATGCTGGATTTCATCCGGGTGCCTTGCCCGGCCGCGAGGATGATGACGGATAGTTCCATGTCTGAACGGACTCGACTCTGGCAACACTGTGCAGGAACGCCGGAAGCCGGCGCAGGGGCGCCTATTGTACGGCCTTGGCCGATGGCCGGGCAGGGGGCATCGCGGTAACGAAGGGTTTCCCGAAACCGGCCCAATCCGTCGAGCGAACGGCGGCCTGCCCGGGTGCAGAAGGCAGGCAACAAAAAAAAGGCAGCCTATGGCTGCCTTTTTTGTCAGACCGCGACGACCGGCGCCGGCGGCTGGATTAACGCTTGGCCTGCTTGCGCAGACGCTGAATGGCGGCGATCTGTGCGGCAGCCTCGGCCAGTTCCGACGCAGCCTTGCCGTACTCGATTTCGCCGGTCTGGTTTTCCAGCGCGGCGCGAGCCCGTTCCTGAGCAGCGACTGCGGCCGCTTCGTCGATGTCGTGCGCGCGCGCAGCGGTGTCGGCGAAAATGGTCACGAGGCTCGGCTGCACTTCCAGCATGCCGCCGGAGACGTAGAAGAACTCTTCGTTACCACCTTGCAGCGTGACTTTGACCGTGCCCGGCTTGAGCGCAGTCAGCAACGGCGCGTGATTGTAGAGAATACCGAGTTCGCCTTGCGAACCGTTCGCCACAATCAGCTCGACCAGCCCGGAAAAGAGCTGGCCTTCCGCGCTGACGATGTCCAGATGAATACTCACAGCCGACATCACCTTACCCCTTGCTGGGTGTCATCTCTTCCGGCCAATTGCTTGGCCTTGGTTCAGGGCTCAATGACTTGAGCCCTTGTTTCTTCGATAACAAATTGACCGATTACTTGGCCAGGGTCTTGGCTTTCTCAACGGCTTCGTCGATCGAGCCGACCATGTAGAACGCCTGCTCCGGCAGGTGATCGTACTCGCCGCTCAAAATGCCCTTGAAGCCGCGAATGGTTTCTTTCAGCGCAACGTACTTGCCCGGCGAGCCAGTGAAGACTTCCGCAACGTGGAACGGCTGCGACAGGAAGCGCTGGATCTTACGAGCACGCTGCACAACCAGTTTGTCTTCGGCCGACAGTTCGTCCATACCCAGAATCGCGATGATGTCTTTCAGTTCCTTGTAACGCTGCAGCACTTCCTGGACACCGCGAGCGGTGTTGTAGTGCTCTTCGCCAATCACCAGCGGATCCAGCTGACGCGAAGTCGAGTCGAGCGGGTCAACGGCCGGATAAATACCCAGCGCGGCGATTTGACGCGACAACACGACGGTGGCGTCAAGGTGCGAGAAGGTGGTTGCCGGCGACGGGTCGGTCAAGTCGTCCGCAGGCACGTAAACGGCCTGGATCGAGGTGATCGAACCGGTCTTGGTCGAAGTGATGCGCTCTTGCAGCACGCCCATTTCTTCCGCCAGCGTCGGCTGGTAACCCACCGCTGACGGCATCCGGCCCAGCAGCGCCGAAACTTCGGTACCGGCCAGGGTGTAACGGTAGATGTTGTCGACGAACAGCAGCACGTCCTTGCCTTTGCCCGACGCGTCTTTCTCGTCACGGAAGTGCTCGGCCATGGTCAGGCCGGTCAGCGCAACGCGCAGACGGTTGCCCGGCGGCTCGTTCATCTGGCCGTACACCA
>JAYSCY010000009.1:0-97599 GCA_041914645.1 Permianibacter sp.
CCGCCACCGACCAAGGCGACCGCTGACGCCGTATGGTGCGGCGAGCGGAACGGCCGCAGCCGCCAGCGCGCCGGATCCAGCCCCTGCGGGCTGACCGAGGCAATGGCAGCCGACTGCAAGGCTTCGTCGTCCGGCAGCTCCGGCAGAATGCCGGGCAAGCGACTGGCCAGCATGGTTTTGCCGGTGCCGGGCGGGCCGATAAACAGCAGATTGTGACCACCGGCCGCCGCGATCAGCAGCGCCCGTTTGGCGGCGGGTTGGCCGCGCACATCCGACAGATCAGGCACCCCTGCTGCCGTTGCCGGGGCGACCGGTTCCGGTTCCGGCAAACGCTGCTGGCCGTTCAGGTAGGCGCACACTTCCAGCAGGTGACGGGCGGTCAATACCGTGCCGCCGGCCAACGCCGCTTCGGCACCATTGTCGGCTGGCACGGTCAGTTTGCGGTCCAGCGCACGGGCCGCCGCCGCGATTGGCAGCGCGCCGCTGACCGGCCGTAGCTCGCCAGACAACGCCAGTTCTCCGACAAATTCATGGCCAGCGAGCCGGTCGGCAGCGATCTGGCCCGACGCGGCCAAAATGCCGAGTGCGATCGGCAAATCGAACCGGCCGCCATCCTTCGGCAGATCGGCCGGTGCCAGATTGACGGTGATGCGCTGGGCAGGGAAATCGAAACGGGCATTGAGCAGCGCCGAGCGAACCCGGTCTTTGCTTTCTTTCACCGCCGCTTCCGGCAGGCCGACGATGCTGAAGCCGGGAAGCCCCGGCGACAGATGCGTTTCGACCACCACCTGCGGGGCCTGCACGCCAAAGCCGGCGCGGGTAAGTACCAGTGACAGGCTCATGCCATTCCTTGTCGGTCATTCTTCCGGGGGAGGTCATTCGCACATCCGGTGCGAACGGGTGCCATCCCCTTGTTTGCGGGTGAACCGGATCAGTTTACGCCGCTGACCCGGCTTGCCTAGAGCCGATCTCGCAAAGCGCTGTCGGCCATCGGCGCAAGCAACCGGGCCGCATTGGTCTATCGCTTTGGCTCAGGGTGCCGGCTTGTTGGCTCGCAGCGCGGCCAGCTCGGCTTCGAGTGCGTCCAGCTTCTGCCGGGTCCGGGCCAGCACGTTGACCTGGGCGTCGAACTCTTCGCGGGTCACCAGATTCAGTTTGCCGAGCTGTGCGGTCAGCAGGGCGCGGAAGTTCAGCTCGGCTTCGGCTTGCAGGGCTTTCAGGCCGGGCGGCAGCCGCTCGCTGAGTTGGCGGGCGAGATCGGCGATGGTGCTTGCGTCTATCATGGCGACAGGGAGCCTCGGTTGAATGAAAGCCAGAGTGTGAGCGTACATGTGGGCCTGCAGGCAGGCCGGGTTTACCGAACAAACAGTGCCGATTATAGGAGCAAGACATGGCAGGACGAAGCAGCGCAATGACCGTGGCAGCCTTGCTGCTGGCGCTGACCCAGATGGCAGCCGAGGCTGCCCAGATGTATCGCTGGACGGACAAGGACGGCCGTGTCCATTTCACCGACACGCCGCCGCCACCGGATGCCAAGGAAACGAAAACCGTGACCGCCGCGGACAGTGCGGCGACCACGCGGGCGGGTGACGCAGCGTTCAGTGGCAATGAAACCGCAGCCGAGCGTACTGCACGTCTGCAACGGGCGGCGGCCGGCATTGCCGCCGACCGGCAGGCGCGCGACCTCAGCAAGGCCGAAGATCAGGCGGCCAAACGCAAACGCGAGCAGGCTTGTCAGCAATTGCGCAGCGAGTGGGACAAGATGGAGCGGGCCGGCCGCAAATACGTGATTGATGAAAATAATCAACAGCGCAATCTGGACGACAATGAGGTCAAGCAGCTGGAAACGGCGCTACGCGAGGAAATGCGCAAAAACTGCGGCAGTTGAGCGGCAAACCGGAACGCTGATATCAGCTGTGGCGGTGAGGATATTCAACGAATCGGCGCCGTCATCAACCGGCTCGGCGTCAGGTCAGGCAAGCCGGGGTCGATTGCGCCGCCGGCCACGGCAAAAATGGCCGGCCAAGGCTTGAAACGACTGGTGCGCTAGCCGGGCCAAGGCTCTAGAATGCGCGCCTCTTTTTTATCGACATGCCAGTATCGGAGTCAGGGCCATGGACCCAGTTGTGCAACAGGCGCGAGCCATTTACAACATTCGGCAATGGAGCGCCGGTTACTTCGATATCAATGGCAACGGCGAGGTGGCCGCATTGCCACGCCGTGGCGATATCAACAACGGCATTTCGATTGCCCAGCTGGTGCAGGAAGTGGAAGTCCGGGGCTTGAGCCTGCCGGTGCTGATCCGCTTCGCTCACATCCTGCATGACCGGGTCGATACGCTCTGCAATGCCTTTGGCAAGGCCATCAACGAATACGAGTACGGTGGCCGCTACACCGCGGTCTATCCGATCAAGGTCAACCAGCAGCGTTCGGTGGTCGAAGAGCTGGTCCGTCACGGTGGCGGCGAGCGCTTCGGCCTCGAAGCCGGTTCCAAGCCGGAGCTGATGGCCGTGCTTGGCATGCCGATGCCGAAAGGTTCGAAAGTAGTCTGCAACGGCTACAAGGATCGCGAGTACGTTCGGCTGGCACTGATCGGCGAGAAACTCGGCCGCCACGTCTACATCGTGGTCGAGAAACTCAACGAGTTGAACATGGTGCTGGAAGAAGCCGCCAAACTCGGCGTCAGCCCGCGCATCGGCGTGCGGGTGCGCCTGGCGTCGGTTGGCAAGGGCAAATGGGAAAGCAGCGGCGGCGAAAAATCGAAATTCGGTTTGTCGGCAACGCAAGTGCTGATCGCCGTTGACCGCTTGCACAAGCTCGGCAAGATCGACTGCCTGCAGCTGATTCACTTCCACCTCGGCTCGCAAATGCCGAACATCCGCGAAATCCAGCGCGGCGTCAAAGAGTGCGCCCGTTATTTCGGCGAGCTACATGCGCTTGGCGCCAACATCAAGGTGGTCGATGTCGGCGGTGGCCTCGGGGTTGATTACGAAGGCACCCAGACCCGTTCGTACTCGTCGATGAACTACACCGTGCAGGAATACGCCAACAACGTCGTGCACGCGCTGGCCGAGATCTGCAAGGAAAAAGAGCTGCCGCATCCGGACATCATCACCGAGTCGGGCCGGGCGCTGACCGCCCACCACGCGGTGCTGGTGATGAACGTGGTAGACGTCGAACACGCGCCGGGCCAGACCGAACCGGACCCGGTTGGCGAAGACGCACCGAAAGTGCTGCAGGAATTGTGGGCCGCTTATAACGGCCTGAATGCGCGCTCGGTGCTGGAGGCCTATCACGACGCCGTCTATCTGCTCGGCGAAGCACAGTCGCTGTATGTGCACGGCGTCATCAGCCTGCCGGAGTGGGCGCGCGCCGAACAGCTGCATTTCGCCATCTGCCAGGAAGTGCGCAAGTTGCTTGATCAGACCTCGCGCGCCCATGTCGAGATCCTGAACGATCTCAACGAGAAACTGGCCGACAAGTTCTTCTGCAACTTCTCGCTGTTCCAGTCGATGCCGGATGCCTGGGGTATTGATCAGGTGTTCCCGGTGATGCCGCTGCAGCGGCTCAACGAACCGCGCGACGTGCGTGCGGTGCTGCAGGACATGACCTGCGATTCGGACGGTCGTATCGAGCACTATGTTGATGGCACCGACATCGAAGCCACGCTGCCGCTGCCCGGCTACAAGGAAGGCGAGCGTTACCTGATCGGCAGCTTCATGGTCGGCGCCTATCAGGAAATCCTCGGCGACATGCACAACCTGTTCGGCGACACCGATTCGGTGATGGTCGAAACCCAGGCCGACGGCAGCTACAAGCTGAGCCAGTGCGAGGAGGGCGATACCATCGCCGACGTGCTGCGCTACGTGCACTTTGAACCGGAAACACTGCTGCGTTCGTATCAGGAGCAGATCGCCGGCAGCAACATGTCGCCGGAGCACAAGAAACAGTGTCTGGATGTGCTGCGGGCCGGGTTGAGTGGCTACACCTATCTGGAAGACTGAGTCACAAAAAAAACGGGCGCCAAGGCGCCCGTTTTTGTTTCCGTCAGCTGACGCGCTATGCTGCAGGCACCGCCCTGTCAGCCCGGAGATAACCGCCCATGAAAGTCAACATCACCCTCGACGGCACCCCTGACGAAGTCCGCGCCTTCTTTGGCTGGCCGCCACTGGCAACCCTGCAGGAAGAATGGCTGAACAAGATGCGTGAACAGATGGCAGCGGGGGCGGACCCGACAACGCTGTTCAAGGGCATGATGCCGGGCGCAATGGCTGGCATGAATCCGGGCATGGCGGCTGGCGCCGCAACACCGGAGGCCATGCAGAACCTGTTTGCGATGCAGCAGGCGTTTTGGCAGCAAATGCAGTCGGGAAACAAACCGGACAACAGCTGAGGTCAGCATGGTCAGCGCAAGGATGGCGAATCTGTTGCTCCCGTTGCAGGCCGCCTGGCGTACCCTGCGCCGGCGCCGCCTGTTGATGCTGGCGTTGGCACTCTGGCTGGCATGGCTGGTGTTGTCCGCGCTGTTGGTGCCGTGGTGGCTGCGCACGCAATTGCCGGGCCTGCTGCAACCGTATGGCATGCAACTGCGCATGGAGCGGGTACGCTTCAACCCGTTCACGCTCGCCGTTACGGCGCGCGGCATCAACCTGCAACTGAACGACAATACCCCGCTGCTGACGCTGCAGGAGCTGCGGCTGAATTTGGCGCTGACCTTGTTGCGTCGCGCCGTTATCGGTTTTGACGAAATTGCGTTGGTGCAACCCCAGATCACCTTGCAACTACGCGCCGATGGCAGCAGCAACTGGCAACAGCTGGCCGCCGGCTTTGCCAGCGACCAACCGGAACCAGTCGCTGCCGCAGCGCCAGCAGAACTGCCGCGACTGCTGCTGCAACGCTTTGAACTCTCGGGCGGCGCGCTGCAACTCGACGATTTTCGCTTTCTTTCCGGCGGGCACCACAGTCGCATAGATGGGCTCGGCATCACACTGAACGACATCAGCACCCTGCGTGATGAGCATGGCCAGTATCACGTGCGCGGCTCGTTGCCCGGCACCGGTGAATTTGCCTGGCGCGGCAGCGTCGCGCTCAACCCACTGATATCCAGCGGCGAGCTGTCGCTGGAAAAAGTCGAGCTGACCCCGCTGGCGCCACTGCTGCTGCCGGACCCCGGTGCCTTGCAAGGCACACTGGACTGGCAGGCGCAGTATCAGTTCCGGCGCTTGCCGCTTAGCTATTCGTTTCAACTGTATGACAGCCGATTGTCGGTGCGCGATTTTCGCTGGCAATTGCCCGGTGAGGCAGCACCAAGGCTGAGCTGGCCGGCGCTGACATTGGATGGCATCACGCTGGACACCGACGCCCGGAAAATCGGCGTCAAGACGCTGAGCTGGACCCAGCCTGAATTGGCAATTGCCCGCGATGAATTTGGCGCTCTCCGCGGCCTGCCAACAGCAGCCGGTGCGAACAGTGCGACCGCGTCGGTGTCCGGAACGGTGCCCACACCGACGCCGGTGCCCGAATCAGACAAAAGCAGTGAAGCCTGGACGCTGTCACTGGCTGCCGTGCAGGTGGCTGAGCTGGCAGCGCACATTGATGACGACAGCCGGTTGCTTCCGGTGTCGCTGCAAGTGGCTGGCGTCAATCTGGCCACCGCACTGTCAGTCGATCTCGCCGATGCGGCGGTATCACTGAACGGGCTGCAATTGTCCATTGCCGAGGTGACGCTGCGGGAACGGGCAGCAAACGCCGCAGATACCGAGTCGACAGCACAGTCAGACGCATCGGATGCGGCCGCCGCGCCGCAAGCGGCGCCAACCGGCGCGGAGCTTGCTCCGCTGGTACAGCTGAAGAACGTTGAACTTGCCGATGCCAGTGTCGCCACCGCGACACGGCAGTTCAGCGCAAGCCGCATTGGGCTCGGTGCAGCGCGCGTTGTCGTCACGCGGCAGGCAAACGGTGATTTGTGGCCGCTCAGTCATTTGGCTGAGCGTAACCCGAGCGAAGAAGAAACGCCGCCGTGGCAGTATCAGATTCAACAACTCAGCATTGCCGATCTGCTGACCCAATTCACCGATGCCAGCAACCAACCCGCCGCGCACATTGACCTCACAGTGGCAAAAGCCGAACTGGGGCCACTGGCTGAACCGGCGACCAGCGACACCCGGCTTGCCTTGCACCTGACGGTGCCACCCAATGCCAGCGTGAACCTCGATGGCACGCTGAGCGCCGACAAGAATACGCTGACGGCAAAACTGGAGTTGGCAAGATTGCCGCTCGCGCTGGCTGAGCCCTACCTGCGGCCGCACCTGCACGCCAGCATTGCCAGCGGCAGCGTATCCAGCCGCGGCAACGTAGCGCTTAAACAACTGACCAAGCAGCCCACCGTGCGCTATCAGGGCACGGCCAGCATTGATCAGTTTGATTTGCGCGCCAACCAAACGTCGCTGCTTGGCTGGCAACAGCTGAAGGCTAACGGCTTGCGCTTTGATAGTGCGCCACTGGCGCTCAGCATCGACCAACTGATTTGGCAAAAACCGGTCGCCACCCTGCATTTCGCCGCCGATGGCAGCAATAATTTTTCCAGCTTGCAACCTGCGGCTGTTGACGCATCGGCCGCCGCTGCGCAGGTAGCAAAGCCGGTGGCCCCTGCCGCGCAGCCAAGCGAACCGTCGGCCCTGCCAGTGCAGCTGCGTGTCAAGCGGCTGGATCTGATCGATGGCGCGCTGGATTTTGCCGACGCCAGATTGGTGCTGCCGTATCGCGCCAATATTCAGCAGTTCAATGGCAGCGTCGTCGGCCTGGCGAGTGATGCGGGCAGTCGCGCTACCGTGGCACTGGAAGGCAAGGTCGACAGCTACGGTCAGGCGCAATTGAGTGGCGATCTGCAGCCGCTGGCACCGACTGCCTGGCTCGATCTGACCTTGGCATTTCGCAACGTGGCACTGGCACCGTTCACGCCGTACAGCGCGACATTTGCCGGCCGCAAAATTACCGACGGCATCCTGACCATGGATCTGCGCTACCGAATCGAAAATGGTCAGCTGCTCGGTGACAACCGCGTCGTGCTCGATCGCTTCACCCTTGGTGAACCCATCGAAAGCCCGGATGCCTGGAGCCTGCCGCTGGATCTCGCCATCGCCGTGTTGAAAGACAGCGACGGCCGCATCGATCTGGCGATGCCAGTCGAAGGCAACGTCAACGATCCGGAGTTTCGCTACGGCCGCGTGGTCTGGCAGGCGCTGGTCAATGTGCTCACCAAAATTGTTACCGCACCGTTCAAGGCGCTGGCCTCGCTGTTCGGTTCCGACGCTGAAGAACTGGAGGCGATTGTTTTTGCGCCCGGCCGCAGTGATCTGAGCCCTCCCGAACAGGAAAAACTCGACAAGTTGCTCGGCATGGTGAGCCAGCGGCCGGACCTGCAATTGATCGTCTTTGGGCAATATGATGAAGCGCTGGATCGGCCCGCCTTGCAGGCGTTGGCGCTGCGACGCGAGCTCAGTGCGGCACTCGGCCAGACCGTGCAACCCGGCAGCCAGCCAGCTCCCATCGGGCTTGGTGATGCCGACAGCCAGATCGCGCTGGAAACCCTTTATGACGCGCGTTTTGGTGCCGAGGCGCGGGCAACACTGTTGCAGCAACACAACGCCAAACGTAGCCAACCGCACAAGACCGCCAATCGGTTGCTGTCGACCTTCGGCGGTGGTGCTGGCGACGCAGAATGGTATCGGGTTCTGCAAACCGAACTGGAAACGCAGCAGCCATTGCCTGTGGATGCCTTGCAACAACTGGCAATGCAGCGCGCTGCCGGGATCGAGCTGCTGCTTGCCAGCAAACTTGCCGCCAAACAGTGGCAGCGCCAGCCGGTTCAGCCAGTGGCAGACGAAGAAGAGAACGCGGTGATGATGGGCCTTGGCCTGGCAGCACTGCCAGCTTTGTCGACGCCGACCCCGGCAACACCGCCGGCGCCGAATCCGACACCGGCAAACGGATCGCCATAGTGCCTGCACCGGATCATTTCTCGGCCGTCGCCGCCGATTACGCCAACTTCCGGCCGGACTATCCGCCGGCGTTGTTCGATTGGCTCAAGGCCCATTGCCCGACCCACAGTACTGTCTGGGATGTCGGCTGTGGTAGCGGCCAGGCCAGTGTCGTACTCGCTGAACGCTTTGCCACGGTGCATGCCACCGATATCAGCGCCGAGCAAATCGCCAACGCGCCAAAACGGGAAAACCTTCACTACCGCGTTGCGCCAGCCGAGCAGAGTGGCTTGCCTGATCGCAGTATCGATCTGGTCACTGTCGCGCAGGCACTGCATTGGTTTGATGTGCCGCGCTTTCACGATGAAGTGAAACGGGTGTTGAAACCGGGCGGGTTGTTGGCGGAATGGACCTACTCACCGATCCATCTGGAAAACACCACACTCAATGCCATTCTGCAGCGCTTCTATGCCGAGGTCGCCACACCGTGGTGGCCCGCCGGCCGCGAACATGTCGAGAACGGCTACGCGCGTTTGTCGTTTCCGTTTCCGCGCCTTCCTGACCCCGGTTTCTCCATTCAGCGCGAGATGACGCTGCCACAACTGATGGGTTATGTCCGATCGTGGTCGGCGATCTCGCGTTACCTCAGCGCCAACCAGACCGACCCGACGCTGCAATTGGCCACGGAACTTGCGCAGGCGATGACGTCGGAAGAAAAAATAGCAGTGAGTTGGATAGTCAAACTTCGGGCGGGTTATCGTTAATAAACAGCAATTCTTTGTAGGACGGAACACCCGCATGGTTTTCCGCCGAATGTCGTGCGGGATAAGGTGTTGAGCAAGTTTGAGAGGCGCATACGGTGGAAACGCTCCGCGGCTCCGCCCTACGAGTCCTACTTCTGATGACGGTGCTTTTCAGGGAGGACCACCCAATTGACGGACTCGTTTGCAAAATATTTTCCGCAAGAGATTGTGGCCGACCTGACTAAACCTGAAGTGGTAGATTGACGGAAATCAGCAATGTTGAAAGTCATGACTGAAAAAGAGTGGGCAGATCGCCGAAAGCGGATATGGGATGAGAAGAAAAACAATCTATCCCCGCACTGGAGTAGAACAAAAATAAAGCTGATGAAAGAATATTTTTTGAGCGGAGCGGTTTACGAAAGTCAAGTGCATCATCGAGATAAATTGGAGCCTGAGCTCAGGTTTTATTTAAAACCAATGAGAACCGAGGCCGAACTTGATGGCGCCATTGATGAATATCTTGTTGCCGAGAAGCATCCTGTCAAGCTAATCGCCCTTTTGTTGCAGGCGTCCGCTGATTACAGCTACTCCGAGTTCGGCTTTATGGATGGTTTTGAGTGCTTGGCATTAAAGAAAGTATTGCCAGTTCGTTTTGACAACGCGCTATATCAGAAAGAAGTGAATGAGAGATATGAGGGCGGGGCGCGTTATCTTTCTCCCTCTGGCGCATGGTTTATCATGATTAAAACAGGGGGCAGGTTTTTAAGTGGTTTTTCCTGTAATCCATATAATCCATTGCAAGAGTTTATTGAGTATTTTTGCAGTGCAGTGCCTTACTTTCATTTTGGTTGGAAAGCCGACAACTCCATCTCTGCATGGCCTGACTACGATGCTAAACCAGAATATATTAAAGATACGTTGCACTTTATGCAATTAATCCGCAATTTCCATGAGCCGAGAGGGTTACCCGGCGAAGATACGCCGGCTAAGCGTTTTCGAGATCGCTTGTTTGAGTTTTTTGAATCCGGTGCGGCGGGCGAAGATTTGAACCAGCTTTGGGCGTACAGTGCAACCGAAGAGGGTTCAAAACCGGTATATAACTACGGTGATTGGTGTGAGCGCGTGGTGTTTTATACAAAACAAAAACCGGCGTTGATGCGCGAGTTGGTTGATGCCTATCACCAGCAAGGTTACTGTGAACCATTTGATGCCAATGCGATTCAACTGGTTGATTTGAAATACCGGCTCTCAGGACTAATGGCGCGTGCGCTGGGCTATTCCGCAGTTCCCGATAGCTATGGTTATCCTGCCGGCGTTTCGATTTCTGCTTTTTATTACAAAGTTAATTTAAATGAAGCCGCTTTGCCTCATACCGTTGGCGTTTCACTAAGCTTGCAATTGTTTTTTCTTGGTCTTCAAAGCAAATCAGAGTTTAACGATAAACTCCCGCAGATAATTATCATTCCGACTTATCAGAATGAAAGCGAAAACAAAATTGCCATTGCAGTGAGTTTTATAGAGAGGCAGCTCTATAGGAAACTATTGAGAGACAAAAAAATAGTAGCCGCCAGGAACGGATATGGCGAACTATTTCGCAATCCACCAACTAAAGTGGCGCTGTACATGGCGCAAGGCGATTGTTGTTGGACTGTGCCTGAATATCAGCATTGTTTTTATCCTGAACAAGATCGAATGGGGTGTGGTGATGATCATTTGCTGCCTTGGACAGGTGACCCCAGCGAACTTGATTTAAATGTGTTCAAACAGATGGTGCTGGAATCTTTGTAAGCTGACAAGGCCGTAGCTTGCATGGGGCGGGTTCGGAGCACAGCGACAACCCGTCACTCCACCGTTCGCACCAAGTGCCAAAAGTGAAGCGGTGGATTGTTTCGCGAATCCACCCTACCAATGAACCACCTTACGCGCGTTGGCAGTAGGCTCAAGCCTCGGGAGTTGTGATGCGTTGTTTGTTTATTCGTCTGTTCGCGCTGGCTTCAGCAATTGTGCTGTTATCCGGTTGTGCCACCGCCGGGCTGAATTGGGCGGCCAGTGACAAGGCGACCTTCGAGTTGGACGTGGTGTCGCTGCGCAGCAAACCGCTGGAGGACGGCGAGCAGCAGCTTTGCCTGCGCCTGCGTGATCAGGACAATCACGAAACCGAATGGCAGAAAGCCACAGACGAAGAGGCGCGCGGGCTTGTTGCGCTGGTGCTGCAGGATGAGCAGGACGCCGATCACCAGATTGAAAGCCACGGCTGGCAACAACAGCCCTGCGACGAAAGCTTTGTGTTGACCACCATGCCTGCCTTTGCCGAAGACGACGATCTGAACCGGGTTGAAGTGTTCGGCATGCCTTTCAGCATTTCCGCGAGCGTAGACGAGCAAGTGGTGGCCTGGGAGCGGCCGGTGCCCTGTGGTGGCATTGAACGGCAACTGTTCTATCTGAAGCGCGATTCACAAGACATGATGAAAATCTATTCCATCAGCCGTGCCCAGCGCTACGTCAGACCGAGCCGCGCCTGGTGGCTGCTGGCCCCTGTGACGGTGGCCACCGACATCGTGTTATCACCGATCTACGCGACCATCGCCATTGTCAACGCGGCTCGTTGCGATGGCGATGTCTGGTGCGATTGACGCCATTCGACCGGAATGAATAATGAGCATTCGGCGCAACTCATTGCGCCTTACGAGTTCTAGTCAAAAGGTGATTCGTGACGCACTTTACGAGCTCTAAGGCACATCAATACCGAGCTTTCTTGCCTCAACGTATAAATCCAACTTTTCGGGTGGCTCTGGCAGCGGCGTTCCAAGCAATCGCATTGCTTCCTCCCGGTTTGTGTCGTTAGGCACGAGAAGCACGCGAAGCGATTTTGGATCAATAATTCCCCAATTATCTAGGTCTCGACAGCCGCTGCCGCCACAATAGGCTTGAAAAACGACTTTTGGGGCCTGCTTCGAATCGATGACGCAGATGGCTCCAATGTTATCGATGTTGCCGCGATAGCGGAGCACTGTACTGACGCCACCCACTGAAACGCTAAGCACTGCTTCGATGCGCAACTCCCATTGAGGGCTCTCTCTGCTGACGATATCTATACGTACTTCCGCGCCGCCGCACGTGAAGTTCTGCCCTGCGTATGCTGAGAACGAATATATAAATATTGCGAGCACAAGAGCTAACTTGCGAGTCATAAATAATTACCTATCGTAGGCTCTTGCATGGTCAGCAATTGTGGGTTGGTCGAGACGCGTTTCTCCGAAACCCGTCGTTGCCCAGCTAAATCTGAGCTCGTTTCTTGTAATTCACTTAGCGCTATCCAACCTACGCGAATCGATACTACTCAAAACGCCGCAAACGCTTCTCGCGTCAGATTACGCGGCTTGCCATCAGTCACCAGTACATTGTCCTCAATGCGAACGCCACCAAATGGCTTGAATGCCTCGACCTTTGCCCAATTGACGTGCGCGGCCTGTGGTTTCGCTTTCAGCTCGTTCAGCAGCATGTCGATAAAGTAGATGCCGGGTTCGACCGTGAACACCATGTCTTTTTCGATCTTGCGGGTGAGGCGCAGATACGGGTGTGCGGCCGGCGGCGGATTCGGCGTGCCTTGATCGTCGGCGACGCGACCGGCGATATCGTGCACCTGGATGCCGAGCAGGTGGCCGATGCCGTGCGGGAAGAAGGTCGAGGTGATGCCTTGCTCGACGGCGCTGTCGCCGTCGATGCTGATCACGCCAAACTGTTTCAGCAGGCCGCCGATGGCGCGGTGGAAGGCGATATGCAGATCGACGTAGGACTGGCCCGGCCGCAGCGCGTCGATCAGTTTCAGCTGGTGCACGTCGAGCGCGGCGATGAGTTCCGCAAACTCGCCCTTGTCGCGGGCGTAGGTGCGGGTGATGTCAGAGGCGTAACCGTGCACGCTGGCGCCGGCATCGATCAGGAAGGAACGCGATTGCACCGGCTTGGTGCTTTGCATCTCGGTGTAGTGCAGCACGGCGCCGTGTTCGTTCAGCGCAATGATGTTGCCGTAGGGCAGTTCCGATTCTTTCAGGCCGCTGGCACGCAAATAGGCGTAATGAATGCCGAGCTCGCTTTCGCCGGCGAGAAAGGCATCGCGGGCGGCGTTGTGGGCGCGGGCGCCGATGCGATTGGCGGCGGCGATGTTTTCCACTTCCCACGCGGTTTTCATGCCGCGCTGCCAGTGCAGCGGCGCCAGCAGATTGGGCGGGTTCAAGGCGGCAAAGCCCCAGTCTTCGAAGCGCGTTGTGTCTTCGCCGATAAAGGCGGTTTTGCCAGTCAACTTCAGTGCGGCACGGGCTTCGTCCGGCGTGCGGATGATGGTGATGTCGAAATGCTTGACCCAGTCGCCGCTCGGGTCTTCCGGCACCACATGCCAGTAATCGAACGGCTGCAGGAAGATGAGCTGCGGCTTCTTGCCCGCGGCGATCGAAACAAAGCAGCCGGGGTGGCGGTCAAGCGGCAGCAGCTGCAGGAAATTCGGGTTCGGCTTGAAGGCATAGTGGTAGTCGTCCTGGAAAGCGACCTTCGGGATACCGGAATGGACCACGGCCTGATCAAAGCCGGAACGGGCCAGCGCGGCCTCGTAACGGGCCAGGACGGTGCGGAGATGGTCGGCGTACAGCGAGGGGCTCATGAATCGCTCTCACAACAGGGGCTGCCGGCGGGGGCCGGCGTCGCGGGAATTGGGGTGGGCTGCGACTGTACCCGATCAGCTACGGAGGCGCGAAGTGACGCCGACCGTGAATCCCCCGCCTTGACAAGGAAGGGCGTCGATTCTGGCCTTTGGGCAGGTTTGGGGCAGCCAGATGTTGGTCCGCCAGCCCCCTACCAAAGCCTGCCAGCAGCCCGAAAGCCGCAGGCCTATAATCCGGGTTCCCCGCTATGGACGCCGTTAGGTTGACCGTTCGACTTGCATGCTGGTCGGGCCAGAGCCTACTATCGGGACCCCGCTTTTCCCAGTCAGCCATTGTTCTGCCCCGGCACGGAGACCACTCATGCTGTTCCAAGGCAAATCCCTGACCTGCACCCTGCTGGACGGCGGCATCGCCGACCTCCAGTTCAACCTGCAGGACGAATCGGTCAACAAGTTTGACCGCCAGACCCTGAATGAATTGCAGCAAGCCATTGCCGCCATTAAAGGCAACGCCGCCGTCAAAGCGGTGGTGGTGACCAGCGGCAAGGACGTCTTCATCGTCGGCGCCGACATCACCGAATTCTTGGGTCTGTTCGCGCAAGGCCGCGAGCAACTGATCAAGTGGACCAAGGATGCCAACGCCATCTTCACCGCGTTTGAAGATCTGCCGGTGCCGACCGTTTGCGCGATCAACGGCATCTGCCTCGGTGGCGGCATGGAAATGGCGCTGGTCTGCGACTACCGCGTGATGTCGACCAAGGCGCAAGTCGGTCTGCCGGAAGTGAAGCTCGGCTTGATTCCGGGTTTCGGCGGCACCACTCGCCTGCCGCGCGTGATCGGTTCCGACAACGCGCTGGAATGGATCGCGGCCGGTTCGCAAAACAAGGCTGACGCTGCGCTGAAAGTCGGCGCCGTCGATGCGGTCGCCGAGCCGGACAAGCTGCGCGCGGTTGCCATCGCGATGGCCGCTGAAGCAGCTGCCGGCAAACTGAAATGGCAAGCCAAGCGCGCCCAGAAAACCGGCCCGCTGAAACTGAACAAGATGGAAAGCCTGATGGCGTTCTCGACCGCCAAGGCGTTCATCGGTGGCAAAGCCGGCCCGAACTATCCGGCGCCGATGGAAGCGGTCAACGTGGTGGAAAAAGCCGCGCGCATGTCGCGTGACGAAGCCTTGGCTGTCGAGCACGAAGGCTTCGCCAACGTCGCGCTGACCAGTCAGGCTGAAGCGCTGATTGGCATCTTCCTGAACGATCAGGTGGTGAAGAAAGTCGCCAAGAAAGCCGCGAAAGCGGCCAAGCCCGTCAAGCAGGCCGCAGTACTCGGCGCCGGCATCATGGGCGGCGGCATTGCCTACCAGTCGGCCAGCACCGGCACGCCGATTGTCATGAAAGACATCCGCACCGAAGCGCTCGATCTCGGCATGCGCGAAGCCAGCAAGATATTGCTAAAGGGCATCGAGATCGGCAAAGGCACGCCGGAGAAAATGGCGCAAACCATCGCCAGCATCACCCCGACGCTCGACTATGCGGCAATCAAGCACGCCGACATCGTGGTCGAAGCGGTGGTCGAGAATCCGAAAGTCAAAGACGCGGTGCTGGTCGAGACTGAAGCGCTGCTGCGTGACGATGCCATCCTGTGCTCAAACACCTCGACTATTTCCATCGATCTGCTGGCCAAGAACCTGAAGCGGCCGGACAAGTTCTGCGGCATGCACTTCTTCAACCCGGTGCACAAGATGCCGCTGGTTGAGGTCATTCGTGGCAGCAAGACTTCTGATGAAACGGTCGCGACCGTGGTGGCATGGGCGAGCTCGATGGGTAAATCCCCGATCGTGGTCAACAACTGCCCGGGCTTCCTGGTCAACCGGGTGCTGTTCCCATACTTCCACGGCTTCAGCCTGCTGCTGAAAGACGGGGCCGATTTCACCGCCGTCGACAAGCTGATGGAAAAATTCGGCTGGCCGATGGGTCCGGCTTACCTGCTCGACGTGGTCGGTATCGACACCGCCGTGCACGCCGCCCATGTGATGGCCGAAGGCTTCCCGGACCGGATGAAGAAAGAGTTCAAGGATTCGATCGAAGTCTTGTTCGAGGCCAAGCGGTTGGGCCAGAAGAACGGCAAGGGCTTCTACGTCTACAGCGAAGACAAGAAAGGCAAGCCGAAGAAAGACGTCGATCCGGCCACTTATGAACTCATCAAGGGCGTCGTGGCCGACAAGCGCGAATTCGACAAGCAGGAGATCATCGATCGGATGATGATCCCGATGATTATCGAAACCGTGCGCTGCCTCGAAGAGAAAATTGTCGGTACTGCCGCCGAAGCCGATATGGGCCTCGTTTACGGCATCGGCTTCCCGCCGTTCCGTGGCGGCGCGCTGAAGTACCTCGACAGCGTCGGCCTCGCCAACTTCGTTGCCCGCTGTGATCAGTTCAAGGCACTCGGCAAGCTGTATGAGCCGACGGCGACAATGCGTGAGATGGCGGCCAAGAACGCCAAGTATTACGGCCAATAATCGGGAGATATGCCATGAAAGAAGTCGTGATTATTGATGCCGTGCGCAGCCCGATGGGGCGCAGCAAAGGCGGCATGCATCGCCACACTCGCGCTGAAGTGCTGAGTGCGCGCCTGATCGAAGCGCTGTTTGAGCGTAACCCGAAGGTCGATCCGGCCGAAGTCGAAGATGTGCTCTGGGGCTGCGTGCAGCAGACGCTGGAGCAGGGCTTCAATGTCGCCCGCAACGCCGCCTTACTGACCCGCCTGCCGCGCAGCGCCGGTGCCGTCACCATCAACCGCCTGTGTGGCTCGTCGATGCAGGCGCTGCACGATGCCGCCCGCGCCATCAAGAACGGCGATGGCGACGTGTTCATCATCGGTGGTGTCGAGCACATGGGCCATGTGCCGATGATGCACGGTGTCGATTTTGCGCCGCAGCTTGCCACCGTGACCGCAAAAGCCTCGGGTTCGATGGGGTTCACCGCCGAACTGCTCGGCCGCAGCCATGGCATTACCCGTGAGCAGCAGGATCAGTTCGGTCTGCGTTCGCACCAGAAAGCCTGGGCCGCCACTGTTGAAGGCCGGTTCAAGAACGAAATCGTCGCGATGGAAGGTCACGATGCCGACGGCGCGCTGAAACTGTTCGACTTCGATGAAGTGATCCGCAGCGATGCCAGCATCGACGACATGCGCAAATTGAAGCCAGCCTTTGATCCGGTCACCGGTACCGTTACCGCCGCCACGTCGTCGGCGATTTCCGACGGCGCCTCGGCAATGCTGGTGATGAGCGCCGACCGCGCCAAAGCGCTCGGCCTGACCCCGATGGCCACTGTGCGCAGCATGGCCGTTGCGGGTTGCGATGCCGCCATCATGGGTTATGGCCCGGTGCCGGCCACGCAAAAGGCGTTGAAGCGCGCCGGTCTGTCGATCAAGGACATCGATCTGGTTGAGCTGAACGAGGCGTTCGCCGCGCAAGCACTGCCGGTGTTGAAAGATCTGCAACTGCTCGACGTGATGGAAGACAAGGTCAACCTGAATGGCGGCGCCATTGCACTCGGTCACCCGCTAGGCTGCTCAGGTGCCCGCATCAGCGGCACGCTGCTGCACCTGATGAAAGCCAAGAACGCAAAGCTCGGGTTGGCGACCATGTGCATCGGTCTTGGTCAGGGCATTGCCACCGTCTTTGAACGGCACTAAGTTCGACGGCACCTGTCACCAAACGGCCAGCCTTGCTGGCCGTTTGCTTTTACGGCGGTGCTGGCGGTTGCAAATCGCCGGCCGATGCGCTTCTATTGTTCTGTCCGCTGTGCGCCAACCATAAGCAGGGATGTGTTTTCAGTTCGGCGCGCTGTCTCATCCCGCTGCATGTGATTGCCCGCCCCGGGGCAGGGAGCCCATCCATGTTGCATCGTCTTGTCTTGTCATCACTTTTGATGAGAGTCAGTGTGCTGTCAGTCCTGCTGGCGGGCTGCACGCTGTTGTCGCCATACGATGTACGCGCCTATGAAATGATGACCAGCCTGAAGGTGCGTCATCAGTTGTTGCTGGAGCAGGGGGCACGCGCCACCACGCCGAAATTGGTCACGCTGGAAAAGTTGTGCGAGGAAGGTGAGTTGCGGTTCCGGGAAGCGCAGTCCTATGCCGCCGGTAGCGCCGATCCGTTTCGCACCGAAGCCTTCACTCGTCTGCACGAGCCATACCGCCAGCAATGCGACATGGTCCTGAAAAGTCTGCGTGATGCCGATCCCGGCAACGATGGTTTTTCGCCGATGTTTGTCGAAGAAGCCGCCAAGGAAATGGTCGAAAATTTCAAATGGGCCATCGAGGGCGAAAAATCGCGCAACCAATCGTTGACGACATACCAGTAAGGTTCTTTCTTTAAAAACAAGGAGCGTTAGATGAGCACACTGAAAGAATTCTACGAGTCGTACAAATCCGACGCCGAGCAGCTGATCAAAACCGAGCTGAAGGGGCTGATCAAGGAAGGCAAGGATGACAGTCTGGTGCTGGTGCGGGAAACGGCAGAAAAAGTCGAACGCTGGACGAAGATGGCGTTGCTCGGAGATTTGAGCAAAGAAGAGTTGGAAGCCTTGCTTTATGCCCGTGACAAAACCATTCGGCAATACGCCAACACGGTTCAAATAAAGGCCCGCGCCCGGGTCGAGCGCCTGTCGGTTGGCCTGGTCAACCTGATGCTCGACAAGGTGATGATGTTGATCTGATCGGCCCACGTTGCAGTTTGAACGGAGACTTCCGCCATGCTGACTGAAAAAGATTGGCTGCCGTTTCGGGTGCAGAAATCGCGGCAATTCAGCCTGAACCGGTTTGATCCGGCTTGGCGAGGCCCTCGCGCCTACGCGGCGCTGCAGACCGATGCCTTGAAGGAACAAGCCGAGTTGCTGCTGAAAGAGAATCAGCAACGGTTATCGGAAGCGCAGGAATTGCTGTGGGCGAATGATACCTATGCCGTGTTGGTGATCCTGCAAGGTATGGATACCGCCGGCAAGGACGGTGTGGTCAAGCATGTGACGGGTGGGCTCAATCCACTCGGCTGCACGGCCACCAGTTGGCGGGCTCCGCATGATCAGGATCTTGACCACACGTTTCTCTGGCGGTTTGTGCCGAAGCTGCCCGAGCGCGGTCAGATCGGCATTTTCAACCGATCCTATTTTGAGGAAACGATCGTCACGCGGGTGCATCCGGAGATTCTGGCCCGGCAGCGATTGCCAGCCGGTGAGCGTGATCTGCGGTTCTGGCAGAATCGGTTTGACGACATCAATGCGTTTGAACAGCATCTGGTCCGCAACGGCACGGTCATCATCAAATGCTTTCTGCACATTTCACCGGAAGAGCAGCGGCGACGGCTGCTGGCGCGGCTCGACAATCCGGACAAGCGCTGGAAGTTCGACCCTTCCGATCTGGAAGCGCGCAGCCGCTGGCAGGATTACCAGCATGCGTATGAACAGACCATCAAGGCCACTGCCACGGCATGGGCGCCGTGGCATATCATTCCGGCCGATCACAAGTTCATGGCGCGGGCGCTGGTGTCCTCGATCGTGACCCGGACCATCGAGCAGTTGCCGTTGCGCTATCCGGCGCCCAATGCCCAGCGCGATCGGATGCTGAAAGCGGCGCGAGCCAGCTTGCTGGCCGAAACCACCGGCAAGAATCGCCGCGCCAAAACAAGCCCGACCAAAACAAGCCTCACCAAAACACGTCCGACAAGACCAGGTCAGCCTCGCTGACGCGGTTTGACGTCGTCAGTGGCCGCCACAACCGCCGCAGCAGCCACCGCTGGCCCGTTTCGCTTGCCGGTACAGGTTGTCCTTCAGCTGTGCCCGCCGCAATTTCAGCGCGTCCAGTGCGGCGTCGCCCAGATGTTCAATACCTTCTTCCGTCCGGATAATCTGGTGATCCAGCTCGTGGTATTCGTCGAACAGGCGGGCGAAGTGGGCATCTCCCAGCTTGAGTCGGTGGATCTCGGCTTTCAGTTCCGGGAATTCGGTAACCAAGGCGTGCTTTTCGATAATCATGTCGGTGTCTCCTGAGTAATGCCTTCAGGGTAACCGGCAGGCCGGAGATGACTTTGACCCGGGTCAAGCTCCGGTAGCGGCGGTAGTGGTGTTGCCATTTTCAACGCCGCGGTCAGGCGACGGCGGCGGTGTTGCGACTGGCTACGTCATGGCCCGTCGTTCACGCTACACTGCGGCCGGGAGGGAACTCGATGAAGCACGACATTGCCAGCATTCGCAAGGACTACAGCCGGGAAGAATTGTCGCCCGAGCATTGCCACGCCAATCCGCTGGAACAGTTTCAACATTGGCTGAAAGAAGCCATTGATGGGCAGCTGCCGGAGCCTACTGCGATGCATGTCGCGACTGTTGCGGCCGATGGTCGACCCAGCGCGCGACTGGTTTTGCTGAAGGCGGTCGAGGATGGCCGTTTTGTGTTTTACACCAATTACCACAGCCGCAAAGGTGAGCAGCTGGCGCAGAATCCATTTGTCGCGCTGACTTTTTTCTGGCCCGAGCTGGAGCGTCAGGTCCGAGTGGAAGGCCGTGCCGAAATGCTGCCCGGTGCTGTTTCCGACGCCTACTTCGCCAGCCGGCCGTATCAAAGTCGGGTGGGCGCCTGGGCCAGCCCGCAGAGTCAACCTATCGCCAGCAAAACCGAATTGATCACGCGTGCTGCCGAGTACGGTTTGCGCTACGTTACTCACGTGCCAAGGCCGCCCCATTGGGGGGGCTACGGGGTGACGCCGGACCGTATCGAATTTTGGCAGGGCCGGCCGAGCCGGCTGCATGACCGCGTACTTTATGTGCGGCACGGCGAACAATGGCAGATCAGCCGACTGGCGCCGTGACGTGGCACCGAACAGTGGCAAAACAGACTTCGGCAAAACAGGCTTCCGCAAAACAGGCTTCGGCAAAACGGGCTTCCGCGAAAACAGGAGCAGCGCAACATGAAGAAAGACAAGTCGCATGGCAAAGGCCATCATCCGGCGGAGGCCAGCAAGCGACAGCGATGGCAACACCAGTACCTGCAGGTGCGTCGCCGCCGCAATATCACCGCACTGCTGGGGCTTGGCATGTTGGCCGGAATGGCGGCCGGTGAATACTTCGCCAGCGTTCCGCCGTGGCTGTGGGTGGTGCTGATGGTGTTTCCGGTGCTGCTGCTGCTGGATGTGGCCTATTTGCGCTACCTGCAACGCCAGCTTGGCAGCCATCACTGACAGCGTTCCAGACGTTGCCCCTACCCGTTTCCAGGCCGACCTGCCGCATGCATGCAAATCGCCTGAGTTTTGCCTGTCCGACTGGCTGCTGCAGTAACGCCCGTGGCGATTGCCGCCCGTGCTGCTGCGGCGGAGTTTAACAATGGCGTTGCAAAGGATGCTGCCAGTGCTACGGCGACCGCACACGTCACCGCGCCTGCTGCCGACAATCTGCCTGCTGGCACTTTCGCTGTTTTCCATCGGCACACCGGCAGCCACCGAACCGGACAATCCGAGCTGTGAACCGTATGGTGAAACCGGCCAGGCGGTGCGCAAGCTGCGATTGTCGCATCCTCGCGATGCCATTCGAATCGGCAGCCCGTTCATCACCAGTGATGCCGCCACCCTGGCGCGCAGTGTGGTGGCGTTCGACATGGCGTATGCCTATGGCGAAATCGGCGAGTTTGAGCCGGCGATGGCATTGGTTGAACAGTTCCTGCCGGTGTTGCAGGGAGTCGGCCATCAACCCTGTCTTGCCCATGCCTATGGCGCCATTGGTGCCATCCAGCTCAACGCAGAAGATTATGAAGATGCGCTCAAGTGGACCGAGCTTGGCCTTGCGCTGCGCCAGCAGCTCGGTGTGGAAGAGCGTATCGCAGGCTCACTGAACAATATTGGCCTGATCTATCTCTATCTCGGCCAGATCGAATTGGCGCAGCAATATTTCGAGCTGGCCTTCAATAAATGGCGGGCCGAGATCCGGCCGTTGAAAGCGGCCCTGGCGGAATCCAATATGGGGTATGCCGATCTGAAGGCCGGCCGATTCGAATCGGCATTACAGCGTCAGCAGTCGGCATTGCCGGTTTTCGAGGCGGAAAACGAGTTTTACAGCATCGCTGAAGCGCGCAATTTTGCCGGCCAGGCCCTGCTCGGTCTTAATCAGCCAACCCGGGCGCGTATCGAGATCGAGGCCGCCCTGGCCATGGCGCAGCAACAACAGTTGGGGCCGCTCGAAAGCGAGATCACGCTGGCGTTGGCGCGGGTACTGTTGCATCAGCGCAATGTACCGGACGCGGAGCGTCTGCTGACGACACATCTGGATCGGTTGGCGGGCTCCGGCCGGGTTCGGGCCCAATACGAAACGCTCGAACTGTTGACCGCGATCCTTGAGCAGCAACAGCGCTACCCGGAGGCTTTGGCCACCTTTCGTCAACATCACGACCTTGGCCAGCAGCTCTACAACCGCACCATGGCAGTCAAACTGGTTTCGGCCCGGCTCAATTATGTAGTCCGCGATCAGGAGCGGGAGATCGGTGCGTTGAAACTCAGCAACGAGCTGACCTCGGTCGCCCTCAGTCGGCAAAAGTATCTGATGGTGTCGTGGACCATCGGCCTGGTCGCCACCGCCCTTTTGCTGCTGCTGGTGCTGATGTGGCGCAACCACCGCCGTGAGCTGCGGCAGCAGCAACAACTCAACACGCAACTGGCCGAACTCGACCGCGCCAAGGACACCGTGCTGAGCAACACCTCGCATGAACTGCGTACGCCGCTCAACGGTATCATCGGATTGTCGGAGTTGATTTTGCAACACGAAAGCAACGACGAGATTCGCGCCTATGCCAGCATGATCCTCGCCAGTGGCCGCCAGCTCAGTGGTGTCGTAGACGATTTACTGTTGTTCTCGCAGCTGAAGAAAGCGCAGCCCCACCTCGTGCTGCGTCCAATTAATCTGCAGGACTGCGTGGTCAGTGCCATTGAAAACAGCAAGCCGCTACTCGCCAACAAATCGGTGCACGTGGTCAACGAGTTGCTACCGGATTTGCCGGCCGTTCTGGCCGATCCGGTGCGAGTACAACAGGTGCTCGGTCATCTGCTCGGCAATGCCATCAAATTTACCGAGCACGGTGTCATCCGGGTGCGGGCCGGCGTCAGCGGCGCGATGATGCACATTGCCGTCAGCGATACTGGCATTGGCATCACGCCGGCCGACCAGCGGCGTATCTTTGCCTCTTTTGAACAGGTAGAGGCCAGTACGGTACGGCGTTTCCAGGGACTTGGACTCGGGCTCGCCATTTGCAAGCAGTTGGTCAACCTGCACGGTGGTGACATCGGCGTTGAATCGGTGCCCGGTCAGGGCAGTACGTTCTGGTTCACGTTGCCGCTCGCAGCGCTGCCGGTTATGGCCGACACGCCTGCCAGTCACCACGACAACGATCGCGGGCTCGGCAAGTGAGCAGCGCGTCATCTGGCCATTCTATTTCGCCCGGTCAAGCCGCATCGTGGCTGCCCGTCACGCTGGCCTGGCTGGTTGCCGTGTTGCCGGTGATGGCCGCCGCTGGCAGCTATTTCATCAGCGCCAGTAACGGTCAGGTGCCGTGGTGCTGGCCGATGCTGGAAGGCTGCACCTCGATCAGCCGGGCAGCGCGCACCGAGCCGGCCATTTTCTGGTTTCGCTTGTTGATGCTGCCCAACGCGGCGCTGCTGCTGCTGTGTTGGTGGCTGACGGCGCGCTGGTTGCGGCAGCGGAGCATTGTTACCACCGCGTCCGCCACTCGCTGGATGGTGCTGTCGGGTGTTATCGGTGCGCTGGCGCTGGCACTGTATGTGGATTTTCTTGGCAGCAGCGGCGCCACCTACCAGTTCATGCGCCGGTTCGGTATCACCTTCTATTTTGCCGGCACTGGCCTTGCTCAGTTGTTGACCCTGCGGCTGCTGCGGCAGCAATTCCTGCAACGGTCCCTGCAACGACCCTTGCAACAGGCATCGCTACCACCAACGGTGCTGCCGCTGCTGTGGTATCTGGTCGTCGCGCAATGGCTGCTCGCGATGCTGCACGTCGTACTGAAAAGCACGCTGCCCGATTATGATCAATGGGAAAACCGGCTCGAGTGGACATTGGCCCTGTTGTTGACCGGTTGGTTTGCCGTGCTGGCCGAACAATGGCGACGTGAGCGGCTCACTTTACTGCTGACAACCAGGTCAACCGGAGGCACTAGCTCTGCTGAGCAATGAAAAACACCGTCCTTTTTTTAACGAACAGCAGAAAGAACTGACCCGCCGGATGGCGGGTCAGTGGCGCTCGGGAATGCGTAATGAGTGAATGGAAAAATCAGACAGTCAGCGATACCGGTAATAGGACGATGGTGTGCTGAACGGCATCGCGATCATGTTGTAGAGCTTGTCCTTCAGCATGCAGCGGCGTTTCTTCAGTTCTTCGAAGTGGAAGTCGGAGGTCGGGATGTTGTTCATTTGCAGGCCGCGAATCTGTTTGTCGAGCGCGTGATACTCTTCGGCCGCGGCGGCAAACTCGTTGTCCTGCTCCCAGAGAAATTCGATGCGGTCATTGAATTCGGGAAATTCGCGAAACAAATTGTGATCATCAACCGGCTGCGGCATGGCGGTATCCTCCCTAGCTGGCCCACCTGTTGTTGATGGTAGGCCAGTGCGTCCGCGGCCGCGCAGCTGGCACTAGAACGATTGGATATGAAAGCGGCTCTCAACATGACAGGAACCCCCAGCATGACCGACAGCAGCAAGCCAGAACCCACTATCGCCAAGCGCGGGCCCTATCCCGTCCGCGTCGAAGCCGGCAAAAGCTATTTCTGGTGCGCCTGTGGCAGAAGCGCCAACCAGCCCTGGTGCGATGGCTCGCACAAAGGTGCCGGTTTCTCCCCGGTCAAATTCGACGCGGAAGAAAATGAAGTGGTGCACTTCTGTGGCTGCAAGCATAGCAAGGACCAACCGTTGTGCGATGGGACACACCATAAGGTAGGGGGATGTTGATGCTGCGATTCGTTCTGACTCTTTTGCTGTGTGTCTTCTGTTGTAGTGCTGGTGCCATTCTCGTAACCATGGAAAGACTGCGAGAGATGACGGCTGAGGAGATCACGAAGGCTACGGACTCAATACGTGCGAGATACCCAAATGCTAAGATCGGACACGAAACAACAGCGTGGTACGTTCATGGGAGTGAGCAACCGATTGCCTTTATTAAATTCGTGTCGGCATGGAGTCGTGTCAACAGTCGGTTCTGTCAGGCCACTCACGGAGAACTGCGAGGTTCGCTATCTCCTGATGGTGTAGCACGCTGGGAAGTATTGACTAGCGGAGATACCTTCAGGGTGCTTCATGAGCAACTCGGCGAGCTACCTTGTGTTGCTAGCGAATCCAGCCGCCGCGTGGGCGTCGACGAAACAATCGATTTGGACACAGTCGCATGGATGCTTGATCATGAAGCCTCAATATGGTCTCAGTACTCGGCCATAGCGATGAAGCGTTATGGAGTAGATTACGGCCTCTCAACCGTGTCCACGAAACTGATCAGTGTGAACATGGTTGGAAAGGACTTGCTGATGGTAAGCTTTTCGGGAGAGGGGCATATCTCGTACGAAGCGGAGCTCCGCTGGTCTGTGGACAGATGGATAGTGACAGAAGCAAATGTCGCTATGCCGTAGCAGCTTTCTGGCAATTCAATGATTTGCAATTGTGAAATATGTTTCGGAAAATCCTCTTCTTCGTCCTCCGCGGGTACCTGCCAGTCTAGTTTTTCTGAGTTTACGATGATGCAGTGCCCTATTGGGAAACTTCATTGACGATGATGTCCCAGTGGTCCTCCAACAAACCAAAGCGGGTTTTTTCCTCTGAATCGAAAAGTTCGCGATCTTTATAAAGACGGTCTTTGGCGGCTGCCCACTGATTGTCCCATTCCGGATCAGATACCGCAGCGGTAGCGTCGCGAAAGACTATGGTCACCCGCAGATCCCAGCGCGGGCCACCGGCCATGTGGGTGAAAGGTTCCTGAACACGAATACTCTGGATAAAGCCCAGCTTCTTCATTTCTTCAAGAAGTGGGGCATGGTTCTTGTCGTAGAGCTTTAGGAATTCTGCCGCGTTGCCCCACTTGATGCGGTAGTAATATTCTACTGTGACCGGCACCGGTCCAGCCTGGCTTGGTGCGATCTGTGCGGTTGCGCCACAACCAAAGAGCAACAATGCGCCGCAGCAAATGCTTGTCCAACGTGTCATTTCGAACCCCTCGTCAAAACCGTGCGCGACGCTCGTGCGTTACTGCGTTACTGCGTTACTGCGTTACTGCGTTGCTGCGTTAGATAGTCCCGTGCTTGGCCAGAGTTGAACTAGTCTTCTTCTTCCTTGCGTTTGTACTTGCCGGCAAGTTCCTTCTGCACCGCTGGTGGTACCGTGTCGTAATGACTGAGCTCCATGGTAAAGGTGCCATCACCGCCACTGATTGATTTCAGGCGCAGTTGAAAGGCCGGCAGTTCGGCAATCGGCAGCAGGGAGTTGATCTGGGCGCGGCCGCCGTTGCTGCTGTCGGTACCGGTGATCAAGCCGCGCCGGCTGGTCAGCTCGCCGGTGATGTCGCCAACGCATGGCGCGCTGACATCAATGGTCAGCCGGACAATCGGTTCCAATACCACGGCTTTCGCCTTGTCGATGGCATCGAGCATGGCTTTTTTGCCAGCGGTGATGAACGCTACTTCTTTTGAATCGACGGTGTGGTATTTGCCATCGTAGACACTGACTTGCAGATCCTGGATTGGGTGGCCGGTGATGGCGCCGGTTTGCAACACTTCCCGCACGCCTTTTTCTACCGCCGGAATGAACTGGCCCGGAATGGCGCCGCCCACCACGTCATCGACAAAGACAAAACCGGCACCGCGTTCCAGTGGCGTGATCCGAATATGCACTTCGCCGAACTGGCCAGCGCCGCCAGTCTGTTTCTTGTGCCGTGCATGGCCTTCAGCCGCCAAGGTAATGGTTTCGCGATAAGCCACCGACGGGACATGGGTTTCCACGTCGATATTGGCGCGCTCCTTCATTTTTCGCAGCGCCGCTTTCAGGTGCAGATCACCAAGACCCATCAGTACGGTTTCATTGAGGCTGGCGCGGTGCTCGATGTGCAGGCTGGGATCTTCGGCCGCGAGTTTGTGCAGGGCATCGGAGAGTTTCGGTTCGTCGCCATGTTTGCTGGTCTTGAGAGCGAGACCTTGCAACGGCGTGGGCAGGGCAATCGGTTTCAGGTGGTGGTGATCTTCGTCATGGGAGTCGTGGATAACGGTTTCGTAGCTGAGCTCATCGATCTTGCTGATGGCGACAATGTCGCCGGGGCCCGCCTTGTTGATCTCCTTCTGCTGTTTGCCCTGCAGCGTCAGCAGATGGCCGAGCTTGAACGGCTTGCGGGCATCCCCTGCCAACAATTGCTGGCCTACCTGCAAGGTACCCTGATGGACGCGGACAAAGGCCAGCCGGCCAACGTAGGGATCGATACTGACCTTGAAAACATGGCCGATCACATGATGATTGGCGTCCATACTGATGCTGATGGGTTTGGCCTGGCTGCCTTCGCCTTTCAGGAACGGCGGCGGATTGCCTTCGGTTGGGTCGGGCGCAAGTTCGGCAATCACCCGCAGCAACTCCTTGACGCCAACACCGGTGCGGCTCGAGACAAAGCAGACCGGCACCACATGGCCTTCGCGCAGTGCCTGCTCGAACGGTGCGTGCAGCTGCTCCGGATTCAGGCTTTCGCCCTGCTCGAGATAGCGCGCCATCAAATCTTCATCGAGCTCGATGATCTGATCGACCAGCGCATCGTGAGCACTGGTGACATCGACAAAGTCGCAGCTTCCGCGTACCGGTTCGAAATAGCAGTCGCGTACCGCGCTGGCATGCGCCGCCGGCAGATTGATCGGCAGGCATTCGCGACCGAACCGGGCCTGAATTTGCGCCAGTACTGACGCGCAATCGACGCCAGCGGCGTCGATTTTGTTGACCACGATAAAGCAGTCGAGCCCACGTTCACGGATGGCCGTGAACAGCCTTTCGGTCACCCGCTCAATGCCATTGGCGGCGTTGATGACCAGCACCGCCGTTTCCACCGCCGGCAGCACCGACAGCGTGCGGCCCAGAAAATCCGGGTAACCGGGCGTATCGAGCAGATTGACGTCGATGCCGGCCAGCTCGCCATGGCAGAGCGCCACCTCCAGCGAATGGCCAAGTTCTTTTTCCAGCGGTTCGAAATCGCAGACGGTATTGCCGCGCTCAATGGTGCCGGCACTGGCAATGGCGCCCATTTGCAGCAGCAGCTGCTCAGCGAGGCTGGTCTTGCCAGCGCCGGCGGCACCGACAAGCGCGAGGTTACGGATCTGATGGATGTTTTTGCCGGGCATGGCGGGGTCCTCCTTCGGCGAAGCGAAGCGGGGACATCAGATAGCCCGGTGGACGGGGTCTCTCACCCGGATAGGGCGAGTATAGCCAGCCAATGGCACTCGACCGCGCTATGCAGCAAAACAAAAAGCCCGCCGAGGCGGGCTTTTCTGCTGGAGGCATTGCAAGCGTGGCTGCCGAAGCAGCCGCGACTTACTTGATCTTGGCTTCCTTGAACTCGACATGCTTGCGCACGACCGGATCGTACTTTTTCAGTGCGAGCTTTTCCGGGGTGGTGCGCTTGTTTTTGTCGGTCGTGTAGTAGTAGCCGGTGCCAGCGGTCGATACCAGTTTGATCTTGTCACGCATGGTCAGGGCTCCTTAAACCTTGATGCCTTGGGCACGGACATCAACCAGCACGGCATCGATGCCGTTCTTGTCGATGATGCGCATGCCTTTGGTCGAAACGCGCAGGCGCACGAAGCGCTTTTCGCTCTCGACCCAGAAACGGTGCCAGTGCAGATTGGGCAGGAAACGGCGACGGGTGTGCCGGTTCGAGTGAGAAATATTGTTGCCGGTGATTGTTGCCTTACCGGTAACCATGCAGACGCGGGACATTGCAAAGCCTCCAAAACTACGAAATCGGTCCTTGGTCGGGCAAGCAGAATGCGGCGCTGACACAAGGGCGCGGGATCTTACTTGACCAGTCCCGGCCCTGCAAGCTGATCCCCAGTACGAAATTGATCAATTCCTGATCAGCCTGTCCGGCGGGCAGGAGCCGGCCGGTGCGGCAGCGGGCTGGCGGCTCCGCTGCGCTTGAACCGCTCTGCCCCGGCCGGCGGGACGCGTTGGCGGTTCGCCGCTCCGGCGCATCCAGCGACCAAAGGAATGTGCAGAGCCGCCTGCGGCCTTCCTACGTCCTGTACAGCATGACCCGCCCTACATGAGACCGCGCTCGGCGAGGCTGACGGTGCTGCCATGGCTGACCACGATATGGTCCAGCAGCCGGACATCGACCAGCGCCAAGGCCTCTTTCAGGGTTCGGGTCAGGGCTTCGTCGGCCGCCGAGGGCTCAGCAACTCCGGAGGGGTGATTGTGGGCGACGATCAATGCCGCCGCATTGTGCTGCAGGGCTTTCTGCACCAGCACCCGCGGGTGCACGCTGGCGCCGTCGATGCTGCCCTGAAACAAGCGCTCGCTGGCGATCAGCCGGTGCCGGGTGTCGAGAAACAAGCCCAGAAAGACTTCGTTGCGCTCGCCGGAGAGCTCGGCCTGCAGGTAGCGGCGAACCTGCGTTGGTTGGCTGAAGGCCGGGCCGCGTTGCAATTCGGCGGCAAGGCCGCGCCGGAACAGCTCCAGCGCCGCCAGCAAACCCGCCGATTTGGCGGGCCCAAGGCCCGGCAGGCGCAAGCGCTGAGGGTGGTCGGCCTGTAGCAGGCCGGCCAGACCGCCACATTGGTCCAGCAGCGCCTGACCAAGTTCGATGGCGCTTTTGCCGCGCACGCCAACCCGCAGCAGCACGGCCAGCAGTTCGGCATCGGAGAGGGCGTCAGGGCCGCGGGCGAGCAGTTTTTCGCGCGGACGCGCGTCGAGCGGGAGATCGGTTATCGCCATGACCAGTCCTTGTCAGCCAGCGTTACGCCAGGACGCTGCCAGCAGATATGCCGCTTATGTCAGCCGGTAATTCCGGCAGAACGTCTTCGACTAAACGGCAGTGAGCGGTCACCTTTCCTGGGACCGGGTTTCGGCTATCATGCCGCTTTCCCGGGTCCGTTGAGCTGTTGCTACGCGTGGCAACAGCTCAACGGACCCAAGCAAACCGGACGGGAGTGTAGCGTGGCCGATGTCTGTACAACAGCGGCGCAGGTAATGTCCCTGCAGGGCAAGCGGATCCTGCTCGGGGTGACCGGTGGCATTGCCGCTTACAAGGCTGCCGAGCTGACCCGCCGGCTGAAAGACGAGGGCGCCGATGTCCGGGTTGTCATGACCAAGGGCGCGCGCGAATTCGTTACCCCGCTGACGTTTCAGGCCGTCTCCGGCAACCCGGTCGGTACCGATCTGCTGGACCCGGCCGCCGAAGCCGCGATGGGGCATATCGAGCTGGCTCGTTGGGCCGAGCTGGTGCTGATCGTGCCGGCCAGCGCCGATGTCATCGCCAAGCTGGCGGCCGGCCTTGCTGATGACCTGCTGACCACATTGGTGCTGGCGACAACGGCACCGGTATTGGTGGCGCCGGCGATGAACCAGCAGATGTATGCCCACCCGGCGACCCAGGCCAATCTGGCAACGCTCAATAGCCGCGGCGTCTTGCTGCTTGGCCCGGCCTCCGGCAACCAGGCCTGCGGCGAAGTCGGCCCCGGCCGCCTGCTGGAGCCGCTCGAGCTGGTTTCAATGGTGAGTGCATACTTCGTCCCGAAGTCGCTGCTGGGAAAGAAAATAGTCATCACTGCCGGGCCGACCCGGGAGCCGATCGACCCGGTTCGCTACCTGACCAACCACAGCTCCGGCAAGATGGGCTATGCACTGGCGGAAGCCGCAGTGGCAGCTGGCGCCGAGGTCGTGCTGGTCTCGGGCCCGGTCAGCCTGCCGGTACCGCCGGGCGTGCGCCGGTTGGCCGTCGACAGCGCGGCCGAGATGCATGCGGCGGTAATGAAGGAAACGACAGGCAGCGCCATCTTCATTGCCTGCGCCGCCGTGGCCGATTACCGGCTGGCGACAGTGGCCGCCCAAAAGATCAAGAAGACCAGCGACGAGCTGGAATTGAAGCTGGTCAAGAACCCGGACATTCTCGCCGACGTCGCGGCGCGCCCGGACCGGCCCTATTGCGTCGGTTTCGCTGCCGAAACGGAGCAGGTGCTTACTCACGCGGAAGGCAAGCTACGGCGGAAAAAACTGGATATGATCTGCGCCAATGACGTGGCGCAGGCCGGATTGGGATTTGGTTGCGATGACAACGCCGTCACAGTCCTGATTGCCGAGCCTGATAGCGTGCGTCAGGAGGCACTGCCGGCCCAGAACAAACGGCTGCTGGCCCGCGCCCTGATAAACCTGATTGCAGTGGAGTACCGTCGCCGCCATGGCTGATGTGCAACTGAAAATCCTGAACCCGAAAGTCGGCACCGAGTTTCCGCTGCCGGCCTATGCCACCGGCGGCTCCGCCGGCATGGATTTGCGGGCCTGCCTTGATGCCCCGGTAACCGTCGAGCCGGGCCAAACCGTGCTGCTGCCCACCGGCCTTGCACTTTATATTGGCGACCCGGGCCTGGCGGCGACCATTCTGCCGCGCTCCGGCCTCGGCCATAAGCACGGTATCGTGCTCGGCAATCTGGTCGGCCTGATTGACTCCGATTATCAGGGCGAGCTGATGGTGTCTTGCTGGAACCGCGGTCAGGCTGCCTATACTGTCCAGCCCGGTGAACGCATCGCCCAGTTGGTCATCCTGCCGGTGGTGCAGGCCAACTTGACCCTGGTGTCGGAATTTGTGGCTACCGCCCGCGGTGAGGGCGGTTTTGGTCATTCCGGCCAGCATTGATCCCGCAATGTCTGCCGTGTCATCAGGATCGGTATAACGAGAAAAGGAAGCGTCCAGCGTGAAAAAGCGCGAAAAACCCGTTGCCGTCAAGGCCCGTGCCGAAAGCAAACCCGAACTACCCCAAGCTGCGCCGCCGCCGTCCGGTACCCCACGCTCGGCGCTGATGCTCAGCCTGAAATGGCTGCTGGCGAGCGCCGCGGCCGTTATTGCGGTAGTTGTCCTGATCTACCTGTTGGTGTTGTCCGGCCCGGCCCATGAACGGGTCAACCGCTACACCGAAACACTGCTTGGCAATACCGCAGACCGGCTCGAGCAGCAGCTGGTGTTCATTCGTACCCGCTTGGCGGTGGCAGCCGCAGACGGCCAGTTCGCCAGCCTGCTGGCCGGCAACGATCCGGCATTGATCACCGCGGCTGAACAGCAGCTTTCCCGCCAGTTCCCGGAAACCTACGGGGTCCGCCTGTTGCCACTTGACTGGCACGATCTGGACATGAACAGCTCCTTGCCAATCAGCAACGTCACGCTCGATTTGCTGCGGCTGGCCCGCAAGAACAAGCCGGTGCCGGTGGAGCTGGTGTTGCCGGGCAAACCACGCCAGCACCTTGCGATGATCGAACCCATCAAGGTTGATAATCAGATTGTCGGCTTCCTGCTGGCCGGTCTGAAACTGGAAGTCGTCCAGAAAGCACTCGATGGTGCCCAGGGTTCACCCGGCTATCTGGAGCTGTCGCAGGACTTCTCGGATGCCGCCCAGACGGTTGCCATTCGCGGCGAGAACCATCTGAAGTCCGGGACGGCGCCTTACGAGCGTGAGTTGACCTCCGCCCCGTGGAAACTGGCCTACTGGCCGGCACCGGAAGAAGCGGCGACCAACTCGACCCAACAAGGCTTGTTTTGGGGGCTGGCCGGCCTATTGCTGGCGCTGGTTGCCGGGCTCGCCATTCTGATCGTCAAGACGCTGGATCGCGCCCAGCACTCGGATGCTGCCCGGCTGCTGAAAGTGCTGCTGGATGCCCGCGCGGGTGACGGCAAACTGGCGCCGGAACGGTTCTCGCTGGAAGTGTTCAAGGACATGGCCATTACGCTGGCGCGCCATGACTGGGCGACCAAGCTGGTCGCCGCCGGCAACGGCACCGCTGCCGCGGCTGCGACACCGGCACTGCCGACGGGGGCACCACAAGGGGTGCTGGCGGCGCCAGAAGCCGGTCGCATCCGGCTCAACGCCGACATCTTTCGCGCCTACGATATTCGCGGCGTGGTCGGCGATTCGCTGACTGCGGAAGTGGTCAAGCAGATCGGCCGCGCCATTGGCTCCGAAGCCTATGATCGCGGCGAACAGAAAATTGTCATCGGCCGCGACGGTCGCACTTCCGGTCCGGAGTTGTTGACCGCGCTGAAGCAAGGTCTGCTCGAAAGCGGCCGCGATGTGGTTGATCTGGGGCCGGTGCCGACGCCGCTGCTGTATTTCGCCACCCATTATCTGTCGACCCGCTCCGGGGTCATGCTGACTGGCAGCCACAATCCGGCCGAATACAACGGCCTGAAGATTGTCATCGCCGGTGAAACCCTGTCTGGCAACGATATCCAGCGGCTGCGCGAACGCATCGAAACCGGCAACCTGTTGTCCGGTCGCGGCAGTGCCGAATCGCTGTCAATCAACGAAGATTACATTGCCCAGATCACCGGCGACATCGCGCTGGCACAGCCGCTGAAAGTGGTGATCGATTGCGGCAACGGTATTGCCGGTGCCGTGGCGCCAACGCTGTACAAGGCGCTCGGTTGCGAAGTGATCGAGTTGTACTGCGATGTCGATGGCCGCTTCCCGAATCACCATCCGGATCCGTCCAAGCCCGAGAACCTGCGCAAACTGATCGCGACGGTGGCAGAAACCGGTGCCGATATTGGCCTCGCCTTCGACGGCGATGGCGACCGGCTTGGCGTGGTCGACTCCAGTGGCAAAATCATCTGGCCGGATCGGCAGATGATGCTCTACTCGATGGACGTACTGTCGCGTCATCCGGGCACCGATATCATTTATGACGTCAAGTGTTCACGCCATCTGGCCCGCGTCATTACCGGTCACGGTGGTCGGCCGCTGATGTGGCGCACCGGCCATTCGCTGATCAAAGCCAAGATGCGCGAAACCGGCGCCTTGCTGGCCGGCGAGCAGAGCGGCCACATTTTCTTCAAGGAACGCTGGTTCGGTTTCGACGACGCCATTTATGCTGGCGCCCGCCTGCTGGAAATTCTGGCGGCAGATTTCCGCAAATCGGCCGATATCTTCAAGAGCCTGCCGGAAGGCGTCTCAACGCCGGAACTCAATATCAAGATCGGCGACCAGCGCAAATTTGCTTTCGTTGATCGGCTGGCGAAACAGGGCCAGTTTGCCGGTGGCCAGCTCAATACCATTGACGGCATCCGGGTCGACTTTGCCGATGGCTGGGGATTGGTGCGGGCGTCGAATACCACGCCGAGTCTGGTGCTGCGATTTGAAGCCGACAGCGAAACCGCACTGGTGCGTATTCAGGAGTTGTTCCGTGGTCAGCTGCTTGCAGTCGACCCCGGTGTAGAGTTGCCGTTCTGACGGCCTGACGTGGACGGGAAAGCGACATGACAGCACGTACAGAAGGCGGCCGCCGGCAGCAGATCCTCGAGACGCTGGCGCGCATGCTGGAACAAAGCCCGGGCGAACGCATCACCACTGCCCAGCTCGCCGCGGCACTGAGTGTGTCGGAAGCGGCGCTCTATCGACAGTTTCCGAGCAAGGCCCGGATGTTTGAAGGCCTGCTCGATTTCATCGAAGAAGTGGTGTTTACCCGGGTTCGGGTGATTCTGGACGAGGAGCCGGACGCAATCGCTCGCTGCGGCAAAATCCTGACCCTGGTGCTGACATTTTCTGCGCGCAATCCGGGCATGTCGCGTCTGCTGACCGGCGATGCCCTGATTGGTGAAGATGAGCGGTTGCCGGCGCGGGTGTCGCAATTGTTTGATCGGCTGGAAATGCAGTTGCGGCAAATCCTGCGTGAAGCGGCGTTGAATGCGCAGGCGCCGTTGACGGTCGACGCGGCGGCTGCCGCTAATTTGCTGCTGGCCGTGCTGGAAGGCCGCGTTCGGCAGTTTGTCCGCAGCAATTTCAAGCAGGCGCCAACGGTGCAGTGGGAAGAGCAGTGGAGTTTGCTGCAACAGACCTTGCGGCTCGGTCAGCGCAGTGCCAAAGCCGCGACGGGCTAAATGAGTCCAGCGCCACTGCGCGAAAGCAGAACCGGACAAAATCTGGACCGAACAAAAAGGCCGTCATCGCTGACGGCCTTTTTTGTTATTGCGCAGGACTGGTGAGCGTTGCCTGACTGCCAATCAGCAATTGCCGGTATCTCAACCGATTTACTGCAAACGGCTGCTCAGATAGGACTCGAAGCCACTGACGATGCCGCGAACTTTTTCGCTGCTACAGAGCGCGGTGCCGGCATCACTATTCAGGCAACTGACTTCGAGCACCAGTTGCGCCCCCTGATCCTTGTTCGGCACCCGCGACAGGGCAATTGAAACATCCCGATCGGACACCGGCTTGCCGGTCAGAATCAAAGTGTCGGTGACGATTTCCAGTGAGCGTGTGCTGTTGTCGCGAGCATAAATCTGGGCCAGTTGCCAGGCCTTGCGGCAGGAATCGGTACTGCTGCAAAGTGCCACCGCCGTGGCGCTGTCGCTGGATTCGCTGCCGGCCTCATCGCGCTTGCGCAGCAGGCGCTGCGCCTGCAATTCTTTGAACCGGACAATGTCGTTCTTGAAGCGATCCGCCACTTTCAGTTTTTCGGCATCCTGCAGCGAGACAAATCGCTTGTTGTCGTCGAGCTGGCGCTGGGATTCCTGAATGTCTTTCAGCAGTTGTGACGGAACGGCTTCGCCGCGGCGTTCGTAATCGGCAGCGTGGCTTTGCATTTCCTCAAGCTGGCTAGTGAGTTGTTTGGTCTGGCCGTTGCGGATGCTGATCTGGACATCAAGGGCCGACAGCTGGGTATCGCGGGCGCGCATGATGTCTTCGACGGAAGCGAAATTGCGCAGCAGTTCGGCATCACGGCGAATGGCGTCGCGGCGAGCACGCTCTTCCGCTTCGGCCTCGGCCTTGCGTTTTTTCGCTTCGGCCTGCTCAGCCTTGCTTAGAACCGGCGGCACCACCTGGATCACCTGACCACTTTGGTTGGTGACGGTGTATCCGCGCGGCACCACTTCCGGGGGCAGGAAGTCCTTGACCACGATCGCGCCGGTGTCATCGACATAGCGATACAACACGCCGGGACCACCAGTGGGTTTGCTTTTCTGTTTGCTCTGGGCCGCCTCGGCAGCCGGCGTGCTGAGCAACAGCGCCGCCAGAGCCAGCAGCAGAATCTTAGGAACGGATGCCATAGCGTTGACGATAGTCCTCGATAGCCGGAGCATACGACCGGAACGCCGGTGCCTGCTGCAAAAAGCTTATCAGATCGCGCAGCCGAATGATGGCCGCAACTGGAATCCGGTAGTCCCGTTCGATCTCCTGAATGGCCGACAGTTCCCCTTGCCCGCGTTCTTCCCGGTCGAGTGCCACCACAACCCCGGCCGGAGTGGCGCCATGGCGCTCGAGAATCTGCATGGTCTCGCGGATGGCAGTGCCGGCGGTGATGACGTCATCGATGATCAGCACCCGGCCCTTCAGCGGCGCGCCGACGATCAGGCCGCCTTCGCCATGATCCTTGGCTTCCTTGCGATTGAAGCACCATGGCAGGTCGCGGCCGTGGTGCTCGGCCAAGGCAACGGCAGTAGTCGATACCAGTGGGATGCCCTTGTAGGCAGGGCCGAACAGCAGATCGAAGTCGATGGTCGAAGCCTGAATGGCTTGCGCGTAAAACCGGCCCAGCCGGGCCAAATCACTGCCGCGCTGGAACAGGCCGGCATTGAAGAAATACGGACTGAGGCGGCCTGACTTCAGGGCAAACTCGCCAAACTTGAGTACTTCACGGGACAGGGCAAACTCGATGAACTCGCGCTGGAACGGCAGCATGGGGTGGTCCGGAAACGGCAAGGCAAGGCCGTTATGATAGCCTGCCGGCGCCGGTCGCGGCAGCAGCTCGATCAGCATATCCGGCCCGGCATTTCACCCCACCCTTCGACCTGACGAGAACGCCATGCTCAGTGTTGTCAGCATCAATGTGAACGGTCTGCGCTCGGCCGCCAAAAAAGGCTTGTTTGGCTGGCTGCAGAAGCGTCAATTCGATGTCATCTGCATTCAGGAACTGAAAGCCCAGGACCACCAGCTCGACGAAGCTGATTTCCACCTCGACGGCTACCACCGCTATCTGTTTCCGGCCGAGCGGCCGGGCTATTCCGGGGTCGCGCTGTACAGCAAGGTCAAACCGAAGTCGGTCGCGACTGGGCTCGGCTTTGGTCAGGCCGATACCGAAGGCCGCTATGTCGAGGCCGATTACGGCACGCTGAAGATTGCCTCGCTGTATCTGCCATCGGGCTCATCCGGGCCGGAACGGCAAGCCGCCAAGGATGAATTCCTCGCGCTGTACATGCCGATCCTGAAAAAGAAAGCCAAGGAGAAAACGCCCTATATTGTCGTCGGCGATTACAACATCGCGCACAAGGAAATCGATCTGAAGAACTGGAAGTCGAACCAGAAAAACTCCGGTTTCCTGCCGCATGAGCGGGCTTGGCTGGATGAATTATTCGACAAGGTGGGTTTTGTCGATGCCTTCCGGGTGGTTGACCCGCGTCCGGACCAATACACCTGGTGGAGCAATCGCGGTCAAGCCTATGCCAAGAACGTCGGCTGGCGTATCGACTACCACATTGTCTCGCCGGCGCTGAAAGACAAAATCAAAAGCGCGGAAATCTACAAGGACGAGAAGTTTTCGGATCACGCGCCGCTGATCCTGACTTACGACCTGAAGCTCTGAGACCGCGGGTACCGGAGGCCCATTTTTCCGTGTACAAAACAAAACGGCCCGTCCGAAGACGAGCCGTTTTGATTGAATCTTGGTGGCCCAGGGCAGACCACGTTGTCTGGAACAACGTGGCGGCGCGACAGCGCCCGCGTAGCGGTGACCCCCACGGACGGGGGTCACAATCGAACGGCGCAGCAGTTCGATGCTGCCCGGCATTCATGCATGAACCAAAAAGCAAAACGGCCCGTCCGAAGACGAGCCGTTTTGTTTGATTCTTGGTGGCCCAGGGCAGAATCGAACTGCCGACACGCGGATTTTCAATCCGCTGCTCTACCGACTGAGCTACCGGGCCAAGGGCGCGCATATTGCCGGGCCGGGGCAGTGAAGTCAAGGCAGCGGGGTCAGAGACCCATCGGATTGTTCAATCCTTGGCCAGACGCCAGTGCCAGCGCTCGCCGACACCGCCCGGTAGCGGTTCGTGGCAGCCGTCAGACCGTCGGGGGCACGTAACCCTCGACCTTCTCGTAGTCGCCACCAAACAGGAACTTTTCCATCTCGCCAGCGAGAAACTTGCGGGCTTCCGGGTCCAGCATCGATAGCCGCTTTTCGTTGATCAGCATGGTCTGGTGGGCTTTCCACTGTTCCCAGGCTTCGGCAGAAATGTTCTCGAAAATACGCTGGCCGAGCGCGCCCGGATACGGGGCGAAAGCAAGGCCGGCGGCCTCTTTGCCGAGCTTGGCGCAGTGAACGGTACGGGACATTGGAAATACCTCAATTTGCAAAGAATCGGAGCGTTCACCCCCCTCCTTGCCAAGGAGGGGATGGGGGTGGTTCAGCTCCGTGAGCGAAACGGCATGCGACAGAGTGCTGGTGACTCTCCGCCTCCGCAACCACCCCTAGCCCCTCCTTAGGAAGGAGGGGGATCAAACATTCAGGCCCCAGCAGCGATCTGCTTCAGCAGCCGCTGAATCGGAGCCGGCAGGCCGACCGCTTTCAGCTCGGTCATCGGCTGCCAGCGCCAAGGGGCGTCCATGATACGGGAGCTGCTGCCCTGCATCACCCCCGCAAAGGTGTGGATATCGAGATGAAAGTGGCTGAAGGTGTGCCGCAGTGGCGTCAGCGCGCGCAGCGCGGTCGCGTCGCCGAACTGCTCGGCAAACTCGCCCGGTGACAACAGCTCCGGCACTTCCGGCAGCACCCAGAGCCCGCCCCAGATGCCCGACGGCGGCCGCTGTTGCAATAACACCTCATCGCGGGCATTGACCAGCGCCAGCATGCGGGTCGATTTTTCCGGCAAGACTTTCGAGGGTTTGCTGCCGGGGTAGGCGCTGAAATTCTGTTCAGCCTGCGCAACGCAGGACTGGCTGAACGGGCACACGGCGCAATTTGGTGTGCCACGGGTGCAGACAGTGGCACCGATATCCATCATCGCCTGATTGTAATCGGCAACACGTTTTGTTGGCGTCAGCTCATCGGCAAGCTGCCACAGTTTCTGCTCATTGCGGCGCAAGTCTTCATACAAGCGAATACCGGCAACCCGGCACAGCACCCGTTTGACATTGCCATCGAGAATCGGAGCGCGGATGCCGCTGCCAAGGCTCAACACGGCGCCGGCAGTCGAGCGGCCAATGCCGGGCAGTTCGCACATTTGTTCGACGGTTTGCGGAAACTCGCCGCCGAAATGTTCGACCACATATTTTGCCGCCGCGTGCAGATTGCGGGCGCGTGAGTAATAGCCAAGGCCGGCCCACAATGCCAGCACATCATCGAGCGGCGCGGCGGCGAGTGCTTTCACATCCGGAAAGCGGGCCATGAAATTCTGGTAGTAGCCGATCACGGTCGCGACTTGCGTCTGCTGCAACATGATCTCGGAGATCCAGACCCGGTACGGATTCTTGTCCTGTTGCCAGGGCAGCGATTTGCGGCCGCTGTGATCGAACCAAGTGAGGACGGCGGTAGACGACATGGATGGTCCTGATTGAATCAAACGCAAATGCGCGCAGCGGATTAAGTTGAATGCTTGGAGCGACAACCACCCCCTCCCAGCCTCCCCCTTGGCAGGGGGAGGAGCGGTACAGTTCCCTCCCCTGCCAAGGGGAGGGCTAGGGTGGGGTGATTGCCGTTCGGTACGTGCACCACAGAACTAAGTCAATTAACAGGTCTATTGCTTGATGCTGGCAAGAATGTCATCAAGCATCTTGACGACTCGAGCCAGCGCAACGTCTACATTTTGCGAGCCAGCACTACCAGAACCAACCTTCGCGAGTTCGTCATAGATCTTCGTCAGCTTGTCCGGAACGGAGCCGGAATTGTAGCAATCAGCTCTTCCGTAATACTTCTGACCAGTAAAGATACGCTCGATTCCATCTAAGCAATCAAAACGCTCATCTTTCCTGTCACCATACCTAGTGTCTATCCGAATAATTTCCGCGAGCTTGAAAGAAATAGCTTCAGCGAAATCGGAGGGGATTTCAACGATAGAAACTTTTGGTTCTGGTTCAGTCTTCTCTGCGTAGAAAACTGCATGTCGAAATGGTGAATTTGCTTCCAGAATCCCAAGATAGCTAGCCGGCATGTTTGCTGGCCCAACATAAAAACCAGCCAACTCATCTGCTTGCGCGGGATATGCCTGCTCAACGAACTCATCGTAGCCTACAAAAAGGCTGGTTCCTCGAGCATCGAGGGGGGTGAGATGATCTTCCGCTAATGCTTGGTATCCGATTAGCGTGAGTGCGAATACGACAATTCCAATTGACTTCACAGGGCTATCCCTCACTCCGCTTCCGCGCCGCGTCCGTGCCCATATGCCGCTCCAGAAACGCAATCATCTTGCTGGCGATATCGACGCCGGTGGCGTGTTCGATGCCTTCCAGTCCCGGTGAGGCATTCACTTCCAGCACCAGCGGGCCGCGCGACGAGCGCATCATGTCGACGCCGGCAACATGCAGGCCGAGTGCCTTGGCGGCAGCAATCGCGGTGTGGCGCTCTTCGTCGGTAATGTCGATGGCGGTGGCTTGGCCGCCGCGATGCAGGTTGGCGCGGAACTCGCCTTCTTTGGCTTGCCGTTTCATCGCGGCAACCACTTCGCCGTCGATGACAAAGCAGCGGATATCGGCGCCGCCTGCTTCGTGAATGTATTCCTGCACCATGATGTTTTGATCGAGACTTAAAAACGCCTCGAGCATGCTTTCGGCGGCGGTTTGAGTTTCCGCCAGCACGACACCGATGCCTTGGGTGCCTTCGAGCAATTTGATCACCAGCGGCGGGCCGCCGACCATCTTGACCACGTCCGGAATGTCGTCCGGCGCGTGCGCGAAACCGGTGATTGGCAGGCCGATGCCGTCGCGGGCCAGCATCTGCAAGCAGCGCAGTTTGTCGCGGGCGCGGCCGATGGCGGCCGATTCGTTCATGGTGAACACGCCCATCATTTCAAACTGGCGCAGCACCGCCATGCCGTAGAAGGTGATCGAGGCGCCGATGCGCGGGATCACCGCGTCGTAACCGGCCAGTTCTTCACCGCCGTAGCGGATGGTCGGCTTGTGAGTGACCACGTTCATGGTGCAGCGGAGCGTGTCCAGCACTTCGATTTCGTGGCCGCGCTTGTCGGCGGCTTCGACCAGCCGGTAGGTGGAATAGAGACGCGGGTTACGCGACAGCACACAGATTTTCATGGCAGCGAATTCATCGATTGAAGTGCACGGAGGAGCGGTTTCACAAGGTTTCCTTGGCGCTGGCCAGAACGCGATCTGGCGTGGCACTGCGAAAGGCGTGTTTGTCGTAAACGGGTTGGCCTTGCAGCCAGGCGTGATGTGGCAGCACCTGGGCATCGATCGGCAGACCGGAGCGGCCAACCAGCATGCGGTAGCGCATGGTGTCGCGGTTGGTCAGCGTGATGGCGAGTGGCCAGTAGGCGTTGCCGAACACAATGGTGCTGGCGATTACATGGCGCTCTTCGGCGTGGCCGCCGGAGTCGGTGACGATGCGGCGATCGAGCAGCGGCGCTTCGCACCAGTGGGCGAGCTCGCCTTCCTTGCGCGACAGGTGCAAGCCAAACCGCACCCAGGGCTGACCGTTACGTTCGAACGGCAACACTTCAAAGGCGTGCAGCGCGGAGGTGCGGGCGCCCGTGTCGATTTTTACCCGCAGCCGCTTGATCCGCAGTTGCGGCAGCGCAGCCCACTCGCGCCAGCCGAATTCGCGCCGGCCCGGTTCCGGTAGCGCAGAACTGCGTTGCGCCTGCTCAGATAAGCCAGAACCGGACGGTACCAGGCTGCTGTAGGTGGGCATTGCTGAGTCTCGCTCGGGCCGGCGGGTGGCAAAGCGCCGCTGGCGTGACGCCTGCAGCGTCGGGGTCGGCTGATTGTAGCGGTCATTGCCGTCCGCTGGGCAGCATTGACGGCGTGCAGACCGTTACGGCGTATCGCGTTCGGCGAGCGGCGACTCTGGCCGCTCCGGTTCACGCCGGATGGCCTTGCGAATGAGATGTGGCAACAGCAAATGTGGCGGCATGCGCAGGTAATGGCCACGCAGATAGAGGGCAAACCGCGCCAGCGTATCGACGGGGCGGCGGCAGCTCGGATGGTCCGGACGCAGCGCGGCCAGAAACAGCGCGTGCATGGCGCGTCTGCCGATGCGCGGCAGCCGCTGTTGTGCCGCGGCCAGCACCTCGACCGGGATCGCGCTGGCAAATACTTCCTGCAACACGGTAATGGCGTAGGCAAACGGCCGGGCCAGATCGAGGGCGTCGGCGCGCGCGGGCAAGGCTTGCCAGAAGCCGGGCTCGGCACTGTAGTGATCGAGCAGTTGGTGCATGTCCCAGAGATCACGCAGGGCGTGATCCCATTCGCCGTCGTAGAACAGGTGACACATGCTGTGCAGCACCTGATCGCACGGTTGCAGCACGCTGAAGCGGGCATCGGCCGCTGGCCGTGCCTGCGCCAGCAGCAGCGTGGCATCCGGCTTGGCGCGCGCGGTCAGCGGCAGAATGTTGTGGTGTACGTCGAGCGTGATCAGGCGTTGCCGGTGTTGCAGCGGTGGCAATTCATGGGTCCATTGCCGGTAGTAGCGCTGGTCGTAGGCATCAAGTTGATTGCTGACATAGCCGGCGAAGCGCAACGAGTCTTCTGTGATGGCCAGTTTTTCGCGCGGCACCAGCAGATCGATGTCGGCAAACAGCCGGCCGTGGCTGGCCGGCAGATCCTGAATCAGATAAGCGGCACCTTTCAGCAGCAGCGGCCGCACGCCGGCACGCGCCAGTGGCGCCAGCAACTGGGTCAGCTCCCAGCGCATGCGCACCGCAGTGGCGTCAGCAGCGACGCGGGCGGTAGTCAATGCGCGCGCGATACTCGGGTGCTCGGGCACGGCGGTCGACGCCAGCCGCAGCGCCAGCGACGGCAACAATCGGGCGCGCCGGGCTTGCCGGATCAGCACATCCCATTCGGCCAGGCTCCAGTGGGCACAGGCGGCGGGATTCAAAAGTGCCTGCACCAATGGCAAGCGCGCGGCTGGCATGGCGGTGGTCGTGGTTTGCTCGGGCACGGGAGGCGTGGTCATCGTGACGTTTCCACTGGTACCGACCTGCCGGGTTCGGCGGCGCATGCATCAAGCGCGCGCGCCAGCAACGGAATGACATCATCCAGCTGGCTGTAGACCAGTTCGTGGCAGCTGCTCGCGGCCGTCAGCGCCACCGCCGTGGCAAAGCCGAGACTGCCGAGCAGGCTGTAATTGAAACTCTGTTCGATGCAGCGCAAGGCTGCCACCGGGCGCTCCACCGGTTGCCAGAGCGTGGCGCTGCCGGCGCGATAGCGCGGAAACACAATCAGACCGGCTCGCGCCCGCTGCCCAGCCCGTTGCACGGCGTCGCGCGGTGCTTGCATATGCGCCACCGTACCTTTCAGCGTGTCGCGTGCCGGCTCGCTGAAAACGGCCGCGGGGTAGCGGGCCTGAATCAGCGGAATCGAGGCATTTTTCAGGCTGACCGGTCGCGGTACCGGGGTCACGGTCAAGCTGGCCGGATCAATCAGGCACATTTCGTCCGACAGCAAACGGAACCCCTGCTGACAGAGCGCTGCTGTCAGCGTGCTTTTGCCGGCGCCCGGTTCACCGGGCAGGATCAAGGCATGGCCGGCGCGTTCCAGCACCGCTGCATGCAGGATCAGATGACTGTGATCGAGGTTGCCAATACACCAGTTCAGGCCCCACTCGAACATGGCATGGGCCTGATCGACCGGCAGCGGTTTGAACGGCGCAAAACCATCGAACAGAAACTGCACCTGTGGCCGCCACCAGCGTCGGCCCGGTGGCTGGCTGACGCTGACCCGGAAGTCCGGGCAGGGCTCGTCGGGGCACACCGCATAGTCGGCATAGAGTGCGTAAATGCCGGCGGCAACCCGGTCGAGGTCGGAGCGGATATGGGCGGTGTACGGGGGAAGGGCCAGCGTCACGCCGGTATCGGCAAGCTGGTGGCGAAATTCGCGATAGGACAGGGTCGCAAGCGTCATGCCGGCACCGGCAGGATCAGTTGCTGTTGCAACAGCAGACGCAGGCAGTGATCGAGTTGGGTTTGTCGGGCCAACGGTTCATCAGCCGAGCCGGTCAGCAGGGCAACCAGCGAGGTTTCATCGTCGGCACCGGTGGCGATCGCGTTGAACACCCGCAGCAGATCGTCGGCCAGCGCCACCGTGGCACCGGAGCCGGGGCAAAAAACAAGCAGCGCTCCATCGAGCGCTGCTGTTTTCAAATCGGGATGAACGGAATACCGAAACCGCTGCACACAGCCTCAGTCGTAGTAGGCGAGCATGTTGTTATGATACGTGGCGGTGAGGAATTCTTCGACTTCCGACAAGGTCATGACCAAACCGGTGGCGGTCACATACTGCGAACTCGGTGCGGTGTTGAGGCACTGCCGCCAGATTTCCTTGATTTCTTCCGGGGTCATCAGATAACCCATCGGCGCGACCGTGGCGTTGAGCAGGCTGGCAACGCAGTGACGGCCCAGCATGATCAGGTCACCGCCGCCAAGGTTCAGCACGTCCATCATCGACTTGTTGCTGAAATAGGTGCCGTAAAACACATCATGAAAGCGCGTCGACGGGCTGTAGGGGCTTGGCCACTTGCCTGGCTTGGCTTTCCAGTAGCCCGGCGACCAGCCATTGCAGGCGCTCGGGTTGTCGACCGCGGAGGTATTGCCGGAGGCAAAGCCGGACGGCGCACAGAGTTGACCGGCCAAAACCGGCTTGCTGGCCACGGCCATCAGCACCGGCGCTGCCAGTGCGCCGCGCAGCAGCAACTGACGGCGACCATGGGCCGGCGGGGTATCGGGGGTGATCGGCGACGGTGCGCCGGTCTGGTTCTGATCGCTCATGCGAGTACGCCTGTGTGTCCCTACGGGTTGGCTTGCCGCTCAGGGGCGGCAGCCGGGCATTTTAGCGCCAACTGCGGCATTAAAAAGCACGTGTTGTGCCAGTGGCGCGATCTGCCCGGAGATCAGCAGCTTGCAAGACGTCCTGGCAGGCCCCGTGGCACGCAATGTAAAAAATATTGACAGCGGATTGCCTGCGGCCGCCAGCGGGCCGCTGGTATCATGCGCGGCCTGCAAACCGTCAGCCCGCTGCCCCCATCCATGGTCATTTCCATTCTGCTCAATGGCGTCCGTCGTGATTTGCCAACGCCCATGACCGTCGCGGAATTGCTGGCCGAGCTGCAACTGGCTGACAAGCGGGTCGCGGTCGAATGCAATGGCGAGATCGTGCCGCGCTCGCAGCATGCGCTGCGGACCCTACAGGCAGAGGATTGCATCGAGATTGTCCATGCCATCGGTGGTGGCTGAACGACACGGCAACACCGCTCGGCAAACCCGCACCACACGCCACTCTCTTACCTTCACGGAGCAGAACATGAACGCAAGCGATGCGCTGACCCTGGCCGGCAAACGTTATTCCTCCCGGTTGCTGGTTGGCACCGGCAAGTACAAGGATCTCGATGAGACGCGGCGCGCCATCGAAGCCAGTGGCGCCGAGATTGTCACGGTGGCCATTCGGCGAACCAATATCGGCCAGAACCCGAACGAACCCAATCTGCTCGACGTGATCCCGCCGTCGCGTTACACCATTTTGCCCAACACTGCCGGGTGCTATACCGCTGACGACGCTGTGCGCACTTGCCGGCTGGCGCGGGAACTGCTCGACGGCCATGATCTGGTCAAGCTGGAAGTGCTCGGTGACCAAAAAACGCTGTACCCGGACATTCCGGAAACGCTGAAGGCTGCTGCCGAATTGATCAAGGACGGCTTCAAGGTGATGGCCTACACCAGTGACGATCCGATCACGGCGAAGAAACTCGAAGACATGGGCTGCATTGCAGTGATGCCACTGGCTGCGCCGATCGGTTCCGGTCTTGGTGTTTGCAATCCGTACAACATCAAACTGATCCTGGAAAACGCCAAGGTGCCGATTCTGGTCGATGCCGGAGTCGGCACAGCCAGTGATGCGGCCATTGCGATGGAACTCGGCTGTGACGGCGTGCTGATGAACACCGCCATTGCCGCGGCAAAAAATCCGGTGCTGATGGCAAGTGCGATGCGCAAGGCCATTGAAGCCGGTCGCGAGGCGTATCTGGCCGGTCGAATGCCGCGCAAACTGTATGCCAGTGCCTCCTCGCCGATTGATGGCACCTTTTTCTGAACAGATTGAACTGAGCGTCGAACAACAATGGAAGTGGCGTTAGCTGCGATGATCGAGAATCATTGCGGTGAATTCCGCTTCCACACCTAATTTGATTCGCCCGGGCGCCACCAACGTGAAGCCTGGCACCAACGAACCTTTCGCCATGCAAAACGACAAGCCCGAAATTCCAGCCGATGACATCGCCCGCACCGACGATGGCAAACCGATGCGCCACATTCGCAGTTTTGTCCGCCGTGAAGGTCGTTTCAGTGAGCGACAGAAGGCTGCCATCGACATGCTGCTGCCGCAATGGGGGCGCCATGTCGCCGATGGGCCGGTCGATTTGTCGCAATGGTTCGGCTCGGTTGAACAGCCAAATACCAATCCGGTATGGCTGGAAATTGGCTTTGGCATGGGCCAGTCACTGGTGCAGCAGGCGAGTGCGCATCCGCAGCTCAATTTCGTCGGCATCGAAGTCCATCGTCCCGGTGTTGGTGCGTGCCTGACTGCCGCCCAGACGGCCAGGCTGAGCAACTTGCGGGTGTACGAAGAAGACGCCATCGAAGTGTTGAACAAATGCCTTGCTGATGGGGTGTTCGAGCGGGTGCAGTTGTTCTTTCCGGACCCGTGGCCGAAAGCGCGCCACCACAAACGCCGTATCGTGCAACCGGCGTTTGCCGAGTTGATCCGGCGCAAGCTGCAGATCGGCGGCGTGTTTCACATGGCCACCGATTGGGAAAATTACGCCGAGCACATGCGTGACGTAATGAATGTGGCCGATGGTTACCAGAACGTGTCGCCGACCGGTGATTATGTGCCCCGGCCCGAAGCCAGGCCGCTGACCAAGTTCGAAGCGCGAGGCCACCGGCTGGGACACGGCGTCTGGGATCTGATGTATCGACGGATCCGTTGAACACTGGCATCGACTGCCAGATTGGAACAATGCTGATCAATGGGGCGACGACAACCCGGCGCCGGCCGCTGGCCAAAGAGTCAGCACCCGTTCCAGCGCAATGCCACGCGATCCCTTGAGCAAAATGGTGGTGCCGCGTGGTGGCTCGCGCTGCAATCGTTCAAGCAGTGCCGCAACAGTCGGGAACCAGTGAACGGGTTGGCCGTTGCTGAGCGTTTCCCTATTGGCATGGCCGGCCATGACCTGACCAAACTCTTTACCAACCAGATAAACCGCATCAAGCGGTAGCGCACAAATGCTGCTCAATATGGCACGGTGTTCCGACGCGCTGTGGGCGCCAAGCTCGAGCATGTCGCCAAGGATCAGCGTGCGATGGCCCGTCACCATCTGGCAGAAGTCGCGCAGGGCGACTTGCACGCTGGTCGGGTTGGCATTGTAGGCATCGAGAATCACGTTGACGTCATCGCATTGCAACAACTGCGAGCGCATGTTGTTCGGTCGATAGTTGGCCAATGCCGCGTTGATGGCATCGGTCGGGATGTCGAGCGTACGGGCCACTGTGATAGCGGCAAGCAGATTGTCGGCGTTATAGGCGCCAAAAAGTTGAGTGGTGACCTGTTGCGGCTGGCCGCCCTGCTCCTGCCAGACCAATTCGACCGGCGTGGTGTCTGCCCGGGCGTGGCCACTGATGTCGACGGCGCCTGTGCGGCCGAACCGCCGCACGTTCGGGTAGTTGCCGGCGATTTCGACCAGATCGGGTTTGTCTTGGTTGACGATCAACATGCCGTTTCGCTCCATGACAACGTCAAACAGCTTTCGTTTCACGGCACGGACACCTTCGATACCACCAAACCCCTGCAAATGCGCCTTTCCAATCACCGTGATGATGGCGATATCAGGGCAGGCGATGCGGGCTTTTTCTTCCACCTCGTTGCCACCAGCCGATGAGATTTCCAGTACCACCACATCAGTGGCCGGCGTGGCTTTCAGCAGGGTGTGGCAAATGCCTTCAAAGGTGTTGAAGCTTGCCGGCGTCGCAACGACGTTCAAGCGGGTTGCCAGCAGATGGGCAACAAATTCTTTGGTCGTGGTCTTGCCGCAGGAGCCGGTGATGCCAATCACCGTCGCCCGCTGGCGCATGCGATGTTCATGCGCGAACCGATACAAGCAGTGGCGAACATTTGCCACCCGAACCACGCGGGGATCGGTGGCGGAACCCTGATCCATCACCACAAACGCCGCACCACGCTGCAAGGCTAGTTTGGCCGACGCATTGCCGTTGTAGCGATAACGGCGCAGGGTCTGCCAACGGCTGGAAACCGGCGTCGGCAGGTAGTGAGCAATGCGATCCAGCAACAGCAGGACCGGACCGGCGCGAAATTCGAGCAGGCCCCACGCACGCCAGAGCACTGCCGCGAACCGGGAATGGGAGTCATGCTTTTGCAGCGCAAAAAAAATGCAATCCGGCACCACGTGTTCCAGATCGGTTGCAATCTGCGGTTTGCCGGCGAGATGGGCGTGCAGCGGCTCAAGTGATGGCTGGCGGTCGGACATGACGGGCTTCCTTGCTGACGGGAACAAACCAGGCCGCGCGGCATCCGGTGCGCGACCACTTTGTGATCAAACGGCGGCTATATCGAATTGAAGCATCAACGGCTACCGATGCGGCGTGTCCACGCCGGCGGCAGGCATGCTGCCGTACTGGCCGTTATAACGCAACCGGTCCAGATCGGCGTAGCGCTGCAATACCGCACGGGCCTCATCGCGCAGCAGATCATGTTCGATCACGATGCCGCGCGCCCGTAAATAGTTCTCCGATTCAGCAAACACCGGGCCTTCTTCAAAACCGATGGCTTGCGCATCGTCGCGACGAGCGGCGCAGACGATGCGACGGACACCGCTCCACAGGCTGGCACCCAGACACATCGCACAGGGCGCGCAGGAGGTGTACAGGGTATGGGCGGCGATGCCCGGTCCATTCAAGGTGTGGCTGCCGACGTGGGCCTGGGCAAACATGAACGCCAACATTTCAGCGTGCAAGGTGCAGTTGTGCAGTGGCACCACCCGGTTGACGCCGACGCCAACCAGTTTGCCGCTCACTTGTTCGAAAATTGCCGCCGCGAATGGACCGCCGGTGTCATGTTCGACATTGGCGCGGGCAAGTGCGATGACCCATTGCATGCGCTGGCGATCATCGGACACCGCTGGCAGCTGCGGCAGCGCCGCGTCGAGCCAGCTGGGCAGGTTTACCGTCAGTGTCGAAACAGGACCAAAACGTGATTCGGACATGGGCGCGCACTCCTCTGGCGGGGGCGCTACAATCGGGGCAAAGCGACGCCGTCGTCAATCCGGGCCGAAGTCGCGTCTTTGCCGGCCAGCCATTATGACCGTTTGCCGCTGGTTGGCCCCCGGTGACGAAAAGACAGGTGAAACGATATGGAAGGCTTTTTTGAAGTGGTGTTCGATGGCCGCATCGTGCCGGGTCGCGAGCTCGCCGAGGTCAAGGCCAATGTCGGCAACCTGTTCAAGGCCAAGCCGGAAACGGTCGAGCGGCTGTTTGCCGGCCAGCCGATCACGGTCAAGAAAGACCTCGATTACGCCGGTGCGCTGCGCTACATCGCCGCGCTGAAAGAAGCCGGGGCGCTGGCCCGGTTCAAACAGCAGGAAGGTGGCCCCAGCGTTGCTCGCAAGGCCAGCGACAGCTGGTCGCTGGCGCCGGCCGGTACTGATTTGTTGGGCCTGAAGCCGGCTCCGCCGGTCCCGCCACCGGTCGATTTGAGCAGCTATTCGCTGGCGCCGGTCGGGGCCCAGATGGGCGAACCCGCGGCCGTCGAACCGGTTGTGGTCGGTGACCTGTCGGCCATCTCGCTGGCCGAAGTTGGTGCTGACATTGGCAGTCCGCGTGAAGTCATTCCCTTGCCGGAGCCGGATCTGTCGGAGCTGTCGGTCGCGGAAGTTGGAGCCACACTGGGCGCACCCCGGCAGGTGGAGCCGGTGAAGGTCGGCGACCTGTCCGGACTGTCGGTTGCCGAGGTGGGCGCAACACTGGATACCCAGCCCAAGCAGGCGCCGCCACCGGCACCGGACACTTCACACCTGAAACTGGGCTAAACCTCCCGCTAGCCGTGCCAGTCGTTCTGGCAACGGTCGCGACCGGGCGATCAGGCACTACAAAAACCCCCGCCTTCGGCGGGGATTTTTATGTACGGCTGTCACGTGGAATAACTGTCACATTGGCCCGTGGCCGGCGCAGCCAGCGTTGCAGAATCCGGTAGCTGTCGAGATCGAACCGGCGCGGGGAATCGAGGCAGTCGGCGATATCGGCTTCACTGCGGGCGGTGCCGAGATAGCACCACAGATCAACCACATGCCAGTCCGTGCGGTCACCGTCGGTTTCCGCAATGGCAATCGGTCCGGGCCAGCTCCAGCTGCGGGTCTGCAACGGCTTCAACGCCAGCTGCAGCCGCAGGTTGTAGAGCGCGCTGCTTTCCTGCCCGGTGCAAGCACCGTTGCAGCGCTTCAACTGCACGTCAAAACAGGCGCCCTTGCCAGACTCCAGCCCGAGCAATTTTTTGCACAGCTTGTGTTCGCGGGCCAGCGCAAACAGTTTTTCGCGAGCCTGGGTGCGGGTGCGAAACAGCGCGTAACCCATCCCGTTGGCGTCGGTGCTGCCGGTGATGTCGCCGGTTGCAAAGCGGGTGCGCAAATAGCCGTAAGAGTCAGTGTAGGTTTCCACCGCAATCAACTCCCGGATGCGGCGCTGTTTGCGATTGAGCAGCGGTGATTCCGCCTTGATGGCGGCATTTTCGCGCAGCAACGCCCCGAGCTCACCAGCCGTGCGTTCGAACGAGACGTCACGGATCAGTTCGTGCAGCCGTTGATTGCGCGCCAGAATCGGGTCGGCGCCAAAATGCTGCAGCACGCGGGTGCGCAGGTTATTGCTCTTGCCAATGTAGAGCAGGCTGTTGTCTTCGCCAAAAAATCGATAGACGCCCGGCGCTTCCGGAATGGCAGCGATGCGATCGGCTGACAGGGCCGGTGGCAGCGACGGTTTTTTCAGCTGATTCACCATCGCACTGTGGCGCAGTTCCGGTGCGATCTGCTGACAGGTCAGCGCCAGAAACTGCCAGGTCGCTTCGGCATCACCGAGGGCGCGGTGGCGGGCCGCATTGTCGATGCCAAAGCGGGCGCAGACGGCATCCAGGCCATGCCCGCGTACTCCGGGGTAGAGCTGCCGCGACCAACGCACCGTGCACAAGCGGTCCGGATCAAACCGGATGCCAAGCCGGGCAAACTCGGCTTTCAGAAAACCGTAATCGAAGCGGGCATTGTGGGCGACAAAAATGCGCTCGCTGAGCAAGGCGTGCAATTCATCGGCGACGTCGGCAAAAGTCGGTGCGCCTTTCAAATCGGCGGTGCGGATACCCGTTAGTTGCTCGATGCCCCAGGGCAGGGCGAAACCCGGATCGACCAGTCGCTGCCAACGCCCGGTGACTTCACCCTCATCAATCAGCAGCACGCCGATTTCGATGACCCGATCAAAACCGGGGCTGCCGCCGGTGGTTTCCAGATCGACCACCGCCAGCGGTCGATCGAGCGGGGCCGTCAGCAGTGTGGCTGTTGCACTGGTCATGCTTGAGGCAGCTCCGCATTCCAGCTGAATAGCTTTTGCTGCAGCGGGAAATAAAGTGCCAACCGGATTGGGCGTTGCTCCAGTCGCGCCAGGACATCGGCATAACGTTGCAGCTGCGGTTTGTATTCGGCGACCCGTTCCTGCAGGAAGGCCTCGACATTGCTGCTGTCATGGCGCGCGGTTTTGTAATCAACAATCCAGCGGACACCGTCGGCATCGACATAACTGCGGTCGATGACATGCTGGCGCAAGCGGCCGCCCAGCTCCGGCTCGGTCGAGGTCAGCGCCCATTCTGCTTTCGCAGCAGTGCCGGCGGTCAGCAAGGCCAACCCGGTCGGATCGGTCAAGGTATTGCGCAGCGCCGTTTCAACTTCGGCAAGCGCCGCCGGCAGTTCTGCATCGGACACCCCGAACCAGCACAATTGCTTGCGCCAGAGCGGCCGCAGCGCGCTCAGTGTCGCAAGCTCTGGCGGTGTCTGTTCGGACCATTGCTGCAACCAGCGGTGCACCAGGGTGCCGACGGCGCGCGCGGTATCACCGGCCAGCAGCTCGGGAAGACTGCTGCTGGTATCAACAATGGTGGCGGGCACCGGTGGCAACTCCGGCGTTGCCAGCGTGAATGCCGACGGCAACCGTCGCAGCGGCAGGGGCGCAACCGACGCATCGCCATCATCGCTGTCGGCGAGGTGAGTGAAATTGCCGACAAACGCACTCGCACAACCGGCCCACAGCGGCGCCAGCAAACTGCTGCTGGCAGGGCCTCTTTCCGGATTGTCGGCCGGCAAGGCGGCCAGCAGATGCAGCTGCTGTTTGGCACGGGTCAGCGCAACATAGAGCAACCGCGCGCGTTCATGCTCGGCGCGCTCTTTTTCCAGTTGCTTCAGAAAGGGTTCGGCTCCGCTGTTGTCACTGCGGACGCCGGCGATGGTGCCGATCAGCAGGCGGTCCTGGCCGGCTATCGGCAGCAGGTCCCAGCGTAGCAGCGGCGTCTCGTCACTTTTGCTGGTGGCTGCCAGTCGCGGCAGGATCACGGTATCGAACTCAAGCCCTTTTGACTTGTGCATGGTCAGCAGCTTGACGGCGGCACCACTGCTGGGTCGCGCATAGAGCTTGCCAAGCTCGCGCGCCAGATCGGTCAGCAGGTCATCGCTGTTGCCATCGAGCTGTTCGAGCAAGGCAAAGAATTGCTGGGCGACCGCAAATTCGTCATCACTCAAGCAGGTGGCCGGCCCACCGAGTTGCAACCAACACTGGCTGACCAAGGTTGCCAGCGACAAGCGCTGCTGTTGTGCCAGTGCCTCGAGCAAAACCGGGGCACAGCGTGCCAACCGTTGCCGACCATCGGCAGACAGTTTCTGCACAAGGCTTTCGCGCTGCAACAGAGTGGGCAGGGGCGTCTTGTCGTCGAAACCGCACAACGCGTGCAGATCGGTCAGGCTCAAGCCACACCACGGCGCACGCAACGCACACAGCCATGCCAGACGATCCGCCGGATGGAGCAGGGCACGGGCAAGTTGCAGCAAATCAATGACCACCGCTTGCTGTGCCAGTGGCTCGGTATCGATCGCTTCCATGGCGATGCCGGCTGCCCGCAGGCTGGCGGCGATAGCGATCAAATGGCTGCGTGCCCGCGCCAGAATTGCCACCGTTCCATTCGCCAATGCAGTTTGTACCAGCTGCACAACGCGCTCGGCTTCCGCCTGTGCATAGCTGGCGTTGTTGCTGAAGCCATGGCATTGCACAGAGTTACCTGGCTGCGTCGGTTTTACTGCCACGGCCGAGCTGTAGGGCACGGCACCGCGCACCGTGTCTTCCTGCGTTGCCAGCAATTGCGGGCCATGGTGGTTCAGCCAATCGACAATGCCGGCTTGCGACCGGAAGTTGGCCTGCAGGGTGATGGCTTCCAGCGGCACATTACCGACACCGTTTTTGCGCGCATCGAGAAACAGACTGACTTCCGCTTTGCGGAATCGGTAAATCGACTGCATCGGGTCGCCAACCAGAAACAGGGTGTGGCCATCATTGGCTTGCCAGCCTTGGGTCAGCTTTTTCAGCAGGGCAAACTGGCCGACGCTGGTGTCCTGGCATTCGTCGACCAGCAGATGGCGGATTTTGTAATCGAGCGCCAGCGCCAGTTCGCTCGGCTCATCGAACTCACCCAGTGCATCAATGGCCGCTTGTGCCATCTGGCTGAAATCGATCTCGTTGCGTTCGGCAAACACCAACCAGAGTTGGGCAACGGCAATACGAAGCACACCGGCCAGATGCCAGAGAAATGCCGATTGCTCGCTCAGATCGTCCGGTTGGCAAAGCAACTGCAAATCGGCCAGTGCGTCCGGCGGGTATTCCGACAGTATTGCCAACTGCTCGAGAAATAGTTGCTTGGCCTCGTAATCGGCGCCAGCTTTGGCCGCCGGGAAGCCCAGCCTGACATTGACACCGCCCGGCTTGCGCCAATTGCTGTCGGTTTTGGTCAGCAGCAGTTCCGCCAGCGCCTGCCAGCGCGGCAGATCGCGTGCATCGGCGCGCAGCGGCGTGTTCCAGTCATGCAGAGCGATAATGGCCGAATCGCTTTCGTTGGCGAGCAGCGTCGCGGCGGCATGTTGCGCCGGTGCCATCAGTGCGCGCTGAATCCGGTCGTCAAGCAGCGCCCGCGCCGGAGCAATGGTGGCGGCAATCAGTGCTGACCAATCGGCATGCAGACGCTCATCGAGTTCGGGGTGATTGAGCGAGCCAATGAGATCCTGCCATTGCTCGCGGCGACCGAGCATTGTCACCAGCAAGCGCTGCGCCTTGCCGCCATCGTTGTCGAGGTGATGCAACAGGGCGGCGATGGTTGGGTGATAGTCGGGCTCTTCCAGCAGGCTCAGCGTGCGCTGCGCAGCAAGCTGGTACAGCGTCTCGGCGTCTTCGCGGATTTGCGCCTGGCCACCGAGCCGCGACAGATACGGCATTTGTCGCGCCAGCAGACTGCACAGCGAATCAAAGGTCTGGATGCGCAACCGGTTCGGCTGCTGCAGCAATTGCCAGTCACGTTCGGCATCGCGCGCCAATACTGCGCGCGCACGGATCAGCGTCGCACGTTCATGTGCCGATTCCGGTTCCGCTTGTGTGCCAGCGTTGACGGCGGCAGCTTGCTCGAGTTTGTGCAGCAGCCGCACCCGCATTTCGGCGGCGGCCTTGCGGGTAAACGTGATCGCGACCACTTCTTCCGGTTCATCGACGCCGGCCAACAGGACCAGCAGGCGGTTGGTCAGCAGCTCGGTCTTGCCGCTACCCGCCGGTGCCTGCACGATAAACGAGTGGCGTGGGTTGAGTGCGCGTTCGCGGGCAGCGGCGTCAATGAGTGGCGTCGTGCTCATTCGCCATCCTCCAGATCGAACGCCGTCAAGCGCAGAAATGGTGCGGCCAGTGTGCTGCCAGCGCCTGGGTGATAACACAGATTCTCGGCATCACCCGCAACAAACTCACTTGCCAGCGTGGTTAAGCGTTGCTGCCATTGCTGACGCAGCGTTGCCAGATCTAGTTCATTGAGCAATTTGTCGGGTCTCAGCGGCAGATTTTCCTCGGACGCATTCAGGCCCTTGAAGTGCGGTTCACCGGCGCGCACCCGCGCGGCGACCACGGCAGCGAGTGGCGCGTCGGTTGCAAGCGCATACAGCATCAGCTGTACGTCGTGCGGCCGTTCGGCTTGCCAGGGCGGGTTTTGCCAGTTGCTGCCGGTTTTGTAATCCATTACCACGGCGTGGCCGTCGCTGAGCAGGTCGACACGGTCCAGCCGCAATGACAGTTCCAGTCCCGCCAGATTGAGCGTGGCGTTCTGTTCGATCTGGGTCACCTGAAACGGGGTCTTGCGCTGTTTTTCAAACATCAGCCATTCACGCAAAACGCTGACCAATGCCTGCTGTTCCAGCTCGCGCCAGCGCGCCGGCAGGGCCTGTTGCAGATCTTTTGCCTGTTCGGCCAGCGCACCGGCCGCCGCCGCTTCGCAGCGCTGGCTCAATTCGGCATCACTGAGCTGAGCCAGTGTGGTCGACGTTTGCAGGCCCTGCCAAAGCGTGGCGAGGGCGCGATGCACCAGCGTGCCGCGCTCGCTGGTTTGCCGGGCTTGCGGCAATGGCAATACCGCATTGGCGTGCAGACGGTATTGAACAAAAGCGGCTTGTGGCTGCATGGCTTGCACCGCCAGCAGCTGACTGTTGCGGCGGATCGGTTCATCCGGCTGCAGCGGCGGAGCGCTGTTGTCCTGCAGCTGTTCGAGGGCTTGACGCGCTACGCTGTGATACGCGGTTTCGGCGGTCAGCAACGCGGCAGGAATTTCGTGTTCCGGCATTGCCTGCAGAAACGGGCTGATCCGCAACTCACGTTCGCCTTCGAACTGCGGGCAGCTCCAGACAATCACTGGCGCGGTGGTGGTCAGCCGCTGCATCAACTGGCTGGCAAATTGCGCTTCGCGCTGATGGCTGCTGCGCGGCAGATTGTGGGCGCGTTGCCAGGCCATCGGCAACAGCGGGTTCGGTTGAATTGGTGCCGGTAGCAGATCGTCACGGGCATCGCCGACCCAGATCGCATCGGCGGAAATCGCCGCCGCTTCGAGCAATCCGATCAATTGCACGCGTGCCGTGCCGGGTTGCTGTGGCTGAAACACCTCCTGCCGGCTGCGCTGTAGCAGGCTGCTGACTGCTTTGCTCAAGTTGACCGCGCCTTCCGGCACCCGACAGCGGGCCAGTGCCGCCAAGGTTTTCCAGAACGCTTCGCGGGTCTGGAATTCCGCCGAGTTGAGCGCGCGCGAGCCGGGCCAGCCGAGTTGTTCGAGCAGCACGCGTAGCGGCTCGCTCCAGTCTCGCAGGGTCAATTTCTTGCTGCGCAGTTCGCGCACCTGATCCAGTGCCAGACTCCAGCGTTCGGCCAGCAGCGGACAACCGCGATCGCGCAGCAGGCGCAACACGGTTTCGGCTCGCAGCTGGGTCATTCCGTGTTCGCGCAGGCGGGCGTCAAGCAGAACGCGGGCATCGCGTTCTGTCTGTTCACCGAGATAGGGCGACAGCAGCAGCGGGCTCACCTCACTGAGTGGCCAATCGGCGTGACTGGCGGCAACCAAACGCAAGGCTCGCAGTGCGATGGCGATCAGCGGCCGATCGGCCAGCGCCTCGCCCAGTGACAGGTTCACAATCGGGCTCGGGCTGTCATCAAAGCGAAAGCTGCTTTCGGGTTCCAGCTCGGCCCGCAGCGCGCGCAGCAGGGCGGTTTTGCGCGCGTTCAGCGATGGCATCACCACGGCCAGCCGCGCGTCGGGATTGGCGCGTAACTGGTCGCGGCACCAGCGCGCGATCAACGCATCTTCCTGCAGCAGATCGGCCGGGCGATACAGCGTTTGCGAGCCGGCAGCCTGTTGCTGATCCTGCCAGTGCCAGAGCCGAACACCGCGTTCGCGGGCAGCGTTCAGCAGCGCTTGCAACCACGGCCGCAGATCATCGAAACCGGCCAACACCAGATCGGCCGGCAGCGTGGCGCCGGTACTCACCCGGCGTACTTGCTCGGCCCGCCACTCGGCCGCAGTCAGCCAGCTGCGCTTGCGGCAATGCGCGCGCAGCGTGCTGCGCCAGCTCAGCAGGCGGCGGTATTCCTCGGTGGCGAGCGCCTCCGGAATCGGTGCGGTGAATTCGCACAGCAGGGCATGGGCATCGGCGGCCTTGGCCGCCAGATCGGCAGTCGAGAGCAACCGGTGCTCGCTGTCGTCCTGATCGATGATCTGTTGCCACAGCGGCAACTCTTCGTTGTCATCGAGCACCGCATCGGGCAGTGCTTCGACCGGCCAGTCGCCGGCATGGATCAGCGCGTCGCCAAGCTCATCGAGCCAGTGTTCAACAGTCTGAATGGCGGGTGTCGGCCAGACCTCCGCGCCGCGAGCGCGTTGCCAGTCGCCATAGGCCTGCGACAGCGTCAGCACCAGCCGCCGGTTGGCGGCCAGCACCCGGACAGGCTCGGCCTTGGACTCTGCTTCGGCCAGGCGCTGGAACAGGGCAGCGGAGGTCAGCGTATCGGTAATCAGCATGGTGAGTCGGCAGATCGGCGCAGGAGTGGCATCATAACGGGATGCCATCATAACCGGGTGTGAGCGCAGGTCTTGCGCTACACACACGCAGCAAACGAGTCAGCATGCTGGAATTTCTGCGCCGGTTCTCGCCGCGCCAACTCAAACTGAACCGTCACGCCTTGCCGGATGCCGATTGGCAGGCGGCGTGTGCCCGGCTGCCGCTGGTCTACGCGCTGCCGGCAGCCGAGCAACAGGCGCTGCGCGAGCTGGCCACGCTGTTTCTGGCCGACAAGGCGGTGGTGCCGTCCGATGGCTTTGCCCTGACCCGGGACCAGCAAATCGAAATCGCCATCTGGGCCTGCCTGCCCGTACTGCAGCTCGGCCTGTCCGTGTACGACAGCTTTCACGCCGTCATTGTCTATCCGGATGAGTTTCTGGCACCACGAGAAGAAATGGACGAAGCCGGCGTTGTTCACACCGGGCACGAGCAGGTCAGCGGAGAGAGCTGGGACGCTGGCCCGATCCTGCTGTCCTGGACCGATGTCGAGGCAGCCCGCATACCCGATGGTTACAACGTGGTGATTCACGAATGCGCGCACAAGCTGGACCTCACCGATGGCGACATGAATGGTGTGCCTGCCTTGATGGCACGTGGCATCGCGCCGAGTGACTGGCAGAAAGCAATGCGCGACGCTTGGCACACGATCGGCCAGGAAGAAAAACTGCTCGGCTACACCTCGGTCGATGATTACGCGCTGGAGTCACCAGCGGAGTTCTTTGCCGTGCTGAGCGAGCATTTCTTTACCGCGCCGGCGGAAATGCAGGCAGATCTGCCGGCGGCATTTGCGCTGCTCGAGCGCTACTACGGCCAGCGCCCGCTCAACTGGAACTGGTCACCAATCGACGCCGACTATCCGAAGCAGGAACCGGACGAAGACGGCTATCGCCGTCACGGCGAGGCAGCGCACTGACATGCCAAAACGAATTGCCGATGTCAGCGCGGCCGAGTTTGGCGAACGAGTGATTGCAGCGTCATATCAGCAACCGGTGCTGGTCGAGTACTGGGCGCCATGGTGCGGCCCGTGTCGGCTGTTGTTTCCATTGCTGGAAAAAATGGCGCAGGAGTTTGCCGGACGCTTGGTTGTCGTCAAGCTGGATGTTGAGTCGGCGCCAGAGTTGGCTGAGCGTTACGGTGTGCGCGGAGTGCCGCAGCTGCAATTGTTCAAGGATGGTTTAGTTGTGGCGGAAAAGAGTGGCTTGATGCCGGAGGCGAATTTGCGGGAGCTCTTAGAAAGCGCGCTCAAAAATCCCCATTAATTTTCATACCTTCACTGGGTGAGATGGATCGCCAGAGGATCTTCGACCACAACGGGGAGTTGCAGTTATGGAGCATGTGGGATTGCCTTGAGCTCTTCCAATGCCTTAGCTGTTGCCAGCCCAAGCTCGTCGCATAAGGGACCGAAACCAACGGGGCAACGCGATAAAGTGAGGTTGCTGATAATTTTCAGTTCATCGCTATTTGCTGTCGCATCAATATGGGAAAAGATGAATTTTCGAAAATTTGGTTCTTTATCGAAATAGGTCACCAACTGCGGGAAACTGGCCCAATTTGTAGCTAGTAGATGCACAATCCTATCGCTATAGCCTTCCGCCACTCCACCATCATCACAGTGGGGGAACTGTTTGTACGCCAGATGGACATTATCCCAGCTGTCAAGATAGTCAACGACTGTTTCAGCAGCATAGGCATCTAGCTGTGAACACTCGCCAGCTTTTGATAGTTGTGGGTTGATAGCAACGGATACCAAAAAGGCAATAGGGAGCTTTGTCATAAACTCTCGTGTCGATCGTTCAGGACCCTGGGCGGCGTTTTGTCTGCTGCCGCGACTGCAGTCAAAGTGAGCGTGCCACACAGATGCGACACGCAAAACCCCTCATTTCTTCATCATCGTAAACACCACATACGCTTCCGCCCGCAACTCAACATGGTCCGGCAGGGTCGGCGCACTTTCACCGGCCTTGTCCATTCGCATCGCCATGGTACGGATGCCGCCGCCACCGTCGCCAATAGGCGTGTCGGAAATGGTGTGGACGCCGGTCACGACTTGATCGAGTGCGCCGGCAAGGCGCTCGGCTTCGGCTTTGGCGTTTTTCAGCGCGGTAATACGCAAGGCCGCTTCTTTCTCTTCGCGTTTGTCGACATTGACGGTGATGCCGGCGACATCCTGCACGCCGGCCTGCACCAGCGCTTCGCTCCAGGCATTGAATTTGTCCATGTTGCGCAATTTCACGCTGAACTGGCGCGAGACCTGGGTGCCGCGATAGAGCCGCTTGCCTTCCTCGAAGTCATACATCGGGTTGACTGCGAAGCCGGTGGCCTGGAAGTCTTCTTTGGCAATGCCGATTTTCTTGGCGGCGGCCCAGACCTTGTCGGTGATGGCATCGACGTCTTTTTTGGTGGCCGGCACATCGGCGCCGGTGCGGGCGACCATGAAGCTGGTTTCGACAAAATCGGGTTTCAGTTTTTCGACCGCCTCACCGGTGACATAGAGGTGAGGTCCTGTCGGGAAGCGATCGGCCATGGCGGTTCCTGCGCAGGTAAGGGAGGTGAGGAGAGTCGCCGCGACAGCCAGTGCGGTCGTGTAGAAACCATGTTTCATTCGCAAGCTCCTTGCAGTGTATATCGTGAAACCGACCCCGGGTCTGGCAAAAAGGCGGGATCAGGTGGTCGTTGATGTCGGTGCCAGACTGACCACCGCCGCATGAACATCGGCTGAATATTGTGCCCAGCTGTCCGGTCCCAGCACGCCAGCTTTGACCAGCTTGGCCTGTAGCCGTTCATTCAGGGCGACCAGCCGAACGGCGATCTGCTTTTTCTGCATGTCGCTGATCAGCGATTCCAGCGCGACAATACCGGTCAGGTCCATCACCGGCACGTCGCGCAGGTCGAGGATCACGGCTTTCATGGCCGGGTCGATGCGCCAGAGCGTATGCATGGCCTTTTCGGCAGCACCAAAAAACAGCGGGCCATTGATGTCATAGAGTGCCACGTGTGGTGGTAGCGGTTCGCTGCTGTGGGCGTGCTGGTGTGGCACCAGCACGGCATCGGACAGTTCGGTCATGCGCTGGATGAACAGCACGGCTGACAGCAGCAGGCCAATTTCGACAGCGATGACCATGTCGAACAACACGGTCAGCAGCAGGCAGATCAGCAGCACAAACATGTCGGCGCGCGGTGCAAACTTCAGCACCTGAACAACGCGGTGGGCGTCGGACATGTTCCACGCCACCATCATCAGCATGGCGGCCAGCGTGGCCATCGGAATGTGCTGCAGCAACGGCCCGAGTGCGAGCAGCGCGGCGAGTACGACCAGCGCATGAATGGTGCTGGCGATCGGGCTGCTGGCGCCAGAGCGAACATTGGCAGCGGTGCGGGCAATGGCGGCGGTGGCGGTGATGCCGCCAAACAGCGGCGCAATGACGTTGCCAAGACCCTGGCCAATCAGCTCGGCATTCGGATCGTGCCGGAAGCCGGACAAGCCGTCACTGACCACGGCGCACAACAGGGATTCGATGGCCGCGAGCATGGCAATGGCAAACGCCGGGCCAATCAGAACACGCACGGTCTCGAGCGACAGGACAAATTGATTGTCGCCCTCACCCAATTGCCACGGCCAGGCGAATTGCGGCAGCGTGGTCGGAATGCCGTGTTGCAATTGCCCGGCAGCGTCGGTGTAGCTGAACCGCGAGCCGATGGTGGCGAGCTCGAATTGATTGAGCGTCGTGCCGAGCAGCAACGCCAACAGGGTACCGAGGACCAGCGCTGCCAGGTGGGCCGGAATCGGCAGTTTGAAACGCGGCCAGGCGATAAGTGTGGCCAGACTGAAACCACCGATTAGCATGTCTGGCCAGCGGGCATAACCGATATGCCACAGGGTTTGCATCACGGCCGGAATAAAATGGGCATCGCGCAGCTGGATGTCGATGCCGAGCAGATCTTTCAGCTGCAGTCCGGCAATCACAATGGCAATGCCGGCAGTGAATCCGGTCAGCACCGGATACGGAATGAATTGCACCAGCTTGCCGAGTCCGGTGGCACCCATCGCAATCAGGATGAGCCCGGCAAGCATGGTGGCGATCAGCAAGCCGGGCAAACCGAATTGCTGGGTGATGGGCAGCAGAATGACCACAAACGCGGCGGTCGGACCGGATACGTTGACCCGTGAGCCACCGGTCAGCGCAATGACGATGCCGGCGATGATCGCGGTGTAGAGCCCGTATTGCGGCGCCACACCGGACGCAATGGCCAGCGCCATCGCCAGCGGAATGGCGATCAAGCCAACGGTGATACCGGCCAGCGCATCCTTGCCGAAGTGGTGCGCGCCGTAACCGCGCAGTGACTCGCGCAAAGCGGTGGCGAAGGGCAAAGTCGGCAATCGGGCGGCTCCGTGCACGGGATCTGGCTTTCAGTACAAGCCAGCGACGCCGAAATTGCAATGTGCGGGATCAACGGGTGTGGGGTTGGCTGCCGATTTCGGTACGGGTTTCAGTACCGGGTTCGGTATCGGACTCGTCGATTTCGTTGCGCCGGGCCAACGCGTAGCGAACCTGACCGGCTTCCTTTTCCCGGTACCAGGACCAGTCGGTCGGCAGCGTCGGTGCGCCGGCTTCGCGTTCGTTTTCGATGTAGATCCAGCCGCCGGGTTTGATTAACGGGCGGTCGGCAATCAGCGCCAGCACTTTGTCGAGCCAGTCGCCGTGAAACGGCGGGTCGAGAAAGATCACGTCGAACGGCTGGCTTTCCTGCTTGAGGTAAGCCAGCGCATCGCCCCGGACCAACCGGATCTCCGCTGCCGCCAATTTGCTGATATTGGCCCGCAGTGCCGTCGCCACACCCGGATGGGCCTCGACCATGACCACCTCACGGGCACCGCGCGAGGCCGCTTCAAAGCCGAGCGCGCCGGAGCCGGCGAACAGATCCAGGCAGCGGGCACCCGGCAGTTCGGTCTGCAGCCAGCTGAACAGTGTTTCCCGCAGCCGATCGCCGGTTGGTCGCAATCCCGGCGCAGCCGGAAAGGCCAGCCGGCGACCGCGGTAGCGGCCGGCAATGATGCGGACTTCGCCGGCACCGGTAACGACTTTGGCTTTGCTCATGCAGTGTGAGGCAGATTGGGCTCTGGAGCGGTTCAGAATGGTAGCATAGCGACCCATTGGTGCCGGCCGGGCCGGCGCGCTGCAATTGTGAACGAGATGTCGGAAAAGAAAGGCTGGTTTGGCTGGCTCAAGCGTGATGATGCAACGGCCGCGACGGCGCCGGAGCGCAGTGACGAGCAGAAAAATTTCTTTGGCCGTTTGAAAGACGGCCTGAAGCGCACGCGCGCCGGTCTGGGCGAAGGGCTCGCGACCCTGTTCATGGGCCGCAAGCAGATCGACGACGAGCTGTTCGAGGAACTGGAGACCCAGCTGCTGCTCGCCGATGTCGGCGTTGCGACCACCCAGCGGATCATGAAAGACGTGACCGCCAAGGCTGCCCGCAAGGAACTCGCCGACACCGATGCGCTCTATCAGTACCTGACCGAGGAACTGGCCGCGCTGCTGGCACAGGTCGATGCGCCGCTGCAAATCGATGCCGGCAAGAAACCGTTTGTGTTGCTGGTCGTTGGTGTCAATGGCGTCGGCAAGACCACCACCATCGGCAAACTGGCGCGCTACTACCAAAGCCAGGGGCGCAGCGTCATGCTCGCCGCCGGCGATACGTTCCGCGCTGCGGCGGTCGAGCAATTGCAGGTCTGGGGCGAGCGCAACAAGGTGCCGGTGGTGGCCCAAGCCACCGGCTCGGATTCGGCGTCGGTGCTGTTCGATGCGCTGCAATCGGCGCAGGCAAAACAGATTGACGTGCTGATCTGCGATACCGCCGGCCGCCTGCATACCAAAAGCAATTTGATGGACGAACTGGCCAAGGTCGTGCGCGTACTCAAACGGCTCGACCCGGACGCGCCGCACGAAGTGCTGCTGGTACTCGATGCCGCCACTGGCCAGAACGCGCTCAATCAAGCCGAGCAATTCCACAAAGCCACCGCGTTGACCGGTCTGGCACTGACCAAGCTCGACGGCACCGCAAAAGGCGGCGTCATTTTCGCGCTGGCCGAGAAAATGAAACTGCCAATCCGGTTTATCGGTGTTGGCGAAGGCATTGATGATTTGCGGCCGTTCAACGCGCCGGATTTTATTCAGGCCCTGTTTGAGCGAGATGAAAAGGATTGGCAGTAGCGCAACACAGCTGCCTCTTCCGATAACTTTGAAGCAATGAGACTGACATGATCCGTTTCAGCGAAGTCAGCAAGCGTTATCAAAGCGGCCATGAAGCGCTGCGCAAGCTGACCTTTGAATTGCAGGAAGGCGAGATGGCCTTTCTGACCGGCCATTCCGGCGCCGGCAAATCGACCGTGCTGCGGCTGGTCGCGTTGATGGAGCGCGCCACGCAGGGTCAAGTCTGGGTCGGCAAAGAGAATCTCAATCGGGTTGCCCGCCGTGGCATTCCGTATGTGCGCCGGCAGATCGGCATGATCTTTCAGGATCACCGGCTGCTGTTCGATCGCACGGTGTTCGACAACGTCGCACTGCCGCTGATTATCGCCGGCTATCCGCACAAGGAAATCGGCAAGCGGGTGCGGGCCGCGCTTGATATGGTCGGCCTGCTTTCCAAAGAAAAATCGACGCCGATCATGCTTTCTGGTGGCGAGCAGCAGCGTGTTGGCATTGCCCGCGCCGTGGTCAACAAGCCGCCGATTCTGCTGGCCGACGAGCCGACCGGTAACCTCGATCCGGAATTGTCCTGGGAAATCATGCAGCTGTTCGGCAAATTCAATCAGGTCGGCTGCACGGTGCTGATCGCTTCGCACGATCTGCATCTCATCGAAGCAATGGGCAAGCGCATCATCAAACTCAAGAACGGCATGTTGGCACCAACCGGAGATCTCGCACATGGCTGAGTTTCCGACCGGTGCCGTGCTGTCCAAACCCAGCCTGGTTTCGCGCTGGAAAATGTGGCTGCACGGGCATCAGGATGATGCCAAGCGCAGCTTGCGGGATCTGCGGGCGACGCCGTTCAATTCGCTGCTGACTTTTCTGGTGATCGGGGTGGCGCTGGCCTTGCCGACCACGCTGCATGTCGCGCTGAAGAACGGCCAGCAAATTGCTGGTTCCTTCGAGGGCAGCAGCCAAATCACGCTGTACCTGAAAGACAGTACCAGCGAAGCGGCCGGTCAGGCGCTGGCGCAAAAGCTGAATCGCGATGAGCAGATCGCCAGCGCGGTATACCAGACCCGCGAGCAGAGCCTGGCCGAGTTCAAGCAGCTGTCCGGTTTTGGTGAGGCGCTGGATTATCTCGACCAGAATCCGCTGCCGGCCGTTGTTATTGTTCAGCCGGCCGAAGAGGTGAGGCTGCCGGATCAGATCGAATTGCTGCTGTCACGGCTCAATGTGCTGAGCGAGGTGCAGGAAGCCCAGCTGGATCTGGCGTGGCTGCGCCGGTTGCACGCGCTGATGCAGGTCGGCGAACGGGTGGCGACGGCGTTGGCATTTCTGCTGGGCCTCGCGGTGGTGTTGATCATCGGCAACACCATCCGGCTTGCCATCCAGAACCGGCGCGCCGAAATCGAGGTAATCAAGCTGGTGGGGGCCACCGATGCCTTCATCCGCCGGCCTTTCCTTTACAGCGGGCTTTGGTATGGCCTGTTTGGCGGGGTGCTGGCGTGGCTACTGGTGTCACTGGCGCTGGCCTGGCTGGATAACCCGGTTCGTGAGCTGGCCGGTCTGTACCAGAGCCACTATCGGATGATTGGCCTTTCCTTCGCCGAAGTGCTCAAGGTCATTGCCTTTGCCACAGCGCTCGGGCTCGGCGGTTCCTGGCTGTCGGTCACCCGGCATCTGCGCGAGATCGAGCCGCGTTAATTCGCCATGCAACAGCATCGGCCGCGTTTCTGTCGTTCGGGATGCGGTCCCGGAGCGGACCTCAATTACTGCGTAGCCTGACCTGATCGCGGCCGGCGTTTTTGGCCTCGTATAGAGCACTGTCTGCGCGCATGATTACGTTGCTGCTGCCGGAGTCGCCAGCCTGCCATTGGCTGACGCCGATGCTGACCGTGACCTGCAAGCCCGGTTCGATGTGGTCGAGATTGAGTTCCCGCACCTGTTCGCAAAGCCGGCGGGCAACGTCACCGGCGGCTGTCAGGTTCGCGTCTGGCAAGACAGCAAGGAATTCTTCGCCTCCGGTGCGGCCAAATTTGTCATGGCCGCGCATCTGCTGCTGGCAATGATGGGCAACTGCTTTCAAAACCTCATCCCCTGCGGCATGACCAAGTCGATCATTGATGTGTTTGAATTTGTCGATGTCGAGCAGCGCCACAGACAGTGAACCACCATTGACCTTGTGCAGCTTGATTTGATCCTCCAGAAAGGTCAGCACGCTGCGGCGGTTGCCAATTCCGGTGAGCTCGTCTGACAGTGCCAGCGTTCGCAGCCGTGTCGCCAGCCGCAACTGGCGAACCAGAAAGCCGCCCGCAACTGTCAGCAACAGGACAGTCAGCACGATGACCAGCGTTTTCAACCGATCGACCCGGTCGGCCGCTTCCAGTGCCTTGCCGGCAAGCTCCCGTTCGTTCTGCAGGAAACGGTTTTCCTGGTCTTTCTTTTCCGTATCGAACTGGGTGCGCTGTTGGGCGAGCATTTCATCCCGGCGAATCTTGTCCAGCTGTTCGTGCACGGCAAATTGCTCACGCTGGATCTGGGCGGCGCGTTCGAATTCCCCTGCCGCAATCAGGATGTCAGCCAGCAAGTGCAGACTTTTTTCCAGACCGGGTTGCTGATCGATGGAGCGATACAGACGGACCGATTCTTCGACACTGACAATCGCTTCGCCGAATCGGCGCAGCTGTTGCAGTGCCAAGCCACGATACTGGGCAAGCCGTGCGGTCATGTCGGTGTCGCCAAGTTCGCGAAACACCTTCAGGGAGGAGTCCAGCAGTGGCAGACCCTTGGCGGCCTCGTTGCGTCGGGTGTAGAGCAGACCAATCGACTGTTCGGCATACGCAACGCCGGTGCCATTGCCGAGTTGCTTCGAAAGCTGGCGCATCTGCTCGTAGTTGGCAAGGGCCGCGATTGTGTCACCTTTGCCATCTTGCGCGCGCGCCAGGTTGTAGTAAGCATCCGCCAGCATGGCGTGCTGTTGTTGTGCCTGCCAAGCCGGAATGACCTCATTGAAATAATCGATGGCGCGGCCGTAGTCCTGAAAGCGGTAATACAGGATTGCGATGGCCTGCAGGCAGTAGAGGGATTCATTGCGCCGCTGGTGTGATTCAAAAATTTTGCAGGCGCTTTGCAGGTCCATCAGACCGTCCGCAAATTGCCCCAGGTAGCTGCGCAATTCGCCGCGTGCCAGCTGGACTTCGGCCTGCAACATTTCGTCGGCCAGCATTTCTGCTTCGCGTTGCAGTTTGTCGTAGCCGATGAGCGATTCAGTCAGTGAGCCGAGGTATTCCTGGGCAGTGAGCTGGCAGAGTGCCAGACGGGCCTTCAGTGCCCGAGCAGCCGGCGAGGCGTCCGATTCGATCAGGGTCAGGCCAACGGCGGCGGCTTCGGCGCCTTGTTGCCCATCTTGCTCAATCAGGGTCCAGCAATCGTTCAAGTAGGTTTGGGCCGCCAGAAACGGGTCAGGCTGATTTGCCAGCTGAACCCGTATTGCGGCATTGAGCCGACGGGCTTCGCCAGGGGAGCGGTACCGCTCGGCCTTGGCCTGTTCCAACAGCTGAATGAGGTCGTCGGGAGCGGCGGCGGCTACGCCTGAGAGCGGCAGGCCTGAGAGCAGCAGGGTGATGACGACGATGAAAGCAGTACAGCGCATCAGATCCGCCCGCAGGTAAGAGGCTTGCATGCCAAGTGTAGCGGGTGCAGCCGGCACGGAGGCAGCCGCGCCTCGCGACGGCCGGATTGCTAATTGACCAATGTGTACCAACTAAAAGCCGTAACAGATCGTTACGGTCGGGAACCTCGCCACGGTCTAGCACTCTCATTGGCCGAGTGCTAAATTGAACTGGTCCCGGCCACCGGGACTGAGATTGAAGGAGGGTTACCCCATGAGCAAGAGCCTGGCCGTCATGCCGATTGTCCCGCGGGGCAGTCTGGAGGCCTACGTCGCCACCATCAACAACATCCCGTTGCTGACGGCGGAAGACGAGCACGCGCTTGCGGTGCGTTACACCAATGAAGGCGATCTCGAAGCCGCCAAGCAGCTGGTGCTGTCGCACCTGCGCTTTGTCGTGCATATCGCCCGGTCCTACAGCGGTTATGGTCTGCCGCAGAGCGACCTGGTCCAGGAAGGCAATATCGGCCTGATGAAGGCGGTCAAACGGTTCAACCCGGACGTCGGTGTCCGGCTGGTGTCGTTTGCCGTGCACTGGATCAAGGCTGAAATCCACGAATACGTGTTGAAGAACTGGCGCATCGTCAAAGTGGCCACCACCAAGGCCCAGCGCAAACTGTTCTTCAACCTGCGCCGCAACAAAACCGGTTTGAACTGGCTGACTGCCGATGAAACCGCTGCGGTTGCCAAGGAACTGAAGGTGCCGGAAGCGGAAGTGCGCCGGATGGAGGCGCGGCTGTATTCGCGCGACGCCAGTTTCGATGCCCCGAGCGATGGCGATGACGACGTGTTCGCGCCGGAGCAGTATCTGGAAGACAACCGTTACGATCCGGCCCGCGCGCTGGAAGAAGGTCAGTATCAGGCGCGCCAGGAAGATCTGTTGGTGGATGCGATGACTTCGCTCGACGAACGCAGCAAGGCGATTCTGAAGCGGCGCTGGCTTGACGACAACAAGGCCACATTGCAGGAACTGGCTGACGAGTATGGCGTTTCCGCCGAGCGGATCCGGCAGATTGAAACCAATGCCATGAAGAAGCTGAAAACGGCGATTCTGGCGGCCTGATTCAGCGGCACGTAAAAAAACCCGGTCTCTGACCGGGTTTTTTTATTTTGCTGTTCAACTCGCCGTTTTCGCTTCAGCGCCGCCGCCACAGCATGCCTATTGCGCCCAGTGCCAGCAGGGCCAGCGGTGCCGGTGTTGGCACCGGAATGTCGCTGGTGACGATATGCAGCGAAATACCGTTGATACCGCGGGCACCGGAATTATTCCAGCCACCGAAGACGGCCGAGTTCAGGAAGCCGCCATTCCATGGTTCCGCAAATGAGGCAAAAAACACCGAATAAAAATCGGCGCTGACGAAATTGGCATCGTCAATCATCAAGGTCAGTACCGCAGACTCGACTTTGACATTGCCGAGGACGTCAAGCAGATCGCCGCCATAGCCGACATTAAAGAACGCACTTTCACCAGACACCGGAAAGAGGTCGGCATCGGCCCGCACGATGATGTCGAGCGCGCGCATGCCACCCCCCAAATCCGCCTGGCTTTCATTGACCCGCAGGCCAATTTCGTTGCCATCAACCGTGGTGCGGGTAAACGACTCCCACAGCCCGTCAAATGTCACGGCGCCGTGGGTAGTCAAACCGCTGCCGGCATTACCCCAGATGCTGATGTCGTATGTGCTACCCGGCGCAATCAAATCCGCGCGAACGGGAAGGGCCACTAATGTGGCCAGCGCAACAACGGCGGCCAGACTGCGGCGAGAAGCCCTTGAGAACCCTTTGAACATGATGTGCTCCTTCACTGGGCCGGAATGCCCAGGCACGCCCTGCATATTTCGTACACAGAGCCAAAGTGGCGAAAAAACAGCCACTTGCGCAAAGTCGGAGTGATGGCAGAGCGCACTTTGTAAAAAACGATGACACCCATCGACGGCTTTTTTGACAGCCTGATTGGCGGTCAGCGGCGAAGCAGCAAAACCGCCTGAACAAGCACTGCCACCAGCAAGGCCGGAATCAGCGCTAGCGGGCCGAGTATCGGCAGAATCAGTGCTGCCACGACAAAAAAAGCCCAGAGGCTGTACAGGCCGTTGACCATGCCGCGCAGCAAGGCGGTGGCTTGGGCCGCGCCACCGGCACGCAGGGCAAATACGCCAAGCACGCTGCCGGCGACCGGAAACGGCGTCAACAAGCCCGACCATGATGGACCAAGCGCTGCCGCCACCGCGGTCAGGCCCAGCAACAGCGCAGCGGCCGCCAGTACTCGCCAGAACAATTCCGTGCGCGGCACCGGTTGCGGCGCATGGTCGGTCACCAACACCGGAAAAGCGCGGGGGGCGAGGCTGATGACCAACAGACTCAGCATGGCCGCCACGGAAAGCTGTGCCGGAAATTCGCGCAGTAGCATTGCCAGCAATAGAAAGGCGCCCCAGCCGAGTAGCAAACTCCACCACCAGCGCAGACCGAGGGCCAGCCAGCAAAAACACAGGCAATAGCCGGTCAATGACAGCAGGCCATACAGTGTCGAGATGGCGGCTTGCGCCGCAAAGCCCGGCCCTTGTTCAAGGGTCAGAAACAGCAGAATCGGTCCGGCCACTATCGGAAACCCGGCCAACATTCCGGCGATACGGGCTCCCCAGCGAGCGCCGGCCAAACTGATGAGCAAGATCAGGCTTGGAACGAGCGTCAGTTTCAGCAGGAGTAGCAAGACGTGTCATGGCGATCGGGAAACGAGCCGCGCAGTGTACGCCAGCAGAAATGTTTGAGCAGACGCACTTCGGTAAAATCCGCGGCTGAACCGGGCGAAACTTTTGCTTGCAAGCGCGTTCAGACAACGTTCATTCGCTTCGGGCAAGATGGCGCCGCCCAGACGGGACCAAATTCCATGAGGACGTACAAGATGAAGGGATCCATCACATCCATTCCCCGCCAGTTCGCCGGCAGCTCGGCGTTGTTGCTGCTTGCCAGCGTTACCGCCACGGCGGCGGAGCCAACGCCCAATCGCTACCTCAATGTTCCGTATGCCGGCCCTGAAGCGACAGTGCAGGCTTTGCTGCAAAGCGATCTCAACGACAAGGAAGCGCAATTCCTGTTATCCCGGCTGGCGGAAAATCACGATGATTTTGAAGAAGCCGTTGAGCAGCTCGATGACGCCGCGGAAGCAACGCCTGACAACGCCCTGATCCAGTTGCGATTCGGCCAAGCCAGCTGCCAGCTGGCCGGGCACCCGGATACCGGCATGCTCAGCAAAGCCGGTTTGGCCAGTGACTGCCGCGATGCGTTGGAAGCCGCCAGCAAACTGGAGCCGACGATGGTCAACGCCTGGCGTGGCCTGTTCGACTTCTACCGGATGGCGCCGAGTATCGTTGGCGGTGGAATAGAAAAAGCCGAAGCGGTAATCGGCACGATCGCGGCACTGGATGCTGCCGACGCGGAACTGGCACGGGCCTCGTTGGCGGTGCAGGCCGAAAAGCCCGCTGCCGTGCGTGAGCACTTTGCCAAGGCCATTGCGCTGAAACCGGCCAAAGCCGACGAGTATCGCTTTCAGGAGGCGCTGACCTTGATGCGCCTCGAAGAGTACCCGGCCGCTTACGAAGCCTTGAAGAGCCTGCGTGGCAGTGCCTCGGTCGATGAAGCCCAATTGCAATATCAAGCCGGCCGCATCGCGGTGTTGGCGGCACAAGCCAACTGGTATCCGGAAGCGGAGCAGAGCCTGCTGAATTATTTGAATCGCGCCGATCTGACCGCCGAACACCCGACCAAGCCATGGGCCGCGTTCCGGCTGGGTCAACTGTATGAATTGATGGGCAAGGCAGAGCTGTCAAAGGCGCGTTATCAGTGGGCAGCCAGCCAACAGCCTGACAACCGGTTGAAGGCCGAATTGAAAAAGAAGGGCATCAAAGTCTAGCTGTGACGGCATTTTTGCCAGACCCATGCGGCGGACTCGTCCGTCGCATGGCAAAGCTCAAGTCGTTCGGGCGGCGCAACGCGAAGCGTCGCGTGCGCCCGCGCGACCAAAGGAGTGTGCGTGGAATGGCGTGATGCCGTGCTGTGGCAACAGCTCGCAACCCATTCGTGCCGCACCCGTTCGTACAGCATAAGTACATTGATCCTGATAACTTGAACCATTGCACCAGAATTGGCAGGCGCTTTGGGCTAAGCTTTGTCGACGCTTGGTCAACCTGAGGCGCCCGCCATGATCACCCGAACCCTTCTTTCCACCTTGCTGTTGTCGCTGCTGCTTGCCTGTTCCGGCGAGGCGCCGCCAACCACCCCGCCGGTCGGTGCGAGTCCCGCCGAAGCAGCGGCTGAAACGGACGAGGGCGCAGCGGAATTGACCGGGGATTGCGAGCTGGTCATGGGCTGGGATCCGTACGAGCCGTATCAGTTTGCTGATCTCGATGGCAACGTTCGTGGTCTCGATGTCGAGCTGGTGCAGGAAATGGCGAAGCAGGCTGGCTGCGCGCTGCGTTTCGAACAGAAGGACTGGGCCGGTCTGCTGACCGATTTGCGCGACGGCCGCGTCAGTGTGCTGGCCGGCGCTTCCCGGATTGCCGAACGCGAAAGCTATGCCCTGTTCTCTGTGCCCTATCGCAAGGAAAGTTTCGCGCTCTATGTCCGTGCAGGGGAGGCAGACAGCTGGCAAGCCGAAACGCTGGCCGAGCTGGTGGCTCCGCCACTCAACATGCGAATTGGCATTACCGATGGCTATCTCTACGGTGCCGAGGTCGACGCCCTGCTTGATGACGCGGTGTTGGGCAAAAAATTTCTGTCAGCACCGTTCAGTGAAGCGCACGCCGCCAACCTGATGGACAAGCGAATCGATGGCATGCTGGAAGACCCGTTTGTTGCCACCGCGATGATCCGGCGCAAAGCGCTGTCGGACTTTATTATCCGTTCGGGATTGCAGATCGAAACCGGCGAAGTGGCCTTGATGTTCAGCAAAGCGTCGGTGTCGACAGATACCGTCGAGGCCTTCAATGCCGCCCTCGAGGCGATGCGCAAGGATGGTCGTTACGACGCCATCATCAAGCGCTATTCGGTCAGTCGCTGAAAGGGCTACGGACTCACAAAAAGACGGCGGGATATCCCGCCGTTTTTTTGTTCCGTATCGCCGTCTACAGCGCGCCTTGTGCGCGCAGCAAATCAATCCAGTCGCAGTGGAAATGGGCCGGCTGGACGCCGCGCTTCAGGTAATCCTGATATACCGCCCGCGCCATACCTTCCGACCCGCTGACGAAAATTTCGAATTCGCTAAGGTTCGGGTGTTGTTGCGCGGCGAGTACATGCGGCAAGCCCGTTGCGCCGTGCCAGTCTGCAGTCGGCTGATTGAGCAATGGCGTGTAATGCAAGCGCGGGTGCTGCGCGGCGAGTGCAAGCAAGGCCTGATGCCAGTACAGAGCGGCCGGCACAGCAGCACCCCAGTAAAGATGCAGTGGCCGGTTCTCACCACGTGCCAGCGACGATTCGATCAGCGCTTTCATCGGTGCAAAACCGGTGCCGCCGGCGATCAGCAGCAAGGGCTTGTCATTGTCAGGCAGCTTGCCTGCCCCAAACGGCAGTTCAATGGTGACCAGTGAGCGGGTTTGCAGATGGCGAATGACATCGAGTGCCGAGGCATGCTCCGGCATGGCGCGGATATGCAGCTCAATCTGGTCATGCTGTTCCGGCGCGCTGGCAATGGAAAACGCCCGGCTGCTGCCATCGGGCATGACCAGCTGCAGGTATTGGCCCGCATGAAATGCCACGTTGGCGTGGCCCGGCAGCTCGAGCAACACACGCCAGGTATCATCGCTTAGTGCAGTGATGCTCTGCACCAGACAGCTGATTTTCTTCACGGCGATTTCGCCGGGCGCATGAACACCATGCCATTCAATGACGGCATCGGTGTCGGGCTGGGCAAGGCAGAGCAACACATAACCGTCAGCGATTTCCTGTTCGAACAAGCCATAGGGCGTGACACCATCCTCATAATTCAGCGTGCCGCTGAGCACCCGACCGCGGCAAATACCGCAGGCTGCCTGCTGGCAAGCGTGAGGTGCGTCATAGCCGAGCCGTAGCGCGGCATCGAGCACGCTCTCGCCAGCCGCCACCTCAAGCTGGTGATTGCCGGGTTGCAGCGTGACACGACAGTGACGAGCCATCTACGAATTTTCCCGGTACCAAAAAGTCAGTCCAGCCCGAGCTGTGACCAGAGCGCATCCACTTTCCGTTTCACCTCGGCCGACATGGTGATCGGCGTGCCCCACTCGCGGCTGGTTTCGCCCGGCAGCTTGTTGGTGGCATCAATGCCCATTTTTGAGCCAAGGCCGGATACCGGCGAGGCAAAATCCAGATAATCGATCGGGGTGTTATCAACCAGCAGGGTGTCACGGCTCGGATCAACGCGAGTGGTCAGTGCCCACATCACATCATTCCAGTCACGGGCATTGATGTCATCGTCGGTGACAATGATGAACTTGGTGTACATGAACTGGCGCAGGAAACTCCAGACACCCATCATTACCCGCTTGGCATGGCCGGGGTACTGCTTTTTCATGGTCACCACGGCGAGTCGGTACGAGCATCCTTCCGGCGGCAAATAGAAGTCGGTGATTTCCGGAAACTGCTTGCGCAGAATAGGCACGAACACCTCATTCAGCGCGACGCCGAGAATCGCCGGTTCGTCCGGCGGCCGGCCGGTGTAAGTCGAGTGGTAGATCGGATCCTTGCGCATGGTGATCCGTTCGATGGTGAACACCGGAAAGCGTTCGACTTCGTTGTAGTAACCGGTGTGATCACCGAACGGGCCTTCCGGCGCCATGTCGTCCGGGTAAATGAAACCTTCCAGCACAATCTCGGCCGAAGCCGGCACCTGCAAATCACTGCCCAGCGCCTTCACCACTTCGGTTTTTGCACCGCGCAGCAAGCCGGCAAAACCGTACTCGCTGAGATTGTCCGGCACCGGCGTCACCGCGCCCAGTATGGTGGCGGGGTCGGCACCGAGCGCGACGCAAACCGGGAACGGTTTGCCGGGATTGGCCTTTTGGAATTCAAGCAGATCGAGCGCACCGCCACGATGCGCCAGCCAGCGCATGATCACGCGGTTCTTGCCAATCACTTGTTGGCGATAAATGCCGAGATTCTGCCGTGGCTTGTTCGGGCCGCGAGTGATGACGAGTCCCCAGGTGATGAGCGGACCGGCATCGCCTGGCCAGCAGGTTTGCACCGGAATCTTGCCGAGATCAACGTCGTCGCCTTGCCAGACTCTGTCCTGACAGGGGGCGCTGCGCACTTCTTTTGGCGACAGGTTTAGCACCTGCTTCCAGACCGGCAATTGGTCCCAGGCTTCACGCATGCCTTTTGGCGGCTCGGGCTGGCGCAGAAAGGCCAGTGTTTCACCCACGTCGCGCAAGGCACTGACACTGTCCTGGCCCATGCCGAGTGCGACCCGTTCCGGAGTGCCGAACAGGTTGGTCAGCACCGGCATCGAATGGCCTTTGACGTTCTCGAATAACAGCGCCGGACCGCCGGCGCGCAGCACCCGGTCGCTGATCTCGGTCATCTCCAGCGAGGGGTCCACCTCGACACGGATGCGCCGAAGCTGGCCTTTTTGCTCAAGTAGCTCGAGAAAATCACGCAGATCGCGATAAGCCATGGTCGGAATCCGGGCGTGGCAGGGGCGGGGATGAAGCGATTATACGGACTGCTGCGCGTGCTGGCGCAGCAGTCGCGTAGCGGGCAACGGTCAGGCGCCGCAGCACTTCTTGTACTTTTTACCCGAGCCGCACGGGCAGGGATCGTTGCGGCCGATTTTTTCAACCCGGATCGGCTGTTTGCGCCAGCTGGACGGGTGCTCGGCAAAGTATTCCGCCGCCGTTTGCAGTTGCACGGTCAGTGATTCGACAATGGCTTTGCGCTGGTCGTAACGCAGTACGGATTCGTCCGGGTTGTCGCTGCGCAGATCCTTGCCGTGGCCGAGCGAGAAAATGGCCAGCAGCAGATCTTCGATGCCTTCATTGCCGTCGCCGGCTTTTTCATAATCCGCTGCCAGAAACTCGACCCCGGCGCTGAAGCCTTCAGCCCAACCGGCGCCGTAGGTGGCTTCCAGTTGCTGCTGCATTTCGGCAGTCCAGTCGTCGCCGTCACCAGCGTCCATCAGGATCGGGGTGTAGGCGTATTCGCTGTCGCCCCAGAATTGATTGTTGATGTCGATCCAGCGGCGCAGCACCAGATGGAAAAATTTCTCGCCCACTTCCTTGTCGCTGAATTCCGGCAACGTGCCACCGAATACCAGCGGCAGGAAATCGCTTGGGTCGACCCGTGCCGCTGCCAGCGCCAGCGCGCACATCAGGCCGTCGATCGCCTCGATGGTCATGCCGGTGTCGGGGTAGTGCGGGGAGAACGTCAGCTGCTCAAGTTCGGCCAGCTCTTCATCGGAAAAGGGGGCCAGCATTTGTTCGGTCGTGGTGGCAGTCATCGCTATCGCTCACAGAAATTGAGGTAAATCCGGTTTTCAACAACAAAAAGGCTCTTCACAAATGATCGGCTCGAAAACGAGCAGTCTTCAAACGAGCCATTTTCAAACGGGCCATTCTCAAAGGGGTCATTCTCAAACACAACAGGCCCCGCAGGGCCTGTGATGCACGAACAAACCGCTTACTGACGCTTCATCATGTCGAAGAATTCGTCGTTGGTCTTGGTCAGGCCGAGTTTGTCGACCAAGAACTCCATCGCGTCGATGTCCTGCATCGGTGACATGATCTTGCGCAGGATCCACATCTTCTGCAGCTCGACCGGGGTCGTGATCAGTTCTTCGCGGCGGGTGCCGGAGCGGTTGAAGTTGATCGCCGGCCAGATCCGCCGTTCGGCGATCTTGCGGTCAAGGTGCAACTCCATGTTGCCGGTGCCCTTGAATTCTTCGTAAATCACTTCGTCCATCTTCGAGCCGGTATCGACCAGCGCGGTGGCGATGATGGTCAGGCTGCCGCCTTCTTCGATGTTGCGGGCGGCACCGAAGAAACGCTTCGGCTTTTGCAGCGCGTTGGCGTCGACACCACCGGTCAGCACTTTGCCGGACGACGGAATGACGGTGTTGTAGGCGCGGGCGAGACGGGTGATGGAATCGAGCAGAATGACCACGTCTTTCTTGTGTTCGGCGAGGCGTTTGGCTTTTTCGATCACCATTTCGGCGACCTGAACGTGGCGGGTGGCCGGTTCGTCAAAGGTCGAGGCGACCACTTCGCCGCGCACACTGCGCTGCATTTCGGTGACTTCTTCCGGGCGTTCGTCGATCAGCAGAACAATCAGGGTGACATCGGGGTGATTGGCGGTGATGGCGTGAGCGATGTTCTGCAGCATCATCGTTTTACCGGCCTTCGGCGGCGCCACAATCAAACCGCGTTGACCCATGCCAATCGGCGCACAGAGATCGATGACGCGGGCGGTCATGTCTTCGGTGGAGCCATTGCCGCGCTCGAGGCGCAAGCGCCGGTTCGGGTGCAGCGGGGTCAGGTTTTCAAACAGAATCTTGTTCTTGGCGTTTTCTGGCTTGTCGTAGTTGATGTGATCAACTTTCAGCAGCGCGAAATAGCGTTCGCCTTCTTTCGGTGACCGGATCTGGCCGAAAATGGTGTCACCGGTGTGCAGGTTGAAGCGGCGAATCTGGCTGGGCGAAACATAAATGTCATCAGGGCCGGCGAGATAGGAGCCGTCGCTGGAGCGCAGGAAGCCGAAGCCGTCGGGCAGGATCTCCAGCACGCCATCACCGTAGATCGCCTCGCCATTTTTGGCGTGGTTTTTCAGGATGGCAAAGATGATGTCCTGTTTGCGTTGGCGGGCCGTACCTTCAAGATTGAAGGTCATGGCGATGTCGGAGAGTTCCTGGGCGGATTTTTTCTTGAGTTCAGTCAGATTCATGGGCGGGCGCTGTTTTCACAGATCGGGGGCGACGGGCTGACCACGGAAGCGCAGATGCAAGAAAGGAGCGGCAACCGGCAGCGAGGCCGAGAAGGTTTCAGTTTTTGGGGGATGTTTATCGGTCAGGGCGGTGGCTGGAACTGCCACCGGTGCTCAAAATAGCATCGAACCGGTGGCGCGTCCAGCGCGGCGAACCGGCCGGGGCCAGTCCGCCGGAGCGGCAAATCAGAGGTTGCTGTCGAGGAAGGCGGTCAGCTGCGACTTGGACAGCGCGCCGACTTTGGTGGCATGGACCTGGCCGTTCTTGAACAGCATCAGGGTCGGAATGCCGCGGATGCCGTACTTCGGCGGTGTCGCGGCATTCTCGTCGATGTTAAGCTTGGCGACCTTGAGCCGGCCGGCATAATCGGTCGAGATCTCGTCCAGAATCGGCGCGATCATGCGGCAGGGGCCGCACCATTCGGCCCAATAGTCGACCAGTACCGGCGTCTCCGACTTGAGCACTTCGGCCTCGAAACTGGCGTCGCTCAAATAGACAATGTTTTGGCTCATGGAAAAAACTCTCCTGAATCACCGGACCAATACGACCGGCAGGGGCGGCGGATCATCCGCCGAAACCGTATTTTATTGCAACTTCGACAATACCGACGGCGGCGGCACAAGACCGGACCGACCGTCATATGGATAGCATGAGCACACATCTTACCGATATTCGTTTTTCCTCGCTCGGCCTGCACCCGGCCCTGCTCAAAGCCCTCGATGACATGGGCTATGACCGCTGTACCCCCATCCAGGCTGAAACCCTGCCCAAGCTGTTGGCCGGCAAGGACATCGCCGGCCAGGCCCAGACCGGTACCGGCAAAACCGCGGCCTTCCTGCTGGCGACCTTCAATGATTTGCTGACCTTGCCGGAAATTCAGGGCCGTCGCCGTAACGAGCCGCGCGCCCTGATCATGGCGCCGACCCGTGAACTGGCCATCCAGATCTACAACGACGGTCTGAAACTGGCAGCCCAGACCGAGCTGCGGCTGACCGTGGTGTACGGTGGCGCCGGTTATGAAGAGCAGCGTCGCAGCATCGAAAATGGCGTCGACGTGCTGATTGGCACCACCGGCCGGCTGATCGACTACTACAAACAGGGTGTATACGGCCTCGAAGCCATCGACGTGGTCGTGCTCGATGAAGCCGACCGGATGTTCGACCTGGGCTTCATTGCCGACATCCGCTATCTGCTGCGCAAGATGCCGCCGCCGGCCGACCGGCTCAACATGCTGTTCTCGGCTACGCTGTCGCAGCGGGTGCTCGAGCTTGGCTACGAGCACATGAACGAAGCCGAACACGTGCAGGTCGAGCGCGACCTGGTCGCGGCCGGCAATATCCGTGAAGTGCTGTATTACCCGTCCAACGAAGAGCGCATTCCGCTGCTGCTCGGCCTGTTCGACACATTGGCACCGGAGCGCGCGATTGTCTTCACCAACACCCGCCGCGCCGGTGAAGAAGTCTGGGCCTATCTGGCGGCCTATGGCCTCAATGCCGGCCTGCTGACCGGCGATGTGCCGCAGAAAAAGCGCATGGCCCTGCTCGATGAACTGAAAGACGGCAAGCTGGCCGTGCTGGTCTGCACCGATGTCGCCGGTCGTGGCCTGCATATCGAAGGCGTCAGCCATGTCTTCAACTTCGATCTGCCGGATGATCCGGAAGATTACGTGCACCGCATTGGCCGTACCGCCCGTGCCGGTGCCGAAGGCGATGCCATCAGTTTTGCCAGCGAAGAAACCGCCATCAATCTGCCGGCGATTGAAAATTACATCGACCACAAGTTGCCGACCGCCGCCATCACCACCGATCTGTTGCGCAACCCGGTCTCGCCCAAGCACATGATCCGGATGAGCCCGGCCGTACGTGAAAACAAGCCGCATCGGCGCGGTGGCCCGCGCGGTGCCCGGCCCAGTGGCCCGCGCCACGGTCGTCGCTAAGCGTTCAGCCTCGCGATGCCGCGCAGCAGCCTGAAAGACAATCCACCGGTCCACGATATCGTGGCGGCGGTGGATTTGGGCTCGAACAGTTTTCACATGAGCATCGCCCGGGTGGTCGATGGTGGCTTGCTGACCATCGGCCGCATCAAGGAGCCGGTCAAACTGGCGGCCGGGCTGCGTGATGGCCGGTTGACTGAAGAGGCGATTCAACGCGGCGTCAATTGCCTGAAAGTGTTTGGCCAGCGCCTTAAAGGCATGCACCCGGACGCGGTACGCGCGGTCGGCACCAACACCTTGCGTCAGGTGCACAATCCCAGCGAATTCCTGCAGCGGGCAGAAGAAGCACTCGGTTTTCCTATCGAAGTGATTGCCGGCAAGGAAGAGGCGCGGCTGATCTATTCCGGTGTCGCCCACACCCGTGCCGATCGCGAGCGCCGGTTGGTGATCGACATCGGCGGTGGTTCCACCGAAATCATCATTGGCACCGGTTTCTCGGCCCAGCTGCTCGATTCGCTGCAGATGGGTTGCGTCGCGTTTGAGCGCCGCTATTTCCCCGATGGCGAGATCAGCAAGTCGCGCTTCAAGGCCGCGCAAACCCAGTGCTACCTCGAGCTGCAGACCATTGAGCAGCGCTATCTGAAACTGGGCTGGCAATTGGCGATCGGCAGCTCCGGCACCATCATCAGCATTGCCGACATCCTGCGTGCCCGGTTTGATGACGAGTACATCACGCTGTCACGGCTGGCCATGCTGCGCGATGAGATCATCGCTGAAGGTCACGCATCCCGGCTGCGCTACGAAGGCCTGTCGGATGACCGCCGGCGCATTTTTGCACCGGGCCTCGCCATTTTGCTGTCCTGCTTTGAGATTCTTGGGATCGAGCGGATGCAGGCGACCGAAGCGGCGCTGCGCGAAGGCCTGCTGTATGAACTGGTCGGCCGGTTTACCGATCTCGATGTGCGCGAGCGCAGCATCTACGGCCTGGTCCATCGGCATCAGCTGGATCGCGAGCAGGCCGAGCGGGTACGCGAAACGGCGCTGCAGTTGTACCGGCAACTGGCCGCTGAATGGTCGATCGATGAGCCGGAACTGAAAGCGCTGCTGGGCTGGTCGGCCATGGTGCACGAGATCGGTCTGGTGATCAGTTATGGCCAGATGCAGAAGCACGGCGCCTACGTACTTAGCAACAGCGATATCGACGGCTTTACCCAGCAGGAAAAGCAATTGCTGGCGCTGCTGGTGCGGGCGCACCGGCGCAAATTCCCGGACGAAGAGTTTCAGACCCTACCGAAATACTGGCGTCAGAAAGGTCGACGCCTGGCGCGGCTGCTGCGGCTTGCTGCGCTGCTGCATCACCGCCGCTCGGACGAGCCCCTACCGAAACTGAAAGTCGATGTGGAACGCGAACTGTTGCGGCTGCAATTTCCGCGCGGCTGGCTCGACGGCCATCCATTGGTCCGCGCTGATCTGGACGTGGAAAAAGATTACTGTGATGACGCCGGGCTGCCGTTTGAGTTCAGTTGAGTCGTCGCCTTGCTTCCTCTCCCTTGACGGGAGAGGACTGAGGAGAGGGTGGACGTCGCACTGTCAATGACGACCGTTCAAACGGAACATTCGCCGCTCATTGCGAGATCGTTCCGCTGTAGCACTATCAAGCCTGCACTTGTTACTCCAACCGTTGCGGGTCCCGCAGCATCATATTGCTGACATCGGCAAGTACCACTGACAACGGCGCGCTGGTCGGTGCCATCAGGTAGCGATCTTCCCAACGCGGGTTGAATTGTTGTTTGAAGGCGCGCACTTCTTCCGGCTTCTCGACGTTGCGGCTGTGCAGGAACAGGGTGCGGCCGACTTTGCTCCAGAGCGCGGCGAGCGGGTGATCGGTCCAATCCTGCACCGGCACCAAGCCCAGACAGAAGCGGCGGTAGCCGTTGCCTTTGGCCCAGCGCATCAACTCCACTTGCAGCCAGGTGACCCAGTCAGCTGGCAATTCGCTGCGGTGCCGCAACAGATCAACGGCAATTTCCTGTTGCTTGCCGCTGCACAGCAGCGATGCAAACGCCACCAGTTGTTCGCCATGAACCGGATCCTGACGGAACACCAGTGCGTGCGGCAGTTGCATTAAATAGTTGGCATCGAAGTGACCGACCGCGAAGCCGCGTTCGCCGGTTTCGCGGGTGGTCAGCCAGTCATCCGAGACTTCTTTCATTTGCGGCAACCAAGCCGCGACGTCACGGGCGCCGAGCACTTTCACGGTCAGGCCGCTGGCTGCGACTTCGCGGTGGCGTTGCAGGACCGGTTCGGGCAGGTGACGCGGTTCGTTCACATCGAGCACCGCTTCTTCACCGAGTTTGTGCGGGATGAGGCCGATATCGAAATAGCGCGGCAGGCTTTGTGCGCGCGCCATGAAGATCACGGCGCGGGCGCGGCGCTGATCGCAGACTTCCCGGAATTGCCACAGCAGTTCTTCGAATTCGTCTTCCGCACCGATCGGATCGCCCAGTGCGACAAAACTGTTGCCGTGCGTCACATACATCAGCAGGGCGGTGCGGTCAGTGCTGACGACAAAGCGCTTGTCGCCCAGCAAGGCCAGTTGCGACAGCGCGGTGTCACCGGTGTGGACAATGCGCTGGATCTGTTCCGGCGTGGCGCTGGCAGCCGGCGTGCGCCGGGCGGGACGCAGCAGCCGGACGATGGCAAGCAGAACAAAGCCGAGCGGTATCGCCAGCAGCGCGCGCAGGCTGCGCGAGTGTTCGTTCTGATATGCCACTTGCCACCACGGACCGTACTCGGTCGGAATGGCCTGGTAGCTGAAATGGGTCAGCCAGATGCTGATCGCGATGGCACTGCCAATGGCGACCAGCCAGGCATTGCCAAATGGCGCCCGCGATACCGAGCGGCGACGGGTGAAGTGAATGCCGGATGGCAGCAATGCAAGCCAGATCACCAGCAAGAAAATCGCCACTTCGTATTGCATGCCTTTGGCCAGTGCCAGCGCGGCGGCAATCGGCAGAATGCGGGTGGCAATGACGTAAGCGTTGCGGCTGTGGCGGAGCAGGCTGCGGGCGAGCAGCAACAGCGCCATGGCAAAGAAGGCGGCAAGGAAGTGGGTCAGTTCCAGCAGCCAGAGTGGCATCGCATTGGTGATTGCCAGCAGCCGATCCGGTCGCGTTGGCGTGGCGCCGGAGAACATCAGAATGGCGCCACCGAGAAACACCGCCAGGGCCAGAATGGAGGCCATGAGACTGCGCGAGGCAGGTTGCATGCCGGCACCGGCGCGCTTGAGCACGCGGAACACTTCGTGGCCACCAAACAGCAGCAGTGCGGTGACAAACGGCAGGAAGTAATAGGTGACACGGTAAGCGATCAGGGCGCCGAGCAGTTGCGGGGTGGGCACAATAGGCCCGAGCAGCGCGGTGACCACCGCTTCGAATACGCCGATGCCGCCCGGCACGTGCAGCATGACGCCGAGAATATTGCCGGCCATGAACACGGTGAGCACGGTCAGGAACGGCGGCCGGGTTTCCGGTGGCAGCAGCGCGTACAGCACGGCACAGGCGAGCACCCAATCGAAACCGGCAATCAGCAGCTGGCCAACCGACATGCCAAAACCAGGAAAGCGGATCTCGACACCGCTGATCAATAGCGGCCGACGCCAGAACAGCGGAATGGCCAAATAAACCAGCGCGCAGCCTATGCCGACCCAGGCCAGCACCACGAACAGGGCATCACCCAGATTTGCCATCCAGGCACTCTCGGCCAGCAGTTCTGCTGGCAGTGCTGGCGGCGCGTACAACAACGCCACTCCGCCCATGGCAAACAGGCCGAGGAAAAACGTCAGCGAGCAGAACATCACCAGTTGGGCGATTTCCGACGGCGACAATCCCCACATCGAATACAGCCGGTAGCGCACGCTGGCGCCGGTGAGCAAGGCAAAGCCCAGATTGTGGCTGAAGGTGTAACCGACGAATGATGCCAACGCGATGCGCGGCCAGGCCAGCTTGCGACGCAGATAGATCACGGCGAGCAGGTCATAACAGGTCAGCAGCAGGTAGCTGAGCACGGTTGCCAGCAGGGCCAGCCCGATCTGCCACCACGGCAATGCATGCAGGTGACCGACAATTTCCTGATATTTGTATTGCTGGGCAATGCGCACCAGAAAGCTGATGGCAAAAATGAGCAGTCCGATACTGATGACTGCGCCGAGCAGGGTGCGCCAACGCATCACAACAATGACATCCTCGAATTCGCCACGACTTTGCAGTCAGGCAGTGGCAGACCGCGTGGGCTGCGCTTAGTAATTAATAAACGGCGACCAGTGATTGGTATTCGGTACCCGGTGATCAGTCGGTGGTCTGGTCGATGACCGGCTCCGGCGCACTGACCGGCGACTGCGGTTCCGACACTGGCGGCTCGCTGGTGACCGGCCGACTCTCCAGCAGGGTCTTCAGTTTATCGAGGCCTTTCTGGTAATCGCTACCGATCATCGAATCAAACATCAGCGCGCCGAACCAGCGGCCGATCAGGTTGTTGCCAAACTCGGCATCAAAGCCCCAGGTGATCTTGGTGCCGGTTTCCAGCGCTTCCAGCCGGTAAAACGACAGCGCGTCATCCTGGCCCTCGAATTTCAGCCGGACCCGCACCAGCGTCGGCGCGGTCGCCTCGATGATTTCCTGGCTGCCGACGCCGACTGCCGGATCCTCGCTGGCCCAGTTCATCCGGGCGCCAACGCCGGCACGCGGGCCGGAAAATTCGTATCGGGTATTCGGGTCCAGCGTCGCCCACGGCGACCAGTCATTGAACGATTCAAAGCTATTGACCGCGTCATAGACCTGCTGCTGCGGCACCCCGACTACCACGCTGCGCTCAACATGGACGCTGGCCGGCAACAGCAAGCCGACCACCACCACCAGTCCGATCAGGGCAGCCAGCACCATGGCGACACGCTTGAGCCAGATCATGTTTCCCATCCTCTTGTGGATTGTTCGGGTTGTTTGGCAGGACAGCCAGAGCCGGGGCGGCCGAATCGGAGACGGAGCCGACGCTGCACAACAGGCCTCAGCAGAGGATAGCGGTCAGCGTCCGGCGTTGAAAGCTACACCATCGTCATGGCCGATGACAGCGTAGCGCCTGTAAAAGCGTCGCCGCCGGCGGCCGCTGGCAAAACCAGGTTGCTCAGTAACCAGCGCCACCGGAACCCGTGCCGGAACCAAGACCCGTACGACAGCCCGAATTCCGGTCCGAATTACAGTGAGGCGTAGAACGGCTGCAGCAACTGCCAACAGTCGTGGCTGTAGGCCGGGTAGTGCGCGTGGATGCAGAGCTCGCGCCGGCGGGTGGGGTGTTGCGTCTGGCTGAGCGCAACAATGCGACGGTCCACCGGCTTGTCCGGTTTGCTGCGCAGGTCGATTTGCTCGGCCACCTGCAGGCCGCTCCCGTCACAGGCGGCCTGCAACCGGGCATCGGCGGCAACGGGCAGCAGCAGCCAGATCAGGCCGTCAGCGGCAAGCCAGTGGCGAGCACGGTTGAGCAACTCCGAAAGTGGCAGCGCATCATCATGCCGGGCCAGATTGCGGGCGGTTTCATCCGCGCGCCAACTGGCGCTGAAAAACGGCGGGTTGCTGACGATGCAGTCGTAGCGCCGCCCGGCGGCTGGCACAAACTGCTGCAGCGCGCACGGATGCAGCTGCAAGCGTTCCGGCCACGGGCTGGCCGCGAAATTGTGGCTGGCATCGGCGCAGGCGCCGGCATCGAGCTCGACCGCGTCGATGTGTGCCTGACTGCGCTGCGCCAGCATCAGGCTCAGCAAGCCAGTACCGGCGCCGATATCGAGCACGTGGCGGGCGTTTGCCACCGGAACCAGTGCGCCAAACAGGCAGGCATGAGTGGTCACTTTCATGCCCGATTGGCCCTGCTCGATTCGGAACTGCTTGAACTGAAACCAGGATTGGGTTTTGCGCTGCCGCATCCGCGCCTCCGTTACCGGCCCATTGTAGCGGCGGCCGGCCATTCGATGCAGGTCCCGGGCGCAGGGTCTGCGCCTGTGCCGGCTGCAGAATTACCGGCATACTGACCGGGGTCTTGCTGGAGGCATCATGGAGTTGGGTGTGATCACGTTGGCGCTGTTGCTCGGTTTGGTGGTGGTGATTGGCCTGCTGCTGAGCCTGCGGTTCAAGCCGCCGACCGGCGATCTCGGCCAGCAGCCGGCGTTTCGCGAGCTGCAACAGCAAATCAGCCGGCTGGAAAATGCCGACACCCAACTGCGCAGCGAAATCGGCCTGCAAGCCGCCAGCCAGCGTCAGGAGCTGGCCAGCCAGCTCGATCTGATGGCGCGCGGTCAGCGCGAACAGCACAGCCAGTTTGGTCAACAATTGCACAGTCAGCTGCAGGCGTTTGATCAACGCCTGGCCACCATCCAGAGCGATTTGAATCAGCGTGTCGATGCGCTGCGGCTGACCGTTGATGAAAAGCTGGGCAAAGCCCAAGACGATGCCCGCGCCGGCCGCGAAGAAACCAGCGTGGCACTGAACCGGTTCCGGATCGAACTGACCGAACAGCTGAAAGCGCTCAGCCAGAACAACGAACAGAAACTGGAAGCGGTGCGTGCCACCGTCCAGCAGCAATTGACCGCATTGCAAACCGACAACGGCAAGAAACTCGACGAAATGCGCGCCACCGTCGATGAAAAGCTGCAGGCGACGCTGGAAAAACGACTCGGCGATTCGTTCAAGCTGGTCAGCGAGCGGCTCGAACAAGTCCACAAGGGTTTGGGCGAGATGCAGACGCTGGCCTCCGGCGTCGGCGATCTCAAGCGGGTGCTGACCAATGTCAAAACCCGCGGCACTTGGGGCGAAGTGCAGCTTGGCGCACTGCTCGAACAGATTCTGGCGCCGGAACAATACGAGTCGAACGTCGCCACCAAACCGCGCGCCAGCGAGCGGGTCGAGTACGCCATCAAGCTGCCGGGCCGGCAAGATGATGGCCAGGTCTGGTTGCCGATTGACGCCAAGTTTCCGATTGAGGATTACCAACGGCTGGTCGACGCGCAGGAGCGCGCCGATGTTGTCGCCGTGGAAGAAGCCGGCAAGCTGCTGGAAAACCGCCTGAAGATCGAGGCGCGCACCATTCGCGACAAATACGTCGCACCGCCACACACCACCGATTTCGCCATTCTCTATCTGCCAACCGAAAGCCTGTACGCCGAAGCCCTGCGTCGCCCCGGGTTGACCGAACTGCTGCAGCGCGAGCACCGGATCACCCTGGCCGGGCCGACCACGCTAGCGGCGATGCTGAACTCATTGCAGATGGGTTTCAAAACCTTGGCGATCGAAAAGCGCTCCAGCGAAGTCTGGCAAGTGCTTGGCGCAATCAAAACCGAATTTGGCAAATTTGGCGACGTTCTGGCCAAGACAAAAAAGAAACTGCAGGAAACGGTCAACACCATCGACAGCGCCGAGACCCGCACGCGCGCCATCACCCGCAAGCTGAAGTCAGTGGAAGAACTGCCGGCCGCCGAGGCCAATGCGATGCTCAGCGATGTAGGCGAGATCGAAGAAGAGGTCGAAGACGATAGCGAAAGCTGAACAAGCGAGATGCTATTGAAACGCATTAAATTGAATCAACAGGGCACCGGAGCGCCACCCAGAGCATGCAAAACCAACGCGAATACCGCTACTACGATCTGGTGATGGCCGGCTTTGTCACGGTGCTGCTCTGCTCGAACCTGATCGGCCCGGCCAAAATTGCTGAAGTCGCCGGCATCACCTTTGGCGCCGGCGTCTTGTTCTTTCCGTTTTCCTACATCTTTGGCGATTGCCTGACGGAAGTTTACGGTTACAAGCGGGCACGGCGTGTGGTCTGGGCCGGTTTTGCGGCGTTGATTTTTGCTTCAGTGATGACCCAGATCGTGCTGGCGTTTCCACCGGCGCCGGGCTGGCCGCATCAAGCCGCCTATGAAACGGCGCTCGGCGCGACCTGGCGTATTGCGCTGGCGTCACTGATCGCGTTCTGGGCCGGCGAGTTCGTCAACTCCTACGTGCTGGCCAAGATCAAACTCTGGATGGAAGGCCGGCATTTGTTTGTCCGTACCATCGGTTCGACGGTGGCGGGCCAACTGATCGACTCGCTGCTGTTTTACACGCTGGCGTTCTACGGTATCTGGAGCACCGAACAGCTGCTGTTGGTGATGGTCAGCAATTACGCCATCAAGGTGCTGTGGGAAGCGCTGATGACGCCGGTGACCTATGTCATCGTCGGCTTCCTGAAACGACGCGAACACGAAGATGTGTTCGACCGCGACACCAACTTCACGCCGTTCTCGTTGAAGACTTGAGCCTGGCATTCACCAAGCATCGGCGGACTCAGGGCGATGGCTGGGCACCGCGAATGCAGAAATCCGGCAGCAGCTCTGGCGCCGGATAGACCTGAATGGCGCGGATATTCTGTACCGGGTACATCACCATGGCGCCGGACAGTTCAAACATCAGGTACTGCTGGCTGAACAGCCGTTCACTGAGCCGTGACCAGCGGTGTGGATCCACTTCCTGATCCGGGAACTCCAGGCTGACCTTGTCGCCGTTGGTGAACTGGATAGTGATGGTGCGCATGACTGGCTCCTGGCCAGAGGGGTAGAACCCAAACCTAGCACAAGCCGCCGCAGGAAAGCGTGTTCGCTGCCCCGCAGGGGTTGGCCATGACCTGTTTCCGTCGCCGGGGGCGTCGTTTGCGCCCGGACCGGGCGCACAGTCAAGGCTCTCCGAACTGCTGTCAGGTGTTGCCATGCGATCCTCTGCCCTTCATCACCGGTCCCAGGCTTTGTACGTCCATTCCAAGCAGGTCCAGACCCTGCACGATCCGGCGCTGCATCAACATGGCCGCTGCCATTCCACGTCCGCGACCTATCTCGAGCTCCCAAGCGACGATCCAGACGCCCAACAGCGCCGTCTCGATCAGGAAGACCGCCTGATTGCCATGGCTCTGCTGGTTTGTTTTGTTGTGCAGGCGCTGGTGCTGTGGCTCTGATGCTAAGCAGCACCGTTGCTCAGTCGAACACCGCACTGTCCGAACGCACTTGGGTGCACACGGCACCGGCCCCGATGGCGGCGATGTCACTTCCCGGCAAATGAAAACGGCGACCTCGCGGTCGCCGTTTTTCGGTTTTGCTACTACAACGCGGCAGCGTGTGTTCTGTTGCTGCTAGCCGCGTGATGGCTGACGTTCTGTATCAATGTTCCCGTCGTTGCCGGCGCATGGCCAGCAGGGTCAGTAGTCCGGCGAGCACCACGATCGGGGTACCGCCGCCACCGCCACCGCTGTCATTGCCACCTGCTGAGCCCGGTGCGCTGACCGTCAGCTTCACGGTGGCGCGGTCATCGCTGATACCATCGCTGACGGTGACGGTGAACTCATAGCTGCCCGCCGGTACGGCATTCAGTACCACCAGCGCGGCACCGGCATCGGCCAGTGGCAAGCTGCTGCCAGCGGTTTGCTGCCACTGATAGCTCAACGCTCTGCCGCTGCGGCCCCAGCTCGGACGCGCATCAAGATTGACGTTACTGCCGGCGGCAACCGAAATGGCAGCATTCGCCAGTTTGGCTGTCGTCACCGGCAACACCGACAAGGTAAACGTCTGGCTGTGCTTGTCGTTTGGCTGGCTCGCGTCATACACGGTGACCGTGACTTCGGTGTCGCCATGCCAGTTGGTTTCCGGCAACAGATCGAACGTCGAACCGGCGTCATTGCCATGAATGGTGGCTGTGACATGTTCGCCGGTAACGCTGATCCGGTTGGCGGTCGGCATCTGATCGACATACAGCACGGTCAGATCTTCGATCGCTTCGTTCTGCATGGTGCTGACATCCGGCATGCCGGCAACGATGATGTTGCCCACCACGGTCAGCGGTTTGTTGAGCGTAATGGTTTCGGCGTCGCCATATTCGCTGCTGAGCGTGACCGGCAAAGTGGAGCCGACCGCACTTGCACCGACCTTGGCCGCGAACTTCAGCGTTATGGCGCTGCGTTCCGGTCCCTGGTAGTCGCCGCAGATGACCAGATTCTTGCGGATTTTGTCGTTCAGGTTGTCATAACCATAGCTGTCGCCGATCCAACCCAATTCAGGACCAAACGGACCGCGCGGACCGTAATAGCCATGGGTTCCGACGCTGCCTTCGGTGTAGTCACCCTGCATGTCGCTGTAAGCAAAGTAGACTTCATACGCGCCGGGTTCAAAGTCCAGCTTTTCACTGACGACGGTTTCGTAGTTGTAGCGGGCATCCGGGTCGGCTTCGAAACCATTCCAGAGCGTTTCGACTTCTTTGACGCCGACCCACTGGAAGTACTGCAGGCCAGCCTCACTGTCGCGCGCGACCATCACGCCAGAGAACCAGGTACCGTCCGAACCGGTATCTCCACGCCAGTACGGCGCTACCAACATGTCCGGGTAGAACTGTTCTTCCAATGGAAAATGAAGCGGGAAGAACGAGTACATGTTGTCGTACTGGACAAAGCCGGCCGGCGAAATGCCAATGGCGCCAGGCGTATGCTCGCGTTTGACCCCATACAGCGGGACATGGGCATCCTCACCCCAGAACTGCTTTGCATCAAAGAATGCGACGTTATTGGACTGGCCACTGATGCCGGCCAGCGGGCCAAAGCCAAAGACGCGCAGATCCAAATACAGGCCATCGTCAGCGCCCGGAATGCGGCAGTTCGGATCGTTGTCACTGGTGGTGAACAGGTATTCACGGCCGGTGTTGCGAGTTGCTTCCTGCACACCAGTTACGCTGACGGTTTGATCCGTGCTGCTGAGTGCATTGCCGCCCTGATTGTTGCCAACCAGTTTGGCGCTGCCCGGCATCAGTTTCAGACCGTTCGGCAGATTCACCTTCAGCGCGAAATCGCGGTCCTGACCAAACAGGTTGGGATCCAGCTGTACGGTGTAGTCGACCACATCGCCAACTTTTGCGCCCTGTTTGCTGGCGGTGAAGCTCACATCCGGTCCGATATGTTCAACGCGTACGCCGACCGTGCCGAGGTTGCCGGCATTGTTGGCATCGACGCCGACATCGAAGGCACCGTAATACAACTCGCCCTGAGCCAGCGTCGGCAGATCCCATTGCACGGCGAGTTCAACCGGCGCACGGCCGTCGCTGCTGGACGGGGCAAGCACGGTAAGGTTGTCGGCATCATTCTCACCAACAACGGCCCAGGCAAACGCGATGGGGTCGGCGGTATCCACTTCACCGGCCCAGGTGTTGACCCACTTCTCGTTGCTGACCACGATCCAATAGCGACCCGGTTCCGGATTATTGATGGAGCAGAAATTTCGCATCATCCAGACCGAGTAGCAGATCGCCTCTTGATCCCACTCAACCAGACCGTTGTCATTCAGATCACGGCCCATATCGAGTGAAGCAACGGCACCTTGCACCACTGGGTTCGGGTAGACATCGACGACCAGACGCTTGGTACCTGCCGGCACATCGATTAGCTGAACGTGACGACCCGGATCATTGGCCAGCGCTTCGCCACCATCATCCGCGTAAAACTGCGGCATGCTGAGGTGCACGGTGTGCTGGTTGGCCTTGACCAGACCATATTGACGAGTGGTCAACTGGCTGAATTCCGGCAGCATGACCGGTTGGGCGATATTGCGACCTGTCGTGCGGTGAGCGTCGGCGCTGATTTCGTTTGGTAGTCCGCCGGAGCCCCAACGTACTATCACCGGCAATTTCAGTGTTGGCGAGTTGTCGGACGGGGTCAGCATGACGCGGCCAAACCGATCTTCCGTGGACGAGTCAAAAGGACCGTTGCTGCCGGTGACACTGACATCATCCGTCACTGCGCGAACCATGATCTTCTGGGTTTCCCCCGCCCGCAGCGAGAAGCTGGCCGGGCTGGCTTCCAACCGCAGCATCGGCGCCCCAAGCGTGGTGACGTCTTCGGCATTGACGGTCCAGCTGCCGTCACGGGTCGCTTTAAACGTGCGGACCCAGGTGCAGCGATCGCGGCATTCGCGATTGACCAGGAACGGCAGGTTCAGGTTGCTGACATTGCCGCCTTCAAGTGGATTGGCAGCGCGGAAATTGCCCGGTGTTTCATCCATGATCAAGCTGGCGTTGATTGCCTGATCAACCCGAACCACACCCGAACCGGCGTCGAAATAGCTGGCCGGCGGTGGTGCGCCCCACAAGGTCGGCAAGCGTGCCGGTACGGCGGTCAACATCAATGCCGACTGCACTTCCGCTGCAGTCCAGCCCGGCTGGCTGTTGCGTACGAGGACCATTGCACCGGCAACGTGTGGCGAGGCCATCGAGGTGCCGCTCATCACGGTGTAATCACCGGAGACTGGTGTAGTCGAGAACGGGTGCTCATCGGCGTAGGCGGCGTAGACATCGACACCGGGGCCGCCAACGTGCGGGAACATCACATTGTTGACCGTTTGCGACGGGCCACGCGAAGAAAATTCGGCAACCTGATCGGCATTGGCCGGATCATTGGCCACTGTCAGATTGGCATCGGTAATGGTGGCCTGATGACCACTACCGGCGGCCAGCCAGTCAATGATGGTCTGGCCGCTGTAGCTGTCGACGTGAATCGCCGGCAGTACATGCGGATCGTGACCGATGTCGTATACCAGTGGCGTATCGGGCGAAGCATTCGGGTCGTCATACAGCACCATGCCGCCGGCACCACCGGCCAATACGTTGGCACCCTTTTCCACCCGGGCATTGATGCCGCGACGGCAGACGACGATCTCACCGGTGAAGGTACCGGCCGGATAGGGTTGCTCACAGAGGTCATCGGCTTCGGCGGAATTCGGGTTGTCGAAGTTAGCCGCTGCAACAACGGGGGCCGTGATGCCACCACTGAGGCTGTTGCCGGACAAGTCCCAGCCTGGTGGGGTGTCGCCGCCGGCGAATCCGGTCAGTTTTTTGGTGGCAATGTCGATGCTGCGGCCATGAGTGGTCGCGGCAATCGACGCCAGCCAAGGCGAGGCATGATCACCGCCAAAACTACCGGAATTGCCTGCTGATGCAGCGACGCTGATACCGGCTTCGCGCGCGGCCAAAAATGCCAATTCAGTTGGGCTGGTCCACGGATTGTTTTCACTGCCGCCGATCGAGTAGTTGATCACATCGACGCCATCGGCAATGGCATCGTCGATGGCTTTCAAGGTGGCGCTTTCCGGACAGCCGGCAAACTTGTCGCCTTGATTGCCGTAGTGGCAAACCTGATAGGAAATGATATTGGCGTGCGGCGCCACACCGGAGATGCGGTCGAAGTTGTGCGCCACGGCAAAGCCGTCGCCGGTTTCACCGAGCGTTGGCCAAATCAGCGGAACCGAATTCAACACGTTGCCGGCAACGGTGCTGGCTGTGTGCGAACCGTGACCGTGATAGTCCTCACCGTTTGCTGGCCGCTTCGGCGCGTTGGTGTTCGGGTCCAGCAACTCCCAATCCTTGTAGGCATTGGTGATTTCCGGATAGGAATGGATGCCGATCAGCTTGTCGTTACAAAGCGCAGCAAACTCCGGCTTGGCGCAATCGCCTTTGTAAACGCCAGCGCCAAAGGGATTGACGTGCTCATAGCCATCACCGCCAATAGCCGCAAACGACGGGTGATCGCTGTTGATGCCGGTATCAAGAATGCCGGCAATGATGCCTTCACCGAGATTGGCGGCGGTGACGCCGGCACCGGTGCCGTCCCAGACCGGACCGGCGCCGATATGTTGCGGACCGACATCGGTGTTGAGTTGCAACATTTTGGCGCGGGTGACGTTGCGAACGCCCGGCAATTGGGCCACGGCTTCGGCTTGCGCCTGGGTCAACTGCATCGCCATGCCGTTGAAGGCGTTCTTGTAATAGTGAAACGGTGCCGCATTGGCCTTGATGCTGCGCGCGGCGTTCAGCACCTTTGCCTGCTGGCTGCTCAGATAACTGGCGTACTGTTTGGCTGCGCCGGATTTCAGATTGACCTTGCTGCCAGCTTTTTGGCTGGCAACGGCAGCGTAGCCGCTGACACCGCCCTTGTAGCTGGCAACCGGTGCGTCACTCAGCTGGATAATCCAGCTGTACTCGCCGTTTCCGAGTTTGTTGTCGCGAACAAACGGGACTTTGGCGTTGCGGTCACGATGAACGTTGGCGCGGTTCAGGACCGCATCGCTGCCGTAGCGGCGTTGCAACTGTTCGAGCAGCTTCTGCTGCCGTTTCTGTTGTTGTTCTGCGCTTGGCGCATCATCATCCAGCTTCGGGGCGCTGAAGCGGCTCGCGGGTGCCGGTGTGTCGTTACCGAGCAACCAATCCACCACGCCGGCGCTGGCACTGGCAAAGTACCCCGCCGCCGTGATGGCAATTACAACCTGCCTGAGTTTCATTGCTGTCTCCTGTTGTTGTTGTCGGTTCGGACAGCCGTTCCACCAACGAACCACTCCAGTGGCTGACCTAACCGGTGCCGGCTAATGCCGACCGCTTAGCCTATGAAGGCCGTCAGAGGGGTGCTGTCCGGGGTTGTCCGGAATCTGTACGGATTTGTAAGGAAAGCGACGAGACGTGGGCGAAGCCGTGCTAAGTTCGGCTTTCGGTAGCGGCTATCATTTGGCCGCTGGAAAATCGCCGGCCACAGTTGGAAGGGCGTGCAGGTTGGCCAGGTGATTGGTGAAATTTTGGACGATGTTGTCAATGTTGCTTAAGTGGTTTGACAGTCCCGCAGCTGACGCCCGGCGTTGCCCGCAACTGCGAACAGTCGTGGCGACGTTTGCTTGCCGGTTCAAGCGAACCCTGTTCGTGCTGCTGACGCTTGTTGTGACGGGCCCGGTCATGGACGTGCGGGCCGAGTCCGAAAGCGCCTGTGAGCCGGATTGCATCGCAGTGGGTGAATGGGAGTTCGGCATCGAGCTCGGTTACAGCCACATCCCCAATCCCATTGCTGGCGGTGATGATCTGCGCTTGCCGATGTTGTTCCGATTCAGCTTCTACGCCGACAAATTCTTTCTGGAGACCGGGACCTTTGGTTACACCCTCTGGGAAACCCCCACGCAGCGCGTAAATCTGATCGCCACGCCCAATCTCGACTACTTTTATTTTGCGGAATCGGGCAGCGCCAAAGCCGTGTTGACCCGGCCGTTCCAGCCGTTCATACCGATTGATGAATATTGGGGGCCGGAAGAGCCTCTGAACGAACGCAAGCTGACCTATCTGGGTGGCATCGAGTACAGCGCATTTTCCGGACCGTGGCAGTGGCAAGTGAAAGCCGGCAGCGACATTTCGGTCGGCCACGATGGCTATGAAATCTGGGTCAGCGGCAAGCATACCTGGCAGTCGGGCCGGGTCAGCCTCTACACCAGTGTTGGTGCCGTTTACCGCGATGCCAAACTCGCCAACTACTACTACGGTGTAAGCGAAGCCGATACCTGGCAATTTTGGTATCACTATGCTCCCGGGGCTTCGTGGAGCCCGTATGCCAGCTTCAACGCGAGCTATGAGTTGACCGAGTCGGTGTCACTGCTGTTGCTGACAGCGGTGCAAAAGCCGGATGAATCCATTCGAATCAGCCCATTGGTGGTCGAAGACTGGTTCACAGCCACCTTCATCGGCATCGACTATGCGTTCTGACGGCAAAGCATTGCGCATGCCGTATCGCATCGGCGGAATGCTGATGAGTCTTTGGCTGTTGCTGCCTTCGTTGGCGGCAGAAGCATCGGCGGTAGAGTTGGTGGTGCTGCCGCGCAGTTGCATTCCGGCGCGCGATGAGCCGATTTGTGTCCGCCAGATTCTGGTGCGCTGGGGCATGGAAACCGCCGAAGCATTTTGTTTCTGGCAGCGTGGTGCCAGCGAGCCGCTGTTCTGCGACCAGCGTGAGCGGGGCGAACGGGTAGTGCCGATCAGCATCCGGCAAACCACCTACTTTGACTTGCTGGGTGAGACCTCTGGCGTCACCCTCGGCAGCGCAGAAATTGTTGTGTTGGCGGCGGCAGCCGTGAAGCAGCGCCGTCGCTATCAGCATCCGTGGAGCATCTTTTGAACAGTGTGACTGTGGACGCCAGTGATGCCACCAATATTCTGCTGGTAGAGGACGATGCCAAGCTTGCCGAGTTGGTGACGTCCTATCTGCTGCAGCATGATTACAACCCCATCTGGTTGAGCAATGGTGCAGAGGTGCTGGCTTGTTTGCGCCGGCAAGCGATTGCACTGGTATTGCTTGATGTCAACCTGCCGGGCAAAAACGGCTTCGAAGTGTGCCGCAGTATTCGTCAGGTATTTACCGGCCCCATTCTGATGTTGACTGCGCGCCGGGACGAGCTCGATCATGTGCATGGCCTGGAGCTCGGTGCAGACGACTACCTGTGCAAACCGATTGAGCCAATGCTGCTGCTGGCGCGTATTCGCGCTCACCTGAACCGCCAACAGCGCTTGCAGGCGATAACGAACACCGGCAAGACAACGGGTCCGTGCGAGTTTGGTCAGTTGCGCTTCAATGCGGCCAACCGGCAGGTGCAGCTCAATCAGCAGCCCGTTCACCTGACCAATGGTGAGTTTGAATTGCTGCAGGTGTTAATCGAGCAGGCGGGCAAGCTGGTGACGCGGGAGTCGCTCTACGAGCAGCTGTTGCATCGCCCCTATGGTGGTGTCGATCGGGCGATTGATGGCCGTATCTGCCAGTTGCGGCGCAAGCTCGGTGACAATCCGGATGAGCCAACCCGCATTCTGACCATTTGGGGTGCCGGTTACATGTTTGTTCCGGACGCCTGGCAATAACCAGACGACCGTTGCTGACGGTCTGGCGTGCACGATGCGATATTTGTTTTTGCGACTCTACCTGGCGTTGTTTCTGTCGCTGCTCATTGGCGCCATCGGACTCGATTTTCTGTATAGCCGTTTTCATGCGGACAATCGCAGTGAACTTCAGCTGACACAGCAACTGTGGCAGCACCTTTCCACAGCTGAAACCGCGACCTTGCCGGCAGGTGCCGTCTGGATTCGCAGGCATGAGCTGGCTTGGCCGGATGAGAACTGGCAGCAACTGCAGATCGACCGCAGCTTGATTCTGCAAGACGATAGCGACCGCCGCTTCTTCTATGGCTTGCATGCCGACAATGATCAGGTGCTGATGCTGCCGATACCGGCGGATGTAACCGACCACCGCCACTGGTACTGGCTGCTGGCCTACTACGGCACCGTGGCCTTGGTGGTGTTTCTCTGGCTGAAGCCGCTGATCCGCGACATCGATAAACTTCGGCAATCGGTGCAGCAACTTGGATTGCCGACTGCTGATTTAGTGGTACCGGTGCAGCAGCGCAGCGCGCTGACCCCGGTGGCGACCGCGCTCCGTGATTTGCGTCGGCACACTGCCGAATTGATGGCGCTGCAACGCGACATCGCCAATGCCGTATCTCACGATATTCGAACGCCGCTGGCCAGAATCCGGTTTGCGTTGGCGATGTTGCCGATTGATACCAGTGCGCCGCTGCACAAGGGCATTCAAGCGGACTTGCTGGCAATCGAACAACTGGTTGACGAGATGCTGCAGTATGCCCAGTTCGAACACGCCGTGCCGAAGCTGCAGATCCAGACAATTGGGCTGGCCGGTTTTGTCGTGGGAGTGGTCAGCCGCTATCAGCATCAGTCGGTCAAATTCCAGATGGATATCCCGGCCGCCGTGACCGTGCAGTTCGATCCCATCTGCTTGCAGCGTGCATTGCAGAACCTGATCGACAATGCCCTGCGTTATGCCAATAGCCAGATCCGCATTGCCTGGCAAATGGAGCAGGGCCGGCCGGTGCTGGCGGTGGAGGATGACGGCCCGGGTATGCGGCAAACTGATACCGAAGGCTTGACTGAAGCATTTGTCGCCGATGGTCAGCAGGCGGGCTATGGCCTTGGCCTTGCCATCGTCAAAAAGATCTGCCTCTGGCATGGTGGCGATTTGCTGCTTGGCCGTTCGACGTCACTCGGTGGTGCCCGCGTCATGCTGCGGTGTTTTGATCGCTGAAGCGGCACCGCGGAATGCGGTACTGTTTCGTGTTTTGGGGCGCAGCGATTGCGCCCATGCGGCAGGCAGAATGACGGCATCTGATGAATTGCCTTCATCGGATTTGCCTTCAGTCATATTCGGCCGGTTTATTCCGGCCGTTTTTTTTGGTGTGGCAGCGCTGACCGTCGCGAGCTTCGCAACGCTTAGAAAAACGGCCGTTTTGCTGAGCGGAGGAGGTTGCACGCTCAAGGCACGCCCAAAATTAGAATAGCCACGGCTGTAGGTCGCTGGCTTGATCAGGTGAAAGTCCGAGACGATGCACTCGCGCCATCCATGGCGCTCGCCCTGCGGGCAGCTCCGCTGTGCAAAACGGCAGTCCTGCCGTTTTGTCGAA
>JAYSCY010000009.1:97699-237190 GCA_041914645.1 Permianibacter sp.
CTCGCCCTGCGGGCAGCTCCGCTGTGCAAAACGGCAGTCCTGCCGTTTTGTCGAATGGAGGACGTTCTCACGCTCGGGCGTGCCAAAATAAAAAGCCACGGTCGAGGGTAGTTGGCTGATCAGGTGAAAGCCCGAGACGATGCACTCGCGCCATCCATGGCGCTCGCCCTGCGGGCAACTCCGCTGTGCAAAACGGCAGTCCTGCCGTTTTGTCGAACGGAGGACGTTTTCACGCTCGGGACACACCAAAATAAAAAAGCCACGGTCGAAGGTAGGTGACTGATCAGGTGGGAGCCCGAGACGATGCACTCGCGCCATCCATGGCGCTCGCCCTGCGGGCAGCTCCGCTGTGCAAAACGGCAGTCCTGCCGTTTTGTCGAACGGAGGACGTTTTCACGCTCGGGACACACCAAAATAAAAAAGCCACCGCGAGGGTGGCTTTTTTATTTTGGCGCGCCCGAGACGATTCGAACGTCCGACCCCAGCCTTCGGAGGGCTGTACTCTATCCAACTGAGCTACGGGCGCAAAACTGGCTAATCGTCAATGCGATTAGGGCGCAGTGACCTGTCGCCCGAAGGCGAGGTATCACTGCCACAGTACCCCTCCACGAGGGAGTGATACCGCCCGACTGGCCTTTGGGGGCCGGCGCGGGGTCGCCATGATAGCGGCAAGCCGTGGAGCAGTCCATGCGCGGGATAGAACTTTGGCTGCGGGGTCTGCCATTTAGGTCGTGCCTGAGGCTGTTTTTTGAGCGGCAGGCGATAGGGCCCGGCTCGGGCTGTTCACGTTCAACCAGACCCGCATCGATTCCTGGCTACGCAAGAACCGTCAGGCTCGCCTTTGACTGGCCAGCGGGCTGAACAGGTAGGTATTACCGCCGGCAATGAACCCGGAACGTTGGTACGCACCTGCTGATCGGAAGTTTGCCCGCACCGAGGCGAAACAAAAAAGCCGCCCCGGAGGGCGGCTTTTTGTTTGCCTGACGGCTATCAGCTGCGTTCGATTGCCGGCTGGTTTGGCAGCGTTGCTCGGCGCTTGTTGAAGCCCAGCAGGCGAGCAAACAACCGGTACAGCGCGCGAATGCCAACCAGCGTCAGTATTGATTCGAAGAAAATCAGCACTGCAGCGCCACCGGCACCCCAACGTTCGGCATAGCGATGGAACTTTGCCAAGGCGCGATCTGCGGCGATTTCAATCGAGTCGTAGAACGTCGGCACCACCAGCAAGGTCAGAATGGTTGAGGTGATGGTGCCACCAATGATTGCGATGGCCAGTGGCTGGTAGAACTCGCCACCTTCGCCCATGCCGATTGCCACCGGCATCATGCCTGCTATCAGTGCAAACGTGGTCATCAGGATGGGACGCAGCCGCTCGCGACCTGCCGCCATCAATGCTTCTTCCCGATCGAACCCCTCAGCTTCCTTCTTGCGGGCGCAATCGAGCAGCAGAATCGCGTTCTTGGCGACCAGCCCCATCAACATGATCACGCCAATCAACGACATCAGATTGATGGTGTTCTGCGCCACAATCAGGCTGACCACGACACCGATCAGACTGAGCGGCAGGCTGAGCATGATCGCGATCGGGGCAAGGAAGGAGCCAAACTGGATGACCAGAATCAGGTACATCAGCGCGACGCCCATCAGCAAGGCAATCATCATCGCCGAAAACACTTCGTTCTGATCCCGGCCGGCGCCGCCAAGCTGGATGCCGAAGCCATCCGGGAAGTCGATCTTCTTGGCCAACTTCATCGCGTCGGCAATCACCTCACCCTGCGAACGACCCTGCACGTTGGCTTGCACCGCCACCATGCGCTTGCCATCCATATGGCGGATCTGCGACGGGCCTTTGCCCATCGTGATAGTGGCGATATGTTCCAGGGGCAGCACCGAGTTGCCGGCACCCGGCACCAATGACAAGCGCTCCAGATCCTGCGCGGTACGGCGATCTTCCGGGTGCAGGCGAACCTGCACGTCGCGGGTTTCACCGCTGGGGTCAACCCAGTCGCCGACTTCGACACCAGCAAACGCGACGCGCAAGGCTTGCGCGGCATCGTTGATGGAGATGCCGAGGCTGTTGGCCAGGCCGCGATTCATTTCAATTTGCAGTTCCGGCTTCGGGTCCTGTTCGCTCAGACTGATGTCTACCGCGCCCGGCACGGACCGCAACTGATCCATGAAGTCGTTGGTGATTTCCATCAGCTTGCGCGAATCCGGGCCGTAGAACTGGATATAGACCGGCTTGCCACCGCCATTGGCCAGGTTGTCCTGTACCGCGTATTCCGCGCCGACCAGCTTGTTCAGGCGGACACGCAAATCCGCGGCAATTTCGCGCGCATTGCGCTCACGCTCGCGGCGATCGCCAATGTCGATATACAGGTTGCCGCCACTGGCATTGACATAGCCATCGGTCGATTCGGTTTCCGGCAGTTCTTCGGCAATGCGACCGGCCTGTTCCATTTTCAGGCGCGCATACTCAAGACTGGTACCGGACGGCGTCCGCAGGTTGATTGAAATCATGCCGAAATCTGACGGTGGCATGAAGCTCATGCCGCCTTTGGTCACCTGCAGAACAATGGCGCCCACCAGTGTCAGCACAGCAATGAGGGTCATCGACCAGCGATGGCCAAGTGCCCATTTGATCACTTTGCTGTAACGCTCGGCCTGATGATCAAACCAGTGGTTGAAACCTTGCAACCAGCGACTGATCCCGGTCTTCTGTTCCTTGTGATAGCCGACCGGGTCACCCCAGTACGCCGACATCATCGGGTCCAGTGAGAACGAAATAAACAGCGATACCAGCACCGACGCCGCGACGGTCAGGGCAAATGGCCGGAACCATTCACCTGCCACACCGGGCATGAACGCTACCGGAATGAACACGGCAATGATCGAGAACGTGGTGGCGGCGACGGCAAGACCGATTTCCTTGGTGCCTTCACGGGCAGCAGTCAATTTGTCCTTGCCCATTTCCATGTGCCGGACGATGTTCTCCCGCACCACGATGGCATCGTCGATGAGCACGCCGATGGCCAGCGACAAGCCCAGCAGGGTCATGAAATTCAGCGTGAAACCGCACGCCCAGACCGCAATGAAGGCAGTCAGCACCGAGGTTGGCAGCGCCAGCGAAGTGATCAGGGTTGATCGCCAGCTGTTCAAAAAGGCGTACACCACCAGAATGGTCAGGCCGGCACCCAGCACGAGGGCTTCGATGACGTTGTTAAGACTGTTTTGTGCGTCTTCACCGCCATCCTGGGTGATGTTCAGTTCTGTGCCCGCAGGCAGTGTTTTGCGAATTTCGTCGATTTTGTTGCGGACGTCATTGGCAACCGACACGGCGCTGGCTTCGCGAGCTCGGATCACACTGATGCCGACGTCCGGGCGACCGTTGTGAATCGAATACGAGGTCGGCTCGGCATAGCCATCGGAAATCTCGGCCAGATCGCCCAACCGCACCTGCTCATCGCCTCGGCGCTTGACCACAATCTGGTTGAATTCGTCCGGGTTGATGATGCGACCGATCAGGCGGATGCTTTGTTCTTCCATCTCGCCTTTGATCTTGCCGACCGGCGCGGTCATGTTCTGGTTGCGCAGAGCCGCCAACACTTCCATGACCGAGACGTTATGCTCGCGCAGCTTTTCACTGCGCAGCAACACACTCAGCTCGCGCTGCAACGCGCCGTTGACATTGACGATGGCAACGCCATTGATGGTGCGCAGTTCTTCAGCGATCTTGTCTTCGGCCAGTCGGGAAATTTCCAGGTGCGACTGGGTTGATGACCCCAGCGAAATTTCCAGCACCGGTTGGGTGCTCGGGTCGGCCTTGCGAATTTGCGGTTCACGCATTTCGGTCGGCAGTTTGTAGCGCACAGCGGCAATGGCGTTACGCACTTCCTCAGCCGCTTCGATCATGTTCTTGTCGAAGTTGAACCGGATCTGGAAATTGCCCGAACCTTCGTTGGCATTGGCGCGCAGTTCATAAACGCCGGAAATGCTTTGCATCTGCTTTTCGATGCGGTCGATGATCTCCCGCTCGACTGTCTCCGGCGATGCGCCCGGATACGGAATATTGACGAACAACATCGGCATTTCGACGTCGGGGTTCTGGTTGACACGCAGTTTCGACAGCGCCAACCAGCCGAGAAACATCAGCGCGACGGTGATAACCACCGTCACGGTCGGCCGTTTGATACTGAAATCGGACAGAAACATGACTTAGCCTCCGGCCTTGGCGATAGCGGTGCTTTCCATTTCAACCGACAGGCCCTCGGCAAGTGCGCCTTTCGGGTGACGCAAGATTTGATCGCCTGTCACCAAGCCGGACTTCACTTCGAAATCACCACGGCGTTCATCGCGGCTGCCCAGTTGAATTGGCGTCTTGTGCAACTTCTTGTCCTGGACTTTCCAGATGTAGACATGGTCACCATCACGGATCAGCGCCGATTCCGGCACCATCAGACCCGCGTGGCTGGTGGTCTGAACCCGACCTTCAGCAAACAGGCCAGCCACCATCGCGCTGTTGTTGCCCTGAATGCGAACCGATACCTGAACCTGGCGGGTCGCGCTGTTGGCCATCGGGCTGACCCGCTCCACCGCGCCGGTGAACTGCTGGTTGCCGTAACCATTGACGTTGAACAGCACGGCATTGCCCACCTGCACCTGACTGATTTGGTCCGCAGCAATGAAACCTTCGAAGCGCAAGCTGCTCGGGTCGATGACTTTCAGCAGTGCCTTGCCGACCTGGGCGGTATCGCCGTTGGACACCGCGCGTTCACTGACGATGCCGGCAAACGGTGCCCGCACTTCGGTTTTGTCCATTTGCTGGCGCGCCTGCACCACGCGTGCTTTGGCAGCAGCGAGATCGCTCTGGGCGTTGTTGCGGCGGATTTCGGCATCTTCCAGATTCTGGGTGGAGACCGCGCCGGAGGAGGACAAGGTCTTCAGCCGGTCAAACTGGCGGGCGGCCTGATCAAAGGCCTGCTGCGAGGCGCGCTCGGCTTCGTGTGCCGATGCCAGGTTTTCCCGCAGCGAGGTGTCGTCGAGGCGGACCAGCAGATCACCCTTCTGGACCTTGTCGCCGTTGTGTTTGAACACCTGCAGCACAATGGCGGAGACTTCGGCGCGCAGGTCGGCCTGGCGCTCGGGCTGCAGCGAGCCAGAAATCACCGGGCCGCTGGCGAATTCGCCGCTTTCAACCGAAAACAGGTCGGCCGGGTTAAGCAGGACGTTCTGGACCGCTGCCTCGGCGCTGGCCTCCGGCTCGCCCGGCTGGCCGCAGCCGGCAAGGGTGGCAAGGCCAAGAACAACGCTGGCTGCGAGCAGCGTGCGGTGCAGGTGGGTTCGACGCATCATGGTGGGCTTCCCCGTCAGAAAAAGAAAAACGTATCCCTATTTGGATGGCGCCATTGTCGGGACTTCACTATTGCGGCGTTCGTGCCAAACGTATCTGTTTGTAAACGCACGGAACCAATTACTGGGTCAGGCGGTCGGCCAGCGGGGCCTCAAGAGGCCCCATTTGCTGGTCGCCGGTCCTGTCAGACCGAACCTGCCAGCCTGTTTGGCCAAAACCTTCATCCGGGCAGGGGCTTCCGCTATACTTCGCGGCCATTGCTCCGGGCGGTACCGGAGCTCAGGCTGGAACGAGGTTGGGCATGAGTTTGCTGCGCCAAATGACCGTGATTGCTACGGTCGCAATGCTGTCAGGGTTCACAGTTCAGGCGATGTCGTCGGAACAGGCCAGCAAAAGCTGGCGCTCGGAAGCCTCGCAACGCGAGCGGACGGCCCCGGTAGGTAAAGTGTACGCCGAAGGCGATGAGATTCCGAATCCGGCACCGGCGGTCACGGCCAGCACCGGTCCGCGCTCGGGCGAGCAGGTCTATAACACGGCTTGCGCGGCCTGCCATGGCGCCGGTGTGGCCGGTGCGCCCAAGTTTGCCGACAAGGCTGCCTGGGCACCGCGCATCAAGCAGGGCGCCGATGTGCTCTGGACCAGCCTTAACAACGGCAAGAACGCCATGCCGCCGAAAGGCATGTGCATGGACTGCTCGGAAGACGAGCTGAAAGCCGTGTTGGCTTACATGGTCGATGGTTCCAAATAAGGACCGGTAACGGCCCTGGGTCCAGATTGATTGCCAGAAAGGGCTGCGCGGCAGCCCTTTTTGCTGGCCGTCATTTCTGCAGGACAGGTTCGGCTGGCCGGCTCAACCGGACATCCGCGTTGCGGTAAAGCAGGGGACATCCATGCGTTACGGGTTGTGGCCACTTTTCGCCGGCCTGGTCGTTGTGCTGCTGACGGCCTGCGCCGAGTCGGATGCGCCGGATTCTGCAGAGACGGTTTCTGCAGAAACAGCATCCGCAAACACGGATTCTGCAGACTCAGGCACTGCCGACAAGCGGGCAACGCCGAGTGCAGCTGCCGTTGCCGGCCAGCGCAGTGGCGAGCAGATCGTCAATCAGTACTGCCTGACCTGCCATGGCCGTGGCCTCTACAACGCACCCAAGCTCGATGACGTCGCGGCCTGGCAGACTCGCCTTGCGGCCGGAGACGCGGTGCTCTGGCAGTCCCTGCAGCAAGGCAAGCTGGCCATGCCGGCACGCGGAACCTGCGGCGATTGCACGGACGACGAGCTGCGTGCCGCGTTGAATCACCTGCTGGCGCAGGTTCGGCCGGGCAGCGCGCCCTGACCGCGACCGATGTTTGCGTGACCGGCAGTGCTTTGCACGCGATGACTGCTTGGGCGGGTCAGTGTCCTTTCTCTGAAATCTCCGGCAATTCCGGCCGCTCGCCAGTAATCAGTCGGGCACCGCGCTGGAATGTCAGCCAGTGCCAGCCCCAGTTCAGAAACGCACTGAGCCGGCTGCGAAAGCCAATCAAGCCGTAAATGTGCAGCGCCCACCAGAACAGCCAGGCGAAGAATCCACTCTGTTTCCACCAGCCGATTTCGGCAATGGCCGAGGCGCGGCCGATGGTCGCCATCGCGCCGAGATTGCGATAGCGAAACGGTGAGCGAGCGTTCCGTTCGCCGCGCACTTCTGCGGCAATCTGGCGCGCCGCATGGCGGCCGGACTGACTGGCCGCTTGCGCCATGCCCGGTACCTCTTTGCCAGCGCTGAACATTCGGGCGGTGTCACCCACCACGAACACTTCCGGATGGCCCGGTAAACTGAGATCGGGCTGCACCTCCACCCGTCCGGCCCGATCATGGCTGGCATCAAGGCTGGCGACCAAACTCGATGCCTGCACCCCCGCCGCCCACAACACGGTTCGCGCTGGCAACGTTTCGCCATCGCCGAACGTGACGGCTCGTTCGGTCACCGCTGTCACCCGCTGTTGGGTGCGCACTTCCACGCCAAGTTTACCGAGCGCCCGTTCGGCGTCCGTCGACAAATTTTCATCGAAAGCCGACAGCAAACGCTCACGCCCCTCCACCAGCACCACGCGCACAGCGCGCGGATCCGCGTGGCGAAAATCATGCTTCAGCGTGTGCCGGCCGATCTCGGCGAGCGCCCCGGCAAGCTCGACACCAGTCGGCCCGCCGCCAATGACCACAAAGGTTTGCCAGGCGCGCTGTTCAGCCACATCCTGTTCGCGTTCCGCCGCTTCATAAGCAATGAACACTCGTCGCCGAATGTCGAGCGCATCGTCAATGGATTTGAGGCCGGGGGCAAATTTTGCCCACTGGTCATTGCCAAAATACGAGTGACTGGCACCGCTGGCGACAATCAGATAATCGTAAGTCATTGCGCCGTTATCGAGCGTAATGCGTCGCTGCGCCAGATCGATGTGGCGCGCTTCGGCGAGCAGCACTTGGGTATTGGCCTGCCTGCGCAAGATCGCCCGAATCGGGTAGGCCACATCGCTGGGGTTCAGCGCGGCCATGGCCACCTGATACAGCAGCGGTTGAAACAGATGGTGATTGCGACGGTCGAGCAATGTCACCCGAACAGGCGCGTTCGCCAGCGCCTTGGCTGCCGACAATCCGGCAAAGCCGCCACCAATAATCATGACGTGCGGTCGGTGCGAGTCATGCACCGCTCTGGCGTTGGCTGGTACCTGCATGCACCCTCTCCCGCGGCTGGCCGGTTGGCGCGACGATCCTACGCCTGCCATCGGCAACCAGCTAACACCAGCGCTGCATAAGCATTCATCGGACGCCGTCGATCCCGTTGGCAGTATCCAGCAAACGCCGTAAGCTCAGGCCACGCCCACAATGAGATCTGGTGACTGCGGCATGACCCCGGAGCAATTTCGACAATACGGCCATCAGTTGATCGATTGGCTGGCAGATCAGCGGCAGCAGATTCAGGCCGGCACGCCGCCGGTGATGGCGCCAGTGCAGCCGGGGGCGCTGCGTGCCCAGTTGCCAAAAACGCCACCGCAACAGGCCGAGTCATTCGATAGCGTACTGGCCGATCTGAACCGGTTGATCCCGGCGCATTGTTCGCATTTTTTGCATCCGTCATTTTTCGGGTACTTTCCGTCAAATGGCGAACTCAGTACGGTGCTGGCCGATCTGGTGTCAACCGGCCTTGGCCAGCTTGGTCTGAACTGGCAGTCGAGTCCGGCGCTCACCGAAATCGAAGAAGTCGCCACCGACTGGCTGCGTCAGATGCTCGGTCTGTCGAGCGCCTGGCAGGGTGTGATTCAGGGCACGGCGTCCACCTCGACCTTGGTGGCACTGCTCAGTGCCCGCGAGCGCAGCAGTGATTACGCGGCCACTCGCTGCGGTTTGCAGCAGGTACACAAACCGCTGGTGGTGTACACCTCGGCACAGGCGCACAGTTCGGTACACAAAGCGGTGTTGTTGGCCGGGTTCGGCAAACAGCACATGCGGCTGATCGAAACCGATCACCATTACGCCATCAACCCGGCTGCGTTGGCGCAGGCCATTCAGCATGACATCGACAAGGGCCTGCAACCCTGCGCGATCATTGCCAGCATCGGCACCACAGGCACCACCGCGATTGATCCGCTCGAAGCCATCGCAACGCTGGCCGAGCAATACGGCTTGTGGCTGCATGTCGACGCCGCGCTGGCCGGCTCGGCAATGATCCTGCCGGAGTGCCGACCGCTGTTTGCAGGCATCGAGCGGGCCGACTCGCTGGTGCTCAATCCGCACAAGTGGCTGGGTGTGGCGTTCGATTGCTCGACCTATTACGTGCGCGATCCGCAGCATCTCATTCGGGTGATGTCATCCAACCCCAGCTACCTGCAAACGGCCGCCGATGGCAGTGCCAAAAACTATCGCGACTGGGGCATCCCGCTCGGTCGCCGATTCCGGGCCTTGAAATTGTGGTTCCTGCTGCGGGAGCAGGGCGTAGAAGGTTTGCAGGCGCGCCTGCGCCGCGATTTGGCCAACGCCAAATGGCTGGCCGAGCAAATCGACCTAACACCCGATTGGAAGATACTGGCACCGGTACCGCTGCAAACTCTCTGTGTTCGGCACGAACCCGCAGGGCTTGCTGGCGAGGCGCTCGATCAGCATACCCTGGCCTGGGTCAATCGCATCAATGCGTCCGGTCGCGCTTATCTGACGCCATCGCAACTCGATGGCCGCTGGATGGTGCGGGTTTCCATCGGTGCGCTGCCGACCGAGCGTTCGCATGTCGAAGCATTGTGGCAGCTGATGCAAACCGAGGCGAAGAGATCGGTATGACGCACACCGTATTGCTACAAACTGAACGTCTGACCCTGAGTCGATTGTCAGCTGCCGACAGCGCATTTCTGATCGAGTTGTTGAACCAGCCATCTTTTCTGCGCTTTATCGGTGACAAAAATGTCCGCAATGAAGACGATGCCAGGCGCTATCTGCGGGAAGGGCCGGATGCCATGTTCGAGCGCTATGGTTTCTGTCTGTATCGGATGGCGTTGAAAGACAGCGAGACACCGATTGGCATGTGTGGCCTGCTCAAGCGCGAACAGCTAGAGGCGCCGGATATCGGCTTTGCCGTGCTGACGGCACACGAGGGCAAAGGCTATACGACCGAAGCGGCTCGCGCGGTGTTGCAGTACGGCTTCACCACACTGGGACTGGCCCGTGTGCTTGGCATCGCCAATCCGGACAATCTGGCATCGCACCGGCTGCTGGAAAAACTCGGCCTGCGCTATCAGGGGTTGCGCACGGTCTATCCTGACGAGCCGGAGTTAGCCTGGTTTGCGATCGATCGGCCCGGCCACTGAGATTGCCACGATCGACCGATCGAGCATGCTGCGATGCACCGTAGCATGCCAGCCAAGGTTAATCAGGCGTCCAGACCGCTGTAACACCGGCACTGGCGCAATGGCCCGGGCGTCAATCTGGTTCGGTGACCAAGTCGTAAAACAATTCGTAACAGCGTGAAAATCACCGTCTGCAGGCGAGCCGATTCCGGCTATGCTCGGCTGCCATTTCGTGGTCAGAGCCGGCTGGCTGAGGGGTGACGCGCCAGCACGCACATCGCGAAAGCACGCTCATGATGAAAGCAATACTGACACAACGATCTGTCCACTACGATAACAAGGCCTCACAGGTCTCACCTCGCTAAACGGAGTAACCCATGTCCTGGTTGAAGTACTCAGCTCTTGCGCTGGCGGTTGCCGGCACCGTTCACGCCGCCGAAGACGACAAGAAGAAATGGGATGTCAACAACGCACCCGGTGACAAGGCAACAGTCACGCTCGATACCAAAACCGGTACCTGGATGACAGTCGATGTCAGCCCGGATGGCCAACACATTGTGTTTGATTTGCTTGGCGATCTGTATGTGATGCCACGCACCGGCGGCGAGGCCAAGGCGCTGACTCATACCATGGCTTGGGAGATGCAGGCGCGATTCTCCCCGGACGGCAAGAAAATCACCTACATGAGCGATGCCGGTGGCGGCGACAACGTCTGGACAATGAATGCCGATGGCAGCAATGCCAAAGCGGTGACCAATGAAGATTTCCGTCTGCTGAATAATCCGGTTTGGCATCCGAATGGTGAATACATTGCGGCGCGCAAGCACTACACCGGCACCCGCTCATTGGGCTCGGGCGAGATCTGGCTGTATCACATCAGCGGCGGCAAAGGCGTGCAGCTGAATGAAAAGCCGAACTGGCAGAAAGATCTGGGCGAACCGGCGTTCTCGCCGGATGGCCGTTACGTGTACTACTCGCAGGACACCACCGCCGGCAAGCAGTTCGAATACAACAAGGATTCCAACAAGCAGATTTTCCAGATCTTCAGAATGGATCTGAGCAATGGCAAGACCGACGCCCTGGTCAGCGGTCCGGGTGGCGCGGTGCGGCCGACACCGTCACCGGATGGAAAATATCTGGCCTTCGTCCGCCGGGTGCGCAACCAAAGTACGCTGTTCCTGAAAGATCTGGCGAGCGGCCGCGAGTTCCCGGTCTGGGACAAACTCGAGCGCGACATGCAGGAGGCCTGGTCGGTGCATGGCGTGTATCCGGCGTTTGACTGGACGCCGGACAGCAAGCAACTGGTTGTCTGGGCGCAAGGCAAGATCTGGCAAGTGGACTGGCAGCAGAAATCGGCCAGCGAAATCCCGTTCCAGGTCAAGGACAGTCGCGAGGTTCGCAAAGCGGTGCGCTATGAAACGCCGGTGGCACCAGAACAGTTCGATGTCAAACAGCTGCGCTGGGTCAATGTTTCACCGAAAGGCGACAAGGTGATTTATTCGGCGCTCGGTTACCTGTACGTGAAGGACGTGGCGACCGGTACGCCAAAGCGTATCACCAAGCAAACCCAGCACTTTGAATACTTCCCGAGCTTCTCCCGTGATGGCCGCGAAGTGGTCTATGTCAGCTGGAACGATGCCGACATGGGCACGGTACGCAAGCTGGATATCCGCAGCGGGCGTGACACGGTGCTGGTCAAGGCACCGGGAAAATACAGCGAACCGAAATTTTCGCCGGACGGCAAGTCGGTGGTGTTCGTGAAGTCGAAGGGGGGCTATCTGACCTCGCCATGGCACGCCATGGAAACCGGCGTCTACATCGTTTCTGCTGATGGCAAGGGCGAACCGAAGCGCATTACCGAAGACGGCGCCGCGCCGCAGTTTGCCAGCGACAACAATGCCGTCTATGTCACCCGCGCCGGGCTCAACAACGAAGTGGATTGGTACAGCAAGCTGGTCCGTATCGATCTGGCTGGCGGTGATGCTGTCACGGCCTCGAAGGAGGCCGAAATCGCCAAAAGCGAATTCGCCACCGAATTTGCACTGTCACCGGACGGCAAGTGGCTGTCGTTCGTTGAGCGCTTTCACACCTATGTAACGCCGCTGCCGCAAACCGGTAAGCCGCTCAGCATCGGTCCGAAAATGGATGCGCTGCCGGTCACCCAGCTTGATGTCAATGCTGGTGAGTGGTTGCACTGGTCCGGTGACAGCAGCAAGGTGCACTTTGCCCTTGCCGATGAATTGTTTACCGGTGAGCTGAAAAATGCTTTTGCGTTCGTGCCGGGCGCGCCGCAGGAGCTGCCGAAAGCAAGTGAAAGCGGAATCAAGATTGGCTTCAAGCAAGCGGCTGATAAGCCGAGTGCCATTACGGCCATCAGCGGAGCCCGCCTGGTCACCATGAAAGGTGATGAAGTCATCGACAACGGCACGATCGTGATCGAGAATAATCGCATCGTTGCCATTGGCAAAACCGGTGACGTGACCGTGCCGGCCAAGGCCATCACGGTCGATGCGAAAGGCAAGACCATCATTCCGGGCCTGATCGATGCGCACTGGCACGGCGGCATGGGTGAAGACGAGGTCATTCCACAACAGAGCTGGGTCAATTACGCCTCGCTCGCCTTTGGTGTAACCACCATTCACGATCCGTCCAACGATACCTCGGAGATTTTCACCCACGCCGAGATGCAAAAGGCCGGCACCGTGGTGGGCCCGCGCATTTTCTCGACTGGCACCATCTTGTATGGCGCGAAAGCGCCGTTCACCGCCGCCATCAGCAGTGTTGACGATGCACTGACGCACCTGAAGCGAATGAAAGTGGCGGGTGCGATCAGCGTCAAGAGTTACAACCAGCCGCGTCGCGAACAGCGCCAACAAGTGCTGGAGGCAGCCCGCCAGACCAACATGATGGTGGTACCGGAAGGTGGTTCCCTGTTCCAGCACAACATGACCATGGTGGTTGATGGTCATACCGGCGTTGAGCACGCCATTCCGGTCGCCATTGCCTATGACGACGTCAAGCAGCTGTGGTCGCAGACTCAGGTCGGCTACACGCCAACCCTAAACGTCGGTTACGGCGGTCTTGATGGCGAGCATTACTGGTATGCAACGACCGACGTCTGGAAGCACCCGATCCTGTCGACGTTCGTGCCGCCGACGGTACTGCAGCCGCGCGCGGTCCGCCGCGACACCGCCCCGCTGGAAGACTTCAACATCATCCGGGTGGCACAGACGGCGACCGAACTGCAGCGCGCCGGCGTGCCGGTCAACATCGGCGCGCACGGCCAGCGTGAAGGTCTCGGTGCGCACTGGGAGATGTGGATGTTTGGGCTTGGCGGCATGACGTCGCTGGAAGCGATCCGCACTGCAACGATCAACCCGGCGCGCTACCTTGGCATGGACAAGGACATCGGCTCGCTGGAAGTTGGCAAGTTGGCCGACTTGGTGATCATTGACGGTGATGTGCTGGCGGACATCCGCCAATCGGACAAGATCGCTTCGGTGATGATCAACGGCCGGCTGTACGAGCTGCCGACCATGAATGAGGTCGGGGCGCGCACCAAGGCCCGACAGCCGTTCTTCTTTGAAAGTGCGGAAGGCAGCACCGTGCCGGTAACGGTCCGCAGTCACTCGGTCAGCCACGGCCACGATTGACCGTTGGCAGCCAAGCACCGCCAAGCCAATTGGCGGTGCTTGGCTATACTGAAGGTCCCGGCTGCCAGAGGGACCCTGGATGGCCACGCTCCCGCCCTATCGCGCGCCGGTGCCGTTGTTCATTCCGGCTTTGTCAGCGGCCTTGGTCTTGCTGGTGTTGTTCATTTTTGGCGTGCGTGAGCAACAGCAGCTGGCAGACGCCAGTTCCGAACAGATCATCAACCAGCGGGCCGAAATAGCCCGTATCGTTGCCGAAGCCATTCAATCGGACATGCATGCCGCCGAAGCCTCGGTACGCCGGTTTGGCCGAGATTTGGCGGTCAATCTGGAAGCGCCACAGCCGGAGGCGGCGGCCGATTTCGACAACTGGTTTCAGCCGCTGCCCGACGGCAGCATTCGCAGTCGGCTTGACCGCTTTGACCCGGTCACCGATGCCGCGGTCTGGATTCCAAACTACCTCAAACCCGATGCCAAACTGCGCGAATTCTTTGTCCGGGCAAAGTCAGTTACCGAGCTGTATGGTCGCGGCGCCTATGGTCAGGTATTCGCCGATACCTGGATTCTGCCGGCGGCGAGCGGCATCCTGATTTTTTGGCCGGAGCAACCGGAGTTTGTCTTTCAGGCGACTGCCGATTTTGACTACCGCAACACCATCTGGCTGAGCGGTGCAACGCCTGCCAACAATCCGAATCGACATCCGTTCTGGACCAATCTTGAATTTGATCCGTCACCGAAGATCTGGATGCTGTCGGTGGTGATGCCGTTTTACTGGCGCGGTGAGTGGTACGGTTCCGTTGGTCACGATCTGCCACTGGCGCGTTTGCTCGAGCGGACCACGATGTTGCGTCAGCAGCGCGGCAGCGAGTTCATCCTGATCACGGCCGACGATACGGTAGCGGCCTCCGATATCTATGCTGATGCCATTCAGAGCAGCCAAGGCAAACTGAAAGTGGCCGAACTGCCGAATCCACTCTGGCAGCAGGCCATCGCGGCTGCCCGGGCGGACAACAGCAAGAGTCAGCATCTGCGGGTCGACTTGCCGGGCCACGTTGGATTTGTGGCCCGCATCCACAACCAGAATTGGCTGCTGGTCAATCTGCTGCCGTTGGCGCCAATCACCACCCGCATCGACCAGTCGTTTGCCAATCTCCGCAATATCGCCATTGGTACCCTGTTGCTGGAGCTGCTGATTGCGACCGGCGTGCTGGCCTGGAATCACCAACGCAGCCGCCGCTACTTTCAGCACCTGCATGACATCACCGAACAGCTTGTTACCAGTGAAACCCACTACCGGACGCTGGTAGCCAACATTCCCGGCATGGTCTATCGCTGCGCCAACGATGCGGACTGGACGATGGCCTTTGTCAGCCCGGCCGCGTTCGAGCTGACCGGTTACCCGGCGGAAGAATTTCTCGACAACCGTGTACGCAGCTTTGCCAGCATCATTCACCCGGACGATCAATCGCGTGTTACCGAGTCCGTGACGCAAGCCGTTGCGCGCCGCCAGCCGTTCGCGATCGAGTATCGCATCTGTTGCCGCGATGGCCGCATTCGCTGGGTGCTGGAGCAGGGCCGGTTGGTGCAGGTCAAACCGGGCGCCGACATGCTGGAGGGCATCATTCTCGATACCACACCACTCAAGCAAGCGGAGGCGGCCCTGCGCGAGCTGAATTTGTCGTTGGAAAACAAGGTTGAGTTGCGGACGGCCGAGCTGCGCAGTGCAATCAAGGAGCTGGAAACCTTCAACTATGCCGTCTCGCACGATTTGCGAGCGCCACTGCGCCATGTGATGGCCTATCTGGAGTTGTTGGCAGAACAATTGGGCACGCATCCCGATGCCCAGATTGGTGATTTGCTGCACCGCTGCCAGCAGTCATTGAAACGAATGAACGAACTGATTGCCGGCATGTTGTCACTGGCCCAGCTGGGTCGCGAGGCCCTGATGCCGATTCAGGTTGATCTGTCCGTGATGGTGCAGGAACTGTTGCAGGAAGTGCCGCTCGCGCAACGGGAACGGGTGCGATTCGATATCGGCCCGCTACCGCTGATAACAGCCGACCGGGTATTGCTGCGTCAGGTCCTGCAGAATCTGATCGACAATGCACTCAAGTACTCATCGGGTCAGCCACAGCCACTGGTCTCGATCCACGACTGTACGGCGGGCGGCGATGCAGAGGAAACCGTCATCGAGGTGCGTGATAACGGCGTCGGGTTTGATGCCCATTATGCCGACAAACTGTTCCAGCTGTTCCAGCGCCTGCATCGCAATGGCGAGTTTCCCGGTAGCGGAGTCGGTTTGGCGTTGGCCGCAAAGATCATGGCTTTGCATGGTGGCCGGATCTGGGCGCAATCGCGCGTCGATCAAGGTGCCAGCTTTTTCATTGCCTTTCCGCGTCAGAGTCCGGTCGGGGCGAGGCGCTGAGATGGCTTTCCGATATTGCTGCGTTGCCAGTCGGCTACTCCATGTCGGGAGCCTGTAGCAATGGCAAATGGTGGTCAGCGTTGTGCGGTTTTGTTTGCCGATTTGGTCGGCAGTACCGCGTTGTATGAACGACTGGGTGACGAAACGGCCCGGGCCATGGTGGCACGGGCACTCAGCGAGTTGACGGCGTGCGTGCACGATCATGGCGGCACGGTCATCAAGTCACTGGGCGATGCCGTGATGGCGAGTTTTGCCGAAGCAGCGGCCGCCATGGAAGCGGCGACCGCCATGCATGCCGGTGGTCACTTGCTGACCCAGCTGTTTCGCGAAGGAATTGCCTTTCGGATTGGTGCGGCCTTTGGTGATGTGGTCAGGGAAGATGATGATCTGTTTGGTGACATCGTCAATGTCGCTGCGCGCATTGCCGACCGCGCCAGCGCCGAAAAAATCTTCCTGAACGAAGCCCTGTTTTTGGCGTTGCCGGAGGCAATGCAGGCTCGAGTGCGATTGCTCGAGCACGCCACGGTCAAGGGCCGGCGGGAAGCGGTCGATCTGTATGAATATCTCTGGTCACAACGGGAAGCGACTGTGATGAGCCGCAGCAGCATCAGTCAGCTGCGCCGTGCCATTGCCATTGAGTTGGTTGTCGAGCATGCCTCGTTGCCGGCACCACTGACGCTGGAATCAACCCAGTTGCCATTCACCATCGGTCGCGGCGAGCAGAGCCTGCTGCGCATCCCGCAACCGTTGGTGTCGCGCCAGCATGCCCACATCGAGTGTCGCAATGGTCTGCTCTATCTGCATGACCACAGTACCAACGGAACCTGGCTGGCGCGCCGGGAACAGACGCCAATTTTCCTGCATCAGGAACAGGCTGTGCTGGATGACGAAGGCCGAATCAGCCTTGGCGACGGCAGTTTCGCCCAGCCGGAGCTGGTGCTGAATTATCGGCGTGTGCGCTGAAGACGGATTGGCAAGTACCGGTGCAACGGGTAACGTAGCGTGCAACAAAACGGCATTTCACCTTCGGAATTGCCATCTGGGGAGAGGGACGCATGGCGGCTGCAACGTGGCTGGACAAACTGAAAAGCTGGACCTGGAAAGGCTTGCTGGCAATCGTGATCCTGTTGGTGCTTTACACCTGGCTCAGCCTGACCTGGAATTACGCCGAAGGCGAGCGGGCGGGATACGTGCAGAAACTGTCCGAGAAGGGCTGGGTCTGCAAAACCTGGGAAGGGGAGCTGGCCATGATCAACGTGCCCGGCACACTGACCGAGAAGTTCACATTTACCGTACCGGATGACGCTGTTGTGCAGAAGATCAATGCCAGCCTCGGCAAGCGCGTGGTGCTGGTGTATGAACAACATGTCGGCATCCCGACCAGTTGTTTTGGTGACACCGGCTACTTCGTGATCGATGTCCGGGAAGTCACTGTCGAACAGCCGCCAATGCCCTGATGATCAGCGGCTGCTGATTTGCTGACAACCGGACGGTTTGAATACCCGCTCGGTTGAGGCCGGAAAGCGCTCGAGCTTGTTCGCTGGGCGCTTCGGCCGGGCAACCAGCTCACCACCACAATTCGGGCAGCGATGATGGAGCCGTTCTGCACAGGCCGAGCAGAACGTGCACTCGAACGAACAGATCCGGGCGTCGGCGGTATCCGCCGGCAGATCCCGGTCACAGCATTCACAACCTGGGCGCATCGCAAGCATCGTTACTTGCCTCCGTTGGTCGGTGTGGTTGTGCTGGCAAGAGCGGTTGGGCGGAGCCGCGACTATCAGCAGCTGAAGTTTTCGTCCTGTACGCGGCAGGTGCTAGGCGCGGACCGCAGCCAAATCCAGCTGTTGCCGCCAGTTGTCACTGGCCTCCCCGAGCACCAGAAAGTCCGGATTCAGCACACTGTCGCGGGTGTTGTAGCGAAAGGGCTGCCAGTCGGTTCCGAGCAGGGCGCCGCCGGCGCATTCCACCACACACTGGCCGGCGGCCGTGTCCCACTCTGATGTGGGGCCGAGTCGCGGATACAAGTCGGCGCCGCCATCGGCGACCACGCAGATTTTCAGGGCACTGCCGCGATTGTCGAGCGTGTAGGGCAGTGCCGCGAGCAGGGCCGAAACCTTCTCCAGGCCGTGTCGGCGGCTGCCCAGTACCCGCAGTGGTTTACCGTCTTGCGGCTGCCAGCGTTTGCTGTGAATCGGTGTCAACACCCCGCCACGCTCCTGCCGAAAGGCGCTGCCGCGAGACTGACCTTCCCGACGTTCGCCGACATACATCAGATCGAGTGCCGGCGCGTAAACCACGCCGAGCACCGGCTCATGGTTGTCGATCAATGCAATGTTGACGGTGAATTCATCATTGCGGGCAATGAACTCCTTGGTGCCGTCCAGCGGGTCCACCAGCCAGTAGCGCGACCATTGCTGACGTTCGGCAAACGGAATGTCGGCATTTTCTTCTGACAAGATCGGCAGGCCGGTGGCACGCAAACCGGCATCGATCAGCCGATGACTGGCCATGTCAGCCTGCGTCAACGGTGAGCCATCGGTTTTGGTTTCCACTTCGGTCGCCATATTGCGGTAGACATGCATGATGGCGGCGCCGGCTTCGCGTGCCAGCGAGATAATGTTGTGTGCCTGAACCGATAACATCTGAATTACCGCCTGTGTAAGGAAAAACCATTACAAAAATGACTGTGCTCGGCATCTGGAGCGTCAGCAGCGCTCAGTGCAACTCGCTATAACCGGCCCTCGGCCCGCAGCTTGTCGCGCACCAGCAATAGCGCGGCGATGGTGCGGGCCTCACTGACATCGTCGCGGGCAAACAATGCGTCCAGCTCGTGCAACGACCACGGCACCACTTCAATTTCTTCCGGTTCGTCGCCTTGCAGACGTTGCTCGTACAACTGCTCGGCCAGCACCAGCTCCATTCGATGATTCAGATAGCCCGGTGCCAAGGTCAGGGTTTTCAACCGGGTCAGCTTGTGTGCACCGTAGCCGGCTTCTTCCATCAATTCGCGATTGGCGGCCTGCTCCGGCGTCTCGCCATGTTCCGACAGGCCCTTGGGCAGTGCCAGTTCATAACGCTCGGTGCCGGCCGCGTACTCCGAGGTCAGCAGCACGGTGTGATCATTGAGCAGGGGAATGATCATCACTGCCGGCCTGCCACCCGAGCGCAGCCGTTCGTAATGACGCTCGACCCCATTGGCAAAGCGCAGGTGCAGGGCCTCGACCCGAAACAACCGCGTTTCCGCCGCGATATGCGCGGACAGGACTTCCGGCTTCTGGCGCTCTTTCATGCACGGCTCCGGCGCAAAGGGGGGGTTCAGCTGGCTTGCATCAACACCCGAAAATCGCTGACCGCGACAAACTCGGCGGTATCACGTGCCGGTGTGGTGCTATCAGGATTCGGTATCGCCAATACCTGACCAACGCCATTGCGCACCGCAGCGCGCAGCACGTCCAAGCTGTCATCAATAAACAGGCAGCGATCGAGTTGCAAATGACATTTGCGGGCAAGCGCATGCCAGAAGCCGTCATGCTCCTTGGCATGGCCAAAATCGTGTGACGACACCATCAATTCAAAGTGCTCACCCAGCGTGGTGTGGGCCAGCTTCAGTTCAAGCGATTTGCGGTGGGCGTTGGTGGCAAGAATTCGACGCTTGCCAAGCCGACCCAGCCAGTCGAGCAACTCGACCGCATGTGGCCGCAGGGCAATGCGCACGGTTTCTTCCTTTTTCAGCGCCTCGATGTCGACGCCAAGTTCGCGGCTCCAGAAATCAACGCAGTACCAGTCGAGTGTGCCGCGCTTGGCGGTAAAGCGCGGATACAGCGCCGCTTTGGCCGCCGCCGTGCTCATGTCGTGCAGTTCACCGTAACGTTTCGGCAGGTGTTCGAGCCAGAAATGGTTGTCAAAATGCAAATCAAGCAGGGTGCCGTCCATGTCGAACAACACGGCTTCGATGGCGGTCCAGTCAACCAGAGGGTGTTGGGTCGTGATCATGAGCCATCCGGGCGTTTGTGCCACCGTGTGGCAGAACACGCCACACGGTTGTTGATAGTCACTGCCTGAACGCTTTTTGCCAGCGCAGTTCGTAGCGGTCGCCCACCGGCTGACCGATGACCCGGAAAAACCGATCCAGTTCTTCCGGCAGATCGCGGCGGACGCTGGCATCAAGCGAATAACCTTGTGTGTTCAGATGCATCTGGCCGGTCAGGCCAAGCACACCATCGATATCGGTGAGGCTGGCGTTGATGCCGCCTTCGCCATCACCGCCGAGATCAACGGCATAGCTGCCAAGCCGCGGTTCACCCAGCGGTGTGCGCACCACGGCTTGCTGCCAGATCAGTCGGCCCTGCACCTGTTCAAACCGCTCGCCCTGCAGCGACAGCGTGGCCAGCTCCAGTTGCACACTGCCACCAAGGCTGACACCGGCCAGCCGGACCAGCGGCTGCAACGCCTGCGCCGACGTCTGCACGCTGACATCGTGGGCGTCGATGGCGCCGCTTGCGCGGGCGACGAGGCTGCCCTGACCGCGTTGATCCAGACCGTCATTGAATTCGAATTGCACGGCGGCGCGGCCAAGCAGCAGTTGCCATGGCGACAATTGCCAACGCAGGTTCTGCAGCACAAGGCTGTCGTAGCGCAGCAGGGCGACATTGCCATGCCACAGGCTGCCGCTGACACCACTGAAGCCAAGTCCCGGCACGGCCGAACTGGCGGTACGGGTGAGCACGGTGGCCGGCGCTGTCACCAGCAGCAGCACCACGAACAGCAGAACAAGGCCGAAGCCCCACAACAAACGTGATTTCATGCGCCGTCTTTCAGTCTGAGTTGCAGTTTGATCACGCCGCTGGTTTTGCCGGTGCTGGCATTGAGCGCTGCGACCTGGATGCCGTAACCGGTTTCAAGCTGATGCAACCAGAGAATGCAATTGTCGGCGCCGGCTTCTTCGAGCCAGACCTGCAATTCGTGGTCACCTTTGGGTTGCAGCCGCGAAACGGTCAGATTGAACTGCGGCGCGGTGTCGGAAATCAGTTGATTGAGCCGGCGGCCGTTGCGATCCAGCTTGCCACTGCTGCCGCCGCGGCTGGCGAGGATGCGCGCGACATTCGCCTGCATGGTCGCAAGCTCCGCTTCGCGTGCGGCGACCGCTTCACGCGCCGAGGCTTGGGCGCGTTGCAGCGGAAACACCAGCACGAAATAGATCAAAAACGGAATCAGTACGGCTGCCAGCAGTTTGACCGCGCGCTGGTCCTGTGGTGAACGGCTGGCATACCAGACCTGGCCGTGTTGCAGCAGCGTTTTCAAGGCCTTCATGGCGCGACTCCTGCGGCAGCACGGCGCAACACCAGCCGACCGCTGTAACCGGCGCTACCGGCGCTGGCTTGGCCGAGATCGGTAGTGAAACCGCGTTGTTGCAAGCTGCTGTCGAGCTGGTTCAGTGCCGACAGATCGCGTGCGCTCAAATCCAGGCGCAATTCGTTACTTGCCGCTTCATAACCCAGACCGCGCAGGGAAATGCCGTCGCTGGCTTTCAATACTGGCCGCACTTCATCGAGGAGTGCGGTAAAGCCGCTGGCGCCACCGCTGCCGAGGTTCTTGACGTAGCCGTTCATGCTGACGGTCGGATATGGCGTGCTGGCCTGATCCGGAAAGGCCTGGGCAAAGCTGCTGCGAATGGCGCTATCGAGCGCACTGCTGCGCTGCTTCAGCAACAACCAATCGGTAACGGCGTAAGCGTATTGCAGCAGCAGCGCCACCCCAGCGATGAGTGCGACCCGACGCCAGGCTTGCCAGTGACTGTGCCAGGCCGTGCGTCTGGCATACGGTCCCTGCAACAGCGACACAATGCCTGTGCCCTTCAGTACCTGCCGGGCCAGCAACGCCAGCGGCAGATCGATGTCTTCGACTTCGCTGCAAACCGCCGGCAGTTCAAGCTCGGCGTTGGCACGAAAGGCGTGCACGGTGCGCTCGCCGCACAGGAGCGGCAACAAGCTGTCGAGTTCGTTGCGATTGAGCAGTTGGGCCGTGCCATCAGGCACCCGCAGCAGCGCTTCATCGCCGAGCACCAGCAGGGTGGCGCGGTCGCTGACGGCCGGCAGGCAAAGGGCGTCGATGACAATCTCGTCAGCAACCAGCAAGTGCTCGGCCAGTTGCTGGCGCAGGCGCTGCAGGTGCTGATGTTCAATCGCGATGACTTGCTGGTTGTCGCCATCCAGCGTGACGCCGGCCACGACGTGCAAGTCATCGACGGTACCGGCCAGTTGTTCTTCGAGCAGATAGGGCAACACTTGCGCCAGATGCTTGCGCTGTTTTTGCGGCACCAGTACGCGCGTCACCAGCGCCTGATCGACCGGCAACAACACGGTCAGGCTTTTGCCTTCCGCTTGCGCGCGCAGCTGCGCCAGATCATCCGGCCATTGCAGGCTACCGGACGCCAGCAGGTTGCCATCCGGATGCAGCTCCAGCCACTCGGCCTGCTGGTGTCCCGCCGACGGCGGGCGCAAATACAATGCGGTAGTCATGAGCCGAAGCGTCCGCGTGGTGGCTGTCGCAGCGACAGCATCAAAAGGGGAAAAGGGCAGTTTGGGGTGAATGCGATCATCGGCAGCTCATTCTTCTGGGCCTATTCTTCTGAAAAGGCCCGGCTGACCGGTCGAAATCGTTTGTCACTCTCGGCCTTGAGCACCGATTCTACACGGGCCCGACCGCGACCGACTATCACCTCGGCCGACAGCAAAAAGTAATCGGTGTTGTCTTCGACCACTGCCTTGCCGAGTGCACTGGGCTTTGCCTCAGCCGGCATGCCGGACGCGTTCAGGAAGGCGTCGATGTCCTTGAAGCCATTTTTCGGCCGCGCTTGCAGCAGGCTGCGGGCCGTTTCCACCGGTAGGTTGTCGAACATTGCTGCCAGCAATTCGGCGCGCTCGGGTGGCAGTGTGTTGATGTTGATACGCAGGTACTGGCTGTCGGGCAAGGCGCACAGATACGGCCGCAGCTTGCGGTAGATATCCGGGGAGAAACCCCGCACCGTACGCAACTCGCTGATGGCGCCAATAGGCCCGTTGCCAGTGCGGTAAGGAATTTTGAGGCCCTGATAGTCGTAATCTTCGGCGCCATCGGTGTTGATCGGGTCGCTGTCGTCATCCAGCCAATCGAGCAGCGTGCTGACCAGCGCCTGCGGTGATACCGACTCGTTTGGCACCAGCTGTTCGAACAGGCGCAGCAGCAGCTGGGAATTGCCGGTCAGGGTCTGTTCGTTGGCGGCTTTGACCGGTTCATTTGGCGCGGCACCGGTGCCGGCGGCTTTCTTTTTCTTGGCGAGCAGCGCGTTGACGTTGAAGCAGGTGCTCAGATCGGTGATCTTGCCGCGCATCGCGCCGCCATCCACCGGAAAGTAAAACTCGGACTTGGCCCAAGCCTGGCCCAGATGAACGCGCTCGTTGTCGTCTTTCAGGGCATTGTTCAAATGGCTGGCGGCCAGTGACTCTGCACCCAGCGCATACTGCCAGGCCTGATCGGTGTGCAGGATGTTGGCGGTGCGGCGTTCGTTCAGCAACAACTGCGTATTGATTTGGGTGGCAATCAGCGCCACCAGTGCCACGATGATCAGCACCACCACCAACACCACGCCGCGTTGCTGCCGTGGCCCGCGCGAACGTGCGGTACGCATTGCACCGGTACGAGGGCGGATTTTCGGTCCCGCTTCAGAGCAGCACACGGTGCACCTCGCCAATGCCTTCCACATCCAGCGAAATGCGAACCGCACTCGGTGCCTTGTCACTGTCTTCGCTGTTCAGGCGTCCGCCGACCGGCCATTCCTGTGGCCAGCTTTCACCGGTGTCGTCTTCATCACTGAGCGATTCGCTGGCCAGTGTCTCGGCGGCGCCGGCGTTGGCAGGCCGAAACCGGATCGACATGGTGTTGACACCATCCAGCAGGATGCGTCGTTGTATCACCGGTTGCTGCGCCTGATCGAGTAACAGGTGGCTGTAGCGGACCAGTTGCCCGTCTTCCAGCGCGTAGCGGACATACTCCAGCGTTGAGCGTGGCAATTGGGCCGGGTTGCGCCAGCCGCTGCGGGTGAAGGCCAGATAGCTGCTGTTCTCGTCGCTTGAACCCAGAATCAGCGGCCGGCGGTCACCATAACTGTCGCGTACCCGACGCGCCGCGCGTTGCTGGTAATCGTTGCTGAGCGTGGTGATGGCACGCTGCAGGGCAAAGAACCGTTCGCCGCGCTCCCGCAAGGATTGCTGGGCATCCTGGGCGGCCCGCAAGGTGCCGAAAGCGCCGATGCCAATCAGGCCGAAAATCAGAATCGCCACCAATACTTCAATCAAGGTGAAGCCTTGTTGCTGGGTCCGAGAGCGCATCATCACTTGCTCTCTCCCGGATCAGTCGGCGTGGGTGACTCCGGTGGCGGAGTGCCATTTTCATCGACCGGCGGTTGATTCTCAGCTGGGTTTTCGCCGTTCTCGCTTGGCGTCGTATTGACTTCGCCGCTCGGTGCGGCCAGTTCAGCGGGGCGATCGCTGACAAAACCGGCCAGCGTTACCAGTGGTGTTTCGTCTTCCCGTTCAGCGCGCACCTCGATATCCACCCGGCGCAATTTCGGGTCGGCGGTGGCTTCAATCTTGCGGGTCCAGAACCACTCGTGTCCGGCCATTTCTTCGCTGCCATCACGCATGCCAATGCCGGGCCACTGTGCCTGCATGCGAGTGACGGCGAGCTGGTTCAGCGCCACCCAGTGCGCGATGGATTTGCGTTCGACGTGGCTTTGGGCCGCCAGTGACCCGGCAATGCCGCTGATCATCGCTGCTGCCGTGATCGCGAAGATGGTCAGTGCGACCAGCACTTCCAGCAGGGTGAAACCGCGTTGCCGCCTAGCGTCCGTCATAACGGACTCCATTGTTGCCGGTATCAGGTTTGTCTTCGGCGGTTACATCCGCGCGCGGGTCTTGCCATGGCTCGGCCAGCGCGTCGACCAGATCAGCATAAAGCGGGCCTTCGATGGTGATGTTGCCATCGGCGGTGCCGCGCAAGCGGTAAAACACCGGATTGCTGTCACGATTGCCGATAGCAAGCAGGAATGGATTCAATTCGCCGCTCGACAGCAGGAATATCTGCGGCAGCAGTGACTCGGGTTGTTCGTCCTCGGTGCCGTCGCGGCTCAGGCCTTCGCCTGCTGCGGCCGCGTCCTTGCCGCCCTGTTCGTCAGCAGCTTTGGTTTCACCGTCCGACTTTTTGTCGGTGCCCGCTTTGTCCTTGTCGCCATCGGCCACCACGGTACCGGCTTCGGTGATGCGGGCGCCGGGCAGGCGGCCATCAGCAAGTGGAAAACCTTCGATTTGCAGCGCAAGCTCGAAGCCATCCGGCAACAGGTGGCGCTGATAGGCCGGATCATCTGCGATGGCTCCCCAGCGATCGCGGCCGAAGGTGACAAACTCATAACCGGCTTCGGTTGCCACCAGGCCCATCTCGACGCCGTGCAGCTGCGCTTCTTCCAGTGCCAGTTTCAGTTTTGCCTGCGCCTGTTCAATTTCAGCGCGGGCGATCTCGGCACGATTGTCGGTGCCCATCAACACCACGGCGCTGGTCATCAGGCCGATGATCACCAGCACGACCAGAATTTCGATCAGTGTGAAACCGCGCGAATGAGTCATGGTGAGTTGATGACCAGTGCGAACGACGGGTTACCGGGCTTCTTCCAGACGCTCATCCCAGTTGCCGATATCGGCGTTGGCACCCTCACCGCCGATTTCACCGTCCGCGCCAAGCGAGAACAGATCGTACTCACCCCGTTCGCCGGGCGAGATGTACTGGTAATCGCGACCCCATGGATCCTTTTCCAGCTTCTGGATGTAACCGCCCGGTTTAAAGTTTCGCGGTTCCGGATCGGTGTTGGGTTTTACCCGCAACGCCGCCAGCCCCTGCTCGGTGCTTGGATAGACAAAGTTGTCCATCTTGTAGCGTTCGATGGCCGTGGTCAGGGTGGCAATGTCGGCCTTGGCGCGGGTGATGGTGGCGCGGTCCACATCGCCGCCAATATTCAGCATTACGGCGGTCGCCAGAATGCCGATGATCACCAGCACGACCATGATCTCAAGCAGCGTGAAGCCGCGCGTCTTGCTGTAACGAATGCTGCGTTTCATTGCGGTGTTCCTCTTGTGTTTGCTGTAACGGGAACGGTCCGGATTGTTCCCGACAAAAGCCAGCGCCAGCAACAGCTAGCGGCCTATCAGTTGGTTCATCTGGAAAATGGGTAACAGGATTGCCAGCACGATACACAGCACCATGACGCCCATGCTCAGAATCAACAACGGTTCCAGCAGGCCGAGCGTCACGCCGACCAGTGATTCAAATTCGCGCTCATGATTCTCGGCTGCTTTCGCCAACATGCTGTCCAGCTCACCCGAGCTTTCGCCTGAGCCAATCATGTGCACCAGCATGGGCGGGAAAGCATCATGCTTGGTCAGCGCTGCGCGCAGGCTGCTGCCTTCCCGAACACGCGTTGCCGCTTCCCGAATGACTTCGCGCAGGTAGCGGTTGTCGACTACTTCGCCGGCAATGCGCAAACCCTCCAGCAGCGGTACCGCACTCGACGACAAAATGCTCAGCGTGCGGGCGAAGCGGGCGGTGTTGACGCCGCGAGTCAACCGGCCGACCAGTGGCCAGCGCAGCAAGCGGCGGTCAAAGCGCATCCGGAAGGCTGGCTGTTGCAACAAGCGGGCAAAGAAGAAGGCGCTGCCAATGATCAATGCCAGCAACGCCCACCACCAGCCCTGCAAAAATTCCGACAGGTTGATCATGATGCGGGTCAACAGCGGCAATTGCTGGCCGGCCTGATCAAATTGCTCCACCACTTTCGGCACTACAAAGATCAGCAGTGCGGTCACCACCGCAACGGCAACCGTAACCAGAATGGCCGGATAGACTAGTGCCAGCTGGACCTTTTGACGCAGGTAATGCCGTTTCTCGGTGTAATCGGCGAGTCGCTCCAGCACTTCATCGAGATGGCCGGATTTTTCGCCGGCCGCCACCATGGCCCGGTACAGCGGATCAAACACGTTCGGGAACAGCGCCAGTCCATCGGCGAGACTGTGGCCTTCGACCACCCGCGCCCGCACGGCCAACATCATCGACTTGTGCGAAGGCCGCTCGCACTGATCCGACACTGCTTTCAGCGCTTCCTCGATCGGCAATGCGGCCCGAATCAGCGTCGCCAACTGCCGGGTGACCAGCGCCATTTCGGCCGTGTTGATGCGAACTCGCTTGGTAGCCTTGCCGCTGGCCGCGGTCTTGCTGGTGGCCTGTGCGACTTCGTTGACCTCGAGCGGGGTCAGTGCCTGCTCGCGCAGCTGCACGCGGATCTGCCGCGCGGTATCAGCTTCGAGCACGCCTTTTTTTTGTCGGCCTTCAGTGTCGAGGGCGATGTATTCAAAGGCTGGCATGAGTGAGCTCGTTGTGTTTTGTGGGCACCGCATTTGCAGCGGGGCCGGCGTGCTTAGCTGGCATTGCCGGGTCGCGCCCCGGCAGGCGCGATACTTTTCTTTGCTCGTGCAAAGAAAAGTATCCAAAAGAAACACGCCCCAGCTGCGCCAGATAAGGTATTGCTGCTTCGGCAGACCCTGCCCGCTGGTTCAGCGTCAATGGCTTCGGGCACGCGCTGATGCGGCGTCCTGCCTTATCAGCGCTGCGCCGGCTGTCCCTGCCGGCGCACCCGGCCATTGACGCTGCCCCAGCGGCTGGCGCAGAAGGGGCCCCGATTGCACCAGCAAGTACAACGGCTTCGATGGTTTTGCCATTGCTCTGCAATGGCAGCGCGCAATGCGCGCTTATTGCCCGTCTGACGAGCCGAGCAGCGGAAAGGGCTGGCGGAGTTGTCGGCGAGGACTGTCTGAGCGCGCAGCGCGAGTTCCGCAGCCGCCGCCAGACCTTGAGCAGCGCAGGGTACTGCGCGCATTTTGCGCGGCGAGGAATCGGGCGTGTTTCTTTGGTGACTTTCTTTGCGCCAAAGAAAGTTACCCGGCCGCCGGGCCGGGACCCGGCACTCTCGCAGAATGCGGTGGTGACCAAAGCTGGCGTGGGAGCAAACATAACAATCAATCTTCCCGCGTGACCCGCAACACTTCCTCAACCGAAGTGTTGCCAGCCAGCACCTGATTGCGGCCATCTTCCCGGATCGATGGCGAATAACGCCGTGCGTGTTTCTCGATATCCTGTTCGCTGACGTTGTTGTGGATCTGCGTGCGCATCTCGTCATCGACCAGCAGCAGTTCATAGATGCCCTGGCGACCGCGATAGCCGGTGTAGCGGCAATTGGCGCAGCCAACCGGGTGGTAAATCTGGGGAGCTTTGACAAAGTCGAGGCCCACGAGTTCGCATTCTTTTTGCGAGGCCGGTGCCAGTTTTTTGCAGTCGGGACAGAGCCGGCGGACGAGGCGCTGGGCGAGCACGCCGAGCAGGGATGACGACAGCAGGAACGGCTCGATGCCCATGTCGGCCAAACGGGTCACGGCGCCGACCGCACTGTTGGTGTGCAGCGTGCTGAGCACTAGGTGACCGGTCAAAGAGGCCTGCACGGCAATCTGCGCGGTTTCCAGATCGCGGATTTCGCCGACCATCACCACGTCAGGGTCCTGACGCAGAATGGCGCGCAGGCCGCGCGCAAAGGTCATGTCGACTTTCGGATTGACCTGGGTCTGGCCAATGCCGTCGAGCTGGTATTCGATCGGATCTTCGACGGTAAGAATATTGCGGGTCTGATTGTTCAGCAGCGTCAACCCGGCATAGAGCGTGGTGGTTTTACCGGAACCGGTCGGGCCGGTGACCAGGATGATGCCGTGCGGTTTTTCCAGCAGCTCCTTCATCCGGTCCATCAACCAGCTGGCCATGCCAAGGTGCGAGAATTCGAGCCGGCCGGCTTGTTTGTCGAGCAGTCGCAGTACGACTCGCTCACCGTGAGACGAAGGCAGGGTCGACACGCGGACGTCAACGGCGCGGCCACCGAGCCGTAGCGCGATCCGGCCGTCCTGCGGAATGCGCTTTTCGGCGATATCCAGTTTCGCCATGACCTTGATGCGGGACACCAGCAACGGCGCGATGCGGCGGTCCGGTTGCAGCACTTCGCGCAGCACGCCGTCAACCCGGAACCGCACCATCAGCTGGCGCTCGAAGGTCTCGATGTGAATATCGGAGGCGTTTTCCTTGATCGCTTCCGACAGCAGCGCGTTGATCAGTTTGATGATCGGCGCGTCGTCTTCGGCTTCCAGCAAATCTTCGGTCTGCGGGATCTCGTCAACCAGCCGGAACAGATCGATCTCTTCGCCGATGTCTTCCATGGCCTGGGCGGCGCCACCCGCCTCGGTTTGATAGGCACGGGCCATTTCCGCTTCGAATCGATCGCTGTCGACCAGTTCGAACCGCACCGGCATGGCCAGAAACCGGCGCGCCTCGGCCAGCGCCGATGGCGTCACGTTCTGGCGCAGCAACAGGTGTGCGACACCATCTTGCTGGGTGCCGACCAGCACGCCATGGCGGCGTGCGAAACCGAACGGAAGCCGGGCGCTTTCCACTTCAGTTGCCCCCGGTTTCTTGTTTGACCGGCTGCTCGGTAGTGGCCGGCTCGGTGGTGCTGGCCGGCACTTCGGTTGGCGATTCCGGTTTCAGGATCGCACCGGGCGTGGCTTCTGCCGGCGGTGGCGGATTCGGGGTAATGGGGTCCGTCGCTTTGGGAATGTCTTGCCATTCCGGCAGCAGCGCTTTGGATTCACTCGGCATCAGCGAAACGCCGCCCTCAATTTGCACCTGTTGCATCTTGCGTATGCTGTCGTACTTGCGCTGCGACAGCTGGCTCGCGGAAGCGGCATCGCGAATGATGGTCGGCCGGATGAACACCATCAGGTTACGTTTGACCTTGGTGGTTTTCTGCGACTTGAACAGGTGACCGAGAATCGGAATGTCGCCGAGGATTGGCACTTTCTGCACGCTTTCCTCGACGTCGTCATCGACCAGACCGCCCAGCACGATGGTGTCACCATCCTCGACTAGCACGCTGTTCTTGATGGTGCGCTTGTTGGTGATGATGTCGACGCTGGTGGTGCCGGCGATGCTCGACACTTCCTGCTCGATGGTCAGCTTGACGGCATTACCTTCGTTGATCTGCGGCTTCAGTTTCAGCTTGACACCAATTTCTTTCCGATCGACCTGCTGGAACGGGTTGCTGTTGTCGCTGCCGAGGGTCGAGCCAGTGAGAATCGGCACTTCCTGACCGGCGAGAAACTCCGCTTCTTCATTGTCGAGCGTGGTCACCGACGGCATCGACAATACGTTCGAGTCGGTGTCGGTACCCAGCGCGCGGATGAACGCGGCAAACGAGAAGCCGTCATCGACGATTTTGCCGAGACCGAACGCGGCACCCTGCACGCCACTGAGCAACTGGCCAAGGGCTTCACCGCCATCGCCGTTGCTGGGAGTAGTGGTGGTCGTGATGTTGCCGGTGGTGCCATCAATGGTCGTCGTCGTGACGCCATCCTGGCCTTGCGCCGCCAGACCGGCGGCACCCAGCGAGCCAATCCCGGGTCCGGTATTGGTGAAGTTGATCAGGCCGCCCGGTACATGGCTGCCGTCGCTGGAGTCGGCGAACAACCACTGCACGCCGAGTTCCTTTGCCTTGTTGTCGGAGATTTCGACAATCATCGCTTCGACGTGTACCTGCGCACGCCGGATATCCAGTTGCCGGATCACCGATTCCAGCGAGCGCATCATGTCCGGTGGCGCGGTGATCACCAGCGCGTTGGTATCTTCGTGCGAATCGATGCTGAAGTTTTCGCCGTTGCGACCACGTGAGGATGGGCCTTCGCTTTTCTTGCCTTCTTCCTGCTTGGCCAGTTGCTGTGACACGCCGGTCAACACCTTGGCAACATCGTCAGCTTTGGCGTAGTGCAGGTAGATGACCTTGGTATTGCCGCCGGAGGCAACCGGTTGATCGAGCTGGGCGATCATGCCGCGCAGCCGCAGCCGCACTTTGCCTTCCGCGGACAGCAGAATGCTGTTGGTCCGGACATCGGCAGTGAAGCGCGGTTTGTTGATCGGGTCTTCGGCCTTGCCACCCTGCCGGTCGAGGTTCTCCAGAATCCGGACAATCTCTTCTGCCGCTGCGTGCTTGAGCGGAATGATCTCGACTTCTTCTTCGCTGGCCTTGTCGATCTGACGGATGATTTCAACCAGCCGCTCGATGTTGGCGGCGGTATCGTTCAGCACCAGCACATTGGTGCGGGCATACGGAGCCATGTGGCCTTGTTGCGGCACCAGTACGCGCAGCACTGGCACCAGCTGGTTGGCGTCGACGTGTTCGACCTTGATGACGCGGGTGATCATCTCGTCACCACGGTAGCGTCGGCCGCCTTCGGCACCGGCCACCGGAACGCTGTCCTGACGGGCGGTCTGTTCCTGCACGATCTTGACCACGCCATTGGTTTCGACGGCGGCAAAACCGTATACCTTCAGAATGGTCAGGAAGGTGTCGTAAATCTCCCGCTCATCCATCATGTGCTGCGACAGGATGGTGATCTTCTGGCCTTGCACGCGCGGGTCCAGCACAAAGGTTTTGCCAGTCAGCTTGCTGACCTGCTCGATGACCACGCGGATGTCGGCATCTTTCAGGTTCAAGATGGCCTGGCCAGCCGAAGCCGAGCCCGGAAACAGCAGCGCCGAGGCGCTGCTCGCCAGCAGCGCTGACGCAATCAGCGAGTGACGAAAGCGCCGGGACGGGCGAATGGCTTTGTCCCTGACAAGCAGGTTCCTGGTAATCAGGTTCATGGCATTCAGATGCACGGAAATCGGGTTCACGAGAGCTATCCGTCAGGGGTTTTGCAGGCTGAGTTGCACGGTGACAGGCTGGCCGCCCCGTTGCAGATCCAGAGTGAGTTCTTTTGCGTCGTTGAGTTCGTCGAGCAGTGACAGGGCCCGGGTCGGGTCATCGAGGCGGACGCCGTTGATCGAAGTCACCACATCGTTGCGCTGTAGGCCAAAGCGGCCAAACAGTTTGCGATCCTTGCCGGGACCAAGCCGGTAACCCTGCAGTTGGCCACTGGCCTTGTCGTATTGCGGTTCAATGCTGATCACGTCGGCCAGCGCAGCCGGGTTGTCGCGCAGCTTGCCGCGCATGTCGGCCAGGGTTTGGGTGAGCTTGGCATCGTTGCGCTTGTCGAGTGTACGCGCGGCGGCGGCTTCCGGGGGGGTTACCTCACCGGCGCCGGTCAAGTCGCCGAGCTGGCCGGTCAGATCTTCCATGCGCAGGGTTTCGAGCCGGCCACCGCGGTCAATCACGACCCGGTCGCGGAATACTTCTTTCAGGGTGCCGTAGCCGCCGGGAACGGCTTCGCCGACAAACACCACGCTTTGGCCGCCGCTGGCTTCGCCGATGATGGCGCTGGCGTTTTTCACGTTGTCGGAGGCAAAAACGCCGAGCAGTTTCAGCGCGGCGGTGCTGTCCGGGGCTTCGGTTTCGCTGTCCGTCGTTTCGGCAACGGCGGCGCTGCCGAACAGTTCTGCGGCCACCAGCTCGTCGACATCGACCTGCCGGACGGGCGCCAGATCGGCGGCAGCGAGCGGGGCCGGTGGTACCGTCCAGGTCAATGCGTCATGCAGGCGCCAGGTCAGTCGGGCCAGCGTCAACAGAATCAGCAAAACGGCCAGCGCCAGCACCAGCCGTTGCCAGAACAGCAGCGGTACGGATTGCAGGCGTTGGAGCAGGGTGGCAGGTAACGCGACGGCCGGCACAGGGAAATCCACAGGTCTGTTATGGAGTTGGCTCATGGCCAACCCGTCCTTTTTTGAGCGGCCAAGCATAACAAGCAGGGATGACCCCGACCAGCATGCACAGCAGCCCGTTCTGTATCGAATTGTCGCGTTGGCGATAACGTCACGTTGGGCTGGCGCAATGCCGATTGGTTCCGCCTTGCCTGCCTGATGCATTGTGATGTTGACGGCGCCAAGGCAAGTGGTCCGGCTACAATGGCGGCCCCGCACTTTCTTGAGTCAGGACCACAGGACCGGATCATGGCCAGCCGCCACACCGACTCTGCGGATGAAGGCCGCACCCGGCTTGATCGCTGGCTCTGGGCTGCCCGCCTGTTCAAAACCCGCAGTCTGGCGCAGGCGGCGGTGGAGGGCGGCAAAGTCCATTACGACGGCGGCCGGATCAAACCTGGTCATGAGGTCCGCATTGGCGCCCGGATCAGCGTCCGGCAGGGTGATGACGACCGTGAACTCGTGGTTCTGGCCTTGTCGGTCAGCCGCGGACCGGCGGCAGTTGCCCAGGAGCTCTATCAGGAAACCGCTGCCAGTCTGGCCGCTCGCACCGAGGCGGCTGCCAGCCGCCGGGCTGCGGCGTTGTCGGCACCGGTCAGCGATGGCCGGCCTGACAAACGCCAGCGCCGGCAGTTCGACCGGTTACAGCGCCGGCAGCATGATGAATAGCCGCAGAACGAACATCGACAGAAGTAACAACGACAGTATCAACAGCAACAGGATGAATCATGACTGACCCGCAAACCGACAGCCCCAGCTGGGACGTGATGCACCGTTTCGTGTTCAATGAGCTGGCGGTGCGTGGCGCGCTGGTCCGGCTCGATCGGGTACTGCACCGGAACCTTGCCTCGCACCCTTACCCGGCGCCGGTCGCCCGGGTGCTGGCCGATGCCACTACTGCCATTGCACTGCTGGCGACCACGGTCAAACTGGACGGCCGGCTGGCGCTGCAGCTGCAGGGCAGTGGCCCGGTCAAACTGCTGTTGGCCGAAAGCACCGGCGACCCCGGCCAGAATCAAGGCTTTGGTATTCGCAGCCTGGCCCAGTGGCGGGCACAGGCAGAAGGCTCCGAGACGGGGGATTTTTCGACGCTGGTCTCCGGTGGCCAGCTGGCGTTAAGCCTGCTGCCGGAGCAGGGCCAGCAATATCAGGGCGTGGTGCCGCTCGATGGAGACAGCCTGTCGGCCTGCCTGGAGCAGTATTTCCGGCAGTCGGAGCAGCTGGCAACCCGGGTGCTGCTCTGGCAGGACGGCGAGCGCAGCGTCGGATTGCTGATCCAGGCGCTGCCGGGACTGTCGCAGGCGGAGGACTTCGACCGTATCCGGCTACTGGCCGAGACGCTGCGCAGTGAAGAAGCCTTTCATTTGCCGGTCGAACAGTTGCTGCACCGGCTCTACCACGAAGAGAAGCTGCGGCTGTTTCCGGCCCAACCGGTACGGTTCCAATGCCGGTGTTCGCGCCAGCGCTGCGCCGACACGCTGCAGACCCTCACCGCTGACGATCTGGCCGATCTGTTGCAGGCCGATGGCACCATCTCGGTCCATTGCGATTTCTGCAACGAGGAATACCGGTTCGACCGTATCGATGTCGCGGCGCTGGCACTTCCACCGGCCCCGTCCTCGGCCTCGCATTGACGGCCGAGGGTGGCCAGCGCGGCCTCCCCGGTTTGCAGGTCTGCCCTTCCTGAACTTTACTTGCCCCACGTGAGTACGGTTGGGTTGGGTCGGCATGAGTGTCCGGCTGTTGATCTGTGACGATTCGATGATGGCGCGCAAGCAGTTGCTGCGTGCGCTGCCGCCGGACTGGGAGCTCGACGTCACGCAGGCAGCCAACGGGCTTGAGGCCCTGATTGCCATCCGGGCCGGCAAAGCCCAGCTGATGCTGCTCGACCTGACCATGCCGGAGCTGGACGGTTACGGTGTGCTCAAGGCGGTACGCGACGAAGGCCTGACAGTCACCATCATCGTGGTGTCGGGCGACGTGCAAGAGCAGGCCGTCAACCGGGTCATGGCGCTGGGCGCCCTGATGTTTCTGCAAAAACCGGTGGATGCGCTCGATCTGCGCAAGGCACTGCGTGATCCCTATCTGGCGCTGCGCGAAGGCAAACCGGTCGGCAGTACTGCCCCGGCCCCTGCCGCCGCGCCGGAACCGGCACCCGAAACCAAAACTTCCACCGCTCCGGTCGCTGGCAATCTGGCCGAAACGCTGGCCGCTGTCTCGGTACCGTTTCGCGATGCGTTCCGGGAAGTCAACAACGTCGCCATGGGGCGCGCGGCGGCGCTGCTCGCCAAAGTGCTCGGCGTGTTCGTCAAATTGCCCATTCCCAATGTCAATTTGCTTGAAGTCGGTGAACTGCACATGGCGCTGGCCGATGCCCAGCGTGGTGGCACCGTATCCTCGGTATGCCAAGGCTATATTTCTGGCGGTATCGCTGGTGAAGCACTGCTGATCTTTCACGACTCCTCGTTCAAGGACATGGCGAAGTTACTGAAAGTCGAAGGTGCCATCGACAGCAACACCGAACTCGAACTGCTGATGGACATGGCCAGCGTATTGATCGGGGCGTGTCTGAATGGCATTGCCGAACAACTTGATATCCGGTTCTCGCAAGGGCATCCCATGGTGCTGGGTCGCCACTGCGCCATCGATGAACTGATTCGCATCAATCAGACCCGCTGGAAAAAAACCTTGGCAGTTGAAATCAGCTACGGCATTGAACATCACAGCGTCCACTTCGATTTGCTGTTGTTGTTCACCGAAGATTCCGTGCCGCGGCTGACCGACAAAATGGGGTACCTGATGTCATGACTGCTGCCATGGACATGAAGGAATTGCATTGGCTGCTCGACATCATCCACAGCATTGATGTCGGCGTGATCGTGCTGGACCGCACGCTGCAAATAAAAGTCTGGAATGCGTTCATGGAGAACCACTCCGGATTCACGGCCGATCAGGTGCAAGACAAGGCCCTGCTGACCGTCTTTCCAGACATTCCGGTGGACTGGTTCCGGCGCAAGATTGATTCCGTTTTGGCGCTTGGCAACCGGGCCTTCACCATCTGGGAGCAGCGACCCTATCTGGTGCGGTTCCGAACATACCAACCGATCACCGGCATCGAAGAACACATGTTTCAGAATGTCAGCCTGATCCCGCTGGCTTCTTCAACCGGTACGGTTGAACATGTCTGCGTGATCCTGTACGACGTTACCGATATCGCCACCAGCAAACGACAACTTCAGCAGGCCAACCTGACGCTTGAACAGCTCTCACGCACCGACCGGCTGACCCAGCTTTACAACCGGGGTTACTGGGAGGAATGCCTCGTCCGCGAATTCGCCCGCCACAAGCGCTACGGTTCCGAAGCCTGTCTGGTGATGTTTGACATAGACCACTTCAAGCGGATCAACGACACCCATGGCCACCAGGTTGGCGACAAGGTCATTCAACTCTGCGCAGCGTTTTTGAAGAAATCGCTGCGCGCTACCGATGTGGGGGGGCGTTACGGCGGTGAAGAGTTTGGCGTCATCCTGCCAGACACCACGTTGGACGGCGCCAAACTATTTGCCGAGCGATTGCGGGAGTCCATCGCCGGCCTGAGCTTCCCTGTTGGCGATCAGGAAGTGCGGTTCACCATCAGTCTCGGGGTAGCGGATTTGTCGCAGCCGTGTCCCACCTACAAGCAATGGATCGAGCAGTCCGACAAGGCGCTCTACGATGCCAAGCATGGTGGCCGCAACCGGGTCGCGGTGTATCTGGCGGCTTCTTGAAGGCACGGAGTCACAACTGGACAGATTGGGCTTTGTCTTCTTTACTTCGCACGACTTTTTACCCAGAGGGGGCTACTCATGAAGCATTATCCGTGGCTTGCGGCCTGTGTTGCCGGTTTTTGCGCCACTTCCACCGTCACTGCTGATGACCGCATCTCAATCAGCGGGTTCATGTCGGCGGTTGGTGGCCAGACACTGGATGATGGCGAACGCTTTCTTGCCAATTATCCCAATGTCGGGGAGTACGGCGATGAAATCACCTTCGATGCCGAGACCCGGCTCGGCATTCAGTTCACCGGCAAGCTGACCGAGGAAATGAGCGTGATTGCCCAGCTGGTTGCTCGCGGCGCCGACGACTATTCCGGTGAAGTCGAGTGGCTCTACTTCAGCTATGACCTGAACCCGAATTGGACCGTGCAGGGTGGTCGCAAGCGACTGCCGATGTTCTATTACTCAGACTACTTCGATGTCGGCTACTCCTACCTGTGGATTCGGCCACCGGGTGATACCTACACTTGGCAGGTCAAGAATTACAACGGCCTGAACTTGCAGTACAGCGACTCATGGGGCGATTGGTCGGTGTTCGCCAATTTCTATGGGGGCCGGGAAGACTCAGACAGCAACAAGCTGCTTAGCGAGTACTTCTTCTTTGAACAAGTCGATGAGATATGGAAGGACATGTTTGGCGTCGTGTTCTCGGCCAGCAAGGACTGGTTCGAATTTCGGGTGAGCTTGCTGGATGCGGCCCGGGATCGCTACTTGCCGGAATCCGACGGCCAGACCCGCGACAATCAGGACATGAACTTCAACAGTATCAGCTTCAACCTGACCCCGGGCAATCTGACTTTCCTGACCGAATATCAATTTTCGGTGTTGGCCGAAACGATCAACCCCTCTTCGGGAGGTACAGTGGCTGAAGCGGAGTTCGAAGCATTTCTGGTCACCATTGGCTATCGCATCGGTGATGTGACGCCGTATGTATCGTACTCCAAACTGGAGGAAACCCCGCAGCCGGCCGAGGGCCACAGCACGGAAAGTATTGGCATTCGCTGGGATTTCATCAGCTCGGCCGCGTTCAAACTGCAGTACGACAAGGTTGATGATTACAACGAACCCTGCTGTTTCGTCGCCGGTGATTCGACCGCGGTCAGCGCCTCCATTGACGTCGTGTTTTGAGCGGGGAGACCAGCATGAAATTCATGAAATGCGCAACGGCCAGCCTGTTGCTGGCACTCGCCGCTGTAGCCAGTGCGGAAGTCGCCGTGATCGTCAATCCCGCCAATGCCACCAGCTTGACACCGGATGATGTCCAGCGTCTTTTTCTGGGTAAAACCAAAGGCTACCCGGGCGGCGGCGATGCGGTAGCGTTCAACCTGAAAGAAGGTGCCGTTCGCGATGCGTTCAATCAGGGCGTATTGGAGAAAACGGAAAGTCAGGTCAAGGCTTACTGGTCACAACTGGTATTCACCGGCAAGGGCACGCCACCGAAGGAAGCGGCTGACGAAGACGAGATGAAGAAGTGGGTGGCCAGCAATCCCGCTGCGATCGGCTATATCGATGCAAGCAAGGTCGATGGCTCCGTCAAGGTGGTACTGACCAAATAGCACCAGTGATCTTTCAAATACGGGCTTGTCATCAAGCCCGTTTTTTTTACCCGGCGGAAATGCAAGTCAGGTTCTAACGCATTTGTTTTAGCGCCTTGCCGCGATAAGCCACTCGGTCAGACCAGCGTACACTGGAGCGCGCACGGGTCACGCAGGAGCGCGTCGTGAACAAATGGATGGGAGTGGGGCTGTTAGCCATCATCGGAGTGCTGGTGATCGGGTCGGTACCTGCGAGTGCCGAAACGCCAGTGCAACCGTCGTGGCGCTGTCAGGTTGGTAGTCAGTTGGTGTTATCCAATACACCCTGTAAAACCGGCGCGCAGCCGGTGCGCGTCGGCGGTTCGCTGATCTACCGCTGCGAAAGGAACGGTGTGGCCAGCTTTCAGCAAGCGCCGTGCAAAGAGCCCAATGCGACTGTGCACTTGCATCACGACATTCGCACCGACGCTTCCATTTCCACTGCCGAACAGGTGCGCAAGACGACGGTGGCACAAGCCAACCGCTCCCGCCAGGAGCAACTCCGCCGGGAAAAATCAGACAACAAGGTCACCGTCATCGGCGTCCAGAAAGACACTGGCTATGGCGGTGATGGCAACGCCGACGGCTATCGCGACCCGCGCAGTGATACGCAAAGTCATTCGGGCTACTGACGGTGGCGGTTTGCCCCGGTAGAGGGCGCTAAAAAATGCCAGACAATGTCTGGCATTTTTTCGTTTATCTGGCGTGCATAGCCATGAATGTCTTTAGCGGACTTGGTCAGGCAAGGCACCAAGATCGCACTTCTTGCAATTCAGCGGGCGACCAATAAACGCCGTTCTGCCTTCAGGAGTCGACACCCAAGGCCTGTTGGTCCAGGGCGGAACATGGCGCGTGTGCTGAAAATGCCCACAGTCCAGTTCAGCAACCCAGTGCTGCTCAGTGTCCTGATGAAATCCGATAATGTACCGCTCCATACGCAAGCGTTGCCAAGTCGGTGGTCAGGTGTGATCAATAGGGGCGGGTAGCTGGCTGACCGGCCGTGTCGGTCCAAACATCGAGCGGTTGCGAGCGGTCGCGCAGACAGACGCGGTCGTGGTCCGGATAGCTAATCCGGTCGACCGGCGCCCGCGTGCCCACGACCAGGCATCGGGTGGGGCGTTCACTGCGGTTTTCCAGACAGTGACCCACTGCAACGCCAGCGCGGAATGTTGCTGCATCACCGGCACGCAGCGTGCACACGCTGTCACCTTCAATAAGCGTGATCTCGCCATCAAGCACATAAACCATCTCGTCTTCTGCACTGTGCCAATGCTTGAGTGATGAACGCGAGCCCGGCTGCAATACCTCAATCAACGCGCCAAACTGGCTGAGCCCACCGGCCTCACTGATCCACAGGGTGGAATTGGGCTCGGTTTGGCCTGTGGCAACGGAGTGCTCTGCGATAAAACGGTCGGGAGTAAGCGCGGGCATCTAGAATCTCGATAGGTAAGGTCGGTGGTGAACTGCGGCAAAATGTGTGAGGCGAACGACTGCTGGCCAAATGGTTCGGCGCCAGCCATGTTGACTCTTTTTTGGTCAGCAAAAAGGCGCATCGCAATGCACCTTTTTGAAAAGCACTACATAGCCTACTGCATCGGCGCGCCGGGAGAAACGTGCACTGCGGCGGCAATCAGTCAATTGACGGCGATGTCGTCAAGGCCACGCGCGCGGTGACGGCCACTCATAGTCGATGGCGGCGGGATACTCTGTTTCACAGCGCTTGTGAAACCAGGTCTCGTAACAATCCAGGCCACAATAGTATTCGACGTATTGTTCGCCTTCCGGATTCATCGCGGTACTGAGCGGAATGTCACGGCGACAGACATTGCATGCAAGCGGCGCATCGTCTGTCGCTGGCTGCGACGGCGCCGGATCGAATTCGGCCATGGCAATGCTCCTCCTGCGTTACACCGGGTCGGTGTCTTGTTCTTGATATGCTGAAACCGACCCCGGCGCACCACTTTCGGACCCATAGAAACCAATTGGTCTAACCAAGCTTGCTCTGCTGCCAGACCTTGTCATACCCAGGCGATGACGGCCAAGCGCTTAGGGTTTACCAAACAACGGTGGGTAGTATTTAACCGCTTGCCGACCTGCTACACGCTACCGAAAGGGCGGTACTGCAATCAGGCGCTACCTGTGCGCGTGCGCGCTGTGCGAAGGGCGGTGACGGCCAGACGGAATAGCCAGCGGACAACAAACGACAGCGTGGCGAACACCGTTGCAACCAGTGTTGGCAGTACCGCCCCAAAGGTGAAGGTCATACCAACCACCAAGCCCAGCAACCATTCGATGCGGTAGATGGGCAAGGCTGCCGCCAGCAGGAACAGGCCGAGAAACAGACTGGAAGAAATGTTCCTTGCATCAAATTCAAAAGCGATTGCCAAGGTGGCACCGTATAGCAGCGCGCCAATCTGCAAGGCCCAGAATGCTGCAGGCACTTTGCCGGTGGCTGACGTGGCCAGCAGATTGCGCAGCCGGATGCCGAGCGCGAAGCCGAGCACCGGAAGAATAAACAAGCCCAGCCAGTTGGAAATGGCTGGTAGATCTGCCCGGTTCAGCAGGTGATGACTCTGCACGCCTCCGTTGAAATGCTCATACGCCAGATGAGTGGCGGCAAACACGAGTGTTACTACGGTTAGCAACAGGGGTGTACGGTACGGGCTGAGAGTAGTCATGCGATGTCGCGTCCTTACACGGAATGCGATGAAAAGAACCCTGTCAAAACGGTGCCGAGCGTTGCACCGCTGAGACAGAATCCACGTTGTTATGGGTGGGGCAGGCCGGTCCGTTGCACCACCCGTCGGGGATGCCCGATCTGGTCGCTACTATGCCGCCGCGTCTGCGAGTTGCGGCAAAGAAAACTGCAAGCAAACATTGACGCGGTTAATCGCCAGCAACAACTGGTCGCGATACACACCGTGCAGGCCTTGACGTGACTGTCTGAGCCCCGGAACCCGGACCTCAGAACCCTCAATCAAGAAGCCAGTACCCAGTCGTCCGCGGCTCGACTTGCCGCCGCTTCTGTCAAAGTGCGGGTTCACCAACCCCATTGACGTGCTGCCGATCACTTCTACAGGTGCTGTCAGGAACGCTCGGTCAATGACGCCAGCAACGCGGCAATTTTCGGCTCCGGCTTCCAGTAGTTCGGCCCCTTCATCACCTTGCCACGTTCGTCGTAAATGGGCTTGCCATCGGCGCCAAGCTTGGAGAAGTTGGATTGCATGATGATGGCCAGCACCCCATTGAGCGGCAGCCCGAACTTGGCCATCTCGGAGGCGCAGTACACCTGCACATCGCCGAGCAGGTCGGCCAGCATGGTCAGTACTTCCAACTCCGCTTTGCCCGATCCGTGTGCATCGATAATCTCATCGATCTCATGCACCTCTTCCATCAAAATGTCCTTGAATGCCTTCAAGCGGTCCACCAGCGGCACGCCAATGTCTGTGGTCGGAACCTTGTTGACCGGCAGTTTGTAGATGCCATTGAATTTTTCGATGTCTTTTGCGAAGTCGCTCATATTGTTTCCTGTTACAGAACCCGGCTCGGAAATGGCAACCGGCGGGTCATGGCCCGCCGGTTGCGCATAACTTGCCACAAATCCATGGCCCACACCACATCCGTTCGGGCTGAAAGGGGCCAACTGCGATACCGTGATTCGTGCAATCGGCAAGGGCGTTTGGCTCATTCAGATCGACGTGCGATGCCACCTGCGCTCAAACACCCGCCGGCAGCTTACTTGTCATTTGCTTGCGTCGGTCGAGCGTGCGGCCATCGACCACGAATCTGCCATCGCCGACGGCATGAACGGTCCGTCGCTCTTTACGCGTAGTGTCGATGTGCGCCGTCAGCCCTTCCAGAATGATGAGGTTACGCCGGCTGATGAACTCCGCCACCCGGCATTCGACATTGGCAAGGCATTGTTTGATCAAGGGTGCCTTGACGCGCTTGGCTTTGACTGCGGTCAGACCAAAGCTCTCGAACTTGTCGGTGTCGCTTCCAGAGCAAGTACCAATACTAATGACGGTATCGAGCAGATCGACCGTAGGGATGGCCAATACACATTGCCGGGTCTTGCGTAAGGCGATGTAAGAGTGATTCCAACTGCCGGTGGTGATGGCGAAAATCGGAGTGAAATCCACCACCATGGTCCACCACAGGGTCATGATGTTGGTGCGCGAGCCGTCGCAGGTAGTGAGCAAGACAACAGGGCCAGGTTCCAACAGCGTAAAGGCTTTGGCAATTGGCAATGTCCGCATAGCGTCACCTCGCTTGTTTGAGAACGGAACCTGCGGCAGGTTATTCCCGTCAGCAACTTCACCCGCAAATGCTGTCACGCTCTACCGGTTCGCGGTACATGCGCTTCGATGGAACGGTTTGAGTTGGCAGTAAGTGCGAGGCGCTGGTGCAATCATGACGCACAGTCGATCAGTGGCCCCAGCTTAACAACGTCCACCGCTCGGGGAAAAGCGCCGCTCTCATCGGTATCCGTTATCCGGATCTCGAAGTCAGTGAACCGTAGCGTCGCCTCGCGCTGAAAGCAGCCTACTTCCGTGCCCATTTTCGGCGCATCCAGCTGCTCTACCTGCTGCGAGTTGAAAAATATGCCGCGATACAGAAAATTGTTTGCCAATACCGAAGGGCCGCCATCTTCCTGCACCAGCTGCATCGCATAGAACGACACCACCGAATCCATATCTTGACTGTAACGAACAATGCCATCCAGCTCGACCTGGCCGTGCAGGAAAATCATTCCCTTGGGGAGGTTGCCGTGGCTATCGTAGCGATCAAGGTTCAGGCTATCCTTTTCTGGTGCGAGTTCATATCGCCCGTCCTGGTCGTGGTCGTAGTACATCTTGCACGCCGCGGCAACGGTGAGCGTGCCCGGCAAATGGGCCGTAACTCTGGCAAGACGGGAACCACAGTAGCAATTCGCAGGCTCTCCCCACGCCGCGATGGCGCGTTCCGAAAGCGCAGCACAGGAATCCGCCGCCGAAACGTAATGGGCCAGTACAATAGAACTGAAAGAAACAATAAGGCGAATACGCATAACGCCTCCCAATCAGGGCGATTACTTATACGGCGAGCGGTGGGCTAGTGACCCTGTAACACGTACAGCGGTTACAGGAGTAGTTCACACCAAATATAGATACTGGTTCATGCTTCGAAAGACGCAGGCTACGTACGCTGACCCCTTTAACTCCGTTTCGAGTCGATCACGGCGAGTCCAGAAGGCGCGCAAGTTCAGCCTTGTAGCGCTCGTCAGGCCAGGGGGCTATGAGCGTGCTCAGTTCTTCACCTTTGTCATTTTCAAAGTAACTCGTCAAATCCCATACATACTCAGAACCGTGCCGGCGAAGCACATCAATCCGTTCGCCAGACAGAATGAATGCCCGCAAGGCGCAGCACATGCCAGTCCGTTCTTCTATTTGCCGAGCAAGCTTCCGCTCAATCAGCAGAGCATATTTTGCCCCGGACCAATCTTCATCGTCCTTCGGTGAATTCGGCAGAATCATGAATTGCGGTAAAGATGGGTCAAGCTCCAACCCGTCCGGGCGAATCAATTTGAAAATGTTCAGCGAGATTCGCGCCACGACGCCATTCTCCAGGCGCGTCTCGCCCTCAAGAACGTATCGAATGGCAGGAACTGGGGCGCCAAAAACATCATACTTGCCAAACTGTCTCTCACCTGTCGGATAGCCAATCTTTGCCGCCAAGCCCCACCATAGAACATTGCCAACGTCCACCACACTCAGTTTCTTTTCATCCCACCTTTCAGCCAACTGCAAGCCAGCACAATAGGCATTCACCAAGTGTTTCAAGCTGGAAGGGGTCGGGTTTGGCGAAAATATCGCTCGCTCCACCCCGACCGAAATCGGCCCAAAGACATCTGCTGAGCGCTTCCAGCGCTCGTCGATAAACGCATTGCCGGTACCATTCTCCAAGATGGAGTAGACCTTCTCACGAAACGTTACCGCAAGCGAGTGCTCGGGCATTTCATTGCGTGGCTCGCAGAAATGTCGAATCAGGTGAAAAAAGGCGTCGATATCCTGAAGGGTAGTTTCATACCCAGCCACAAACTCGCCATCCACATATGGCAACACGCATTTCCAGTAATCAACCAGATACTGGACGGGGGCATGCGGATTGACTGCATAGTCGAAGAGAAACTGGTTGCCGTAGTGGGCAAACATTGCGCACATTTCAACCGGCGGGATATAGCAATGCGATGCGTTTGAGTACTTTACTTCCTCATCCGCTTGCCAGCGCAAAACATCAAATTCCCTTGGCACAACGGTATTGACAATCAATAGCTCCTGCCCGTCGCAGCAGCCCTGTTCTGAATTAAAGGCGGGGTGACTGACGCCATGAATAAACCAACGAAAAAAATCGGCCGATCGCGGGCGCTGCGGTGTTACCGCCGGGCCTTCAGACAGAAAGTTCTGGATCAATTGCTCATTCAGTGCCGGATGCAGCAGGATCTTGTCCCAGCCGGTTACGCCGGCCTCCTGATGAGAGGATGTCGCCCCTTTGATTTTTCCAGTGAGGAAATAGTCCTGCAGACACCGCCACTTGCTTTTTGTGGCAGAAGAATAGAAAGTTTCCAGCAGTCTGGGCTGCAATTCATCCCAACGAGCCTTTCTGTTCCTTACCCACTCCGGGTCAGAAACGTTCCAATAGTCCATGTCTCTACGTCTCAGCCCTTACGAGTGGCAAGCAATCCGGAACGGGCGCAACGGGTTCCGGGATTTGTTCACGCCGATTGGAATTCCCGGGTCATGCCCCGCCATTCTTTTTTTCGATTAACCGTGGTGTAAACAAACGGTCCGCCATGACACACCCGGCGTCAGCCGCCCTACACGCGTTACGTCAGCCGGCCAACGCCGATGACACCAAGCACTATTCCCACAGCAAATTCGGCCAGCCCCAAAACAGAACTCCGCCATCGTCTTGCACCCGTCACCTGTGATCGCGTCAATACCCCTAGCATAACAATCACAGGACATAGCGTTAAGATAGCAACCAAAAAAGCAATATCGAACTCAACCGGAACGCTGCCAGCTCCAAAAATGAGAATTGCCAAAAAAAACATCAGGATTGCTATGGAGTTCAGCCAAATGGCGCCATTCAGTAAACGTCCAAAAGATATCTCGCTCTTTTCATTCATCACATCATTCCATTCTGGCACTGATATCCTGCACCGTTTATCGCTGACACACCAAGCGAACAGCATTCTGCGCCAGTTGCTCTCTGAAATTCGATGGCAATGTGCATAGGCGCCCCTTCTGTAGGAATCCGTCTACTTTCATCAATCAGGGATCGCGAACCTGCCCCCGAGACTTTGACGCCCATCGATCCACCTGTTTGACGTAGCCTTTCGTTAGCGTATGACGGAATACCCGCAATAAATCGACACTGACCCCAATCTACTCACTGACCCTAATTTACTCAGAGCACCAGCACTGCCGTAATAACGATACTCTTCCGAGGTATTTTCATTTTTCTAGTAGGGGCAGGTAGCACGGGGCAAGCGTAGCGGATTCTGGAAAGCCGTTCACGCTAGCAAGTAGCCCGGGACAAGCAAAGCGGGTTCTGGGGATTCGAACACGCTGATTTGCATTCCCGGGTCATGCTTCGCAAGTGCCAGGCTACGCTTGCTCTGACCCGAATTATTCCTGACCTGAATCATTCCCTTCCGATGGCACTTTCTCCATCAAATCCTCAATGGCGGCGACCACAATCTCTGGTGCAGATTCCTGAATGCGATGTACAGCGTTTACCCGCCGCACGTCTGCGTGCGGGTATAACGTATCCATGCGCTGCTCACCAATCTCCGGCTCAACCGACCATACGCCGAAATCGCTGGCGTACAGAACGCCTTTCAGCAAGTCCTTGATCAACCCCTCCGGCGGTGGTGGTGGCGGGTCGGCAACTGCCACTATCCGAATCATCGGCTTGTCGAAATTGCCGGCCGCCGCCAACACCTGTTGTCCCATCGGGTAAATCCCATCCACCTCATTGCGGACATAGCTGGGCGCAAATAGCGTGAGACCAAGACGGGTAAACCACGGAAACTCGTCAACGGGTTTGACAATACCGACAGGCAGCGCATCCACGAGCAGCATCGCACTGACCTGCTCCGGAAAACGCTGGGAAAAAAGCTGAACGTACTGACCACCGAGCGAATGCCCCACCAGAATATAGGGCGGTGGCAAATGCTGGGCTTGCAGAAGCTGTGACAACTGCTCGACCCTTTGCTCTGGATCCGTTGGCGCCTCGCTCTCGGTACTGCGCTCAACTCCCGGCCGATTGTAAGCCAGCATATTGCAACGCGAGGTAAAAGCCGCCGTCACAGCCTGCCAGGTCGATAGCGGCAGCATCAAGCCACTTTCGAAGACCAGCGTCGCTTTACTGTCGGGTACGTGATGCACCCAGTACTCGACTTGCCGACCATCGAGCGCAGTGAGCTGAGTCGTCATCGACGCCGTCGCGAGTGCAACAGTGGCAGGTGGGGTTGGCGCAGTGCCGTGCCCCGCGCAGGAGGCAAGGCAACACAGCAGCACCAAGCTGGAAAGAATTTTTGTTTTCATGGCAGGAAAATAGTAGGCAGTTAAGCAGCGGCGATGTCTGGTTCGAGACCGTCATCGTGCCGGCTCACCCGGCGCGAAGGCCAGTTGTAGCGCGGGCTTGGAGTGGGAACGGTTAACGGAGTTCCATTGATTACGTTTTCGCCGCTGTAGCGGTCGGCCAGCGGCGTCGCCAGCCGGTGCGAGCTAGGGCAGGTTAAATTAGTGAGTGTTGTCTATGTAGCCCAGAACAAGCGCAGCAGGTTCCGGGTATTCGTTCACGCTGATTGGCATTCCCGGGTCATGCTTCGCAAGGCCCAGACTACGATTGCTACCATCGCCGATTTAGTTTGGCATTCTCCAAAACCAGCTACTGCTCTGGACCTATATAAAGAACATCCCCAACGGGCATCCCAACGTCGCCAAGCTCAAAGAAAAAATCATTATCGTTAATTGAGCTTCGCGAGCACTCTTTTCTCGAGATTTCCCTTCCTTCTTTCTGAACAATTACCCCAGCGCCATTGTATCCAAATGCTGACCGCGTAGAAAACACGTTGTACGTAAATGCTGAAACATCAAATGCTAAAGCCATTACGCCAGCTTTAGCAGCAACAAGCGGCTCATTTCGACGAAAGACTTTCGATGGATGCTCATTTGTGGCCGGGTAGACCATTTCTGGAATTTTGTTCCGAACTCCATAAGAGTACTTTAAGTATCCTGTGACTGCAGTAAGATTCTTTGAACCGCAGACAGACAGCGTCTTGCCATTAATGTCGCAAGACAAATATACAATTTCCTCATCAGAACAGAGCGACTTTGTGTCACCGGCAACGACAGGTGGTGAAGCCACAGCAAAACCAATGACAGACAACGTCAAACGAAGCCCTAACATATAAGTCATCTCTTTGGCACAGGCTGGCCTGTCTATTGTTGGAGAATTCTGATTGGGTGTCATTCCCCAGCCCAACCTGCCGTGCTCAGCCCAACCTAGTGAGCTTTGTTTAGAATCGCACCGTCCAACATTCCGCGTGCACCGCACAGCGACTGGCAGGAATCGTTTTTTGTCACCAAATGAACACGCTCACCTGAGAAGATAAAAACCATCGAACAAGCCGGTATTTCCTTCGATTTTGCTTCAACACGCTCGCTCCACTCGGCCCAGAACCCGTAGCCATCAAAGTGACAGCCGTGTCCATTAGAAAAGTTCAGTGAAACCTCTACTTGAATTAGCGGGTACGGCTTCTCGGTTCCTTTTGTGATGGTAAGAACGTCCTCAACATCCGCGCAGTCCGTCCAATTGATACCACCATCACTTGCCTTTCCCGGCCCAACAAAGCAAATGTTATGTTGCTTGGAGTACTTTCCGAGGATGCCGTCAGGGATGTTCGCTGCGCAAGCAACTCCACAAACGAAAGAAATCAAAACCAAAAAACAAACCTGACGAAGCATGCAAGCTCTCCAACAAGTGACTCATCGGTGGCTATGCTACACGACACCGAACAATCGAAGCCACGGAACTGGCTAGAACACCGGGGCCCCTTCCGCGCCAGCCGGCGATTCGATGCCAGCGGCCGGGTGCGCCGGCAGGGATAGCCGGCGCAGCGTTGATAAGGCAGGACGCCGCATCAACGCGTGCCCGTAGCCGATGGCGTCGAAGCGACGGGCAGGTGTATCCGGAGCAACGGAACGATTCTGGCGCGGCTGGGGCGTGTTCTTTTGCTTCCTTTTCTTGCACGAGCAAGAAAAGGAAGTCGCCCGCCGGTGCGAGAGCCGGCAAACTCGAATCACGTGCGCAATTTAGGAGAAACATTCGGCGGAACCGCTTCGCGGTTCCGCCCTACAAGATCTGCCGCGCTAATTGTGCTCTCGGAATAGAATTAATCCAATAATTCGACTCTGACCCTTATTATTCCCTTATTATTCACTCTGGGGACGCCGGCGCAGCGTTAGTCTATTCACAAGTGCGCGAGGACGCGCGGGGCAGGACGCTGCATCAACGCGTGCCCGTAGCCGATGGTATCGAAGCGACGGGCAGGTGTAGCCGGAGCAACGGAGCGGTTCTGGCGCGGCAGGGGCGTGTTCTTTTGCTTCCTTTTCTTGCACGAGCAAGAAAAGGAAGTCGTCCGTCGGTGCGAGAACCGGCAATCTCGAATCACGAAATCGGGCCAATCAATTTACAGAGCATGATTTGTTGGGCTTCGTTCCTCAGCCCAACCTACCGCGCTGAATCACGAAAGTCGATTAATCACACAGATGACTTAGATCGACATCATCAGGAATGCTGGACTTATACCTCGCTATATCGTTCAAGGTTCCCCAGCAAAAATTATTGGCTGCAAGCAGACTCCAGGGAAACAAATAACAGTCAACCACATTGCCGCTATTCACGATTAGCACTCGCAAATCAAAAGAGAGGTCCTGATTCAAATATCTTTTTGACAAATCGCTCTGTATCTCCATCAAGTCGACATGAAGCGGACTAGACTCCGTTGAATAAACTCTAACACACGCATGGATGGGTGTTTTCTGTCCAAGACTCGGCAATCCATGCAGCGCCAAAATCTGATCCAAATCGTGGCGAATCACCCTTTCTCGAAAATCATCGAAACTCCAAGAACCCTCCACATACCTTAGTATGCTTACAACAGTACGCGCCAACATTCGGATATGCGTCGAACCAATTGACACAGGCGTCCCCACCACGCCGCCTTTCGAGCTTGCTACTCGAATTTCACCATCTACAGCCGTGAAGTGCTTGTCATGAATAATGGTGCCCCGCAGGGGTTCGATCGTACGATAAAGGCCAATTAATCGCTCTTTCAGCCACAGTCGAGATTCAATCACTGATGGAAAGACTAGTGAGCCAGCTAATTGCTGCAACTTATGCTGAAAGCGATAATTCGCCGTAACACCGTTTTCCTCAATAACCCACTCCATGAGCATATCAATGAGCTTGAATGAAGAAACAAATACAAGAGGGGCCCCTGCTTTCAAAAATCCAGGCCTCCAATCTCCCAAGTCTATATTCGCACTACCAAAAACAAAGGATTTAGCCTTTGCTCTATTTACTGGGTAGATCACTGCGTCTGGCCAGGATGGAAAAAGCTCATTTTCCACGAGTTTATAGACAGCCTCAAGGAGCCAAGCCTCGTACTCCGTACGTTCCGAAAGCTTAATGAGAGAGTTTGCATTGAAAATTGGTGACATAGTTCACCATAGCCCCTGTCGAGTTAGATGGTTGGACTGAAAAACAAAACAATTCAACAAAATCTGCCTCACCATCATGATAAAGAGCTTAATAGATCCGCCACGGATGACTCCAATACATGCCACGACGTTTTACAAGTAGCATCATCGAAACTGGCGCGCAACATGACCGCTTGCCATGGGTGAACGACATTACGAGACTCACGCAATGCATGACTGAATTTACCGCGATCTGACTTTAGCCAACCAACATCTGTCGCGACATCAATTAGAGCACTGAGCGTCCAGTCCTGTATTGCTGGCGATTTTCCGGTTTTATCGCGTGGCGCTCTGGATGACTGATATGCCTGAGACGCAGAAAGCTGGGCTCTAGCAAGAAGAAGCCCCTCAAGAACACTACCCATCATAATGACAGCAGAGGTGAACGCTTCAACGTGAATGCAACGCTGAGCCTCTCTCCACCGGCGATCTAGTTCCTCCTTCAAACCGGGCACCGAGGCAGTCAACTTTGTAAAATCTGGTGGTGCGTGAATCTGCCTTTTTGGCTTCTCAAACGCCCCAGTGCTCAGGAACTTTACGGCGCTACGGATGTAATTAGCCAGCGCCTCCAAGCGAATACGCCTACTATTTGCCTGAAAGTCGCCATCTGCTAGCATGCCAGAAAGAAGTGATGGTGGTAGACCATCAACTCCTTCCAGAACCATCCGAACCTCACGTACTTTCGCGTCAACTTCGCGAAGACCGGAAAATGATTCGGTAGCAGCCGTGCCGTTGGCAAGCGAAATATCTGAAAGTGCGGCATTCAGCAGCTGAATCGCCTGTATTTTATCCATGCAGAAATACTCAATGAAATAAAAATAACACTAACGCCAATGCGATGCCTGACTTAGGCATTGATTCGCGTTACCAACTTTAATGTCGCTATATCGATAAAGCTAAGCCATTGAGGACTTTGCAGCAACACCGGTGCTCCACACTATCGTTGTTCTAACGCTGAAAAGTAAAACGCCCGGCCAAAGCCGGGCGTTTTGCTTCATTCCATACTGCACCGCATCAATTCAGCAAACCCATCGCCTCATTGAAAGTCTTGCTTGGCCGCATTGCCGCCGAGGCCTTGGCGAAGTCCGGCTGGTAGTAACCACCGATATCCACCGGCTTGCCTTGGGCGCCATTCAACTCGGCCACAATCTTGGCCTCATTCTCAGTCAGCACTTTGGCGAGCGGCGCGAATTTGGCCTTCAGCTCGGCATCGTCATTCTGCGCGGCCAGCGCCTGCGCCCAGTACAGGGTCAGGTAGAAGTGGCTGCCGCGGTTGTCGAGTTGGCCGACTTTGCGGGCCGGTGACTTGTCGTGTTCCAGAATGCCGCCGTTGGCAACGTCCATGGCGTCGGCGAGTACTTTTGCTTTTTTGTTGCCGGTTTTGATGGCCAGATCTTCCAGTGACACGGCAATGGCGAGGAATTCACCGAGTGAATCCCAGCGCAGGTAGCTCTCTTCCAGGAATTGCTGTACGTGTTTCGGTGCCGAACCGCCGGCGCCGGTTTCGAACAGGCCACCACCGGCAAGCAGCGGGACAATGGACAGCATCTTGGCGCTGGTGCCAAGTTCGAGGATCGGGAACAGGTCGGTCAGGTAATCACGCAGCACGTTGCCGGTGACCGAGATGGTGTCTTTGCCTTCTTTGACGCGCTTGAGTGTGTACTTGGTGGCTTCGACCGGCGACAGGATTTGAATGTCCAAGCCCTTGGTGTCGTGGTCTTTCAGATACGCGTTTACTTTCTTGATCAGTTCACGGTCGTGGGCACGGGCGCTGTCCAGCCAGAAAATGGCCGGGTTGCCGGTCAGGCGGGCGCGGGTAACGGCGAGCTTGACCCAATCCTTGATCGGCAGATCTTTGGTTTGGCAGGCGCGGAAAATATCGCCGGTATCGACGCTCTGCTCCATCAGCACTTTGCCGCTGGAATCGACCAGACGCACTTTGCCTTTGCTGGCGATTTGGAAGGTCTTGTCGTGCGAGCCGTATTCTTCGGCAGCTTGCGCCATCAGGCCGACGTTGGCGACGTTGCCCATGGTGCGCGGATCAAAGGCTCCGTGTTCCTTGCTGAACTTGATGCACTCGTCATACAGGCCGGCGTAGCAGCGATCCGGAATGGTGTATTTGGTGTCGTGCTGTTTGCCATCGCGGCCCCACATCTGGCCCGAGGTACGGATGGCGGCCGGCATGGAGGCGTCGATGATGACGTCGCTCGGCACGTGCAGGTTGGTGATGCCCTTGTCGGAATCGACCATCGCCAGTTCCGGCTGCCGGTCGTAAATGGCGGCGATGTCGGCTTTGATGGCGGCCTGTTCGGCGTCGCTCAGTGCGGCCATTTTGGTGTACACGTCACCGATGCCGTTTTTCTGATCAACGCCGATTTTCGCGAAGGTGTCGGCGTGTTTGGCGAACAGGTCGGCGTAATACACGGTGACCGCGTGGCCGAACATGATCGGATCGGACACTTTCATCATGGTGGCTTTGAGGTGCAGCGAGAACAGCACGCCTTTGGCTTTGGCGTCGGCGACTTGCTCTTGGTAGAACTTGCGCAGCGCGCTTGCGCTCATGGTGGACGAATCCAGCACTTCACCGGCTTGCAGCTTCAGGTTTTCTTTCAGCACGGTGACGGTGCCGTTGTCGGCGACGTGTTCGATTTTCACGACATCGGCAGCCGCCAAGGTGACCGACTGCTCGCTGCCGTAAAAGTCGCCGCTTTGCATGTGGGCAACGTGCGACTTCGAATCTTTGCTCCAGGCACCCATGCTGTGCGGATGCGATTTGGCGTAAGCCTTGACCGGCGCAGCGACGCGGCGATCGGAGTTGCCTTCGCGCAGTACCGGGTTCACGGCGCTGCCGAGCACTTTGGCGTACTTGGCTTTGATGGCTTTTTCTTCATCGGTTTTGGCATCGGCCGGGTAATTCGGCACCGCGTAACCGTGCGCTTGCAGTTCGGCGATGGCGGCCGTGAGCTGCGGAATGGAGGCGCTGATGTTTGGCAGCTTAATGATGTTGGCTTCCGGCGTTTTGGCCAGCTCGCCCAGCTCGGCCAGGTGATCGGCCTGACGCTGTTCCGGTTTCAGATAATCCGGGAAGTTGGCCAGGATGCGGCCGGCCAGCGATATGTCCCGCGTTTCCACCGATACGCCAGCGGTCTTGGCAAAGGCCTGGACGATCGGCAGCAGCGAATAGGTCGCCAGTGCCGGGGCTTCATCGGTGATGGTGTAAATGATGCGGGAGGTGGACATATCGGTTCCTTGCTGGAAAGGCCACTGCTGTGCCGCCGGTTGGGGCGGGTGAGCTGGGCGTCGAGGGTGATTCACCGGGCAGGCCGGAGGCGGTGGGTTGCAACACACGCGCCGGCCGCAATTCGCCGGTCATTGTAGCAGCAGCGGTTTGCCCGGCGGCAGCAGGGCTTGGACCAAAGTCCGATGCCGTCACGGAATAAGCGCCGCGGGTTTGACCGGGATCAGCGGCCGGTGCGATCGGGCTTGCGCTACCCGTGATGGCTCAACGCAACAGGTCCGGGCGCAGCAACAACAGCAGGCCCAGCAGCAACATCACTGCAGCGCTCAGGGCTTTCAACCAGCGGCCGCCGGTTTTGGTCAATTTGCGGCTGCTGAACGCCAGCACGGCGGTGCCGACCATCAGCGCGTCGTCCGCGACATAGCCAACGATATACAGGCCAAGGTAGCTGTAATAGCCGGTGCTGCTGATCGGCTGCTGGGCCAGCACGGCGGTGTAAATCGCCGGCAAGCCAGCGGTGCAGAGCAGCTCGATCAGGTTGACCACCACCGCCAGCAGCGCAACGCCGGCGAGTGCGGCCAACCGGTTGTTGGCGGTCAGGATGGCGCGCATGCGGGCATACAGACCCGGTTTGGCGCGGTCCGGAATCGACAGCGTCGGACCGATGCCGGGTCGGACGAAATCTTTCAGGTTCAGCGCGCCAATCAGCAGCGCGACCACGCCGAGGCCGGTCTGCAAGGGTCCCGACCAGCCCACCAGCAGGAACACATTGAGCCACGCCGCCATGAACAGGTAGTACACGGCGCCGCTGACGGCGACAAAGGTGCCGGCGATCAGCGCCATGTCGCGCCGGCTGTTCAGGTGCACCAACAGTGACAACAAAAACAGCAGCACCCACATGGCGCAGGGATTGAAGCCATCGAGCAAGCCGAGCGCCAGTGTGAATACCGGCAGGCCCAGCGCGTCGAGCGACAGTTCGCCGGCCCAGGTCGACACCACGCCGCCGGTGTCGGCGGCAGACTGGGCAGACGGCACGGTGCTGTCGTTGGCGTGCTTCTGGTCACCAGCGAGTGTTCTGCCGGCCTTTGCCCTGGCCACCATGGCGTCCAGTTGCGGCCCGGTCACGTCGGCCGAGACAAAACCCAGCAGCGCCTCGTCACCCACCACAAAAAACGGCACGCCCGGCGGCCAGATGCCGGCCCGGCGGGCGTGATCCAGCAGTGCCTGGCGGGCGTCGCGGTCGTGGTCGATGCTGCGATACACCAGTTGCACATCCGGATGCCGCTGATGCCACGTTGGCAGCCACGCTTTGGCATCGGCGCAATGCGGACAGCCGTCGCGAACAAATACCTCGATCACCAGCACCGAAGGCGCTTCAACGGCAAGGGCGGACCTCGGCACGGTGGCGGCCAGCAGCGCCAACACGATCGCCGCGACTGTGCAGTGGAAGTGGTGGAGCATTGCGCGCAGCATAGGAACGTTACCCACACGCTGAGTCCCGGTGACTCAGGCTGGCCTGCACGGTGCACGCCACAACCTGCTGCAACGGAATCAGCAGAACCTCTGCCCAGTTTAGCTGCGCCCAGCCAGTGTGGCTTCACGTTGAATCCCATCGGGCTCGGGCAGCGGAGGAGCGCTCCGGGCAATCGGTTTGGCGCTGGCGACCGTATCAAGGGACATGAAAGATAGGAGAACGGGAAATGCGTTTACTGCTGTTGATCGTGATGGGGTTTGTGTTGACGGGCTGCACCGGCTTGCCAACCGGCGTGACGCCGGTCAAGCCGTTTGAACTGAACAGGTATTTGGGCACCTGGTATGAAGTGGCGCGGCTTGACCACCGGTTTGAGCGGGGCTTGAGTCATGTGTCTGCCACCTATGCATTGCGAGAAGACGGTGGCGTGAGCGTGCTCAACAAAGGCTATGACAGCGCGGCGGGCGAGTGGCAGCAGGCAACCGGCAAAGCTTATTTTGTCGGTGAACCAACCACCGGGCATTTGAAAGTGTCATTTTTCGGCCCCTTTTACGGCAGCTACGCAATTTTTAACCTGGACCCGGATTATCGGTGGGCGTTTATTGCAGGTAACAGCACAGACTATCTCTGGCTGCTGACTCGTGAGCCCACTCTCAGCCCGACGCTGCGCCAGCAATTTGTCGAGCAGGTGACGGCGCTGGGATTTGATGCCAGCAAACTGATTTGGGTTGACCACGCCGCGACAACACCACAGGCGCCTGTGCCCTGACATGAAACGGATTCACCCGCGCACTGCTGGTCCAACGGATCGGCACGATAAAAAAAAGGCGACCACAGGGTCGCCTTTTTTTCCAGCGAGAAAACTCAATTCAAGCCGAGTGATTTCTTCGCCGAACCGATTGTCAGCGGGTGATAGCCCGGTTCCGCTTTCTTGAATACCTCGATAGCCCACGCCTTGTTGGCCGGTGTTGTGGCCAGCAGGTCGTACAGCGGGATCACCAGTTTGCGGCGGCCAATGTTGATCAGGTATTGCTCCAGGCGCGGGAACGCCGCCTTGTAGTCGGCCTTGATGGCAGCCCGCAGCCAGACGTGGGCGATTTCATTGTTGCCGGACTGGGTCAGTTTGAAGGCGGCATCAAGCGCCTGCATTTGCGCAAGGGTGGCCTGCGGATAAAACCCGTTCAGGAAGCGCAGCCACTCATGTGTACTCCAGTTGGCCGTTTTCAGCGCGCTGGCGGCTTTCTTGCCGCTGACAAAAGCGGCGAGCTCGGCGTCCACAGTGGCGAACGCTGGCGATTCCGGTTGGGTGGCGTCGCTTGGCAGGCCCGGCTGATAGATCCACTCTTTCAGTTTTGCCGGCTTGATGCCACGGGCGTTTTTCTGGATCAGTTCCTTCTCGGCGTAAGCAATGAACTGTTCGGTGGTCAGCGTCTTGAATTTGAAGGTGCTGAAATAGGCTTTGACGAAAGCGTCAAATTTGTCGCGGCCGTATTTTTCTTCCAGATAGAACAGCAGCGCGGCGCCTTTGTCGTAGGGAATGCGCGAGAACGCATCGTCCGGATCGCGGCCTTCAAGATTTGGCACCAGCACCCGCTCGGCTTCCGCGACCTTGGCAAAATCTTCCAGCAGATCGTGGCGGCCGAGTGTCTGTTCCATCATTGCGCGGTCGCGGCCGTAAATCTCTTCCATGATCCGGTTTTCAACGTAGGTGGTGAAACCTTCGTTGAGCCAGAGATCGCGCCAGGTGGCGTTGGTGACCAGATTGCCGGACCAGGAATGCGCCAGCTCATGGGCGATCAGGCTGACCAGTGATTTGTCACCGGCGATCACGGTTGGGGTGATGAACGACAGGCGCGGATTTTCCATGCCGCCAAACGGGAACGACGGCGGCAGGATCAGCAGATCGTAACGACCCCAGGCGTAGGGGCCATACAGTTTCTCGGCCGCGACGATCATGCTCTCGGTGTCGGCGAATTCATTTACTGCCGCATCCAGTGTGACCGGTTCTGCCCAGACGCCGGTGCGCGCGCTCATCGGCTTGAACGCCAGATCGCCGGCGGCGATCGCAATCAAGTAAGACGGAATCGGCTGCGGCATCTTGAATTTGTATTCGCCGTTCGTGGGTTGCGCGGCATCGTTGTCGGCGCTCATGACTGCGCGCAGGTGCTTCGGCGTGCGGATGACGGCCGAGTAGGTGATCCGCACCTGCGGTGTGTCCTGCAATGGAATGAAGCTGCGGGCGTGAATCGCCTGCGCCTGCGAGAACATGAACGGTTGCTTCTTGCCGGCCGTTTGATTGGCGCTGAGCCACTGCAGACCGGAGGCATTCGGGCTGCTGGCGTAGCTGACCTTCACCGACTTGGCCGTGGCCGGCAGCGTGATGCGCAGCGCGCTGCCAAGGGCCGGATGGGCTTTGTCGAGGCTGAAGCTGGTGGCGGTGAACGCGCCATTCGGCGCGGCGGTTTCGACCTTGCTGATGGTCAGGTCACGGGTATCGAGCACCAGCTCGGCATGGCCGGGTACCAGCCGCTTCAGCGACAGCGTGGCGCTGCCGCGCAGCTGCTTGCTGGCGAAATCGACGTCCAGATCCAGATGCAGGTGCTCGGTGACCACCTTGTCCGGCTCGGCGTAGGAGTGGACGTCACGGGCCGAGTCGGCCGCTTGAGCGCTTGAAAGTGCAGTGCCAGCCAGGCCGAGGCCGGCGGCAAACAGGGACAACAGGGCTTTCATCGGTTGATCCGCAAAAGGGGGCAAAAGCAAAGAGCAGGCATGGTAAGAACTGTCCGGCAGACTGTCGAGGCGGGTCGCAATAGTGCCTGCCCTCATAGGAGCACTTAAGTTCCAGATACTGACGCTCGCCGGTTTGACCTGGCGCTACAGCCCCGGCCCGGCTCCAGTGTAGAATGCGCGCCGGCCGGGGTTCGGCCCCGCTGCGGCGGGACGGCGCCGTGCCCACTACCCATCCTGCTTTCGGAGTCTCCCATGCAAATTGCCGATCAAAAGGTCGTCAGCATCCATTACACCCTGCGCGACAAGGCCGGCAACGTGCTGGACAGTTCCGAGGGCAACCAGCCGCTCGCCTTCATCCAGGGCATGGGCAACATCATTCCGGGTCTGGAAAGCGCCATGCTCGGCAAGGTCGTTGGCGACAAGTTTGATGCCGTGATCCCGGCCGCCGAAGCCTATGGCGAGCGCATCGAAGATCTGGTGCAGGTGCTGCCGCGCAGCATGTTCACCGGCATCGACGACATCATGGTTGGCATGCAATTCCAGGCCACCGGCGGCACCGGTCCGGTGGTGATTACCGTCACCGACATCGACGGCGACCAGATCACGGTCGATGGCAACCACGAACTCGCCGGTGTTGAATTGCACTTCGCGGTTGAAGTGGTTGGCGTGCGCGATGCCAGCGCCGAAGAAATGGCCCATGGCCACGTTCACGGCGCTGGTGGCCATCACCACCACGATGACGAAGAAGAAGATGGTGGTAGCTGCTGCGGTGGCGGTTGCCACTGAGCGGTATTCGCTTGAAACAAAAACGCCACCGAGAGGTGGCGTTTTTTATTGGCGCAAGTGCTGCAGCAGAAACCCAGTGCGGTCAAAACCGAGCAATCAGCGAATCACCGCCGTCTTCTGGATGTCAAACAGCTCGCGGCAACCCTGCTTCGCCAGTTCCAGCAGCGCGTTCAATTGTTCCGGTGAAAACGGCGCGCCTTCGGCGGTGCCTTGCACTTCGATAAAACCGCCGGTTTCGGTCATCACCACGTTCATGTCGGTTTCGCAGCCGGAGTCTTCCGGGTAATCCAAATCCAGTACCGGCACGCCTTCGTAGATGCCAACGCTGATCGCCGACACCCAATGCTTGAACGGATTGGTTTTGATCTTGCCTTCCTTGCGCATCCACATGATGGCGTCATGCAGTGCGACGCAGGCGCCGGTGATGGAGGCGCAACGGGTGCCGCCGTCAGCCTGGATGACATCGCAATCGAGCGTAATGGTGAATTCGCCGAGCTGATCCAGATTGACGGCGCTGCGCAGGGCCCGGCCGATGAGACGCTGGATTTCCAACGTGCGACCGCCTTGTTTGCCACGGGCCGCTTCGCGGTCGTTGCGGTCATGGGTGGCGCGCGGCAGCATGCCGTATTCCGCGGTCAGCCAGCCTTGGCCTTTGCCTTTCAAAAAGCGCGGCACGCCATCGATGACGCTGGCCGTGCAGATCACCTTGGTTTCGCCGCATTCGACCAGTACCGAGCCTTCGGCATGGCGGGTGAATTGGCGGGTCAGGGTGTAGGGGCGCAGCTGGTTTGGGGTGCGTTGGCTCGGGCGCATGGGGTGTTCCGGGAAGTCGGGGCGGGGAAGGCGGGCATTATAGGCTGGTCCCAAGACGAATCTCCCCTCCTTATCTAGGGCGATGAGGGAATGCAGAAAAGTCCCAGTGGACTTTTTTGCCGATGAGCGCAGCACCCTCTGTGGTGCTGCCGGGCGGGGCAGGGGGTGGTTAGGCTCAGGCTGACTTGGCTTATCCAGAGCGGTCAATGCACTTGCCGCCTACGCAACCACCCCTAACTCCTCCTAAAAAGGAGGGTGATCAAACTATTCCCGACCTGACTGTGCACCGTCGTGCGCTGCTAAACTAACCGCCCTTATTTGCCCGTACCCGGTACCCCATGATCCACAGCATGACCGCCTTCGCCCGCCGCGAAGCCAGCAGCACCCTCGGCACCTTCACCTGGGAAATCCGCTCGGTGAACCAGCGTTTTCTGGAGCCGTCCTTTCGCTTGCCGGACACGCTGCGTGCGGTCGAACACCTGCTGCGCGATCAGGCCAAGCAGCGACTGACCCGCGGCAAGCTCGATTGCTCGCTGCGCTACGAACCGGCCATCGCCCAACAGCTGCCAGCAATCAACGAAACACTGGTGACCCAGCTCAATCAGCTGAGCACACGCCTGTCGGCGCTCGGTGTCGAAGGCAACACGCTGTCGCATGCCGACGTGCTGCGCTGGCCCGGTGTGCTGCAAACCGCCGAAGCCGATGCTGAACAAATGCAGGCGCAAGCACTGGCACTGTTCGACAACGCACTGACCGACCTCATCGCCATGCGCGCCCGTGAAGGCGAGCAGATCAAGCGCATGCTCAAAGAGCGGCTCGACGGCATCGCCGCGGAAGTGGTCAAAGCCCGCGCGCTACTGCCAGAAATCAAAGAAAAAGCCCGCGAGAAATTGCTCAGCAAATTCACCGAAGCCAAAGTCGAGCTCGACCCGACCCGGCTGGAACAGGAAATGGTGATGTTCGCCCAGCGCATCGATGTCGATGAAGAGCTGGACCGGCTCACCACCCACGTCAATGAAATCACCCGCCTGCTCGATGAAGGTGGCGCCATCGGCCGCCGGCTCGATTTCCTGATTCAGGAGCTGCACCGCGAAGCCAATACGCTGGGCTCGAAGTCGGTCAGCACTGCTACGACGGCGGTGTCGGTGTCGCTGAAGGTTTTTATTGAGCAGATGCGCGAGCAAGTGCAGAACATTGAGTAACGAACCTGCGGGATTTCTCTTCGTGATAGGGCATCAGAAATGATGAGGTCTGGTCAACTTATCATTGGTACTCTCTGCCTCTCGATATCCAGCGCATTCGCATGCGGTGCTGATATGACGCCATTTGCAGAATATGAAAGCAAGGCTGACCTTGTATTCATTGGTGCAGTGGTGGAGCAACACTGGCGAACCTACGAGGAGTACGCCGATGGCTGGGCAAAGGCATTTGACCCAACTGGCGGTATTCCATTTGCGTTTTATCGCGTCGGAGAGTACTTCAAGGCAGTTCCGCTGTTTATCTATAAAGGGAAAACAGATAGAACCAAGGAGTACTACCGGCCGGCATGTATGTCTATGCCGGTAGAGGGCGAGCGCGTTTATGTCTTCATGTCGATGATTGAGGACGGAGAGCGTGTGGTTGCCGCATATCCGTTTGACAAGTTCCCTGAGCTGGTTCAGTTTTTGAACGACAAGTACAACATTCGTAAGTAACTTGGTGGAAAACAGAGTCGACCCCATTATGACCCACGCACCCGGCAAACTCTTCATCATCTCCGCCGCGTCCGGCACTGGCAAAACCACGCTGGTGACGGCGCTGGTGAAAGACATGCCCGGCGTTATCCACTCCATCTCCACCACCACCCGCGCCAAGCGCGACGGTGAAGTGCATGGTGTGCATTACCACTTCGTCAGCATCGACGAATTCAAGGCCATGGTTGCCCGTGGCGCGTTCTACGAGCATGCCGAAGTACACGGCAATTTCTACGGCACCTCGCGTGAATGGGTTGAAGCGCGGCTGGCCGAAGGCAAGGACGTGATTCTGGAAATCGACTGGCAGGGCGCGGCGCAGATGCGCAAACTGATGCCGGCCTGCATTACTGTATTTATTCTGCCGCCGTCGATTGCCGCACTGGAAGCCCGTCTGCGCGGTCGCGGCAAGGACAGCGAAGAGGTGATCCAGCGCCGGCTCGCCGCCGCCAAAGGCGAGATCGCTCATGCCCCGGAATACGATTACCTGATCATCAACGACCAACTCGATCAGGCATTGACCGAATTGAAAGCGGTGTTTCTGGCCGAGCGCTGCAAGGCGGATGTGCAGCAGCAGAGGCATGCGGCGCAGTTGCAGGATTTGTTGCGCTGAATCTGCAAACAAAATTTCTGATGATGGTCAGCCACGGCTGAAAATTCTGACTTCATCTCGTGATGCCCCCACCCCAGCCCTCCCCCTGGCAGGGGAGGGAGCAAAAAGTTCCTCCCCTGCCAGGGGGGGGGCTAGGTGGGGGCATTGCCGCTCTGGTATTTGACATTAAGCCAAAGCCGGCACGATGAACCGTTCGGTCTATTGTTTACCGGCAGCGTTCAGCAAAAAGTTCAAGGTACTGTGCACCGCGCTCAGCGTTGATTCATCTCGCCACTCGCCCACGGCGCCTCTTCCCACCGCTCCAACAGAAAATCAATAAACACCCGCACCTTCGGCGCCAGCAAGCGTCCGCTTGGGTACACCGCCCAAATCTGTGATTCGTTCGCGAGTGGATAATCGCTCAGCACTGGCACCAGTGCGCCGCTGCGCAATTCCTGATGCATGTTCCAGATCGATTGAATGCTCAGGCCCAAGCCGCCGAGCGCGGCTTCGCGCAGGCTTTCGCCGTGGTTGCAGCGCAGCCGGCCTTGCACCGGCACGGTGATGAGTTCGCCACTCTTGTCGACAAAACGCCATTGCCGTTGTTCGTTCAAAATCAGGCAATCGTGATGGACCAAATCCTGCGGCGTTTGCGGCACGCCGCGCGCGGCAAGGTAAACCGGCGCCGCGACCAGGATTTTCTCGCTCGATGTCAGGCGGCGCGCGACCAGACCGGGGTCGGGTTGCTCGACCAGCCGGATGCCGACATCAAAACCTTCGCGGATCAAATCGACGACTTGATCGGACAGGTGCAGATCGATGCTCAGTTCCGGGTAGCGCTGCAGAAACGCCGGCAGCAGCGGCGTCAAATGCTGGCGACCGAACGAGGCCGAGGTGGTCACCCGCAGCAAGCCGCGCGGCGATTGCCCCGGCGCGCCGATGGCGGCGCGGCCGGCGGCCATGGCTTCGACAATGCTTTCGGCGTGGCGCAGAAAACTGCTGCCGTCTTCCGACAGGCTCAGCCGCCGGGTGCTGCGGTGGAACAGCCGGACGCCGAGTTTCTGCTCGAGCTGGCCGAGCCGATGGCTGACCACCGCGGTGGACAGGTTGGCTTCGCGGGCGGCGGCGCTGAGGCTGCCGAGTTGGGCGATGCGCAGGAAAAGCTGAAGGTCGGCTTCGTCCATTGTCAAAAATTCCCGAATACAGCATCCGCTGAATGCTCAATTATCAACGCAAGCAACGCTAATTACACTGCCGCTCATCGCTTCCTACCCTTAGAACCGGAGTCCGACATGAGCAGACACACCATCAATCACCCTACGAACCACGCCCTGCCGACCACGATGCAGGCCCAGGTCATCCACGCTTTTGGCGAACCGGAGCAGTTTCGGCTGGAGGCCGTGGCGGTGCCTGCGCCCGGCCCGGGCGAAGTGCTGGTGCGCCAGCACGCGACCAGCGTGAACCCGGTCGATTACAAGCTGCGCCGTTACGGTCCGGCCGCGGCGCCGGCATTGCCGGCCATTCTGGGTTGTGATGTCGCCGGCGAGGTGGTCGCGGTCGGAGCCGGCGTAACCGACTTTGCCATCGGCGATGCGGTGTATGGCTGTGCCGGTGGCGTGCGCGGCATGCCCGGTGCCTACGCCGAATACATCAATGCCGATGCCCGCTTGCTGGCGCGTAAGCCGGCCGCGCTTGACTGGCGGCAGGCAGCGGCGCTGCCACTGGTCGGCATCACGGCTTGGGAAGGGCTGGTCGACAAGGCCCGCGTCCAGCCGGGTGACAAGGTGTTGGTGCTGGGCGGCACTGGAGGCGTCGGCCACGTCTCGATCCAGCTGGCGAAGGCGCGCGGCGCGCATGTCACCGCCACAGTGTCGTCGCCTGCCAAGGCCGACATCGTCCGGGCGCTGGGCGCCGACGCGGTGGTCAATTACCGCGAGGAAACGGTTGCCGATTACGTCGGCCGGCTGACCGACGGCCACGGCTTTGATCTGGTGTTCGATGCGGTCGGCGGCGATAGCCTGAATACCGCGATGGCGGCGGCGCGGCCGAATGGCCAGGTTGTCACCATCGTTGCCAGCCAGCAGTACGACCTGACGCCGGCCCATATCAAGGGCCTGAGCCTGCATGTGGTGTTCATGCCGCTGCCGATGCTGCTGAACCTGACCCACAAGAATGGCCGTGAGCATCACGGCGAGATCCTGCGCGAGCTGGCCCAGCTGGCCGATGCCGGCCAATTGCGGCCGCTGCTCGATGCCGAGCGTTTTGCCCTGGCCGACATGGCCGCGGCCCACCGCCGGCTGGAGAGCGGGGCGGCGGTCGGCAAGGTGGTGGTCGATATCGGCTGAAGCGTGCCAGTCCGGGGCGCTTAATTCGAATGGGGACATCGGGCCAACCCTTGCTGCAGCGCAGCGCGGCGCTGGCCGGCGGACCACCGTTTCGGTACACTAGCCGGCCCTGCGTCCAGCGCAGGGCCATCTATATTGATTCTGTAGTTCTGTACCAGCTACCGGGTTCGCAGTCGTTAGTCCGAAATTTGAAGGGGTTCAGGCATGGCACGTGTCACCGTCCAGGATGCAGTTGAGAAATGCGGCAACCGTTTTGACTTGGTGTTGTTGTCAGCCAAGCGCGCCCGCCAGCTCGCCACCGGCGGCAAAGACCCGAAGGTCGAGTGGGACAATGACAAGCCGACCGTGGTCGCGCTGCGTGAAATCGAAGCGGGCCTGATTGATGCCGAGTTCGTCGAGCAAGAAGAGCTTCGCGTGGTTCAGCAAGTCGCGGCACCGGTGGTAGAAGAGACCCCGGACTTCAGCCTCGAATAATACAGGGCCTGCGTGTCGCACACTTATCACTGCGTTGCCGCGAAGAACGGCGTCAGGCAAGGCGCGAGGAGTGATGTTTGGTGAGTCCAAATGAGCGACGAGCAACGCTGCATGACGCCGTTCTGCGCGCAACCCGAAGGGACATGGCTCATTTGAGCCAAGGCGGTGTCACTCGTCGCTTATGTGCAGGCAGCACACTGCGCTCCTCGTTCCTAGCCCTGACTCAAATGAGCCGCTGTCGCAGTGATAAGTGTGCGACACGCAGGCCCTGCTGACGAGCCCCCGCTTATGCAACTTTTCGAGGGCTTGCGTCAGCAGATATCGGCCTACCTCGACCCCGAACAGGTCGAGCAGGTAGGTAAAGCGTATGTGCTGGCCCGTGATGCCCACGAAGGCCAGCTGCGCACCTCCGGCGAACCCTACATTACCCACCCGGTAGCGGTCGCCGGCATTCTCGCCAGCTTACGTCTCGATGCGCAGAGCTTGATGGCGGCGCTGATGCACGATGTCATCGAAGACTGTGGCGTCAGCAAAGAGCAACTCATCGAGCAGTTTGGTCCGCAAGTGGCCGATCTGGTCGAAGGCGTCTCCAAGCTCACCCAGATCCAGTTCGGCAGCAAAGCCGAACAGCAAGCCGAAAACTTCCGCAAGATGATGATGGCGATGACGCGCGATATCCGCGTCATCCTGATCAAGCTCGCCGACCGTTTGCACAACATGCAGACGCTTGGTGCGCTGGCGCCGCACAAGCGCCGGCGCATTGCTCAAGAGACGCTGGAAATCTACGCGCCAATCGCCAACCGGCTTGGCATGTACAGCATCCGTCAGGAGCTGGAAGATCTCGGCTTTGCCGCGCTCTACCCGATGCGTTACGCCGTGTTGCGCAATGCGGTCAAACGCGCGCGTGGCAACCGCAAGGAGATCATCAGCGGCATCGCCCAGGCGATTGAAGCCAAGCTGCAAAAAGCCGGCATCAATGCCCGGGTTGTCGGCCGGGAAAAATCGCTGTTCTCCATTTACAACAAAATGAAAACCCGAGTCGGCAGTTTTGCCGAAGTCATGGATATCTATGGCTTTCGCATTATCACCGACACGGAAGACAGCTGTTACCGCGTGCTTGGTCAGGTGCATACGCTGTACAAGCCGGTGCCGGGCCGGTTCAAAGACTATTTGGCGATTCCGAAAACCAACGGTTATCAGTCCTTGCACACGGTGCTGAAAGGCCCGCACGGTTTGCACGTGGAAGTGCAGATCCGCACCGAATTGATGGAGCAAATGGCCAACAATGGCGTCGCCGCGCATTGGCTGTATAAAACCGGCAGCGCGCCAAACCCGGCCGAACTGCGCGCCCGCGAATGGCTGCGGAGCGTTATCGAGTTCCAGCAACGCGCCGGTGACTCGATGGAGTTTGTCGAGAACGTCAAAATCGATCTGTTCCCGGACGAGGTTTACGTATTCACCCCGAACGGCAATATTCTGGAACTGCCGGTCGGTGCCACCCCGGTTGATTTTGCCTACGCCATTCACACCGACGTCGGAAATGCCTGCGTGGCGGCCAAGATTGACCGACAGCTGGCGCCGCTTTCCACCGTGCTGCGCAACGGCCAGACGGTCGAGATTGTCACCGCGCCGGGCGCGCGGCCGAATCCGACTTGGCTGAGTTTTGTCGCCACTGGCAAGGCGCGGGCCAATATCCGTCATTTCCTGAAAAATCAGCGCCGCGACGAGTCGGTGGCAATGGGCCGGCGGCTGTTGGAAAACGCCCTGCACGAAAAAGCGGTCGAGCAATTTTCCGAAGACGAGCGCAAACGGGTCGCGCTGGAAACCAAACACAAGAGCTTTGATGATTTGCTGGCGGATATTGGCATTGGCCAGATCCCGGCCATCGCGGTCGCGCACCGGCTTGATCCGGAGCGGCGGCAAATCAAGCGTATCGAAACGGGTACCGAGGAGCCGCTGGCGATTCGCGGCACCGAAGGCTTGCTGGTGTCGTATGCCCGCTGCTGCTGCCCGATCCCCGGCGATCCGATCATCGGTCTGCTCAGCGCCGGTCGCGGTATCAGCGTTCACATGTACTCCTGCCCGAACACCGCCGAATATGTCGGCAAGCCGGGCAAGACTGTGCCGCTGCAGTGGGAAAAAGACGTCAAAGGCGAATTCGCGGTCGAACTGGAAGTGGACGTCATCAACCAGCGTGGCGTGCTGGCGCAGTTGACCTCAACGATCGCCGACGAAGAGGCCAATATCGTCAATCTCGAAATCGACCCGCGTGACGGCAGCTACAACACCATTGTCTTCATGGTGCAGGTTCGTGGTCGTTTGCATCTGGCCAATATCATGCGCCGCCTGCGCGCCATGAATGAAGTGAACCGCATTGTCCGGCACCACCGGGCGCAGAATGAGCGGGCCAGCAGACCAAGTTAAATTGAAATAGGGCGGGTCAAGTCCAGCAAGACCGCCATCGAAAATATCCATACCAGCACAGGATAAAATCCCATGACTCGCACAATTGTTCACACCGATCACGCTCCGAAAGCCATCGGCACCTATTCGCAGGCTGTCAAGGTCGGCAACACGGTCTATCTGTCCGGTCAGATCCCGCTCGACCCGGCCACCATGCAATTGGTCAGTGGTGAAATCCGGGACGAAATCCATCGCGTGTTCAAGAACCTGAAGGCGGTCGCACAGGCGGCCGGCGGCGACATGAAGGACTTCGTCAAAGTGAATGTCTTCCTGACGGATCTCAGTTTCTTCCCGGACGTCAATGCGGTGATGGCGGAATACTTCGTCGAACCGTATCCGGCCCGCGCCGCCGTTGGCGTAAAAGAATTGCCGCGTGGTTGCCGAGTCGAGATCGAAGGCGTGATGGTGCTGGGTTGAAGTGCAATTTTGATCCCCCTCCTTTTTAAGGAGGGGAGAAGTTTGACTGCCAACGACTGAATACGGCTTGCCTATGACCCCCGAACGTTTCAAGCGTGTACAAGCTGTGCTGGCCAAGCGCCAACCGGACCTGACCGTGCTGATGGATGAAGTGAACAAGCCGCACAATCTGGCGGCGATTGTCCGCACCTGCGATGCCATCGGTGTCGGCAAGGTGCATGCGGTGGCACCGTCGAAGCAGGTACGGTTTGGCAACGCCACCACCGCCGGTTCAACGCGCTGGGTGGATTGTGAGCGTCACACTGATGTCACACTCGCCGCGCAGCAACTGAAAGCGCAGGGTTATCAGTTGCTTTGCACCCAGCTCAGTGAACGCTCGGTCGACTTCCGTTCGGTCGATTACACCAAGCCCACTTGCATCATCGTTGGCGCGGAAAAATTCGGCGTGTCTGACGCGGCAGCTGCAGCAGCCGATCAACACATCATCATCCCGATGGATGGCATGGTGCAGTCGCTGAATGTGTCGGTCGCTACCGCGATTGTGTTGTACGAAGCCGAGCGTCAACGTCGCGATGCGGGTTTCTACAACGCGCAACGGCTCAGCGCAGCCGAATACCAGAACCTGCTGGTTGAATGGCTGCACCCGCGCGTTGCGCAATACTGCCGGCTGCACCAGCTTGCCTATCCCGCCATCAATGCCGATACGGGCGAGCTGCTCAGCATTCCCGGTGAAGCGGATATTGAACTGTCACCAGAAGATGGCGAGTACTGAACGGGCATTCCGGTCGGTCCGGACGCGACCTAAAAAAAACGGGAGCATGGCTCCCGTTTCGCTTTGCAGTCCTGACGCAGTTAGCGCCGGCGGCGACCAAGAATCAACAACAGACCACCGCCGAGAAGCAGTATCGAGGCCGGTTCCGGCACGGCGCGTGCACCGTCACTCAGGACATTCAGGCCTTCAACATTATCCCAGCTGGCTGACAGGGTATGCGAGCCATCGAAGTAGCTGCCGAACCGGCCCCAAGCCATCGACTCCAGCCAGACAAATGTGGTGCGGCTGGCATCCAGAGAGAAGTTCAGTAACGCGTTGAGTTCGCTGCTGCCGGTGCTGGCAGCCAACACGGCTGAACCTAGCAACAGAAAGTCAGGTCGCTCGCTCAGGCAATCGGTCAGACTGATATCGAAATAGCAGGCGCCAGCAGTCAGCGGATTATCGAACTCGTCTTCGACCAGAATTTCCGAACCGAGCAGCGAGAAGACCCAGACGCGAACTTGGGAGTAAGACGCATCAATGCGGTTGTTGGCCGCATCGGCAGCGATCACATCGTCCAACAGTGTTATGTCGGTGCCGGTGTAATCGAAGTTCAGAGAAAGTGTCCGCGCGGCATCACCGCTACCATCCCAGTCATAGGCTTGCAGCAGTGAAACGTGAGCACCCGCGCGCGCATATTCAGTGCCGGAGTAGGCTTGTTGGTGCAGGCTTGGCAGCGATGCCGCATCGGCCGGTGCCGACACCCAGGCGCTGGTGGCATTGCCGCCGGCAATGGCAAGCGAATGCTCGGCAGTCTCGGCGGCGTAACTCGAGCCGGCGTTGTATTCGGCATCCATTTCCTGCAGGGTGCGGCCAAAAGTGGCGCCACTGCCTTCATGGCAGCGATCAAGCAGGCTGGCGTCAGAAATGGAGCTGCAGTTGCGTGCTGTGGTCATGGCAATGGTGCCGTTATGGATGGCCAGCAAATCCGCTTGCGCGGTGCCAGCCAGCAGGACTAAGCAAGCGCCACAAAGTGTCTTCAATGCATGTTGTTGCATGTGCATCACTATTCCCCGTTTGGTGGTGGATGTTCCAGCAAGAAAAGCAGGGACTGGTGTGCAATTATTGAGCCGGCGTTGCCGGCTATTGGCAAATCAGGGAGTTGCGCTGTTTGTGTCTTCCCAGGGTGCGGTCTATTGGCAAATTTTCCGACATGGATGCTACTTGCTGATACAAATGCTATTGCGACATGTCCTGAACGACCTGCGGCTCAGCGAACGACATCGCTGACAAATTCTCGCGGGTAGGCGTTCTTCAGCTTGCCGTTGCGCAGCTTGCCGAGCCCGAGCGTAACGCCGTCAAACTGCAGGCGTCGTTCGCCCTGCCCATCGACCGCGACCTCAACATCACGCCCCATCAGAAATTGCCGTGCCGACTCACGGCTGACATTGACGCTGCCTTTCTCTGACAACGCGGGAAAAACAATCGCGGCGCTGTGCAAGCTGCGGATATCGGACTTGTGCAGCTCGGCTACCGGCAGGCCGAACCGGTTTATCAGCAGACTGTCATGCCAGTGCTCCGCTTGCTCAATCAGCAGATGGACGGTGTTGTCGCGCAGGTACAGCCGGTCTTCAAACGACGAGGCCTCAACCGCAAGCTGGTCGCGCCAATGCTGCAGCAGCTCGCTGCGCACATTCCGACTCAGTCGGCTATAGGCGAATTCAGCTGCCTTGCGCCGCCTCGGTGGCTGCACTGTCTCCGAACCCGTCTTGCGAAACGCGGCGACAAAGAAGCCCTCGCTATCGTAAATTTGCGGCAGCAGCCAGAGCCAACCTTCAGCCGTCGCGGCACGCTCCGCGCCGACAAACAAATCCTGCAAGGACAGTGTCTCGACCCGCCCTTCGAACCGATGCAGCAGATGTCTGCAGACGTCATGGTTCTCGACAAGATTGAGCGTGCAAGTGGAATAGACCAACACACCACCCGGCTTCAGGGTGCTGAACGCCGACTCGATCAGCTCCCGCTGCAACGCGGCCGTGGTCTCAATGGTGGCGAGATTCCAGTTGGTCAGTGCGCTCGGGTCCTTACGCGCCGTGCCTTCGCCGGTGCAGGGTGCATCAAGCAGAACGGCATCAAACGTTTCCGGTACCAGTTCGCCAAAGCGGCGCGCATCGAGATGGCATAGCGCGGTGTTGCTGACACCGCAGCGGAACAGCGAGGCCGACAAGGTTTTCAAACGGCTGGCAGACAGTTCATTGGCAATAATGGTACCGCGATTACCGAGCGCGGCAGCCAGCTGGGTGGTTTTCGACCCCGGCGCTGCGCACATGTCGAGTACTACCGGGTTCTCGCCATCGAGAAATTTCAGCAATGCCGCCACCGGCAACATCGAACTTGCCTCCTGAATGTAAAACTGGCCGCTGAGGTGCTCGATGCTGTTGCCAAGCGCAAATTCATTTTCCGGGTAGCTGGCTTGAAACCAAAATGCAGGTGGCCACCATGGGACGGTTGCCGCCACATGCAGGCACTCTTGGAAGAAGGCCGTCAGCCCGGGGCCGGCACGTAGCGAGTTTGGCCGCAGACAGGGGCGCAACGGCCGGGCATTGCAGGCCATTACGGTGGCGACAACATCTGCCGGGAGATACTGGCCAAGATACTGTTCAAATGCGGCTGACATTTTACCTCGCTATGCACCAGGCCCGGCTCACACTCACGGTGCTGACAGGCTAACGGCAGTGCAAGTGTTCATAGGCTTTCGGCGCTTGGGACTTGATGAACTTCTCGGCATCTTCCCTGACGATATCCAGCGTCACCGGCGACATTGCCTGGGCTTGTGCCTCGACAAGGCGGTATTGGCGTGCCCACTCAGCCAGATAATCACCGGGATAACAACCTCGTTCGTTCAGATGGCGAGCAAAGAGGGCAATTCGATAGCCTTCCGGCATGGTTTCGGCATGCCGCATCAGCTCGTTGCCATGAAACTCGAGGGCGATCAGCTCCCCGGTTTCAACTGCTTGTTCGAGATAGCGCTTGGCACGCGTGAAATCATCGGGATTTCCTTCCCTTGACAGGAGATACAGGGCGCCACCGGCCAGGGCAAACAATGACGGATAGGCTTCAGCGTCCGTCGTGGCTTTGCGAAGGTGATTTCTGTCGCCAATCACCGTTCCCCGATAGGTCAAATGCCAGCGGATTCGCTCAGCAATTTCAGCCTGAATGGTCTCCGAGTCTGGTGGCCGGGGATTGCCCTCCTTGTCTGGTGCACGTTCCGGCAATAGTGGGATATGGGTTTTGACAAAGCGCAGAATGAAGTTGCGGTTCTCATCATCCCGAGCAGCATTCTGCAGGACACGGCGAAGCGCATCCTCCGGATCAACTGTCAACTCACCGCAGGCGGCCAGTACTTCCGTTACCTCGAATACGGGAGGCGTTCCTGCAATCCGTGACGCCACCTCGGGCGGTACGGCCTGGATCGCCTCACGGAGCTGCTGATCGTGTCTTGCCAACGTAACGATGGGGACATTTTTGGCTGTGATATCCGTGTAGGGCAGACACGGCGCCAGTTCCGTCTTGCGTATCGCCATGCTGGCCAGCAATCGATCGGAACCATGTACGCCAAGCGCCGACAGTTGCTCCAGTTCGTGCTGTGCTTTGGCAATGTCCAGCTTGGCAAGTGCCAGCACGACATCGGCCGGGACATCCGCGAGGGCCATGACGTTGGCCTGCCGAATCGCCGTCATCCGCCGGCGTAGAAGCCAGGTCATTCGCTCTTGCTGTTCCTGAGCGGCTGACTGCGGCTGGTCATGTTTGCGCGGGGGGGTGTTTGTCGCGCGTAGCCGCAGGGGATCATTTGCCGTGTCGTTTGCCTGTTTTGCGCTGGTTACCGGAGTGTCTTTGGTGGGTAAACTCCATTCCGGCTGAGCAGAACCGGTTGCATTGATCGGCTCGTTCGAAAACGAAGCTGATCGTTGTGTGTCAGCCACCGGCCACAGCCAATACAGAAATACCGCCAGCATTGCGACCATCAACACAGAAGCCTTGCGATGCACCGTCATTCTCCCTGATCCCCACTTCAGGGTATCTATACCGCGCACAAGTTTACAAGTGTCCTGAGTCAGTGGGTCAAGAATGCAAAACGCCGCGACTGGCGTGGCGTTTTGCGATGGCGGCGGAAACCAGTGTTCAGGCGTCGCCGAGGCTCAGCAGCGTGGCATTGCCGCCGACCGCGGCAATGTTGTTCGGCCTCGGTGGCCTCTGGTTGCTGCGCTGGCATCAGTGCGCCGGCCGAAACGAACAAGCAACGGTACAGTATCATTAAATCTTTCTTGACTTTGGGAGCGCTACAATCGCGAGCGCATCTGTCAAGTGGCAGAGTCCAGAGTTGCCTCAATTGCAGGCCAGGTTCTTCCGAGCTTGCTGGCCGAACTGCGCAATCAAACTGTGCGCTAGCTGCTGCGCTTCGGCCAGTCCCGGGCCGGATAGACGCTGTCCGAGCTGCTCCATTTCGCCAAAATTGTAGTTGGCTTCGGTGGCAAACCAGAGTGGATAACAGCCTGCACGCAACAAGTCTCGACTGAACAGATTCCATGCGTAGGCCTCCTCGGCTCGGGCGGGATCCTGAGCTAGTTGTCCACGCCAGTAACTTAACGCCTCGTAGTCGCCATGCTCAACGGCATCACCCAACCACTGTCGTGCTTCGGCGTCGCTGATCGGCAGTGCGCAGCGGTCGAGCTTGCAGCGCATGAAGTTCAGCGCCAAATTATGGCGCTGGTGATCTGCAAGCTGCGCGCGAAGTTGTGCCAGCGCTTCGGCTGTCAGTTGGCCGCTTCCGCGCACCGCTTCAGCCAGCCTTAAATATGCATCCCAGGGTGAGGCGCGAGCGGTCATCGATTCAAGTTCATACTTTCGTGCTTCGGCAAGCGCAATGACGTAGGCGCCACGCTGTTCAATACTGGCGCAAGCGGTTCGTGTCATTTCACCATGAACGAGCGCGGTATGTTCCGGCAGTGCCGCAGCGATATCGACTGGTATGATACCTGCGTTTCTCTGGATGAACTGATGTTGGCGTGTAATTTCCTGGTTGATGTCGCGACGCGATACTGATTGCTGAATATGGCAGCCAACCGTAACGGCCAGAAGATATCCCAAGGAGCTTAGTTCTCCGGCTTCAGCTCTCGGCAGCAATTCGTCGAACAGCGCCGTGTAGTTTTGCGCGCAGGCCAACTGCATTTGCTGTTCCGTTAGCATATCTTGCGGCAGGTCGCGACACAGCTGGCGCAAATAGGTGTTGCGCATCCGGGTAGCAAGTGATGATTGGCCTGCGGCGGCGGGTGTGGCTACCGTATCCGAAATCGGTGCGGTTGGACTTGCCAACGGCGCGTTTGCTGGCTTTGCTGCTGTTGTGGCCACCATCTCGATGTTTGACTCAGTAGCCGCCATCAGCCAGGTGAGCCAAATCAAACCGAACAGGATGGCAAAGATAAGTCCGACCTGCCTGCGGCGCATAGCCTAATTCCTTGTAGAACTGAGCGGCATCATCCGTGGATTACGATGCACAAACAAGTATCAGCGTGTGGCGGGGAAAGAAGAAACGCCACGGCTAGCGTGGCGTTTCTGTCAGTGCTGGTGAGACGTCAATCAGCGGCTCAGGCGTCGCCGAGACTCAACAGTGTCGCATTGCCACCGACGGCGGCAATGTTGTTCGAGACCGTGCGTTCGGTGGCGAACCGGTGCAGGTAGTGCGGGCCACCGGCTTTCGGTCCGGTGCCGGACATGCCCTGACCACCGAACGGTTGTACGCCGACGACCGCGCCGATCATGTTGCGGTTGATGTAGACGTTGCCAACCCGGGCGCGCTTGGCGATATGCGCGGCGGTGGCTTCGTTGCGGGTGTGGATGCCGAGCGTCAGGCCGTAGCCGTAGCGGTTGATGTCGTCGATGACCTTGTCCAGATCGTCGCTGCTGTAGCGAACGATATGGGCGATCGGGCCGAAGTTTTCCTGCTTGAGATCATGAATGCTGCCAATCTCGAAGGCGATCGGCGCCAGGAAGTGGCCTTCGTTGGCATTGGCGGGCAGTTTGCCTTCAGCGAGAAATTTCTTGCCGGCACGCATCTGGGCAATGTGGTTTTCCAGCTCACGCTTCGAGCCGGCGTCGATCACCGGGCCGATGTCGGTGCTCGGGTCCATCGGGTCGCCGAGTTTCAGTTCGGCCATGGCACCGTGCAGCACCTCGATGATGCGGTCGGCGATTTCACTTTGCACATACAGCACGCGCATGGCCGAGCAGCGTTGACCGGCCGAGGTGAACGCGGAACGGATCACGTCAGCGACGACTTGCTCCGGCAGCGCGGAAGAATCGACGATCATCGCATTCTGGCCGCCGGTCTCGGCGATCAGCGAAGCGATTGGCGCGTGACGTGCCGCAAGCGCACGGTTGATCTGGAACGCGGTATCGGTCGAACCGGTGAATGCAACACCAGCGATGCGCGGGTCTTCGGTCAGCACCGGCGCGAGTTCGGCGCCCGAGCCTGGCAGGAAATGCAACACATCGGCCGGTACGCCGGCTTGCAGCAGGAATTGCACGGCACGGAACGCAACCAGCGGTGTTTGTCCGGCCGGCTTCGCCAACACGCTGTTGCCGGCGGCGAGCGCGGCGGCAACCTGACCGGTGAAAATCGCCAACGGGAAGTTCCACGGCGCGATACAGGCGAACACGCCACGGCCGTCGAGATGCAATTCGTTGCGCTCGCCAGTCGGTCCCGGCAGCGCCACCGGCTTGCCGAAATCGATGCGGGCACGCTCGGCGTAGTAGCGCAGGAAATCGACTGCTTCGCGCACTTCGTCGATGCCATCCTGCATGGTCTTGCCGCCCTCGCGGGTGCAGATGGCGATCAGTTCATGCTTGTGCTGTTCAAACAGGTCGGCCGCTTTTTCCAGCACCGTGGCGCGACGGTCGGCCGGCGTGGCGTTCCAGCCCGGCTGTGCGTTATAGGCGATTTCCAGCGCGCGCTGGGCTTGCTCACGGGTGACGCGAGTGACGCTGCCGATCACTTCGCTGATGCGGGCCGGGTTGTAGCATTCCTTCTTGGCGCCGACGATCAGCTCACCGTTGATGATGGGCGCAGCGTGCCATTGACTGCCCTTGTAGGCGTGCACACCGGCGACGAAAGGTTCCAGTTCAGCGCGAATGTTCATGTTGGTACCGGCGGAATTCATGCGAGTGGCTCCGAAAAGTTGCGGCGGCAGCGCGATGCGGGCGTTGTGCAGGGTCGGGAAGGATTTCAGTTTGCGAACCGGGTGGGTAACGAGCTGTGCCGCCGGGGTGTCTTCATCGACCAGCTGGTGCACGAACGAGGTATTGGCGCCGTTTTCAAGCAGGCGTCGAACCAGGTAGGGCAGCAGATCCTTGTGTGCACCAACCGGTGCGTAAACCCGGCAGTACAGATCGCTGTGCTCGGCGATCAGCGCGTCATACAGTGCTTCGCCCATGCCGTGCAGGCGCTGGAATTCAAAATCGCGCCGGCTGCCGGCCATCGCCAGAATGCTCTTCACGGTTTGGGCGTTGTGCGTGGCGAACTGGGCGAAGAAGGTGCCTTGCTGGTTCAGCAGGTATTTGGCGCAGGCGAGATAAGAGACGTCGGTCGCCGACTTGCGGGTGTAGACCGGGTAGCTCTTCAGGCCGGCGATTTGCGACCACTTGATCTCGCTGTCCCAGTACGCGCCCTTGACCAAGCGCAGCGGAATCACACGCTTCAGTTCTTTCGCCAACTGATTCAGGTAACCGAGCACCGGCAGCGCGCGCTTGGAATAGGCCTGCACGACCAGACCAAAACCGTTCCAGCCCTGGCAGACATCCGAACGTAACACGCGTTCGATCAATTCCAGCGACAGTTCCAGTCGATCCGCCTCTTCGGCGTCGATGGTGATGAAGACATTGCGCTCGCGTGCTTCCCGGGCCAGATCGATCAGCGTCGCGGTCAGTTCTTTCAGGACGCGCTCGCGCTTGCTGACTTCGTAGCGCGGATGCAGCGCCGACAGCTTGATCGAGATGCTGGCTGGTGGCACCCGTTCCGGCTTCGGGGCGCCGCCGATGGCACGAATGGCGGCTGCGTACGAGGCTTTGTACCGGACTGCGTCGTCGGCGGTAAAGGCCGCTTCGCCGAGCATGTCGAACGAATGGGTGTAACCGCGCGACTGATCCTTCTGCGCCCGATCGAGCGCTTCGTCGATGGTGCGACCGAGCACGAACTGCGAGCCCATCTGCTTCATCGCCTGATTCAACGCCTGCCGGACGATCGGCTCACCACAGCGCTGGATCAGCCGGTTCAGCAGGTGCGACGGCCGACCGTCTTCCTCGCTGCCGAGCGTCATCACCTTGCCGGTCAGCATCAGGCCCCAGGTCGACATATTGACCAGCAGCGATTCGCTCTGGCCGACGTGCTTGTCCCAGTCAGCAGTGCGCAGTTTGTCGGCAATCAGCTTGTTGGCGACTTCGGCATCCGGAATGCGCAGCAGCGCCTCGGCCAGGCACATCAGGATCACGCCTTCCTGCGTGCTCAGCGAATACTGCTGCAGAAACGCTTCGACGCCCTGCTTGTCGCGGTTGCGTTCGCGGACGTTTTCGACAAAACGGGTGGCATCGGCGGTGACTTTCTCGATCTCGGCATCGCCAAGATTCAACAAACCCAACAGCTCTTCGAGATAGCTGGACTCGTCGACGTTGTAATTGCGCGTGATGAGCTCACGCCACTGATCCAGCGACAGGTCCCGGAATTCCGGGTCAAGGGCGCGACGGGCGGGGAACATGCAAACCTCCGTTAACGGCAGGCGAGGGCGCGCGTGGTCTGGAGCTGCGGCCGACAGCTTGCCAAGTATGGTCGGTGTCAGCCGCTTGTGGTGCCTGCACGCGGTTGGTCCGACCCCAGTTCAACGGGCGCCATTGTCCGGGTTGCAGCCGGGTCTGACTTGTATGCCGGCGATGGCCGGGGCGGCGGCGGGCTACAAGTCAGGCGCGGGACGCGGATAATGGGCAGGGCAGGCGCAGGGCCGGTCTTAACTGGCACTCTTGCCCGCCAGCAGCGACAATTACCGCCTTGCACGTTCATCCCAGCCCGATAATTCCCACCCAAGAGGGACACGCCTTACATGGCCCACGCCGACGATATCGCCGCGTTCTTCGCCACGGTGGCCAATCCCGGCTACATCGAGGCCTTGTTCGACCCGTTGCCGGATTTGGTGTTTGCGCTGAAGAGTCGCGATGGCAAATACCTGTCGGTGAATGAGGCCTGGGTCAAGCGCTGCGGGCTGCGCCACAAATCGGAAGCGCTCGGCCGAACCGCCCGCGATTTGTTTCCGGGCCAAATGGCCGCACGCTATGAAGCCCAAGATGAAAAGCTGCTGCGCACCGGCATGCCAATCGTCGATAGCCTCGATCTGATCCGTTATGCCAACGGCAGTGCCGGTTGGTGCCTGTCCAACAAAGTGCCGCTGAAAGATGGCAAGGGCAAAATCATCGGCATTGCGACCTTGTCGAAAGATTTGGTCGACCCAAGCCGCGCCGGTCTGATCGACGAAGCGTTTGCGGCCGCCGTCGATTTCATTCAGGCGCACTATGACGAAGGCCTGCGGGTCGAAGCACTGGCAAAAATGGCCAGGTTGTCAGTGCCGCAGTTCGAACGTCGGATGAAGCGTGTCTTTCATATTTCCAGCGCCCAGTTCATCACCAAGACTCGCATCGACGCGGCGCTACAGGCATTGACCGAGACCGACACCCCGCTCGGCCAGATTGCGGTGGATTGCGGTTGGTACGATCACGCGGCGTTTTCGCGCCAGTTCAAGCAGGTGACGGGGCTGACGCCTAGCGAGTTCCGGTTGCTGTCGGCGCGCTGAACATGAAGCTGCCTCGAGTTCTCATCATCACGCCGCCCGGCGCCGCCGCCCGTACCGGCAATCGCGCCACCGCGATCCGTTGGCGTGCGCAGCTGGTCGCACTCGGTTGCCGGGTGCGTATTGCCGATGCCTTTGTCGGACGCTGCCCGGATCTGACAATCGCCTTGCATGCCCGGCGCAGCGCCGCTGCGGTGCGCGATGTGAAAGCAACATGTCAGGCGCCCGTGGTGGTGGTGCTGACCGGCACCGACGTCTACAAGGACCTGCCGGCTGATCACGATGCACGCATGGCGTTGCAGACAGCCGATCGCATTGTTGCCCTGCAACCGGACATGGCGCAGCGCGTGCCGACCGACCTGCAGGACAAAGTGCGGGTGATTGTGCAGGCCGCAACCGTGTCGCCGATTGTCAGGCCTAAGCGGCAGCGACTGGATGTGCTGGTTTCGGGCCATTTGCGGGACGAAAAAGATCCGTTTCGGGCGGTTCAGGCCCTTATGCAGCTGCCGGGACTGCCTATCCGGCTCAGTCATATCGGCGACGAACTGACGGCAGGCTTTCAGCAGCAGGCATTGGACTGGATGCAACGCGAACCACGCTATCGCTATTACGGTGGCTGGTCGCCGGCGCGGGCGCGGCGGCGACTCGCCCGCGCGGATCTGTTGATCAACGCGTCACGTATCGAAGGTTGTCCGGCAGTGGTGTGTGAAGCCCTGTCGGCCGGTACGCCGGTGCTGGCGTCGCGCATTCCGGCCCATGAGGGCCTGCTTGGTGCCGACTATCCGGGCTTGTTTGCAGTTGCCGACAATATTGCGCTGGCGGCGCTGTTGCGCCGTACAATCGAGCAACCCACCTATCTCCATCAATTGCGGCAGGCGATGCAGGCTCGCCGTCATCTGGTGTCACCTTTAACCGAGCGGGCCGCGATCGCGCGGTTGCTGCGCGAGCTGGGAGTTATATCCGAATGAACACGGCGACGACGGTGGACGAACCGATTCGACTGACTCAATACGCCCACGGTGGCGGTTGCGGCTGCAAAATTGCACCGGCACTGCTGCAGGAAATTCTTGGCGACTCGATCATCAAGCAGGTGGTGCCGCAACTCCTGGTCGGTGTCGAGAATAGCGACGATGCGGCGGTCTATCAGCTGAATGAAGAACAGGCCGTAGTGGCCACCACCGATTTTTTTACGCCGATTGTTGACGACCCCTACGATTTCGGCCGCATCGCCGCCACCAATGCGCTGTCCGATATCTATGCCATGGGCGGCAAGCCGTTGTTTGCCCTTGCCATCGTCGGCATGCCAATCAACAAACTGAAACCGGCAACCATTCGGGAAATTTTGCGTGGTGGTGAAGATGTCTGCAAAGCCGCCGGCATTCCCATTGCGGGTGGCCATTCGATTGATACGCCAGAGCCAATCTACGGCCTGGTCGGGATTGGCATGGTGCACCCGAAGCAGCTGAAGCGAAACGACACCGCGCAGCTGGGCGATGTCCTGATTCTTGGCAAGCCGCTGGGTGTTGGCGTGCTGTCGGCGGCGATCAAGCAGGGCAAGCTGGGTGATGACGGCTATCGGGCAATGGTGGCCAATACCACCAAGCTGAACACGCCCGGTGTCGAACTGGCGCAGATTGATGGCGTGCATGCGATGACCGATGTCACCGGATTTGGTCTGGCTGGTCATGCCTGGGAAATGGCGCGCGGCAGCAAGGCTGAAATCGCCATTCACTTCGAGGCCTTGCCGATCCTGCCGGGAGTGCCGGAACTGGCGCAGCAGGGTTTTGTCACCGGCGCTTCGACGCGCAACTGGGCCGGCTATGGCGAACACATCACATTGTTTGCGGGTTGCGAACCGTGGCAGCAAGCCTTGCTGAGCGATCCGCAAACCAGCGGCGGTTTGCTGGTCGCCTGCACACCGGATTCAGTCGACGCCGTGCTTGCCAGCTTCCGGCAGCACGGTTTTGCCGATGCGGCGGTGATCGGCGCCGTGGTAAGTGGTGCACCCAAGGTGCGAGTACTGCGGGCAACGTGAAGTGCCTTATCAAACAGGGCAGCGACCGCTGCCAACGGCGTCAATGCCAGTGACGGAATCAGGACAGAGAAGGAGTCGAACATGAAAAAAATGAGGGCAGGGCTGCTGATCGTGCTACTGGCGAGTCTGGCAAAGAGCGTGGTAGCGATTGAACCACTGAAGGTCAGTGCCATTCCAGATGAGGCACCGACCGAACTGATTCGAAAATTCCAGCCACTCGGCACCTATCTGGAGAAGGAAACCGGTCGGCCGGTGGTGTTCATTCCGGTGAATGACTATGCCGCCGTGGTCGAAGCGCTGGCGGCTGGCAAAATCGATCTGGCGTGGCTCGGAGGCTTCACGTTTGTCCAAGCCAGATTGCGTACGGGTACCGCGATTCCCATCGTGCAGCGGGCGGAAGATGCGGTGTTCACCAGCAAATTCATCGCCAGCACCAGCAGTGGCATCAGCAAGATGGCCGATATGCGCGGCAAGCAGTTTGCGTTTGGCAGCCCCAGCTCAACCTCGGGCCATTTGATGCCGCGGCACTTCCTGAGTCAAAACGGAATTGATCCGGAAACCGAATTCAAGAACATCGCTTTTTCCGGTGCCCACGACGCTACCGTTGCCTGGGTTGCCAGCGGCAAGGTCGATGCCGGTGCGTTGAATGCCTCGGTCTGGGACAAATTGGTCGAGCAGGGCAAGGTTGATCAAAGCAAAGTAAAGGTGATTTGGACCACGCCACCCTATTACGACTACAACTGGACTGTCCGTGGTGACCTGGAGCCGGCGCTGATAGAAAAGCTGAAAGTGGCTTTTCTGAAGCTGGATGCCAGCAAACCGGAACACGCCGAATTGATGAAGCTGCAACGTGCCAGCAAGTATGTGCCGACCAAGCCTGAGAATTACCGTGATATCGAGAATGCAGCCCGCAAGGCAGGATTGCTGCAGTGACAGGAAGGTCGGCACTGCAGCTTAAATCGCTGTCGCTACGGTTGGGCCGGGGCGGTTCAGCGCGTGCGGTGTTGAGTGATTTGTCGCTCGAGCTGAAGACTGGCGAACAGGTCGCCATTATCGGGCCGAGCGGCGCCGGCAAGACCTCGTTGCTGAGATTGCTGGCAACCGCGCTGCGTGGCAACGGCGAGTTGTTGGTGCTGGGCTCCGATCCCTGGTCGCTCGGTGAAGCGGCGCGCAAACGACTGCGCCGCGACATTGGCCTGATTCACCAGACGCCGCCGCTGCCGGCGACGCAGCGGGTGGTGACGGCAGTGTTGGCAGGGCGGCTGGGTCACTGGTCGCTGTGGCAAAGCCTGCGTTCACTCTGGCAACCCTGCGATCCGGACGGTGCATTCGCTGTCTTGCAGGCGCTGGAGCTGGGCGACCGACTCTATGACCGCTGTGGCAATTTGTCGGGTGGCCAATTGCAGCGGGTGGGTATCGCCCGCGTGTTGTACCAGCAAGCCAAATTGGTGCTGGCTGACGAGCCGGTGTCGGCGTTGGATCCGGTGTTGGCCGCGCGCACGTTGCAGGTGCTGCAGGCTGACTGTGCCGCCCGTGGCGCAACCTTGCTGGCCAGTTTGCATGCCGTCGACTTGGCGTTGCAGTTGTTCCCACGCGTTATCGGTTTGCGTGACGGCACGGTGCATTTTGATGGCCCGCCATCGGCGCTGACCCGCGAGCAGTTGCAGGCTTTGTATGCCGGCGACGAGCTGGCTGCGACCGCCATGCTGGCAGCGGTTGATGCGACGTTACCGACGCGTGCCTGCAGCTGATGGCCACCGCTACAAAAAATACGTCGATTCCGTTGGACACTGCACCAGGCCGGCGCTTGCTCTGGCTGGCCATTGGCTTGCTGTTGCTGTGGCCATTGTTTGCTGCCACCGATTTTTCGTTGCGTGGCATTTTCAGTGCCGACAGCTGGCAAGCGATGGCCAGTTTCCTGGCCGATTTCACCTCGCCGGAGCTGACGCCGGCGTTCTTGCAACTCACGATCATTGCCATGGCGCAAACGCTCGCCATTGCCACGCTGGGTATCGCCGGTGCGATGCTGATTGCGGTGCCACTGGCGGTGTTAACCACCCGCACGCTGTCGATTTCCTTGCTTGGTCCGGCACCGCGCTGCAATTACTGCAAGGCGGCACGAAGCGTGATTCGTCTGCTGGCGTTGTTGCTGCGCAGCTTTCCGGAATTGATCTGGGCGCTGTTGTTTGTTCGCCTGACCGGACTCGGCCCGGCGGCAGCCATTGCCGCCATTGCCGTCAGTTATGGCGGCATGCTGGCGAAAGTGTACGGCGACATCAGCGAGAGCGGTGCGCTGGAACCGGCCCAGGCATTGTTGCTGACAGGCGCCGGCCGTCGGCAAACCCTGCTGTACGGCGTGTGGCCGTCAGTGCGCGATGAACTGTTGTCGTACTCCGTTTACCGCTGGGAATGTGCGCTGCGCGCCAGCGTGATCATGGGCTTTGTCGGCGCGGGCGGACTCGGCCAGCAACTGGAGCTCAGTTTGCGGATGTTGAATGGCCATGAAGCAGCGACGCTGTTGCTGGCGTTCATGCTGCTGGTGTTGGTTGCCGATGGCCTCAGCGCCGTCTTGCGCTGGAGCGTTCGGTCATGATGGCCGCTGGCGGTATGCCTCCGGCGCCACGTCGATCACTCGGGCGCGCCGTGCTGGCGATTGCGGTGCTGCTGGCATTGCTGCTGCTGAGTTTCCTAACGCTGGATTTTTCCGGATTTGATTTGAGTGTGGGGGGCGCAAGTCAGTTGCTTGGGCCGTTGCTGGCACCGAATACCGACAGCCGATTTCTGATGCAGGTGGCGCGCGCCAGCGCCGAGACCTTGGCGATGGCGGTGTTGTCGACAGGGTTTGCATCGTTGTTGGCCGTGCTGCTGGCAGTGTTGGCGCAGCACCGTGTGCTGCGCTGGCCACTCAAGCTGCTGTTCAATTTTCTGCGCGCGATCCCGGAACTGCTGTTTGCCAGTGTGCTGGTTCTGGCGGTTGGACTCGGTGCAACCGCCGGCATACTGGCGCTGACCTTGCACACGGCCGGAGTGCTGGCGCGGCTGTTCACCGAAACGCTGGAAAATGCCGACGACCGTGCTGACGCAGCGCTGCGCCAGGCTGGTGCCGCTGGCCTGCCGGCTTTTCTGTATGGCCGCCTGCCGGTGGTGGCACCGCAGTGGCTGGCCTACAGCCTGTATCGCAGCGAAATGAACCTGCGCGCCGCGACGGTGTTGGGCGTAGTGGGGGCGGGCGGGCTTGGCCAGCAATTGCATGTCGCGATCAGTGTCTTTCGCTACGACAAGGTCAGCACATTGCTGCTGGCAACTCTCTTGCTGGTCTGGCTGGCCGAGTCACTGAGCCGCAGGTTGCGCCGCGATCGGTTCAGCAACGCCGAGGTAGACTGAACGCACAGGCTTACCGCCTGCAACGCACTGTGCTAGCGCGAAATGGAAAGACGGAACGGAAAACCGGAGCGGAAAAACAAAATTGGAATCGTGCTGGCAAGTGCGAACGCGTTGACAGCGAAATCTGCCACCCATCCCTGATGCCCAAGCCCATGACCAGGCCCATGACCAGGCCCCGAAGCAACACGCCCAACCAACGGTGGGCGTGTTGTCCAATGCAGCGTAATCTCAGCTGCGTTTCAAGGTCAGGGTGCCGCGCTTGACGCCATCGCGCATGACTGCAATCGTTTTGCTTTCCCCTCGCGCCAGATCGAAATGCAGCGGCGCAAAGTAGGGTATCAGCAGCGTCATCGAGGTCAGCTCGGTTGGTACCGAGCGCAGTTTGATACTGGCTTCGGTGCTGATTTTCTCTTCAAATTCGTCGGCGTCCGGCGCGCTGGCATCGTAGTCGCCGAGGCTGGCCGTGTGCTTGGCTTCCCAGCGCTTGAACGGCAACACCTGATAATTCGCCGAGCGGATATTGGCGACGTACGTTTCCATATGGGTGTGAATGGCGCAGCCGATCCGGACAATGCTGTCTTCCGGCCAGCTGACTTGCAGTTTCACGCTGCTGCCGGGCGGGATCAGGCCGACGTCGAAGCGGGTGCCGGTGCTGTAGCTGTTGGCGTAGAGGTTGTGGCGGGCGGTGTCGGAGTTGTGGAAGGTGATCTCGGCACCGCTGGAGCCGGCCGACATGAACTGGCCGAACTGGCGATCCTTCTGATCGATCTGCAGCTCCTTGATACTGGCATCCGGTTTCCGGACAAACAGCACGGCAGCAGTTGGCGGCGCGCCGTCAAACCGCAGTTCGCCGGTAATCAAGTCGGCGTGAGCACTACCAACAAGCAGACCGCCAACGAGGAACAGTGCAGCTGAAAGCCGGCTCTTGAGCATGAAACCCTCCTGGTTTGGATGACAGACAAGCGTTCGTCAGGCGAACAACAAGCCGACCGTACCAATATACGTGGCTTGCCGGCCCAGAGGGTAGCTTCGGCGGGTCAGCGCGATGGCGGTCAAATTCGGCAGGACGATGCCACCAGTTGTGGCGCGACCGGCCTAGCCGCGCCGAGCTCGACTGCGGCAAATGCGCAGGCAATTGACCCCGACCGCTGATCGATGCGGGTCACGGTACCGTAACGGCGGGCGGACCCTGATGCGCCGCGCGGGGCCAGAGCGCGAGGTTGACCGATGTACCGATTGATATACGCCAGTACCGCCAGTGACCGCTTCCGTATCGGCGAGGTGCAACACATCATCGCCGCATCCGAGCGCAACAACCGCCCGCGCCACCTGACCGGCATGCTGGTATTCAATAGCCGGTATTTCCTGCAATGGCTGGAAGGGCCACGTGACGCAGTCAATGAACGCTACTTGCATATCTGCCGGGATGAACGCCATCACAGCCCGGTGATGCTGGCGTACGAACCGGTGATCGAGCGCCAATTCACCGATTGGGTCATGGGGTATCTGGGCGAGGGGGTGCTGAACCGGCAGATCCTGCTGCGCTATTTCGCCGACGGCCTGTTCCAGCCCTATCAGCTGTCCGCGCCCGCCGCGGCCCGGCTGCTGCCGCAACTGGCCGAACTGGCCTACGCCATCGATCTGCGCCGGACGGGCCCGGTGCCGGTCTGAGACATTTGCACCAATTCGGGTGCTACAAGGCAAATTCCCCCGGGCAGGCAAATGGACAGACCTGCCCCCCTCGCGTAAAATCCCAGAAGTTTAAATCCACCCCTTGTAACCGGCTCCGGTGCCCGCTCCTGCAGGCTTCGGTGCCAGTCGCACGCCTGCCGCCCGGAGGTATCTTGTCTACGCCCGCTCTCCTCGCCCTCGAAGACGGCAGCCTGTTCCGCGGAGTCAGCATTGGCGCTCATGGCGCAGCGGTCGCTGAAGTGGTGTTCAACACCGCCATGACCGGCTATCAGGAAATCCTGACTGACCCTTCCTATACCAAGCAGCACGTCACGCTGACCTACCCGCATATCGGCAATACCGGCTGCAACGCCGAAGACGCCGAATCGGACAAGGTCTGGGCGAGCGGGCTGATTATTCGTGACCTGCCGCGGCTGGCGTCGAACTACCGCATGGAAGAAGACCTCGGCAGCTACCTGAAAAAGCGCAACGTGGTCGGCATCGCCGATATCGACACCCGTCGGTTGACCAAGCTGCTGCGCACCAAGGGCGCCTTGAATGGCTGCATCATGGCGGGCGAAGTCGACGAAGCCAAAGCGCTGGAAATGGCGCGCGGTTTCGCCGGCCTGAACGGCATGGACCTGGCGAAAGAAGTCAGCTGCAGCAAGCCGTATGAATGGAACACCGGCGAGTGGGCCTGGAACCGTGGTTATCACACCGCGACGGAACACAAATTCCACGTCGTCGCCTACGACTACGGCGTCAAGCACAACATCCTGCGCATGCTGGCCGAACGCGGCTGCAAGCTCACAGTGGTGCCGGCACAAACGCCGGCGAGCGAGGTGCTCAAGTACAAGCCGGACGGCATCTTCCTGTCGAACGGCCCCGGTGATCCGGCCGCTTGCGATTACGCCATCACGGCCATCAGCGAGCTGCTCAAAACCGGCATTCCGATTTTCGGCATCTGCCTCGGTCATCAGCTGCTGGCGCTGGCCAGCGGTGCCAAAACCGTCAAGATGAAATTCGGTCACCACGGCGCCAACCATCCGGTGAAAGACGTCGATGCCGGCACCGTGATGATTACCAGCCAGAACCACGGTTTCGCTGCCGATGAAGCAACGCTGCCGAGCAACCTGAAAGTGACGCACAAATCGCTGTTCGACGGTTCGCTGCAAGGCATCGCCCGCACCGACGTGCCGGCTTACAGCTTCCAGGGTCACCCGGAAGCGAGCCCCGGCCCGCACGATGTCGCGCCGCTGTTCGACCAGTTCATTGAAATGATGTCGAAAAGAAAATGAACGCAGGTTGGGTTAGCGGCTTCATCGCGTAACCCGACACTTGGTGCCGCGAATCGCGGCGCCTTAGACAAGCCCACGCTACAAAGATTTTGGGTTGCCCGAATGCAACCCAAACCGCACAACGGGAAACGGTAACGCAATGCCCAAGCGCACAGACATAAACAGCATCCTGATCATCGGCGCCGGTCCGATCGTCATCGGTCAGGCCTGCGAGTTCGACTACTCCGGCGCGCAAGCGTGTAAAGCGCTGAAAGAGGAAGGCTTCCGGGTCATCCTGGTCAACTCGAATCCGGCCACGATCATGACTGATCCAAATATGGCCGACGCGATCTACATCGAGCCGATCACCCCGGAAATCGTTGCCCGCATCATCGAAAAAGAAAAGCCGGATGCGCTGCTGCCGACCATGGGCGGTCAGACCGCGTTGAACTGCGCGCTGGAGCTGGCTCGTAGCGGCGTGCTGGCCAAGCACGGCGTCGAGATGATTGGCGCCCGTGAAGAAGCCATCAAGAAAGCAGAAGACCGCCAGCTGTTCGCCGAATGCATGCGCAAAATCGGTCTCGACATGCCGCGCGCCGATGTCGCCCACAGCATGGAAGAAGCCTGGGCTGTGCAGGCCACGGTCGGCTTCCCGTGCATCATCCGGCCATCGTTCACGATGGGCGGTACCGGCGGTGGTATCGCCTACAACCGGGAAGAATTCGAAGAGATCTGCAACCGCGGTCTGGATCTGTCGCCGACCAAGGAACTGCTGATCGACGAGAGCTTGATCGGTTGGAAAGAATACGAGATGGAAGTGGTCCGCGACAAAGCCGACAACTGCATCATCGTCTGCTCCATTGAAAATTTCGATGCCATGGGCGTGCACACCGGTGACTCGATCACGGTCGCCCCGGCACAAACGCTGACCGACAAAGAATACCAAATCATGCGCAACGCCTCGATGAAGGTGTTGCGCGAAATCGGCGTCGAAACCGGCGGCTCCAATGTCCAGTTCGGGGTCAACCCGAAAGATGGCCGCATGGTCATCATCGAGATGAATCCGCGGGTGTCGCGCTCGTCGGCACTGGCCTCGAAAGCCACCGGCTTCCCGATCGCCAAGGTCGCCGCCAAGCTGGCGATTGGCTACACACTCGATGAACTGAAGAACGACATCACCGGCGGGGCCACTCCGGCCTCGTTCGAGCCGTCAATTGATTACGTCGTCACCAAGGTGCCGCGGTTCAATTTTGAAAAATTCCCGCAAACCGAAGCGACCCTGACCACTCAGATGAAGTCGGTTGGTGAAGTGATGGCCATCGGCCGCTCGTTCCAGGAATCGGTGCAGAAAGCGCTGCGTGGCCTGGAAGTGGGCGCGCACGGTTTTGATCCGAAAGTGAATCTGGCCGAGCCAGGCGCGCAGGACGATATTCGCCAGCATCTGCAGGTGCCGGGCCCGGATCGGATCTGGTACATCGCCGATGCGTTCCGTGCTGGCTGGACGCTGGATCAGGTGTTCAAGCTGTGCCATGTCGACCCGTGGTTCCTCGTCCAGATCGAGGAGCTGATGAAGGTCGAGGCCGAGATGGCCAAGCGGGCGCTGTCGAGCGTCAGCAAAGAGGAAATGTTTGAGTTGAAGCGCAAAGGCTTCTCGGACATTCGTCTGGCGCAACTCTTTGGCGTCACCGAAACCGAGCTGCGCAAAGTGCGGCACAAGCTCGGCATTCGGCCGACCTATAAACGCGTCGATACCTGCGCGGCGGAATTTGCTACCTCGACTGCCTACATGTACTCGACTTACGAGGAAGAGTGCGAGGCCGAGCCGAGCAACCGCGACAAGATCATGGTGCTCGGCGGCGGTCCGAACCGGATCGGTCAGGGCATCGAATTTGATTACTGCTGCGTGCACGCGGCGCTGGCGATGCGGGAAGACGGTTACGAGACCATCATGGTCAACTGCAACCCGGAAACCGTGTCGACCGATTACGACACCTCGGATCGACTCTACTTCGAGCCGGTGACGCTGGAAGACGTACTCGAAATCGTCGACAAGGAAAAGCCGAAAGGCGTGATCGTCCAGTTTGGTGGCCAGACGCCATTGAAACTGGCGCGAGCACTGGAAGCCAACGGCGTACCGATTATCGGCACCTCGCCGGACGCCATTGACCGCGCCGAGGACCGTGAGCGCTTCCAGCAGGCAATTGAGCGACTCGGCCTGCACCAGCCGCCGAACCGCACTGCCCGCAATCTGGAAGACGGCGTCCGACTGGCCGATGAAATCGGTTATCCGCTGGTCGTGCGGCCTTCCTATGTCTTGGGCGGCCGGGCCATGGAAATCGTCTACAACGCCGACGAGTTGCGCCGCTACATGACGCACGCGGTGAAAGTGTCGAATGATTCGCCGGTGCTGCTGGATCGCTTCCTCGATGACGCCATCGAAGTCGACGTCGATTGCATTTACGACGGCGAGACCATGCTGGTCGGCGGCATCATGGAGCACATCGAACAGGCCGGCGTGCATTCGGGTGACTCGGCTTGCTCGCTACCGCCATACAGCTTGTCGAAAGCGCAACAGGATGTGCTGCGCGAGCAAATGTACCTGATGGCAAAAGAACTCGATGTGGTCGGCCTGATGAACGCCCAGTTCGCGATCCAGGACGGCAAGATCTTCGTGCTGGAAGTCAACCCGCGGGCATCGCGCACGGTGCCATTCGTGTCGAAGGCAACCGGTTTGCCGCTGGCGAAAATTGCCGCCCGCGTCATGGCCGGTCAGTCGTTGCAGGCGCAGGGCATGACCAAGGAAATCATTCCGCCGTTCTTTGCGGTCAAGGAACCGGTGTTCCCGTTTGCCAAGTTCCCGGGTTCGGACCCGATTCTCGGCCCGGAAATGAAATCGACCGGTGAAGCGATGGGGGTTGGCCAGACCTTTGGCGAGGCGTATTACAAAGCCAAACTGGCCTGTGGCGCACAGGCGCCGATGGGCGGCAAGGCCATCATTTCGGTGCGCGATGCCGACAAGGCCAAGTTGCCGGATCTCGGTCGCCAGATGGTCGCGCTCGGTTTCGAGCTGTTCGCGACCAGCGGCACCGCTGCGATGCTGGAAAAAGCCGGTGTCGCCTGCACGGCAATCAACAAGGTTACCGAAGGCCGTCCGCATATCGTCGACCTGATCAAGAATGGCGAGATTGCCTACATCGTCAACACCACCGAAGGTAAACAGGCAATCGCCGACTCTTACATGATTCGGCGCTCGGCACTGCAGAAGAAGATTCCGTACACCACCACGATTGCCGGTGCGTATGCCAGCTGTGCGGCGCTGCGCGAGCAGGACCGGGATCGGGTCGAGTCGGTGCAGTCACTGCATCGCCGAATCAAGGCTTAACGGGTTTGCCGAGGACGGCACAACAAACATGGGCATGTCCTGCAAACCCGAATCACTATTCAATGCCGCCAGTTTGCTGGAGAGCAACAGACTGGCGTTGCAGAAAGGAGATGGAATGAATCGTGTACCGATGACGGCACGCGGTGCGGAAGCGCTGAACCAGGAATTGAACGAGCTGAAAACCGTGGCACGGCCGCGGGTGATTGCTGCCATTGCCGAAGCCCGCGCGCATGGCGACCTGAAAGAGAACGCCGAGTATCATGCGGCGCGCGAGCAACAGGGATTCATCGAAGGTCGCATTGCTGATATCGAAGCCAAGCTCAGCAATGCCCAGGTAATTGATGTCAGCAAGATCAGCAACGAAGGCAAGGTCATTTTTGGCGCCACCGTCGAGCTGGCCAATACCGAGACCGGTGACGAAGTGGTGTACCGCATCGTTGGCGAAGACGAGGCCGACATCAAGAACAACCTGATCAGCGTCGGCTCGCCGATTGCCCGTGGTCTGGTCGGCAAATTCGAAGGTGATGTGGTGGTGGTCAAGACGCCCGGTGGCGATATCGAATACGAAATCGTCGCGGTGAAGTACTTGTAAAAAAAACGCCGCGAATGAGTTCGCGGCGTTTTTGTTTTCGGCACTACCGGCCACTGGGCCAGCCAGCGTTGGCAAGGCCTATCGCTGCGATGGCTTAAACCGTCTTGGGTTCAAACCAATTTGGGTTTATTGGCCTTCGGCAACACAATCTTGCTGTCTTTCGGCTTGGCCCGGAACGCGATCAGGTTGTGGCCGAGGATTTGGACATTGGCCGCCTGCATCCGCTCACAGATTTGCTCGGCAATGGCCCGGCGTTCATCACGGTCTTCACCGGCCAGCTTGACCTTGATGAGCTCGTGGTGGCCGAGTGCCAGATCAATCTCGGCGAGCACGGCGTCGGTCAGGCCTTGGCTGCCCAGCATGACCACCGGTTTCAGGCTGTGCGCCAGCGCGCGCAGGTGACGAACCTGATTGCTGGCAAGGGTGGGAATGGCGGGCGTGGACATGGCGGTTTCCGTTACGAGCCTCGGCGCTTGCGCCCGGGGCGGTTAAAAAAGGGGCGCCATTCTAGCGCCCGTGACAGGGCTTCACGAGGGCTTTCGGCCAAGCCGGCCGAGTGACCCTGCTTTGAGTCAGACGATTCACTGGTTTGGATAAAGTATGGCACGTAGCAAAAGTTCGACCCGCTGGTTGCAGCGCCACTTCGACGATCCGTTCGTCAAACAAGCTCAAAAAGAGGGCTGGCGTTCGCGCGCGGTGTACAAACTGCAGGAGATTGACCAGAAGGACAAGCTGATCCGGCCCGGCATGGTCATCGTAGACCTTGGTGCGGCGCCCGGCAGCTGGAGTGAGTATGTACTCACTCGGACTGGCGGCAAGGGCAAGATTGTTGCGCTCGACATCCTGCCGATGGATTCGCTGCCGGATGTCGAGTTCATCGAAGGCGACTTTCGCGAGGAGGCTGTGCTGGCCGAGCTGGAGAAACGGCTCGAAGGTCAGCAGGTCGACCTTGTTTTGTCCGACATGGCCCCCAATATGAGTGGAACGGCCGTTGTCGATCAGGCTCGCTCCATGTATTTGCTGGAACTGGCGTTGGAGTTCGCCAAGGGCTGGCTCAAACCCGGTGGCAACATGCTGGTCAAGATGTTCCAGGGCGAGGGTTCGGATGCCTATCTGGTCGAAATGCGACGGCTGTTCAAAACCGTGAAGATTCGCAAACCAGACGCATCTCGTGACCGTTCTCGTGAGGTGTTCGTGTTGGCCCAGCACTATACTGGGCCAAAGGCATAGTCTGGTTCCACGGCTTTTATTGGCCGCAAGGTTTGGCTGTATTTAGTGGCTGTCGCCGTACCCGGCTGACAGCGGAAAGGAGTGGTCCCTTGAACGATCTGTTCAAAAATGTCCTGCTGTGGCTGGTGATTGCCGTTGTGCTGGTGTCGGTGTTCAACAACTTCACCGGCAGCCGTGGCAGTGTTCAGGATGTGAAGTACTCCCAGTTCATGGACGACGTCCGGGCAGGGAAAGTCGATGAAGTACAGATCCATGTTGACACCCTTAGCGCGGAAGGCAGCTTCAAAGGCGGTGAACAGTTCATCACGCAGTTGCCGCGTTACACCGATAATCTCGAAGAGCATTTGACTGCAAACGGTGTAAACGTCGATATCATTCCGGTCGAAAAGCAAAGCCTGCTGTTTCTGATCTTTATCAACCTGCTGCCGGTGTTGCTGCTGATTGGCGTCTGGATATTCTTCATGCGCCAGATGCAGGGTGGTGGCAAGGGCGGCGCCATGAGCTTTGGCAAGAGCAAGGCCCGTTTGCTTGGCGAAGATCAGGTCAAGACCACACTGGCCGATGTTGCTGGCGTCGAAGAAGCAAAAGAAGAAGTGGCCGAGCTGGTCGAGTTCCTGCGCGATCCGGGCAAGTTCCAAAAGCTGGGCGGCAAGATCCCGCGCGGCGTGCTGATGGTCGGCCAGCCGGGTACCGGCAAGACGCTGCTGGCTCGCGCCATCGCTGGCGAAGCGAAAGTGCCGTTCTTCACCATTTCCGGTTCCGATTTTGTCGAGATGTTTGTCGGTGTCGGCGCCTCGCGCGTGCGCGACATGTTCGATCAAGCCAAGAAGCATGCGCCCTGCATCATCTTCATCGATGAAATCGATGCGGTCGGTCGTCATCGCGGTGCCGGTCTGGGCGGCGGTCACGACGAGCGCGAACAAACCCTGAACCAGTTGCTGGTCGAGATGGACGGTTTCGAAGGCAACGAAGGTGTGATCATCATTGCCGCGACCAACCGGCCGGATGTACTCGACCCGGCACTGCTGCGACCGGGCCGTTTTGACCGCCAGGTCGTGGTCGGATTGCCGGATATCCGTGGTCGCGAACAGATTCTGAAAGTGCATATGCGCAAAGTGCCGGTCGCCGACGATGTCGATCCGGCGGTCATTGCCCGTGGCACACCGGGATTCTCCGGCGCCGATCTGGCCAACCTGGTCAACGAAGCGGCATTGCTGGCCGCGCGTGCCAATGAGCGGGTGGTCAAGATGCGGTTCTTCGATGCCGCCAAGGACAAGATCATGATGGGCGCCGAACGCCGCTCGATGGTCATGTCGGAAGAAGAAAAGCGCAACACGGCGTTCCACGAGGCCGGACACGCCATTCTTGGCTATCTGTTGCCGCACTCGGATCCGGTTTACAAAGTGACGATCATTCCGCGCGGCCGGGCACTGGGTGTCACCATGCAGCTGCCGGAACAGGATCGCTTGTCCTATTCCAAGCAGTATCTGGAAAACCGTATCGCGATTCTGTTCGGTGGTCGTATTGCCGAAGCCATCATCCATGGTTTCGATGGCGTCACCACCGGCGCTTCCAATGACATTCAACGGGCAACCGAGCTGGCGCACAACATGGTCACTCATTGGGGGTTGTCGGAACGGATGGGCCCGCTGTCGTATTCGGAAGAGGAAGGCGAAGTGTTTCTGGGCCGCTCCATTACCCAGCACAAGAGTGTCTCCAACCAGACCCGCTTTGCCATTGATGAAGAGATTCGCGCCATCATCGATCGCAACTACAAGCTGGCCGAAAAGCTGCTCAATGACAATCTCGATAAGCTGAATGCCATGGCCGATGCCTTGATGAAATTCGAGACCCTGGACAGCAAGCAGATTGAAGAGATCATGCAGGGCCGTGATCCGAAGCCGCCGGAAGGCTGGTCCGATCGCAGTGACGGCAGTGGCAAGGGTGGTACGGCCGAGGTCGTGGCACCGGCCACCCCAGCAGTCGATGGGGATGCCGCCGCAGCGCACTGAGTGCTGACTCGCATAAGCAGGATGTGCAATTGAAAAAAGGGGCGCCAACAGGCGCCCCTTTTTTATTCCCATTGGTTTTGTGTCAGCGGTTTGTTTGGCGCATGCCTTGCCATTTAGTAATGGGACAGGGTGTCAGGAGGGAGTCTTCAAGGCCGTCTCATCAAAACCGGTCCCTGATGGTGATCAACCATTGCACGGTGTCCAGATCGGGATCTTCATCGTGATCGAGCGGGGTTGCCACATCCAGGTGCAGAACGGTTTGGCCGCCGGTCAAATCACCGCCGGTGCGAGTCGGTGTCAGCCGCAGACCAAAACCGACATCACGCAGCCAGCCACCGTTTGCGCCGTTGTCGCGATCGTCATACCAAGCCCGACCGACATCGAAGAAGACCGCCGCACCGACGTCGAACAGTGCCAGCACTTCGGTAAACAGGTAATAGCGCTGCTCGAGCGACAGCAGCGCCCGGCGATCACCGACCTGGTAGTTGGCGGGGTAGCCGCGCAGACCGTTGTCGCCACCGAGCATGATCGGCTTGTCGACAAACAGGTTGCGGCCGTGCTGCAACTCAAGGCCGGTGTAGAACTGGTAGCGGGCAAAGTCGCCTTGATACACGTGCGCCACCAGTGAGCTCACCTGCTGGGTCGGGCGCTGATTCTCGTAATAACCGGAAATGCCGGCGGCCACATATAACACCCGGTTTTCATCGCTGAGCCAGTAGCGTTCGGCATTGGCGCCATAGACGGTGGCGTCGTTACCTGCGCCAAAGCTTTCGTCGGACTGACCTAGTCGCACCCGTGCCGACCAGCCAATGTTGATGTCTTCGGTACGACGCATCTGGTTGACGTTGGTCGCCTTGACGTAGCGATCCTGAATCAGTTCCCACTCGAGCCACGGGTACAGATAGTGCCGATCGGTCGGAACGTCGCCGCCGGGTACGCTCTGATCATTGGTCGAGAAATCGCTGCGTTGTTCATTGATACCGGCCCGCCAGCGGACGGTACGAGCATCAACGCGGCCTTGCGACCAGCCGGCGAAAACGGAGTTGAGCTGTTCGTCGTGAGTGAAGCTTTGTATTTCATCGCCACGAAAATAGAGGGAGTCGTCGCGCAGATTCTTGCCGGTGGTAACGCCGCCGGCCCAGGGTGTGTCGAGCGAGAAGAACGGTCGGTACAGTTGCACTGCATGGCTGGCGCCGTCACTGCTGTCGATGTATTCGACATCCAGAATACTGTGCGAATGGCCGATGTTCGGGTCACGATAACCGAATGAGGTGCCGGTGCGTTCTTCGTCCTGCTCGCGGGCGATATTGACGGCGCGACCGGTACCGAGAAAATTGCTGTCGCGAAAACCGATGTGGCTGCTGTTTTCGCCGCCTTTGCGCGAGAAGCCGAGATCGGGCAGCAAGGTCCAGACATCTTTTACCCGTACTTCCAGATCAACCGCATCGGCGCAATCGCCAACCGGGTAGATGCGGGCGTCGCGCAGGTATTGACGCGAGCGCAGCAGCCGCTCCGATTCTGCCAATTGTGCCGCGGTGAACGGTTGCCCCGGCTCGACCAGCAAGTCGGCACGGATGACATCGGGGTCGGTGCCAAAATGCCATTCATTGATTTTGCGATAGAGCCAGTTGTCTTCTTCCGGTTTGCTGGTGTCGAACACCGGATCAACGGCAATGGCGATGTTGCCAATCGGCAGCTGCTTCTGTTCGTACTCGATCAGTTTGGCCGGATCGGCCGATGCAGGCGTCAGGGTCTCGCAGGCACGCAATGCCGCTTGATCGGATTGGGGTGGGGGCGTGGCCGTCACCGTGCCATCCGCCGTGGTGGCGCCCGGTGCCGATTGAGTGGCACCTGCCATGGCCGGCTCGGTGCCTTCATCGGCTGCGACTGACGGTCGGGCAAAGGCCGCGCAACACAACAGCAGCGCGGCGCCGCGGTAACAGACGGAAAACAGAAACGGCACGCTTCAGTTCACTCCTTGAATGAGATGGCCGACAAACCGGCGAGCACTGCCGATGATTGCAGGCGACGGTCGCCGCCACGGACACTCGGTGCGATAATGCCGCGATTTTTGGCCGCCGTCCCGGATTTCCTGATGCCTGCTCCTGCCTTTCGTTGGCCTGTTGCCGGCCCACCGCTGCTGATGGGCATCCTGAATGTCACCCCGGATTCGTTCTCCGACGGTGGTCGCCATGCCACGCCAGCGGCGGCGCGCGCCCGGATTGAGCAGTTGCTCGCCGATGGTGCCGACCTGATTGATATCGGGGGCGAGTCGACCCGGCCGGGCGCAGCCCCGGTGTCCGAGACCGACGAGCTGGCGCGGGTGCTGCCGGCCGTCGAAGCAGCGGTGGCGCTGGGAGCGACCGTCTCGGTCGATACCAGCCGGCCGTCGGTGATTCGGGCGGTGCTGGCAGCGGGCGCGGGCGTCATCAATGATGTCCGCGCGCTGACCGTGCCCGGCGCGCTGGCGGCCGTGGCGGCCAGTGAGGCGGCGGTTTGCCTGATGCACATGCAGGGTGAGCCGACCACCATGCAGCAACAGCCGCACTATGCGGACGTGATCGCCGAAGTCTCGGCCTATCTGCTGGCCCGCGCGCAAGCCTGCCAGGCCGCCGGTATCGGCAGTGACCGGATTTGTCTCGACCCGGGCTTTGGCTTTGGCAAGACAGCCGAGCACAATCTGCGCTTGCTGACCGGTCTGCCGGCACTGAGCCGCCATGGCTACCCGGTATTGGCCGGGTTGTCGCGCAAGTCGCTGATTGGCCAGCTGACAGGGGCGCCGGTCGGTGAACGCCTGGCCGGCAGTCTCGCGCTGGCGTTGGCAGCGGCAGCAAACGGTGCCCGTGTGTTGCGGGTCCATGATGTCCGGGAAACCCGGCAAGCATTGACGATTTGGCAAGCCGTGCAAGCAGCGGCTGGCACGGTCTGAAGTTCGGAAAAAAGAGAGAGCGCAATGAGCAAACGGAAGTATTTCGGCACCGATGGTGTGCGCGGCAAAGTCGGTGAGCATCCGATCAATCCCGAGTTCGTCATGAAGCTCGGTTGGGCAGCCGGCCGGGTGCTGGCCAACGGTGCCGGCAGCAAGGTGCTGATCGGCAAGGACACCCGCATTTCCGGCTACATGTTCGAAGCGGCGCTGGAAGCGGGCCTCTCGGCGGCGGGGGTTCAGGCCCATCTGCTCGGCCCGATGCCGACTCCGGCCATTGCCTATCTGACCCGCACGCTGCGGGCGCAGGCTGGCATCGTCATTTCGGCCTCGCACAATCCGTATTACGACAACGGCATCAAGTTTTTCTCGGCCGATGGCTTCAAGTTGCCGGATGACGTCGAGTTGCGCATCGAAGCGATGATCGAAGAGCCGATGGTAACCGTGCCGTCCGCCGAACTTGGCCGGGCCCAGCGGGTCATGGAAGCCACTGGTCGCTATATCGAATTCTGCAAGGCCTCGGTGCCGAACCAGATGAACCTGCGTGGCCTGAAACTGGTGGTCGATTGCGCCAACGGTGCGACTTACAAAGTGGCGCCAGCGGTGTTTTCGGAACTGGGCGCCGAGGTGTTTACCATCGGTGATCAGCCGAATGGACTCAACATCAACGACGGTGTTGGTGCCACCGATCCGGAGCTGCTGGCAAAAACGGTGGTCGAGCGCGGCGCTGATGTGGGTATTGCACTCGATGGTGATGGCGACCGGCTGATGCTGGTCGATCACACCGGTGCAGTTATCGACGGCGATGAAGCGCTGTTCGTTATCGCCCGCGATGCGTTCCGTCGTGGCCGTTTGCCCGGCGGCGTGGTCGGCACGGTGATGAGCAATCTCGGCCTGGAACTGGCATTGCGCGAACTGGGCATCGGTTTCGCCCGCGCCAAGGTGGGCGACCGCTATGTGCTGGAGCTGATGCAGGAAAAGAACTGGCTGCTTGGTGGCGAGTCGTCCGGCCATATCGTCTGCCTCGACAAAACCACCTCGGGCGACGGCATCGTGTCGGCGCTGCAGGTGTTGTCGGCAATGGTGCAGAACGGGGTCAGCCTGTTCGATCTGAAACGTGGCATGCAGAAATTCCCGCAGCTGCTGATCAACGTGCCGCTGAAGGCCGGCAGCAAACCGATGGAAGCCGAGTCGGTCAAACAGGCCGTCAAAGCCGTCGAAACCGAACTGGGCGACACTGGCCGGGTGCTGCTGCGGCCGTCCGGCACCGAGCCGCTGATTCGGGTCATGGTCGAAGGCCGTGACCATGCGCAGGTTCAGCGCTGCGCCGAGCGTATCGCCGAGGCAGTGCGGGCTGCTTGAGTGGGCCGGGCAAAGCAAAAAAAGACGCGTCGTCACGACGCGTTTTTTTTTGCCGGTGAATCAGCCCGCCGGGCGTGCGTGCTGCAACAGCCATTGTTGAAACGTGGCGGACGGTACCGGTCGGCTGAACAGATATCCCTGGCCGCGATCACAGCCCCAGTGGCGCAGCAGTTCGGCTTGCTCGGCGGTTTCCACGCCTTCGGCTACCACCTGCAATCCAAAATTATGGCCAAGCTCGATGGTGGAACGGACGATCGCCGCGTCTTCGCCGTCGGCCTGCAGGCTGCGGATAAACGTCTGATCGATTTTCAATTCCTGTACCGGCAGCCGTTTCAGATAGGCCAATGACGAATAGCCGGTGCCGAAATCATCAATGGCCAATTTGATGTTAAGTGCGCGCAGCCGGCCAAGCAGCGCCAGCGCTCGCTCCGGGTCATCGATAAAACCGCTTTCGGTGATCTCGAGGCCAAGTCGCTCGGCCGGCAAACCGCGGCGCTGCAGGTGTTCGCCGATAAAATCGGCCAGGCTGTCGTCGAGCAGATCCTGGGCCGAAATGTTCACCGCCAGCGTGACCGACAATCCGCTCGCCTGCCAGTCCTGCAGCTGGTCAAGCGCGCGCGGGATAATCCAGCGGGTCAGCCGCTTGATGTCGCCGGTTTGTTCGGCGAACGGAATGAACTCGATCGGCGGAATGAATCCGCGCTGCGGATGCTGCCAGCGCACCAGCACCTCGCCATGGCAGTGGTCGTTGCCCTGAAAATCAACTTTCGGCTGAAAATACAATTGTAGCTGGTCTTCCTGCATGGCCCGGCGCAAATCGCCGAGCAATGACAGGTGTTCACTGCGGAAGGGGCGCAGCGCCGGATCAAAACGCAGGATGCCGCGCCGCTGCTGCCGGCAGTAGTAAAGCGCCACATCGACCGCGCGCAGCAGCGTGCCACTGTCACGGCCATCCTGCGGCGCTACCGCGTAGCCGCAACTGGCGTGCAGATCGACGGCCTGGCCGCCGGTGCTGAACGGTTGCTGCAGATGCTGGCTCAACTGCTCGGCCAGCAGGTGGGCGGCTGCGTCATCGGCATGCGGCAACAGCACGGCGAATTCATCAGCACCGACCCGGGCCAGCACGGCAGTCTCCGGCATCCGCGCCCGCAAACGCGCACCGGCCAGGCGCAACAGCTCATCGCCCAGCGTGTGACCGAGCGTGTTGTTGATCAGGGTGAACCGGTCCAGATCCAGCAGCAGCACGGCAACGCGGTGCTGCTGATCCAGTTGCTGCTGCAACTGCTCGGTAAAGTAGGTGCGGTTGGGCAAATCGGTGAGCGGATCGCGATAGGCCAGCGTCAGAATTTGCTGCTCGCGGTTGGCAATGGTCGCGCCCATCTGGTTGAACGCCTTGGCCAGCACGCCGACTTCATCACGCCGGTGCAGATCGGTGGCAGCCTGATAATCGCCGGCCGCCATCCGGTTGGCGGCACCTTGCAATTGCTGCAGCGGCCGGACGATGCCACGGCTCAGCATTACGGTGGCGATCAACGACAGCACCAGCGCCAGCAGACCCAAACCAATCAGATAGCGTTGCAGTTGCTGGTGCGGGATCAAGGCCTCGTCCAGCGAACGCTGCAGTACCGCGAGCTCCTGGCTGGAGCCCTCGCCGAGCGGCGTCAGCAGCGTTTGGTAGGGCGTGTCATCGAGCCAGAACGTTTGATCGGCGGGTGGCAAATTTCCGGCAACGGCGGGTAGTTGCCGGCGCAGTGCTTCGGCGAGCGGTGGCGACAAGGTGCTGGCTTGCACTTGCCATTCCGGCAGTCGCCCGCTTGTATCTGGCGCAACACGCGCATCGACGATGGATACCTGCAAACCGGTCAGATTGCCGAGATCGTGCACGACATCGGTGTCGATCAAAAACGCCATGGCGACCACGGCGATCGGCAACGGCGCTTTCACCGGCACCACCACCAATTGATAGACCGCGCCATCGAAACTGACTATGGCACCGGCAGCACCGCGCTCGCGGGCCGTTTGCAACAGCAACGGGAACGGGAACGCGCCACTGGCCTGATCGTGCCGACTGTCGGCCAGCAACTGGCCATCGAGTGTGGCCACTAGGCCGAGATCGGCGTTGATGCGATCGCGGTGATTCTGCAGTGCTGACAACAAAGTTGCGGCATCGCGGCTGGCTACCGCTTCCCGAAAGCCGTAGTCGGCGGCCAATACCTTGGCAGCCTGGCTAAGCTGGTGCTGGTTCTGGTCCAGTGCGCGCAGAAGCACGCCCTGGCCCAGTTGCAGATCCTGCTGCAGTTGCTCGATCACGATCCGTCGCTGGACCTGGCTGACCAGCAACAGTACCGCCGCCAATACCAGCAGCAGCAGGCTGCCGTAAGTCAGGGCGAGTCGGTGGCTCAGTTGTCGGCGCGGCGCCGGCAGTCGCCATTTCATCAAGGTGCGCCACCTGCGGTCAGCGTCAGTCGAATACTGGCGCCAGTGGTTGGAACGGTTACCGTTTGTCGACCAAGCGAGTCACCGAGATCGGGATGCCAGTAGCGCAGTTCGTATTGGCCGGGCGGCAATTGCAGGCTGGCGTGGCCACTGCTGTCGCTGCGTGTGTGCCAGGGCGTATCGACAATCACGACGTGGGCGATCATGCTGTCGTGGATATTGCAGCCGAGTGTGACCACGCCGGGTTTGTCGAACACCACCGGTTCGCTGGGCACGCCGCTGTAAAGTTTCAGCTCGAATTTTTTCGCTTCGGAAAACGAATAGACGTGGTGGCGGATATTGTCGCGGTTCGGGAAGCGGATCTTGCTGTCCACCGGCACCACGGTCAGAAACGGCACAAAGCTCTTGTTGACCTGGTCAATCTCGACGCTGATGGCGGCCGGTGCCGGCAAGCTTGACGGAATCATCAGGACGGCGTCGGCCAGCGCTGCGCCGCTGGAAGATTGCACCTGGATGTCCAGTTCGGCGGCGCTGGCGGCGAAACCCAGCGCCATGGCCAGCAGCAAAGCCGGCAATTTCATTGCTTGTTTCATCAGTACCGTCATCGGAAGTGTCATCGATCAGGGGCCCGGCGCCACCGGTGAGACGATCTGTGGTTTCAGCGGCGCCAGCAGTGCCAGCAGTTCGTTCTTCTCACAGCTGGCAATGCCGCGCTGGTCGAGCAGGTCCTGCAATTGCTCAACCATGGCGTAGAACTCGCGCTCGTTGATCTCCAGGCCGCGATGCACCAGCCGCATGTCATCGCCGGTATAGGTGCATGGGCCTCCGGTCAGCACGCACAGTTGCTCGGCCAGTTTTTCCTTGACCCGGTCGAGATTGACCTTGTTGAAACTGCGCTTGGTGGCAGGCGCCTGACTGGCCAGCTCAATCAGCTCGCTGGCCACTGCCGTCAGTACCGGCTGACCACCGATACGGTAATAGAGGCTGGTCTGATCGGCCTGCGCGCTGCCAAGGAGAAAAATAAGTGAAAACTGCAGCAACAACGGCAATGAACGGGGCATGGTTGACAGACTCTCGGTGGCGACTAGCGTTGAGCATAGTCAGCGGCGGACGAAACAACCGCGTGAAACCGGAGCTGATGTTGAAACAGGGGGCAGAATGAAACGGGCAAGCGTGGCGGGCTTGGTACTGGTATCGCTGTCGGCGATTGCCGACCCGGGCGGTCGGCTGCCGGCCACCGGCGGTGTGGTCTCGGTCGACGGTGCCGGTGGTGGCGGGCTGACGCCGTGGGCACTGATCAGCGGCTATGGCACCCGCGATGAATGGGGTGGCGCCGTCAGCTACACCCGCTTGCCATTGCCGGACTATCAGTTCGAGGCGGCCGCGCTGACGGTCGGCCTGTTTGATCGGTTCGAGTTCAGTCTGGCCCGGCAGCGGTTCGACTTGCAGGATGTCGTGCCCGGCCAGCAGATCGAGCAGGACATTGCAGGGTTCAAGTGGCGATTCGCCGGCGATGCCATCTTCACTCCGGATTCCGCCCTGCCGCAGCTGGCGCTTGGCGTTTTGTACAAGCGCAATCTCGATTACGACTTCATTCCGGCGGCACTGGGCGCCGAACAGGCCAGCGACAGCGAGCTCTACCTCAGCGCCAGCAAGCTCTATTTTGCCGGCCTGTTCGGCCATAACCTGCTGGTCAACGCCGGGCTCCGTTACAGCCGGGCCAATCAGTTCGGCCTGCTCGGTTTTGGTGGCCCCGGAGGAGCGGACCCCAGCTGGCTGGGCGAATTGGCCGTCGGTGTCTTCCTGACCGATGCACTGCTGCTCGGTGCCGAGTACCGGCAGAAACCCGACAACCTTGCGCTGCCGGAAGACAACGCCCGAGACGTCTTTCTCGCCTGGGTGCCCAACCGCCGGTTGGCAGTGACGCTGGCTTGGGTCGATCTCGGTCGCATGGCTGTAGTACCGGATGGCCAGGCCGGTGCCTATCTGCAGCTTCAGCTCAATTACTGAACAGTTCACTGTTCGCTTCCGCTCGACCGGGCTGTTTGCTTGTAAGTTGTCAGCGCCGCCGCTACCATATGCGCCCGCTCCGCCAGGCCCATTTTTATGAGCTTTCCGCGTCCGCGCATTGTTGCCGGGAATTGGAAAATGCACGGTTCGCGCGCGCTGGCCCAGACACTGGTCCCGGCCGTGCAGCAAGCCCTGCCGGCGACAGGTCGGTGTCAGGTGGTGTTCTGCCCACCGGCGCCCTACCTCGCGGAACTGGCGACCCTGCTGACCCACCCGCGCTGTGCGCTCGGGGCGCAGGATGTCAGTGCCCACCAGAGTGGCGCCTATACCGGCGAGCTGGCGGCCGCGATGTTGGCGGAAGTGGGGTGCCGGTATGTGATCGTTGGTCACTCCGAGCGCCGTCAGTACCACGGTGAGCACAGTGAGCTGGTGGCCGCCAAGGCAGTCAGCGCATTGGCGGCCGGGCTGCGGCCCATTTTCTGCGTCGGCGAGTCATTGGCCGATCGCGAGGCCGGGCTGACCTGGGATGTGTTGCAGCAGCAGTTGGCGCCGGTGCGTTACCTGCTGGGACATGAAAAGGCCGCCATGCTGGCCTTTGCCTACGAGCCGATTTGGGCGATAGGCACCGGTCGCACTGCCACGCCGGAACAGGCGCAGGCGGCGCACCGACAGATTCGTAACTGGTTGGCCGAACAGGCCGCCGGGCTGGGCCGACTGGAGTTGGCCGAGCAACTGCCGATCCTTTATGGCGGCAGTGTCAAGGCAGACAATGCGGCGGCGCTGATGGCGCAGCCGGACGTGGATGGAGCCCTTGTTGGGGGCGCCTCCTTGCAGGCAGAGTCGTTCATCACGATCTGCCGCAGCGCCGATTAAGCGCTGCAACCCGAGTGGAAACGTAAGTCATGTACGAGATTTTGTTGGGCCTGTTCCTGATCGTCGCGCTGGCGCTGATTGGCCTGATCCTGCTGCAACAGGGCAAGGGTGCCGATCTTGGCGCGTCGTTTGGTGCCGGTGCGTCGAACACCGTGTTCGGTGCTTCGGGTTCGGGCAGCTTCATGACCAAGACCACCTGGTGGCTGGCGCTGATCTCGCTGGTCATTCTGCTGGCGCTCGGTTACATGGCCAGCCATCGTGACAAGGCCGCGGTTGCCCAGGACGACGTGTTCGCTGCCGCCCCGGCAGTGGAAACAGCGGCACCGGTTGCTGCCGCACCGGCCAGCAGCGACGTTCCAACCAGTGGCGACGTACCGACAGCCGCAACTCCGGCTGAGACGGCACCGGCCGCCGATGTACCGCAGGCCAGCAGCGAAACGCCGAAGCCCTGAGATTGACTCCGTCCTGTTTGACCTACAAACAGTCACGGGCAAGCAGTAACGGCAGGCGCAAGGCCAGCCAGAAATTCGCGGACGTGGCGAAAATGGTAGACATACCAGCTTGAGGGCCGGACTGGCGTCGGCAGCAAGGCATGGGAAATGAATTACGCGGAAGTGGTGAAATTGGTAGACACACCATCTTGAGGGGGTGGCGCCGCAAGGCATGAGGGTTCAAGTCCCTCCTTCCGCACCAATTGACTGGTCAGCCCTGCTGATCGGTGAGGTAACGAAAGAAATGGCATCTGTCTTCCGGGCGATGCCATTTTTTTTGACCTACATGGAGGTAGGGAATGCCGAAGCGCGTCTGGAACGCGCAAGGCCGCTCAGGGACGGCGGGCGTGTCGTATGCGTGGGGAAAGCAAGCGACGACCGACACGGAGGTAGGGCCTGTTGCTTACCGCCGGAAGCGCACTTGCTGACTGGCAGCGGCAGGCGGGTCGAGGTATGACGAATGGGTCCTTGCCGAGCTGATGGCGGCAAGATGCCAGTCGCCAGACAGGCCTCGGCCGTTGCCCCGGCGTCTGTGTGGCAGCGGGCATGCGGTAATTTGAACTTGCGCTGAGTCAGAAAAAAACGGCAGGAAGCTGCTAAAATTCCGTGGTTTTATCGCGCCACGACCAGGCGCACCGCCGGCAGGATCCACGAACGGTGCGCAGGGTGTCCATTTTGCTAGGGGACAACATGCTGCAGAACTACACTCCCATCCTTGTGTTCATGGGGGTCGGGCTCGGTCTTGGCACCGCACTGGTGGTCATTGGCTGGACGCTTGGCTATCTATTTGGCCGGCACAAGCCGGACGCGGCAAAGAATGCGCCGTTCGAGTGCGGTTACGATGCCTTCGAAGACGCCCGCATGAAATTCGATGTGCGGTTCTATCTGGTCGCCATCCTGTTCATCATTTTCGATCTGGAAATCGCTTTCCTGTTCCCGTGGGCGGTAGTGATCAACCAGATCGGCTGGTTCGGCTTCTGGGCCATGGCGGCCTTTCTGGGCCTGCTGGTTGTCGGTTTCATTTACGAGTGGAAGAAAGGCGCGCTTGAGTGGGAATAAGCCCTGCGGGGTTGTTCACTCGCGCGTTTTTTTGCCGTCGTAACGCATCAAGAGGATTCCGGAATGGCTGTTGAAGGCGTCGTGGAAAAGGGTTTTGTCACCACCTCGGTCGACACCCTTGTTAACTGGGCCAGCACCGGCTCGATGTGGCCGATGACGTTTGGTCTGGCCTGCTGCGCGGTTGAAATGATGCACGCCGGCGCGTCACGCTACGACCTCGACCGGTTCGGCATCGTGTTCCGGCCGAGTCCGCGTCAATCCGACGTGATGATCGTTGCCGGTACGCTGACCAATAAAATGGCACCGGCGCTGCGCCGTGTTTATGACCAGATGCCGGAACCGCGCTGGGTCATCTCAATGGGATCCTGCGCCAACGGCGGCGGTTACTACCACTACTCCTACGCCGTCGTTCGTGGCTGTGACCGTGTGGTCCCGGTCGATATCTATGTGCCGGGTTGTCCGCCGACGGCCGAGGCGCTGCTGTACGGCCTCATCCAGCTGCAAAACAAGATTCGCCGCACCAACACCATCGCGCGGCAAGCCTAAGGAATTCGCTCATGCAATTGGCCGAACAACTGACGGCACATTTCGGCGCGCGCCTGCAGGCTTGCGTTGTCGATCGTGACGAAGTGTCCATTGAAGTGTCGCGCGAAGACTATCTTGGTGTTTGCCAGGAATTGCGCGACAACGAAACGTTCCAGTTCAAGCAGTTAATCGATCTCTGCGGTGTCGACTATTCGCAGTACGGTGCCACCGAATGGGAAACCGAAGAGGCGTCCAGTGCCGGTTTCTCGCGTGGTGTCGATCGCGAGCAGCCGCGCGAAGCGAACTGGAGCAAACCGCGTTTCGCCGTCGTCGTGCACCTGTTGTCAGTCAGCAACAATCAGCGCGTTCGCGTGCGGGTGTTTGTTGACGAGCAATTCCCGATCGTCGCCAGTGTCTCCGAACTGTGGCCGGTCGCCAACTGGTTCGAGCGCGAAGCCTTCGACATGTTCGGCCTCCTGTTCGATGGCCACAACGACCTGCGCCGCTTGCTGACCGACTACGGTTTTGTCGGTCACCCGTTCCGGAAAGATTTCCCGCTGATCGGCAACGTCGAAATCCGTTACGACGCTGCCCAAGCCCGCTGCGTCTACGAGCCGGTTTCGATCGAGCCGCGTGTGCTGGTGCCACGCGTCATTCGCCATGATCAGCGTTACAGCGCGAAGAAGGCCTAAAGAAATGGCAGAAATTCGTAATTACACCATCAACTTCGGTCCGCAGCACCCGGCTGCGCACGGCGTGCTGCGGCTGATTCTGGAGCTGGACGGCGAAACCATTGTCCGTGCCGATCCGCACATCGGCCTGTTGCATCGCGGCACCGAAAAGCTGGCCGAGAGCAAGCCGTTCAACCAGAGCATCGGTTACATGGACCGGCTCGACTATGTCTCGATGATGTGCAACGAACACGCCTATGTGATGGCCATCGAGAAATTGCTCGGTATCGAAGCGCCGGTGCGTGCCCAGTACATCCGGGTGATGTTCGACGAGATAACCCGGGTGCTGAACCACCTGCTCTGGCTCGGTGCACACGGTCTCGACATTGGCGCGATGACCATGTTCCTGTACTGCTTCCGTGAGCGTGAAGCATTGATGGACTGCTATGAAGCGGTATCCGGTGCCCGCCTGCACGCCACTTATTACCGCCCGGGCGGTGTCTACCGTGATCTGCCGGATCGCATGCCGCAGTACCAGGCATCGAAATTCCGTAGCGACAAGGACACCAAAAAATTCAACGAGATGCGCCAGGGCTCGATGCTCGATTACCTGTGGGCATTCACGGAAGAGTTTCCGAAGCGGGTCGATGAATACGAAGCGCTGCTGACCGACAACCGAATCTGGAAACAACGCACCGTCGGCATCGGTGTGGTGTCGCCAGAGCGTGCACTTGCGCTCGGCCTGACCGGCGCCATGCTGCGTGGTTCAGGCGTGGTCTGGGATCTGCGCAAACACCAGCCTTATGAAGTGTACGACCAGCTCGATTTTGACATTCCGGTTGGCAAGAACGGCGACTGCTACGACCGCTATCTGGTCCGTGTTGAAGAGATGCGCCAGTCGAACCGAATCATTCGCCAGTGCATCGAGTGGCTGCGCAAGAATCCGGGCCCGGTCATGGTCGACAACTACAAAGTTGCGCCGCCGCGCCGCGAAACCATGAAGCACGACATGGAAGCGCTGATTCACCACTTCAAATTCTTCACCGAAGGGTTCTGCGCACCGGAAGGCGAGGTCTACAGCGCCATTGAACACCCGAAAGGCGAGTTCGGCATTTACCTCGTTTCCGACGGTGCCAACAAGCCATACCGGGTCAAGATCCGCGCGCCGGGTTTTGCCCATTTGTCTGCCATTGATGAAATCGGTCGTGGCCACATGCTGGCCGACATCGTTGCGATCATCGGAACGATGGACATCGTGTTCGGGGAGATTGACCGCTAATGAGCACGCAAGCTAATCCGAACAAGCTCAAAGAGCTGTTACCGGCCTCGGCAATTGCCGAGATCGAAGTCTGGCTCGCCAAGTATCCGCCGGACCGTCGTCGTTCTGCCGTCATGGGTGCGCTCACCATCGCTCAGGATCACCTGAACTACCTGAGCACCGAAACGATGGATGCGGTTGCCGACTACCTCGGCATTCCGCGTATTGCTGCCTATGAGGTGGCAACGTTCTATTCGATGTATCAGCTGCAGCCGGTTGGCAAGCATGTGATCAACGTCTGCACCAACGTCAGCTGTATGCTGCGCGGTTCCGACCAGATTGTCGGCCACCTGCAGAAGAAGCTTGGTATCGGCTTCAAACAGACCACCAAAGACGGCAAGTTCACCCTGCGTGAAGTCGAATGTCTGGCCGCTTGCGGCGGTGCCCCCTGCTGCCTCATCGACAAAACTTACCACGAGAATCTGACTCCGGAGAAAGTGGATCAGATTCTGGCCAAGCTGGATTAAGAGAGCTCGCAAGATGATCGACGTCGCTTACCAGTTGCACAAAGGTCCAGTCTGCTACCGGACCATCGGTCTGCCGGAACCGTGGTCGCTCAAGACCTATGAGTCGGTTGGCGGTTACGCCCAGTGGCGGAAAATTCTGGCGGAAAAAATTCCACCGGAACAAATCATCGAATCGCTGAAGCTCGGCAATTTGCGTGGCCGTGGCGGCGCCGGCTTTCCGACCGGGCTGAAGTGGTCGTTCATGCCACGCAATGCGGCTGGCCAGAAGTACATGGTCTGCAACGCCGACGAAGGTGAGCCGGGTACTTACAAAGATCGCGATATTCTGCGTTTCAACCCGCACCAGCTGATTGAAGGCATGGCGATCGGCGCGTATGTGATCGGTGCAACGGTTGGCTACAACTACATTCGTGGCGAGTTTTACGAACCGATCATGCGGTTCGAGAACGCGTTGAAGGAAGCATACGCCGCCGGGCTTATCGGCAAGAACATGCTGGGCAGTGGCATCGATTTTGACTTGTTCACCCACTATGGCGCCGGTGCCTATATCTGCGGCGAAGAAACTGCGCTGATCGAATCGATTGAAGGCAAGAAGGGCCAGCCGCGGTTCAAGCCACCGTTCCCGGCCAACTATGGCGTGTTCGGTCGGCCGACCAACGTCAACAATGTCGAGTCGTTTGCGTCGGTGCCGGTCATTCTCGAAAAGGGCGGCCAGTGGTTCTTGGAACAGGGCAAACCGAACAACGGCGGCACCAAAATTTTCTCGGTCTCCGGCCACGTCAACAAGCCGGGCAATTTTGAAGTGCCGATGGGCCTGCCGTTCAAGGACTTGCTGGAAATGGCCGGTGGCATGCTGAACGGCAAGAAGCTGAAAGCGGTTATTCCGGGTGGTTCGTCAACGCCGATTCTGCCGGCGCACATCATGATGGACCTGACCATGGATTATGACGCGATCAGCAAGGCCGGCTCGATGCTTGGCGCTGGTTCCGTGATCGTCATGGACGAAGACACCGATCTGGTCAAGGTGCTCGCCCGGATCTCGCATTTCTACTACGAAGAATCCTGCGGCCAGTGCACCCCGTGCCGTGAAGGCACCGGCTGGCTGGCACGCATGCTGCACCGGATTCTGCACGGCGAAGGCACCCGCGACGATCTGGCCAAGCTCGATGCCGTTGCCGCCAACATCTCCGGCCGCACCATTTGCGCGCTCGGCGATGCCGCCGCGATGCCGGTGATGAGCTTCCTGAAGCATTTCCGCCATGAGTTCGAACATTACATCGAACACAAGCGCAGCATCGTCGGTGGCGGCGGCCACTGAACCAGCAAATGAATTAACGAATTGAGTTGCCAATTTGCACGGCAACTCTGGCAGTCAACGAAGTGATGGCTGAAGTAGATGGCCAGCTCACTTCCTCTGCAAGAGACGTAGACGATGGTCAACATCGAAATTGATGGCAAGAAACTGCAGGTTGAACCGGGTTCGATGATTATCGAGGCCGCCGACGCCGCAGGCATTTACATTCCGCGCTTCTGTTATCACAAGAAGCTGTCGGTCGCGGCGAACTGCCGGATGTGCTTGGTCGACGTGACCAAGGCGCCAAAAGCGGTGCCGGCCTGCGCCACGCCGGTCAACGAAGGCATGATTGTGCAGACCAAATCGCCGAAGGCGCTCGACGCCCAGAAAGCGGTGATGGAATTCCTGTTGATCAACCACCCACTCGATTGCCCGATCTGTGATCAAGGCGGCGAATGCGAACTGCAGGATCTGGCGGTCGGTTACGGCCGCGACATTTCCCGCTACACCGAAGGCAAGCGTGTCGTTGAAGACAAGGACATCGGCCCGCTGATCGCCACCGAAATGACCCGCTGCATTCACTGCACCCGTTGCGTCCGCTTCGGTACCGAAGTGGCCGGTTTGCGCGAACTGGGTGCGACCGGTCGTGGCGAGCACATGAGCATTGGTACCTTTATCGAAAAGAGCGTGGATTCGGAAGTGTCGGGCAACGTCATCGATCTGTGCCCGGTCGGTGCACTGACGGCCAAGCCTTCGCGGTTCACCGCCCGTGCCTGGGAACTGCAATCCCGCCCAGCCATCGCGCCGCACGATTGCCTCGGTTCAAATGTTGATGTCCATGTTCGCCGCAGCGAAGTGATCCGGGTGGTGCCGCGCGAGAATGAAGCCATCAACGAAGTCTGGCTGTCGGATCGTGATCGGTTCTCCTACGAAGCATTGAACCGCGCGCCGCGACTGACCACCCCGCGTATCCGTCGCGACGGTCAGTGGCAGGATGTCAGCTGGCAGGAAGCGTTGGAGCTGACGGCCGCCAACCTGAAGCGTCAGTCCGGCAACGACATTGGCGCACTGGCTTCGCCATCCGCTACCACCGAAGAACTGTACCTGTTGCAGAAACTGCTGCGCGGGTTGAATTCCAACAACATTGACGTGCGTCTGCGTCAGCGTGATTTCAGTGACGATGGCAGTGCCGCGCTGTTCCCGGCTTTGGGCTTGCCGATTGCCGAGCTGGAAAATCTCGATGCAACCCTGTTGATCGGTTCGAACCTGCGTCGCGAGCAACCGATTGCGGCGCTGCGCCTGCGCAAGAGCACTCGCACCGGCATCGTGATGTCGATTGCCGATGCCGATTACGACTGGAACTTCAAGCTGGCCGAAGATCTCATCAGCAAGGATTTGCTGGCAGACGTGGCGGGCATTGCCAAGGCATTGGCGGAGGCGAAGAGCGATGCCGTTCCTGCCGACGCCAAGTCAGTTCTGGCCGGCGTTACCGCTTCCGATGCGCACAAGCGTATCGCCGCCAATCTGTTGAAAGACGGCAAGAAAGCCCTGCTGTTGGGTGCTGCCGCCGTCGAGCATGAACAGGCGGCCAGCATTCGTTCGTTTGCCCGTTTGATCGGTACGATCAGCGGCGCCAGTGTCGGTGAGTTCAGCCACGGTGCCAACATGGCTGGCGCTTTCCTCGCCGGCGCTTTGCCGCATCGCCGAGAAGGCGGTCAGCCGGTCAGCGCTGGTCGTAACGCGGTCGAGATGATCAAGCAGGGCTTGAAAGCCTGGTTGCTGCTGGATGTGGAGCCGGAGTACGACAGCATCGCCGGCAAGGCGTCGAGTGAAGCGCTGAAGAATGCCGAGTTTGTCGTGGCACTGTCGCCGTATGCCGATTGCAGCGCGGCGCAGTACGCCGATGTGTTGCTGCCGATCGGCGGTTTCACCGAAACGTCGGGCACCTTCGTCAACGTCAATGGCGTGTTCCAGTCGTTTGCTGCAGCGGTACCGGCCAAAGGCGAAGCTCGCCCGGCCTGGAAAATCCTGCGTGTGCTCGGCAATTTGCTGAACCTGAAAGGCTTCGATCACAACTCGTCGGAAGATGTGTTGGCCGAGCTGAAAGCCATTCTGGCGCGCACGCCGGCACCGGCGACGAATTGGCAAGCACCGACCAAGACCAGCGGTGGCAGTGCCGGTTCGCCGCTCGGCCTGTATCAAGTCGATGGCACCGTGCGCCGCGCGGCCAGCCTGCAACAAACAGCCGCCGGTCGCGCACCGGCGCAGCCTGTGCGCGTGGAGGCCTGATTCATGTTGATGGATTACCTGTTCGAAGGGATCTGGATTCTCGCCAAGATCGTCGCGATTGTGTTGCCGCTAATTCTGGCGGTGGCCTACGCCACCTACGCCGAGCGGAAAGTGATCGGCTTCATGCAGATCCGGATTGGCCCGAACCGGGTTGGCCCGTGGGGTCTGTTTCAGCCGTTTGCCGACGTCATCAAGCTGCTGACCAAGGAAATCGTTCAGCCGACCATGGCCAACAAAGGCCTGTTCATGCTGGCGCCGGTGGTGTGCTTCGCGCCGGCCATTGTTGCCTGGGCGGTAGTGCCGTTCGATGCCGGCATGATGCTTGCGGATGTCAACGCCGGGCTGCTGTTCCTGCTCGCCATGACTTCGCTCGGTGTTTACGGTGTGCTGATTGCCGGCTGGGCCTCGAACTCGAAGTATGCGTTCCTCGGCGGCCTGCGGTCGGCCTCGCAAATCGTTTCCTACGAAATTGCGATGGGTTTCACGCTGGTCTGCGTGCTGATGACGGCGCAGACAATGAACCTCGGCGAAATCGTGTTGAAGCAGTCGGGCCATGTTGGTCACTGGTACATCTGGCCGTTGTTGCCGATGGCGGTGATCTACTGGATCTGCGGCGTCGCTGAAACCAACCGGGCGCCGTTCGATTTGCCGGAAGGCGAGTCGGAAATCGTTGCCGGTTTCCACGTTGAATACGCCGGTGCCGCGTTTGCGGTGTTCTTCCTGGCCGAATACGCCAACATGATTCTGATTAGCGTGCTGACCGCGACCTTCTTCTTCGGTGGCTGGTTGAGTCCGTTCCAGGGCATTCCGGTGCTGGATGCAATGACGGCCTGGGTGCCGGGCACCATCTGGTTGCTGCTGAAAGCATGGTGCTTCCTGTTCGGCATGTTCTGGTTGCGTGCGACGTATCCGCGCTTCCGCTATGACCAGGTCATGCGGCTTGGCTGGAAAGTTTTCATTCCGTTCACCCTTGTCTGGGTGGCGGTGGTTGCCGTCTTCGTCAAGACCGGCTTTGGTCCGTGGTACTAAGCGGCAACGCATCCGAAATTATCAGAGGCCATCATGTTGGAAAGTATTCGCCGGTTTTGGCATACCTACACGATGAAAGAACTGCGCCACGGTCTGACTGTGACTTGGCGCCATATGTTCTTGCAAAAGATCACCGTGCAGTTTCCGGAAGAGCGGACGCCGCAGTCGAATCGGTTCCGCGGCCTGCACGCGCTGCGCCGCTACCCGAACGGTGAAGAGCGCTGCATCGCCTGCAAACTGTGTGAAGCCGTTTGCCCGGCGTTGGCCATCACTATCGAAGCCGGACCGCGCCAGAACGATGGCACTCGCCGCACGACCCGTTACGAGATCGATCTGTTCAAGTGCATCTTCTGCGGTTTCTGCGAAGAGTCCTGCCCGGTTGACTCGATCGTCGAAACCCGCGTGTTTGATTACCACTTTGAAAAACGTGGTGAGCAGATCATGACCAAGGCCAAGTTGCTCGCCATTGGCGACAAATACGAGGCTCAAATTGCCGAAGACCGCGCCCTCGACGCGGCCTATCGCTAAGGAATCAACATGGAACTGACAGCTGTGGTGTTCTATGTTTTCGCGGCGCTGACCCTGATCTCCGCGACCATGGTGATCACCGTTCGCAACGCCGTTCGCGCCGTACTCAGTCTGGTGCTGACATTCTTCTGTGCGGCCGTGCTCTGGTTGCTGACCGAAGCTGAATTTCTGTCGATTGCACTGGTGCTGGTCTATGTCGGCGCGGTCATGGTGTTGTTCCTGTTCGTCGTGATGATGCTGGACGTCGATTACGCCGCGGTGAAGCAGGGCTTTACCCGTTATCTGCCATTGGGTGTCATTGCCGCCATGCTGGTGTTTGCCGGCATCTGGGGCATGGTCCGCGAAGGCGGTTTCGGGTCGGGTGCGGCCGCTGCGGCGGGTGCCGGCGACGGAACCACTGCCGCCGTTCCAAACATCAAGGTGTTGGGCCAGCTGCTCTATACCGAGTACTTCTACGCGTTTGAGCTAGCCGCAGTGATCCTGCTGGTGGCGTTGATTGCCGCGGTGGCGCTGACCTTCCGCGGTACCCGCATGCGCAAGGTGCAGGACGTTGGCCGTCAGGTCAATGTCAGCAAGGAAGAGCGCCTGCGCGTGGTCAAAGTTGAGCCGGTCAAGAAAGCCGTGCAAGCGCAGCCAGCAACAGATGGAGAGAAAGCATGATCTCGATCGAACATTATCTGGTCGTCAGCAGTGCGCTGTTTGCGATCTCCATTGCCGGCATCATCCTGAACCGCAAAAACGTAATCACCTTGCTGATGTGCGTCGAGTTGCTGCTGCTTGCGGTCAACACCAATTTCATCGCCTTCTCGCGCCATCTTGGTGATGCGACCGGTCAGATCTTTGTGTTCTTCATTCTGACGGTGGCCGCGGCCGAAGCCGCAATTGGCCTGGCCATCCTGGTCGTATTGTTCCGTAACCGCAGCACCATTGACGTCGAAGAACTCGACGAGCTGAAAGGGTAAGAGGCCGACATGGAAAAGATTTATCTTGCCATCGTGCTGGCGCCTCTTGTTGGCGCCATCATCGCCGGCCTGTTCGGCAAGCAGGTGGGCCGCATGGGCTCGCACACCGCCACCATTTTGGGTGTGGCGATTGCGGCAGCGCTGTCCTGCTACGTGTTCTGGCAACACGGTATCAATGGTCTGCCGGCTTACAACGGTAGCGTCTACGAGTGGGCCACCATTGGTGGCCTGCGCATGGAAGTCGGCTTCCTGGTCGACAACCTGACCGCGATGATGATGGTCGTGGTGACTTCGGTCAGTCTGATGGTGCACATCTACACCATCGGCTACATGGCTGACGACAACGGTTACCAGCGCTTCTTCAGCTACATTTCGCTGTTCACCTTCTCGATGCTGATGCTGGTGATGAGCAACAACTTCCTGCAGCTGTTCTTCGGCTGGGAAGCGGTCGGTCTCGTCTCCTACCTGCTGATCGGTTTCTGGTTCAAGAAGCCGACCGCCGTGTACGCCAACATGAAAGCCTTTCTGGTCAACCGGGTCGGCGACTTCGGCTTCCTGATCGGTATCGCAGCGGTCTTGTTCTGGTTCGGTTCACTCGACTACGCCACCGTATTTGCGGCAGCGCCGGACTGGGCCAAGCAGGGGCTGGTGCTGAATGTCACCGACAATCTGCAGTGGTCGGCGATCAGCGTCATTTGTATCGGTCTTTTTATTGGCGCGATGGGCAAGTCGGCGCAGGTGCCACTGCACGTCTGGCTGCCGGACTCGATGGAAGGCCCGACACCGATTTCGGCGCTGATCCACGCCGCGACGATGGTTACCGCCGGCGTGTTCATGGTGGCGCGGATGTCGCCGCTGTTTGAGCTGTCGGAAACCGCGTTGACCTTCGTCATCGTGATCGGCGCCACCACCGCGCTGTTCATGGGCTTCCTCGGCATTGTCCAGAACGACATCAAGCGCGTGGTTGCCTACTCGACCCTGTCGCAGCTCGGCTACATGGTTGTCGCGCTTGGTGCTTCGGCCTATGCCGCTGGCGTGTTCCACCTGATGACCCACGCCTTCTTCAAGGCGCTGCTGTTCCTCGGTGCCGGTGCCGTCATCGTCGCCATGCACCACGAGCAGGACATCCGCAAGATGGGTGGCCTGTGGAAGCACATGAAAGTGGTCTGGATCACCGCGCTGCTCGGTTCGCTGGCGCTGATTGGCACGCCCTTCTTCTCCGGCTTCTATTCGAAAGACGCGATCATCGAAGCGGTGCATGCGTCGACCATCGCCGGTTCAGGCTATGCCTACGTTTGCGTGCTGGCTGGTGTATTCATTACCGCCTTGTACAGCTTCCGGATGTTCTTCCTGGTGTTCCATACCAAGGAACGCTTCCATGACGCCGACAATCACCATCACCACAAAGTGCCGCATGACGACGGTCACAAGCACACCGGCACTCACACCCATCATGGTCACCACCATGATGACCACGGCGTGCCGCATCATTTGCCGTGGGTGATCACGTTGCCGCTGATCCTGCTGGCGATTCCGTCGGTGATCGTGGCCTGGTTCTTCGCCGAACCGATGCTGGCGGGTGATTTCTTCAAGGGCGTGATTTATGTCGCGCCGGAGCACAACACCCTCGCTGTTGTGGCCGGCCATCTGGAACACGGCTGGTTGGCGTTTGCGCTGCACGCGCCGATGACCGTACCGTTCTGGCTCGCCGCCGCCGGGGTGTTCACGGCCTGGTTTATCTGGGTCAAGAATCCGCAGATTGCCGATGCCACCCAAGCCCGGTTGAAAGCGATTCATACCCTGCTGATCAACAAATACTACTTTGACGATTTCAACCAGGCGGTGTTCGCCAACGGCTCGGTCCGTCTGGGTGGCCGCTTGTCCAAGCATGGTGATACCCAGCTGATTGATGGCTTGATCGTCAATGGCAGCGCCCGCAGTGTTGGCCGGCTGGCCGTGCATCTGCGCAAGCTGCAAAGCGGTTATCTGTATCACTACGCCTTCGCAATGATTATCGGCCTGCTGCTGTTGATCGGCTGGCTGTATTTCCGCATGTAAGCAAGGGGCTACTCAAAAATGCAAACTCTTCCCCTGCTCAGCCTGCTGGTCTGGACGCCGATTATCGGGGCGGCACTGGTGCTGTTTGGCGCCGGTGAACGCAACAACGGCAGCACGGCAAAGTGGCTGGCGCTGGTCACCGCGTTGATTACGCTGGCGCTGTGCGTGCCGCTCTACACCGGCTTTGATACCACCACTGCCGCGATGCAGTTTGGTGAACTGAGCCCGTGGTTCACCATCTCGGGCCTCAGCATCAACTACAGCCTCGGCGTTGACGGTTTCTCGATGCCGTTGATTTTGCTGACCTCGTTTACCACCGTGATCGTTGTGATCGCGGGGTGGGAAGTCATCGAAAACAAGGTGTCGCAGTACATGGCCGCATTCCTGGTCATGACCGGCCTGATGAATGGCGTGTTCGCTGCGCTCGACGCGATGCTGTTCTACGTGTTCTGGGAAGCCATGCTGGTGCCGATGTTCCTGATCATCGGTATCTGGGGCGGACCGAACCGGGTCTACGCGACCATCAAGTTTTTCCTGTACACCTTCTTCGGTTCGGTGTTCATGCTGATCGCGCTGATCTACATGGCCATTCAGGCCGGCAGCTTCAGCATTTTGGATATGCACGCGCTGCCGATGTCGCTGGATGTGCAGCACTGGATATTCGCTGCCTTCCTGATTGCGTTTGCGGTCAAGGTACCGATGTTCCCGGTCCACACCTGGTTGCCGGATGCCCACGTCGAGGCGCCGACCGGTGGCTCGGTGGTGCTGGCCGCGATCATGCTGAAGATGGGCACTTACGGTTTTGTCCGGTTCAATCTGCCGATCACGCCGGATGCTTCGCTGGCTTGGGCGGATGTGATGATCGGGCTGAGCCTGATCGCAGTCGTCTACATCGGCTTTGTCGCGCTGGTGCAGAAGGACATGAAGAAACTGGTGGCGTACTCGTCGATTGCCCACATGGGGTTCGTCACGCTCGGCTTCTTTATCGCTTTTGCTCTGCTGCAGAGCGGCAACACCATGCAGGCAACGCTCGGCATGCAGGGCGCGCTGGTGCAGATGGTCTCGCACGGTTTCATTTCCGGTGCCATGTTCCTTTGCATCGGCGTGCTGTATGACCGCGTGCACAGCCGTCAGATTGGCGATTACGGCGGCGTGGCCAACACCATGCCGAAGTTTGCCGCGCTGATGATGCTGTTCACCATGGCCAATGCCGGTCTGCCGGGAACCTCCGGCTTCGTTGGCGAATTCATGGTCATTCTGGCCGCCTTCAGTGCCAACTTCTGGTACGCCATTTTGGCCGCAACCACTCTGATCATCGGTGCGGCCTACAGCCTGTGGATGTACAAGCGGGTGCTGTTCGGTGAAGTGGCCAACAGCCATGTTGCCGAGCTGGAAGACATCAATCGTCGCGAACAACTGATGCTGGTAATTCTTGCCATTGCAGTGCTGGCGCTGGGTCTGTATCCGAAGATGCTGACCGAATTGATGGAACCGACTGTGCAGCATCTGCTTCAACACATCATGCAGTCGAAAGCGGGAGCTTGAGGGTTATGTTAGAGAACGGCATGCAAGACATTTCCTTTGCTCCGATGGCGGCTGAGCTGTTCGTGCTTGGCATGACCTGCTTGGTGATGCTGGTTGATTTGTTTGCGCCGGGCGCGCAGCGCCGCAACAGCTTCTGGCTGACTCAAGCGACGCTGCTGGGTGCGCTGCTGGTCACCATCAATGTCTCGGCGCTGCCGAGCGCCCTGCTGTACGGCAACCATTTCATGCACGACAGCCTCGGCACCGTGCTGAAGGTGGGGCTGTACATCGTCACCGCCATTTCACTGCTGTATGCCCGCGCCTATATCGCCGAGCGCCAGTTCATGCGCGGCGAATACTATCTGCTGAGCCTGTTTGCCATGCTCGGCGCGATGGTACTGATCACCGCGCACAGTCTGCTGACCATCTACCTTGGTCTGGAGCTGATGTCGCTGTCGCTTTATGCGATGGTCGCCATGCAGCGTGACAGCAAGGCTGCGCCGGAAGCGGCAATGAAGTACTTCGTCATGGGGGCATTGGCCTCGGGCTTCCTGCTGTTCGGCATGTCGCTGCTGTATGGCGTCACTGGCCATATTGGCATTCGTGAACTCGCGGTCGTACCGACCGATGCGGGTCAGCTGGTGATGTACCGGTTCGCGCTGGTGTTCCTGATTGCCGGCATTGCGTTCAAGCTCGGTGCCGTACCGTTCCATATGTGGATCCCGGATATTTATCACGGTGCGCCGACCTCGGTGACCGCGTTCCTGGGTAGCGCGCCGAAGATTGCCGCGTTCGCGATGATCATGCGCTTGCTGACCGAGGCACTGCCGGCATTGCATGAAGACTGGATGGTGATGCTGGCCGCACTGGCCGTTGCCTCGATGGCGATTGGCAATATCGGCGCCATTGCCCAGTTCAACCTGAAGCGGCTGTTGGCCTATTCCGCCATCGCCCACATGGGCTACTTCCTGATCGGTATCGCCAGCGGCAGCAGCGAGGGTTACGCGGCCTCGATGTTCTACATTCTGGTGTATGCGCTGATGACGCTCGGCGGCTTCGGCATGATCCTGTTCCTGTCGCGCGCCGGTTTCGAAAGCGACAACCTTGCTGACTTGAAAGGCCTCTGGCAACGCAGCCCGTGGTACGCACTGCTGATGATGCTGGTGATGATGTCGATGGCCGGTATTCCGCCGTTCATCGGTTTCTGGCCGAAACTGCAAGTGTTCATGGCAGCGGTGCACGCCGGCCAGACCTGGCTGGCGCTGACTGGCGCGGTGTTCTCGCTGATCGGCTGCTACTACTACCTGAAAGTGGTCAAGGTGATGTTCTTCGATCAGGCCGATGACAAGTCGCCAATCGTTGCTTCGACCGCTTTGCGCGTTGCCATCAGCGTCAATGGTCTTGCCATGCTGGTATTGGGTTTGTTCCCGGGCACCATTCTGGCGTATTGCCTGCAGGCGTTTGCCGGCTGACGGTTTGCGCTAGCTGAGCAAAAACAAACGGCCGCAATGCGGCCGTTTGTTTTTGCGGGGCGAAATTTTGCCAGATAATCGGGTGGCAGCTGACGGTCAGGCCGCGTCCGCCAGTTCCGGCACCTGAAACGGTTCGATGGGACTATGGCGGGTGCGACGCAGCGGGTGAAACTGCAAGCGGATTTCGCCATTGCCATCTTCTACCAGCACGCTGCAGCTTTCGACCCAGTCGCCATTATTGCAGTAGCTCACACCATGCAAACTCTTGCGGGCAGGCACATGTATGTGGCCGCAGATCACGCCGTCATAACCGCGCGCGGCGGCTTCTTTCGACACTTCATTTTCGTAACGCTCGATGTAGGCACGCGCCTTGCCAATTCGTTGCTTGATGTAACCGGCCAGAGAAAAGTAGGGCAGGCCCAGCGCAAGTCGGGCCCGGTTGACATGCCGGTTCAAGCGCACCAACCAATCATTGCTTTTGTCACCGATGAGTTCCAGCAGGCGATTGCAGCGAACATGGGTATCGAAATCGTCACCGTGGATCAGCCAGTAGCGTTTGCCGTTTGCCGTTGGCGGTTTCGTGGATGCCGTCACGCTGCAATGCGATGTTGCCGAACACCTGTTTGACGTGATGCCGCAATGGCCGATCATGGTTGCCGGGGATGTAGATGACGCGGCAACCGCGCCGTGCTTTCGACAGAATCGCCCGGACCACGTCGGAATGTGATTGTGGCCAGTGCGCCAGTTTCGACATCGCCCACAGGTCAACCACATCGCCGAGCAGATACAGGTTGTCGCAGCGCATGGATTTCAGGAAACCCAGCAAGGCTTCGGCCTGACAGTCTTTGGTACCGAGATGCAGATCGGAAAGAAACACCGCGCGGTAATGCGGTTTGCGTGGTCGCTTGGCGACGGCGGAAAGAGTCGGTGTTACGTCTGCGGTCATGGCCGCCACCCGGTTGCTGGTTTGTAACAGCGTGGCGGTGACAGATAACAGCGCGGTGGCGGATTGTTGAAGAGTTGGTGACAGCGTGAACGTTTGTTCAGGAGCGTGGTCGGTCAACGCTTACGATTGGATCAGCTCGGTTCAGCCGAACCAGCCCGGCGCAAACCGCTCCAGCGCGACAAACAACCAGATGGCGCCGCAGCCGACCAGGCTGCACAGCACGGCGGCGGACCCCATGTCCTTGGCGCGGCCGGCGAGTTCGTGAATTTCCGGCGTGGTCTTGTCGACAATGGCCTCGATGGCGCTGTTGAGCAGTTCGGTGATCAGCACCACCAACACGCTGCCAATCAACAGTGCCAGTTCGATGGCGGTGCCGGCCAGCCAGAACGCGCCCGGGATCAGCACTGCCGCCAGCACGGCTTCCTGGCGGAACGCTGCTTCATTGGCCCAGGCGGCGCGAAAGCCATTCAGCGAATAGCCGAAGGCATCGAACAGCCGGACGACGCCGGTTTTGCCGGGCTTGGGCATGGCAACAATACTCCACCAGTCGCCCGCAATGTCGGGCGAAAAAAAGACTGGCATTTATAACGTCTTCAGCGGCTTGCCGCTACCTCGCCAACCGGTGCCGGGCGGGGCGGCCGAAACTGTCACAATCCGGTCAGAAAATAGCCATCGTGTTGCAACGGCGGGCCTTCAGTATTCAGCCTGCCATGATAAAGACGACCCTGATACTGCATAAGCTTCACTGCGCCGATACCAGCGCCTTCCGCTGGTGTGCGGCGCGCAAGCACCGTGACCAGCTGGCGGAGATCGCCCGCTGGTTGTCGAAAACCGGCGACGGGCCTTGGTATGCCGCCATCGGTTTGCTGTTCGCGGCCTTCGGCGGTGACACCGGCTGGTTGTTCTTCCTGACCGGCCTGCTGGCCTACGGCATCGATGTCCCGCTCTATGTGCTGCTGAAGAAACGCTTCAAACGGCAACGGCCGTTTGTCCGGCTGGGTTCGACGCCCTACCTGATGCCCTCGGATGAGTTCAGTTTTCCGTCCGGCCACACCGCGGCTGCGACTGTCTGGGCGACGCTCATCACCGCGTTCTTCCCCGTACTGGCGCCATTCGCCTGGGTCTGGGCGCTGGCGGTCGGCAGTTCGCGCGTGCTGCTTGGCGTGCACTACCCCGGCGACATTCTGGCCGGCATGGTGCTGGGCGGTTCCTGCGCCGCGCTCGCGTTGAGCGTGCTGGGCTGATGCGGTTCTGCCTGCCAGCGTCGATTTGTCTCTGCCCGACTTTCTCCTGCGTTGCCATCCAATCCTGTTCGCGGCCGCAGCCGGCCGCGTCATCGGTGAGTGCTGAATGAAAATCCTCTACGGAGTCCAAGGGACCGGCAACGGTCATATCACCCGGGCGCGGGCGCTGATCCCGGCCCTGCAGCAGGCCGGCGCGCAGGTCGATGTGCTGATCTCCGGGCGGCCCCGGAGCGAGTTGTTCGGCGTCGAACTGTTTGGCGACTTCCAGTTGAAGCAGGGACTTACTTTCGCCATGCGGCACGGCCATATCGACCCGCTGCGCACCGTCCTGCAAGCCAAGCCGCTGCAACTGCTTTCCGACATCCGGACGCTGAAGCTCGATGACTATGATCAGGTGCTGAGCGACTTTGAACCGGTCAGTGCCTGGGCGGCCCGTCGCCAGGGGCTGCCGAGCGTCGGCGTCGGCCATCAATACGCGTTCCGCTACCGGGTGCCGACCCAGGGCATCAATATCCCGTCCCGGCTGGTGCTCAAATACATGGCGCCGGTCGACCAGCCGATTGGCCTGCACTGGCATGGCTTTGGCCAGCCGTTGCTACCGCCGATTCTGGAGCCTTTGCCGGCGCCTCCACCGGCCCAACCGGACAAGGTGCTGGTGTATCTGCCATTCGAAGACACCGCCGACCTGATAAAACTGTTCACGCCGTTCCACCAGCATCGCTTCTTCCTCTATTGCGCGGTCGGCGCGCCCGAGCAGCATGGCCATATCCGGCTGTGCCCGTTCTCGCGAAGCGGCTTCAAGGCCGATCTGGCTGACTGCGCCAGCATCGTGACGGGTGCCGGTTTCGAGCTGCCGTCGGAAGCCCTGGTGCTGGGCAAAAAGCTGCTGGTACGGCCGTTGGCGGCCCAGTTCGAGCAGGAGAGCAACGCCAAAGCATTGGCCATGCTGGGTCGGGCGCGGGTGATGACCAGGCTGGATCCGGAAGCGGTGGCGGCACTACTGGCTGACCCGCCGCCGGCGCCTGTGCGGTACCCGGACGTTGCCACGGCACTGGTGAACTGGCTGACCAGTGACAAGCGACCGGATTTGGCGGGTTTGTCGGCGCAGCTCTGGCGCCAGACCGAAGGCCTGCCGACGTGGCCGCGACCTGCTGCGCTGCGCCTTGATCAGCCGTCCGATATTCCGCTTGTGTAGTTCGAGAGCCACTCCTATAATGCCGCCCCTCAGACGCGGGGTGGAGCAGTCTGGTAGCTCGTCGGGCTCATAACCCGAAGGTCGTAGGTTCAAATCCTGCCCCCGCAACCAGGTTTTCTGTGTGCAGCGTGTCAACGCGTTGCAGCACAGCGTAAAGAAGCCCCGAGTACCGGGGCTTTTTTGCTGATGCAGGCTGCGATTGCTCACGAATCGAGCTAAGCTAGGCCGCAGCAAACGCAGTAAATCGCATTGCCGAGAGGCCGATGCGGAATGCAAGTGAGGCTATCCCGCTTGCGGAAGTGCCCGGTGGAAAGACGCACAAGCTTTTCACCCCGAACATGCGCCGCCCTGTTTCAGCACATAGCGCGGTACCGGTTCGAAATCAGAAATGGGCCCTTTGTGCCCATTTTTTTTTGCCTCGATTTTTGCCGGCGTGCGCCGCGCATCAAATCGGGTGGTGGAGTGAAGCGAATGGCCGACAAAGCCACATTGGAAGCGCTGGTGAAACCGGCGGTGGAAGCCGCTGGCATGCAGCTTTGGGGTCTGGAATACCAGGTACTCAATCGCCGCGCCCTGTTACGAATTTTTATCGACAGCCCGAACGGTGTCACGGTCGATGATTGCGCGCTGGTCAGCCACCAGGTGTCCGGCGTGCTCGACGTTGCCGACCCGATCAGCAGCGATTACCGGTTGGAAGTGTCGTCGCCGGGCTGGGACAGGCCATTGTTCACGGCCGAGCAGTTCAGCCAGTTCGTCGGTCAGAACGTGAAAGTGAAAACGGTGTTGCCGGTTGCCGGCCGCCGCAATTTCACCGGTCAGATGATTCAGGCCGACAGTGAGCAGATCACGCTGCAACTGGAGCCGGAAAAAACGGTACGCATTGCGGTCGAGCAGATCGACAAGGCGCACGTGGTGCCGGATGTCGAAGCCGAGCTGCAAAAAGCCCGCGCCGACAGCAAAAACGAAACCAATACTGATTCCCAACAAGATTCTTAAGTAAGAGGTGGTGCCATGAATAAAGAAATCCTCATGGTGGTTGAGACCGTTTCGAATGAAAAGGACGTCAACCCGGAAACCATTTTCGAAGCGCTGGAAGCTGCCATTGCTACCGCGACCAAGAAAAAGAACCATCTGGACATCGATGTCCGGGTGAAAATCGATCGCAAAGGCGGCGACTACGAAACCTTCCGTCGTTGGGAAGTGGTGGCGGATGACGCGCCGATGGAGTTCCCGTTGCGCCAGATCACCCTGTCGGCTGCGGCCGAGATGGAGCCTGGAATTGGCCTCGGTGGGTTCATTGAAGAGCAGGTCGATTCGATCGAGTTCGGCCGCATCGCTGCGCAAACCGCCAAGCAGGTTATCGTGCAGAAAGTGCGGGAAGCCGAACGGGCAAAAGTGTTGGCCGCGTTCTATCACCGCATTGGCGAGCTGATCACCGGTGTGGTCAAGAAAGCGACCCGTGACGGCACCATTCTGGACCTTGGCAACAACGCTGAAGCGATCATCCTGCGGGAAGACATGATGGCGCGCGAAAGCTTCCGCCCGGGTGACCGTGTGCGGGCCTATCTGTACGCCGCCAAACCGGATGCCCGTGGTCCGCAGCTGTTCATGAGCCGGACCAAGCCGGAAATGCTGATCGAGCTGTTCCGCATCGAAGTGCCGGAGATCGCCGAAGGCGTCATCGAAATCAAGGGTGCGGCCCGTGATCCGGGTTCGCGGGCCAAAATCGCCGTCCGCACCAAGGACAAGCGCATTGACGCACAAGGCGCCTGTATCGGCATGCGCGGTTCGCGCGTGCAGGCGGTGTCGAACGAGCTTGGTGGCGAGAAGATCGACATCGTGTTGTTTGACGACAATCCGGCCCAGTATGTGATCAACGCCATGCAGCCGGCCGATATCGGTTCGATTGTGGTCGACGAAGATTCACACAGCATGGATCTGGCCGTTGCCGATGACAAACTGGCAATGGCCATCGGTGCCCGTGGCCAGAACGTCCGGTTGGCCTCGCAGCTGACCGGCTGGACCTTGAACGTGATGACGGCGGCCGAAGCCGAAGCCAAACACGCCGCCGAAACCGAAAACGTCCAGGACGTGTTCGTCAATGAACTCGGAGTCGACGAAGATCTGGCCCAGCTTCTGATCAACGAAGGCTTCTCCAGCCTGGAAGAAGTGGCCTACGTGCCGCTGGCCGAAATGCTGCAGATTGAAGGTTTTGACGAAGACCTGGTCAACGAGCTGCGCAAGCGCGCCAAAGATGCGCTGCTGACTCGGGCAATCGCCAACGAAGAAAAACTCAGCAAGAACGAGCCGGCCGAAGATTTGCTTGGCATGGAAGGTATCGACAAGCATTTGGCTTTTGTGCTGGCTGCCAAAGGCATTTGCACCATGGATGATCTGGCCGAACAGGCGGTTGATGATCTGGTCGAGATCGAAGGCATGACCGAAGAACGTGCTGCCAAACTCATCATGACGGCGCGTGCACCCTGGTTCGCGGGTGAAAACTAAGTTGCGGATGACACGTGAAAGCAATCGACAAAAATCACCGCAACTGGAGAATCAGACATGGCTGAACTGACAGTCGCCAAACTCGCCGAAACCGTCGGTACGCCGGTGGAAAAACTGCTGGAGCAGTTGAAGTCCGCCGGCATTGCCGTCAACGGAGCGAGCAGCGAAATCACCGAACAGCAGCGGCAGGATCTGCTGGCCTATCTGCGCAAGAGCCACGGTGAAGACACCGGCGGCCCGCAGCGTATTACCCTGCAGCGCAAGTCGCTGTCGACGCTGAAGACCACCACCACCGGTGGCACCACCAAGCAAGTGCAGGTGGAAGTGCGCAAGAAGCGCACCTTCGTCAAGCGGACGCCGGAAGAATTGGCGGCAATGGAAGCGGGCGCCAGCAAGACCGAAGTCGAAGAAGAACCGCGTCAGCCGGATCTGGAAGAGCGTCGCCGTCTTGAAGAAGAATCGCGTCGGCAGGCCGAGCTCGAGGCGCGCAAGCGTCACGAAGAAGAAGCCGCGCGCCGCGCCGAAGAAGATCTGAAGCGCCGCACCAGCGAAGAAGCCAGCAAACGTCCGGCCGAGCCCGCTCGCGCGGCTGCACCGGGTGCGGCCAAGCCAGCCAGCAAGCCGGGAATTGCCGCCAAACCGGCAACGGCCAAACGTGATGATGATGACAAGCGCGGCCACAAGTCGGCGGGTCATACCCACAAGGATGGCGTCAAGAAACGCACCGATACAGCGGCCGTGAACGAGCACGTGCTCAAGCGCAGCCGCGTTCAGGATTTGATCGGCGAAGCCGGTGACGAGTTCGGCGGTGGTCGTGGCGGCGGTCGCCGTAAAGGTCGGCGCGTTCCGCAAAGCCTGCAACAGAATTTCTCCAAACCTACGGCCCCAGTCGTGCGCGAAATTGCCATTCCGGAAACCATTACCGTGGGCGAACTCGCCCAGAAAATGGCAGTGAAAGTCGCCGATCTCATCAAGTCGATGATGAAGATGGGCATGATGGCCACCATCAACCAGGTACTGGACCAGGAAACTGCCGTGCTGCTGGTCGAGGAGCTGGGGCACACCGCCAAGCCGATGAGCGAAAACGCGCTCGAGGCCGAGCTGTTTGCCCAGAGCAAGGGCGGAGTGCTGGAACAAACCAGCCGCGCGCCGGTTGTGACCATCATGGGTCACGTCGACCACGGCAAAACCTCGCTGCTCGACTATATCCGTCGCACCAAGGTGGCGGCCGGTGAAGCGGGCGGCATTACCCAGCATATCGGCGCTTACCACGTTGAAACGCCGCGCGGTGTGATTACGTTCCTCGACACCCCCGGCCACGCGGCGTTCACCGCCATGCGTGCCCGCGGTGCCAAGGCAACCGACATCGTCGTGCTGGTCGTGGCGGCCGACGATAGCGTGATGCCGCAGACCATCGAAGCCATTCAGCATGCGCGCGCCGCCAATGTACCAATCGTCGTTGCGGTGACCAAGGTCGACAAGCCGAGCGCCGATCGCGAAAAAGTCCGCAGCGATTTGTCGCAGCACAACGTGCTGTCGGAAGATTGGGGTGGTGATGTCCAGTTTGCCTACGTCTCGGCGAAATCCGGTGAAGGCGTTGACACCCTGCTGGAAAAAATTCTGCTGCAGGCCGAAGTGCTGGAACTGAAAGCGCCGATCGAAGGCCCGGCTTACGGTGTCGTGATCGAAGCGCGTCTGGACAAAGGCCGCGGTACCGTCGCGACGGTGCTGGTGCAGGGCGGAACCTTGCGCAAGGGCGACATCCTGCTGGCCGGCACCCAATTTGGTCGCGTGCGTCAGTTGAACGATGAAGCGGGTCGTCCGGTCAACGAAGCCGGCCCGTCGATTCCGGTCGAAGTGCTGGGTCTTGATGGTGTGCCAATGGCCGGCGACGAAGCGACGGTGGTTGCCGACGAACGCAAGGCGCGTGAAGTGGCGCTGTTCCGTCAGGGCAAGATCCGCGACGTCAAGCTGTCGAAACAGAAGACCAAGCTGGAAGATCTGTTCGCCAATCTGCAGGAAGGCGCCAGCAGCGTGCTGAACGTGATCGTCAAAGCCGACGTCAACGGCTCGGTCGAAGCGCTCAGCGAGTCACTGGCCAAACTGTCGACTCCCGAAGTGCAGGTCAAGGTTATCGCCTCGGGTGTCGGTGGCATTACCGAGTCCGACGCCAACCTGGCTGCGGCTTCGAATGCGATTCTGTTCGGTTTCAACGTTCGTGCCGATGCCTCGGCCAAGAAGGTTCTGGAAGCCAACGGTGTCGATATTCGTTACCACAGCATCATTTACGACGTCATCGACGAAGTGAAATCCGCCATGTCCGGCATGCTGTCGCCGGAGAAGAAGCAGAACATCGTCGGTATGGCGCAGGTTCGCGAGGTGTTCAAGCATCCGAAGTTCGGCAGCATTGCCGGCTGTATGGTGCTGGAAGGCCACGTCAAGCGCTCGAATCCGGTGCGCGTGTTGCGTGACAACGTCGTTATCTTCGAAGGCGAGCTGGATTCACTCCGCCGCTTCAAGGATGACGTGCAAGAGGTTCGTGCCGGCATGGAGTGCGGTATCGGCGTCAAGAACTACAACGATGTGCGCGCAGGCGACCAGATCGAAGTGTTCGAAATCGTCGAAGTGGCGCGGACCATCTAATATTTTGTTGTTACCGCAGTATCAGTCCTGTGCAGGAGCGGGCGGTCGCCCGCTCCTGGCTCCGGGTTGCAGTTGAGGAGCCCGTCAGATGGCTAGAGAATTCAAACGTACCGACCGTGTCGGTGACGAGATCCAGCGTGAACTTGCCCTGCTGCTGCAGCGCGAAGTCAAAGATCCGCGCGTACCGATGACCACGGTGTCGGCAGCAAAGGTCTCGCGTGATCTGCTCAACGCCAATGTTTATGTCACCTTCCTTGGCGTCGACGACGCCGACCAGATACGTGACGCCGTTAAGGTGCTGAACCACATGAGCGGCTTTTTGCGCAGCATGCTGGCCCAGCGGGTACGGATGCGGCAGTTGCCGCGGCTGATGTTCCATTACGACGACAGCTTGAGTCGTGGTCGTCATCTGTCATCGCTGATCGACTCGGCGATTGCTGCCGATCAGGCCCGTCATCATTCCGATGAAAACATCGCCGGTGATGAAGAAGAATAATCGGCACGCTTCCGGATATTTCTGATGCAACAGCAACAACGCCTGCCACGCCGCGCCATCAGCGGCGTTTTTCTGCTCGACAAGATTACCGGAGTCAGCTCGAACGCGGCGCTGCAACGGATCAAGCGCTTGTATCAAGCCGACAAGGCTGGCCATACCGGCAGTCTCGATCCGCTCGCGTCCGGCCTGCTGCCGATCTGTCTTGGCGAAGCGACCAAATTCTCGCAGTTCCTGCTTGATGCCGACAAACGCTACGCGGTCACCGGCAAACTGGGTGAGCGCACCGATACCTTTGATGCCGAAGGCAAGGTGATTGCCAGCGCGCCGGTCAACGTCAGCGAAGCACAGCTGCGCGAGGTGGTGAAAGGCTTTCTTGGCAAGCAACAGCAGTTGCCGCCGATGTATTCGGCGTTGAAGAAAGACGGCAAGCCGCTATACGAGCTGGCTCGGCAGGGCATCGAAGTCGAGCGGGAATACCGCGAGATCGAGATATTCAGTTGCCAGTTGCTGCGTTTCGATGGCCAGTCATTCTCGCTGGATGTGCATTGCAGCAAGGGCACTTACATTCGCACGCTGGTCGACGACATCGGTGCCGCGCTCGGCTGCTATGCCCATGTGACGGAACTGCGCCGCACCGCGGCGGGGCCGTTCCGGGCCGAACAGATGCTGAATTCGGACGCCACTGCCGAATTGAAGGAAACCAGCGGACTGGCGGCACTCGATGCCCTGCTGTTGCCGGTCGACTGTCTGGTACAGGCCTTGCCGAAAGTGGTGATGCCGGTGGCGATGGCGCACTTCATCAATCATGGCCAACCCGTCCTGCTGAAAAGTGCGCCGCACGATGGCGTGCTGGCAATGTATGACGACAGTGGCCGTTTTCTTGGCGTGGGTGAAGTCAACGACGATGGCTATCTGGCGCCGAAGCGTTTGTTGCGCAGCGAATAGCTGCTGACTTGAGACAAGCGGGAGCGAAAACGGCTCCCACATCGGCAACGCTTTCCTGTTTGTCGCGTTATGGCAAATGCTGCTCACGCGGCGCTTCGTCAATCATTTTCATGATCGCCGCCACCTCTTCCGGCTGCGATTGACCGGCTCGCACGGCGGCCGTTTCCGCTGCCAGCCGGTACTGCCGCAGGAAGCGGCGGCAGAACGCACAGATCAGCAGATGCAAGCGTACCGCCAGGCGCTGACGAAAACCCAGTTGGCCATCGGTCCAGTCGCCAGCCCGTTCGGTCACGTCTTTACAGCTCAACATTCGCCGGTCTCCTGATAGTGCTCGACCACCTGAAACAGCTTCAGGCGGGCCCGATGCAGCAGTACCCGGACATTGGAGGCGCTGATGTTCAGGCTGTTACAGATCTCGTCCGGGTCCATGTCGTCAACATGGCGCAGGGTGAATACGGCTTGCTGCAAGGCCGGTAGCCGCTCGAGGTTTTTTTGCAGGCAGTCGCCGAGTTCGGTTTGCTGAAGCAGGCCATCGGGACGGTCCGAGCGCCAAGTGAAGGGGCCCTGTTGCCAGTGGCCGTCTTCCGGGTCGAAGCGGTCCCAGAAGCTCGGCTGTTCACCGGCGATCTGATCCAGCGACAGACTGCTGTCGCGACGGCGCAGCCGGCCGTAGGCGGCGTTCAGGACGATGCGGGTCAACCAGGTTTTCAGCGCGGAGCGGCCCTCGAAGCTGGGTAGGGCACGCCAGGCGCTGAGCCAGGCCTCCTGAACCACTTCCTCGGCTTCGGCACTGCCAACCATGGCGCGGGCCACGGCCTTCAGCTTGCCGTGGTACTGGCGGACCAGTGCGGCGAAGGCGGTTCGGTCTTGCTGGCGCAAGCGCGCCAGTACTTCACTGTCATCCATGCAATTGTGTTCCGGGTTACGGTCTTGGCTGAAGGCCTCGCGGGCTGCGGCCTTTGTAGCAGGCTGGCCCGGTCGCTGCCAGTCCGGGTTGTCAGGGGCGGAAAGCGGCGATTTGCCTTGGCTTTGGCGGCCGAGATCGGTAAGATCCCGCGCCTCTTCGCTGGCTCTGCATTAGTGAGCGGTCCGGCGGCGTCTATCACTGTTCTATTTGGAGTACGTCATGTCACTAAGCAATGAGCAAGTTGCCAAGCTGGTTACCGATTTTGGCCGCGGCAAGAACGACACCGGCTCGCCGGAAGTCCAGGTCGCCCTGTTGACCGCCCGCATCAATGACCTGCAAGGTCACTTCCAGGCTCACAGCAAAGACCACCACAGCCGTCGTGGCCTGCTGCGTCTGGTCAGCCAACGCCGTACCCTGCTGGACTACCTGAAGGGCAAGAGCCCGGAGCGTTACGCCACGCTGATCGAGCGTCTGAACCTGCGTCGCTAAGCGCGAAGCACCTACAAAGCCCCGCACTGCCGGGGCTTTGTTGTTTCTGCGCGGCGGGTTCCCGCTGCCGTTGCCTGTTTGCCAGTTTGGCCGTCCAGCAACCCCAGCGCCCGGAAACCGTACCATTTTTGCGTGCAATTCATGCCTTCAAAGCGTAGGATCGCGCGCGCAAATCACTGATAGCTATGTGAAAGTAACTGTGCCAGACAGGCAAGAGCGAGGAAAAGATAAGTGAATCCGATTACCAAAAGTTTTCAATACGGCGAACACCGCGTCACCCTGGAGACCGGCGCGATCGCCCGTCAAGCCACTGGCGCCGTCATCGTTAACGTCAACGATACCGTGGTGCTGGTCACTGCCGTTGCCAAGACCGAAGCGGACCCGAAGAAAGATTTCTTCCCGCTGACCGTGCACTACCAGGAAAAATTCTATGCCGGTGGCCGCATTCCCGGTGGTTTCCAGAAGCGTGAAGGCCGCGCCACCGAAAACGAAACGCTGGTATCGCGTCTGATCGACCGGCCAATTCGCCCGCTGTTCCCGGAAGCCTTCCTGAACGAAATTCAGATCATCGCTACCGTCATGTCGATCAACCCGGACGTGACCCCGGACATTCCGGCCATGATCGGTGCGTCCGCTGCTTTGGCGCTGTCCGGTGTGCCGTTCATGGGCCCGATTGGCGCCGCCCGCGTCGGTTACAAAGATGGCCAGTACTTGCTCAACCCGAGCAACAAGCAACTGAAAGAATCGGATCTGGATCTGGTTGTCGCCGGTACCGAAACCGCCGTGCTGATGGTCGAATCGGAAGCCAACGAACTGTCTGAAGCCATCATGCTCGGCGCCGTGATGTTTGGTCACCAGGCCCAGCAAGTTGCCATTCGCGCCATCAAGGAATTTGCCGCCGAAGCCGGCAAGCCGAAGTGGAACTGGAAAGCGCCGGAGCCGAACACCCCGCTGATCGACGCCATCAAGGGCGAAGTGCAGGCCGGCCTGACCGCGGCCTACCAGATCGCCGACAAGCAACAGCGTTACACCGCGGTCGGTGCACTGCGTGACGCCGTCGTTGCCAAACTCGCCACCGGCGAAGAAGGCGCGCCAAGCGCTGACGCGGTCAAGAAAATTTTCGGTGATGTCGAATACCGCACCGTCCGTGATCGCATCCTGTCGGGCGCGCCGCGCATCGACGGCCGTGACCACGACATGATCCGCGCCATCTCGGTCAGCGCTGGCGGCGTGCTGCCGCGCGCCCACGGTTCGGCGCTGTTCACCCGCGGCGAAACCCAGGCCATTGTCGCCGTCACCCTCGGCACCGAAAAAGACGCACAGCTGATCGACTCGCCGATGGGTGAGTGGAAAGATCTGTTCATGTTCAACTACAACTTCCCGCCGTTCTCGGTTGGTGAAACCGGCATGATGACCGGTCCGAAGCGCCGCGAAATCGGCCACGGTCGTCTGGCCAAGCGCGGCGTTGCCGCGATGATGCCGAAGTTCGAAGACTTCCCGTACTCGGTGCGGGTCGTGTCGGAAATCACCGAATCGAACGGTTCGTCGTCGATGGCCTCGGTCTGCGGTTCTTCGCTGGCACTGATGGACGCTGGTGTGCCGATCAAGGCACCGGTGGCCGGTATCGCGATGGGTCTGGTCAAGGAAGGTGATCGGTTCGTCGTGCTGTCCGACATTCTCGGTGACGAAGATCACCTCGGCGACATGGACTTCAAAGTCGCCGGTAGCGCTGCCGGTATCACTGCGCTGCAGATGGACATCAAGATCGACGGCATCACCAAAGAAATCATGGAAACCGCGCTGCACCAGGCCAAAGGCGGCCGTCTCCATATTCTGAGCGTGATGAATCAGGCCATCAGTCAGGCTCGTGGCGACATTTCGCAGTTCGCTCCACGCATCACCACCATCAAGATCGACCCGGAAAAAATCCGCGAAGTCATCGGCAAGGGCGGCACGGTCATTCGCAGCATCACCGAGCAGACCGGCACCAGCATCGATATTTCCGATGACGGCACCATCCGCATTGCGGCGGTCAGCGGTGAGCAGGCCAAAGACGCCATTGAGCGCATCAAGGCCATCACCTCGGATGTCGAAGAAGGTCAGGTGTTTGAAGGTCCGGTCGTGCGCATCGCCGACTTCGGTGCGTTCGTCAACATCGCCCCGGGCAAGGACGGTCTGGTTCACATCAGCCAGATCACCAGCCAGCGCGTTGAAAATGTTCGCGACCACCTGAAAGAAGGTCAGATCGTCAAGGTCAAGGTGCTGGAAGTCGGCAAGGACGGCAAAATCCGTCTGTCGATGAAGGCGCTGATGGAAGGCGGCAACGGCTAAGCTGCAGTCTTTCGCTGTTGTAAAAGGGGAGCGAAAGCTCCCCTTTTTTATTCACTGCCCAAACGGTATCGTTGTCGGCGCGCCGTTGAAACCGACAAGGAGTGGCAAATGCGTTGTGTTGCCGCATGGCTGCTTGGCTGGTTTGCATGTACGACCGCCGTGGCGATGGAGCAAACGGTGTTGTTTCCCGATGAACCGTTCCCCTTGCAACAACCTTATCTGCTCGAACAGGTTCGCGTTTGGCATCAGGCATGGGGCAAAAAGTGGCCATGGGGTGAGCAGGAATATCAGCTGCATCTACGTGACGATAACAGCGAGCAGCGCCTGCTTGCCATCGGTGGTTACGCGCGTGGTGGTGAATACCTGTTGTTTTTCAAACACAATGGGCAATGGCGGGCGAGTGACCAGCGTATCGACTTGGCGCACCATCCCCTGCAGGTATTGTCCGCGCAGCGCGATGGCTGGCACGAGTTCGAGACATATGTGCCGGCATGGGGCAGTGGCGGTACCGAAGTTTGGGTGATCCGTTATCGCTGGAATGGGCACGACTATGAGCAAGCCGAGCAGCGCGATGCGAAGTGGTGTGAGTTGCGTTATTTCCGGGAAAACATGCCCGAGTTGTGTACGACACGTTTGCCTGCATTGAAATGATTACCCTGCCGATCAACACCGAGGATTTAGTCACCGCCCTTCGCGAGCGCAATCCGCAGGTGGAAAGCTGGCTCGATCGCGACACCGGAGACATCTACCAAGTCAGCGCGTTGTTCGCTGAGGACGAAGTTGAGGACGATCCGAGTCTCACTGACGCCATGCAGCAAACGCCGGAACGTTTCCTGCGCTTGCCGGTAGTGCCGGCGGCGGTTGGTTTTGCTGCCATGCGCGATTTTGTTGCTGGCGTGAGTGACGTCACCGTGCGCCATGCACTGGAGCAGGCACTGGTCCGCCAGCGGGCGTTTTTTCATTTTCAGGACGTGTTGGTGACCGTGCCGATCGAGTATGCGCGTTGGCAATTGTGGAATCGGCGCTGCATATTGGCCTGGGCCGATGGCTGGTTGATGCAACAAGGCGTGAGCCGTCGTGATGACGGTAGCGAAAAATGATGGATTTTGTGATTCACTTTATGCTGCTGACGAGCAGTTAGGATTGAGCAAGGGAAGCATTATGCTGCGTTGGTTAACTCCCGCTTTTTGGCGACTGAAGGCGGCGTCTTTACATCAGCGTGAACAGTTGGCGCTATTGTTGTGGCCATACTTGAGCGAGGCAGAACGCAGCGCTGACGATTCGTCGCCACTGCGTCTGTTGGTTCGGGTGGTGCGTGCCATCGAAGATGGTCGCGATGAATTTGACGCTGACGACGCAGCGAAAGTGCTTTGGATGCGGGCTGAGAGCGATGAAGCCGTTCAGCAAGCCGCTGGTGCACTGAGGACGATTCGCTTGCAACTGAACGGCGACGCCGTGGCCAGTGGCTTAAAGGTTGCGCCAATCGCTCGCAAGCAGCTCAAGGTGCTGCGTGATCGCATGCACAGCAGCAATCTTGAAAATGCTTTCAGTAGCTGGTTGAACGCCCCGTTGGCACTGCCATTGATGTCGGTGCTGTTTCTTTTCAGCGGCTGGCTCTTCAACACCATTTTTTTCAGCAATTATCACCTACCGGTTGGCCGCTACTTTGGTCTCAGTGATTACCTCGCCGCCAGTATTGAGGGCTTGGTTCCTGCGGTGGTGGCTGTGCTGTTCACGTTCGCCGCACAATGGCTGATGCGCAACCGGATTCGCCTGCAGGTCTTGCAGAATCAGCTCGGCAGTGGCTGGCGCAATCTGGTACTCAGCGGTCTTGCCTTCTTCCTGATCTTTCCACTGGTCCCGTATATTTTGCCTGAGCCGGAAGTTCAGCGGCTGATGCGAATCTATCTGATTGCATTGGCGGTGCCGATTCTTGCGATTCCAGTTGGAATTGCGTTCAGCAAGCGGCCAGCGCGCGACACATTGTTGCTTAACTTTCTCGTAATTTATGTCGCCGTGATTTGGTTCACGGCTGAGATGCGGTATATCAACAGCAACAACAGTGACAAGGTTCGGCCCGAGGTGATTTTAGTCAGTGATCCAGAGACGGTCCTGAACTGGCGGGTGATTTCTGGTAACAGCCTCTATTTGTTTTTGCAGAATGAAAAAAATGAAGTGATAGCTGTACCGGTACAACAGGTGCTGTCGGTGCGCTACCCCAAGAAGGGGGACGTCTCATTACCGGCAGCAGCGACAGCACCGGAGCAGGCCAAGGAAGCAATTCCGGCTGCGGGACAATAGAAGAACCCGGCATTGCCGGGTTCCTTTTCAAACGCGCTACGGTCTATTTTTGCATATTCACCAGATCGGCCAACAGCTGCGCCGAATGCTCATCGGCTTTCACGTCAGTGTAATGCTTGACGATCTGGCCTTCCGGGTTGATCACGAAGGTCTGCCGTTTGGTGTAATCCATCGGGCCGAACGAGGTCAGTACTTTGTAAGCGGTGGCGGCTTGCTTGCCGGTATCGGCCAGCAGTGGAAATTTGGCGCCAACGGTGTCGGCAAAATCCTTGTGTGAGGCGACATCGTCAAGACTGACGCCAACAATCTCGCTGTTCAGTGCGGTGAACTGACTGTAATCGCGGACAAAGTTCTTGGCTTCGGTGGTGCAGCCGGGCGTGTTGTCTTTGGGATAGAAGTACAGCACCAGCCAACGGCCGGCAAAGCTTTCGAGCGTGCGGATTTTGCCGTTCTGATCCGGCAGTGAAAATCCGGGCGCCGACATGCCTTCAAAACCGGTGGCGTGGCTGGCCCAGCTGAGCAGACTGGTGGCGGCAATGAGCAGGATACGAATGGTGGCTTTCATGTGCTGGTAACTCCCGTCGGGACAATTCAGGCTTTATTCTACGCAGCCGGCCGCATTCTGGTTCCAATGCCGGCGCAACCGTTTTTGGGGCAGTGGCTGCCGCGATGGCCGGAACCGGCCAAAAGCCATTTTGGCCAAGCCGATTATTGGCCAAGACGGTTGCGGCAAGACAGTTTCCGGTCATACGAGTACCGGCATGGTCGGAATCCGCAATACCAATACCAGCACGACCAATACCAATTTGGCCAATACCAGTTCGACCAAATACCAGTTCGACAGGATACGTCATGGACAAGTGGGAACGCTTCCGACAACTGCAAACGCTGCTCGAATCGCACCGACAACCGGTACCGCTCAAGCAACTGGCTGAACGGCTCGAGTGCGACCCGGCCACCGTCAAGCGGCTGGTTGCCGAGTTTCGTGCCAAATACGATGCGCCCATTGCCTCTTCCCGGGCTGGCTATGCCTGGCGGCCGCGGCCGGACCAACAGTTCGAGCTGCCAGGTACCTGGTTAGGCCAGGCCGAATTGCTGGCGCTGATGGTGCTCGACCATGCATTGGCAGGTTTCGGCAGTCGGATCATGGAGCGCGAATTCAAGGCACTGCGCAAGCGGGTACAGGCGTTGCTGAAACAGGACGTGGTCAACGGCGAGGATTTCGTTCGCCGGTTGCGCGTGGTCAGCAGCCGGCAGCGGATTGCGCCGTTGCCGTTTTTCTCCGAGCTGGTGCTAGCGCTGCAGCAGCGCAAAACCTTGCAGCTCGACTACTACACCCGCTCGCGTGACAGTTCGGCCACCCGCACGGTTTCACCGCAGCGATTGGTGCTCTACCGCGACAACTGGTATCTCGATGCCTGGTGTCACGAGCGCAAGGCCTTGCGCACGTTTGCCCTTGATGCGATGCGTGATTGCCGGCGTACAGCCGAGGCCGCTCGCGACGTGGCCGAAGCCGAGCTCGACAGTCATTACAGTCGCTCGTACGGCATTTTTTCCGGCGCGCCGATCGGCACGGCAAGCCTGCGCTTCAATGCCGAAGCGGCGCGCTGGGTACAAAGCGAGATCTGGCATCCGGCGCAGCAGAGCGAGTGGCAGGCGGATGGCAGTTTGCTGCTGCGGGTACCGTACTCAAACCCGACCGAATTGCTGCGTGATGTTATGAGCTGGGCCGATGCCGTAGAAGTGATGGCGCCGACCGAGCTGCGGCAGCTGGTGCGTGAGCGTTTGCAGGCGGCGCTGGCGGCGTATCAGTAAGTCCGGAACGGCGTCGGCACCGGCAACACAATTTCCCGGCCAGCGAGGCCGCCGAGCTCGCCGGAATGACTGTAGCAATGGCTTTCGGTTGCGATCAGCGCCGCACAAGCCATGCCCTCGTTATTAGCGCGATGAAAACCGCCGCACCAGATTGCTCATGCTCTCGGCGTGTTTGCTGACGTCGCGCGATTCTGCGGCGAGGTGTTGGGCCGAATCTGCCGTTGCCTGTGACAGATCTGCGATATGCACAATGCGCTGGTGTATGTCTTCGGTGACGGTGCGCTGCTCTTCGGCTGCCGTTGCGATGCTGCCGGCCCGATCATTGATCTGGGTAACTGACGTCGAGATCTCTGCCAGTGATTGCTCCAGCGAACCGGTTTGTTCGGCAGTTCGATCGGCCTTTTCCATGCTGAGCTGCATCAGTTCAACAGCCCGTTTGGCACCAATCTGCAACTGCTCGATGGTGCGCTGAATTTCAGCGGTCGATTGCGCGGTTTTGCTGGCAAGGTTGCGGACTTCATCGGCCACCACGGCAAAGCCACGGCCTTGTTCGCCGGCACGAGCCGCTTCAATGGCGGCGTTCAGCGCCAGCAGATTGGTCTGATCGGCAATGCTGCGGATGGTCATCACCACCGAACCAATGGCCGCGCTGTGTTGGTCCAGCTTGCTGATGCTGGCGGATGCGCCGTCCATCTGGCTGGCGAGTTCACGGATTTGGTCGGCCGCTTGCATCATGACTTGCCGGTTTCGCGCAACGACGTCGATCGCTTCGCCGGTGAACGCCGCCGTTTCCTCGGCATGGCGCGCCACTTCGGCAATCGCCGTGGTCATTTCCGTGACGGCAGTGGCAATCTGTTCGCTCTCGGCGCGCTGATGTTCGGTTTGTTGCAGCGTGTCCTGAACGCGCGAGCTGGCGCCGGCAGCCGATTGCCGAACATAATCACTTTCATGTTTGACCCGGCCGAGCACTGTCAGCATGCGCTGGGTCTGCCAGTGAAGCTCGGTTTGCAGCCGGCCAATGTCGTCAGTGCGTCCAGCGTAGATTTGCATCATCAGCGCCGGCGGGGCGTAACCGCGATCGGCCTGTGCCAGTTCGCGCAGCGGTTGCAATGCCAGCGGCAACAGTGCCAGCAAGACGGCGCAACCAATGAGCGGGGCGATTAACGCCGCATTGCCGCCGCCCAGCAGCCAGCCGACCAGCAGGCTGGTGGTGAAGGCTGCCAGCCCGACTGACAACACGCGCCGACCGAGACTTGGCGTCCAGTTCCGGCTGGAGCTCCCGGTCTGGAGGGCGCGATAAGCCGCGTCGGCACGTGCCACATGCTCCGGTTTGGGTTTGCGCCGCACCGATTCGTAACCGATCAGCTCGCCCTGTTCATAGACCGGCGTGACAAAGGCATCGACCCAATAGTGATCGCCATTCTTGGCCCGGTTCTTGACAATGCCCATCCAGGGCCGTCCGGCTTTGATGGTGCGCCAGAGGTCCTCGAATGCGGCCGGGGGCATGTCGGGATGGCGAACCAGATTGTGCGGAGCCCCCAATAGCTCATCGATGCTGTAGCCGCTGATATCGACAAAGGCCTGATTCGCGGTCGTGATGACGCCACGGGCATCGGTCGAACTGACCAGCTCGCGGTCTTCGCGCAGCTGGACTTCGCGCTGGGTTACCGGTTGATTCATGCGCATGATGGGGCGGGTCCTTCCGTGGGGCGCTGACAGGGACCGTGGTCGCGGGTGGTCAGAAGAGCCTAGTCCATTGTCGGCAGAATGCAGCTATACCTTTAGAGCAGGCCGTGGCCGGTGTGGTGTTGGGAGGGGGGAATGCGCAGAAGGACTTTGCTGCAGGCAACGATGCTGGCGCTGCTGCCACGATCGGTGCGGGCGGCGACCACGTTGCGGATGGCGATTTTTGCCGATTACAACGTGCCGGAAGTACTGCGAGCCTTTACCGACCAGACCGGTATTGCCCTTGAGCTCGTTCAGTTCGAGTCGAACGAGGCGTTGTTGGCGGCCTGTGGTCGTGGCGAACGGTTCGACCTGGTGACAGTCAGCCATTACATGCTGCCGCACCTGTGGGCACTGCATCTGATCCAACCGTTGCCAGACACGGTACTGGCCAGGCTGCAGCCGGAACACTGGTGCAAACCGTTTGTCGGGTATGGCCGCCGCCGCGAGGTCTGGTATGCGGTGCCAAAGAACTTCGGCATCACTGGTTTTCTGTACCGCCGTTCGCGGCTGCCAAGGCTGACCGGCTGGGCCGATTTTTTTACCGCGCTGCCGCAGGCCAGCCGCCATGCCAGCCTGCTGGATGACGAGCAGAGCCTGATGGGGGCCGCGTTGTGTGCTGCCGGCTACTCGCAGAACAGCACCACGCCAGCGGAACTGATGAAGGCAGGCACGCTCCTGCAAGATAACCGTCGTCATGTCCGGGCCCTGACCATGGATGCACCCAGTGCCATTCGCGCCGGCGATCAATTGCTGATGGCGTTCAGCGACGGTGGTTACGCCGCCACCGAGGCCAACGAGGACGTGGTGTTTGTGCACCCTGACGATGGCGGTGAACTGTACTGTGACTATTATGCCATCGGCAGTCAGAGCACCGAGTTGCCTGCCGTCGCCGCGTTGCTGGAATGGTTGCTGGCACCGAGCCAGATCGCCCGTGAGGTGATCGAGCTGGGCGTCTCGCCGGTGGATGATCGGGTAGCCTCGCTGCTGTCACCGTCGCTGCAACAGAATCCGATCGTGTTTCCGCCGCGCGAAGTGCTGCAGCGTCTGGAACTGACCGGGCAGGAGGCATTGCGCGACCCGCTGCGCGCCAAACTCTACAACACCTTTGTCGACAGCTTCTGATCCTGAAA
>JAYSCY010000010.1:0-164423 GCA_041914645.1 Permianibacter sp.
GCGACCCCCGGCGTGACAGGCCGGTATTCTAACCAACTGAACTACCGCTCCAGATGAGGAAAACTGTACTTACAGACGCACGGGGCCATGAAATCCTGTTCCGTCAGAACACGTGTCCATGAAGCCTGTGCGATTCGTCCGGCCCCAACCACGCCAGCACCCAAACCCTGCAGCATGACTGCCGGGAGGTGGATAGCGTTGCTGGATTGCCGTCCGAATCAGACCACGAGCGGGTCTGCCTTGGCAGTCGATTTGGTGGGCGTTGAGGGACTCGAACCCCCGACCCCCTCCATGTGACGGAGATGCTCTACCAACTGAGCTAAACGCCCAAATCGACTACCGCATGCGCCGGCTCCAGCCCACGGACCAAGGGTCCGCCATGGGGCCGGAACGGCACATCTGCTCTTACTCGTTTACCGCGTCTTTCAAAGCTTTGCCTGGCTTGAAGCTCGGCACTTTGGCAGCGGCAATTTTGATTTCTGCACCAGTCTGCGGATTGCGGCCAGTGCGAGCAGCACGCTCTTTGACCACATAGGTACCGAAACCAACCAGGGCTACCTGATCACCCTTGCGCAGGGCATCGGTCACGGCATCCAACATGGCATCCAGTGCGCGTGCAGCAGAAGCCTTGGAGATATCGGCGCCAACAGCGACGGCGTCGATCAGTTCTGTCTTGTTCATGTGTTCCCCTTGCAAACCACGGCTCCAGACAACATGCCGGACCGCGGTGCGAAAAAAAACGGCGTGCATCACGCCGGCGCCCGCTGCGGGGGCGCATTTATACCAACTGGCGAAAATCAGTGTCAAGCGAAACACCAGCAGCGTTCGCTGCTGGTGAAAAAAGCAACATCACAAAGGGGAGTTATCAAGCAAAACCACTACCGCTAGCGGTCATATCATGACGCTCGCGGTAGTTTGCCGACGAAACAGGCGCACAACTTGTCAGTGCGCCTGAATTTCTCCGCCGCTGGCAACGTCCTTGTTTGGCGCCGCTTTTTCCGCCACCGGAACCAGTGGTTGCGGTTGCCGGGTCAGCGCCAGAGTCAGTACCTCATCGATCCATTGCACGCAATGGACTTCGAGTTCTTTCAACACTTGCTTCGGTATGTCTTTGAGATCGCGGCGATTGTCTTTCGGAATGACCACGGTCTTGATACCACCACGATGCGCCGCCAGCAGTTTTTCTTTCAAACCACCGATTGGCAGTACCTCGCCGCGCAAGGTGATCTCGCCGGTCATTGCCACATCGGCACGCACCGGAATGCCGGTCAGGCTGGAGACCAGCGCCGTGCACATGGCAATACCCGCCGACGGACCGTCCTTCGGGGTCGCCCCTTCCGGTACGTGCACGTGGACATCCAATTTTTCGTGAAAATCCGCTGCAATGCCCAGTACATCGGCCCGGCTGCGGACGACCGTCATGGCTGCCTTGATCGACTCCTGCATGACGTCACCAAGCGAACCAGTGAAGGTGGTCTTGCCCTTGCCGCTGACTGTCACTGCCTCGATGGACAGCAGCTCGCCACCCACTTCGGTCCAAGCCAGACCGGTGACTTCGCCAATGCGATCCTTTTCGCCGGCCTTGCCGAAATCGAAGCGAGCAACGCCGAGGTATTTCTCGAGTTGTTTCTCGCTGATGGTCAGCTTGCCCTTGCCCGGTTTCAAGATCAGCTGCTTGGCCACTTTCCGGCAAATCTTGGCAATTTCCCGCTCCAGACTGCGAACACCGGCTTCGCGGGTGTAAAAGCGGATGATGTCGCGAATGGCGGCCGTCGACAGATCAAACTCGTCCGGCTTCATGCCGACTGCTTCCCGCTGTTTCGGCAGCAAGTAGCGCTCGGCAATGTTGGTCTTTTCGTCCTCGGTGTAACCCGGGATGCGAATGACCTCCATCCGGTCCAGCAGCGCCGGCGGAATTTTCATCGAGTTGGCGGTACAGATGAACATGATCTCGGACAGGTCGTAATCGACCTCCAGATAATGATCATTGAAAGTATGGTTTTGTTCCGGGTCCAGCACTTCCAGCAGGGCCGAAGCCGGGTCGCCGCGGAAATCCATCGCCATCTTGTCGATTTCATCGAGCAGGAACAGCGGGTTCTTGACCCCGGTCTTGGCCAGTTTCTGAATGACCCGACCCGGCATCGAACCGATATAGGTACGGCGATGACCACGGATTTCGGCCTCATCACGGACACCGCCCAAGGCCACGCGAATGAATTCGCGGCCGGTCGCACGGGCGATCGACTGACCAAGTGATGTCTTGCCAACACCCGGCGGGCCGACCAAGCAGAGCACCGGACCTTTGACTTTCTTGACCCGCTGCTGGACAGCAAGATACTCAAGGATGCGTTCCTTGATGTCTTCCAGGCCGTAATGATCTTCATCGAGGATCTTCTGCGCCCGCACCAGATCATGGGAGACCTTGCTGCGTTTCTTCCATGGCACCTGCAGCATCCAGTCGAGGTAACCGCGCACGACAGTAGCCTCGGCCGACATCGGTGACATCATCTTGAGTTTCTTCAGTTCGGCATCGGCCTTGGCGCGCGCTTCTTTGCTCATGCCGGCCTTGTCGATCTTTTTCTCAAGCTCTTCGAATTCGTTCTGGCCATCATCCATGTCGCCGAGCTCTTTCTGAATGGCCTTCATCTGCTCATTCAGGTAGTACTCGCGCTGGGACTTTTCCATCTGGCGCTTGACCCGGCCGCGAATGCGCTTCTCGACATTCATCAGCTCGATTTCGCCTTCCATCAAGGCCATCAGGTGTTCGAGCCGCTCGGACACCCGCTCGATTTCCAGAATTTTTTGCTTGTCCGCGACTTTCAGCGCCAGATGGGCGGCAATGGTGTCAGCCAGTCGCGCCGGTTCTTCCAGACTCGAAACGGCCTGGACGATTTCCTGCGGCACCTTGCGGCCCGTCTTGACGTAGTTTTCGAAAATGCCGATGGTCGAGCGCATCAGCGCCTCTTCCTCGGTTGGATTCGGTTGTTGGTTGCCGAGGTAATCGACTTCGGCCAGCAACATGTCTTCGCCGTCGGTGTACTTCAGAACGCGCGCGCGCTGGACACCTTCGACCAGCACTTTGACGTTGCCGTCCGGCAGTTTCAGCATCTGCAGAATGGTGGCCACGCAGCCAACGTCATAAACATCTTTGGCCGCCGGCGAATCGACCGCGGCTTCCTTCTGGGCGATCAGCAGAATCTGCTTGTCGCTTTTCATGGCGCTTTCGAGCGCCTGCACAGATTTCTCCCGGCCGACAAACAGCGGGATGACCATGTGCGGGAACACCACCACGTCGCGCAGCGGCAACACGGGCAGTTCAAGCAAATCGGTATGAGTGGTCATGTAGGCTACCGGGTTGACGTCCGGGCAGCGGCTGCTGTCCGGGATTGTGGTCAGTATATGGGGCTGCTTTTGGGGCGTTCAACGGTGAATCCGGACTAATTCCCCGATCCGCCATAACCTTTTGCTCAGCCTTTGCACTCATGGCTATAAAACGGCGACAGGGCGGCAGCTACACCAGAGCTTGGTACAGCAGGTTGATACGTCGCCAAAAAGCCAAACGCCCAATCGGGGGAACTCCGAATGGGCGTTTGTTCATTTTCCGTACAACCGTGACAATGCAGCGCTATTGGTCTGACGCCGCCTTCGGCAGGCTGTCGTTGTCGTAAATGAGCTTTGGTTTGCTGTCGCCCGTGATGACGGCCGGGTCAATAACGACCTTGGACACGTGCTCAAGGCTCGGCAGATCAAACATGGTATCGAGCAGGGTGCCTTCCAGAATCGAACGCAGGCCACGGGCACCGGTTTTGCGGGCCATCGCTTGCCGGGCGATTTCGGTGAGCGCGTCCTCGCGGACTTCCAGTTGCACGTTTTCCATGTCGAACAGCTTTTGATACTGCTTGATCAGTGCGTTCTTCGGCTCAGTCAGAATCTTGACCAGCGCCGGCTCGTCGAGCTCTTCCAGGGTCGCGACGATCGGCAAGCGACCGACGAACTCCGGGATCAGGCCAAACTTGATCAAGTCATCCGGCTCGACCGCCTTCAGAACTTCGCCGACATTTTTCTTGTCGTCCTTGCTGCGCACTTCGGCACCGAAACCAATGCCACCACGCTCCGAACGATCCCGAATCACCTTGTCCAGCCCGGCGAACGCGCCACCGCAGATGAACAGAATATTCTTGGTGTCGACCTGCAGGAATTCCTGCTGCGGGTGCTTGCGGCCACCTTGCGGCGGAACGGACGCAACGGTGCCTTCGATCAGCTTCAGCAGCGCCTGCTGGACGCCTTCACCGGACACATCGCGGGTAATCGACGGGTTTTCCGACTTGCGGGAAATCTTGTCGATTTCGTCGATGTAGACAATGCCCTGCTGCGCCTTCTCGATGTCGTAATCGCATTTCTGCAGCAGTTTCTGAATGATGTTCTCGACGTCTTCACCGACATAACCGGCTTCGGTCAGGGTGGTGGCGTCAGCAATAGTGAACGGCACGTTCAGCAAGCGTGCCAGCGTTTCGGCCAGCAGCGTCTTGCCGGAACCGGTCGGGCCTACCAGCAGGATGTTGCTCTTGCCGAGCTCGACTTCGTCTTTCTTGTGACCGCCACCCTGCAGACGCTTGTAATGGTTGTACACCGCCACCGCCAATACTTTCTTGGCGTGCGGCTGGCCAATCACATACTCGTCGAGCGTCTTCTTGATTTCTTTCGGTGACGGCAGCCGCGGCTTGTCCGAACTGGTTGCCGTGTCCTGCACTTCTTCGCGGATGATGTCGTTGCAAAGCTCGACACACTCATCGCAAATGAATACCGATGGGCCCGCAATCAGCTTGCGGACTTCGTGCTGGCTCTTGCCGCAGAAGGAGCAGTACAGCAGCTTGCCGCCGTCATCCTTGCCGCCAGAACGCTTCTCAGCCATAGCAACCTCTAATCTGGCGGGCGGCCCGTTCAGGCTCGCCCAGTCATTCGATTCTAGCCCGGTTGGGCCGGTTCCGGCGCGCGTCAGCTTATGACGCTGCGAACTCGGTCACCCGTTCCGGCACTCCGTTTCAGAGAAAGTCAGCGCTTGTTGAGCACCGAATCGACTAAACCGTACTTCAGTGCCTCTTCAGCACTCATAAAGTAGTCCCGCTCGGTGTCGCGCTGGATCTCTGCCAGCGTCCGACCGGTATGCTCGGCCAGCAGCTGATTCAGGTTTTCCCGCATTTTCAGGATTTCCCGGGCGTGGATTTCGATATCCGTTGCCTGACCCTGAGCTCCACCGGACGGCTGGTGAATCATGACCCGGGCATTCGGCAGGCAATGCCGCTTGCCCTTGGTACCACCGGCGAGCAGGAATGCCCCCATCGAACAGGCCTGACCGATACACAGGGTCGACACGTCCGGCTTGATGAACTGCATGGTGTCGTAAATCGACATGCCCGCAGTGATGACGCCGCCCGGCGAATTGATGTACAGACTGATGTCCTTGTCCGGGTTCTCGGCTTCCAGGAACAAAAGCTGCGCCACCACCAGATTGGCCATGTGGTCTTCTACGGGACCAGTCAGGAAAATGATCCGCTCTTTCAGCAGCCGGGAATAAATATCAAAGGCGCGTTCGCCGCGAGCGGTCTGTTCGACCACCATCGGGACCAGTTGGGCAATTTCCGGCGGGAGCTGCGACATACCATTACGAATCATGAGCGTTCCTTGTTTTGGTTCGGATCAGGCCATGAAAAAGCCCGATCGGGGGCCAGCAACCTGACGCAGGACGTTCGGCGCACGGGGTCCACGCAGAGGTTCTGGCGCAAGAGTTCAGCACAAGATGGGGCCAAACCCAAAATAGTAAAGGCCATGATAGCGAACCCCGGTTGCCGTCACCAGCAACCGGGGTTTCTGTACATATAAAAAGCTCAATGATTACTGACGTTTGTTCATCAGTTCATCAAACGAGACGACTTTATCGCTGACCTGAGCCTTGCCGAGCACGAAATCGACCACTTGATCTTCCAGCACCAGTGCTTCCATCTGGGCCAGCTCGCGCTGATTGCTGTAGTACCAGTTGACGACTTCCGACGGGGTTTCGTAGGCCGAGGCGATGTCTTCGACGGCGGCGCGGACGCGGTTGCCATCGGCTTCGATCTTGTTGGCGCGAATCACTTCGCCCACGATCAGGCCCAGACTGACCCGGCGCTTGGCCTGGTCGGCAAACAGCGACACCGGCAGTTCCGGCAAATCTTTCTTGCGGGTGGCCATGCCCAGCTCACGGTTGGCCTGCTGGCGCAGCCGCTCGACTTCCTGGTTGACCAGCGCCGTTGGCAGGCTGATGCTGTTTTCCTTGACCAGCCCGTCCATGACCTGCGCCTTGATCTTGTTCTTGATCACCTGACGCAGTTCACGCTCCATGTTCTTGCGCACTTCAACTTTCAGCGCAGCAACACCACCCGAGCTCAACCCGAACAGCGACACGAAGGCATCGTCCAGTTCCGGCAGTTTCTGTTCGGAAACGCTGCCAACGACAACCTTGAATACGGCGGCTTTTCCAGCCAGATCCTTGTTGCCATAGTCTTCCGGGAAGGTCACGTTCAGTTCAACGCTACCACCGGCCTTGGCACCGACCAGACCTTCTTCAAAGCCCGGGATCATGCTGTTGGATCCAATCACGACTTTGACGCCGTTGGCGCTGCCGCCTTCAAACGCGACACCGTCGACGGTGCCAACGAAATCGATGGTGACCTGATCACCTTCTTTGGCAGCACGGTCGGCCACCGCCCAGCTGGAACGCTGTTTGCGCAGGGTTTCCAGCATGGTTTCGACATCGGCATCAGTCACTTCCGCGGTCGGCTTTTCGACCACGATCTTGTCCAGACCTGCGACGGTAAACTCCGGATACACCTCGAAGGTGGCAACGAATTCGACGTCTTTGCCGGCTTGGAGCGTTTTTGGCTCAATGCGCGGGTTGCCGGCCGGATTCAGCTTTTCCTTCATCACAGCTTCATAGAACGAACGCTGCATGGTGTCGCCCCAGACTTCGCGGCGAACCGAATCGCCCCAACGCTGGTTAACCACGTTCATCGGCAGCTTGCCCGGACGGAAACCCGGCAAACGCTGGCTGCGCGACAACTGCTGCAGACGCTTGCTGATTTCGGATTCGATCGACTCGGCCGGCACACCAATGGTGATGCGGCGCTCAAGACCGTTCAGCACTTCCACGGAAACTTGCATGGTGTTACTCCCCGTTCAGCGATCAACCCGGTTGACCGCAACCTTCAAAAAGGCCCAAAGCCAAGGCAAATGCCAATCGCCCTGCGGACAGGGCGACAACTCAGGAATTGGTGCGAAAGGAGAGACTCGAACTGTTAGATGGTTTTACTTATCTTTCAACAGCTTACGTTGTCTTTTCGTTCCGCATCCCTAAAAATCAGGTCGCGCATTCTACGGGGTTTATCAGGGTTCGACTAGCGGATGCGGAATAGGTTATTTCCTATACAACCCCTCATCTGTATATTTTTTGCCCCCGTTAGCCGGACCACGCGTATGGCCAGAAATATTGGGGTATTGCGAATCTCAGATCGGGGTTCATCCCCTAGCTTTATCGCGGATGGCAGTCTGCTCTGTGGGCTATGAAGGCTGTAATGCTTTGATTTTATTGAGGTTATCGCAACAGCTTATTTACAAAAATCGATTGACTTAAATAGCCCACAACGCTAGAATCCCTGTGTAGATACAATGTATATACTTTTTAACTTTGAGGTGATATCATGGCTGCATTGGTTGCGAAGTGGGGCAACTCGGCTGCGGTTCGCATTCCTGCGAATCTGCTGGAAGCAGCGGGGCTTACTTTGAATTCGGCGGTTGAGCTGGCCGTCGAGGCTGGAAGGATTGTAATCAAGCCTTCTGAGTCGTACTCACTAAATGAGTTGCTCGCGGGAATTAATCAAAACAATCTGCACAGCGAGACCGAATGGGGGGCTGCGCAAGGCAAAGAGGAGTGGTGATCTATGGCAGAACCCTATGTTCCAGAAGCTGGCGATATCGTCTGGTTGCAATTTGATCCTCAAGCCGGCCGAGAACAAAGGGGTGCACGACCTGCCATTGTGATTTCACCCAGCACGTATAACGACTGGGGTATGATGATCTGTGCTCCGATCACAAATCAAGTGAAAGGATACCCATTTGAAGTCATGCTATCTGGTGGTGTAGTTACTGGTGTAGTGCTGTCTGACCAAGTAAAAAGTGTAGATTGGCGCGCGCGGCGCGCGGATTTTCGAGGCAAAGCCTTGCCGGCAGAACTTGCTCAGGTTCGAGCTAAGATTCTTCCGTTGATCACAGGCAAATAATTTACTGTCGGTTCGTACCACAGAAAAAATGGCTCCTACTCGTTGGTGGTAGGGGCCTTTTTTATTTTCCAAAATCGCATAACTCATACAACTTTTGGTAAGTGATGCGGATGCGGAAGTCGATGCGGAACTGGAAAGAGAAAAACCAGCGTAACCTATTGATTACGCTGGTTTTTATTGGTGCGAAAGGAGAGAATCGAACTCTCACGCCTTGCGGCGCTGGAACCTAAATCCAGTGCGTCTACCAATTTCGCCACTTTCGCGTGCAATCCGGCTTCACCGGACCCTCTGCGTACTGGCGATCATGGGCCAGAAACGCGGCTGGACCGGTGCTTGGGATGGCTTGTACTACCACGACTCACCTTGCCGTGAGCCGTTTACTGCCCAGACTCGGATCACCCTACGGCAATCCCCACCCTGAAATGGTGGGTCGTGAGTGATTCGAACACTCGACCTACGGATTAAGAGTCCGCTGCTCTACCAGCTGAGCTAACGACCCGGAAATCCGGCCCTTCGAGCCGACTTTCGGAACTGGGGTGAGTGATGGGACTTGAACCCACGACAACCGGAATCACAATCCGGGGCTCTACCAACTGAGCTACACCCACCATTGAAACTATCTTTCTGCGCCCGCCACACTCGCCGGCTTCGATCCAACCCAACGGGTCATGCCGGCGCCGAAATGGCGCGCCCGGCAGGAGTCGAACCTGCGACCCTCGGCTTAGAAGGCCGATGCTCTATCCAACTGAGCTACGAGCGCATCGTACGGTTCGACCGAACCCAACAGGCAGGCTCGAGCCGGTAACATGCTGCATGGCAATAGGGTGACACGACTGGTCGGGGAAGAGGGATTCGAACCCACGACCCCCTGTACCCAAAACAGGTGCGCTACCAAGCTGCGCTATTCCCCGAAAAACGTCGCGTTTTTGCCACGCCGCATTCGGCGAGCGCGGCATGATACAGGCCGTCCCCTGCCCCGTCAATTTGACACCCCGCATTCGAATAAACCGGTTTGCAGCTTGGGTAAACTGGCCAAAATTGCGACAATACCGCCCCATTTTTTGCTGCTCCGACCTGAATCATGACCGCCAAACTGATTGATGGCAAAGCCGTTGCCGACCGCTTGCAAGCCTCCATCGCCGCCGAAGTTGCGGCCCGCGTCGCCCGTGGCGAGCGCGCCCCTGGCCTCGCCGTGGTGCTGGTGGGTGAGAATCCGGCCTCGCAGGTGTACGTTGGTGCCAAGCGCAAACGCTGCAAGGAAGCCGGCTTTGTCTCGTTCGAATACAACCTGCCGGCCGCGACCTCGCAAACCGAGGTATTGGCGCTGATCGACAAGCTGAACGCTGACCCCACCGTCGACGGCATCCTGGTCCAGCTGCCGCTGCCAGCCCAGATCGACGCCGACACGGTGGTCGAGCGCATTCGACCGGACAAGGACGTCGATGGCTTCCATCCCTACAACTTCGGACGGCTCGCCCAAAAACGGCCCGTGCTGCGGCCCTGCACACCTTTTGGTTGCATGACCCTGATTCGCGAAACCGGCGTCAACCTGCGCGGCCTGAAAGCCTGCGTGGTCGGTGCATCCAATATTGTTGGCCGACCGATGCTGCTGGAATTGTTGCTGGCCGACTGCACCGTCACCGTCTGCAACAGCAAAACCCAGAATCTCGCCGAGGAAGTGGGTCGCGCCGATCTGGTCGTGGTCGGCGTTGGCCGGCCCAATTTCGTCAAAGGCGAATGGATCAAGCCGGGTGCCATCGTCATCGATGTCGGCATCAACCGGCTGGAAACCGGCAAGCTCTGTGGTGACGTCGAATTCGCCACCGCAGTCGAGCGGGCCGGCTGGATCACACCGGTACCGGGCGGTGTTGGACCGATGACTGTCGCCACCTTGCTGCAAAACACCCTCTACGCCTGCACTGAACTGCACAAATAAGCTCGCCACGCCGGTGTATTTTCTTGCGTGCATGCCGCACGGCATGCACGCCTTCCGATGTTTCCGACGCTGGTCGACCCGCTCGCGCATGTCAGCGCAAAGAGGCCAACGTTTACACGACTACTGCCAATGCATACGTTTGTCATAACGAATCGCACTGGTCTGGATTGTTGCCTGCCACACCCTGCCGGTATGCTTGACGCAAGCTGACGCTTTCCGTGCACGTCAACGCCAGCGTGTCTCCAACTACAAGTTCACAACGACAAGCAACAACGACTCCGACTGCGAAACCAACAACAAAGGCTCACGGCACACCATGTCGCATACCGCACCACGTCGCACCAAAATCATTGCTACCCTCGGCCCTGCCAGCACCAGCGAAGATGTCCTGCGCGAGATGATTCGCGCCGGCGTCGATGTGGTCCGGATGAACATGTCGCACGGCTCGGTCGAAGATCACGCCAAGCGGGTCGATCTGGTCCGCCGGTTGGCCGATGAAGCCCGACGCTTCGTCGCCATTCTGGTTGATCTGCAAGGACCGAAGATCCGTGTGTCCCGGTTCAAAAACAAATCGGTCACCCTGGTTGAAGGCGCCGCCTTCGCCCTCGATGCCGGGCTCGGCAAGGAAGACGGCGACGAAACCCAGGTCGGCATCGATTACAAGGAATTGCCGAAGGATGTCCGTACTGGCGACACCCTGCTGCTTGATGACGGCCGCATCGTGCTGAAAGTCAGCGCAGTCAAAGGTGAGCGCATTGAAACGGTGGTGGTTGCCGGTGGTCCGCTGTCCAACAACAAAGGCATCAACCGGCAAGGCGGCGGCCTGTCGGCCAAGGCCATCACCGACAAGGATAAGGAAGACATCAGAACTGCCGCGCAGCTCGAAGCCGATTTCGTCGCCATGAGCTTTCCGCGCAGCGCCGACGATATCGACGAGTGCCGCGCATTGTTGCTGGAAGCCGGCTCGCGCGCTGGTGTGGTTGCCAAAGTCGAGCGGGTCGAGGCGCTGCAAAACCTTGATGAAATCATTCGTGCCTCCGACGCAGTCATGGTGGCGCGCGGAGATCTCGGCGTTGAAATTGGTGATGCCGAATTGCCAGCCGTTCAGAAGCACATGATCGCCCAGGCCCGCCATCTCGATCGCGGCGTCATTGTTGCCACCCAGATGATGGAATCGATGATCGACAGCCCGATCCCGACCCGTGCTGAGGTGTTCGACGTCGCCAACGCCGTGCTCGATGGCACCGACGCGGTGATGCTGTCAGCCGAAACCGCGGTCGGTAAAAACCCGCCGAAAGTCATCGAAGCGATGGACCGGGTTTGTCGGGGCGCCGAGTCACAAGCCCGCTCCAAGCTGTCCCGGCACCGGATGGACGACAAGTTCAAAAATGTCGAGGAAGGCATCGCGATGGCGAGCATGTACCTCGCCAATCACATGCCAATCAAGGCCATCATCGCGCTGACCGAAAGCGGCGCCACGCCGATCTGGATGTCACGCATTCGCTCCGGCATTCCGATTTTTGCGGTCAGCCGCCGGCTGTCGACCTGCCGGCGGATGGCGCTGTACCGTGGCGTATTCCCGCACCTGTTCGATTACAACAAGCTGCCGCAGGACGAAGTGAACCGCGCTGTCATCAACTACCTGCGCGACCGCCACTGGCTCGACGATGGTGATCTGGTCGTAATGACCAAGGGCGATGTGATAGGCGAAGGCGGCGGCACCAATGTGCTGAAAGTGCTGCGCGTAGGCGAGGTGCTGAAGACCGGCGACCGGTAAAATCCGCTTTGGCCTTGACGATCCCCCGCCGTGAGCACGACGGGGGATCGAAGCCGCAGGCCCGACCTGCACCATTTCCAGATGTCCCGGCAAAACTGCTAAAATCCCCGCCTCGCTTCAGTCATTGAACCTTCCCATGCTGCTTCGCTTCCTGCCCGGCCCGATCAAAGGCACCCTGTCGTTACTGCTGATATCGGTCAACACCTTGTTGATCTGCGCGCCGTTGTTCGTCATTGCATTGGTCAAGTTGCTGTTGCCCATTCAGGCCATTCGCTCGGCCTGCAACCGCGTGCTCAATGGCCTGGCCACCGCCTGGATCAGTACCAACAATGGCATCCATTCGCTGACCAAAAAGATCCGCTGGCACGTTGAAGGTGTCGATGAGCTGAAGCTGGATGACTGGTATCTGGTCATTTCCAACCACCAGAGCTGGGCCGACATTCTGGTCCTGCAAAAGATTTTCAATCGCAAAATTCCGTTCATGAAGTTCTTTCTGAAAAAAGAGCTGATCTGGGTGCCGGTGATCGGTCTGGGCTGGTGGGCGCTCGATTTTCCGTTCATGAAACGCTACAGCAAAAGCTATTTGGCCAAGCACCCGGAAATGAAAGGCAAGGACATGGAAACCACCCGCAAGGCCTGCGAGAAATTCCGCACCATGCCGGTCTCGATCATGAACTTCGTTGAAGGCACCCGGTACACGGCGGAAAAAGCCAAACAGAGCCAGTCACCGTTCAAACACTTGCTGAAGCCGAAGGCCGGTGGAGCCGGATTCGTCCTGACTGCAATGGGCGAACAACTGCACCGAATTCTGGACGTCACCATCGTTTACCCGCAGGCCGCCCACTCGTTCTGGGATTTCCTCTGCGGCAAGGTCACCGACATCCGCGTCCATGTCCGCAGCCTGCCGATAAGCGGCGAGCTGCTCGGCAACTATGAAGACGATAAGGACTACCGTATTCGTTTTCAGGCCTGGCTGAACGAGTTGTGGTTGGAGAAAGATCTGCGAGTTGGGCAGATGTTGGCGCAGAGTTAAAGAAATTTTGATTCAGTTAAAAATAAAATCCTACCGTCACCCCAGCTAGTCTGGATGATGGACAGGGCCGGTATGACGAGGGTGAGACTTAATCAAGTGTCCCTTAAGTGAAATAAAAAAAGGCGCCATTGGCGCCTTTTTGCTTTGTGTTGCCAGGCCTATAGGGAAAAAAAGCAAACCGGAGCTGCCATCCATTCCCACACCCTCAGTACTTGTTGTGCTCCACTCACATGACTGGCACCAGTCATGACTCAAGCAATGATGTTTTTATGTCAACCCAAACAGGCTCGCCATGAGTCTCGTCGCTGTCAGATGGTCTGTAAGCGATGAAAAGGACGTTTGTACTTATCAGCGTTGCTATGTAAGCGTTGTATGTTTTCGCACCAGAATTCTCATCCAGCATGGAAACAAACAGAATTGGGTGTCCAGACAGGGAAGTTTTGCCCTCCAACTCGATGAGTTTCAGGCCTATTTTTGACATTTCCTGTGCTAAGCGATCTTGTCCAGAAAATAAGCCCGTCTCTCGAATATATGCCGTATTCAACGAGATTTTTCCATACATCCAACCAGTTTTCACAGGAAATGTCTTGGTTTCGACAAACCCCTGAATTTCACTGGATGGCATCCAAACCGAATAGGTTAAAGGCAACTTAATGTCTGCATGAACGTAACCAGTTGGGACACTGATCCTTAGCGGCAGAGGTTGAACTCCTCCAGCCATGAACTCGTTAATGGGGATCAATTTCGTGACGTTGTCAGAAGCTATACCATCAGCCTGCACCCAATCGCAGAAGCAGAGAAGCAGCAACACAAGTGACGCAGGCCTCCAATTGATGCACATACATCTATGCTCCTTCTAGACTAATCACGCCCGCTTCCAAGTCGTCCCGTTCGCCCCATCCTCCAGCACAATGCCTTCCGCGGTCAGTTGCTTGCGGATCTCATCAGCGCGGGCAAAATTTTTGGCCTTGCGGGCGTCGAGCCGCTCCTGAATCAACGCCTCGATTCGGGCGGCATCATCACCGGCGCCGGCCTGGAAATAGCTTTCCGGCTCACGTTGGGCAATGCCGAGCACGCCGCTCAGCCGGCGCAGCATGGCCGCCAGTTGCGCGGCCAGCGTCATGTCAGAAGTTTTGAGCCGGTTGATTTCACGGACCAGATCGAACAACACAGCCATCGCTTCCGGCACGTTGAAGTCATCGTCCATCGAATGACGGAAGCGCTGCTCGTACTCTTCCCCGGCCAGTTCGGTCACCACCGGCACCCCCCGCAGCGCGGTGTAGAAACGCTCCAGCGCGCCGGCCGCGGCATCGAGATTGTCCTGACTGTAATTGAGCTGGCTGCGGTAGTGACCGGACAGCAGGAAGAAGCGCACCACTTCCGGCTCATATTCCTTCAGCACTTCGCGGATCGTGAAGAAATTGCCGAGGCTTTTCGACATCTTGACTGCATCGACCTGGACCATGCCGGTATGCAGCCAATAGTTGACGAACTTGCAGCCATTAGCGCCCTCGCTTTGGGCGATTTCGTTCTCGTGGTGCGGGAACTGCAAATCCGAGCCGCCGCCGTGAATATCAAAATGCTCCCCAAGGCACTTCTTGCTCATCGCCGAGCATTCGATATGCCAGCCCGGCCGGCCCTTGCCCCACGGTGAATCCCAGCTCGGCTCGTTCGGCTTGGCGGCTTTCCAGAGCGCAAAATCGAGCGGGTCCTCTTTCTCCTCGCCAATCTCGACCCGGGCGCCGCTTTGCAGATCGTCCAGACTTTGGCCACTCAAGCGGCCGTAATCGGCGAACCTGTTGACCCGGTAGTACACATCACCGGATGGCGTGGCGTAGGCCATGCCGTTGCCGATCAGGGTCTGGTTCATCGCAATGATTTCAGCGATGGTGGTGGTCGCGCGCGGTTCGATATCCGGCTTCGGAATGCCGAGCGCGGCAAAGTCGTCGTGCATCGCCCGGGTGAACTCATCGACCACCGCCGAAAAATCGGTCTGGCGCTCGTTGGCGCGCTTGATGATCTTGTCGTCGATATCGGTGATGTTGCGAACCACGGTCACGTCGTAACCGGAGAAGCGCAGGTAGCGAGCAATCACGTCAAAGCTGACGTAAGTCCGGCCGTGGCCGATATGGCAGTAGTCATAGACCGTGACGCCGCAGACATACATGCCGACCTTGCCGGCCTGCATGGGGTGGAAGTCTTCTTTCTGGCGGGTCAGGGTATTGAACAGCTGCAACATCGGTCTTGTTCCTGTCACTCAATGGGGCGGTAGGCCCCGAATCATGGCCGGGAGGCGGACGAATCGGCCATCCCGGTTTATCATAGGCGCCATGCGGGGTCGGCCATTCTAGCTGGCTGACGGGTCCCAACCCAGCCCCGATGTGTTTCTTTAGCCCGCCGCTAACCCCGGCGTTTACCCAAGCCTACCGCCCGGCGTCCGCCGGGTAGCCAACCCAACCGTTCTCTTAACTACAGGTGAAAACATGGTCACTCTGCATACCAACCACGGCGATATCACGCTGGAACTGTTCGCCGACAAGGCCCCGGTCACGGTCGCCAATTTCCTCGACTACTGCCGCTCGGGTCATTACAACAACACCATATTCCACCGCGTCATCAACGGCTTCATGATTCAGGGCGGGGGTTTCGAGCCGGGCATGAACCAGAAATCGACCAAGGCCACCATCAAGAACGAAGCCAACAACCGCGTCTCGAACAAGACCGGCACCATCGCCATGGCCCGCACCAGCGAGCCGCACTCGGCCTCGGCCCAGTTCTTCATCAACGTCAAGGACAATGACTTCCTCGATTTCAAATCCGAAACCGTGCAAGGCTGGGGCTATTGCGTGTTCGGCCAGGTGAAAGAAGGCATGGACGTGGTCAACAAGATCAAAGCTGTCGCCACCGGCCGCAGCGGCGGCCACTCCGACGTGCCGGTGCAAGATGTGGTGATTGAGAAAGTGACGGTTACTGAGTAAGCATTTAACCACCCCCAGCCCCTACTCATCAGAGTAGGGGCGCTTGTTTTGATCCCCCTCCTTGTCAAGGAGGGGCCAGGGGTGGTTGACCTCTACAGAGAAATGCCGAGCATGGACGCTCTACGTAATCCAAAGACTCAAAAGCCCTTACGGCAAAAATTGCGCAACAACCGAACCGAGCCAGAACGCTTGCTCTGGAACCGGTTGAAAGGCTCCCAACTCGGCGTAAAGTTTCGCCGACAAATGGGGATAGGTAACTTCATCGTCGACTTCTACTGCCCGGAGCGGCACTTGGTAATTGAGCTGGACGGTGACAGTCACTTTACCGAAGCGGGCAAAGCGAATGATGCTGAACGAGATGCCTTCCTGCACGCTAACAAGATTCGAGTCCTGCGCTTTACCAATGCACAGGTAACAGAAAACATGGATGGCGTTCTGGCAAAAATCCTGAGCATGATCTCGGCCGGAGCCTAACCACCCCTAGCCCCTCCTTGACAAGGAGGGGGATGTACAACAAGAGCGGGCTATGACCACCTATCTCATCTCCGATTTGCACCTCTGCGAAGAAGCCAGCGATTCAGCAGCGCTGTTCTTCCGCTTCATGCAGGAAAGAGCCAGCAAGGCACAGGCGCTGTATGTACTGGGCGACTTGTTCGAGGCCTGGGTCGGCGATGACGATGACGATCCGTTCAACGCCAAGGTCTGTGCCACGTTCCGAGCTTTCTCCGATCACGGTGGCAAGCTCTGCTTTGTTCACGGCAATCGCGACTTCCTGCTTGGTGAAGGTTTTGCCGCGCGCTGCGGCGGCACCTTGCTGGCCGATGAAACCGTGGTGGAGCTGGCTGGCAAGCGTACGCTGCTGCTGCACGGCGACCAGCTCTGTTCCGACGACAAGGAATACCAGCACTTCCGCGCCATGGTCCGCTCACCGGCGTGGCGCGACGCCTTTCTTGACAAACCCTTGGCCGAGCGCAAAGCCGTTGCTGCCGATCTGCGCCGCAAGAGCCGCGACAGCCAGCAAAACAAGGCCGAATACATCACCGACGTAAACCAGCAAACGCTGGAACTGCACATGGCCCGGCACGATGTCTGGCACTGCATCCATGGCCACACCCATCGGCCGGCCGTGCATGGCTTTACCTTGCGCGGCAAGGCGGCCGAACGGCTGGTGCTGGGTGATTGGCATCACAGCGCGAAAATTGTGAAGTGTGATGTGGAGATGGAGTTGATTACGTTGGCTTAATGTGGGAATTGGTACGAGATGGATTTTATATGAAAATACTTTCTTCTTTTGCGCTATTAGCCGCACTTCTTGCCTCCGCACCCCATGCAAACGAAATTCGAATAGCAAAGATTTATGCAAGGAAAATAAATTCGGCCAATCTCAAAGAGTCTTTCGATAGCCCGTGGGGAGAAATCGGACTCAAGCTGCACAAGCTCAAAGATGGCAATATAGATATAGCGAACAGAAAAACCGATCCATTTGATCGAAAAGACGTGTTTTCTTGCCAAGAACTTGAAGATGCGTTGTCAAACGGTTGGCAAAAAGATGATAGTTCGCGAGGCCAACAAGAATCACACCTCCTCGCAATTCATTGTGAGGCCATCAGGAGGATTTTCACTGCACAACCAGCCAGCAACTCTTATCTCGACGACTTTCTTGAAGATTCGCTATTGCTTCACAAACTGGATCCGGTATTGATTGCCCCCGCGAATGACGAAGGCTGTAGAAAAGCCATTGCAGCACGAAAATCCGGACAGATGTGGCATGACGTATGGCCACATCACGCTGTCAGAACCAGCAAAGAAGATGCAAGCGTAAGGATATTCGACACAACGCAAGAAGATTGGAAAGCGACAAGTCGTGACGAAAGTTTGGTTGCCGTATTAACTCCAGTCGCCTTCGCGGACTTCAATGACGACGGAATAACTGATCTCTTGATTGAGTATCGAAATGGTTATCAGCTTGGGTTGGCTACTTTAACAAAGAGAAATCCTTCTGAAGTCATTACTTGGTTAGACGACTATTGCTCATCTCCGTAAGGTACGGCGTCTCATCTAAGATAGAGCCGTCGCCATATAGCAAAAAAATGGTGGGTCCGCTACGCTTGACCCACCCTACAAGTCCTCACACCCCTAACATCTGAACAATACTCTTCGCCGCCGTACGCCCTTCCGCAACCGCATTCACAACCAGATCCGCACCCCGCACCATATCGCCACCGGCAAACACTTTTGCGTTGGCGGTCTGGAACGGCAGCTTGCTGGCGACTTGCACCCGACCCTTGCCATCCAGCTGCACGCCGAGCGGGCGCAGCCAGTCCGGCGGGTTCGGCTGGTAACCAAAGGCAATGATAACCGCATCGGCCTGCAGCGTTTCGACTGCGCCGGTATCGGCAACTTTCACTTCGACTCCGCGGGTATGGCCGCTGGCATCGGTCAGGATCGCTTGCGGTTGCCGGTTCCACAGGAACTGCACGCCCTCTTCCTTTGCGTTTGAAACTTCCTTGCGCGAACCCGGCATACTGGCTTCGTCGCGGCGGTAGACGCAGCTCACTTGCGCAGCGCCTTGGCGTACTGCGGTGCGGACGCAGTCCATTGCGGTGTCACCACCACCGAGAACCAGCACGCGCTGGCCCATCAGATCCAGATAGCCCTTGCCCTGCACCGGCAGTTTCTGGTGATGGCGGACATTGCCGATCAGGTAATCGAGCGCCTGATGCACACCGGCAGAAGTTTCACCGGGGAAGCCTCCGTTCACGGCTTTGTAAGTGCCGAGACCCAAAAACACCGCATCAAAATCCAGCAGCAGTTTTTCAATCGCGACATCGCGGCCAATTTCGCAGCCGAGCTCAAAGCGGATGCCCATGCTTTCGAAAATCTCGCGGCGCTGGCGCACCACACGCTTTTCCAGTTTGAATTCCGGGATGCCGAACATCAGCAGGCCACCGATTTCATCCTGCCTGTCGAACACCACGGCTTCAACGCCGTGACGGGCCAGCACATCAGCACAGGAAAGCCCGGCCGGGCCGGAGCCGACAATCGCGACCCGCTTGCCGGTTTTGCGTACCCGCGACAAATCCGGCCGCCAGCCTTGGGCAAAGGCATTGTCGACAATCCATTTTTCCATTGAGCCGATGGTGACCGCACCAAAACCGGTGTTCAGCGTGCAAGCGCCTTCACACAGCCGGTCCTGCGGGCAAACCCTGCCACATATCTCGGGCAGCGAATTGGTTTCGTGTGCCAGCTCTGCCGCTTCCCAGATGCGACCTTTGGCAGCCAGATCGAGCCAGCCCGGGATGTCGTTGTGCACCGGACATTTCCACGAGCAATACGGATTGCCGCAGGACAGGCAACGGCTCGACTGCTGCACCGCTTCTTCATTGACGAAGGCGCGATAGATTTCGCGGAATTCGCTTTGCCGCTCCAGCAGCGGCAACTTGCCCGGCTCGGTGCGCGGTCGCTCCAGAAATTCTAGGACGCTCATCATTGGTTTCCTTGATTGCGTTGCGTGCTGAGCTCAACCACCCCTAGCCCCTCCTTGACAAGGAGGGGGATCACACCCTCCTCCCCCTGCCTGAGGGGGAGGCCGGGAGGGGGTGGGAGCAGCTTGGAAATTGAGTTGGAGGTACTCATGCAACAACCTCCAATTTCACTGCTTTGTGTTGGGTCGGCAGCAAGGCCTGCAAAGCAAATTGCCGCGGCTTGACCACCTTGAACTGGCGAATCGCACTGCCGAATTCGCGCGCCAGCGCAGCGCCAATACGACTGCCGGTGTATTTGGCGTGCGTTTCCAGCAGACCGCGCAGGTATTGCGAGAAGCCTGGCATGTGCACGTCGGCAAGCGGAATGACTTCCACCAGTTCCGCATTGACGCGGCGATGGAAATCACCATCTTGATCCAGCACAAATGCCAAACCGCCGCTCATGCCGGCAGCGAAGTTCTTGCCGGCACGACCGAGCACCACGACAACACCGCCGGTCATGTATTCGCAACCATGCGCGCCACAGCCCTCGATGACCGCAACCGCACCGGAGTTACGCACCGCAAACCGCTCGCCGGCACGGCCTCGGGCATACAGCTCACCACCGGTTGCACCATACAAGCAGGTGTTGCCCATGATCGGCGTTTGCTCAGCGATAAAGCGGCTATTGTCTGGCGGCTGGATGATCACGCGACCACCGGCCATACCTTTGCCGACATAGTCGTTGGCATCGCCGATCAAATGCAGCTCGACACCGGCGGCGTTCCAGACGCCAAAGCTCTGGCCGGCATTGCCGCGGAATTGCAGCTGAATCGGTAGCGGCGAACCGGCATCGCCGTAGCGACTCGCCAATTCACCGGCCAAGGCCGCACTGACGCTGCGATCACGGTTGCGGATGCGGTAGTGGCGGCGAATCGGCTCACTGCCATCGAGCAGCGGTTTCAGCTCGTTGACGATCTGGGTATTCAGATCATGAACGACTATCGGCGCCGGTTTGGCGTACACCACCGGCGATTCGATCTGTGCCAGCACCGGCAGCATGTCCAGATGCAGCTGCTTGTCGGTCTGCCCATCGGCGATCTGCAGCAAATCGGTGCGACCTTGCAGCGCAGTCAGATCGCTGACGCCAAAGCGGGCCAGCCACTCGCGGGCATCGTTGGCGACAAACCGGAAGAAATTGATGACCTTTTCCGCCGTGCCGACAAAGTGCTGCTTGCGCAGCGTCAGGTTCTGGGTCGCCACACCGGTGGCGCAATTGTTCAGGTGGCAGATACGCAGGTATTTGCAACCCATCGCAATCATCGGTGCGGTACCGAAGCCAAAACTGTCGGCGCCGAGTATCGCGGCCTTGACCACATCAAGGCCGGTCTTGAAGCCGCCATCAACCTGCAACACCACGCGATCACGCAGGCCGTTGGCAACCAGCGCCTGTTGCACTTCGGCAAGCCCGAGTTCCCACGGACCACCGGCGTACTTGACCGAGGTCAGCGGCGAGGCGCCGGTGCCACCGTCGTAACCGCTGATGGTGATCAGATCGGCACCGCATTTGACGACGCCGCAGGCAATGGTACCGATACCGGCTTCGGCGACCAGCTTGACCGACACCAGCGCTTTCGGATTGATCGACTTCAAGTCGAAAATCAGCTGGGCCAGATCCTCAATGGAGTAAATGTCGTGATGTGGCGGCGGCGAAATCAGCGTGATGCCGGGCGTGGCATGGCGCAACGCGGCGATTTCGGCGCTGACTTTGTCACCTGGCAACTGACCGCCCTCGCCGGGCTTGGCGCCCTGAGCGATTTTGATCTGCAGCACTTCCGCGCTCATCAAATAGGCCGGCGTAACGCCAAACCGGCCGGACGCGATTTGTTTGATCTTGGAAACACGCTCGGTGCCGTAGCGCTTCGGGTCTTCACCGCCTTCGCCGGAGTTCGACCGACCACCGATGCGGTTCATCGCCAGTGCCAGCGTTTCATGCGCCTCGGGTGACAACGCCCCAATCGACATGCCGGCCGAGTCGAACTGACGCAGGATACTGGCTTCGTCCTGCACCGCGTCCAGTTGCTTTGCTGTCACCGATTTGGCAGCGATGTCTGCGCGCACTTGCAGCAGATCGCGCAGCATCGCGACCGGCCGGGTGTTTACCAGCGCGGCGTAGCGTTGATACAGCTCGCTATCGCCGGTGCTGACGGCCTGTTGCAGGGTTTGCACCACATCCGGCGACCAGGCGTGGTATTCGCCGTCATGCTGGTACTTCAGCAGGCCGCCGTTGTTCAGTGAAACCCGTTCATCCCAAGCCTGCTTGTGCAGGCGCAGAATATCGGCCTGCAGGTCGGCATAAGTTGCGCCTTGAATGCGACAAGCGACCTCCGGGAAACAGCGTTCGACAATTTCTGCATGCAGGCCAATGGCCTCAAACAGCTGGGCACCGCGATAGCTCTGGATGGCGCTGATGCCCATCTTGGACAGGATTTTCAGCAGGCCCTTTTCGATGCCTTTGCGGTATTTGGTCAGCGCTTTTTCCGACTCGCCTTCTGCCGCCAGATCGGTGATGACGGCGTATGCCAGCCATGGATAGACGCTGGTGGCACCGCTGCCGATCAGCACCGCGAACTGGTGCGGGTCGCGCGCACTGGCGGTTTCGATAATCAGGTTGGCATCGACGCGCAAGCCTTCGGCGATCAGGCGCTGGTGTATGGCGCCGCAGGCCAGCACCGCCGGGATCGGATAGAACTCCGCGTGTTGCTCACGGTCGGACAGCACCAGCATCACGGTGCCGCTGCGTACCGCGTCGACAGCAGTATTGACCAGCCGATCAATGGCTGCTTCCAGCGATTCATCGAGCGCGGCGGTCAGCGACAGCACCCGGCCTTTGGCGCGGGTAGCACTGGTCAGAAAGCGGAACACGCCATGCGACAGAATCGGCGAGTGCAGCACATAGCGCTGCGCTTCGCCGGTGGCTTCGGCGAACACGTTGTGTTCGGACCCGAGCCGGGTGTTCAGCGTCATCACATAGCTTTCGCGCAGCGGATCGATCGGCGGGTTGGTGACCTGGGCGAACTGCTGGCGGAAGTAATCAAAGATCGAGCGCGATTGCTGCGACAGCACCGCCAGCGGCGTGTCATCGCCCATCGAGCCAATCGCTTCCTGGCCCTGCTCGGCCAGCACCCGCAGCACCTGCTCGCGCTCTTCGCGACTGATGCCGAACAACTTCTGCCAGGTTTTCAGCTGGTGCTTGTTCAGCACCGGCTCGCCGAGCACGTCTTCGTTCGGAATATTGACGGTGTGGCTGTGCTGCTCCAGCCAGTGCTTGTACGGGTGCCGCTCTTTCAACAGCAGATCGATGGCGCCCGAGCGCCACAGCTCGCCGGTTTCGGTATCGAGCGCCAGCATTTCGCCGGGACCGACCCGGCCTTTTTCAATGACGCTTTCCGGTGCGTAATCCCAAACGCCAACTTCCGATGACAGTGTCAGCCAGCCATTGTCGGTGATCACATAACGCGCCGGCCGCAAGCCATTGCGATCGAGCGTGCACGCCACATGGCGACCGGTAGTCATCACAATGCCGGCCGGGCCGTCCCACGGCTCCATGTGGCCGGCGTTGAATTCGTAGAACGCGCGCAGATCCGGGTCCATGTCGTCGCGGTTTTCCCAGGCCGGCGGCACCAGCAAGCGCAGCGCCCGGTAAATGTCCATGCCGCCGGCGAGACAGACTTCCAGCATGTTGTCGAGCGACATCGAATCGGAACCGTCTTCCGAAACAAACGGCGCTGCCGTCTGCAGATCCGGAATCAGTGGCGTGATGAATTTCGGCCCACGCGCACGCGCCCAGGCCCGGTTACCGGAGATGGTGTTGATCTCGCCGTTGTGCGCCAGAAAACGGAACGGCTGCGCCAGCCGCCACTGCGGCGTGGTGTTGGTCGAGAAGCGTTGGTGGAACAGCGCGATCGAAGTGGTCAGCTGCGCGTCACGCAGGTCCGGATAGAACGTGGTCAAGTCAACCGGCATCGCCAGCGCCTTGTAGACAATGACAAGGCCTGACAGCGAGCACAGGTAAAACGCTTTCTGATCCGCCAGCGCTTTCTCGGTTCGGCGACGTGCCATGTACAGCCGGCGTTCCAGATCATGCTTACTCCAGCCGGCCGGGCTGTTGATGAGCACCTGCTGGATACGCGGCAGTGACGCCAGCGCGATTTGGCCGAGCACCGACGGGTCGGTCGGCACGTCGCGCCAGCCGGCCACAGTCAGCAGTTCCTGCCGCAGCTGTTTGGTCAGCTCGTCGCGGCAGCGCTTGGCGGCTTCGGCGTCAGTCGGCAGAAACACCATGCCAACGGCAAATTGCGGGGTGAGGTGCAACTGGGCCTGGGCGGCGTATTGCCGAAAGAACGCGTCCGGCATCGCCATCAGAATGCCGCAGCCGTCGCCGGTCTTGCCGTCCGCGCCGATGGCGCCCCGGTGGGAAAGATTGGCCAGCGCGGTCAGCGCAGTGGCCAGCAAATCATGGCTCGGCTTGCCGGCCATGTCGGCAATCAGGCCAAAACCGCAGTTGTCGCGTTCGTCGCGAGGGTTGTAAAGCAAGCGTTGGGGCTGCATGGACCGGTCTCCGTCACGGTTCAATGCAGCAGCATGGAGGGCTGAATTGGGATATTTATGCTGCTGCCGTGCAGCAATAGCAAGAATCCGGGCTTTGTTGAAGGGGTATAGCGAAACTTTATGCGTCGATATGCATGATCCGCATATCAAACCGGTCAACATTCGTATGCAGGCGGCACAGCAGCCCCGCACGTGGCGTCGGCTTGGCCAATGGGCAGCAACCCGCTCAGGACCAACTCAAGGGGTCAACTCGGTAAAACTGGCGGAACTCTTGATACAGCGCCGGATGTTGGCTGGCCAGCTCGGCGGGTTGCTCAAAGAAATGCTCGGTGACCACGGCAAAGAACTCGGCAGGGTTACTGGCGCCATAGCCATCAATCAGGCTCGGTATGCCCTGCCGCGCCTTGGCCTGCAGCTGGGCAAACTCGGCGGCCAGCACCGCCGCCCAGCGTGGGTAATGCTCATTACGGGCCAACCGCGGCGAACCGTTTGCCTGGCCATTCTCCTGATCGAGCTGATGGGCAAACTCATGCAGGACAACATTGCGGCCATCGTCCGGGTCATGAGCACCCACCACGGTATCGTGCCAAGACAAAATGACCTGCCCCTGCTGCCAGGACTCGCCGGACAACACGCGTGCCTGGTCGCTGACCAGTCCGGCAGCATCGGTCTGTGCCCGGTTGACCACGAATGCGCTGGGATAAATCAGTATCTGGCTCAACTGCGGGTAGTAGTCGGTTGGCCGATTGAGCAGCAACAAACAGGCTTGGGCCGCAATGGTTACCCGCATTTCTTCGGTCACCGTCAAACCGTCGCAGCCAACAAAAACCTTTTCTGCCAAAAAAATCTGCATGTGCTTTTTCAACTGCATTTGCAGATCGGGCGGCAGCCGCCGGTAATAAGGCAAATGGCGACGAAGGATCTGTCGCCAGGCTTCGGGAAACGGCTGCTGCCGCAGCAGACGCCGCCGGCGCACGCGCCAGAGCATGGGCCCGAACAGCAACAACGTGCCCAGCACGCCGATGGCAAGGATGAAGAAGATTTGCAGCACAGTCGACGTTTCGCGGAATGGACCAACCGGGGAAGTGGGCGCACGGCATCCGCAAATCAAGGGCTGGCGTTGACAAAGAGAGGCAAAATTTACCGCCCCTGCATCACACCGTTTACCAATCGCGGTTTCCGGCACGGTGACCAGCGCGTTACCATGGTACCGATTCACCTTCACGGAATCCTGGTGTGACGCGCTACCTGAAACGATACCTGCTGATGGCTGCTGGCGTACTGGCGCTGCTGCTCGGCGTAGTGGGTATCATTCTTCCCATTCTGCCGACCACGCCGTGGGTCATCGTTGCTGCCTACTGTTTTGCCAAAGCGGAACCGCGCTGGGAAAAACGCCTGCTTGAAGATCCACGCTTTGGCCCTTACATCATTGCCTGGCGTGACCGGCAAGCGATTCCTCGGCTGGCGAAGATTGCCGCCGCCATCATGCTGGTCATCAGTTCGGTAGTTGGCTGGTACCGGCTGCCACTCACTTGGGCCTGGTTGCCAACCGTTGTTGCGCTACTGGTTGGCGGCTGGATCTGGACCCGACCCGATCATTGAACCGAAGTTGACCATCATGGGAATGACGGCACTTGGCATTTTTGCCTTTGGTAGTGCTCAGCATCCGTTGGTGTCGCGTGTACACTCCAGCCCTCGTTCACTCGCTACCTTTTTTAGCCGGCCTCTATACTTGCCGTCAGCGAAATGCCCATTTCCAAACCGTCCATTCTCGAACTCCTACCGGACCCGTCGCCATGTCCAATGCTGCCGCTCCTGATACCAACGCTGCAACCTTCGGCACCACCCGTGATCTGGCGGACTGCTTCGCCACTGGTTGTGCCTGCGTAGCGCTTGACCGTCAGGAGCTCAAGCAAAAGCTTGCCTCCCAACTTGATGCCAGCATGGCGGCCAAGTTGACTGAAACGCTTCCCGGCCTGTTTGCCAATGTCGCGGTGTTTCTGCCTGCGCCGGAGTACCGGGCAATGCTGGAATTGGTCAATGCAGTGGAATCCACCTTGGCATTGCCTGCCGCACGTGCCGAATTGCTGGCTGGCAGTGACGCGATCGCACGCCGCGATCATGGTCCGGCGGGCGTCTTCATGGGCTATGACTTTCATCGTGACGGCATCAACCCCAAGCTGATTGAAATCAATACCAATGCCGGCGGAGCTTTTCTGCATGCGCTGCAGCGAGACGCCCAGCAATATTGCTGTCCTGAAATCGAAACCGTACTCGGTATCACACCGCTGGCTTCGTTCGATGACGATGTCATCGCCATGTTCCGGCAGGAATGGCAGCGACAACGGGGTGATGCTACGCTCACGCGCATTGCCATAGTTGACACTGATCCGGAACAACAGTTTCTCTACCCGGAGTTTGAGCTGGCCAGGCACCTGTTTCAGCAGCACGGAATCGAAGCCATCATCACGGCCCCTGAAGCACTGACATTTGACGGCCATCAGCTGCACTGGCAGGAACGTCCGATCGACCTCGTTTACAATCGGCTGACCGATTTTCTGCTGCAAAGCGAAGCCTGTCGCGCACTGCGCGATGCTTACGATTCCGGCGCCGCAGTCGTTACCCCAAACCCACACAACTATGTGCTACACGCCGACAAGCGCAACCTCATCGCCCTTACCGATTCGGGAACACTCAAGCGCTGGGGCGTACCGGCAGCATTGCAACAAGTACTGGGCCAGCGCATTCCAGCAACCATCGCAGTGACGGCCGACAATGCCGACACGCTATGGCAACAACGACGCCAATGGTTCTTCAAACCAGCGCAGGGGTTTGGCAGCAAAGCCACCTACCGTGGTGAAAAATTGACCCGCGGCACGTGGGAGCAGATTTTGAGTGGCAATTATGTTGCCCAGCAATTCAGCCCGCCGAGTGAACAGCAAATTGAGCACGAAGACATTCCGGTGACACTGAAGTCTGATCTCCGGCTCTATTGTTATCGTGGCAAGCCCTTGATGATCGCCGCTCGCCTGTATCAGGGTCAGACCACCAATCTGCGGACGCCGGGTGGTGGTTTCGCTCCGGTTTATGTGTTGCCTGAGTAAGGCCCACTCTCTCATCACCCCCTGCCGACAAAACTTGTAACAGTCGGTCACGACGGAAGGCAGCATTCGGACAAGCGCTTCCAAGACAATCTGCCGGGCAATTAAGTCGTTCAGAATGCGTTCAGACTGAATGATTTAGTCTCTACCCTGTCCGGAGCCAAGTGGCTTCCTTCCAGCAACGGCACATCCGTCGTTGTTTCACATGGAGTGGTTTACATGAAAGTCAAATCCTTGCTGGCACTCGCCGTACTGGCCAACACTGGTATTGCCGCAGCATCTGATCTGTCCTACAACTTTGTTCAAGGCAGTTATCAGCAAACCGAAGTCGATCTTGGTGATGGCATCAATCTCGATTTGGATGGTTATGGTGTAACGGGTTCTGCTGAGCTTGGCGACATGTTCTTCATCACCGCCAGTTTCGAAGACTCCTCAGGCGATGAATCCCTGATGGGCACCCAGTTCGATGTCGATTCGGAAGCCACCACCATTGGTTTTGGCTTTCATAGCGCCATCAATGACAAACTCGACTTTGTCGCTGGTGTAGCAAAGACCTCGGCCGACATCAGCGTTGCCGTGGACGGTTTCGGCGAATTCAGTGACGACACCGATGCCTACCTGTATAGCGTCGGTCTGCGTGGCATGGCGGCAGAGTCTGTCGAGCTGTTTGCCAGCGCCACCTATGTCGATGCCGACGAAGGCGAAACGGACACCAGCTTCAGCATCGGTGGTCAGTACTACCTGACCCAGGCTTTCAGCCTTGGCTTGGCGCTGCAAAGTGCCGATGACAGCGATACCACTGCACTGTTTGCACGTTTCAGCTTCTGATTCTGATTCGACTGTCACTCACCGGCCGCCTTCGTGCGGCCGGTTTTTTTTTGCTATTTACAACCGCACTGCCGTTTTCTCGCCATCGCCACGCTGACAACGACAACTGCAGTGGGTAGGCTGTCGACCTGACTGGCAACCTGTCGACGCCACCTCGCTGACCATGAAGAAATCCCCCACCAAACACCAGACCGATCGCTGCCCCTGTGACAGCGGGCTTGCCTATACCGCGTGCTGTGCACCGCTGCACGGTGGCGAGCCGGCATCGGATGCGATGGTATTGATGCGCAGCCGTTACAGCGCCTATGCCATGGGATTGTCTGAGTACTTGCTGGCCAGTTGGCATCCACGCACACGCCCTGCAGACCTTGACTTGCACACAGCTCCGCAACCCAAATGGCTGGGGCTCGACATTCGGCGGATTACCCAGCTTGATGAACGTCGTGCCGAGGTCGAATTCATTGCCCGCGGAAAAGCCAATGGTCGCGCCTTTCGCCTGCATGAAATCAGCCGCTTCGAGCATGACGGCGTGAATTGGCTGTATGTTGATGGTGATATCCAGGATGACCGGCCACCATCCGGCGGTGGCAACCTCAGCCGCTAACCGCTAAGGTAGCAAACTGGAAAACCGAGCTCATCAGCGACGTGAACAGCCTGAAGGAGTCCCCGCCGTGGATTCGTATGTAAATAAAGTGCTCATCAGTGGCGAGAAACTGCTGCATGCCGGACAAGTCTCGTGGTGGACCCTGATCGGTCCACTCACCCTGGCAGCCATGTTGCTGATCACCGCCGTGGCGATTCAACTGCTGCATCCGATACCCGTTTTGCCACTGGTGTTGCTGGCCGGTTCAGCCATCACCGCCGGCGTTGCTTATGTCCGGCAACGGGCTACCGAGATCGCCATCACGGACAGACGGATTATTGTCAAACGCGGCTTTGTCCGCCGCGACACCATTGAAATCAACCTGGTGAAAGTGGAGAGCCTGCAGGTCGAGCAGAATTTGCTCGGCCGCATGCTGAATTTCGGCGACATCATCGTTTCGGCGGGTGGCGGCCCGATGGCGCCAGTAATGGGTATCGCCAATCCGCTGGAGTTCCGCAGGCTGTTCAACCAGGCCACCGACCTCTCGCAGCAGCGTACTGGCTGAGTTGCCAGCGCACAAATGAAACGGGGCGCCATGTGCGCCCCGTTTTCATTTGCAGACCTGTTAGCCGGCTATATCAGCGCCGGTGACGGATTTGTTCCAGACGCTGGTAGCGCTGCTGGCTGCGGCGAAGGTAGATCAGCACGACCATCAAGACCAGCACCAATATTGTGGACGAACCGCCTCCACTGCCTTGCGAACTGGTGCTGCCATTGCCAAGATTTCCACCACCATTGTTGCTGTCCTGGCTGTATTGCAAATCACGGCCCGCATCTTCCAGCGGTACCCGCGACAGCGCCGAACGCTCGCTCGAAACCGTTGCAACCAGTTGCTGACTGGCCCCGTCATAGAGATCAATCTGCACATCGTAACGGGCGCTGATATAGCCACTGCGCCAATCGCCTTCGAAGACAAAGGTATCGGCGCTGCCGCTGGAATCGATGGTAAACAGCTCTGTCGTGTGCTCGGTCTGCCAGTTGCCCCCTTCCGGACGCACCCGCAGCACGGCATACGCGACCGCAGCGCCACCAACGTGCTCGGGATCGAACGCTATGCGAAAACGCGAATAGAAGCCGTCCCGGTCGTTATCGGTCAGCAAGGTGGTGCTGACAGCGCCAATCGAATAGCCCGCGCCATTGAGCGGCAGATCCAGCCCGGCATCTTCGAGCGGCAGATCAGCCAGGGCGCTGGCCTCAAACGGGCCGATTGTGGCGACAATCCCTTCATAACCGACTTCGTACAGATCGATCAGAACGTCGTAATCATCGGATGGATAGCCGTCATTCAGGGTCGTATCAACGAAATAGTCGTCTTCATCACTCTGGCCATAGATCCAGAAATCACTGGTGGTGAAATAATGTGACCAATCGCCGTTGTCACCGACCCGGCGCAGGTACAACTTGGCATAGACCTTGGCATCGCCACCGAACAGATCGGCATCAAAACGGATTTCAAACCGGCGGAAATAGCCATCACCATCTTGATCCTGTATCAAGCGGGTGCCGGCATCCCAAATCTGGAATCCGTAGTCGGATTTGCGCAAGGTGACGGTGGCCGGGCGTTTGTTTGCCGTCGCCAAACCGGCGCCAGTCTTGGCCGACACCATACTGGCCTGATGGCGCGTGCCTGCCACGTCGGTAAAGCCGTTTGCCGCTCCGGTTCGATACTGTGCCACGGCCGGTTCGGCGACCGGGTCAGTGACCGCTGCTCCTTTGCTGTGTGGTGCACGGACATACTGGCCACTGGAACTGCTTGAGGCCAGCGCCGCCGGACCTGACAACAGGTTTGCGACAAGGGCCATGGAATATAGCGCAGCGTGAATCTTCATGACGGCTCTCCAGTTTCGCCAACTGCCAGCGCACCCGCACCAATCAGTGATGCAAAACGTGTGTGGCGTTGGTGACCATTTCGCCGTGTTGACGCTGAATCGGTCCTGAATGGTGGACGCTACCCGGATGGCCCCCTAAACTGTGCCGGCACGCATTCAGGATCCCTTCATGTTGACCACCGCCATTCGACTGACCGACAACCAGCTCATCAGTCGCAATACTCGCTTGCTTCGCTTTGTCCGCTCCGATGGCGGCCACTTTTCCTATCGCCCGGGCGAGTTCATTTCGCTGCATCTGCCGGATGAAAACGGCGAGGTTTTCAAGCGCAGTTACAGTATTGCCAGCGTTGCCGACAACCCGGCGGCGGCCGACTCACTGGAGTTGGTGGCCAGCTTCGTCGAAAACGGACGGGCTACTCGCTGGTTCTGGCAGGCACAACCGGGTGTCGAGATCGCTTTCGCTGGTCCACATGGCCAGCTGGTGTGGCCGGAGGCGCCGCCCAAACGGGTGATGCTGATTGCCACCGGCACCGGTGTCGCCCCCTACCGGTCCATGCTCAAGCAGATGCAACCGGCGCTGGCTCAAGGCGTTCAGGTGGAAGTCCTGTTTGGCGTCAGGGACGCCGCCGATGCCTTTTTTGTCGATGATTTCCGTCAACAGGCCGCCGCGTTTGCCAACTTCCGGTTCAGCCTGTGTGTTTCCCGAGGGGACGTCGGCGGAGCCGATATGTTTACCGGCCGGGTGACCCAGCGCCTGCGGGACCTGAACCCGCAGGCCGATCAGGATCTGGTCTATCTCTGTGGCAATCCGGCCATGGTTGATGAAGTGTTCGAACAGTTGAAGACGGTCGGTTTTGGGGTCAAAACCGTCAAACGGGAAAAGTACATTTTTTCGCGGGCCTGAGGCACTCAGAGAACGTCCGACACAGGAGCCTTCACGGCCATGCTGCTTCAGGTACTGCTGCTGCTGGGTTTGACCGCCTTCATGATTGCCCTGCTGATGCGCTGGCAGCTGCCGCCCATCCTGGGCTATCTGGCGGCCGGCATCCTGCTGCGCGAATTCGGCTACGACCTGTACGACGGCTCCTCGCAACTGGAATTGCTGGGTGAACTTGGCCTGGTCTTTCTGCTGTTCACGCTCGGCACCGAGTTTTCCATTCCCAAACTGAAAAGTTTGCGTCGGGCCGTGTTCATGTTCGGCCCCAGCCAGCTGCTCGGCACTTCGCTGATCCTGGGTCTGCCGATGGTCTTGTTCGGGATGGATTTCCGGCTGGCGCTGGTGTTGTCGCTGGCACTTGCCATGTCGTCCACCGCCTTGGTCAGCAAGCTGCTGGGTGCCCAGCGCGAACTCAATACACGGCACGGCCGCAATGCCATCGGCGTGTTGCTGTTTCAGGATCTTGCCGCGGTCCCGCTGCTCATTCTGGTCCCTGCGCTGGCGGCCACTGGTGAAGGCCAGTTGTCGCAACAATTGCTGCTGGCCTTTGCCAAGGGCCTGACCGCAGCCGCGTTGCTGGTGCTGGTGGGTCGCAAGCTGCTGCCACCACTGTTTCATTGGGTCAGCAACACTCGCAGTGACGAGCTGTTCGTGCTCGTTTGCCTGTTGGTCGCACTGGTGGCGGCCGAGGTCACCCATCAACTCGGCCTGTCGATGGCACTGGGGGCATTCCTGGCCGGCACGCTGCTGGGCGAAAGCCAGTACCGGCACCAGATCGACGCCGAAATCCGGCCGTTCCGCGATGTCCTGCTCGGCTTGTTCTTTATCGGCATTGGCAACCTGCTCGATTTGAGCATCATTGCCGACTACACACTGGCAGTGCTGGCCGGCGTGATCCTGATCGTGCTGATCAAGGCGCTGGTGGTGTACGGCTCGTTGCGTCTGTTACACGAACGCCGGCGTGAGGCCATCATGTCCGGCATTGTGCTGGCGCAGGTCGGGGAATTCGGTTTTGCCCTGCTGGCGCTGGGCGCCGAAAACCAGTTGCTGAGCCGCACCACCGTCTCGGTGGCACTCGCCATCGGTATTGCCAGCGTGCTGATTTCGCCGCTGGCGATCCGGCACAGCCGCCGGTTGACCGATGCCATTTTGCGCCGTCAGCATCGCCCTGACGATGAAAACGACCCCCTGCATGTGATCGAGAGCGCCGCCCATGACCTGCAACACCACGTCATCATTTGCGGCTTCGGCCGGGTCGGTCAGCTGGTGCAACGGTTCGTCAGCAAAGAGGGGTTTGACGCCATCGCGCTCGACCGGGACAGCCAGCGGGTACAGGAAGCCACCCAGTCCGGTATCCGCGTTTGTTTTGGAGACGCCAGTCGCACGGAAATCCTGAATGCCACCGGCATCGATCGGGCCCGGATGGTGGTGGTCTGCGTCGACAATGCCGAACACGCCGAATTGATCGTGCAGCGGGTTCGGCAACTCAATGCCGGCCTGCCGGTGCTGGTGCGCACCCGCGACGACAGCCATCTGGAAGAGCTGCGCGCCAGCGGCGCGACCGAGGTGGTGCCGGAAATTCTCGAAGGCAGCCTGATGCTGGTTTCGCATGTGCTGGTGATGCTAGACGTCCCGGTCAACAAGGTGCTGCACCGGGTGCAGCAGGCGCGGCGTGCCCGCTACAAACAGTTGAAAGGGTTCTATTACGGCTCCGGCGCCGATCTGACCGCCGACAGCACCCGGCGCCCGCAACAGTTGCATCCGGTGGTGATTCCCGCCAACTCCAACTGCGTCGGGGCACCACTGGCCGATTTGCAGCTGGCGGAACTGGGTGTCGAGGTGACCGCGTTGCGGCGCGGCGAAAACACCCGCGCCGAACCGGAACCAGACGAGTTGTTGCGTTCAGGCGATATTCTGGTGCTGATGGGTTTTCCGGAAGACATCGAACGCGCAGAAGCGCGGCTGTTGTCGGGCCGTCAGCTGAGCCGTTTCTGACCCGTCAGCCTGCCAGCACCGCAACGCCGTGACATCGACCACATCTGCTTGCGCTGCCCGCCCGTATGAAGCAGGGCTGTAACCACTGCGAGACATATGTTGACTGCCACCAATACCACCACCATCACCAGCAACCTTACCGACCTTGGCCAGCCCCTGGTCGGCATCAGCAGCTGCCTGCTGGGCGAACCGGTTCGTTACGACGGCGGCCACAAACGCGACGACTACCTGACCGACGTGCTGACCCGTTACTTTGCCTTTCGACCATTCTGTCCGGAAGTTGGCATCGGTTTGGGTGTGCCACGGCCAACCATTCAACTGATCAATGTCAGCGGCGCAATCCGCCTGCGTGGCAGCAAGGATGAACAACTTGACGTTACCGATGCCATTGAGCGATTTGCCGATCGGCAGCAACCGGCTCAGCGGGCACTGTCCGGCTACATATTGAAGAGCAAATCGCCCAGCTGCGGCATGGAACGGGTCAAGTTGCATGGGGCCAGTGGCGGCCTGCCTCAGCACACCAGCGGCCGCTATGCGGCCCGCCTGATGGCCAATTTTCCCTTGTTGCCCGTCGAGGAAGAAGGGCGCTTGCATGACCCGGTGCTGCGTGAAAACTTCATCACCCGGGTCTACGCCTATCAACGCTGGCAGGCATTGCGCGCCAACCGGCCGGGCAAGGGTGATCTGGTCAGTTTCCACACCCGGCACAAACTGTTGCTGCTGGCCCACAACGAAGCCGCCTATCGCCGGCTCGGCCAGAAAGTCGCGAGCCTGAAAGGCACCCTGACCGCCGAGTGGCTGGACGATTACGCCGCCGAGTTCATGGCAGCGCTCAAACGCAAAGCCACCCGCAAACGGCACACCAATGTGCTGCAACACGTCGCGGGCTACTTCAAGCGGGCGCTGGATGCGGGTGATCGCGAGGAGCTGGCCAGCTGCATCGATGACTACCGGGAAGAACGGGTGCCGCTCGTGGTCCCAATGGCCTTGCTGCAGCACCACCTGCGCCGGCACCCCGACCCGTATCTGCAGGGGCAGCTCTACTTCAACCCTTGGCCACGGGAACTCGGACTGCGCAACGTGCTGTAAGTGCCCACTACGGCAGTATCGCAGACCAGCAATACAGTTCGCCCGAACCATCGCCTAGACCGGCCAATCCCCCCTAGCCCAACCTGAGCTCGCCATCGGCTGTTCGGAGGTCTGGTTTCTGCCGATTTTCTGCTCCGATTTTCTGCTCCGATTTTCTGCTATAGTGCCGCCGTTTTGTGCACTGCAGCATAGGCAGTCGTCCCTTTCGGAGAGCTCTCATGCAGATTCAGGACAAGGTGATCGTCATCACCGGCGCGGGTCAAGGCCTTGGCAAAGCCATGGCCCTGATGCTGGCAAAAGAGAAGGCCGCCTTGGCGCTGGTCGATCGCAACGGTGATGCACTGGCAAAAGTGGCCGCCGAATGCCGTGACCGTGGTGGCCGGGCCGAGACCTTCACCGCCGATATCGCCAATGAAGCGGAAGTGGAATCCCTGTTCGCCCGCATCGATAGCAGCCTCGGTGGTGTTGATGCGCTGATCAACAACGCCGGCATCATTCGCGACGGGCTGCTGGTAAAAGCCAAAGATGGCGTGGTCGAAGGCAAACTGAGCCTGAGTGACTGGCAAAGCGTGATCAACGTCAACCTGACCGGCGTTTTCCTGTGCGGCCGCGAAGCAGCTGCGCAGATGATTGGCCGCGGCAAAGCCGGCGTCATCATCAATATCTCGAGCATCTCGCGTGCCGGCAACATCGGCCAGAGCAATTACGCTGCAGCCAAAGCCGGTGTCGCCGCCATGACCGTGACCTGGGCCAAGGAGCTGGCACGTTACGGCATCCGTGCCGCCGCTATCGCCCCCGGCTTCATTGCCACCGATATGACCGCCAGCATGAAACCGGAAGTGATCAGCAAAATCGAAAGCGGCATCCCGCTGCGCAAGATGGGCTTGCCGGAACATATCGCCCAGACCGTTCGATTCATTCTCGAAAATGACTACCTGACCGGCCGGGTGCTGGAAATCGACGGTGGCTTGCGGCTATAGCGGCAAGCGAATCGCCATCCATAAAAAAACGCGGCCATGGCCGCGTTTTTTTATGGATGGAATTCAACTATCCGGATCGACGCCCTGCATCAGCAACTGGTGCATCTTGTAGACAGTGGTGAACCAGGCCAGCCCGACGGCCATGCGCTTGTCCCCCGCCAACGACTCGTTGCCCGGCAAGCCCTGCCGAAAGCCGTTGGCCTGGTCGATGTCACGTTGATAACGGCGGTAAAGCTGGGCGCAAGCCGCTTCGTCGCGCAATTCATCCGGCAGCCACTTCTGCTCAAAGGCATGCAGTACGGCATCTTGCAATGTGCCACCGCGGGCGCACCAGTCACGGTTCAACACTTCCCGGACAAACGCAACAAACTCGGTCTGCAAAAAAGCGGCACTGATTGGTTGCATGGTCGGCGCGCTGGTGCGAGCCGCCACGGGCGCGGGCGCACGTACCGAGACACTGGCTCGCTCGCCAGTAAAACGCTCGGCCATTTTGGCCAGCTCCTGACGGTCATCGGCACTCAGCTTTTCGGGGTCACCGACCTGCTGCAACAGCCTTACCAAAGCCTCGTAATGCTCCCGTTCACGCGTCGGCAAGCTGGCCAGCCAATCGGCCAAGGTCGGTTCAGACGCTGTCATGTCGCGCCATTCCAGATTCAGAAAAGAGGCGCGCATTGTCGCACAGAAGCCGCCAGCCTCGCCAAGTCGACGGCGTCTGGCGTTGTGCTTGCCATACCGCAAGGAGCCGGAAAAAACAAAAGGCAGGATCGCTCCCGCCTTTTGCTTGTCCATCCGACCTTCACAAGCTGGTTATTTTTCCAGCGCCTGCTTGTAGGCACCATCACCAATCGCGGCCAGTTTGCCGTCCTTGAACAGCAAGGGTGTGGTCTCGTCACGGCTGGTATCACCGTCGGATTTGGTCCGGTGCGTCCGATAGAAATAGACCCGGTACTCACCGTCCTTGCCGGTAAACGCTTCAGTAAAATCAGGCTCGCCCAGTTTGTCTTTCACCTCGGCGAAACTCTGGCCAAGCGGCAGATCGGCAATCTGCTGGCGCGCTTTGCTGTCGCGATGGCTGACCTTGTCGTAGTCATCAAACTCATCGGTACCCACCGCAATCACGCAGCCACTGAGACCAAATACCGACAGCAGCGCTGCCGACAACATTACCTTTTTCATTGCCTTCTCTCTCTTTAGTCCAGCCAGGCGATGGCCGGTGTCCATTCAACTCATGCGCTGACGGTTGCGCGCTTCGACGTCAGTCGCTATTTACACTTCATGCAGGCGGCGGCGGGCATAAACCGCACCGGCCAGCAGGGCTGCACCCAGTACCAGACCGACCCAGAACTGGCCATTGGCAAACACTTCAAGACCGTGGCTGTAATCAGTGAACGGGTAATTCTCACCAGCCTTGTCCATATCGCGCATGTCGCCCCAAATCAGGGTAAACACGCCCAAGATACGTTCCTGCAGCCACAGGCCAATGTAGTGAGTGCCAGTCGCCAGTTTTTCAACCAGCATCGCCGCCAGCGGCAACACAATGGCAATCACCAGCGGTCGACGGGTGGTAGCCGACAGCAACAGATACAGGGCCAGGAACGGCATCAGCCACAGCATCACCAGCAGGTAATCGAAGTAACTGGACAGCCAGAACCACGGCAACACACTCGGGGCCCAGACGGTGGCCCAGGCACTGACGCCGACATACCAGCTCAGTCCAGTGGCAATCAACATCCAGAACAGCTGCAGACCTGCGGCTGCGGCAAGTACCACGGCGGGATACACCACAGCGCCGGTCATCAACTTCGCCAACACACTGTGCAGATCCGAAACCGGCAGCGAGCGCCAGAAATAGATCGACCGGTCCTTGCGCTCATCATACAACGCGGCGACAAAGTAGAACGGCAGCATGATCAGCATCAGCAGATCAAACGGCACTTTCAGCCCGACCAGTCCAGCCTTGACCGCGAAGGTACGCTCTTCATCGGTCATGGTATTCAGTTTGGTTGCCAACTGGGCAACTTCAAAGGACTCACCGTCCAACTGAAACTCCGGCGACACGCCGATTTCATAGGCGCCCCGCACCACAACCCACAGACTGAGCAGCGACAGCACGGCGGCGATAATCAGCGGCGTCCAGATCAGGCTGCCCTTGTTTTCCCACAATTCTCGCTTGATCAGCGTGCCAAAGGCTTTGGTATTCATGCTCTTGCCTCCGTCATTTTGGCAACAAACACATCGGCGATGCCCGGCGAGCGAAGCTCACCCAGACTGCGCAACTGGTCACGCGCGACATTCTCGAACATCAGCACATGCCGACCGAACACTTCCCGGTCGCTGATGGGTTTCATGGCACGGGCGGCGTCCAGTTGCTCACGCGGCACCATGACTTCGGTGTAGCGCTCGCTGACTGCATCCATGGTCGCGTTCAGCACCAGCTTGCCCTTGCTGATCAACAGGATGTCGGTCAGCAAATGCTGCACTTCTTCCACCTGATGGGTGGTCAGCACAATGGTGCGTTCACGTTCGTAATAATCACCCAACAAGGTTTCGTAGAACGCCTTGCGATAGACGATGTCGAGACCCAGTGTCGGTTCATCCAGAATCAGCAACTCGGCATCAATCGCCAGTACCAGCGCCAGATGCAGCTGAGCCACCATCCCTTTCGACAACGTACCGACCTTGGCCTTGGCCGGGATCTCGGTCTTCTTCAGCATGGCCAGGCAGCGTTCGCGGGAAAACCGCGGATGCACGCCGTCAACATAATCAATGGCCTGATCGACCCGCAGCCAGCGCGGCAGAATTGCCACGTCGGCAATGTAGGCAACCCGTTCCATCAATTGATCACGATGAGTGCGCGGATCCAGTCCCAGCACCGACAGCTCGCCGTCGAAATCGGTCAACCCGAGCATGGCTCGCAGCAGCGTGGTCTTGCCGGCGCCGTTGCTGCCAATCAGCCCGACGATGCGGCCTTTTTCGATGGTGAAATCAACCTGGGCCAGTGCATCCTGCTTGCCAAACGACTTGTGAATGCCACGACCCTGTACGAGCGCGTTCATGCCGCACCTCCGGGCGTTTGCCGGAACGCCAGCAGATCCGCCGCCGACAAATCGAGCAGCGCAATGCGCTTGAGCACCCGCGGCCATTCCTCGTCGAGAAACTGTTGGCGCATTTGGCTTTTCAGCTGCTCCTTTGCCCCTTCATTGACATACAGGCCGAGCCCGCGTCGCTTTTCCACGATGTTCTCCTCGGACAATTCCTGATAAGCCTTGCTGACCGTCAGCGGATTGATGCGGTAGTCCGCCGCTACTTGACGCACCGACGGCAGGGCGTCACCCGGGACGAGCGATCCTTCCAGAATCAGTTGCACGATCCGCTCGCGCAACTGGCGGTAGATCGGCACATCGTCATGCCATTGCGTTTGCATATGCCTCCTTCATTCTTTCAGTTCATTTTCCAACCCTGCCGCTTTGGTCAGGCCTGGAGTGACTGCACTCCGGCGACTGCCGCTCGGACAGGGCCGACGGGAAACAGCCCAACGACTCCACCCCTCGCACCTTGGTGTTTGCGTGCCGGTGTTGTAGTGAACTATAACACCAACACTTTGTCCGTCTGCCGCGGTCTGTTACCAAACGTAACGCTGGCCAGACCGACCGGTTCGGGCTGCCATTCAGACGCAGGTTGCCGCTGGCCACGCCGGTCCGCACAATGCGCCACCTTTTTCCCTCGCCGTGCAGGTGCCGCCGGATGTTGGCCACTGCTTCGCCCCTTCTTCGCAGCCGTCTGGCCGTTATTGCACTCGCGTCGCTGGGCTTGGCCTGTCTTGCCGGAGTGCTGGGTCCCTCGCTGGCCTTGCTGGCCGGCACGGCCCTGGCGCTGACCCTGGGCAATCCACTGCTGGCTCAGACCCGCTTTGCGGCCAACGCCATCTTGAAAGCGGCGGTGGTGGGCCTGGGTTTTGGCCTGCCGCTTGATGTCGTGCTGAGTACCGCCCGGGACAGCCTGGCGCTGACCGTCACCACCATCGCCCTCGCATTGATGGCCGGCTGGTGGCTGGCGCGCTGGTTGAAGGTGGAAACGGTGCTTGGCCAGTTGCTGGCAACCGGCACCGCCATTTGCGGCGGCAGTGCCATTGTCGCGGTTGCCCCGGTGCTGCGCGCCCGGCAGGAAACCGTCGCGGTTGCCGTGGCAGTGGTATTCCTGCTGAACGGAGTTGGCCTGCTGATTTTTCCAACACTCGGCCATTGGCTGGAGCTGAGCCAACGGGAGTTCGGCTTGTGGGCAGCGCTGGCGATCCACGACACCAGCTCGGTGGTCGGTGCGGCGGCGCATTACGGTGACGAAGCCCTGGCCGTGGCGACCACAGCCAAGCTTGCCCGTGCCATCTGGATTGTGCCGCTGGTGTTTCTGTTCGGCATCGCGCACCGCGCCCGGGATCAGCACCGGTCCTTTCCGCTGTTCATTTCGCTGTTTCTGCTGGCCAGCCTCACCCGTACCCTGTTGCCGGCAATGGCGGAGCTGGCGCCGACCCTGACTGCCGCCGCACGATCATTGTTTGCTTTGTCATTACTCGGCATTGGCGCCGGGTTGACTCGCGACACCTTGCGCCAACTCAGTGTGCGACCGCTGCTGCTGGCGGTGCTACTGTGGCTGTTGCTGGCCAGCAGCTCCTTGCTGGCCATTCGCTTGCTGATGTCGAACTGAATTCGAACTTATGTCGTACTGGCTTTGAACGGCTTTTGAACTGACAGGTGAACCGCACCGTGACGCAGACCGTGACTCACAGCAAAATCGCCACGCCCCATGTCCTGCAAGCTGAGCTGTTGCATTACACCCTGCAACGCGAAGCGCTGTTGCGCCTCGATGACAACGCCCAACACCAGTTGCGCGCGCGCGCCGATGCCCGCTTTCTGGCCATGCATGATGAGTTGCTGTCGCTGTGCGGCGACTCGCCGTATCGGCTGTTGCAGCAATGCAGTGACAGCCAGCGGCAACAGGCACTGTTTCTTGGCATGTATGATGGTATTCCGACCTTTGCGCTACGGCTGGAGCGCTCCGATGAGGCCGGCTTTGTCAGTAGCGACTTTGGCGACTTGCGACAGCACGCGGCGCAATTATCCGCCACCGACTTGCTGATTGCTTGTCAGGCCAAGGCCTTGCTGCACTGGCATCGTGAACACGGTTTCTGCGCTGGTTGTGGCGCCGAAACCGAACTCATCGAAGCGGGACACAGCCGGCGCTGTCCGCGTTGCGAGCGTCGGCATTTTCCCCGCACCGACCCGGCCGTGATCGTCGCCGTGCGACACGGCGAACGGCTGTTGTTCGGCCGTCAGGCCAGTTGGCCAACCAGTCGCTACGGCATGATCGCCGGCTTTGTCGAGCCCGGTGAAAGTCTCGAACAGGCTGTTGCCCGGGAAGTGATGGAAGAAACCGGACTGACCATCAACTCGGTACCGCAATATGCTTTTTCCCAGCCGTGGCCCTATCCGGCCTCACTGATGGTGGCGTATTTCACCGACAGCGTCGGCAGTGAGCTGGAATTGAAAGATCGGGAACTGGAACATGCCCTGTGGCTGAGTCGCGATGAACTGATTGCCGCGATCCACGCGGGCAGCTTTCGCTTGCCCACCGCCGCCTCCGTGGCCTATGCCTTGGTCCGGGTCTGGTTTGAAGCCGACGGTCGCAATCTGGCGACCGAACTGGACCGGCAGAAAAACGATCACGCATAACACCTGCCCCGCGTTGCGGCCACCCCGGCGCCCGCGTCGAGACCAGTGTCGTTTGGCAACGCGGCGACGATTCCTGGTGCATATTTTCGTGGTGAAAAAAAAAGGCCGCAGCTGCGGCCTTTTTTTTGCGGTGAATTGTCTTGCTGAAAGGCGTTGTCTGACTTGCGTCAGGGTTTGCACTCAACCGCTGTCACATCCCAGATCACCGGCTCCCAGAACTCATTGCGGTCATACGGTTTCTTGTCATTGAAGCGGGCCCCGATGTGGTAACGCTTGTTGGCTTCAATCTCGACTGTCAGCATTTTCGGGAAACCACGCTGCCGCGCTTTCACTTTCAGCTCCGGCGCATCGATAAATTCGTACACCCGCAACTGATGTTTGCCGGGCGCCAGCTTGTGTTCCTGATCTTGCATCAGGGTGTTGCGCTCATCGACCGCACCAATGCGGGCGACATGGATATTCTGGGTCTCCGGACCGGCGAGCGCGGTTGACACCATGCCACATGACTCGGCCTGTGCCAGCATGGGCAACAACAGCCAACCTGCAATCCAGCAAACCTTCATGTGCGACCTCTCTCCGGGACAACGGTCCCTGCCGGCATCTGACTGCCGGTCGCAGAAACAGTTCCGGCGCCCTCAGGCGCCGGAATGGTCATTCTTCTTCGCTGTCGTCGAACGCGTAGTCGTCGTATTCACTCAACACCTGACTGAGTTCGCGTTTTTCACGCAACATCTCAATCTGGCGCCAGCGCGGCGGATGCTTGGCCGCTTCGGATTGGGTGACATTGACGTGAATGGGCTCGCTCGATTCGACCTCGACAAAGTCTTCGTCCAGACCTTCAATACCCGCCATGCGATACCTCAATCAAATTGCGGAAAATTCGGGCGAGCTATATACGGATTAACCAGCAATTTGTCAACAGGAGAAAAAATGCCCGGTACAGACGATCTGCACCAGCGTCTCTGTGCAGTGATTGCGGCGATCCCGGCCGGCGAGTGGTGCAGCTATGGTGAAGTGGCCCGCCGGGCCGGGCTGCCCGGCTATCACCGTCAGGTGGCGCACCTGCTGGCCAACCTGCCCGCTGATCATCGCCTGCCCTGGCACCGTGTGCTTCGGGCCGACGGCAGGCCGGGTTTTGCGCCCGGCTCCGGACCGTGGCGTGAACAGCTGCAGCGCCTGCGTGCCGAAGGCGTCAGCGTGACCGACGGCAAGGTGCGCCGCAACGACGCGCGCTAGCACGGGCCGATCGTGCGTTGGGCCTTTGGCTGGCAATAAACCCGGTCAGTGCCGAACGGGTTGCACCAGCAGGGCATCCATTTCGCTCAGCAGCCGGATCAGGCCATGCCGCTCAACCAGCCGATCGCGAAAACAGACCTCGGCATAGGGCGCCAGCCCGGCGCCGGTCGGCAAGGCAGCCCCCGCGTCAATCAGCGCCTGCATACGTGGCAGGAAAACAAACTGCAGCCACTGCTCAAGGCTCAAGGTATCGACACAGAACGGCAAGGTGCTGGCAAAACGCTCTGCCGGCGGCGGCTGGGCGGCCCAGCTATCCAGCCGCTGCAACTCACTGGTGATGGCTTTCAGCAAGCGCAGGCATTCGACGACTTGTGCCGTCGGCGGCTCCCGTCCGGTTGGCTGGCTCATCACTCAGCGCCCGTGACATTTCTTGAACTTGCTGCCGGAACCGCAGGGACAGGGGTCATTGCGGCCAACCTCGCGCAGCGGATTGCGCACAGGCGCGGCCGGCTGGTGATGGTGGTGATCGTGATCGCAGTCCGGACCGTGGACATGGCCGTCGTCGTGATTGTGCTCATGGTCGTGCTGGCAGTCCGGGCCGTGAACGTGACCGTGCATGGGTTACCTCAAACAAGGGATTCAATGACAGCCGCTATTGTCCCGTTCTCGAGTACCGGCCGGCAAGGCGGCCATGAAAACATCACCCCAAACGGGGTCGACCGAGACGCCGCGGGTCAGCTGCCGTTGGTACTGGCGCACCGCGACAAGTTCGGCCAGACTGCCCACCAAAGGGGCTCGCTGCCTTTTGCCACAGGCAACCTGCGCGTTGCCTGGACATGCCAACACCTCGACAGGAGTCACCATGGCCACTGCCGTTGCCGCCACGAATCCACCCGAGCGGAGTCTCGACCAGCACCGAGCTGACTTCAGTCGCCGCCGGTTTCTGGCAATGCCACTGGCCGGCACCATTGTCTGGGCGCTTATCGCCATCGGCGCCCAGTTTCTGAGTGGCGGCCAGATGACCTTGCTGATTTACATCGGTACCGGCTGCATCGCCTACCTCGGCATGTTCCTGTCACGCTTTACCGGCGAGAACATGCTGGATCGCAACCGGCCGAAAAATCCGTTTGATGGCCTGTTTCTGCTCTGCGCATTCAATGCCATGCTGGTATACGCCATCGCGATTCCGTTCCAGCTGATCGAGCCGAGCTCGTTGCCGATGACGGTCGGCATCCTGACCGGTCTGATGTGGATTCCGTTCGGCTGGATCATTCAGCATGGCATCGGCCTGTTTCATACCCTGAGCCGGACCAGCCTGATCGTTGCTGCCTGGTATGTCTTCCCGGCCCAGCGCTACTGGCTCATCCCGGTCCTCATCATTGCGGTGTATCTCGTCACCATCACGGTGCTTGAGCGGCGCTGGCGAGCCCTGCAGACAGCAACACAATGAGCCGCCGAGCGTCACGGCAAGCTTGTCGCACAGGCTGCCGTCCCTTAAGGTAAGGTGACCATCCGGCAGGCTTAAACCTGTCAACGGCAAGGAACAAAGGCTGATGGAAAATGCGCCTGCCCCCGAGCACAACCCCAATCCGCTGATCTATCGGATTGCCCTCGGCGTTGTGGTGATTTTGATTGGTGCACTGTTTCTCGCCCACGAACACGGTTACCGCATCGGCTTTTTCGGACTCGACAACTGGTGGGCGCTGTTCATTCTGATCCCCGCTATCGCGATGACGGTGCAGGTTGTGCTGCGGGTGCGACGGCTCGGCCGGTTTGATGCGGAAGCTGCCGGCACCAGCGTGGGTGCGCTGGCCACCACCTTGGTCGCCGTGTTGTTTCTGTTCGAATTGCCGTTCGGGAAATGGTGGCCACTGTTCATCATGCTGGGCGGTGTCGCCATTTTGATCAGTGCCGTCGGCAAGTCCCGGAGCGAACCATGAGCCGCATTTTCTTGCTGACCGCCACCATGCTGCTGAGTCTGTCAGGCCTGCTTGGCGGCTGCTCCGATGCCGAGCCAATGGCGCCCACCAGCCCTGCTCCCGTCATCGCCGAGTCAACCCATCCGACCGCCAACGCCAGTGACAGCGAACAGGTCGAACCGGAACCAGTGGCTGCGGTAGTGACACCATCCGTTACCACAGCGCCCACCGAACTCGCCGCCCCTTCACTGGCCGCTACCGGAGACAATGCCGCACCGACCAGTTGGCAGGCCTATCAGCAAAGCCTGCAACGCCGCTGCGAAACGGACGCTGATTGCGTGGTCAAAAATGTCGGTAACTGCTGCGGGTTCTACCCACAATGTGTGCACCGTGAGGTGCAGCCATCGCCCGCCACCGTCAAGGCCATTTGCGAGCGCGAGCAACGACAGAGCATCTGTGGCTTCGAAGAACCGGCCGGCTGCCAGTGCGTCAGCAATAAATGCCAGACTGGTGTAGGCACCTTGTGAGGACGACCAGTGCCGATTGGCTGATGTCGGCGACAACTAACGAAATGGCGGAACAATGACACTGGATGCGGTGCTTGCCTTCTTGCACACACTGGCGATGTTGACCACTGGCGCAACCTTGTATGCCGAATGGGTATTGTTGCGCTGGCAACTGCCGATACAGCAACCGGGCCGCATTGCCAGTATCGACGTGGTGTACTTCCTTGCCGCAATGCTGACGCTGGCAACCGGACTCAGCCGGGTTTTTCTCGGCGCCAAAAGCGGCGCGTTCTACGCGGACCAGCCCCTGTTCTGGTGCAAAATGTTGCTGTTCATGCTGATCGGCCTGATATCAATAGCCCCGACCCGCTACTTCATGCGCTGGCGCAGCGGCACGCTGAAACCCACCGAGGCGGACGTAACCCGTGTGTATCGCTGGGTAACAGCCGAACTGTTGCTGTTCCTTCTGCTACCTTTATTCGCAGCGGGCATGGCACGGCGCTTGGGCTGAAGGTCACGATAACATCCGAACCTGACAAAAATCACCCCAGCAAAGCTACGGTTTTATTTTTTTGTTGCGCAAAATCAATTCTGGCCGTGGATTGTCCTTGTACCTTCAAGGCAATCAGTCTTATGGTTGTCATGTTGCTGACATTAAGCTTTGTGCAGTGCCGTCAAGGTTCTCATAGCAACCGATCGGCGGTGTCATGATGGCACTCATGATGCACTGCAGTAATTGATGACCCTAAGCCGTGATGATCGCGCCCCGGCAAGGGTTCGTATCACTGCCCGTAGCACCACACTGGTTGGCATTGCCCTCGCCGGGTCTGGAGTCGCCGACCGTACTGAACACGGAGGTTAATCCATGCCTGTTCCAACGGCCCCGAGTTCGCAACCGCCCGTTCAGGGCCCTGCGACTTTCACTAGCGCCGTTTACCTGCATTCCTTCGCTGCCTGCCTGACGCTTGTCGCCACCGTCTCTGCCCCTACGCATTCGCCGTTCTGACTGGAGCCTGCAACATGGATTTTCTGCACGATTTTCCGATCACCATCATCGACGAAGACATCGACGGGTTCCAGGCCGCCGGGCGCGGCATGCGCCAGCTGGCCGAAGCCATCGAGAGCGAAGGTTGGCGGGTGGTCAGCGGCATTGGCTATGACGACGCCGAACGACTGGCCACTGTTTTCAACAACGAGTCCTGCTGGCTGATTTCGATCGACGGTGCCGAGGCCGATGAGGACCAGTGGGACCAGCTGGAACGCATCCTAAAGAAAAAACGCGAGCGCAACGACAAGCTGCCCATTTTCCTGTTTGGCGACGAACGCACCGCTGAAATGGTCCCGGCCAGTGTGATGCGTCACGCCAACGCCTTCATGCGCCTGTTCGAGGACTCGCCGGAGTTTCTGGCACGCACCATCACCGCCTCGGCGGAGCGCTATCTCGACAAGTTGGCGCCACCCATGTTTCGGGCACTGATGGATTACACGCTGAACGGTGCCTACTCGTGGCACACACCGGGACACGGCGGTGGCACTGCCTTCCGCAAGAGCCCGGTCGGCCAGTTGTTCTACAGTTTCTTTGGTGAAAACACCCTGCGCTCGGATATTTCGGTGTCGGTCGGATCGGTCGGTTCGCTGCTTGACCACACCGGGCCGATCGCCGAAGGCGAACGCAATGCCACCCGGATATTCGGCTCCGATCACACGCTGTTCGTGGTCGGCGGCACCTCGGCCGCCAACAAGATCATTTGGCATGGTGTCGTTGGCAAAGGCGATCTGGTGCTGTGTGATCGCAACTGTCACAAATCCATTCTGCACTCGCTGATCATGACGGGCGCAACACCGATTTACCTGATCCCGTCCCGCAACGGGCTTGGCATCATCGGCCCAATTTCCAAGGACCAGTTCACCCCGGAGTCAATCAAGGCCAAAGTCGACGCCAGTCCGTTTGCCAAAAAAACCAGTGGCAAGGTCAGACTGATGGTGGTTACCAACTCGACCTATGACGGGCTTTGCTACAACGCCGACGCCATCAAAGAAAGCCTGAAGGACTCGGTCGAGGTGCTACATTTTGACGAAGCCTGGTTTGCCTATGCCAACTTCCACGAGTTCTACGACGGTCACCACGGCATTTCATCGAACCTGCCGACACGCAGCCAGAAAGCCATCACGTTTGCCACGCACTCCACCCATAAATTGCTGGCGGCGCTGTCCCAGGCCTCAATGATTCATGTCCAGAATGCCGAGAGCAAATCGCTCGACATGCACCGGTTCAATGACTCGTTCATGATGCATACCTCAACCTCGCCGCAGTACGGCATCATCGCCTCCTGCGATGTGGCCGCAGCGATGATGGAGCAACCGGCCGGCCGCGCGCTGGTGCAAGAAACCATGGACGAGGCGTTGGCTTTCCGGCGCGCCATGACCAACGTAGGCAAAGAGCTTGGCGGACGGTGGTGGTTCAAGGTCTGGCAATCGGACGAAGTCACCCACAACCCGTCCACCAATCATGAAGACTGGGTGCTGAAGCCGGGCGCAAAATGGCATGGGTTCGACAATCTGGCCCCCAATCATGCGCTGGTGGACCCCATCAAGGTCACCATATTGTCACCCGGTCTGACGCCTGCTGGCGTGCACGAGAAAGAAGGGATTCCAGCCGCCATCATCACCAAATTCCTGTCGGCGCGCCGCATCGAAATTGAAAAAACGGGTCTGTACTCGTTCTTGGTGCTGTTCTCGATGGGCGTGACCAAGGGCAAATGGAGCACACTGGTCACCGAACTCATCAATTTCCGTGATCTGTACGAAAGCAACGCCCCGCTGAACAAAGTGCTGCCGGCATTGGTCGATGCCCACCCTGACGCCTACGCCAAAATGGGCCTGCGCGATCTGTGCCAGAAAATGCACGAGCTGTATGGCCGTTCAGGCTTTCCGGCGGCCCAGCGCGACATGTACACCGTGTTGCCAGACATGGCACTGCTGCCGACCGACGCCTACGACAAGCTGGTCAAAGGTGAGGTGGAATCGGTGGAGATCGATAACCTGATGGGTCGCATCGTCGCAACCATGCTGGTGCCATATCCGCCGGGGATACCGGTGATCATGCCGGGCGAACGGCTGACTCCGGCCACCAAATCCATTCAGGACTATCTGTTGCAGGCGCGCGACTTTGACCGCGAACTGCCCGGTTTTGAAACCGACATTCACGGCTTGCGGTTCGAGCCCGGCCCGAACGGTCGTCGCTACCTGCTCGATTGCATCAAAGAGTGAGCAGACACGGTTTCAGGAACAATCAAGTTGTCAGTAGGAAAGTGATTCAACAGTAGTTGCAGTAGAAAAGCTGGGTTTAGCAAGAACGGGTTACAAAAACAATGCGATGCGGCCAGCAGTTTTTGTTGGCCAATCGCTCACTCAAACCAGACGGAGAGGCTTGCATGGCTGCTTCTGAAAACAAGATGAGTCTGATGGGACTCACCACCATCGTGATGGTGAACATGATGGGCTCCGGCATCATCATGTTGCCGACCAACATGGCGCAGGTCGGTGCCGTATCGCTGCTGTCATGGGGCGTAACCGCACTCGGTTCACTGGCGCTTGCTTATTCCTTCGCCCAGCTGGGCGTGCTCTGTCCTCGCACCGACGGCCTGTCCGGCTACACCGAGGAAACCCAGGGCAAGGCCGGCTTCTTCATGGCGTCATTCCTGTACTACCTGTCTCTGGCAATCGCCAACGTTGCGGTGGCGATTTCAGCCGCGGGTTACCTGACCCCATTCTTCCCGGTACTCGGTGAAGGCGAAGTACAACTGGCGATTGGTGTCATCCTGCTGATCTGGCTCACCACCATCGCCAATTTCGGTGGCCCAAAAATCACCGGAAAAATTGGTGCCATCACAGTCTGGGGCGTGATCGTTCCGGTCGGTGGACTGTGCATCATTGGCTGGTTCTGGTTCTCGGCTGACACTTTCGCTGCAGCCTGGAATCCGAACAACACCAGTTTCGGCGATGCGATTACCGCCAGTATCCCGTTGACACTGTGGGCATTCCTCGGTCTCGAATCGGCAGCTCAGAACGCCGATGCCGTCGAGGACCCGAAGAAGAACGTGCCACTCGCCTGCATGTTCGGAACGCTTGGCGCGGCCGCCGTTTACATTCTGTCGACCACGGTCATTCAAGGCATCGTGCCGAACGCCGAACTGGCCAACTCCGACGCGCCGTTCGCTCAGGTCTATGCCCAGATGTTTGGTCCGACCGTCGGCAACATTGTGATGGCGCTGGCGGTCACCGCCTGCATTGGCTCGCTGCTCGGCTGGCAGTTCACGCTCAGTTCGACCTCGAAGTTCACCGCCGATCAGAAACACTTCCCGGCGTTCTTCTCCAAAGTCAGTGCCAAAGGCGCACCGATCATCGGCATGATCATCGCCGGCATCCTGCAGACCATCATGGCACTGATGACCATGTCGCCGGAGGCCAGTGAGCAATTCGGCAAACTGGTCAGTCTCGCCACTGTTACCAACATCGTGCCCTACATCACGGCGGCCGCATCCTTGATGCTGGTGATGTCAAGAGCCAACGTCAGTGGCGGGATCGCAACCCGCAACAATACTGCTGTGGTTCTCTCGGTCGCGTATTGCATTTACGCACTCTATGCCTGCGGCATGGAGGCAGTGTTCGGCGGCATGATGGTGATGGCAGTGGGTTATCTGCTGTACGGTTTCATTGCGTACCGGTTTGAGCCGGCCGCGGCCCGCAGCAATTGAAATGGCTGAGACGCACACAAATCGTTCGCACAAGAGGATTTTCACCATGCAGAAACTCATTTCGCAGAAGCTGATTTCGTCAGCGGCGCTTGTGGCGGCCATCGCCAGCGCTGTCATGGCCATGCCCGTCAGTGCCGGACCGGTGCTTGATCGCATTCAGGCCAATGGCACCTTGAACATCGGCTACCCGGCCAATCAGGCGCCGTTCGCCAGCACCCAGAATGGCAATCCGACTGGTTATTCGGTTGACCTGTGCCAAACCGTTGCCGAGTCGCTGAAAACCAAGCTCGGTCGACCGGACCTGAAGGTTCAATTCACGGCAACACCAGAAGCAGACGGCTTGAACGCGGTCGCGCAAGGCAGCCTCGACCTGTATTGCGGCGCGGTCGCTCAAACGCTGGCACGGCGTGCCACCGTGTCGTTCTCCATTCCAGTGTTCGCCAGCGGTATCAGCGCGCTGACCCGCAGCGATGCCCCGGAGTCATTGCAACGGGTATTGCTCGGCGAGAAAGCCCATACCGGGCCGATATCACGCGCCACGGTCAACCGCGGCATTGCCAATCACAAGTATGTCGTGCTGAAGGGGTCCGTCAGTGAAGAATGGGTGAAGGCACAAGTTGCAAATCTGGGGGTCACCGTCAAGATCATCGCGGCAGAAACCCCGGAAGAAGCCCTGAAGCTACTGACCAGCAAAAAGGCTGATGCCATCTTCGGCGAGCGGTTCCAGTTGCAGATGGCTGCTGCCAGCAACGAAGGCCTGCTGGTCGCGCCACGCTTCTTCACCGCCGGTCCTTACGGCATTGCCCTTGCCCGTGGTGATGATGACTTCCGTCTGGATGTCGATACCGCGCTCAGCCACAAGATGCGTGCCGATGACTTTTTGCTGTTCTACAGCAAGCATTTCGGTGAGCCGAATGACAATGTGAAGTTGCTCAGCAAGGCCTACTCGTTGCCGTAAGTGGTACCTGATGCCTCACACCATCCGGTGTGAGGCATTGTTTTTCTTTCAATTCTGATTCAACAGCAACGTTACCCAACCGGTATTCATTGGTTCAGTGCGCTGCCTAACCAAACGGTGAAGTCTGTCCTACTGACCAGGCACTTGGATAACAAGGAGGCTGTCATGCTGTTCCGCGACGTCTACAAGGTACTGGTTGTTGCCGACACCCTGCGCAACGAGGGCCCGCTACACCGGCAGGGAAAAGCGATTCTGGATCACCTGCGCGATGGGCACCGGCTGCGAGTCGATGGCGCCACCACGACCGCAGACGCACTGACCATCATTGAGCGCGACGCGTCCGTTGGCACGGTGCTGATTGAATGGAGCCACAATGCTGTCAGCATTGATGCTCGCAAACTGATTGCGCGCATGCATCATATTGGTCTGGAAGCCCCCATCTTCATTGTGGTTGCCAATCGAGATCAGCTGCAGGAGGCACAGCCTTTAATCAACGAACGCATAGCCGGGTTCATTCTCGCCGACGAAGACACGCCAGATTTCATCGCCCGGTTCATCAATCGCCACTTCGACGATTATCTCCAGTCACTGAAGACACCATTCTTCGGCGCCCTGGCCGACTACAACGATCGCGGCGTGGAAGCGTGGGACTGTCCCGGCCACAATGGCGGCATGTACTTCCGCAAGAGCCCAATCGGGCGCGCATTCTTTGACTACATGGGCGAGAATATTTTTCGTACCGATCTCTGCAATGCCAACGTCGAACTGGGTGACCTGCTGATCCACGAAGGCCCGGCCAAGCGTGCCGAGGAAGAAGCGGCGAAGGTGTTCGGTGCCGAGCGCACCTACTTTGTCCTGAACGGCACTTCGACCTCGAACAAGGTGGTGCTGACAGCGCTGGTCAAGGAAGGCGATCTGGTGCTGTATGACCGCAACAACCACAAATCGAACAATCAGGGTGCCCTGCAGCTCGCCGGTGGCATTCCTGTCTATCTGGAAACCGACCGCAATGCGCAGGGACTGATCGGCCCGGTGCACTATCACGCTTGGGATGAAGAACGCATCCGTGAAAAAATCCGCAAGCATCCGCTTGTGAAAGATCCGGATGCCTGGAAAAAACCACGACCATTCCGCGTGCTGATCATGCAGACCGTGACTTACGACGGCACCATCTACAACGTTCGCGACGTACTCGACCGCGTCGGCCATCTCTGCGATTACATCTTGTTTGACGAGGCTTGGGGCGCCTACCTGCACTTCCACCCGCTGTTTCACAACAATTGCGCGATGGGGTTGAAGGTGGGACCGAATGACCCCGGCGTCATCTCCACCCAATCGACCCACAAGCAGCTGTCGGGTTTCTCGCAGGCATCGCAGATCTGCGTGCGTGACTCACACCTGCAGGGCCAGCCGCGGCACTGCGAACCGGCCCGATTCAATGAGTTCTATATGCTGCATGCCAGCACATCTCCGTTCTACCCGCTTTGGGCCTCGCTCGATGTCGGCGCCCAGATGATGAAAGGCCGCAATGGTTTTCATTTGTGGGATGAGGCCATTCGCACCTCCATCGAGATGCGCAAGATGGTCCGCCGGCTGAAAAAACAGTTTGCCAGCGAACAGAAAGGTGTAGAGAGCTGGTTTTTTGACCCATTCGTGCCCGACCGGGTCAGCCTGAAGAATTCTGCGCACCATGCCGACGTGAAGGACGTACCGTGGGAAGATCTACCGACCGATGTGCTGAGCCAGGAAAAACAGTGCTGGGAACTAAAGAAGACCGCGCACTGGCACGGCTATAAACACATCGAAGACGGCTACGCGATGATTGACCCGTGCAAGTTCGCGTTGGTCACACCCGGCTTCGATCGTAAGACCGGTGCTTATCTTGACTGGGGTATCCCGGCTTCTGTATTGGCTATATTCCTGCGCGAGCGTGGCATCGTGCCGGAAAAAAATGACATCAACACCATTCTGTTCTTGATCACGCCCGGTGTGGAGACAAGCAAAGCAGGCACCCTGCTGTCAGCACTGGTGCAATTCAAGCAACTGTTCGATCGCAATGCCTTGCTGGCGGAGGTGATTCCGATGTTCACCCGCAAGTATGCCCAACATTACAGCGAAACCCGGGTGCGGGATCTCTGCACGGCCATGCACCAGTTCTACCGGGAGTTCGATTGTTCCGGTCTGCAGCAGCGCCAGTTCCAGGCTGAGCATTTCCCGGATATCGCGATGACGCCACGACAGGCAATGCAGAAGTTTATCGCCAACGAAGTAGACTACCTGCCACTTGACCAGCTTGAAGGACGGGTCGCAGCAACACTGAATCTGGTATACCCGCCCGGTATCGCTGTCATCGTCCCTGGCGAACGCTACACCGAGCGCAGCCGGCCGATGATTCAGTATTTCAAAATGTTTGAAGAGAGTTATGTCCGCTTCCCGGGTTTCGGCAACGAAATCCAGGGTGTTTATCCAAAGGAAGAAAACGGTCGCATCCGCCTTTACACCTACGTTGTGCGGGAGTGACGTGAGTGCGCCGCAGGGGTGGTCTATTGACCACCCCTGCGGCGCGAATGGCGCAATTCGCTGTCCACATGGGGTGGTCAGCCGCACGTAACGGGAACTGAATCATGCTCGGAAACACTTCGCACCAGCAAAAACGCCGCCTGCTCATGATCAGTGACGAGCTGGCCGATCCGCATGCACTCGGTGGTCGCAGCCTTCACGCCTTGATCGAAGAGCTGGAAGATCGCGGCGTAACCGTCATTGAAGCGTTGTCGTTCGAAGAGGGGCTGGCCACGCTCAAATCAGACACGGCGTTGCACTGTCTGTTTGTCAGCTGGACTCTCGGCAGCAATGATGATGCCTCGCATGCCCAGGCGACTGAGCTGCTGCGCCAGCTACGCGCGCGTGACGCCAAGGTGCCGGTGTTTCTGATGGCGGACCGCAAGATCACCGGCTCGGTAACAGTAGAAGTGGCAACGCTGGCCGATGAATTTGTCTGGCTGCTGGAAGACACTGCCTCGTTCGTGGCTGGTCGCGCCATAGCCTCGATGGACCGCTATCTCGAGCAACTGCTGCCCCCCTATGCGGCCGCATTGATGCGCTACAACCGCGAGCGGGAATATTCATGGGCGGCGCCCGGCCATCAGGGCGGTGTTGCCTTTCTGAAGTCGCCCATCGGTCGGGCATTTTTTGACTACTTTGGCGAAAACCTGTTCCGCAGCGACATGGGCATCGAACGTGGCGCGCTCGGTTCGCTGCTCGGTCACAGCGGCCCGGTCGGTGCCAGTGAGCGGAATATCGCCCGTATCTTCGGCGCAGATCGCAGCTATACGGTGCTGACCGGAACCTCAGGCTCGAACCGCACCATCATGTCGGCCTGCGTCGGTGATGGTGACGTGGTGCTTGCCGACCGCAACTGCCACAAATCGATCGAGCAGGGTCTGGCCAATACCGGTGGCATTCCGGTGTTCTTTCAGCCTACGCGCAACCGGTTTGGCATCATCGGACCGATTCCGTCCGAGCAGTTCAGCAAGAAAGCCATTGCCGACCGGATCGCCGCCAACCCGCTGCTGAAGGACCGGCCACATAGCAAAGCCGTGTACTCCGTAATCACCAACTGCACCTATGACGGCATGTGCTACGACGCCACCAAAGCGGAAGCACAGCTCGGGGAAAGTGTCGACCGGGTGCATTTTGACGAAGCCTGGTACGGTTACGCCCGTTTCAATCCGATGTACAAGGGCCGTTTCGCCATGCGCGGTGAGCCCGGTAGCCACGACAAGAAAGGCCCGACGGTTTTCGCCACTCACTCAACCCACAAACTGTTGGCTGCTTTGTCACAGACATCGTATATCCACATCCGCGAAGGTCGTGGCAACGTCGAGCATGCACCATTCAATGAAGCCTACTGCGCGCAGACCACCACCTCGCCGCTGTATGCCTTGATCGCATCCAATGACATTGCCGCCGCGATGATGGATGGTCCGGCCGGCGAAACGCTGACTCAGGAATCGATCGACGAAGCCATCGCCTGCCGGCAGGCACTGGCTCGCATCCGCCGCGAATTCACCGCCAAGGGTGACTGGTTCTTTGCCCCATGGAATGCGGAAACGGTGCCGGATCCGGTCAGTGGCAAGCCGATCCCGTTTGAAAATGCCCCCGCGGAAGCGCTGGCTCGCGATCCGAAATACTGGGTGCTGAAAAACGGCGAAAGCTGGCATGGTTTTGATGGCTTGGCCGACGGCTGGTGCATGCTCGACCCGATCAAATTCGGTGTTGTCTGCCCCGGCATGCAGGACAACGGCGAGATGGCCCCCACCGGCATTCCCGGTGACTTATTGACCGCCTATCTTGGCCGTGCCGGCATTGTGCCTTCACGCACCACCGATCACATGGTGCTGTTCCTGTTCTCGATGGGTATCACCAAGGGGAAATGGGGCAGCTTGTTGACCACTCTGCTTGACTTCAAGGTCGATTACGATCGCAATGCGCCGCTGGAACAGGTGCTGCCAGGTATCGCCGCTGCGGCACCGAAGCGTTATGCCGGCATGGGCCTGAAAGATCTCGCCAATGAAATGTGGAAACACATGCGTGACAGCAAACAAGGTCACTGGCAGGCGCAAGCGTATGCGCAATTGCCGGAACCAAAAATGCCGCCACGACAGGCATTCCAGCAGTTCATGGCCGGCAAATCGGAGCGAGTCCCGCTCGACAAGATGGCCAATCGAATTGTTGCCGTGGGGGTCATCCCCTATCCGCCGGGCATTCCCATCGTGATGCCGGGTGAGTCCGTTGGTGCCAACGACGGCCCCTGGCTACGCTACCTGCATCTGTTGCAGGAATGGGGCGAACGATTCCCGGGCTTTGCCAAGGAAGTCGAAGGCACTGAAGAGATCGACGGCAAGTATCACGTCTATTGCTTGAAGAACTGATTGCTCGGGGTACAACAAAAAACGGCGAACGTTCTGTTCGCCGTTTTTTTGCCGGGCCGGCAACAATGCCCAAACATGTCTATCTGCTCAGCGCGGTGCCGGTTGCTGTCGCAGAATGGCCTTGTTGAAGCGAGCCAGCCAGGCATCATCGACCTGCTTGCTGCACATCAGATAACGGTGTTCACCGGCAGGAATTTCTGGAAACCGATGCACCTGCAGTGCCGCGTCATCACCAAGACTTCGCAGCAGAATGGGCGCCTCTTCGCCCGTTGCAAACATCATATCCGCCCGATTTGCCGCCACCATTCGAATGATCTGGGTCGAGTCCAGACTGACCGCCTCAACCTGTGCCCGCGCTGACTTGAGCAGGCCACCAACGTGTCCGCCATATGTCAGGCCATCCTTGATCAACACCCGCATGTCCGGCGTTGCCAGCACCTCGGCAACCGTTGCCGTCTTTGGCAGGCGCCGTTGCGGATTGACAATCGCAACCGGTGGCAAGTCCCGGTAAATTGGCACGCTGAATTTCGCAAAGCGCTCGCGATCGGGATTGCGGAACCAGCCAATGCCGCAATCCCGACCGCTGTTGTGCTCAAGCATGCTGAGCTGTCGTTTGGCCGGCGTTTCGCTCCATTGGTATGGTTCGGCCATGGTCGCCAGCGCCTGCAGTACCGGATTGGCAGTCAAGCCCTTGACACTGCCATCTGGCTGCCTGGAGGCGTACGGCGGCCGCTCATAGAAATGCACCGTCACCGCTACGGGAGCGGCAGCAAACAACGTGACCGGTACCGCTGCCACTATCGACAGTGCAATTGAACATCGCCATGACACTGGCATGATGGGTCGCTTCCGTTCATCGATAGACATTTCTGCCCATTCCATAACAGGTATATGCAGAATTTTTCCGCCGCGATCACATAACGGCATCACAAACTGCTTGTCGGCTCAACCCGAAGATGCCCGTTTTCCATGTTTCATCTGGTCGACAATTCATCTGGTCGGTATAGCGACTGGCTGGCATGTCACCTGTTCGACGACCAGGCTTACCGAAAACGCACAACACCTTCGCCAGTACGCTGACCGCTACGAATTCAGGTCAGGAATTCCGCCATAGTACGCGCGCACCCGCGGATTCATCACCGCAAACCACAGCGGCGGCAGCCATGCCAGCACCACCATGGCGGGATAGCCGGCTGGCAGTTGCGGGCTGTCATCAAAGTGGCGCAAAACCTGATAACGACGCTTGGGAAAGGCATGATGGTCGGAGTGGCGCTGCAAATGAAACAACAGCAGGTTGCTGAGCCGCTGCGAGGCATTCCAGGAATGTTGGTGGGTCACCCGCTCATAGCGACCGTCCGCCAGCCGGCGGCGATGCAACCCATAGTGTTCGATGTAATTGACGGTCTCCAGCAGCAGCACCGCAACCAGACTCTGGCCAAGAAAGAACACCAGTCCACGCGCACCGAAAACCAGCAAGAATGCGGCGGCAATTATCGCGCTGAGTGTCAGCCAGCCCAACACTTCATTATGTCGGGACAACACCGGGAACCCTTTCTGCCGGAGCCGGGCGGCCTCCAGCCGAAAGGCATTGCTGATATTGCGGCAAACCGCCCGCAACACAAAGCCGTACACTGTTTCCCCATAACGCGCACTGGAGGCATCCTCCGGGGTCGAGACATGAACATGGTGCCCCCGGACATGTTCGACCTTGAAGCCGCCGTAGCAAACCGATGCCAACAAAATGCCCCCGACCAGCTGATCGAGTTTCTCGTTTTTGTGGATGAGTTCGTGCGCGACCGTGATTGCCATGACACTGCTGACCGTGCCAATCGACAGCAGCCAGCCAAACAGGGCTACGTCATTCTCGAGTCGGCTGGCCACCACGGCACCACTGAGCAGGCTCCAGACCTGTGCAGGCAGGCACAGCAGGGTCAGCAGCCGGTACCAAGGCTGCTGGGCCAGATAGGCCGCTTGCGCTTCATCGGGGTTGAGTTCATCACGACCAAGCCCGGCATCAAGCAAGGGCACCAAGCCAAATACCACAATCAGGGTCCAGCCACTGAACCAGTCCGGCTGGCCGGCCAGTTCACCCAGCCAGAGTCCCTGCCACGGCAACAGCAATGGCAGGAACACCAGCAGGTAAGCCCAGCGCTTGCGTTGCAGTGGTGCGGGCAGCAGCGGCCCGCTGTAGGTGGCGGTTGGCAACATGTCGATCTGCCTAGTTTCGTCCATGATCGGGCCGGAGTCGTTTTCGACTAGCCGGATTGCAGGAACTATAGCATCGGCTGCGTTGTCGTTTTGCGGTGACTGCCGTAGGCTTGCCGCCATTGCCAGAACGGAACGCTGACTGCAGTGGCGTAACCACCGTACTCGGCCCTCAGGGAAATTGCTTCGGAGCTCTCGCCTTTCCATGTTCAAGCTGTTGTCCGCACTCCCATCCGGCAGCCGGCTGGTTCCCGCCGGTCAGCGCACCGAGCCACTCGTTACCACCACGGTCATCGAGCCGGCACCACGAGCCTGCCAGAATTGCCAGACGCCCATGCATGGGCCCTACTGTTACCAATGTGGCCAGCATGAAAAGTCGTCGTTGCGTCACCTCGGTTTGCTGCTGCGCGATATTCTCGATGACGTATTGAACCTCGATTCCCGCGCGGTCCGGACGCTGAAGCCGCTGTTGTTGCGGCCAGGCTTTCTGACCATTGAATATTTCGCCGGTCGCCGGCAGCGTTACGTGCCACCGCTTCGGCTCTATGTGATTGCCAGTCTGGTTTTTTTCCTGATCGCCAGCCTCGCGTTTTCGCTCGACAAGGAGCTGGCCGTCTTTGACGTTGAAGCAGACCCGGCCAAGAAGGAACAGGTCCAGCAGGAAGTACAGCAGGATCTCTCCGAGGCCATGGAGGACCCGGAGTTCCGGGCAGCGATGGCGGAAATGCCACCCGCCGTGCGTCAGCAAATCCACGATGCATCGGGCGTGCAATTGCCGACGGTGACCCCGCCGACACCGACAGTGCCGACCGAGCCAAACACATCACCAGTAAGTTCAGCCACGGAGGCGACTGGCACCGTTGAGCCTCGCACAGTTGAATCTGGCACAGCTGAATCTGGCACAGTTAAACCTGTCACGATTAAACATGCCACCGCCATGCCGGCTACCGCCAAGCCGGCGGCGGAAAAGTCTGCGGCCCCCGATCCAGCATCCGTGACAGATTTACCTGCGCCAGGCACGGAAGAAGCAACCATCAGGAGCAAAAGCAATCTGGCAGCCAATCTCAGCTTCCTGCCAAACAGCGCCAGCGCTTGGTTGCGTTCCATTGAGACACAGCTGGACCAGAAATCAGAAGAGGTCGGCAAAGACCCGCGCCGGCTGATTCAGCTGGTATTGAGCGTATTGCCACAATCAATGTTTGTCTTGCTGCCGCTTTTTGCCCTGTTGCTGAAGGTCTGCTATCCGTTCGCCAACCGGTTTTATATGGAGCATCTGGTTGTCGCCCTGCACAGCCACAGCTTCATGTACCTGTTGTTTGTACTGTTGATCGCCGCCAATTACGGTGTCGCCGAGCTCAACATGGCAACGGGCGAGCATCCCGCCATCACCGGGCTGCTTGGCACCGTAACCGGACTACTGCTCGGCATCGGCGTGCCGCTCTATCTCTATCTGATGCAGAAACGGGTCTATGGCCAGCCGCATCTGATGACCGTCTTCAAGTTTCTGGTGGTAGGCATCGTTTACATGCTGTTGCTGTCGCTGGTGATTGCCGTCGACGTTGTGGTTAGCATGTTGAAGATGTGATTCAAAGAATCTTTCCACCCCAAACAATGCGACGGCAAGCTATCGCATTGTTTGGGGTTCTGAGTGCCAGTCTTGCAGGCAATTACCAGCGTTGAAAGATCAGGGTGTCACCGACGCCAAAGCAGTTGTTGACGCCTTGCTGTCAACAGTAATTTCCGGCGGATGCACCCATATCACCTGGGTTCCGCGAAGCCGTGCCAACGCATTGACATAGCCTATCTTGTCTCTATCCTGAATTTTTTTTACCGCTACGGGACTTGTTGTACTGCAGCCCGTTGCAGCCAGCAACAGCACCACGATCAATGTACGCATCGGAACCTCCCTTGTGGATGTGACCCCTTAACGACATCAGCGTAGCGAGCGGTACAGACAGCAGTACCCGCACAAATGCACAGCTCGATTGTGACCAATTCACCACAACTGCAGCCGGTTTGTCACGGATCACGCGTTTCACCGCGGTTTTGGTTCAAAAATAACGTAGTACTTATGTGCCGGCTCCAACACCTCCCAGACCCCGGTGAAACCCGCCGGTACCATGAAGGCATCGCCGGACTTCACTACAGTCGTCTGGCCATCGGCATCGGTAATGGCAATGCGGCCTCGGGTGACATAACAAAACTCGTGCTCGGTATAACGGACCTGCCAGCGACCGGGTTCGCCGGTCCATTCACCACTGTGGAACTGGCCGGTCGCATCGCTGTAGTGATTCGCCACGGTCTGTGCCGGCTGGCCGGCAAGTAGCCGGTCCGCCATCGGCATGAAGCTGTCGACCGGGGTATTCGCCACTGGAAACATCAGCAATTTCTTTCCTGTCGGGGTCACGTCATCTGTCTCCTGAAGAAGTCGAATCGGACCCGGCAGAGCTGCCCTTGGTCCGGTGCCGGTGACGCGGCATCAGCCAGGCAAAGACCGACGACAGCAGCAACCCTATCACCAGCGAAATACCGGCCAGTATCATCTGAAATGCAATATCGAGCCCGGCCAGCACGTCTTGCTCGAGCAATTTGTGCAAGCTACGAAAACCGACACTGCCCGGCACCAGCAAAATGATCCCGGGCACCAGCATCAGCGCCGTTGGTCGATCGAACAAGAAGCGGAACAAGTACGATGCAGCTCCAATGACAAAGGCACCAAAAAAAGCTCCGGCCACCGGGCCAAAAGCCTGACTGGCAAATCTTGCACTGCCGTAGGAAAGCAGACCCGCCAGCAATACCCAACCCGCATCTTTCATGCGTGCCTGAAACAGTGCGACAAAACCGGTCGCAGCGAGCAGCACGGCTGCCCATTCGGTCCATGGCGGCAGTACTTTGCTGGCGGTATAGCTGAGCGCAGAAAAGTAGTGCGTGCCGATCATGTCACCGACCGCAATACCAAACGCCATCAACACAAACAGCACGGCGGCGTGCGCCAGACGTGCGGTACCGGACACCAGGTTCTGCGTCGCCAGCTCGCCCAAGCCGACTGTGATCATCAATCCGGGCAGCAACACAATCAAACCCGACACCAGCGTCGTGAATACTTTGTCGTGGCCAAGTCCCCAGGCCAATACATACGACAGCACCCCCGCCAATGCCGCCGCGACGGTCGGGAAAATGTAGATGAAGACCTGCTTGCGCGAGCTCAGTATGGCCAGCACGCCCACCATCAAGCCAATCACCAGCGATGACAGCATCTCAGCCCAATCACCACCAAACACACGAGCAACACCGGACGATACCAGCCCGAAACTGATCACAACGGCCAGCGAGCCCCAGCGCGGCGGGGCGGCAATCACTTCCGCCAACTCGCGCGCCGCCTGGGCGACAGTCAATTCGCCGTACATCACCCGTTCGGCAATGTCGTGTGAGCGGGTCAGCCGCTCCAGATTGACATCGCCCGGCTTCACCCGAATCACGAAAGTCGAGTTGCGATCCTGCTCAAACAGCGACAACGTGATCATCGTCGGCAGCGAAAAACACTCGAGACCAAAGCCAAGTTTTCTTGCCACATCATTGACGACGAGTTCCAGATCATAGGCCGGCGCGCCATAGGTATGCAGCGCCTTGGCAAGCCGCAAGACAAAACCGGTCGGGGAATCGGCGGCAGGCCAACGGGCTTCATCAAACATCTGGAAGCATCCTCGTTTCAGCTGCGAAAAATGAAAAAGACCGCGCCGAGCAGGCACAGGGCCGCCCAGACATAGTCCCATTTGAACGGTTCATGCATATAGAACAAGGCAAACGGCACGAACACGCTGAGCGTGATTACTTCCTGCAGGATTTTCAGTTGGCCAAGACTCATTTCGGTATAGCCGATGCGATTGGCTGGCACCTGCAACAAATACTCAAACAGCGCGATGCCCCAGCTCAGCAGTGCGGCGATATACCAGGGTTTGGCGCTCAGATTCTTCAGGTGGGCATACCAAGCGAATGTCATGAACACATTCGAGCCGATCAGCAGCAGGGTGGTCTGGGCAAACACCGGCATGGCCGTCACGCAGGATTTTCGCGGGAAAGTGTCGCGATTAAAGCTGAGCACTGCCACAAAAGCAAACGCCGAAGGATGCTGCCTTCGGCGTTTGCGGGTGTTGCGAACCACACTGCGCGGCAGCAGCGCCATCAGCGCGTGCGTTTTTTACCGGCCGGCTTGCCACCACTGCGGCTACCACCACCACTGCCGCCACCGCGCGAAGGCGCTAAAGCGCGCGCGCTGCTGCTGCGAGTCGTGCTGCTACGTACTGGCTTGCCGGCACCCGCGGCCGAGCGAGCAGCAGGCTTGGCCGCGCTCCGACTCCGTTCGCCTGTTGCGGTAGTACGGGCACCGGCACTGCGACCTGCTGCAGCCGGTTTGGCACTGCTGCGCGCCGCACGTTCACCCGAACCAGCAGCAGCGCGGCTGCGGGCTGGCCGCTCGTCGCGTCCGGCAGCAGATCTGGCGGCCGGCTTGGCAGCGGCGGCAGACCGGGTTGCACTGCGGCGGCGCGGTGCTTCCTCATCCGCGTCGCGGCTGCGCGTGCTCGGTCGGGCACTGCGGCGCGGTGCAAAATCGTCATCATCACGCTCGGTACGCGCTGACGCGCGAGCCGGGCCGGTGCGGCTGGCACCAGTCCGCGTTGAAGCAGTCCGTGCCGTCGGCGACCGCGTGGTCGAAGTACGTCCGGTTTCGGAACGGCCCGTTGCCGAACCAGCGTCGCCGGTTCGGCCACTGCTTGCCCGGCCAGCCATAGTCCGGCCTGTCGTTGAACGACTGCCTGCCGTACGACTGCTGGTCGCACGACTGCTTGAGTCACGGCCGGTTGCTGAACGGTCCGGTGTTGTCCGGCCCACAGCAGTGCTACCCGCAGCGCGGCTGCGCGGTTTCGAGCCAGCGAACTCCGCACCTTCCTCACGTTCCGGCCGCTTGGCTTTTTCACCGGCCTTTTCAGCCGCTTTTTCCTGAGCAATCTTGCGCAACTCGCTTTCACGCAGCGTGCGTTTGCCAGACAAGCGACCATTGCGACCACTGAACTCGATGCCAGCCGATTCGGCCGCGCGGCGACGACGCAACAGCTCAGCTGCGCGCTCGACTCGATCCGTCGGCAGCTCATCGGCTTTGCTGCCAATCACTTTCGGTTTGCGCGATGAAGCTGACGTGCGCTCGCCAGCAAACGCATCGTCGCCAGTTTCACCGTAGCCACCAATCGACTCGCTGCGACGGGTTTGCTGGTACTCGCGCCGACGCTCGGCCCGCGGTGCCTGTGGCTCAATGCCGACGGCTTCACACAGCCGATTGCTTTCTTCCAGATTCAATTCGCGGTGCATGCCCTGCTTGAGCAGCGGGTCGAGCGCAACCGGGCCATAGCGAACCCGGATCAGGCGCGACACCACCAGATCCATCGATTCGAACATACGACGTACTTCGCGGGTCCGACCCTCGGACAGGGTCACGTGATACCAGCGGTTGCTGCCGCCACCACCGCGCGATTCGATACTGTTGAATTTGGCCAGGCCGTCTTCCAGCAACACGCCTTCCAGCAGCTTCTTGCGCTGGGACGGCTTCAGTTCACCGAGAATACGGACCGCGTATTCGCGCTCGACTTCGTGTGAGGGGTGCATCAAGCGGTTGGCGACTTCACCATCATTGGTGAACAGCAGCAAACCGGAGGTGTTCAAGTCGAGCCGGCCAATCGCCACCCAGCGGCTGCCACGCATCGGCGGCAAACGGTCAAAAACGGTCGGCCGGCCTTCCGGATCCTTGCGGGTGGTCACCTCGCCTTCCGGCTTGTGATACATCAGGATTTTGCGATTGACCAAGGCTTCCGGGATCAGCTTCAGCCGCCGACCGTCGAGCTTCACTTCATCTTTCGGCTCGACGCGGGTACCGAGCAGGGCCGGATAACCGTTGACCACCAAACGGCCTTCTTCAATCCAGGTTTCGATCTCGCGACGCGAACCGAGGCCGGCACGGGCCAATACTTTCTGCAGTTTTTCGCTCATGGCGAGTTCCTTCTATGGCGTGCCGTTTCAAGGTATGGCACGCATCTCTTGGGACAATCCGCCTGCTCTCGCAGGGGGAGTAGTTACCGAAAACATTCCGGTAGGGTGCGTCGTGCGCACCGATTCGTTTCTGACTGAGCGAATATCAACTCAGTCAAGGGTACGTATGGCGCCCCTGTGAGAAAATGCCCGGGTCACGACACGGGCATCTCGTTAATGCACTGAAGGCGACGGCGGCAAATCTTCCGGTTCCGGAATACCCGCTTCTTCCATCGCGGCACCGATGGCTTGTTCCTGCTCCATTCGGGCGACGGCTTTTTCCAGTTCCGGATCAATCTCGACTTCGGCTTTGACCGTCTGCCGGGCTTCCTCGAAATTCAGCTCGACGTTCAGGCTGTCGAAGTCTTTCAGTTCGGCCAGTGACGGCAGCTGATCCAGACTCTTCAAGTTAAAGTAGTCGAGAAACTGCCGTGTGGTGGCATACAGGGCCGGCCGGCCAGGCACATCACGGTGGCCGACCACCCGGATCCAGTCGCGCTCCATCAGTGTCTTGATGGTCTGGGTGTTGACGGTGACGCCGCGGATCTCCTCGATCTCCGAACGGGTGATCGGCTGCTTGTAAGCAATCAGCGCCATCGTTTCCAGCGTCGCACGGGTATATTTCTGCGGTTTTTCGTCCCACAGCCGGGCCAGATACTGGGCCAGGTCCTGTTTGGCGGTGAAGCGATAGCCGGAAGCAATTTCCTTCAGCTCAACGCCACGGGTCTGGCATTCGGCGCGAATGCGCTCCAGCGCTTTCAAAATGTCGGTCGGGCTTGGCCGCTCGTGTTCATCAAACAACGCCGACAGTTCATCAAGACCAAGTGGCCGACCGGCGACCATCAGCGCGGCTTCCAGAATCTGGGCCAGCCGCTCTTCGGCCGGCGGAAACACTTCGACCGGCAAGACTTCGTTGATTTCGACTTTTTCGCTCATTGGATTTTTGCCCTGACGTGAATGGGCCCGAACAGTTCGGATTGAATGATTTCGACCAGCGCTTCGCGTGACAGCTCCATGATGGCAAGAAACGTCACGACTACGCCCATGCGTCCTTCTTCCGGCGTGAACAGCGCCTGAAAATCGGTGAAATGCACTTGCGAGAGCTTTTCCAGAATTGCACTCATCCGTTCACGCACCGACAGCGGTTCCATGGCGACAAAGTGCGACTGGGTCAGCTCGACCCGCTTCATGACATCGCGCAGCGCCACCAGAATCTCTTTCAGGTCGACATCCGGCACCGGTTTGACCAAATCCAGATTCGGGAGATCCGTGCTGGCGACCCAGACATCGCGGCCGAGCCGCGGCATGGCGTCCAAGTCTTCGGCGGCTTTCTTGAACCGTTCATATTCCTGCAAGCGGCGAACCAATTCGGCGCGCGGATCTTCCTCTTCACCCTCTTCGCTGGCCGGGCGCGGCAGCAGCATGCGTGACTTGATCTCAGCCAGCACCGCGGCCATCACCAGATAGTCAGCAGCGAGTTCCAGATTGAATGCCTTGATCAGCTCAACGTAATCCATGTACTGGCGAGTGATCTCCAGCATTGGAATGTCGAGGATGTCGAGGTTCTGCCGACGGATCAGATACAGCAGCAGGTCCAGCGGGCCTTCGAACGCTTCCAGAAATACCTGCAGTGCGTCCGGCGGGATGTACAGATCCTTCGGCATCGCCGTCAACGGCATACCGTGAATCAATGCAAACGGCATCTCTTCCTGTACGCCTTGCGCGGGGGCAGCGTCGGCCGGTGGCGCTTCTGCAGGTGCCAAGACGGGTTGTTGTTCTTCGCCAGTGGTCATTTCACTTTTCCATCCGCTGTCACCATGAATCGGTCACAACATTGATTTTTTACCAGTACGACAGCTGCATCGCTTCCCGGACATCGGCCATGGTTTCGCGCGCCACTTCACGGGCACGCTCGCCGCCTTCGGCAATGATGTTCTTGACCAGTTGCTTGTTACTTTCAAATTCCTTGGCGCGCTCGCAGAACACATTCACTTCGGCCTTGACGGCATCAATGACCGGTTGCTTGCATTCCAGGCAGCCAATACCGGCACTGGTGCAGCCTTCGCGGACCCAGTTTTTCACTTCGTCCGGCGAGTAAATCTTGTGGAACTCCCAAACCGGACAGTTGTCGGGATTGCCGGCATCGGTGCGGCGGACCCGGGCCGGGTCGGTCGGCATGCGCTTGATCTTGGTTTCGATGTCTTTCGGATCTTCGCGCAGGGCAATGGTGTTGTTGTAGGACTTCGACATTTTCTGGCCGTCGAGGCCCGGCATTTTCGACACTGGCGTCAGCAGGGCTTGCGGTTCCGGCAGGATGATCTTGCCACCGCCCTCGAGAAAGCCCAGCAGGCGCTCGCGATCCCCGAGCGAAATGCCAGTCTGGTCTTCGATAAGCGCACGCGCTGTTGCCAGCGCGGCATCGTCACCGTCCTGGGTGTATTTGCGGCGCAAATCTTCATAGAGCTTGGCGTTTTTCTTGCCCAGCTTCTTGATGGCTGCTTCGGCTTTTTCTTCAAAGCCTTTCTCTTTACCGTAAATGTGGTTGAACCGGCGGGCGATCTCGCGGGTGATTTCCACGTGCGGCACCTGATCGGCACCAACCGGCACATGCGCGGCTTTGTAGATCAGGATATCGGCGCTTTGCAGCAACGGGTAACCGAGGAAGCCGTAGGTCTGCAAATCCTTGTCGGCGAGCTTTTCTTGTTGTTCCTTGAAGGTTGGCACCCGCTCCAGCCAGCCAAGCGGCGTCACCATCGACAACAGCAAATGCAGTTCGGCGTGTTCGATCACTTGCGACTGGATGAACAACGTCGCCGAGCCCGGGTTTACACCGGCCGCGAGCCAGTCAATCACCATGTCCCAGCAACTGGCTTCGATCGCCGAGGTATCGTCATAACCGGTGGTCAACGCATGCCAGTCGGCGACGAAAAAAAAGCATTCGTACTCATGCTGCAGCTGCGCCCAATTCTTGAGCACGCCGTGATAATGGCCCAGATGCAGGCGGCCGGTCGGCCGCATGCCGGAAAGCACGCGGGAGTTGCCGGATGTCGACAAGATTTGCTCCTGATTGTTTTGACAGACTGCCTTTTGGACCGGCAGTCGTTCTTGCTGATTCGGTTGTCAGGTCGGGGTTACCGCCCGCCACCCGGGGGAGTTGGTCCGCCGGGACCGGGCATTATAGCGAGGGCGGTTCGGGATAGGCGCTTAGATCAAGGCTCAGTCGTACCAAAAGCTGCTAGGCTGCACAGAAAGCCAATGCCATCAGGGACTTGGAGCGGGATTTGATGGAACTCTCTATCGACGTTGTACTGGTTCGCGACTTTGCCATCGCCCTGGCCATCGGTGCCCTGGTCGGGGTCGAACGGGAGAAGCACCGCGAACACAGCGGCCATGGGGTAGCCGGCCTGCGCAGTTTCATGCTCATCGCCGGTATTGGCGCCATCGCGGCCTGGCTGGCTCAACAACTGGCGGCCAGCTGGCTGATTGGGGTTGTGCTGATTGCGCTGGCGATGATTACCGGCCCGTTGGGGCCCCGCAAGACTGGTACAAATGAACAGGATTTGACCGGCAAAGCCGATGAGACCAGTGGCATTACCACCGCCGTCGCCGCGCTCACCGTTTACCTGCTCGGGGTAATGGCGTTGTACGGCCATGCCGAGCATGCCGTCGCGCTGGCCATTGCCACCTCGGCGATTCTCGCCTTCCGGGAGCCCATGCACGGGCTGGTTCGCAAAATCGGCACCGATGACCTGTATGCCGCCCTGAAGCTGCTGATTGCCACCTTCATCGTGCTGCCGCTGCTGCCGAACCGGACGCTGGATCCCTGGGGCGCATTCAATCCGTTTCAGCTCTGGCTGCTGGTCATCATCATTTCCGGGCTGTCGCTGGTGGGCTACGTTGCCATGCGCTGGCTCGGTTCGCACCGTGGCACGGCTTTGACCGCCTTGGCTGGCGGTCTGGTCTCCTCAACGGCCGTCACCCTGAGCTTTGCCAAACGCAGCCGGGAGCAAACCGACATCGGCCGCATTCTGGCCACCGGCGTGCTGATTTCCTGGACGGTTATGTACCTGCGGGTCATCGTTGAAGTGGCGGTGGTGCACCCACCGCTGCTGGCTCGACTAGCGCTGCCGATGGCCATGTTGGCGCTGATCGGCTTCATCCTGGCCGTGCGCGGCTGGCGCGCCGCCAGCCTGCTGCCGAGCAACAATGGTTTGCCAATCCGCAACCCGTTCAGTCTGGTCTCGGCCAGCCAGTTTGCGCTGTTTTTCACGGCGATCCTGTTTACCGTGAAACTCAGCGAGATCTACCTGCCGCCGGAAACCCTGTACGGCGTTGCGGCCCTCGCCGGCTTTGCCGAAGTCGATGCCATGGTGCTGTCGCTGACCAGTCTGGTCCGCGATGGCGGTGACGCCGAGATGGCAACTCGCGCGATTTTGCTGACCAGTCTGACCAACACCTGGACCAAGGCCGGACTCGTGGTCGTGCTGGGCAGCGTTGAATTGCGCAAGCACATTCTGCTCGCCGCCGGATTGCTGACGGCGGTCACGGTGCTGGCAATACTGCTGGTTTGAAAGTGGCCGGATGCACCAAACAAGTCAGAACTCGTGGCCGTCTGAAGGTCGCAAGGAATGTCAAAAGGCTAAATCGTTGCTCACGAGAACCTGATAGCTGCCTTCACTCAATCGAGATTGAGCCTGCATTGAAAAACACGGAATGGTGTCACATAGCAACACTCATGCAGGGATGCCACTGTGAAATCGATATTGCGTATCCGGCGTCAGAATCAATTCGGCCTCCCACTCGCCAAACTGCCGCACCCGTTCAGTGATATCCGCGTCGGCATACAGCATGGCCAGATCCAGATAATTGCGGAAATGGCGTGATTCCGACCGCAGCAAGAGCCGGTAGTAGCTTGCCAGTTCACCGTCATCGATCACCTCAGCCAGGGCGGCAAAGCGCTCACAGGAGCGTGCTTCGATATAGGCGCCGATGATCAGCACGTCGATCAAGAACTCCTGATCCGGCCGCCGGGTATGCGCCCGCAGGCCTGCGGCATAGCGCGCGGGGGTGAGCGCGCCGTAGGTCACGTTGCGGTCCTGCATCAAATCCATTACCTGTTCAAAATGGCGCAGTTCTTCGCGCGCCAGGCGCGACAGCTGATGCTGCAATTCCCGACGCTCCGGAAATCGATACATCAGGCTCATGGCGGTTGACGCGGCTTTTTTTTCACAGTGCGCATGGTCAATGAGCAGGGTCGGCAACTCATCGTTGGCACGGGCGAGCCAGGCAGCAGGTGTTGCGCATTTCAGAAAGGAATGGATATCGGCAAGGCTCATTGCACTGCACCCAACAAAGGTTTGAAAGACAGCGGCGGTTTGATGAAAAACACAGCAGCGCGGATTATAGCGAGTGCCAATGGCACCTCAGAGTGCTTTCAGTCGCCGCCAGCGCATTTGCCGCCAGCGCGCGCGCAATTCAGTCAGCGAGCCCCGTTCGCCATAGCGCAGTGCCACGTAGCTGTCGATAAAGGCGCGCAGATGGGCGCGTTCGGCCGGAAACGCCCGTTGGGCGCGTCGCAGGAAGGCCTGTGGCGTTTCGTGTGGCTCACGACGGATGCCGGCGCGCGCCAGTTTGTTGCAGAAAGCGGCATACACTTTCGCCACCGGGTCGCGAACCGGGCGCGACCGCAGGATCAGCCAGGCACTGAGCAACATCAGGAAGAGCAGGCCGAACACCAAAAGCCGAATCAGCTCGGCCATCGACATGGATGGCAGGCCGAGTTGCTCCAGCCAGTTGCGCTGGGCATCGGCGTTGAACTGGACAACATTGGCCTCGAACCAGCGGTTAGCGTTTTCCCACCAGCGAGTGACCAGCCCGTCAGCGACAGCACCGGTTCCTGTTGATACCGAATCCCAACCTTCAAAGGACATCAGCGAATCGCGTCGGGCGATCCGGTCCAGATAGGACTGATCAATCCGGGCCGGCGACACCGCAGCGGTGGGATCCAGCCGGACCCAACCGTCACCCGCTCGCCAGAACTCCAGCCAGGCATGGGCATCGAGGTGACGCACGGTCAGGAACTCACCATAGGGATTCCAGTCACCGCCTTGATAGCCGACTACCACCCGCGCCGGTACTCCGCCGGCTCGCAACAGGAAGGTCACGGCATTGGCGTAATGCTCACAGAAACCGCGTTTATGATTGAACCAGAAGTCATCGACAGTATCTTCCGCCAGCTCTGGCACTTGCAGCGAATACCAGAAGTTCTCGCGGTTAATGGTGCGCAGCAGGGCCTCGGCAAACGCGGTGGCATCCGAGTGTTCTGCACGCAAGGCACTGGCAAACGCGCGCGCTTGCGGATTGCCGGAGGCTGGTAAGCGCAAGTAAAGCTGAAGATCGTCTGGGGCCATGTCAGCACCGAGCCGATAATCCAGCACCGATTTGACCCGGTAATCCACCCGCTGCCGAACAAAGCCATAGGTCAGCAGGCTGGCATTCCAGGTGCGTCGCGCCCGCAACGGCGAATCCACCGATTGTGGAACATCGAGAGCATACAACCAGCGCAGACGAGTAGGCTCCAATGCCACCTGATACCGAATCGTGTCACCGATTGGCGTCACCGATTCCGGCGCCTGCGGCATGCCGACGCTCCAGGTCAAGCCGTCGAAATCGGCGAGCACAGTACCCCGCCAGTATCGTTCGTACTCGGGTGGCGGCGCGCCATCGAATTTGACCCGAAACGCCAGTTCGTCGGACAACACCAGTGATTGCACGTCACCAATGGTCATCGAGTCGGTCGGGCCGGTGACACCGCTACCGGGTAACCGCCAGAGCGGTGCCGACAGGCGCGGAAAAAATACGTACAGCAACGCCACCAAGGGCAATGCCAGTAAAACAAAACGGCCACTGTCTTTCGCCAGCACCAGCAAGCCACGCCAGCCATCGAGTCGCTGCATGACCAACACCGTGGCGGTATGCAGCGGCAACAACAGAAACAGGTACAAGGCAACGGCCAGGGTTTGATGAAACAGCAACCCGACAAAGGTCAGAAAGAAACCGAGCGCACTGATCAGCACGGCATCGCGATAGCTTTTCAACTCCAGCAACTTGAAGCTTGCCATCAAGACAATCAGCGACAAGCCGGCATCGCGGGTGAACAGCCCTTTGTGCTGGAACACGACACCGGCGCTGGCGGCCAATACTCCGATCACCAGCAATACTTTCGGTAGTCGTTTGCCGAAACCGAGCGCCGACAGCAACACCAGTGCGCTGGCTGCCGCCACCCAGACAGGCACCTTGATCCACAACGGTACCAATGCCGTGCCGATGGCCAGCAGCAACAGGGGCCGGACACCGGGACGATCGAGATCGAAGCGATTCATCGCGTGCCCTCAGCCCTGATACAAGGCAAGCGTTTTGAGGCAGCGGTGCAGATGCACATCGCCCTGATCGGGTCGAAATGTATCGGCGCCGATTTGCAGACCATATCGCTGACCTTTGCGCTCCGCTTCGAGCAATTGATAGCAAAGCCAGCCGAGCTGGGTCTCGCGGTCGGCCGGCGGCAAATCGGCCAACCGAAACCACCACTCGTCACCGCTCGGCGCAACAAACTGACGCAGATGCAAACCGCGCTCGCGAGCAAAGGCCTTCCAGTCGACCTGCCGCAAGGAGTCACCCTGCCGCCAGAGCCGATGGCCGGCAAAATCTTCGCTGCCGCTGATCGGCTGACCGCGTTGACCGTCGCCCTCACCTTGCGGCGGCAATGGCCACGGCGGCTGGATCGGCGCCGGATACACCAAGCCCCGCGCCTGCAATTGCGGCCAGCTCCAGACCCGCAACCAGCCGAATGGCGCAAAAGTCTGGACACAAAACCGCGGCACGTGCTGCCATCCGCGCTGCAAAGCCGGCACGGCCAGTTCGGCGCAAACAGCGGTCTGGCTCGGTATGTCATGCACGGTCACCGCCGCGCCGGTCAGGCCGAGCACAATCGCGCTGTGCGGACGACCGCTCGGGTCATCCAGCCAAATCGGAAAGCGCAGGGTCTCGCCAGCAAATACCGGGGTCGGATCGGCAGCACGCAATCGCAAACCGAGCAGATTGCGAAAACTCAGAAATTTTGCCAGCAGTCCCAGTGAGCCGAGCCAGAACGCCAACACCAGGCCGAGATTGTTCTGGTAATTGGAAGCGCCTACCAGTATCAACAGACCAACGCCTATGAACAGCCAGCCGGCACCCGAAGGAAATATGAAAATTTCGCGGTGACTCAATTGCAGTTGCGCAACCGCTGTCAGCCGGCGATTGACCCAGGCGGCAAACCGCTGTCGCCACCAGCGTGGTGCCAGCGGAAACGACAACGGTTCGAGCGATGCCGACATCAAGCAGATCCTGGTTTCAACGACGTGCCGTCACATCGGCACCGGCACGCTGGTCAGCAGCGCGTGCACGGCCCGCTCGCTGTGCTCTTCCCGGGCATCACGCAGCCACAGGCGGTGCGCTGCCACCGGCACGAATACGGCCTGCACATCATCCGGCAAGACGTGATCACGGCCGCTGACAAAGGCGTAGGCGCGCGCAGCGCGCAACAGTGCCAAACCTGCCCGCGGACTCAAGCCGTGCAAAAACACACTGCCGTTGCGACTGGCGATCAACAGCGACTGCACATAGTCCAGCAGCGTGTCGCTGACCGATATCTTCTCGACGGCAAGCTGCCAGCTTTGCAATGACGCGACACTGACTTGTGCTTTCAAGGCGGCCAGCAATTGCTGCCGATCATCGCCGCGCAACAGCTCTCGCTCAGCGCGCAGATCCGGGTAGCCCACCGACAAGCGCATCAGAAAGCGGTCGAGTTGCGACTCCGGCAACGGATAGGTGCCGATCTGATGCAGCGGGTTCTGGGTTGCAATGACAAAGAACGGTTGCGGCAGCGGCCGGGTAGCGCCTTCCACCGTCACTTGCTGTTCGGCCATGGCTTCCAGCAATGCGCTCTGGGTTTTCGGCGTCGCCCGGTTGACTTCATCGGCCAGCAGCACCTGGGCAAAAATCGGCCCCGGATGAAATTCAAAACGGTTTTCCCCGCGATTGAAAATGGAGCTGCCGAGAATGTCGGCCGGCAGCAGATCGGCAGTGAACTGGATGCGCTGGAACTGCAGCCCGAGCACCCGCGCCAGCGCCTGAGCCAGCGTGGTTTTACCCATGCCGGGCAGATCCTCGACCAACAGGTGGCCACGACCGAGCAGACAGGCCAGCGCCAGTCGAATCATCTCCGGCTTGCCCAGAATGATCCGGTTCAGGGTGTTCACAACCGACTGCATTTCGGCTTGGCTCACGATTCCGATTCCGTTTGAGGGGATAGCGACATCAGCAAATTATAGAGGTCATCACGCCCGGCAACGATGTCCACCTGTTGCCCAATTGCGCGCGAGACCGTTCAGGCTTTGTGGATCAGCACCAGGTCGGCGACATTGCTGCCGGTCGCGCCGGTCACCAACAAGCCGCCATTTTCGCGCCAGTAATCATAACTGCAGGCCGCTTTCAGCGCTGTATCGATTGCCGTCCGATGTCTGATCGTGGGCGGTGGTGACTGCCCGGTCGATGTCGTGGCCGAACTGCCGGCATGAACGAAACAGGCGCCAGCAGCGTCCGACTGGCCATCGACACCATCGGTCGCCAGCGTCAATACCGCAATGTCTGTGTCCACCAACGGGGCAAGCGGATCAGTCAGTAACTGTTGCAATGCCAGCGCCAGATGCTGGTTGCGACCACCTCGGCCGGGTTGCGCAGGCAGCGCCAGGTGACATTCGCCACCAAACAGCAAAAGCCCTGGTGGCGCGTTTGTCAGCATGGCGCTGATACGGCGCAACACGTCGCCAAGTTCACCAGCATAGGCTTCGTTGACTTGTACCGGCCAGCCCTGCGTTGCCGCAAACGCCGACAGGGCTGCCCGCACACTGCCGTTGCTGGCAACAATTCGACTCGCCACGGGTGGCAGCTCCGGCTTTTTTTCCGCCGCACTGGCCGCAAGCTGCCGTTGCAACCACGATTGCCAGCGCGTGGGCAATCGCGCCAGGTCAGGCAATGTGGCTTCGACGCCAACAAATGGCGCCGACCCAATCACCGCTGGGTCATCACCCGGTACATCGGAAACAATAAGCTGGCGAATGGCACGGCGACCGGGATAGCAACGTGCCAAACCGCCAGCCTTTATCAGCGAAAGGCATTGCCGAATGGCGTTTACGTCGGCAATGGCCAGCGCCAAGCCGAGCAGATCCCGCTGCAGTGCCTGCAATTCGGCAAGCGTGATACCGTTGCGCGGCTGTTCGCATAAAGCCGACGCGCCACCGGACAGCAGCACCAGCAACGTTTCGTCAGGCGCCGTATCGGCAACAAAGCGCATCGCCGCCGCACCGGCGGCCAGCGAGCGGGCATCAGGTAACGGGTGCCCGCTCACCATCACACGAATCGCGCCATCAAGCGAAGTCAGTGCCGGATTGTCATTGCTGATGACCAGCGCGGCGCGCAGCGGCCCGCCGATGGCACCAACGGCGCCGCGCATCATTGCAGCAGCCGCTTTGCCTATGGCCAGCACCCGTACCGGGCCCGTTATCGGCTCGTCAAGCAAGGCCTGGTGCACGGCCCGGCTACCATCGGCGGCAAGCAACGCCTGCGCCGCCAGGGATTTCAGTGGTGCCAGCAGCGATCGCGACGTCATGGCATCAGCTACCGGCATCGATGTCTGGCGCAGACTCAGAAGCCCATCACCAGATTGATCGTGGTGATGGTGTCGGTGTTTTCCAGTCCCGGCGGTACCGTCGAATTCTGCCGGATGGTCCACGATACCTTGAGCGCCAGTGACTGATTCATGTCAACTTTCAGGCCGGTGACGAATTCGCTCCAGGTGTTCTCTTCGCCCGATTCAATCAGCAGGTTGTTGGTCCACTTGCTGTTGCCCGTGATCTGCCAGTCATAGGCGCCGTTGAAGCGCAGTACCGTTTCGTTGATTTCTTCGCCGGTATCGGCAATGGTGCTCCGCCGCGCACCGACACCGATTTCGGCGTCGAGCCGCTGAGTCTCCGTGGCAATGAAGTGGTAACCGTAACCGACCGAGACGACGCCCTGATTTTCATAACCACTGAAATCGTCTTCTTCATAACGGAATGTTGCCAGCGCGTAACTGCGCTCCGACATGGCGTAATTGCTCTGGCCGGAAAACTGTATGCGATCGGCCGTCTGCACCTGTTCGCCGGTCAGCACATCTTCGGCGGTTGATTGCAGTGTCGATACGCCAAGCTGGTGATGCCAGGCATCGCGCTCGTAGCTGCCCTTCAGGTTGGCCGAAATCGTTTCAGTGTCGGTGTTGCCGCGCGCCGCCACGTAGCCGAGCTCGCCTTCGCCGGACCAGCCTTGTTGTTTTTCCTCTGCTGCCAGGGCACTTGCCGCTGCGGTAGCCAGTGCCACTGCCGACAATCCCCTGCCGAGGAGCTGCTGAAATCGTGTACCTTGCATCCCTGTTCTCTCCGTGGTGAAAAACTGCCGGGCACTTCACACCGGCGCATGTTTGGCCTGCCGCACTGCTTGCAGTCGACTGGCCTTCACCTATTGTTAGCTAAACTCCCTGCCCTGCGCGAACGAATGTTGCTCTTGACCGGCCGATCACTGTTTGTAGCCCTGCTTTGCTTGCTGGCCGGCAATCGCGCCCTGGCATCCTCGGCCATGCCGACCACGCTTCCGCCCGTCGCGGAGCAACCTGTTCGCGAAGTCAGCTGGCGCATGCAAACGGTGGGGACCGATCAGGGCCTGTCGCAGTCCAGTGTCTACGGCATGGTGCAGGATCGGTTCGGCTTCGTCTGGCTGGCCACCGATGATGGCTTGAACCGGTTCGACGGCCATCGTTGGCAGCAATGGCAACGCAATGACCGAGGCCTGAGTCGGGGCAGTCTGCGCAGCCTTTGCCTCGATACTGACGATCAGCTCTGGCTTGGCCTGTTTGATGGTGGCGCGCACCGGCTCGATACCAAGCAACTGAAGCTGTCGCCAGTAATCCCGCCAGATGCCGGTGAGCAAGGCGTGCTGGCAGGCGCGGTGAACGCCTGCCTGGACGATGGCAACGGCAACGTCTGGCTGGCAACAGACAGCGGCCTCAGCCAGTACGACCGGACCCGGCAGCGCTTCGAGCACTGGCCGCTGCCGGGGGCCGCTCCCAGCGGCGCCCGGTTGCTGGATCTGCAGAAATCGGCCGACGGCAGCCTGTTCGCACTGGGCAATCAGGGCATTTACCGTATCGAAAACGGTTTGCAGCCGGAAACCGTGCCGGCCACGTTGCTGGGCCGCGGACAGCTGACTGCCTTTCTGGTGGAAGCCGACACCGTGCTGATTGGCACCGACCGTGCCGGCCTGTGGCGCTGGTCGCGCGCCAGCGATCAGCTACAGCGACTGAACTGGCCTATCGATGATGGCGCCGGTATCAGCCGGCTGCTGCGTGATCGCGAACAGCGACTCTGGCTTGGCACCGAACGCCATGGTGTGTTCATGCAAGCCAGCGACGGGGCCGAGTGGCAATCGCTGCATCATGATCCGGGTCGTTCCGACAGCCTCGCCGATAACCACATCCGCTCGCTGTTTCAGAGCCGTGAAGGTGTCATCTGGATTGGTACCTGGCTGGCCGGAGTGTCCCGGTTCGATCCGCTGCAAACCAGCTTTGCCATCCTGCAATCGCGGCCCAGCCAGCCGGACAGTCTACCGGTCAGCAGCGTGCGGGCCGTGCTGGCGGAGGCAGATCGCCTGTGGGTTGGCACCGACGGCGGCGGCCTGTCGGTATCCACCGACGACGGTCTGCACTTTCGTCATTTCGTCAAACAGCGCGGTGTCGCCGACAGCCTGGCCGACAACCACGTCCGGTTCATTCACCGCGATCGCCGGGGCCGGTTGTGGCTCGGGACCGAAAACGGCCTCGATCAATTCGACAACGGCCGCTTCCGGCATGTGCGTCTGTCAGCCAACTGGCTGGGCCAATCCGACCAACAACTGCGGGCGATTGCCGAAGCCGGCGACGGCACGCTCTGGCTCGGCACCTGGGGTGCAGGTCTGCTGCGTTACAACCCGGCGCTCGATCGCACCGAACAATGGCTGAAAACCCCGGAACAACCCGAAATGCTGTGCGGCAACCGCGTGGTTGCGCTGCGGCTCGATCAGGACGAATCCCTGCTCATCGGCACCGATGATGGTGGCCTGTGCCGCCGTCGACCTGACGGCAGCATGCAACGGCTTCTGCCGGCCAATTTTGCAGTCTGGTCACTGCACAGCGATGCGGAAGCCATCTGGATCGGTACTTATGGCGACACCTTGATCAAACAGCATCGACGCAGCGAAAAGCGTTACCGCTTCGATCGTGATCATGGCCTTGGCAATGACGTGATCTACGCCATCATTCCCGATGCCGACGGCAAGCTCTGGCTGAGCAGCAACGACGGCCTGTTCCGATTTGATCCCAACACTGAACGCGCCGATCGTTTCCCGGTTTCGAGCGGTTTGCAGGATCGGGAATTCAATTCCGGCGCGGCTGGTCGCGGTCCCGACGGCCGGCTCTATTTTGGTGGTATCAAAGGCCTGAATGTGTTCCGCCCGGAACAGGTGGCGCTCAACCGGATTGCCCCGGTCAGCACCATCACCGGCCTGTCGGTCATGCAGAAAGATTGGCCGGAACCAGCCCATGCCCTGACTTCATTACGCCTGCTGCCGGATCAAAACAGCTTGTCGATTCGTTTTTCCGCCCAGCATTTCAGCACGCCCGATGGCAATCAGTATCAATACCGGCTGTTACCGGTGGAGTCTGATTGGAACAGCGCCAACGCCCGCCAGACCGAAGTGCACTACAGCCAACTGCCTGCCGGCGACTACCAGTTCGAGTTGCGGTCCGGCAGCGCTGCCGGCGTTTGGGATCCGGACATACGTCGCCTTGCCATTACCATTCAGCCATCCTTCTGGCAGCGACAGGAGGCCATAGGTCTTTATGCGGTCCTGCTGATGGCGGCGGTGCTGTTGGCCTGGTACCGGCAACGGCGCCTGCGTCAGCGTGATGCCATGCTGCGCGAACAGCTGCAGCAGGAAGTGGCGTTACGCACGCAGCAGTTACAGGAGAAACACGATGCGCTCGAGCAACTGAACCGCGACCTGCAACACGCCAACGAACGACTCGACACCATGAGCCTGACCGATCCGCTGACCGGGCTTGGCAATCGACGCATGCTGGTACGCTATCTGGAAAAAGACAGCCCGTCGGTATTGCGCCGACATCAGGATGCCAATACCGCCCCCAAGCCACCGGCCAATGCAGACCTGCTGTTTTTCCTGATTGATATCGATCACTTCAAGCGCATCAACGACAGCTTCGGCCATAGCATCGGGGATGAGGTCCTGCTTGGCGTCAAAGACCGATTGCAGAACATCTGCCGCGAGCAGGATTATCTGGTGCGCTATGGTGGCGAGGAATTTTTGTTGGTCAGCCGGTTCAGCGACCGGCAACATTCGCCACAGCTTGCTGAACGCATCCGCTCGATCATCAGTGACCAGCCCTTTCTGCTGAGCAATGGCGTGCGTTTGCCGGTCACGGTATCAACCGGCTTTGCGGCATTCCCGCTGCACCTCAAGAACACGACTGCCTACAGTACCGATCAGGTGCTGCAGGTGGCGGACTGCCTGCTCTACACAGCCAAAAATAGCGGCCGCAACCAGTGGGTGGGGGCCCAGCAGGCGCACGAGGAACGCGCCGAGCTGCTGTTGTCACGGCTGCGCGAAAACGGTGAACTGGCGATATCGCAGGGTGACATCGACATTACCAGCCTGCAACGCTCGAACAAACGCCTGCGCTGGCGCGATCAGAGCCCGCCAAGCGTGGACACCAAAGCCTCAGGACCAGAGAAATAAATTGAAGCATAGCGAAGGAAAGTGACGGGAAGTGAGCTGACGCATAGTAAAGGTACCGGCGCGTGCTACCGCATAGTCCAACGAACCATGGATTCGGTAACACGCCCATCTTGCCGGTAGAGAACGGCAACCGAGCTTGCCATGAACACAGCCCCAATATGGAGCCTGACGCTGCGCTTCTCGCGCTGTTACTCAGGCCTTTCTTAATTGAGCGGTCACGGCATCGGGAGCGGCTGTTGCCGCCCCCGATAATTCCAACATCGTTCTATACAGTGACTGATCGCACCTGCACCGGTCGCAACCGGACACCTGCGAACAGGCTCAGCTATAGAAACGCTCGTCGCCAGCGGCCATCGCCAACAAGCGTTCGCACGGCGTGAACCGCTCGCCGCATTCACGCTGGTAGTGCTGCATGCGTTCGACAATCGCCTTGGCACCGTAGCTGTCGACGTAACGGAAGGGGCCACCAAGGTAGGGCGGGAAACCGATACCGAAGATCGCACCGATATCGCCATCGCGGGCACTGCGAATGATCCCTTCATCCAGACAGCGGGCCGCTTCGTTGACCATCATCAACAGGCAGCGCTCGGCAATTTCACCCGCTTCGACTTGCGCATCCGGTGTCACGCCGAGCAGCGCATAAACCGAACTGTCGACCTGCTTCTTGCCTTTGCCGCTGTCTGTGTACAGGTAAAAACCGCGCTTGTTCTTTTTGCCAAGCCGGTTATCGGCCAGCAGTTTGCTGAACGCCGCCGGCGGATTCATCCGATCACCAAACGCCGCCGCCAGAATCGGCGCCACCTTGGTGCCGACATCGATGCCGACTTCATCAAGCAGATTGATCGGGCCGATTGGGAAGCCGAGTTTTTTCAGCGCCTTGTCGACCAAATCGACCGGAACGCCCGCCGCCACCAGATAACCGGCTTCGTTCATGTACGGCGCCAGGATGCGGTTGACGTAGAAACCGGCCTTGTCCTTGACCACGATAACCGTCTTGCCCTGGGCACGGCCAAACTCGACCGCCGTCGACGTGACCCAATCAGCGGTTTGATCAGTGGTAATGATTTCCAGCAGCGGCATCTTCTCGACCGGCGAGAAATAATGCATGCCAATGATATGTTCCGGTCGCTGCGCCCCTTCGGCGATGCTGCTGATTGGAATCGACGAGGTGTTGGTGGCAAAAATGGTATCCGGCCGGCAGTTCGTCTCGATGTCCTTGACCATCTGCTGCTTCAACGTCAAATCTTCGAACACCGCCTCGATGACGATATCCATATCCTTGAAGCCGCTGAAGTCGGTCGCCACGGTTAACTGCGACAGCAGTTTGCCAGCGGCGGCTTGAGTCATATGCTTTTTCTTGGCACGACCGCTGAGGATTTCATGCGCGTATTTCACCGCGTGACCGGTGCCCTTGTCGTCACGGTCTTTTACCCGCGCCTTGACCTTGGCCTTGTCGATGCTGATGAAGGCAATGCCGGCACCCATCAGGCCTCCACCGAGCACGCCGACTTTGCGGATTTCATGCGCCGGTGCGTCGGTGACCTTGTCTTTTTTCAGTGCCGTGGTGGCAAAGAAAATGTTCATCAGCTGGCGTGCCACCGGTGTGACGACCAGTTCACCAAATTTTCTGGCTTCCGTGGCAAAACCATCGTTCCCGAAAGCTGCAGCAACGCAGTCGATGATCTTGTCCGGTGACGGGTAATTGCCATAAGTCTTGGCGGCAGCGGCTTTGCGCGCCTGCGAGAAAATGATGCTGCGACCAATCGGATTGCTCTCCAGCAACAGGCGCATGATGCCCGGGCCCGACAGGGCCGGGGCCGGTTTGCGAACCTTGCGCAGCAATCCGTCGCGATTGGGGTGATTGACCAGTTTCAACGCGCGCTTGACTGCCGCTGATTCCAGCGTGGCCTTCGGCACCACTTCATCGGCGAGGCCCATTTTCAGCGCCTGTTTTGCTCGCACTTGCTTGCCGGTCAGCATCATGTCGAGTGCATTGGCAACGCCGATTAGTTTCGGCAACCGCTGGGTACCGCCGCCGCCGGGCAGCACGCCGAGCTGCACTTCCGGCAAACCGACTATGGTCTTGTTGTCGTCGGACAACACCCGTTCGTGACAGCACAACGCGAGCTCCAGACCGCCACCGAGCGCCGGGCCATGCACGGCGGCGACCAACGGCACATTCAGCGCCTGCAGGTCAAACATCGCCTTGTGGCCCTCACCGCTGAGCTGTTCCGCCTGTTCCGGGCGCTCAATGGTTTTCAGCATGTTGATATCGGCACCCACCACGAACGAATCCGGCTTGCCCGATGTGATCACGATGCCCTTGACGCGGGTTTCTCCGCGCAAGGCGGCGAGGATCTCATTGAACTCGGTGGTGAACTCGGCCCGCAGGGTGTTGCTGCTCTCGCCCGGCACATCCATCTTCAGGATGGCGATGCCATCACCGCGCAGGGTCAGGGTAAAGCTGCTGGTTTGTTTGAGGATCATGTTGTTGTTCTCTAGTAAGGTGGCTTCGCCGTCTTGCGGCACGCCACCGTTTCCGCATTCGCATCATTGCGGACTGCGCTACGCGCGAATCCGCCCTACTTGGTCATTCCGCTTCCAGTACCATCGCCGCACCGAGGCCACCGGCGGCGCAAGCGGTGACCAACGCCAGCTTGCCGCCACGGCGACGCAGTTCACGCAGGTTCTGGCTGATCATCCGGGCACCGGTCGCAGCAAACGGGTGACCGTAGGCAATCGAGCTGCCCTGAACGTTGAACTTGTCCATGTCGATCTCGCCGATCTTGCTGGCGCGGCCGAGTTTTTCGTTGGCGAACTGGTCGGATGCGAACATCTTGACGTTGCTGAGCGTCTGGGCGGCAAACGCCTCGTGCATCTCAATCAGATCGATGTCCTTCAGGGTCAGGCCGGCTTTGTCGAGTGCGCGCGGCGTCGCGTAGGACGGCCCCATCAGCATGTCGATGTCAGCTTCGATGGCGGCGTAGGCGTACGAGCGAATATAACCGAGCACATTCAGACCCAGCTCTTTCGCCCGCGATTCCCGCATCAACAGCAGCGAAGCGGCGCCATCGGTCAGCGGCGTCGCATTGGCTGCTGTGACAGTGCCGTGGTTGCGATCAAAGGCGGGCTTGAGCTTGGCGTAATTTTCCAGCTGCGAATCAAAACGGATATTGTTGTCGCGCTTGAATGCCTCCTTGAACGGCGGCAGGTGCACGGTCATCACTTCGGCATCGAGCTTGCCATCGTTCCAGGCTTTGGCGGCCAGCATATGTGAACGGTGCGCCAGCGCATCCTGTTCGGCCCGGCTGATGCCGTGATCGCGCGCCATCTGCTCGGCGTTGTCGCCCATGGTGAGGCCAGTCGAGTATTCGCGCACCGACGGCGGCACCGGCGCCAAATCTTTCAGCGACAGCTTTTTCAGCAAGGCCAGCCGCTGACCGAGCGATTTGGCTTTCTGCAGTTCAACCAGAATATTGGCGAACCGGCGCGAGAACTGGATTGGCACCACCGACGAGGAGTCGGCGCCGCCGGCAATGCCGACATCGATATCACCAGCCAGAATCGCTTCGGTGATCGAGCTCGCGGCCTGGAAGCTGGTGGCGCAGGCGCGCGACACCGAGAACGCATCGGTATGCACATCCATGCCGGTGCCGAGCACGATTTCGCGAGCAATGTTCGGCGCTTCAGGCAATACCAGCACCTGCCCGAACACAACCCGGTCAATCAGCTTCGGATCAATGTCGGTACGAGCCAGCATCTCGTTGACCACGAGCTTGCCCATCTCGATGGAATTGACGCCCTTGAAATAGGTCAGCTGGCGCCCAAATGGGGTTCGCAGGCCGTCGACCACGGCCACACGCTCGGCGAATTGCACCGGTCGGACCTTGCGTCGGATCGGGCTTTCCACTGGGGTATCAGTCATTTCGGGCTCCTGAAGCGGGTTCATTGTTATGGTGAGCGGATTGTGGTGGCCGGCGCCTGGGCGGCCGGACTGGTCGGAGGATTGTAGCGATCCCGCCGGGCATTTCAAACGCTCGTTTAAGACAGTGGCCAAGTTGTAAAGGATTTTTAGTTACCGCGACGGGTCGAAGCCACCCGTTTACACTCCGGCTTGCCAAAACCCTCAAGCCAAACAACAAGATAGCTGACTCATGAGCCTACGCGACCGTTTTTCCCGCCTTGAAGCCCACTTGAACCAACAGGTCATCGGCCAGCCCGACCTGAACCGCAAGCTGCTCATTGCCCTGCTCGCTGACGGCCACCTGCTGGTCGAAGGCGCGCCGGGCCTTGCCAAGACCCGGGCGGTGAAAGCCCTGGCCGGGGCCATCGAAGCCGACTTTCACCGGGTCCAGTTCACTCCGGACCTGCTGCCAGCCGATCTGACCGGTACCGAAATCTACCGGCCGCAGGACGGCAGTTTCGTCTTTCAGCGCGGTCCGCTTTTTCACCATTTATTGCTGGCCGACGAAATCAACCGTGCCCCGGCCAAAGTGCAATCGGCACTGCTGGAAGCGATGGGCGAACGGCAGATCACCGTCGGTGGTGAAACCTATGCACTGCCACGGCTGTTCCTGGTGATGGCCACGCAAAACCCGATCGAACAGGAAGGCACCTATCCCTTGCCAGAAGCGCAGCTCGACCGCTTCCTGCTGCATGTGAAGGTGTCTTATCCGGATGCCGACAGCGAATTGGCAATACTGCGGCTGGCGCGCGGCGAAGCGCAGCAACACACCCCAGCCATTGTCGAACAAATAAACCAGCACGATATTTTCGCCGCCCGCGATGAAGTGCTGGCGCTGTACATGGCACCGGAAGTTGAACGCTATATCGTCGAGCTGGTGCTCGCCACCCGTTCCGGCGGACGCTACAGCGCCGACCTGACCCGCTGGATCGCTTACGGCGCCAGCCCGCGTGCGACCATTGCGCTGGATCGCTGCGCGCGCGCGCAGGCATGGCTGTCGGGCCGCGACTTTGTCAGCCCCGATGATGTTCAGCAGGTGCTGGCCGATGTGCTGCGGCACCGCGTGCTGCTGTCGTACGAAGCGGAAGCGGAGAGTGTTGATGCCGAGCAGGTTGTGACGCGTTTACTGAATCTGGTGGCGGCGCCGTGATGCGATTTGAGTTGCACGGTGGAAGCGGGCTTGCCCGCGATGCGTGCTCGTCTGCCCTCCCCCCTTGCGGGGGAGCGGTCGGGGGAGAGGGGGAGCTCCGCGACATATTCACACCCATCTCGACTCCGATCATTGCCGGGTCTCGCCCCGGCGGGCGAGGTACTTTTCTTGGCGCAAGAAAAGTACCCAAAAGAACATGCCCGATTCCTCGCCGTGCTTCGCACGGTTCCCTGTGCTGCTCAAAACAGAACGGCGGCTGCGGAACTCGCGCTACGCGCTCAGACAGTCCTCGCCGAAACCCCGTCCTGTTTTTCCGCTGCTCGGCTCGTCAGACGGGCGAACCACGCGCTTTGCGCGCCAAACTGCAAAACGCCAAAACCAGATGAACCATTCCAACGCTACTGCAACGCACGGCATCGATCTCACGCTCGCCGAGCTGCTCCAGCTCGAACTGCGCGTTCGTCACGCCAGCACGCCACGCTATGTCGATTCGCCCGGCGGCACGCAGTATCGAACACGGCTGAAAGGTCGCGGCATGGATTATGACGAGACCCGCAATTATCAGCCCGGCGATGAAATCCGCCACATGGACTGGCGGGTGATGGCGCGCACCGGCAAGCCACATACCAAAGTGTTTCGGGCCGAGCGCGAACGGCCGGTATTGCTGGTATTGGACCAAACGGTGCCAATGTTTTTTGGCAGCCGGCACGCCTTGAAGAGCGTGCTGGCGGGCCGCTTGTTTGCGCGGGCGTTATGGCGAGCGTTGGCCGCGGGTGATCGGATCGGTGCGCGGCTGTTTTCCGAGCAGACAACGTTGCAATTCACGCCTGCACACCGGCGTTCGCTGGCCATTCACATACTCAGTGCACTGGTGCAAGGTCACCAACAGCAGCTGCAGTCCCTGACCCGCCACAACCGGGACGCCGAGTCGGTGCAAACCGAACAGTGGCGGACACTGCGGGCGCAAGCGCTGCATGGCTATCAGATTCAGGCGTTTATCAATCTGGCATCGGTCAACGAGGAACAGCAAACGGCGCTGGCCTGGCTGGCCAAGCACAATGACCTGCGGTTGTATCCGCTGTTCGATCCGCTTGAGGCCGAGTTGCCACCACCGGGTCACTACCTTGGCACCGATGGCGAACAGCGCGTGTTGCTGAACACCGGCGACAACAGTTTGCGTGAGCAATACCGCGCCCGCTTTAGCGCCAAACAGGACGCGCTGCTGCAATTCTGCCGCCAGCATGGCGTGCCGTGCCTGCCGCTGTCGGCCAGCGCAGGCCTGGCGCAGGGCCTCAAGCAGTTTGAGGAAGCGGCCTGATGCGCATTCAGCTTCCGCACGACATCATCGAACCGGCGCCAATCGGCTGGTGGCCGCTGGCACCCGGTTGGTGGATGCTGATTGTCATGGCGCTGCTTGTACTCGCCATCGGCGGACGCTGGTATTGGCGTCGTCGCCAGGCGCTTGCGCCACTACGGCAGGCCCTGCGCGAGTACCGACAGATCGCTGCGCACTGGCACCAGCAACGCGACCCCCACATCACCACTGCGGCATTGTCGGCGCTGCTGAAACGGGTGGCCAGGCACTACCATCGGGATGAAACCATCGCCAAGCTGACAGGTGCGACGTGGCAGGAATTTTTGGTCCGCAGCGGCGCCGGCGCGTTCGATACCGACAGCGCGGCGGCGCTCGCCCACTTTTATCAAACGCCTGCTGGTGGCGTGGCACCGCCATTGTCCGCTTGCGAGCGCTGGCTGAAGGCCCAACGAAAAATGGCAATGCGCTCCACTTCGACCGCACGCGCCACCACTGCTCCAGCCGGCGGAGCACCGCATCATGTTTGAATTTGCACTGCCGTGGTTGTTGCTGGCACTGCCACTGCCACTTGTTGTCCGTGCCCGTCGCCCTGAGCAGCAAGGTAGTGCGTTGTGGCTGCCGTTCTTTTCCCGCTGGCAACAATTGGCTGGCAATGAACGGAAGCGTCACAGCGACGACAGGCGCCTGTTGCTGTGGTTCATTTGGATATTGTTGTTGCTCGCTGCTGCCCAGCCGCGCTGGGTGGGCGAGCCAATCAGCCAGCCCCGTTCCGGTCGCGATCTGATGCTGGCCATTGACGTATCCGGCAGCATGGAAGCCACCGATCTCACGCTGAACGGTGCGCCAGCCAACCGGCTTGATGTGTTGAAGCAAGTGGTCGGTGATTTTATCGAGCGCCGAACCGGTGATCGGATTGGCCTCGTGCTGTTTGGTGAACGCGCCTATCTGCAAGCTCCGCTCAGTTTTGATCGCCGCACCATCAATCAATTGCTGCAGGAATCCGAAATCGGTCTGGCCGGCGCCCAGCGCACAGCGGTCGGTGATGGCATGGGCATGGCGCTCAAGCATCTGCACGACAGCCCGGCAAAAAAACGCGCGATGATTCTGGTCACCGACGGTGCCAACAACAGCGGCACTTTGACGCCGGAGCAATCGACCACGCTGGCCAAGGACGAGAACGTCACGGTGTACACCATCGGCGTTGGCGCCGATGAAATGCTGGTCAGCGACTGGCCATTTGGTCGCCGCAAGGTCAACCCTTCGGCCGATCTCGACGAAGCGGCGCTGAAACACATTGCCAGCGAAACCGGCGGGCAATACTTCCGCGCTCGCGATCAGCAAAGCCTGAGCCAAATTTATCAGCTGCTTGATCAACTGGAGCCGGCCGCCAGTGATGCCGACACGGTGCGGCCGCAGACCGCGCTGTTTCATTGGCCGCTGGCGCTGGCGTTCCTGCTTGCCGTTGCGCGCTGGCTGCTACTGCTGCTGACGGCGCACATCACTCGCCGTAGTTCGGCGGCAAGCAAGCTGCGAAACGCGCCGGGCACCGCCCTCGGTGAATCAACATGAGCGCGGAAGTCATGACAGCTGTTGCCGACTTTGTGTTTCTCCGCCCGCTGTGGCTGCTGGCGCTGCTGCCGCTGCCGCCGGTGATCTGGCTACTGTCGCGTCGTCTGGCCGGTGCCGGCCGTTGGCAGGACATCATTGACCCCCATCTGCTGCGCGTCCTGCTGCAAACCGGCACCCGCACTGCCAGCACGCGTTGGCCTTTGCTGTGCATTGCATTTGCCTGGCTGTTGGCAACGCTGGCGCTCGCCGGCCCGAGCCTTCGCAGTCAGGACTCGCCGCTCTACCAGCGCGCCAGTGCCCGGGTGTATGTGCTCGATCTGTCGCCGTCGATGAATGCCGATGACGTCAAGCCATCTCGGCTTGCCCGCGCCCGCCTGAAGCTGCTCGATGCCCTGAATCAGCGACGCGACGGCGAACAGGCCTTGCTGGTCTATGCCGGCAGTGCACACGTGCTGACCCCACTGGCCACCGACGCCAAAACTCTCGCTGCCCAGGTGCCGGTTTTGACCACTGCATTGCCTCCGGTCAGCGGCAACCGACCGGAGCTGGCAATGCAGCGGGCCGTGCAGTTGCTCAAGGACGCTGGCCACAGTAGCGGTGAAATTGTCTGGTTGACCGATGGCATCGACGCCGATCAGGTCGAGCGCATTACTGCAGCATTGCAGGACCAGCCGGTACGGCTTGCCGTGCTCGCCATTGGTACCGCCGATGGCGCCCCAATCCGCAGCGCAAACGGCGCGCTGCTGACGGATCGGGCCGGCAAGGTCATTCTGGCGCGGCTGGATCTGGCACCGCTGCAGGCGGTGGTCAACGCTGTCAACGGCCGACTCGCACCGATGCAAGCCGATGACAGTGACTGGCAGGCCCTGCAATTTCCGGAGCAGCCGTTTGACGGCAATACCCGTCGCTTCGATGGTGCCTCGTCCGTGCGGGAAGACGCCGGCGCGTGGCTGGTGTTGCCGCTGCTGGTACTCGGGCTGCTGGCATTCCGACGCGGAAACCTGCTGCCGATCGTGCTGGTGCTGACCGCGACTTTCAGTCCGCGCAGCGATGCCAACTGGTGGCAGGATCTCTGGCAGACACCGGACCAGCAAGCCGCCGTCAAATTGAAGAATGGCGATGCCAAAATGGCCGCCGAAACCTTTCGCAATCCCGACTGGCAGGCCACTGCCCGTTACCGTGCCGGCGACTACGAAGCGGCCGCCCAGCGCTTTGCCGGCAGTGACGCCACCGCCTTGTTCAATCGCGGCAATGCGCTGGCCAATGCCGGCAAGCTCGACGAAGCCATCGCCAGCTACGACAAAGCACTCGGCTTGCAGGGCGATTTCACCGCCGCCCGGGACAACCGCGACTTTGTCGCCAAGCTGAAACAGCAGCAGCAACAAACGAACCCGCAACAACATGATCAGCAGCAGAAACAGCAGGGACAAAGCGGCGACAGCAAAGCCAATGCAAAGCAGAAATCCGAGCAGCAAAAATCGGATGAGCAACAATCTCCGTCTGAAGAAACTGAGGCTAACAATCAGCAACAGCAGGCCGGCAGCGCAGCAAACGAGTCCGAACAACAGCAAGCATCGACGCCGGAACAGCAAGAAGCAGCCAATCAACAGCAAGCCGAGCGCCAAGCCAAGAAACAGGCGCAACAACAGGCACAACAACAGCAGCAAGCCGATTCGCAAAATGGTGGCCAGCAGACCGAAGCGACCACCAGCGACGATGAGCAAACGCTGCCGGCCAATGAAACGCCACTGCCGACGGCGCTGAAGCAACTGCCGGATGATCCGGGCGGCCTGCTGCGCCGAAAAATGAAGCTGGAATATCTGCGTCGTGGTCAAGAGACGCAGCAACAGGACCAAGAACAACGATGGTAATGCCTACTCACTCACCGCTTCGTGTAATCGGGCTGACCGCCGTGGTGGCTTTTGTAACCACGATGCTGCTGGCCACGCCAGCCCTGGCAGAACTTAGCGTCACGCTCGATCGCAACCCGGTGCGAACGAACGAGACCTTCACTCTCGACGTCAAAACCGATGTGGTCGATGCCGACGAGCCAAGCCTGGAGTTGCCTGCCGGCATTGCGCAGCTGCGCCGTAACACCATCAGTTCGCGCTCGATCGTCAACGGCAAAATCAGCGCAGAACGCACCTGGCGCTACAGTCTTGTCGCACGCCAGAGCGGCGAATACATCATTCCGGCCATTCAGGTTGGCGCCGAGCAAAGTGCCCCCATCGCGCTGACCGTGCTCGCGCCCGAGGCAAAATCCAGTGCCGCCATTGATAACCAGCCGGTGGTATTGCGAGCAACGGTTGATCAACAGGAGGTTTACACCCAGCAACAGATTCTGCTGACCGTGCAGATGCTGCGCAATGTACCGATGCGCTTTGCCCAGCTGAATGAGCCCAGCCTGCCAACCGCACTTGTGCAAAAACTGGGCGATGACAGCGAATACGAAACCACCATCAATGGCAGCACTTATCTGGTGATCGAACGACGCTACGCCATTTTTCCGCAACAGCCCGGCGAGCTGGTGATTCCCGCGCTGCGGTTTCAGGCCGACATCAGCAATGAACGCCAGTTGTCGATGTTTGGCGTGTTTGAAGAGACCCAACCGATCAGTCTGGAAACACAGCCGATCACCATCAAGGTGAAAGCACCGGCGTCGGCAGCGCCATGGTTACCAGCCCAGCAACTGAGCCTGACCGATACGATCAATCCGGGCCCTTATCGGGTGGGTGAACCGCTGACCTGGACGCTGACGCTGACCGTTGATGGCCTGTTGCCGGCGCAGCTGCCTGCTTTGGCACCCGATGCCGGGCCGCACTGGCGCCTCTACCCGGATCAACCACAGGATCAGGTCCAGATCACTGCGACCGGACTGCGTAGCACCCGCTCGCAAAAATTTGCGCTGGTGCCGCTGCAGGAAGGCGAACAGACACTGCCACCACTGAGCCTGTCGTGGTGGCGCTTGTCCGACAACACGGCACAAACCACATCACTGCCACCGCAGCAGATTTCGGTCGAAGCGACAGCCACGCTGGCCCCGGTCAGCAAGCCGGCCACCCAGTCGGCCACTGCACCGACCACACCGATTTCGACTCCAGTCACCACGACCGCGGCAGCCGAATCCGTCGTCACCAGCGATGCCACTGCGCGCTACTGGCCGTGGCTCGCTGCTGCGTTTGCCCTGCTATGGCTCAGCACGCTGGCGCTGTGGTGGCGCCAACACCGGAGCAGTACGCCGGCGCGCATGCGCAATGCCGTCCGCGAGCCGTCACTGCCGGACCAGCCGTCAACCCGCGATCTGCTCGTCGCCTGTCAACAACACAATCCACAGGCAGCCCGTGACCTGTTGTTGCGACTAACCGGCGCCAGCCATCTGCTTCGTCTCGCGGAACAGCACCAAGGCGAGACTGCCGCTGCCATTGAAGAATTGAACCACGCGCTGTACGGACCACCGCCACAGCAGTGGCAGGGCGACCGCTTGGCCGCGGTGGTACCGGCGCTGGCGCGCGCGCGGACAACCGCTGGCTCCCGCACGGAAGCGTCAGACTTGCCGCCGCTTTACCCGCGTTGACGTGCATTCCGTAAGCCGGGATACCAACGCCAGCGCAAACGGATTGCATTGCTGAAAATGCCCGGCCGCTGTCAGCGCTGGGCATGGCTGCTAGAATGGCAACCAGCCTTTACGCACCGATCAGGACTTTCACCATGCCCGTCAAACACCTCCACGCCGTCATCAGCGGCGGCGCCAGCGGCCTCGGCTTCGCCGTTGCCCAATCAATTATTGCCCGTGGCGGCAAAGCGGCGCTGCTCGATATAAACGCCGAACAAGGCGCGCAAGCCGTCGCCACGCTCGGCAGCAATGCCCGGTTCTTTGCCTGCGATATCAGCAATTCCGAACAAGTCGATGCCGCAGTAGATGCCGCTGCGCAAGCCTTCGGTTCGGTCACTGTTGCCGTAAGCTGCGCCGGCATCCTCGGCAATGGCCGCGTGCTTGGCAAGAAAGGCCCGATGGAAGCGGCGTTCTTCCAGAAAGTGATCAACATCAACTTGATCGGGGCATTTCTGCTGACCAAAGCTGCAGCCCGCCACATGCAAAACAATGTCGTGGCCGAAGACGAAGATCGCGGCGTGATCATCCACACCGCCTCCATCGCTGCGTTTGAAGGCCAACTCGGCCAGGCCGCCTATAGCGCATCGAAGGCCGGCGTCGTTGGCATGCTGCTGCCACTGGCGCGCGAGTTTGCCTCACTCAAGATTCGGGTGATGGCGATCGCCCCCGGCATGTTCGATACCCAAATGCTCGGCAATGTCACCGACGAGATCCGCGCCCAGCTGGCCGCATCAGTGCCCTACCCGCCGCGCTTCGGCAAGCCGGACGAGTTTTCCTCACTGGTCAATCACATTATTGATAACGGGATGTTTAATGGGACGGTGCTGCGATTGGATGGGGCGGCGCGGCTGCAGTGAGTTTAAAAAGGGGCGCCGTTGGCGCCCTTTTTTTAGCGCTCACAATTTTGGCTGAGCTAATAGTCGAAACAAGTCACACCAGCTGACGAAATTTCGACAACACGTTCTGAATCTATATCGAACTTCCAAATATTTAATAGTGAAGCGAACTCATCCTCCTCACCTCTTCGCGCCAACGCAAATATGGATTGGTCCAGCACACCATTACTCATGCATGTACCAATTGCCATAGTAAGGCCCGCATTTGCGCCAACCGACATTATCTCCATGAAATCTCTATTCCTCTCAAAACAGAGGATGAACTCATGCTCTCTGGCATACCAAGTTACTCCGAATTTCTTACTCGGTTTTTCACCAAGATATGCCTCCCCGATCCTTTCACCTTCCACGGCCTCACAGTCCTGAACGGCAGAGGAACAAAGCGCAGTCTGCGCGGCAAATGCAACTCCCCAGATAAACAGCTGAAGTAGTCCTTTACTTGTCATTCAAATGCCCCATTCGGCCACTGTGGAAATCATGGTATCTATTGAAGCAACGTAATTGGACGCATGTCAAAAGGCAAAGCATGGTCCATAGCGGGCCGCATTTCATCGAACCTCACTAACTGCAACATTACCGGGTCTCGCCCCGGCGGGCGAGGTACTTTTCTTGGCGCAAGAAAAGTACCCAAAAGAACATGCCCGGCTCCGAGCCGTGCTTCGCACGGTTCCCTGTGCTGCTCATTCCGTCTGGGGCTTTTGTGACAATACGTCCTTGTACAGTCACAAAAGGCTTCGGCATCCATGCCTCGCCCCTTCGTTTCACTACGGGCTGTTAACCCAGACTCCACTGCGCTGCTCGGCTCGTCGAACGGGCGGGAAGGTCAAAGGCACGCTGCGCGTAAGGACATAACATAACACCGTCGTTCCCGCGTAGGCGGGAACCCAGAGACTTTGAGAAACGGAGCGGCAACTGGATCCCCGCCTACGCGGGGATGACGAATGAAACAAAAAGCCGAAGCACCCAACTCAGCTAGAAAACGGGGTCCCCATTCGCGCCAGCCGGCGAATCGGCGTCGGTGGCCGGGTACGCCGGCAGGGATAGCCGGCGTAGCACTGATAAGGCAGGATGCCGCATCAATGCGTGCCCGTAGCCACTGACGTCGAAGCGACGGGCGGAGTTTCCGAAGCAGCCACACGAATCTGGCGCGCTGGGGCGTGTTCTTTTGCTTACTTTTCTTGCACGAGCAAGAAAAGTAAGGCGCCCGCCGGGGCGCAACCCGGCACTCTCAAATTACGAAACAGTGGTCGGATAGCAAACAATATCTCGTACACGCCCCAACCCATCCAGCCACCAACTGAGTTGGCGTCGTTCAGGCGGCAAGTTCGTCAACTTTGACGAACTTGAAGTCCCGCCTTCTCCCCCCTGACAGGGGAGGGAGAAAACATTAACGCTTCGGCGCCGCCGCCGCACTCGCCGTCCAGCCTTGCCACCAGACCGGATCTTTCAACGCTTCCACCCACCACTGCAACGCCTTGCCATCGAGTCGCTTTGGCGTCAGCAAGTACAGTGGTGCAATCGGCCTCGGCCGCTCGACCTGCTTTTCGATCAAGGCACCATTGTTCAATTGACATTGTGCCTGGTGGCGAAACACATTGCCGACACCCAAGCCGGCGATTTGCGCAGCAATTTTCGCCTGCATGGTCGGCACCGTCAGCGTGTCCTGCCCGTCGAGAATACCAAACGTGCGCGGTGGCAAATTGCGCGAGGAATCCGCCACGGCAACCACACGATGTTGCTGCAACTCGGCGAGCGGAATCGGTTCTTTTGCCTTGGCCAGCGGGTGACTTGGCGCCACCGCAAACACCATGTCGATTTCACCAATCGGCGTGGCTTTGTATTCCACGCCGGACGGCACCTCGCCCGAGGCACCGACCACCAGATCGGCGCGACCAAATTTCATCGCTTCCCAGGCACCACCCAGCACCTCCTCCTGCAGGCGGATGCGGGTGGCATTGCCCTCGGCATAGAACCGCGCCAGCAAGGGGTACAGCGCTTCGATGGGCACCACGGTGTCATAGGCAATGCGCAGTTCGGTTTCCCAGCCGGTGGCGACCCGCTTGACCCGGCACTCCAGATCGCCGGCGGCGGTGAGCAGCTGGCGGCCCTGGTCGAGCAGCTCACGCCCGGCCACGGTCAGCTTGGCGCGGTGGCCGCTGCGGTCGAACAGCAGCACATCGAGGTCCTCTTCCAGCTTGCGGACCACGTAGGTCACTGCGGACGGCACCCGGTTCATCTCGTCGGCGGCGGCGGCAAAGCTGCCCTTGCGGTCGATGGCATCGAGCACCAGCAGGGCATCGAGGGTCAGTTTCATGGTTGGCTCCTACGGTTTTCATTCAGTCTATCTGAATGAGGCCGTCAAATCCGCTCAGCCAACTGGGCCAAATTTAGGCATAAGATGCACCACATCCCGAGCACGACTGGGCTGGCGGCGGAATCCACCGCCAGCCCGTTACCCAAATAAACTGAAGGAGGTCCGATGATCACGCTCCGCCCTGCCACTGAACGCGGTCACGCCGATCACGGCTGGCTGAACAGCTGGCACAGCTTTTCGTTCGCCGAATACCAGGACCCGGCCCACACCCGCTTCGGCAAGCTGCGGGTGCTGAACGACGACACCGTGGCGCCGCGCGGCGGCTTTGCCCCGCACCCGCACCGCGACATGGAAATCATCAGCTATGTGCTGTCCGGCGGCTTGCAACACAAGGACTCGATGGGCAACGGCTCGGTGATTCGGCGCGGCGATGTCCAGCGCATGACTGCCGGGACGGGCGTGGTCCACAGCGAATTCAACGCCTCGGACAATGAGCCGACGCACTTTCTGCAGATCTGGATTTTCCCGGAGCGCAGCGGGCTGGAACCGGGCTACGAACAGATCACGGTGCCGGACAGCGACAAGCGCGGTCATCTGCAAGTCATTGCAGCGCGTCAGGGCAACGAACGCGTGGTCACCGTACATCAGGACGTGACCATTTCGGCCGGTCTGTTCGACGGCAGCGAAACCGAAACCCGCACCTTGCAACGTGACCGGCTTTACTACCTGCATGTGGCGCAGGGCCGCATCACGGTAAACGGCCAGGCGCTGCAAGCCGGCGATGCACTGAAATTTGTTGAAGAAGACCAGCTTCGGCTAGAACAAGGCCAAAACGCCGAAGTGTTGTTGTTTGATTTGGCCGCCTGACGAGCAACAACTGTTTTATTGTTTTGAACTGTATTGATCTGTCTTGAGCTGACTTGAGCTGACTTGAGCTGACTTGCACCCATAAACGTTTCACTTTGACCGGAGATCACCATGAACGCACTGTTTGACAAATTTTCGCCGTACTTCAACCTCGCCAGCCGCATCCTGCTTGCCTTCATCTTCATCATGGCCGGCTACGGCAAAATCGGTGCCGAAGCCTATGCCGGCACCCAGGGTTATATGAACGCCATGGGTGTACCGGGCGCACTGCTGCCGCTCGTCATCCTCACCGAACTCGGTGGTGGTCTTCTGTTGCTGGTAGGCTTTCAGGCCCGCCTTGCGGCCTTCCTGCTGGCCGGCTTCACGCTGATCTCGGCCGTGATTTTTCATTACCAGCCGGCTGATCAAATGCAGATGATCATGTTCATGAAGAACCTGGCGATCGCCGGTGGTCTGTTGCTGGTCGTGCAATACGGCGCAGGTGCCTTCTCGCTGGACAAGCGCAAGTAAGGGCTCCTGTCACACGGTAGACTTTGCGCAACAGCTACCCCCTCCCGGCCTCCCCCTTCACAGGGGGAGGAGTATTCTCCCTCCCCTGCTAGGGGGAGGGCTGGGGTGGGGGCACTCACGCGATGCAGCCCGCTATCCCTGCTTCCGTTTGCGAATCAATACCCCGAATCCCGACAAGGACACCACCATGACCGTCACCGTCCGCAAAGCACCCGATGGCAAACTGAAGCAACAGGTTCAGTACAACCAGCATCAGTGGTTCAGTGATGTCGGCACCGAACTTGGTGGTGACGACGCCGGTCCCGATCCACACGCCCTGCTCGGCGCCGCGCTGGGCAGCTGCACCGCCCTGACCCTGCATATGTACGCCAAGCGCAAGAGTTGGCCGCTGCAGGATGTGCAGGTAAAAATGGATGAACAGTCTGCCGATGGCACAACCACGTTGGTCCGACGCATCACACTGATTGGCGAGCTTGATCAGGCCCAACGCGAACAACTGCTCACCATTGCCAACAAATGCCCCATCCACCGAATTCTGAGCGGTAAGATTGTGATCGATACCGAGTTGACTGGCTGATACGGCAAAGTCTTGACCCCCAACACAAAGCACATCTAGTCCCTCCCCCCTCGCGGGGGAGGGGTTGGGGAGAGGGGGATCCTGAAGCTCGCGCACAGCCGGCACAGCGATGATTGGAAGAAACCCTACAAGGATCGCACCATGACCATTAAAGTACTCGTCTTCGCCGGCAGCGCCCGCCGCGACTCACTCAACAAAAAACTCGCCCGGCTCGCCGCCGCTGCGGCCGAAAAAGCCGGCGCCGAAGTCACCCTCATCGACCTCAACGACTATCCGATGCCGATCTACCACGGCGATGAAGAAGCTGCGATCGGCATGCCCGAAAACGGCAAGAAACTGAAAGCGCTGTTCAAGAGCCATCAAGCGCTGATCATCGCGTCGCCGGAAAACAACAGCTCGGTATCGTCGCTGCTGAAAAACACCATCGACTGGCTGTCACGCGCCGACGGCAGTGAAAGCGGAATGGTCCCGTTTAAGGACAAAACCGCGTTGCTGCTCGCCGCCTCACCTGGCCCGTTTGGTGGCGTCCGCGGTTTGAACCACCTGCGCGATATCGTCAGCCGTCTCGGCGTACTGACCTGGCCCGATATGATGACCGTCGGTAATGCCGACACGGCGTTTACCGAATCGGGCGCGTTTGCCGATGGCAAGCAACAGGCTAGATTGGAAAAGCTGGTCGCGGCAATGGTGCAGCTGAGCACGGCACGACAAGCGGAGTGAAAGTAGGGTGGATTCGGCGCGCAGCGACAATCCGCCATTTCGAATCACGCCCCATGCATCGCAAGTAAAATGGAGGATTGCTTCGCGAACGCACTCTACGCCCATCCGTTAAACCGGCTTAGGCGTCACCTGCGCATTCGCTCTTTGCCCCACTTGTCGAGCTTTGCTCCACAAGCACAGGTCCACCCACCCCACAAAGCCTCGTGCTCATCGGTGGGAATCCGTGTCACTGGCAACGCGTTTAAGCATCGCGGGCACGCTGGTGGAGCACCAAAACGAATCCCCCAACGCCCCTCTTTCTTTATGCTTTGATGAATCACAAGCGCACCAAGAAACAAAACAATGGCGAAAAAAGCAAAAATTAAAACCAGCAGCATTTAGCTCACTCTCACTAACTAACTTAAAAGGGCCCTTAAAGGCGGCAGAGCCCCTTAAAAAGGCCCATGACAGGACCTGATCTGGGAAAGGTAGCAAACCTAATCCGGATGCAGCATAGCGAAATCCAACCGCCGTTTCATCCGAACTACGGCCATGGCCGTCAGCATTATCGGATAAGCCAGAAATAACAATGGGCGCCGAAGCGCCCTTTGTTCCCTGCCGATCCGCTTAGCGAACCTTTTTCCCATCCGCATCCACCACGGTCACTTCACCGAGGTTGAGTTTGCGAATGCTGTCTTCCACCTTGCTCAGATCACCCACGACAATCCAGGTGAACTGTTCCGGCTTCAGCTCGGCTTTGGCAGCGGCTTGGATATCGGCCACTTTCAAGGCTTCGTACTTCGGCTTGATGGTTTCGACATAGTTGTCCGGACGGCCGTACTGGACGATGCCCGAGACTGCGCCTTGCACGGCAGCCATGGTTTCGTACTCACCCGGCAGCGAGCGGACGGTGCTTAGCACGCTCTTCTGCAGTTCTTCGGCAGTGGCCGGACGGCTGCTCAGGTACTCGCGGTATTCCTTGAGCACTTCCTTGATCGAATCGGCGGTACGGTCGGTTTGCACCGGCGCGTAAGCAAAGTACGGACGTTGACCACGGGCACCCGGGAACTGTGCGTAGGCACCATATGCCCAGCTCTTGTTCTCGCGCAGGTTCATGTTCAGACGCGCCGAGAAGGCGCCGCCGAGCACATCGTTCATGGTGAAAAGGGCCGGGTTGTTTTCGACGTTGGTCGGCGGCATCACTTGACCAGCGATGATCACCGATTGCACCGCACCCGGTTTGTCGATCAGGAACACGCGCGCCTTGGCCGGATGGCCAACGGTGGCGACGTTCTTGCTCGGCTTGGCCGTGGCCGGGGCTTTCCAGTCACCGAACACTTTTTCCAGCTTCGGCAGTACTTCAGCCAGCGTGGTATCACCCACCACGATCAGCGTGGCGTTGTCCGGGCGCAGCCAGTTCTGGTGGAAGCTGACCAGATCGTCACGGGTGAGCGATGCGATGGAGGCTTCGGTACCCGAACCAGTGAACGGAATCGCGTAGGCATGGCCTTCGCCGTACAACAGCGGCGGCAGGGTGCGCAGCGCCATCTGTACCGGCTGGGCTTTCTCGCGCGCGATACCGGCGATCCAGCGAGCGCGGTTGCGCTCGATTTCTTCGCTGGCGAACGACGGGTTACGCACGATATCGGCATACAACGCCAGCGAGCTGTCGAGATTTTTCTTCAGTGCCGACAGCGACACGGTAGCCGTATCAAGTCCGGCACCGGCACCGATGTTGGCGCCAAGGCGTTCGGCCTCTTCCGCGATTTCGAGCGCTGTACGCTTCTTGGTGCCTTCATCGATCATGGTCATCGTAAAGCTGGCAGTACCCAGTTTGGCACCTTGGTCAGCGGCATAACCGGCATCGAACTGCAGTTCGAAATTGATGACCGGAATCGCCTTGCGCTCGGCCAGGATCACTTTCAAACCGTTCTTCAGCTCAGCGCGTTGCAGCGCCGGGAAGCTCAGGTCAGGCGTTGAATTGACTTCCGGCAACTTGCTGCGGTCAGCGCCTTCTTTGGCAGCGCTGTAGGTTGGGAACGGTCTGACTTCCAGGGTGTGGTCGCCATTGCTGAGCCACTGCTTGGCCGTCGCGTGCACGTCTTTTTCGCTCGCCGACAGGGTCTCTTGCAGCGAGTCCTTGAACTTGCCCGCATCACCGAGGAATACCTGATACTGGGCCAGCACATCGCTCTTGCCACCGAAACCGCCAATGCGTTCGATGCCACGAACAAAGCCGGCTTCGGTCGAGGCCTTGACCCGCTCCAGCTCGGACTTGCTCGGACCGTCTTTGAGGAACTTGGCAAATTCCGCGTCGGCGAGTTTCTCGGCCTCTGCGGCATCCTTGCCCGGCGCCACGTCGATTTGCACGATGAACAGGCCGGCCAGTTCCATCGACCAGTTGAACACCGCGACGTTGGTCGCAATCTGCTTGTCATAGACCAGCGTCTTGAACAGCCGCGAATTCTTGCCACCACCGAGCACGGCAGCCGCCAGATCCAGATGGTCAGCCTGCTTGGCGCCAAACGGTGGCACGTTCCAGATTTTGTAGATACGGGACTGCGGCACGCGATCGAACATTACATCGCGGGTGGATTCACTGCGCTTGGCGAGCCACGCTTCACGCTTGACCAGCGGCGGTCCACTTTGGATGTCGCCAAAGTACTTCTGCATTTTTTCCTTGGCAGTAGCGACATCGATATCGCCTGCCAGCACGACCACGGCATTGGCAGCGCCGTAGTACTGCTTGAACCACTCATGGACGTCGTCGAGCTTGGCAGCATTCAGGTCTTCCATCGAACCGATCACGGTCCAGGAATACGGATGCCCAACCGGGAAGGCGCCCTTGAGAATCCACTCGAATGCGCGACCATAGGGCTGATTCTCGCCCTGCCGCTTTTCGTTCTGGACCACGCCGCGCTGCTCGTCCAGCTTGGCCTGATTGATCGCGCCGAGCAGATGGCCCATGCGATCCGACTCCATCCACAGCGCCATATCAAGCGCGGTGGTCGGCACGTTCTGGAAATAGTTGGTGCGGTCCGAGTTGGTGGTGCCGTTCTGATCGGTGGCACCGGCTTTTTCAAACGGGCCGAAGTATTCGTCGTTGAAGTTTTCGGTGCCGTTGAACATCAGGTGTTCAAACAGGTGGGCAAAACCGGTCTTGCCCGGACGCTCATCCTTGGAGCCCACGTGGTACCAGACGTTGACGGCGACAATCGGCGCCTTGCGGTCTTCGTGGACAATTACGGTCAAGCCGTTGTCGAGCGTGAAACGCTCAAACGGGATCTCGACGGTGGCTGCGGTTTGCGACGGCTTGTCGGCGGCAACTACGGTCGTGGCCACCGGTGCGGCAAGCGCGCCGGCCAGCAGTACAGCCATCGACAGGCGGTTGCGTGTGCGCTGCATCATGTTTCTCTCCTGGACAGTCCTTTGAGGACAGCCGGGGAGAATACCAAGGCAACTGCTGCCGGCCTGTCCGATCAGCACGACCGCTGAGCGCCGGATTGTTGCGAAGTGTAAATGGGCACTACAAAGCGGTACGCAGCACCGAGCTAGCGACCACTATTGCTCACATTTTGGCCAGCGCGGGCAATGCCTCACCGGTAACCCGGTAAATGGTCCATTCGTCCATCGGCACCGCACCGAGTGATTTATAGAACTCGATGGCTGGCGTATTCCAGTCCAGCACCGACCATTCCAGCCGACCACAATCCCGGTCGACCGCCAATTGGGCGAGATGAACCAGCATGGCTTTGCCAATTCCCTTGCCGCGATACTCCGGCAACACAAACAGATCTTCCAGATAGATGCCGGGCTTGCCGAGAAAGGTCGAGTAATTGTGGAAGAACAGCGCGAAGCCGGCCGGCTTGTGCTGCCACTCGGCAATCCGCACTTCGGCCGCTGGTCGTTCACCAAACAACGTTGCTGTCAGCTTTTGCTCGTCGGCAACGACCATGTGCTCAAGCTTTTCATAGACGGCAAGGGCTTTGATAAAACGGAGAATTTGCGGCACGTCGTTGACGTTGGCGGCACGGATAGTGAGTTCACTCATGGTGTATCCAAACAGGTGAATTGAAATTTGCGGCTGAGGGCAGTGCACTCCCGATACAGGTCATGGGACTGCCCGCCTTCCCCGCTCACGCGTAATACCGCGCCACATAGTCCGCAAACGTACCGGTGTCTTTTGCTTCAATTTCCGCCTGCTCGGCCAACGAGCGCTCAGCTTCGGCGCGAAATTTCTGTTCAACGTCAGCAGGCAATGGCCGCGCCAGCAATGCCTGCTTGTGTTGACGGGCCAGCTCGTGGGCGTAAATGAAATAACCACCCTGCTCGCGGGCGCCGCGCAACATCGCCGCCGACGGTGTGCTGTCCGGATCGGCAATACGTTGCCGCAATGTGGCCATGGTCCTGCTGTACCGATCAGAACCGTACGCGGTATCCAGCATCGCTGCGAACGGCGCCATGTCGTCGAACAGTCCATTGGCCACGGTAGCGAACTCATGCTCGCGGTTGTGCAGCAGCAAGGTCAGATCCGGATGCCGCCCCTGCATCACCACCCGACGCTTGTTTTCCTTGTTTTCAGCCTCTTCGCGGGCAGTGATTGCCGGACTTTCCCGGAACAGGCACATCAACAGCAGAGCGTCGGCAAACTGCATCATGTCGGCATTGACGCCAAGCGGCGAGAACGGGTCCAGATCGAACAGCCGCACTTCCAGATACTCGATGCCGTGTTGCCGCAGCACTTTGGCCGGCCGATCACCGTTCACCGGCGTGTGCTTGGGCCGGATGCCGGCATAGAACTCGTTTTCGATTTGCAGCAGATTGGCATTCAGCTGCTTCCAATGGCCGTCCACTTCGACCCCTATCGCCGCGTAAAACGGATCCGGGGTCTTGATGGCACGCTCCAATGCCTCGGTGTAATCGTGCAGATTATCGAAGCTGACCTGCAAGCCTGCTTGGGCATTGTTCTGATAGCCGATATCGCTCATCCGCAGACTGGTCGAGTGCGGCGCAAACAGGGTGCGCGACGAGTATTCGAGCAAATCCGTTTTCTTGCCTTTGACAAACGACCGGCAAATCGCCGGCGAGGCGCCAAACAGATAGGGTATCAGCCACGAGTACCGCTGATAGTTGCGGATCAACGCGAAATACTGGCTGTCCTTGTACTCGCGCAAACTCATGCCCCCACAACCACAGGCGGTCATCATTGCCTGCCAGAACGCATCCGGCAACGACCAGTTGTAGTGCACACCGGCTATGGTCTGCATATGGCGACCATAGCGGTGACCTAAACCCTCGCGGTAGACATACTTGAACCGCCCCTTGTTGGACGGGCCGTAATCGGCAATCGGGATGGTGCTGTCATCACCGACCACACAGGGCATGGATGCGCTCCAGAGCAATTCGTCGCCCAGTTGGGCAACGGTAAAGCGGTGGATCTCGTCCAGAAAGGCCAGTGGAAAATCCGGATCGGTCGAGGGAGGGGTAATGAACTCCAGCAGCGCCTCGGAATAGTCGGTGGTGATCCATTCGTGCGTCAGCTTGCTGCCGAGCGCGCGCTGATGCGGCGTCTGGGCCAAATCACCGGTTGCGGTAACCCGCAGGCATTCCTTTTCCAGCCCGCGAACAATGCCACGCAGCACTTGTGCGTTGGCCTGCGAAGAAAATTGCCGGACCGCATCACAGCAGGTGAACTTGAGCATTCCAGACTCCAGCAGGGCGACAGCCCGGCATGACAGGTCATCAATATGGCATGCAGTGTAGAGATTTCAACGGGGCAATAATTACAGTTATTGGCTGTGCAATTGAAAAATACTGTTTCCAGCCAATCAATGACCGATACGGGCAAGAAACAAAACGGGGCCACTCGGCCCCGTTTTGTTTCTGCGTGACGCGACCGCGCCGGCCCTTAGCCGACGTAGCGGCGGGCGTTGCGGATCATCCGCAGCCACGGACCGTCTTCACCCCATTCGGCCGGATGCCAGGAGTTCTGCACGCTGCGGAATACCCGCTCCGGGTGCGGCATCAGGATGGTGACCCGGCCGTCGCGACTGGTCACGGCGCAGATACCATGTGGTGAGCCGTTCGGGTTGGCCGGATAAGTGCTGGCGGTGTTGCCGTAGTTGTCGACCCAGCGCGCGGCAACGAGGCCACTGTTCGACAGCGCCAACGCATCGGCAGCGGTGGCCGTTTCGGCATAACCTTCACCGTGGGCGACCGCAACCGGAATGCGCGATCCGTGCATGCCATCAAAGAACAGCGACGGGCTCTTCGGCAATTCCATCTGGACGAACCGGCCTTCGAACTGCTCGGACGCGTTCCGAACAAAGCGCGGGAAATGCTCGGCGCCCGGGATCATGTCCTTCAGCTGCGCCATCATCTGGCAGCCGTTGCAAACCCCCAGCGAAAAGCTGTCCGGCCGGGCAAAGAACGCCGCGAATTCATCGCGGGTGCGGCCATGGAACTGCACGCTTTTGGCCCAGCCACCGCCGGCACCGAGCACGTCGCCGTACGAGAAGCCGCCGCAGGCAACAACACCGGCGAAGTCTTTCAGGCTGACCCGGCCGGCCAGCAGATCGCTCATGTGCACGTCAATGGAGCGGAAGCCGGCACGCATGAACGCGGCGGCCATTTCGACCTGACCGTTGACGCCCTGTTCACGCAAAACGGCCACTTTCGGCTTGACGCCTTTGGCAATGAACGGCGCCGCGATGTCATCCGCCGGGTTGAAGGTCAGCACCGGCTTGAGCCCCGGATTGGCGCCATCACACTTGCTGGCGTATTCCTCTTCGGCGCAGCGCGGGTTGTCGCGCAAGACCTGCATCTCGTAGGAGACTTTCGACCAGATCTTTTTCAGTGCCATGGTCGATTCATCCAGCAGCACCGCACTACCTGCCATGATGCGAACCCGCTGGTCCTTGCTGGCCTTGCCGATGACATGCGTCACGTTGGCCACACCATGCTGGCTCAGCACCGATTGAACGCTGGCGAGATCAGCAGTGCGAATCTGCACCACCGCGCCGAGCTCTTCGTTGAACAGCAACGCCGCGTGATGGCTGCCAAGCCCGGCAACATCCACCTCGATACCGCAATGACCGGCAAAGGCCATTTCGATCAAGGTGGCAATCAAGCCACCATCGGAGCGATCGTGATAGGCCAGCAGTGAACCCGCCTCATTAAGCGTCTGCAGCGCGGCAAAGAAGTTCTTCAGCAGGGCGGGGTTGTCGACATCCGGGGTCTCGTTGCCGAGTTGGTCAAAGCAATGCGCCAGCACCGACGCGCCAAGGCGCTGTTTGCCTTCGGCCAGATCGATGAACAGCAAGCTGGTATCGGTGTCGAGCGCCTGCAACTGCGGAGTCAATGTCTTGCGGGCATCGAGCACCGGCGCGAACGCGGAAATAATCAGGCTCAGCGGCGAGGTCACCGCTTTTTGCTTGCCATCCTCTTGCCAGACCGTTTTCATCGACATCGAGTCTTTGCCGACCGGAATGGTCAGGTCCAGCGCCGGGCACAACTCCATGCCGACCGCTTTGACCGCCGCATAGAGGTTGGCATCTTCACCGGCCGAGCCGGCCGACGCCATCCAGTTGGCGGATAGCTTCACATCCGACAACTTGCCAATGCGGGCCGCAGCGATATTGGTGATCGCTTCACCAACCGCCATCCGGGCCGATGCCGCTGCGTCAATCAACGCAGCCGGCGTGCGTTCGCCCATGCTCATCGCTTCGCCGGTGTACCCGGTCAGGGCGCTCAGCGTAACGGCACAGTCAGCGACCGGCACCTGCCACGGACCCACCATCTGATCGCGGGCAACCAGACCGGTAATCGTGCGGTCACCAATGGTGATCAGAAACGATTTGTCGGCAACGGTCGGATGCGCCAGCACCCGCTCGGTCATGGCCTTGATACTGACATCAAGCGCAACCGGTTTGTGCTCGAGTTTGCGTGACTTGGCATCACGGTGCATGCGCGGTGGCTTGCCGAACAGCACGTCCATCGGCATATCGATGGGCGCGTTGTTGAACTGCCGATCGGTAATGGTCAGTTGCAGCTCGGCAGTGGTTTCACCGAGTACGGCAAACGGCGCCCGTTCACGTTCACAGAGCTTCTCGAACAGCGGCAGATTTTCCGGCGGAATGGCCAGCACATAGCGTTCCTGCGCTTCGTTGCACCAAATCTCGACCGGCGACATGCCCGGCTCCGCATTCGGCACTTCGCGCAGCTCGAACCGGCCGCCAAGTTCACCGTCATGCACCAGTTCCGGCACCGCATTCGAAATGCCGCCGGCACCGACATCGTGAATCGAGCGGATCGGGTTGGCATCGCCAAGCGACCAGCAACGGTCGATCACTTCCTGACAGCGCCGTTCCATTTCCGCGTTGTCACGCTGCACCGAAGCAAAATCCAGATCGGCGGCCGAGGCACCGCTCGCCATCGACGAAGCGGCACCACCACCAAGACCAATCAGCATCGACGGGCCGCCGAGCACAATGATCTTGTCGCCCGGTTGCAACTGACCTTTCTTGACGTGATCAGCACGGATGTTACCGAGACCACCGGCGATCATGATCGGCTTGTGATAGCCGCGCACTTCAACGCCTTCCGTCGTTGTTACCGCCTGTTCAAATGAACGGAAATAGCCGCACAGGTTGGGGCGACCGAATTCATTGTTGAACGCAGCACCGCCAATCGGGCCTTCGAGCATGATGTCGAGTGCCGAGACAATGCGGAACGGTTTGCCGTAATCGGTTTGTTCCCACGGCTGCACACTGCCCGGAATGCGCAGGTTCGACACCGTGAAACCGGTCAGGCCGGCTTTGGGCTTCGAGCCGCGACCGGTCGCGCCTTCGTCACGGATTTCGCCACCGGCACCGGTAGAGGCGCCGGCGTAAGGCGAGATCGCGGTCGGGTGGTTGTGGGTTTCGACCTTCATCAGGATGTGGGTCGGTTCAGTGACGTATTTGTACTCGCCGGTCGGCACGTCGGTCATGAACCGATCGACCGTAAAACCTTCGATCACCGAGGCGTTGTCCTTGTAAGCCGACAACACGCCATCCGGATGATGGGCATAGGTGTTCTTGATCATCTGGAACAGCGACTTGTCTTTTGACTCGCCGTCGATGGTCCAGCTGGCATTGAAAATCTTGTGTCGACAGTGTTCGCTGTTGGCCTGCGCGAACATCATCAGCTCGACATCGGTTGGGTTGCGCTTCAGCTCGGTGAAACGGGCAACCAGGTAATCGATTTCGTCATCGGCCAGCGCAAGGCCCAAATCCTTGTTGGCACGAACCAGTGCATCACGACCACCGCCGACCACATCCACCGAGGTAAACGGCTTTGGTTCATGTGCCTCGAACAAGACGGCAGCTGCCTCCATCCGGTGCAGCGCGGCTTGGGTCATCCGATCGAACAGCCGTGGCGTGACTGCGGCCAGCGCCGCGCCATCAAGCGGCAGACCGTCAGCCGCGCTGATGAAGTAGGCAATGCCACGCTCCAGCCGCTTGATCTTGCTGAGGCCGCAGTTGCGGGCGATATCGGTGGCTTTGGATGACCACGGGGAAATGGTGCCCGGACGCGGCACCACCAGCACCAGGCTACCGCGAGGCGCTTCCTTGTCGAGCCTAGGGCCGTACTCCAGCAACTTTTCGAGCACTGCCTGCTCGTCAACCGTCAGCGGCGCGCTGATGTCGGCGAAATGGACATATTCGGCATAAACGTGTTGAACAGCAGACGAACGATCACGGCAGGACGACAGCAGCTTGGCCTTTCGGAACTCGGAAAGGGCCGGAGCGCCACGCAGGGTCAGCATGGTGGGAACTCGCGCGGATGGAGGGGAAAAATTGGGCGCGTATTGTAGCGCAAAAGCCGTCAACTACGGTAGGCAAGGCCGTTTGGACGGCTGAAAACTTACTTAAGACCAGTACCTAACTTGTTGAATATTAACAGCTATTTCTAGATAACTTGAAAAAACGTGACGTATTCGACATAATTGCCTCGACTCTCGCCACTGGGAAAGGTCAGGACGACCCTTCCGTCGGCGGCCATACAGGATGGTGAAATTGGGGTTTTCCACGGTTCGTCGGTTCAGTTGGGCCATCTGGCTCGTTGCAGTCATCATAGGCGGTTGCTGGTATCAGCAGCAGGAACAGCCGTCTTCTCAGTGGGATCAGGTCGCAATGCGGGGAGAATGGCGGGTTGCCATTGCCGCCGACCTGCTGCCCGCCTCCAATGCTTTCGATGCCTCACCCGATCTGGTGTTGGCCCGCCAGTTCGCCACCAGCCAGCAGCTGAAGCTGAAAATCCTGCCATTCGATTCGCTCGTTCAGGCACGCGAACTGTTGCTGCGCGGCGAAGTCGATGCCTTGATCGCTGTTCCGGCGACCAGTGAACAGTTGACTGGCCTGCAACAGACCCGTTCCTACCAGGAAGTGCCATATCAGCTGGTGTTCAAGAATGGCGCCCACCGTGGCCGCCATTGGAATGAGATCGACGGCGATCTGAAAGTGCCCGCCGGCAGCCGCGCCAGTGAGCTGCTGTTGCAAGCCAAAGCCGAACAACCGGCCCTGCTCTGGACCGAAAGCCAACAAAGCCACCGCGAACTGCTCGCCGAAATCATCGACGAGACACTTGCTTATACCGTGGCGCCGGGACCGGTGCTGGCACTCGAACGCAGCCTGCACCCGGAACTGATGACCGGCTTGGTGCTGAGCCGTAGTGAGCCCTGGGTCTGGGCGTTCCCCGGCAGCGATGACTCGCTGGCCGAACGCGCCGATCAGTTTCTGGCAGAGGCCATTGAAGACGGCACCGTCAGCGCCCTGTACGAAGAGCTGATTGAGCCGGTTGCCTCCTACGATTATTACGAAGGCCGCCAATTCGTCGATGCCATGCTGGAGCGGTTGCCGGAGTTGCAACCGCATTTCGTGCGCGCGGCAAAACAGGATCTGGACTGGCGTTTGTTGGCCGCCATTGCCTATCAGGAATCGCACTGGCGCGAGGAAGCTGTATCGGTCACCGGCGTACGCGGCATCATGATGCTGACCGAAGACACAGCCGAGCGCATGGGTGTGACGGATCGCACCGACCCGGAACAAAGCATTCACGGCGGTGCCGATTATTTCCGCACCATGCATGACACCATTCCGGATCGCATTGCCGAGCCGGATCGCACCTGGTTTACGCTGGCGGCCTACAACATCGGCTTTGCCCATCTGGAAGATGCCCGCATCCTGACCGAGCGTCTCGGCGACAATCCGGACCGCTGGGACGATGTCAAAAAGCATTTGCCGAAACTGCGCGACCCTGCCGTCTACAAAACCCTCAAGCGCGGCTATGCCCGTGGTGAAGAGCCGGTGCATTTCGTTCACGGCATTCAGCGCTACTACGCCACGCTGCGCCTGTTACCCGATCAGCTCGACAGCACCCAAATGCGTCGGATGGCCGGTGAACCGGCTCGTCGCGTGTCACCGTTGCCCGCAATCGATACCGCTGAGCCAGTCGCCGTGCCGCTCATCGCCGCCGGCCAGTTGCCACCAGCAACGGTGGCGCAAGGTTTTGTTGCTGACTGACTTTTTTTCTGTTGCATAAAAGACAAAGGCCGCTTGTGCGGCCTTTGTCTTTTTGGGTTCGGGAAAGGATTCAATCTTCAGCGTGCTTCGTTTGGCTTGCGACGTGCCGCAAAAAACTCGGCGAGTTGCGCCTTGGCCGGCGCGGCCAGTACCCCGGCCGTCACCTGACAGAGGTGATTCAATTGCGGGTGCCTCAGCACCTGCATCACGCTGCCTGCCGCACCGGCCTTGTCATCAGCGGTACCATAAACGACCCGCTTGACCCGCGCATGCACCAGCGCACCAGCACACATTGGGCACGGCTCAAGGGTGATATAGAGGGTACAGTCGTTGAGTCGGTAGTTACCGAGTGCCTGCGCCGCAGCGCGCAGCGTGACAATCTCGGCATGGGCCGTCGGATCATTCAACGCGATCGGCTGGTTCCATCCTTCCGCAATTTTTTCGCCACCTCGCACCAGCACCGCACCGACTGGCACCTCACCCGCTTCGGCTGCTCGCGCCGCCAAAGCCAGCGCCTGCTGCATCCAGAATTCGTCCTGGCTAGCGGTTTCCGACTGGGCATTTGTCATGACTTCAATTTCCAACGCGCCAAGGGAATGTGCTTTGTCTGGCCGAGCAGACTGTGCACCAACACCAATTCCTCTGCCCGCCACCGGACCGCAGAAATGCTCTGAGGTTCGGCAAGCCGCTCGGTTTGGCCCGCCTCGGGATAAAACAGGGTCATGTGCGGCGTATACGTTGCAGGTATCGCAAGCGAAGGCAGCTGGCGTCGGAGTGCCGGCAGCAGTTGCTGCTGCAACTTTACTGCTCCCGGAATGCCATCTCGTCCACGCAGAACCAATAAGGGTTTACGTACAGAATCGCCGAATCGTGCCAATTCATCGAACGAGAGTTCCGCCGCTTCGGCTTGTAGGGCATCACCGGCACGGATCGCAGCGCGGACGACATCGGGCGGCAAGCCGGCGTAATCATCGACATGTTGCAAGGTCACGTGCAGGCGCGCTGCGGCAACATGCTGGCCACGCCACTCATGTCGCCGGCACCACTGCACTGCCCTGGCATGAATATCTTCCGCCAGCTCAGCTGGCGGAAACACGGCAAAGAACAACCGGTCGGTACAAACCGACGCGGCAACCCCCGCCAGTGATAACTGCGCCGTCATGATGTCCGGTCAGTCTTCATTCCCACTCGATGGTTGCCGGTGGCTTGCCGGACACGTCGTACACCACCCGCGAAATGCCCGGCACTTCATTGATGATGCGGTTGGAAATGGTTTCCAGCAGCGTATACGGCAGATGTGCCCATTTCGCGGTCATGAAATCGATGGTTTGCACGGCGCGGGCCGCGACCACGTAATCATAGCGGCGGCCATCGCCCATCACGCCAACCGATTTGACTGGCAAGAACACGACGAACGCCTGACTGACCTTGTGGTACCAGTCGGCCTTGCGCAACTCTTCAATGAAGATCGCATCGGCCTTGCGCAGCAGATCGCAATACTCTTTCTTGATTTCGCCCAGCACGCGCACACCCAGGCCCGGGCCCGGGAAGGGATGGCGATAAAGCATGTCGTAAGGCAGGCCGAGTTCCAGACCAACTTTGCGAACTTCGTCCTTGAACAGCTCACGCAACGGTTCAACCAAACCGAGCTTCATGTCTTTTGGCAAACCACCGACGTTATGGTGTGACTTGATCACATGGGCCTTGCCGCTCTTGGCGCCGGCCGATTCGATCACATCCGGATAGATGGTGCCCTGCGCCAGCCATTTGGCGCGCGGCAGCTTGGCTGCTTCTTCCTGAAAGACATCGACGAACAGTTTTCCGATGACCTTCCGCTTTGCTTCCGGATCGGCAACACCCTGCAAGGCCGCGAGAAAGCGCGCCTCGGCATTGACCCGGATGACCTTGATGCCGAGGTGCTCGGCAAACATTGCCATCACCTGATCACCTTCGTGCAGGCGCAGCAACCCGTGATCGACAAATACACAGGTCAGCTGCTTGCCGATCGCGCGGTGCAACAGCACGGCAACCACTGACGAATCCACCCCGCCCGACAGGCCGAGGATCACATCATCCGTACCGACCTGTTTGCGCACCGTGGTGATGGCATCGTCGATGATGTTGGTTGAGGTCCAGTTCTTGTCGCAGCCGCAGATGTCACGGACGAAGCGCTCGAGAATGCGACCGCCTTGATGGGTGTGGGTGACTTCCGGATGGAATTGCACGCCATAGAATTTGCGGCCTTCATCGGCCATCACGGCGATGGCGCAGTTGTCACTTTCGCCAACGATCTCGAATGCCGGCGGGATCTCGACCACTTTGTCGCCGTGACTCATCCAGACATCGAGCACCGCTTTGCCCTTGTCATTGACATGATCTTCAATGCCATGCAGCAAATCGGTATCACCAACCAGGCGGACCGCAGCGTAGCCAAACTCGCGGGCATGGCCACCTTCAACCCGGCCACCCAGTTGCGCGGCCATGGTCTGCATGCCGTAGCAGATGCCAAATACCGGCACGCCCATCTCAAACACGCAATCCGGTGCCCGCGGGGTGTCGGTTTCGGTGACCGATTCCGGGCCGCCGGACAGGATGATGCCTTGCGGATTGAACTCTCGGATTGCCGCTTCATCAGCGTCGTACGGCCAGAGTTCGCAGTAGACACCAATCTCGCGAACGCGACGGGCAATCAGCTGGGTAACCTGGGAACCGAAATCCAGAATCAGGATGCGGTGGGCATGAATATCGTGGCTCATGTCGACAGCCTTGCTGGTAGGAGAAAATCCGTGCCGGGCTTTTCACTCGGCGTGTAACTGCAGTTTACTGCCTGCTGAAAGCACATCGGGATCGCGTTGCGATCCCGATTTGGTTTGCTACCGCGTGCTCAATCGACGCGGTAGTTCGGTGCTTCCTTGACGATTTGCACGTCGTGCACGTGGCTTTCGCGCATGCCGGCCGAGGTCACTTTGACAAACTGGGCCTTGCTGCGCAGTTCTTCAATGGTGCGGCAGCCGGTCAAGCCCATGCAGGAGCGCAAGCCTCCCATCATCTGGTGCACGATCGCGACCAGCGAGCCTTTGTAGGGCACCCGGCCTTCGATACCTTCCGGAACCAATTTTTCCGCGTCATTGCTGGCTTGGAAATACCGATCGGCCGAGCCTTGCCGCTGTGCCATTGCGCCCAGCGAGCCCATGCCGCGATAGCTCTTGTAGCTGCGGCCCTGGAACAGTTCGACTTCGCCCGGTGCTTCTTCGGTTCCGGCAAGCAAGGAGCCCACCATCACGACGTGAGCGCCGGCAACCAGTGCCTTGCACATGTCACCCGAGAATCGAATTCCGCCATCGGCAATGCACGGGATGCCTTTCGCTTTCAGCGCAGCGGCCGCGTTGGCTACCGCGGTGATCTGCGGCACACCGACACCGGTGACAATACGGGTGGTGCAGATCGAACCTGGTCCGATCCCGACCTTGACGCCATCGGCACCGGCTTCGGCCAGTGCAAGAGCGCCTTCAGCCGTGGCGATGTTGCCGCCCATGACCTGGACGCCCGGGTACATCTGCTTGATTTTGCGAACGCGGTCGATCACGCCCTGCGAATGACCATGCGAAGTGTCGACCAGAATCACGTCAACGCCGGCATGCACCAGTGCGGCTACGCGATCATCGGTATCGGCACCGGTACCTACCGCTGCGCCAACGCGCAGGTGGCCGAAGGCATCTTTGCAGGCGTTCGGTTTGTCCGCCGATTTTTGAATGTCTTTGACGGTGATGAGGCCTTTCAGCCGGAATTGCTTGTCGACCACCAGCACGCGCTCGATACGGTGCTTGTGGATCAGGTGCAGCGCCTCATCCAGATCGGCGCCTTCCTGCACGGTAACCAACCGATCTTTCGGCGTCATGACGGCCGACACCGGCTGATCAAGCTGGGTCACAAAGCGGACATCACGGCCGGTGACGATACCGACCAGATCATCGCCATCGACCACCGGCACGCCGGAAATGCCGTGCTTGGCGGTCAGCGCTTTCAACTCGCGAATGGACGTGCGCGACGTAACCGTAATCGGATCGCTGACCACACCGCTTTCAAATTTCTTGACCTTGCGAACATGCTCGGCCTGATCTTCGACGGTCAGGTTTTTGTGAATGAAACCGAGGCCACCTTCCTGGGCCAGGGCAATCGCGAGCCGCGCTTCCGAGACCGTGTCCATGGCGGAGGACACGAGCGGAATGTTGAGCTGGATCTCGCGGGTCAATAAAGTCTTGAGTTCGGCCTGATGTGGCAGTACTGTGGAGTGCGCTGGCACCAAAAGCACGTCATCAAACGTCAGCGCTTCACCGATAATCCGCATGATTACTCAAAACCCCGCTGGCAATAGCAAAGCGGAATTATAACGTCTTCCCTCACCGCTTGTCACATCGCCCACGGCTCGCTGACCGCAAACTTATCGCTCGCCAAGCCACCGGCAATAGCTGAAAATAAGCAGGTTTGACACCCCAGTACCAACCGCGCGGTTGTCCTGCGCGGCACCGTTGAGGCGGCCCCGGCTGCTTTGGGGTGGCACCGGGGTTGCCGCCAGCGCTGCGAAAAGGCCGTCACAGCACCCATGCCATCCCTGATCTTGGCCCGCACATAAAGTCGACCCGCTCATGACCTCAGCCCGCAAGGTTTTCACCGTTTCCGAGCTGGTCAGCCGTGCCAAACGGGTGCTGGAGCAGGACTTCGGCCTGCTCTGGCTGGAAGCCGAGATCTCGAATTTTTCCGCCCCGCCATCCGGTCACTGGTACTTCACCCTGAAGGATGAAGGCGCCCAGGTTCGGTCGGCACTGTTCCGCAACCGCAACCAGCTGCTGAGCTACCGGCCGAAGGATGGCGACAAGGTATTGGTCCGGGCCCGGGTCACCCTGTACGAGCCGCGCGGCGATTTTCAGCTGGTCTGCGAATACCTGGAGCCGGCCGGCTTCGGCGCCCTGCAGCAGAAATTCGAACAGCTGAAACAGAAGCTGGCCGACGAAGGCCTGTTCAGTGCCGAGCGCAAGCGGCCCCTGCCGGAACACCCGAGCACCATCGGCGTCATTACTTCGCCGACCGGGGCTGCCATCCGCGATGTGCTGAGCGTGCTGGCCAAACGGGCTCCGTTCATCAACGTCATCATCTACCCGGCGGTGGTACAGGGCGCCGAGGCGCCCGCCTCCTTGATCGCCGCGTTGAAAGCGGCCAACCGACGGGCCGAGTGCGACGTGCTGTTGCTGACGCGTGGCGGCGGTTCGCTGGAAGATTTGTTCTGTTTCAACGACGAGAAGCTGGCTCGGCAAATTGCGGGCAGCGGTATTCCGGTGGTGTCGGCGGTCGGTCACGAGGTCGATTTCACCATTGCCGACTTCGTCGCCGACCGGCGGGCACCGACCCCGTCGGCTGGCGCCGCACTGCTGTCGCCCGATCGCGATGCCCTGTTGCGCCATGTGAGCCAGCTACATCATCGCCAGCTGCAAAGCCTGATCCGTGGCCTGCGACAGCGACGCGAGCGACTGCTCAGCCTGAGTGACCGCTTACCCACCCCAGAGCGGTTACTGGCGCGCCGTGCTCAGCGCCTGGATGAACTTCGTGCCCGTTTGCTGAGCGCCAGCGCCCGGCGCGGCCAATTGGCCCGACTCGCCCTGCGCCATCAGGAAGCCCGGCTGCAGGCCGTTGCACCGGCCATCCGGTTGGCTCAGGCCCGGCATCAGCTGGAAAGATTGCAACGCCGGTTGCTGCTGTCCAGCCACCGAGCGACCGAACTGCGCCGGACCCGGCTCGCCACGGCCGCAGGCCAATTGAGCACCTTGAGCCCGCTCGCCACCCTCAGTCGCGGATACAGCCTTACCCGGGTCTTGCCCGGCGGTGACTTGCTGCACAAGCATCGGATCTTGCCGGCCGGCACACAGTTGGAGACCCGGATTCCGGGTCGGCGGGTGGTAAGCCGGGTCGAGCGGGATGAGTCACTGACCGATGATACCTAAGCCACTAAGCTGTCTTTTCGCCAGTGTTGTCGGTCTGTTGGTGGCACTGCCGGCACCAGCCGATGCTGAGTCATTGCTGCCACGGGAAGAGCGGGTGCCGGGCGGAGTCGCCCTGCTGGACGTTGGCAATGCCGAGCAGGCGATGCCGACCGTCACCTATACCGGTAAGCCGGTGCTGGTGGTGGCACAAGCGGAACGCTGGCTGGCTGTGGTGGGTTTACCGCTGTCGGCTGCGGTCGGCAGCCATGATCTTACCGTCGACGGCCAGCCGCTGGCGTTCAGCGTCACGGACAAGGCCTATGCGACCCAACCGCTCAAAGTCGAACCCAAATTCGTCAACCCGGATCCCCGCGATGCCGAACGCATTGCCCGCGAGCAGGCGTTGATGCAGGCAGCCTTTGCCCGGTTCAGCCTGCCATTACCCACTCAACTGCAGATGCGTCAACCGACACCGGGGCCACTGTCCAGCTCCTTTGGTTTGCGCCGTGTGTTCAATGGGGAAGCGCGCAGCCCGCATTCCGGGCTCGATATCGCTGCGGTGACCGGTACGCCAGTCATTGCACCGCTGGCGGGCACGGTGGTCGTCACCGGTGACTTCTATTACAACGGCAACACCGTCATCCTTGATCACGGTGGCGGCCTGCTGTCACTTTTCTGTCATCTTGACCGCATTGATGCCAAGCCGGAACACACAGTAACCGCCGGCACGGTGCTCGGCATCGTCGGTGCGACCGGACGGGTGACCGGTGCCCATCTGCATTTCTCGGTCAGTCTCAACGGCGCTCGGGTCAATCCGGCACTGTTTCTGGCGCCCGCCCCACCCGCACCCTGAATCTGAAAACTCCCGACACGTTTTCACGTGCACTGGCAAAGCCTTGCCGCATTGCAGTTTCGGCCAACAGAACTACGCTTGATCGGAATTTCACCAACGAGCAGTTGCGGCCGGAGGCAGCGGGATCATCATGGGCGTTCCAAAAAGCAGTTTGGGCAAAAAATTGTTGCTGGTGGTCGGCGGCGGCTTTGGGGTGCTGGTACTCGCCTCTCTGGTCGGCCTGACCATCCTCGGCGGCCATGTCAGCAGCCTTCGCCGCGGGCTCGAGCTCAGCAATCACGTTGGCGAAGTATCAACGGCTTTCAAGACCCAGGTGCAGGAATGGAAGAACGTCTTGCTGCGCGGCAAGGACAATGACGCCCGCAACAAATACTGGGGCCAGTTCAACAGTGAAGCCGACAAAGTTCAAAGCACGTCGCGCGAGTTACAGAAACACCTGACTGAGTTTGGTCTGAAAGAAGACGCCGATCTGTTGGGCCGCTTTATCAGCGAACACACAGAAATGCGGCGCAAGTATGAAGACGGATTCCGTGCCTTCGAAGCTGCCGGGTACGACTCGGCGGCAGGCGACAAGGCCGTCAAGGGTATTGATCGGGCTGCATCCGAAACACTGAGCGCACTGCAAAAAGATCTGACCGAAAAAATCGCCACGCAAAGTGCCTCTGCCGGAACGGCCCAGACCATTGTCATCACGGTGGTGGTCGGATTTTCCATCGCCGTCATTGTCTTGCTGCAGATCATGACCAACCGATTGATTGTTGATCGCACCCGCCGGTTGTTTGAACACATGGGCAAAATGGCCAATGGCGACTTTCAGCAGCGCATTCCACCGGAAGGCGATGACGAACTGGGCCAGATGGCAGCCGACATGGAACAGGAGCGGCTGTTCATCGGCGGCTTGATTCGTGATATCCAGACCGCCTCACGCGAAATCGGCGGCTCAGCCGGCCATATCACCCGTGCCGCCCAGGAACTGTCCAGCAATGCCAGCGATGCCGAACATCGGATTCACCAGGCAGCAACGGCGCTGACCGAAATGGCCGCCACGGTGCAAGAGGTGGCAAAGAATGCTTCCAGCACGGCGCAGGCCACCGAAGCCGTCAATCAATCTGCCAGCGATGCGCTGACCAAGATGGAGCGCTCAACCACGGTCTCACAGCAATTGGCTGATGAAATGGCACGGGCCGGCGAACTGGTGCAGAAACTGCGCGACGACACCAAGAACATCGGCCAGGTGCTGGAAGTCATCAGAGGAATCGCCGAGCAAACCAACCTGCTGGCGCTGAACGCCGCGATTGAAGCCGCGCGTGCTGGCGAGCAGGGGCGCGGTTTTGCCGTGGTCGCCGATGAAGTCCGCAACCTGGCCAAGCGCACCCAGGATTCGACCAGCGAGATCCAGCAGATCATCCAGAATGTGCAAGGCGGCGCGACCAGTGCCGCCAACGCCATGGAACAGGGTAATTCGCGCACCCGGGAAAGCGCCGAACAGTCGGAAATGGCCCGCGCCGCGTTGGAGCACATTACCCGGGCAGTGGCTGAAATCCGCGACATGAACACTCAAATCGCAGCCGCGGCCGAGGAACAGAGCACGGTTGTCGATGACATCACCCGCAACGTCAACGGCATCGCCGACAGCTCACGCGAAAGTGCCGTACATGCCCAACAGTCGGCCGGCGTTGCGGGTCAGCTGAATCAGGTAGCCGGCAAGCTGCAGGACATCGTCGACAAGGTGAAAGCCTGAGCGCAAGCCTCGGAAAAAAGTCGACCAAAACAAAAGAGGCCGCTATGCGGCCTCTTTTGTTTTCCATGGCTGGCGCCTGCTTGCAGCGCGATCTATTTTTCGTTGCGCTTGCGATTGCGAACCAGGCGGCGGCGACGCTCAACCTGCCGATCACTAAGCGCATTCTTGCGGTCCTTGAACGGATTGTCGGCATCTTTCAGTTCAAGCCGAATCGGCGCACCAATCAGATTCAGCCGCTTGCGGAAATAGTTGATCAGGTAGCGCTGGTAATGCATCGGCAAGCGCGACACCTGATTGCCGTGAATGACCACCAGAAACGGGTTGTGGCCACCCAGGTGGGCGTAACGCATCTTGACCCGGCGGCCATTGACCAGCGGCGCCTGAAACTCGGCTTGCGCCTGCTCCAGCAGGTCCGTCATCTTGCTGGTCGGCACATCAAGGTGGGCCGAGTCATAGGCTTCGTGTACCGAATCAAACAAATCGCCGACCCCGGTGCCATGCAACGCCGAAATGAAGTGCAGGCGGGCGAAATCGGCAAAACCCAGGCGGCGGTCGATCTCGTCCTTGATGTTCTGGCGCTGATCGCTGTCAAGGCCATCCCATTTGTTGACACTGAGCACCAGCGCACGGCCGGTATCCATGACATAACCCAGCAGGTGCAGATCCTGATCGGTGATGGTCTCTTTGGCGTCCATCACCAGGATGACGACATGCGCGTCATCAATCGCCTGCAGGGTTTTTACCACCGAAAATTTTTCGACCGCTTCAAACACCTTGCCACGCCGGCGCACGCCAGCCGTGTCGATCAGGGTGTACTTGGTATTGCGCCGTTCCATTTCGACGTAGATTGAATCGCGGGTGGTTCCGGGCATGTCAAACACCAGCACCCGTTCCTCACCCAGCATCCGGTTGACCAGTGTGGATTTGCCCACATTGGGGCGGCCGACAATCGCCATCTTGATGCCCTGTGCCGCCCGCTCTTCCGCAGTCAGCTCGGGCGCCTGAGGCAGGCGGTCCAACACCGCATCGATCATCTGCAGCACGCCGCGGCCATGGGCGGCGGCGATGGGTTGCGGTTCGCCGTGACCGAGCGCGAAGAATTCCGGCAACACCATGTCGATATTCAAGCCATCGATCTTGTTGACCACCAACAACGTGGGCTTGTTCATGGTGCGCAATTCGCGCGCCACTTGCTCATCGATCGGAGTCAGGCCATCCCGGGCGTCGCACAGCAACAGCACCAGATCGGCCTCTTCCATTGCCAGCCGTGACTGCTTGGCCATCGCTTCATCGATGCCCTCCTCCTCACCGGTGATACCGGCGGTATCGATGACGATCGCCATTCGATCACGCAGCTGGGCGCGCCCGTATTTGCGGTCGCGGGTTAAGCCCGGCATGTCCGCGACCAGCGCGTCACGGGTCCGGGTCAGCTGATTGAACAATGTCGACTTACCGACATTCGGGCGACCAACCAAAGCAATGACAGGCAACATGGAACAAGACTCAAACAAGAAGAGAAAAGCAAAACTGGCGTCAGCACTGACGCCAGCCGAGTACCGACTCGTACCAGCCGGAAAAACAACACCGGGCGCTTCAGCGCCCGGTGGACAAACTCAAGGCAGCGTCAACAGATGCAGGGTGTCCGAGCGATCATAGACCAGTAATTGCCGATCCAGCGCCTGCGGCTGAGTTTGCAGGCCGTCGCTGTCGACGCTGGTCTGCGCCACAAAACTGCCGTCATCCCGCTTCATGAAATGCAGGTAGCCTTCCATGTCCCCGACCACGACAAAATCGCCGATCAGGGCCGGTGCGCTCAACTGGCGGTTTTCCAGCGCCTTCTGTGTCCAGACCACAAACCCGTTGCGCCGGTCCAGCGCAACCAGATGGCCCTGGGCATTGCTGGCGAACAGCATTTCTGCATCGATGGCGAGATTGCGGTAGGTGGACAGCTCGCGCTGCCAGAGCGTTTCGCCGTTGCGCAGGTCAACCGCGATGATCGAACCGTTGACACTGGCGGCATACATCACGGTGCCGAACACCACCGGATTGGTATCGACGTCAGCGATGCGCTCGATCTCCGATCGACCGGTCGGCTGGCCGACCCGCTTTTCCCACAGCGGTTGGCCGTTGTCGAGCCGGAAGGCCGCGACCTTGCCATTGTCGAAACCGGCCACGGTAATGCCGCCGCCAATCAGTGGCGAACTGGTACCGCGCTGGGTCAACAGCGGCACGTTGCGGTCCGAGAACCATTTGCGCTCACCGGTATCCACATCAAGCGCAAACAGCTTGCCGTCCACCGTGCGCACCACAATCAGGTTTTCGCCGATGGCCGGTGGCGAGATCACTTCCGACGACACCAGATTGCGCCATTTCTCGGCACCCGTCGCGGCATCGAGCGCCAGCACTTCACCTTCCGGCGTACCCACCACCAACAGACCGGCACCGGCACTCATGCCACCGGACAGGCGGTCACCAACCCAGTAGCGCCACAATTCATCGCCGTTGCGATCCAGTGCCACCAGCAGGCCTTCGCCATTGGCGACGTAGATACGCTGATCGTAAACCACCGGATACAGATCCGGCGCCAGAATGCCTTCGACTGGCCGATCTTTGCCCGGTGCATCCGACCATGGCCAGATCAAATGCCAGAAATCACCCAGCGCATTCGACACGTCTTCGCCAACGGTGGTGGTAACCGTTTTGGACCACACCATTTCCGGTTCAAATTGCGGCTGAATATCCGGCACCGGAGCAATGACGATCTCGTCTTCATCTTCACCGGCGCACGCCACCAACAGCACGGCCAGCACCATGCCAGACAGCAGCGGACGCCAACCGGCGCGCAGGGAGCTCATCATTTGGCGGCATCCGTCAGTGCCGGCAGGGCACTGGCTTCGAGTTTCAGTTTCAGGGCCGGATCTTGTGCCAACAGGCCCTGTTCGCCGCTCGCCGCCTGATAGGCTGCATTGGCTTCGGCCTGGCGATTGAGTGCGGTCAGCACGTCACCACGCACCAGCGCATAGGCGTTCTGGTAGGCACCGGCTTTGTCAGCACTGATGTCGACCAGCTTGAGTGCCGCCTCGGCCTCACCCTGAGCCAACTTGACCCGTGCCAGGCGCAGGGTGGCGACATGACCGATGGCCTCGTGTTCCGGCTTGTCTGCAACCGCCTGCAGCAAGCTGGCAGCCCGCGGCAAATCGTTGTCACGCACCGCTTCACGGGCGAGGTACAGCTGACCAAACTGGGCATACGCCGTGCCGGCATGTTCACTGACCAGCACTTCGGTGGCTTGCTTGAATTCGGCACGCTTGCTGGCGTCATCGGCCAGTTTGATCGCCGTCTCATAGGCATCGGACGCGCGGCTTGCGGTCGTGGCCGTATGCTGCTGCCAGAACTTCCAGCCGCCGATGGCGGCCAGACCCAGTGCAGCGCCAAGCAGAACCGAGGTGCCATTGGCACGCCACCAGTTTTTCAATGCTTCGAGTTGTTGTTCTTCGGTCGTAAAAACGTCCACGTTCTGCTCCTCAAGGACAAATCAATTTGGCTCAAACCAATCCGGTGTGCCGGTCAGTTCGAGAGAAGGTTTTGCAAATGGTTCACCAACCCGACCACCGGAACATCGGCCTGGTCACCGTCACCGCGCAGTGGCTTGACCGCCACCACGCCGCGCTCCAGCTCACTGTCACCCACGATGACGGCAAACCGGGCGCCACTGCGATCGGCGCGCTTCAATAACTTCTTCAGGTTGCCGCCGCCATGCCCCTGCACCAGCCGCAACTGCGGTATGGCGTCACGGAGCTGCTCGCTGAGCGGAAACACGGCCTGCTCGGCCCGCTCGCCAAGCGCGGCGACAAAGACATCAGCCGATGCGGCGGCCGGCTCGCCATGCACGGTTTCCAACAGCAGCACGATGCGCTCCAGCCCCATCGCAAAGCCGCAGGCAGTCGTCGCGTGACCACCGAGCTGCTCGACCAGTCCATCGTAGCGACCGCCGCCACAAATGGTGCCCTGGGCACCGAGCGCGTCGGTCATCCACTCGAACACCGTACGGTTGTAGTAATCCAGCCCCCGCACCAGACGCGGATTGACCACATATCGGATCCCCACCGCATCGAGCAGACTCTTCAAACCATTGAAATGCGCCTGCGACTCGGCATCAAGACTGTCGATCAGTTGCGGGGCGTCTTTCAGAATCGCCTGCACAGCCGGATTCTTGCTGTCGAGTACGCGCAGCGGGTTGGTTTCCAACCGGCGTTTGCTGTCCTCATCCAGCACGGCTTCGTGCTGACGCAAATAGCTGACCAACTTTTCCCGATAGGCTTTACGGGCCTCGTTCGAGCCAAGCGAGTTCAAGTGCAACTCAACTTTGTCGGCGAAGCCGAGCTCACGCCAGAGCCGCGCGGTCATGATGATGAGTTCGGCATCCACATCCGGGCCGGCAATACCAAAGGTCTCGACACCAAGCTGATGGAACTGGCGATAACGGCCTTTCTGCGGCCGCTCATGGCGGAACATAGGGCCCATGTACCAGAGTCGCTGTTCCTGGTTGTACAGCAAGCCATGCTCGATACCGGCACGCACGCAGGAGGCAGTACCCTCCGGCCGCAAACTGAGCGATTCCTTTTCCCGATCAAGAAAGGTGTACATCTCTTTCTCGACGATATCGGTCACCTCGCCGACTGCGCGGGCAAACAGCTCGGTTTTCTCGACGACCGGCATCCGGATCTCGTCATAACCATAACGGGCCATCAGCGCCCGCAGGCTGCTCTCCAGCCGTTGCCAGCTTGGACTTTGTGTCGGCAACAGATCGTTCATGCCGCGCACGGATTGAATGGTTTTACTCAAGTTCGTTTCCACTAACATTGGCGTGACAACGCTGAACCTGTCATCACCGCATTAATTCATTTTCAGGCGTTTTTAACCGCCAGTCGCTCGGCACCTTTGGCGGCCGCAGCATGTTGCGCTTCCCGCTCGGCCAGTTTGCCGCGTACGGCCTTCTCCAGCCGGTCAATGATGTCGTTGTTCGGAATTTTCTCGTGCTTCTCGCCGTCGAAATACAGCATGGAACCACTGAAGCCACCGGTCAGGCCGACATCGGTTTCACCGGCTTCACCGGGACCATTGACGACACAACCGATTACCGAGACATCGAGCGGTTCGCGAACATCTTCCAGGCGCCGCTCCAGCTCGTTGACCGTGCCAATCACATCGAATTCGGCGCGTGAGCAAGTCGGGCAGGCAATGATGTTGACGCCCCGGTTGCGCAGGCCAAGCGACTTCAGGATGTCCCAGCCGACTTTCACCTCTTCAACCGGATCGGCCGCGAGCGAAATCCGGATGGTGTCGCCAATGCCTTCCGCGAGCAGCATGCCGAGCCCGACCGATGATTTGACCGTGCCGGTTCGGAACGCCCCCGCCTCGGTAATGCCGAGGTGCAACGGGTTGTCGATCTGCTTGGCAATCAATCGATAGGCACTGACCGCCATGAACACATTCGACGATTTCAGGCTCAGCTTGAAATCGTGGAAATTCAACCGGTCGAGAATGTCGACGTGGCGAAACGCCGACTCAACCAGCGCTTCCGGGGTCGGCTCACCGTATTTTTCCTGAATGTCTTTTTCCAGCGAGCCGGCGTTGACGCCGATACGGATCGGAATGCCCTTGTCGCGCGCAGCATCGACCACGGCCCGCACCCGCTCTTCCTTGCCGATGTTGCCCGGATTGATGCGCAGGCAGTCGACCCCGTAGTCCGCCACTTTCAATGCAATGCGGTAATCAAAATGGATGTCGGCCACCAATGGCACCGGCGAGCGTTGCTTGATCAGGCGGAACGCTTCGGCGGCATCCATGGTCGGCACCGAAACGCGGACGATGTCGGCGCCGGCATTGGCGAGCTGGACAATCTGCGCCACCGTTGCCTCGACGTCGGTCGTTTCGGTATTGGTCATGCTTTGCACACTGATCGGGGCATCGCCGCCAACCAGCACATTGCCGACCCGAATCTGGCGCGATTTGCGCCGGACGATCCATGACTGCCCTTTCATGCTCCGCGATCCTGTACGCCGTTCACTCGTTTACCAACGGCTTGATGGTCAAGGTGGCCGGCCGCTCACTCGGATAGCCCGACAAGTCCACCGGTCGGCCGTTGTGCTTCAATTCAACCCCGGCGGGATTACCCAGCACCACTGTCAGCGGTCCCGCGCCACTGAGCCGAATGCGCTGACCGTTCTCCTTGATGCCGACCGAAAGTACGGCACCACTGCTATCGGTCACCCGAATCCAGCAGTCTTCATCAAAAACAAATTCCAACACTTCGCCAGCTGCCGTGACGATATCCGGCACCGGTGCACTGACGGTTGTCTCCGGTTTGCTGGCAGTGCTCGACGCCGGCGGCGCCACACTACCGGCAACCGCCGCAGGCTTTGCTGCCGGTTCAGCCGGTACCTCGGCATCAACTGCAGCCGGCAGCGGTTCTTCCGGTGCCAGTTGCAGGGTCAGTTCACCGCTGGTCACCGCCGCAGGTTCTGGCTCGACGGAAGTTGGCCCGGCCGTTTCCGTGCTGGCAGTGGAAGCCGTCATCTGCTTCCACCAGTCACCGGGCATGAACAGCACAATCGCACCGACGAACACCACCGCCAACAGGACGGTCAGCGTGCCAAGCAACCATTTGCCGCCACCACTGCGACCGCTTTCCGGCAACGGCAGCAGGGTCTTCAAACCCGCCAGCGTCGCTTCATCCGGATGGCGCGTGTTGTACGCCGCAACGATCTCATCGGCGGGCAAATCCAACCACTTGGCATAGGCGCGCAAATAACCGCGCATGAACGTCCCCGGCACATGGGCCGGGTACTGGTCCGCCTCGATAGCGGCGACAGTCGGCGTATCCAGCCGCAAGTGCCGCGCTGCCTGTTCGATCGACTGCTGCTGCGCTTCCCGCTCTGTCTTGAGTCGTGCGCCCGGGCCAATGGCCGGTGCCGGCGCGACGTTGGTCTCGTTTGTCATTTCCGCCATTGTTGTTTTTTGTCTGCGTAGAGACCAGCTTCTTCCGAATCCGGGAACAGCTGTTCGAGTTTGAGTCCGAGGCTGGCAACTTTGTCCTTGTCACTCAACACATGTGCAATCTGAATACCTACCCACAGCGAACGGGGACTGTCGCGGCCGACCGCTTCATAGCGATCCCAATACCCCTTGGCCCGCTCATAACGCTTGTACTGAAACTCGCTGTTGGCCATTTCCAGCAGCGCTTGCGGCTGCTTGGGATTGTGCTGCAGGGCGCGCCGGAAATACTCCTCGGCCTTTGCCGTTGCCTGACTGCGCATCGCGCACAGACCGGCGTTTTCCAGCACCGAGGCCATTTGCGGATTCGACGGTATGGCCATGGCACGTTCAAACAATTCCTGCGCCTTGCTGTACTTGCCCTGCCGACACAAATAGACGCCGTACAAATCCAGCACCGACGGATTGCGTGGATTCAGTTTCAGCGCTTTTTCAAAATGCTTGTCGGCCAGTTCGTTTTCGCCAACCAGCGAATAGTAATACCCCATGGTCGACTGGACGTTGGCATTGTCCGGTTGATGCTGCATGGCCTTGTCGAGATGAGCCTTGGCACGCTCCAGCTGGCCGGATTCGATATAGCCACTTGCCGCCTGCAACCGGGCTTCCGCCGCCTTGGCGCGCTGACTGGATTCCAGCGCTTCCGGCTCGTTGCTTGGATTACTGCCGCATGCAGTCAACGACAACATCAGTACAGCCAACAACACAGTCCACAACGCATTCCACAAAACAACAAGATTCGAGCTTGGCTTCATTGCCATTTTTTCCTCAGGCCACGGTTTGCACAGGGATCGCTTTCTGCTGGGTACGACGGGTGCGGTCGTTCACTTTACCCACCAACTGACCGCAGGCGGCATCAATATCATCACCGCGGGTACGGCGGGTTACCACGGTATAGCCGGCGTTAATCAAAATCTGGCCGAACCGCTCAATTCGCTCATCACTGGAACACGTGAAGCGAGTCTGCGGGAACGGATTGAACGGAATCAGGTTGATCTTGCTGGGGATGTGTTTCAGCAAGCGGGCCAACTCACGGGCATGGACATCGCTGTCGTTGACGCCGTCGAGCATCACATACTCGATGGTCACGGTGCGAGCGGCCAGCGACTTTTCCAGATACTTCTCGACGGCCGGCAGCAGCACTTCGATGGGATATTTCTTGTTGACCGGCACCAGTTCATCACGCAACGCATTGTTTGGCGCATGCAGGGAGAGCGCCAGCGCTACATCGATATGATCGCCGAGTTTCTCCAGGCCCGGCACCACGCCGGAAGTGGACAGCGTAACCCGGCGCTTGGACAGGCCGTAGGCGTTGTCGTCGAGCATCATGCCCATGGCAGTGACGACATTGTCGAAATTGAGCAGCGGCTCGCCCATGCCCATCATCACGACGTTGGTGACTTTACGCTCACCGGTGGTGGCGACAGCACCCAGGCGGCGAACCGCATGCCAGACCTGGCCGATGATTTCGGCGCTGGTCAGATTGCGGTTGAAGCCTTGCTGGGCAGTCGAGCAGAACGCGCAATCGAGCGCACAACCGACCTGCGACGACACGCACAAGGTGCCGCGATCGGTGGTGGGAATAAAGACGGTTTCAATCAGTTGGCCGCCATCGAGGCGCAGTGCCCACTTGATGGTGCCATCGGCGGAAATTTGTTCGGTGACCGCTTCCGGGCCACGGATTTCGGCCGTTGCCTTCAGCTTTTCGCGCAAGGCTTTGCTGAGGTTGGACATGGCATCGAAGTCGTCCACCGCGTGTTGGTGGATCCACTTCAGCAACTGGGTTGCCCGAAACGGCTTTTCATCGATGCTGGCAAAAAACTCGGCCAGCCCTTTGGTATCAAGACCCAGCAAATTCACTTTGCCGGTTGACTGCACTGCGGTCATGGTTGCTCCCTGACGCTTGGTTGAGACCTTTTTACAGGATTTGGGTTGCCTTATTACAGGGCTTGATTACAGGGCTTGTTTGCCGAATGGCAGCGCGTTTGACGGCACTGCCATTCGGTTTACTTCACCGTGAGCAACGCGCCTTAGCGGGTGCGCGGGCAGACTTCGTCGGCTTTGAAGAAGTAAGCAATTTCGCGCTCGGCCGAGGCAACCGCATCGGAACCGTGAGCCGCGTTTTCGTCAACCGAAACGGCGTAGTCGGCACGGATGGTACCGGCCAGCGCTTTCTTCGGATCGGTGGCACCGAGAATTTCGCGGTGACGCAGCACGGCGTTTTCGCCTTCCAGCACCGAAATCACCACCGGGCCCGAAGTCATGAAACCAACCAGCGCGCCAAAGAAGCCGCGCTCTTTGTGCTCGGCGTAGAAGCCTTCGGCTTCGGCCTTGGACAGGTGCTTCATCTTGGTGGCGACGATCTTCAGACCGGCACGTTCAAAGCGGGTGAAAATTTCGCCAATAACGTTGTTGCCAACAGCATCCGGCTTGACGATGGAAAGGGTGCGTTCAACAGCCATGAAAAACTCCAAAAGGACGTTCAAAAACCTGCAGATACAGCCACCCCACGGGGGGTGGCCCGGAAAAACGGCGAATTATACCCTCGTGGCGCGAGCAATACCTAGCCGATTACTGGAACAGGTGTGCAGGACAGCGTTGGCGGCCCGCCGTTGCAGACGGCCGGGGAGCCAACGGCCCAATCAGCGCTTGCCGGCCCGCATCACCAGCAGGTTGCCCAGCAGTGACAGGCCGATACCGACCACAGTAGCCAGCTGCCAGCGGAAACCTTCGACCAGCGCCGACAGGATCAGTGCCACGATTGGCACGGTCACGTTGACGTAGGCAGCCTTGTCGGCGCCGACCCGGGCGATCAGGGTCAGATAGCTCATGAACGCCACCACCGAGCCGAACACCACGAGATAGGCCAGTGAGGCCAGGTATTTCAGCGACGGGTCGAAGGTAAACGGGATACCGGCAACGACGGCGTACAGTGCTGTCAGTACGGTGCCGTACAGCATCGCCCAGGCGGTCGACTGGACCACGGGCAAGTTGGCCCGGCGCTGGCCGACCGACACCAGATTGCCGCAGGAAGCGCTGAAAGTAGCGACGGCCGCCAGCGTGATGCCAAGCCAACCGGCATGACCGGGGTCAAAATTGCGTACCTCCGGCCAGAACACCACGATGATCCCGACAATGCCGACCGTGGAACCGAGCGCCACAAACGGCTTGATCGGCTGGCCATAGAAAATCCGCATGCCAAACATGTTGAAGAAGGCAATGCCGGAGCAAATCAACGCGACCAGCCCGGAGCTGATGAAGCGTTCGCTGTGGTAGAACAGGACAAAGTTGAGGCAGAACAGAAACGCGCCCTGCAGCAGAAAACGGCGGTGGGCCGCGCGATCGAACGCCAGTGGCAACCGGCGCAGCAGCGACCAGCCAAACAGCAGCGCCGAGGCGAGCGCAAACCGGTAAACGATGGAGGCCTCGGGTGCAACCCGGCCGAGCTGGAAGGTGATGACCAGCCAGGTCGAGCCCCAGATCAGCACAGCGAGCCCGTACAAGCCCCAGGTGGCAGCGTTCATCGCAGTATCACTCGACTCGATTCCGGAACAGAAAACAAAGCGGCGCGCTCGAACGGCGCGCCGCAAATTCACGTGTGCTGATCATATCAAGTCAGAGGCAAGCTGATGCGACATCGCATGCAGCAGGCTGCACCGCCAGTTGTGACTCAGGCGACCCCGTTCTTGCGAAACCACTCCAGCATCCGCTTCCAGCCGTCGGCGGCAAATTCGCTGTTGTAGCTCGGCCGGTAATCGGCGTTGAAGCCGTGCTGCGCTTTTGGATACACCATGATCTCGGATGGCTTGCCAGCAGCCGCAAGCGCCGCCCGCATTTTCTCCACCGACTCCAGTGGAATGCCGCTGTCGGCCTCGCCATACAGACCCAGCACAGGCGCGTTCAGCTGTCCGGCAACATCGACCGGAAAACGAGGCTGCAACGGGTTGGCCGTGCCGACCAGCCGGCCATACCAGGCCACGCCGGCTTTCACCGCCGGACTGTAGGCGCTGTACAGCCAGGTGATGCGGCCGCCCCAGCAGAAGCCGGTAACGGCCAGCTTGTTGAGGTCGCCACCATGGCCACCGGCCCAGACCGCCGTGGCATCCAGATCCCGGAATACCTGCTCGTCCGGCACATTGGCAACGATCGATTTCACCAACTGGTTAATGTCGCTGACCTTGGTCGGATCGCCCTGACGCTGATACAGGTTTGGCGCCACGGCGAGGTAGCCGGCCTTGGCCAGCCGGCGGACCAGATCGCGGATATGTTCGTGCAAACCAAAAATTTCCTGCACCAGCAGCACGACCGGCAGGTTGCGGCCGCCCTCGGGTTTGGCGTAATAGCCGGTCATTTCGATATCGCCGGCATTGATACGGGCTTCGCCGGCTTCAAGGCCCGCACTGTCGGTCTGAATGATGGTGCTGCCAAGTGCCGGCGCCACGGCAGCAGCAAAGCCGGCGCTGACCGATGCCGTCACAAAGGCGCGGCGACGGCCATCAACGGTTTCATCAGGGCGGGTCGAAGGTGACGGAACGGGCTCAGTCATGACGTGCTCCATGGGTTGGCAACCGGTACGGGATGGTGACGCGAAGGCTCGCCCACGGCAAGCCATCTGCCGATACGCGAGCCGGACCGGACCGATCACCGCAGCAGTGATTGGACGTGTCGGGGCGACTGGATTCAGCGCGACTGGATTCAGCGCGTCAGATTTCAGGACGTCTGGATTCAGAATGCCTGGATTCAGAACATCTGGTTTCAGGACGTCCGGGCTTCAGGGCGACGACGACATTGGCAACAACGACGGCGTTGGCGTCGGCCACCACTCGGCCTGCAGTCGCAGGAACTGGCGACGTTGCTGGGTGCTGGCTGCATGCGCACTGGACCGGCCAACGGTCTGGTGCAACACCGCTGCATGTTCGGCGGCCGTCATGCCGCTGGCTTCCAGTGCAGACCGGGCGAAGACATCGCTGCGCAGGCAGTCGTAGCGTTCGGCAAGTGACAACTGCGGGTCGGCGCAATCGTCGGCCAATGGCCGTTCCAGCCAGGCCGCTTTTTCAGCCATCGCCTGATAGCGATCGCGCGCACTGGCCAGGAAACGCTGCCAGCGCTCACTGCTCAACTCGATCTCGGCGCTTTCCGGCAACGACCAACCCGATTCAGCCAGTTCCGGCGCAGCAGTGTCGATGGCGGCACCAGCCGATGACGCGGTGGCCAGTGCCAGCAGCGAAATAAATGAAACAACAAGAAAATGATGCGAACAGCCGATTCCGTGGCCTGACATGAGTACCCCCCTATCCGTGGGCAAGTTCCTTGAGAAAGTCCCGTGGCCGACTTCAGTGGGAAAATCCCGTGAGTGCAGCCCGTACGTGACGCCTGCTTTCGCTGGTTGAAAGGTCAGCGAAGACCTGACCCAGTTGATGCTACGAAACCGCTGGTGGCGACATTGTGACTGGCCGCGCAAACCGGCAAGCCGGCTTATTCCAACTGGCAGTAAATGGGCCCAGCCAACACCCCTGCCGCAACCCGCGCGGCGGCAAACTCAGCTCGTCTGGTAACGGGTCGGGTCGGCAACGCCGGCTTCGCTGAATCCTTGTTGGCGCAGACGGCAGGCATCGCAACGACCGCAGGCGCGGCCATGGTCATCGGCCTGATAACAGGACACCGTCAGGCCATAGTCGACGCCAAGTGCACGACCGCTCTGGATGATCTGCGCCTTTGTCAGCGCAATCAGCGGCGTTTCGATATGCAGCTGGTGGCCTTCAACGCCGGCACGGGTGGCAAGATTGGCCATGCGCTCAAACGCGGCAATGTATTCCGGCCGGCAATCCGGGTAACCGGAATAATCGACCGCGTTGACGCCGGTAAAGATATGACAGGCATCAAGCACTTCCGCCCAGCCCAGTGCAATCGACAGAAACACAGTGTTGCGCGCCGGCACATAGGTAACTGGGATGCCGGCGGTCGGGGCTTCCGGTACGGCGATGGAGCTGTCGGTCAGCGCCGACCCGCCAATCTGTGACAGGTCCAGATCGATGATCTTGTGCTCTTTCACCTGCACCGCTTTGGCAATGCGCTCGGCAAACACCACTTCCTGCTGCGAGCGCTGGCCATACCGAAAACTCAGCGCATAGCAATCGAAACCACGTGATTTGGCAATGGCAAGACAGGTGGTGGAATCAAGGCCACCGGACAGCAGGACGACAGCGCGTGGTTTCATGATGCAGCATTCCAGAAGCGTGTGAGTATCGGCAGCCATTTGTACGCAGTGCCGATTTTTGACCCAAGCCAGAATTGGTATTCGTCATCCCCGCGAAAGCGGAGATGACCGTTGTTTTTCACTGGGGCGTACCAAGGACAGTGGTCAGTGTCCCGGCACATCGCCCCAGATGTGCTTGTGCAATTGCAGCTGCATCCGCACCGGCAGCCGATCAGCCAGAATCCACTCGGCCAGATCGCGGTAACTCAATGAGCCAAACACCGGTGAGAACAGCACATCGCACGTCTTCTGCAACTGATGCTGGTCGAGCACCATGCGAGCCCAGTCGTAATCCTTGCGATCACACAGCACGAATTTGATCTGATCATGTGCGGTCAGCAGCGGCAGATTGGCCCAGCGATTCTTGTCGACCTCGCCGGAACCCGGCGTCTTGATATCGACCACCCGAGATACCCGGCTATCGACGTCGCTGATATCGAGCGCGCCGCTGGTTTCCAGCGACACTTCATAGCCGGCATCACAAAGTGCCGTCAGCAAATCAATGCAGCCTTTCTGTGCCAGCGGCTCACCACCAGTCACGCAGACAAAGCGCGGCGACCATTCGGCCACCTTGGCCAGAATCGCATCGAGTTCGTGGTATTCACCACCATGGAAGGCATATTCGCTGTCGCAGTAACCACAGCGCAGCGGACAGCCGGTCAGCCGGATGAACACGGTCGGCCAGCCGACGGTGCGCGCCTCACCCTGCAAGGAAAAAAACATTTCAGTGAGACGCAGACGGGTCATGGCAGTCACAGGCTACTGGCGGCAGCTGCCGCCAGTGAAGGAGAGGGTTTAGCGCAGTTCCTGCAGGCGCTTTTGCGCCGCCGCAGCGGAAGAACTGTCCGGATACTTTTGCACGACCTGCTTGTACAACGCCTTGGCGGCTGGAGTCGCCTCGCGGCGCTCTTCAATGTTGGCAAGCTTCAGCAGCGCATCCGGTGCTTTCGGCGAGTCGGGGTAATCACTCATCACCTGCTTGAACTGGATCTCGGCGTCTTCATTGCTGCCTTGGACGAAGTAAACCTGGCCGAGCCAATACCGGGCGTTGGCAGCGTTTTTGCCGGCCGGGTATTTGACCAGAAAATCGCTGTAGGCTTTGACCGCCTCGCTGTACTGCTTGTTGCGCACCAACGGGAAAATAGCATCGTAGGCTTTCTGCTCGGCCTCGATCTCTTTCGCGCTGGGTTTGCCGCTTGGCTTCGTTGCCGGCTTGGTCGGTTCTGTAACCACAACCGCCGCCGCAGCGGCCGGTCCGACCGTCGACTCAGGTGCCGATGGCACAGTGTTGATACTGCCTGGCTCGGTAGATGCCGTGCCGGCACCGGACAAGCGCCGGTCGATGTCGCGGTAGAGCTCGCGCTGACGCTCGAGCATCTGGGAAATCTTGTAATCCTGCTCTTCCAGCTTGCCATTCAGCAGCCGAATTTCTTCTTGCAACGCGGTGATTTGAATCTGCAGATCTGCAATGACCTGATTGCGATTCTGGGTCTGTTGCTCCTGCACCACCACGGTTTGCTGCTGCTGGTGTTGCTCGGCCTCGGCACTGACCACAGGCGCAGCTGCCTGCAGCGAAACCACCGGCGCCAGCCACACAACAGCCAGTACCGGCACCGCCGAAAGGCGGCGCCGGGTACCGGACAGCAAAGCGGCGACCAAGGCCGCCGCTTTCAGGTTTCCCATCGGGAATTAACCTTCGTAGCTCAGCACGCCACGACGGTTCTGCGCCCAGGCAGCTTCGTCATGGGCCGGGTTGGCCGGCTTTTCTTCGCCGTACGAAACGGTCTTGATCTGCGAAGCCTGCACGCCGTAGCTCTGCAGCACTTGCTTGACGGCATTCGAACGACGCTCGCCGAGGCCAACGTTGTATTCCGGGGTGCCGCGCTCGTCGCAATGACCTTCAACGGTCACGACCAGGCCCGGGTTCTTGGCCAGGAAGGCGCCATGGGCAGCCAGCAGGTCACGGTATTCCGGCTTGATGTTGGCATCATCGAAATCGAAGTACACGACACGGGCCTTGCGGGCTTCGATGTCAGCCATGCGCGCCAGTTCTTCCGCGCTCGGGCCTTGCTGAACCGGAGTAGTGGTAGTGGTTTCAGTGCCGGCAGTGCTGCTGGCGCTGGTACCGGTATCAGCTTGTTTGCTGGCGCAAGCGGCCAGACCGGCAATAATCAGAGCAACAACGGCACTCTTTCCCATTTGATAAATCGACATTTTTAGACTCCCGCCTGAAAGTGAAACACAGCAAAACCATCACGAAAACAAAGCACAAATGCCCAGCCACCGGGCCGGGCACCACGAACTCAGTCGAGGAACGGGGACCATGCCGGCGCCCTCACCTCACCTTTCCGGGACTGCAGCCGCGCCTTGAACCGGCCATCGGCCGAAACCATCGCCAGCACCTGCTTGCCCCCCGAAAGGGTCGCGTATATTACCATGCTACCGTTCGGTGCCAAGCTAGGTGATTGATCTAATTGAGTATCAGTCAGCACTTGCAGGGTCCCGGAGGCCAAATCCTGAATGCCGACCCGGAATTGGCCGGCCGTTCGGTTGATGACCACCAGCTTTTTGCCGTCCGGGCTGTACTGCGGCTCGGAGTTGTAATCGCCCTCGAAGGTCATCCGCTGGGTCTGGCCGGAGGCCAGATGGACCCGGTAAACCTGCGGTTTGCCGCCGCGATCCGAGGTAAAGGCAATGTATTGGCTGTCCGGTGACCAATCCGGATCGGTGTCGATGACGCCGTTGCCGGTCACTGTGATCCGGCGCGACGCCCGGGTCGCCACGTCATACACGTAGATCTCCGGGTTGCCTTCGTGCGACAGCGACATCGCCAGCTTGGTGCCGTCCGGCGACCAGGCCGGCGCACCGTTGTGGCCCGGAAACGACGCCACGGCCTGCCGCTCACCGGTGTAGATGTTCTGGACGAACAACTGCGAGCGGCCTTTTTCGAAACTGACATAGGCAATGCGCTTGCCATCACGGGCCCAGGCCGGTGACATCAACGGCTCGACACTGGAGGCAATGACTCGCGGGTTGTAATCATCGGAATCGGCCACGAACAATTTGAACGGCAGCCGTTCACTGCGATCGATGTTGACGTAGGCAATCATGGTGGCAAACGCACCGCGCTCACCGGTCAACTTTTCATAAACAATGTCGGCAATCTTGTGTGCGTGCATCCGCACACCGGCGGTGACCACCAGATGCTGGCGCGCTTCAATGACGTTGCTGCTGCCAAGCGCCGCCCCATTGCCGTTCTTGCCCTTGCCCTTGAACACATCAACCAGTTCAAAACCAATCTGGAACTGACCCGGCGAGGTTTCACTGATCTTGCCGACCACTACCGCTTCAATGCCGAGATTACGCCAGGCCGCCAGATTGACCCCAGCCGCACTGGTCGGCCGCTCCGGCATGTTTTCCACGGCGAGTGGTTTGAAGCGGCCACTGCGCTCCAGATCACGCGCGATGATGTCTGCAATATCCTGCGGTGGTGCCACCGTGGTGCCATTCCAGACAAACGGCACCACCGCCACCGGACGCGCATCATCCATGCCTTCGGTAATGGTGATCTCCAACGCTGCCTGAACGGGTGCCATCACCGTGATCATCAGCGCCAACACTGCTTTCCACATCAATCGACAGCCTTTCGTTGTGAAGCGGTTCATGCCTGTTGTTCTCATAAAAAGTGAGGACCCGGACGTCACTTGGTGGCGTCTTTGGGATCCATCTTGAAATTGATTACCCGCATTTCATCAAACACTTCCGGGTCTTCCGGTACCGGCAGTGGCTCCGCCTTGCGCACCGCCGCGACGGCTGAGCGACACAAGACAGCATCGCCGTACCCATCACTGACATCCAGCACCATGCCACCGGGGCCCAGTCGCACTTCAATGCGGCAATCGCCATTCGGATTGGCCGGTACGAACCAGTTGCGTTTGACCTTGTTGTAAATCAGCGCCTTGTACTTGTCGACTTCCGACAGCACCTGCTGCCGTCTGGCGGCCGACGCCTGTGCTTCGGCCTCCATTTGTTCCTCAAGTTCCGCTTCCTGGGCCGCGCGCCGTTTGGCATCCGCCTCTTTTTTCTTCTTCTCGGCTTCGGCCTTGGCTTTCTTTTCCTCTGCTTCTTTCTTCTTCTTGGCTTCGGCGTCTTTCTTCGCCTGTTCTTCCTTGGCCTTGCGCTTCTTCTCTTCTTCTGCCTTGCGTTTCTTTTCCAGCTCGGCCTTCTGCTCGATTTCTTCCTGTTTTTTCTTTTTCTCGAGCGCGACCCGCTTGGCTTCGTCTTCCTGCCGGCGGACTTCCTCGCGGGCCTGTTCTTCGGCAACGCGCTGCTGTTCGGCGACCTGCTGGCGTTCTGCCTCGGCCTCAAGTTCCTTAATGCGCTTCAGCTCTTCGTCACGTTCCCGTTGCTGCTCGGCCTGCGCGGCACTGGTCTTGCGCTGCTTGACTTCGCGCTGGATTTTTTTGACTTCACTGATATCGATGGTCGGCGCTTCCAGCAGCTCACCGACCAGCGGCATCGGCTCATACTGGTGCCAGCTGAAATGCAAGGCCAGCAGCGCGATCAACAACAGGTGACCGCCAGCGGCTATCGACAGCGGCAATCCCAGCTTTTCTTCTGGTGGTCGTCGCAACATTACTTTTTCTTGCGCTTGTCGGCTTCGAGCGCGGAATCGTCGGTCATCAGCGCCACGTTGTTGATCCCGGCCCGCTTCAAACTGGCGAACACTTTCAGCACGTTGCCATATTCGGTATAGCGGTCACCGCCCAGGGCTATCAGCATGTCCGGCTTCTGTTCGTGCAGCAGCGTCACCTCGGCCAGCAATTCGCCGGGCTCGAACGGCCCGCTCTTGCTGCTGCCGACATCGAGAAACAGCGCGCCATTGCGATCGACCGTGATCACCGCGATCTCTTTCTCGGTCGACATGGGTTCGGCTTCGGCTTCCGGCAGGTCGACATTGACACCGGTGGTGATGATGGGCGTGGTGATCATGAAAATGACCAGCAGCACCAGCATCACGTCGATATACGGCACGACGTTGATCTCGGCCATCTGGCGACGACGTTTGGCCATCCCGGTTTACTCCCGTGGGCCAGCGGCGCTATGCGCCTTGCGATGCAGGATGCCGGAGAACTCGTCGATAAAGTTCTCGTATTGGGTTTCCAGCCGCTGCACAGTGTTGCTGAACCGGTTGTAGGCAATGACTGCCGGAATCGCCGCGAACAGACCCATGGCGGTTGCAATCAGCGCTTCGGCAATGCCCGGTGCCACCATCGCCAGCGTGGCCTGCTTGACGCTGCCGAGTGCAATGAACGAGTTCATGATGCCCCAGACGGTGCCAAACAAGCCGATATAGGGCGAGGTCGAGCCGATGGTGGCAAGCCAGGACAGATTCATTTCCAGCTTGTCGACTTCGCGCGAGTGCGCCACTTTCATCGCCCGACGGGTGCCGTCCATGATGGCGTCGGCGGCGGTACCGGCCTGCGCACGCAGGCGGGCAAACTCACGAAAGCCAGTGGTGAAAAACAGTTCCGGGCCGGAGCTTTCCCGGTTACGACCGGACAGATCGGTGTAGAGCTTGTTCAGATCGATACCCGACCAGAACTTTTCCTCGAACTGCTGCATGTCCTGCTGGGCACGCTTCAGCACGCTGATGCGCTGGACGATCATGGTCCACGATGCCACCGACAACAGCAGCAGGAAGATCATGATCAGCTTGACCAGCAAGCTGGCATTCCAGAACAAGCTGACAATGGACATATCGGCGGTCACGCGCGCAACTCCTCGTTTCTTCTAATCAATAAAAATCGGCTGGTCATCAAACACCGACTTTCAGGTGAGCACTGATCTGCATGCTGTGCAGCTGCTGATGCAAGTCGCCGGGCAACCCGGCCGGCTTCATGTCAGCCAAAGTGACACAAACCACCTTGACCAGTGCCTTGTTCAAAATGTTCCCGGGCTCGCCGGCTTTGCGCAAATGCTGGGCAAACTCGACCGAGGCGCGGCCAACCCGGTTGACCTCGGTCACCACTTCCAGGGCATCGTTGAAGCGGGCCGGTTTCAGGTAATCGACTTCGCAGCGCGCCACGGCAAAGGCCAACCCTTGCTCGACCAACACCGCCTGATCCAAACCGAGCGAGCGAACCAGCTCGGTGCGGCCGCGCTCGTAGAACTTCAAATAGTTGGCGTAAAACACCACACCGGCGAGGTCGGTATCTTCGTAGTAGATGCGAACCGGGAATACGAACGGCGTCATGTTCCGGACTCTTCGCTGCGGTTTGCGCTGAACAAATCGCCACTACCGGCGCTCGGCACCAGGCCAAAGTGGACGTAGGCCATCTTGGCCGCCATCCGGCCACGCGGGGTGCGCTGGATAAAACCCTGCTGAATCAGATACGGCTCCAGCACATCTTCAATGGTGTCGCGCTCTTCGCCGATCGCGGCGGCGAGGCTGTCGAGCCCGACCGGGCCACCGTCGAATTTCTCGATGATGGTCAGCAGCAGTTTGCGATCCATGGTGTCGAAGCCGTGGTCATCGACATCAAGCATGTCGAGCGCGCGATCTGCGACTTTTGCCGTGACATTGCCATCAGCTTTCACTTCGGCGTAATCGCGAACGCGGCGCAGCAGGCGATTGGCGATCCGTGGCGTGCCGCGGGCGCGACGGGCGATTTCGTGGGCACCGCCCTCTTCCATCGGCATTTTCAGCAAGCTCGCGGAGCGCAGCACGATGCGGGTCAGATCGGTGACCGAGTAAAATTCGAGGCGTTGCACAATACCGAAGCGGTCGCGCAGCGGGCCGGTCAGCAAACCGGCGCGCGTGGTGGCGCCGACCAAGGTGAACGGTGGCAAATCCAGTTTGATCGAGCGCGCGGCCGGACCTTCGCCAATCATGATGTCGAGTTGGTAATCCTCCATCGCCGGATAGAGGATTTCTTCGACCACGGGCGAGAGCCGGTGAATCTCATCGATAAATAAAACGTCGTGCGGCTCGAGCGAAGTCAGAATCGCGGCCAGATCGCCGGCTTTTTCAATAACCGGACCGGAGGTGTGTTTGATGCCGACGCCCATTTCATTGGCGACGATATTGGCCAGCGTGGTTTTGCCGAGCCCCGGCGGGCCGAAGATAAGCACGTGATCGAGCGCTTCTTTCCGGGCCTTTGCGGCGGCCAGGAAAATCTCCATTTGCTGGCGCACGGCGTCCTGACCGGTGTAATCGGCAAGCCGGGTGGGCCGGATGGCCCGATCGATAAGTTCTTCCTGGTTGGAGCCACGGGCGGTGACCAGGCGATCGGTTTCAATCATGGGTGCGCGTCTATCCACATATATAAAGGCAGGCCGGGATGCCTGAGGCCTTCGCTATGGGCCGCACTATACGGCAGCTAGCTGTAAGTACGGGCCAAAACTACTAGCTATTGTGGTTGTAGCTATTATTTTGACCGGCAAAGCCGTTTGGGCGGCTATTTTGCCATCTGACGCAGGGCAAGGCGAATCAGTTGTTCGGCCGGGTGTTCACCGTCATCGACCGCGTTGATGGCCTTGCTGGCGTCCTGCGGCTTGTACCCGAGTGCCACCAAGGCACTGACCGCCTCGGAGGTGATGCGCGCGCGCGAAGGCGCCGCCGGCTCGCCGCCCTTGCTCGGCGGCAACAACATTTCCGGCGAGCCCCACTCTTTCAGCCGGTCACGCATTTCGATCACCAGACGTTCGGCCGTTTTCTTGCCGACACCGGGCAGCCGTTGCAGCATGGCGATATCACCATCGTGAATGGCGCGGAAAAACTCTTCGCCACTCATGCCGGACAGCACGCCGAGCGCGAGCTTGGGACCGACGCCATTCACTTTGATCAGTTCGCGAAACAGCTGGCGCTCTTCCCGCGAAGCAAAACCAAACAGCAGCTGGGCATCTTCCCGCACGACAAAATGCGTATGCAGAATGATTTCCTTGCCGGTCTCCGGCAGCTGGGCAAAGGTCGACAGCGGCGCCAACACGTCGTAACCGACGCCACCGCATTCGATGATGAGTTCCGGCGGTCGCTTCTCGACCAGTACACCACGCAAACGACCGATCATCTCATTCTTCCTCTTCTTCTTTTAATCAGACCGAGACCGGCGCTGTGCACCAGACTGTTGATACCGTGACCGTGACAGAGCGCAACCGCGATGGCGTCGGCGGCATCAGCCTGCGGGATACCGCTTAACGAGAGCAAGCGACAGACCATCATCTGCACTTGTTCCTTGTCAGCCGCGCCAGTGCCGACCACCGCTTGTTTGACTTGCCGCGCCGAATATTCCGACACCGGCAATCCGGCTTGTGCAGCCGCGACAATCGCTGCGCCACGCGCCTGACCCAGCTTCAAGGCCGAATCGGCATTCTTGCCCTGAAAGACCTGCTCGATAGCGAACTCATCCGGCTTGCATTCGAGAATGACCGAGCTGATGCCGTCGAAAATGGTACGCAGGCGATCGGCAATTGGCAGATCGGCTACGCGGATACAGCCACTCATGACGTATTCGGCACGCGAACCAACCATGCGCACGACACCGAAACCGGTGGTGCGAAAGCCAGGGTCAATTCCGAGGATTACAGCCACAAGGCCACCAAGTCAGTCACGCTTCTTTTTGAAATTAATTCCGGCAGGAACTTTTGAACCTTTATAGCCTGTACTCGCGCGCACTGTCTGAAGAGTATGCTGTCGTTCAGTCGGTTGTGCTACATCACTCAGCAACTCAACTCCATTTGCCTCAGCCTGCATTCGAACATAACCGCGGAGCATCTTTTCCTTGTATGTATAGAGGCCTGGTTTTTTGCCAGGGATAAGAATCTCGCCGTACTTAGCGGTTTTCAGGCTTCTAATTCTCGTACAGAACCGCTCATATGGAATTACATTGTTTCCGCCGAGCTTCTCAAGAACATATTTATAGGAGCCATACATCTGCTCTAGGCTTCGGATCAAATAATCAGAGTCTGCCGTTGCCCACAGAATCTCTTCACACTCATCGATATTTTGTGACATGGCCTTTTCATAAGGCTTCTTCAACTCTGCATGAATGCTCTCGATAGCATCGTAAAGAGATTGAATGTAAATAGCCTGACTAACCCGAGTAATGAATTCATCAGACTCAAATATTTTCCACAGGATTTTTTCGGCAAGTAAATGAATGTAGTAAGGATAACCATCGCTAATTGCAGCAACCCGAATCTCAACCTCATGATCAACAGCGATTCCAAACCGTTTCATTGCACTTCGCAAAATCTCCCAACGAGAGTCCCACGAAAGCTTTGGGAGGCTAATCGGTTCAAGCTGTCGAAATGCTGATTGATGAGAGCCAAGCAACTCATCTAGTGAAGCACCAACGCCTGTGATAATAAACTTTACGCCGATACGTTTATCACCAATCTGCTTCAGCAAGTCAGCAAAAAGCGCCCTCTGAGACGAATCGGCCATTCTGTCAAACTCATCAATGACAACGACCGGCCGTTCTGAATGCAAAACACAAACTTCTTTTAAAATTTCGACTGCATCTTCAACTGTACGTATTTCAGTGAAGATATCTTTCGACGAAGACTCTCGAACCCTCTCGATTTGAAAACATCGATACTCGATACCGAATTTATCTTGAGTCGTAATATTTTTTGTTCTACTGACTTTCACAGCTTGATAAGCAATGTTTGCCAAAACACTGGCAAAACTCGAGTCTCTTGAGCACGACACATCAATATATGCGGCATCAGAACTTTGATACTGATTTGCAGCTGATGCCGCCAGCGATGACTTCCCAACGCCCCTGTCTCCGTAAATAAATACGTGCCGACCAGGGGCTGCAATCGCCTTTTCGATCCGGTCTAGCTCAGCTTCTCGACCAAAGAGATGTTCAATACTATTGACTGGATTGGCAGGAAAAACAACTTCATGCAGGACCGCCTGAAATCTCTCTTTGTCAAATTTAATGATTGCCACTCAGAATCCCTCTAATTTTCAAACGACTCAGCGAAAGTGACAGGAGACATTCAGCGATACCAAAGCAATCAATCGATAACTTTAACACCCACTTCCTTCAACTGCTCGGCCGGGATGCGCGACGGCGCATCGGTCAGCGGGCAGCTGGCGGTGGTGGTTTTCGGGAAGGCGATGACGTCGCGAATCGACGATGCACCGACCATCAGCATGACCAGACGGTCGAGGCCGAACGCCAAACCGCCGTGCGGCGGTGCGCCGTAGGACAGCGCTTCGAGCAGGAAGCCGAATTTCTCCTGCGCTTCTTCACGCGAGATGCCGAGCAGATCGAACACCGCCGCTTGCAAGGCTTGATCATGGATACGGACCGAGCCACCGCCGACTTCACAGCCGTTCAATACCATGTCGTAACCGCGCGAGACGGCGTGTTCCGGATTGGCTTTCAGCTCGTCAATCGACAGCACTTTCGGCGAGGTAAACGGGTGGTGCATGGCGTAGTAGCGGCCATCGGCGTATTCGAACATCGGGAAGTCGATGACCCACAGCGGCGCCCAGCCAGCTTTGACCAAACCGAGATCATTCGCCACTTTCAAGCGCAGCGCGCCCAGCGCATCGCTGACCACTTTGTAGGAGTCGGCGCCGAAGAAAATCACGTCGCCGTTCCGCGCGCCAACGCGCTGATAAATCGCGCTCAAGAGTTCCGGGGTCAGGAACTTGGCAAACGACGACTGGATGCCTTCGATACCATTGCTGACATCGTTGACCTTGATGTACGGCAGACCTTTGGCGCCGTAAGGCTTCACGAACTCGGCGTATTCGTCCAGGTTCTTGCGCGACAGCTTTTCGCTGGCAGCCGGCACTTTCAGTGCAGCAACACGGCCACGCTGAGCGACAGCCGGCTCGCTGAACACTTTGAAGTCCATGCCTTTGACCAGATCGGCCACATCGACCAACTCGAGGTCAACGCGCAGATCCGGCTTGTCGGAACCGTAACGACGCATGGCTTCCGCAAAGGTCATGTGCGGGAAGGTGCCGAGGTCAACGCCCAGGCATTCCTTGAACATGCCAACGGCCATGTCTTCCATGATTGCCATGATCTCGTCCTGACTCAGGAACGAGGTTTCGATATCGAGCTGGGTAAATTCCGGCTGGCGATCCGCACGCAAGTCTTCGTCACGGAAGCAGCGGACGATTTGGTAGTAGCGATCGAAGCCCGCCATCATCAACAGCTGTTTGAAAATCTGCGGCGATTGCGGCAACGCATAGAAGCTGCCCTTGTGCACGCGTGACGGCACCAAGTAATCGCGGGCGCCTTCCGGTGTGGCTTTGGTCAGGAATGGTGTCTCGACATCGGTGAAGCCTTTGCCATCCAGATAGCGGCGCATGTACTGGGTGACTTTGTGGCGGAAGAACAGCTTCTGCTGCATCTCCGGCCGGCGCAGATCCAGGTAGCGATACTTCAACCGGGTCTCTTCCGAAGTCGGCACATGGCCGTCGATCAAAATGGCCGGCGGCTGGGCGGTATTCAGCAGCACAATTTCCGAGGCGACGACTTCGATTTCACCGGTCGTCATCTCCTTGTTGATCATCGTTTCCGGGCGCTTGCGGATCACGCCCTTGACCTGCACCACGTACTCGGCGCGCAGATCTTCAGCCACCTTGAACACGCTCGGCACGTCCGGCTCGCAGGTGACCTGAACCAGACCGGCCTTGTCGCGGATCTGCAGGAAGATGACCCCGCCCATATCGCGGCGGCGGTGCACCCAGCCAGCCAGAGAAACGGTTTGACCGGCTTGGGCCGAGGTCAAATCACCACAGAAATGCGTGCGAAGGCTCATCGTACTGTCCAAAAAGAGGGAAATCAGGGGTTTGCGACCCGATCGGTGGCCGGAAAACCTAGGCCTGATCTGGCCAAAACCGACCCGAAAAATGCGGGCCGCAATCGTAGCCGAGCGGCCCTAGCAGGGACAAGGCTCACGGCATCCAAGCCGACACCGAAGGCAGATCGGACGGCCCTCACCTACACTGGTGTCATGACCCGCCCACTTCCGCCAGTGATGCCCGTATTGAGCCTCCTTGCGTTGCTTTTCGCCTGTTCGCCACTGTTGGCGGCCGAAACCCCGGAAGATCTGTTTGCGCTGGATCTGGAGGCATTGAGTCAGGTCCGGGTCCAGACCGCCACCCGGCGGGAACAGCCGCTCAGCGATATCCCAGCCCGGGTCGAAGTGGTCGATGCCGCGACCATCCGGCGGCGCGGTTTCCGCCATCTGGGCGAATTGCTGGCCACCTTGCCCGGCGTCGACATGCAGCACTATTCCAGCGTGACCTTTTATAACCGGTTCAGCGTGCGCGGCTTGTCGGGCAACAACAAGTTGTTGATTTTGCAGGACGGCGTCCGGGTCGGCCCGGCTGCCGGTGAGCCCTCGGCCATTCATTACAACTACCCGCTACACCACCTGCGGCAGGTCGAAATCGTGTTCGGCCCGGCCTCGGCGGTCTATGGCGCCGATGCCATGACCGCAGTCGTCAACATGGTGACCGCCAAGCCCGAATCCACCACCGTGGAGCTGGCAGCGGGCGAATGGGACAGCCAACGCGCCAATTTCAGTACCGGCGGCAGCAGCGGCGAATGGCAGTGGCAGCTGGCCGGCCACGGCCAACAAACCGATGGCGCCGACCTGCCGGCAAGCTATCCGGACCGGTTTCCGTGGGGAGACTTGCGCAACTTCGGCGGTGCCGTGGTGGTACCCGAGGCTGATCGCCAGCCCTTCAACAACCATCAGGACAGCCAAAGCGTCAGCGCCGGCCTGCAGATGCCGGCCGGTTTCGAGGCCGGCTATCAGGGCAGCCAGTTCACCAGCCCGACCACCGCCGGCGACCGTCCCGGCTCCACCGATTACGGCAGCGAGTGGCAGTTTCGCACCGACACACTCTTTCTTCGCCAGCAGACAACGTTCGGCAATGATTGGCAGCTGACCACGCTGCTCGACTACAGCCACTACGAAGTGGAACCCGACAGCGCCTTCAACAATGTTTTTTCGGCGTTTGAGAAAGCCTACAAATATGCGATGAGCGAACGCCGCGAGCTCGACCTGCAACTTGGCATTCCATTTACCCCGCAGGATTACCTGACCGCCGGTTTGAACGCCCAGCAAATCAACGCACTGCCGAAAACCGCCGACCTCAGCAAACCCTACGATCCCGACTACAGCACGACTGAGCAAGGCCTGTACTACGCCGGCACCGACGACACCCTGCCTATTCAAATATTCAAGGTCGAGCAACAACAAACCGGCGGATTTGTCCAATGGCAACGCGAGTGGTCGGCACACTGGCACAGCCTGATCGGCGCCCGCATCGACCGCAGCGATAGCTGGGACAACGAGATCACGCCGCGACTTGGCGTGCAGTATCGCGGCGGAGAAAGCTGGCGCGCGCACCTCAGCTATTCGGAGGCTTATCTGGCGCCATCACCGCTGTTCGTTTACGAACATTTTGGTGCCTTTACCGGGGTTACCGACAGCGCCGGCCGCTACATTTCACCGTTTTTTCAGGTGCCAAATCCGTACCTGAAAGCGGAAAATCTCAACACGCTCGAACTCGGCTGGCACTGGCAGCTCAATCGCCATGCGGTGCTGACCGCGTCGATTTACCACAGTTCGCTCGAGAACTATGTCGGGTTGGTGCCGATGGCAACGCCAGACAGCGACTTCGTGCCCGGAGGAGTCATTCTGGCCAGTCAGCAATGGGCCAATGTCGGCGATGTCAGCCTGATGGGCGCCGATCTCGGCGGTCAATGGCAACTGCAGCAAGCGCATCAACAATGGCAGCTCAGTGCCAGCATCAGCTGGACCGATGGCACCCTGACCCGCACCGGCTTCAATGAAGAATTGCCGTATGTCAGTGATTACAAATTTCACGGCGCCGTGTCCTGGCAGCATGACAACGGCCTGTTCGCCAGCCTGTCGGTGCTGGCCAGCAACCCCACCAAAGTGCTCGACAACGCGACCCTCAGCGAAGACGAATCCGTGCCCGGCTTTGCCGTGGCCAGTTTGCTGTTTGGTTGTCAGCAACTGATTGGCAATGCCAGCCTGCAACTGCGCATCGACAACCTGACCGACGCGCACTACTACCACGCCGGCACCGGCACCCGCACCACCTTCGTGGAATCCCCGCAGGACCCGCGCCAACTGAGCGTGGAACTGCGGCTGCCGTTCTGAGCCACGGACCTCAACGCCATGACAATCAGCCCGGTCACCCTCACCGCACCATCGGCAACGCTTCTGCCCGCCATGCTGGAGCACCTGCCGACCGCCAGTGCCGTTTGCAGTGCGACCGGAGAGTGTTTGGCCAGCAATCAGGCATTCCGGCAACTGCAGGAGCTGCTCCAGAACGATCAGCTGCAGGTCAATGCATTGCAGGCCTGGTGGCGTGAACAGACCGACTATTTTGTCCTGACCGATGGCAGCTACCTGCGCCGGCAATGGCTAGACGCCGGGCACCAGCTGATCACCTTGATCGACGATGCCCGCCACCCGGCAGCACTGGCGATGGTGCCGGTGTTCAATGCCCTGCGCGAAGGGCAATCGCTGTTTCAGGCGGTGATCAGTGCGCTGCGGGCAACGATGGGCTGGCGCTGGCTTGGCGTCAGCCGGTTTCTGCCTGATAGCGGCAACGACTGCGCCAAAGCCGAAGTGCTGGTGCTCTGGGACAGCGACCATTTCGGCGCCAGCTTCCAATACGATTTGCCCGGCATGCCTTGTGCCGTGGTCATGGAAAAACGGCACTTCTGCCGCTTTGATGAGGTAGCCGAGTTGTTTCCGGCCGATCTGACGGCGCGTCAGATCGGCGCCCGCGTCTACGCCGGCAAAGTGTATTCCGATGACACCGGCAAGCCCGTTGGCCATCTGTTTGCGCTGCACGATCAACCCATGCCGACCGACGACCGCATTGAAACGCTGTTCAATGTCATGACCGCGCTGCTCAGTGCCGAATGGCGCGTGCTGGGCGCCGAAACCGAATTGAAGACCGCGCGCGCCGCCGCCCGTACTGACGGCCTGACCGGTCTGTGGAACCGGCGAGCGTTTGACGAAGATATTGCCGTGCTCGAACAGCAACGCCGACGCCAGCAAGATCAGGACGCCATGCTGATGCTGATCGATCTCGACGGCATGAAGCAGATCAATGACAGCCGCGGTCACGACGAAGGTGACAAGTTGCTGCAGCAATTTGCCCAGCTGCTCGCCACCGGCTGCCGACGCGACGACAAGGCCTACCGGTTCGGTGGTGACGAATTTGCGGTATTGCTCGGCAACCTGACCTCGCCCGCCGTGTTGCAAACCCGGCTGAGTTACAGCCTGCAGAAATTGCGCGAGGCCGGCTTCAGCAACATTGGCGCCAGCGCCGGCATTGCCGCGCTGAGCGAAGCCGGCAACGACAAGACCCAATGGTTCGCCCTCGCCGATGCCCGCCTGTATCAAATGAAGCAGCAACACCGGCAACGCGGCGCAACGCCCGATGGAACCGGATAGCCCGCTACCATTCAATACCAGATTCACCCTGTCGCCACCCCTCCTTGCCACGGAGGGGCACCAGGAACACTTCGTTTGTCGTTCGCAGCGCCGGACTGCGTGGCATTGCCCGTGAACCTTCCGCAGGGCAGCAAGTCCACGCAGCAAGCTTGAATCGCCAGCCAGCACACCACTTCCGCCAATTCGTCATCTTGCCGTCACCGCTCCGTCATCTGCGCTCTCTACGCTGCCGCGGTCGAATTCTCTATCGCTGTTGCGTCTCGGCAACAGCTCTTTCATTTGCAAGACAGTCATCCGCAGGAGTTGCAGCATGAAGAACAAGGCATGGATCGTGGTGCCCGTCGTCGCCGCGTTGGCGCTGGCCGGGCTGACCGCCTGCAAGGGCGACAAAGAACCAAAAGGCACGAACGTCATTGTGTTCATCGGTGACGGCATGGGCATCGCGCCGATGACCGCCGCGCGCGTCTACGCCGTTGGTGAAGACGGTCAGTTGACCATGGACACGCTGCCGGAAACGGCTTTTGTCAAAACCTTTTCGAACGATGCCCAGGTCACCGACAGCGCCCCGTCGATGGCGGCCTACATGACCGGCGTCAAGATGAACAACGAAGTGATCAGCATGACCGCCAACACCGAAGCGGTCGCGCCGGGCGCTGGTGGTGTCAACCTGTGCGGCAGCGGCAATGGTGAGGCAGTGGAAACCCTGCTGGAAGTGGCTGAGAAAAAAGGCAAGTACACCGGCATTGTCACCAGCACGCGGGTCACCCACGCCACCCCGGCTGCCACCTATGCCCACATCTGCCACCGTGATCTGGAAAATGACATTGCCGCGCAGCTGGTGCCGGGCACCCGCGCCTTCAACAAGAAACTTGGCAACGGTGTCGATGTGATTTTTGGTGGCGGTTCCCGCCACTTTCTGCCGGTTGCAGCCGGTGGTAGCCGCACCGATGGCGTCGATCTGACGGCGGAATTGCGCGCACAAGGCTATTTCGACGCCAGCAAGCGGGCGGCGTTTGACAGCCTGACCGGTACCAACAGCGAGCGGGTCTACGGCCTCTTCACCAAGAGCCACATGAGCTACAACCTTGATCGCAACCCGGCCAACGAACCGTCGCTGGAAGAGATGACCGTCAAGGCCATCAAAATCCTGGAACAGCGCCGAAAAGGATATTTCCTGATGGTGGAAGGCGGCCGCATCGACCATGCCTTGCACGAAACCAATGCCAAACGGGCCTTGCAGGATACCGTTGCGTTCGACAACGCCATCAAGGGCGCGCTGGCGCAAGTGCGCAAGACTGATCCGGATCTGAAAAATACCCTGATCGTCGTCACTGCCGATCACGACCACACCCTGACCATGCTCGGCTATGCCGCCCGCACCGGCAAGACCACCGCCGACAATGCCGGCGTGCTCGGCGTGCTGCGTAACTACAGCGACGGTTCAATCGCCACTGACGCCGACGGCGCACCGTTTCCGATTCTGGTGTTCGGCAATGGCGAACACCGGCCGCAGGGCGTACGCAGCAGCTTTACCGCGCTCACTGACGCGGCGACCAGCGCCAACTCCTATCACCAGGAAGCGGCCATCCGCACGCCAGTTGGCAGCGAGACCCACGGCGGCACTGATGTCTGGCTGGGTGCCATTGGGCATGGTGCTGACAATTTCCACGGCGTCATTGACAACACCAAAGTGTACGAACTGATCCGCACCGCAGCCGAACTCTAATTTGGCCGCCAACACCCCGGACGCCAGTCGCCATGGCATGCGCAGGTGCGCTGCCACTGGCAGCGTCCGGTAACGGTACACATTGTTTTTCACTAAAACCGAACTTTGAACACGCTCAATTTCGGCAACCTTGAATTTCGACAACCTCGAATTTCGACAACAGGGAACATTGCGATGAAAACCAAATTGCTGTCTGCGCTGGCCCTCGCGGTCACCGCTGCCACCAGCGCGCACGCTGCTGGCGAAGCCAAGAACGTCATTTTCTTCCTCGGTGACGGCATGGGACCGGCCGTGGTCACGGCCGCCCGCATTCACAAAGTCGGCGAAGCCGGCCAACTGAACATGGAAACGCTGGGCCGCACCGCCAAGATCAAGACCTTCTCGCGCGACGCCCAGACCACCGACAGCGCTCCGTCGATGGCGGCCTACATGACCGGCGTCAAGATGAACAACGAAGTGCTCAGCATGAGCCCGGAAACCGTGGCACAAAACCCGCTTCGCGATGCCAACAACAACAGCGGTCTGAGCGGATGTGAGCCGGGCAACGGCACGCCGGTGACCACGCTGGGCGAAATGGCGAAGGCCAGCGGCAAGAGTGCCGGTGTCGTCACCACCACCACCATCACCCACGCGACACCGGCAGCGGTGTACTCGCATACCTGTCATCGCGATGCCTATTACGAAATCGCCCGGCAGGCGGTACCGGGTGGCGAAGGTTACAACAGCGCGCTCGGCAATGGGCTCGATGTCATGCTGGGTGGCGGCGCCAACGAATGGACGCCGTACAACGCCACCAGCAACAACCGCGGTCGTGCCGATGGCCGTAACCTCATCACTGAACTTGGCGCGATGGGGTACACCACCGTGCGCACCCAGGCCGAGCTCGCTGCCGTCAATGCCGGCAACACCGGCAAGCTGTTCGGTGTGTTCAGCAACCGCAGCCATCTTGATTATGAGTTCGACCGCGTCAACAACCCAACCAACACGCAACCGTCGTTGGCCGAGATGACCGCCAAAGCCATTGATGTCTTGAAGAACGACACCGACGGCTATTTCCTGATGGTGGAAGGCGGCCGCATCGACCATGCCCTGCACGGCACCAACGCCAAACGGGTCCTGGAAGACGCCATTGCGTTCGATGCGGCGATCAAGGTGGCGCTGGAAAAAGTGGATTTGAACAACACCTTGATCGTTGTCACGGCCGACCACGATCACACCATGGTGTTCAACGGTTACGGCAAGCGCGGCAACCCGGTGCTCGATATCGTCCGCGATTACAAAAACAACGAACCGATGCTCGATGCCGACGGCCAGACTTACACCACGCTGGTGTTCGGCAACGGCCCGAACCGGCCGGCGCTGCGCACGGGTGTCACCAGCGAACAGGCGTTGAATCCGGCTTACCAGCAGGAAACGGTGATCCGGGCCAGCAGCGAAAGTCACGGCGGTGGTGATGTCATGCTGTTTGCCGGTGGTGCTGGTGCCCGGATTTTCAAAGGCACGATCGACAACACCCGCGTGTTTGCGTTGGTGAAAGAGGCAATGGGCTTGTAAGACCGTTTCTGTAGTTCACGTCGACAACAAACAGCGGTTTGCATGGCAGGTTCCGGCGCGGCAACTACCCCACCCCGGCCCTCCCCTTGACAGGGGAGGGAGAACAATGACTCCTCCCCCCGCCAAGGGGGAGGACGGGAGGGGGTCATTGTCGAGAAAACCATGCACATCAATTCTCTGTGAAATCGCCGGGTTCCCTGCCCGCCTCACGCCACCGAGTCAGTGCTACTGTTTCACCGCTATTTCTCATCAGGATGTTCTGCATGTTTGGCTTCCGTACTCACCATCTTTTCTGCATCTCGCTATTACTCGCGTTCACGACCACACATGGCGCTGATCAAGCCACGCCACAAGCTGCCGCCCCGTTTTGCGCCAACATTGAAATCAGCCAACGGCAATGGCGTGCCGATGGTGTGGAAGTGACCGAGCGCTACCAGGAGCGCTTGTATCGCACCAACAGCGTGATCGCGTTCGAACGGGTGTTGCCAAAGGCCACACATAACCACGTCGCCACAGATGCTCATGAGCATGGCCACGTTGACCAGCAGGTTCGCCGTTATGAGCAGCTGCCGAATGGCGTGATTGTCTATTCGCTGTTTGATGATCGAAACCAGCGCGAGATCCAGTTACAGCCGAGCGAGTTTGCCGAGTTTGGTTTCGACGGCAACTTTGCCGCGCTGCAGGCGCTGGTGGATCCAGCGCTGCTGCCGATTCTCGGTCGCAAGGATCACACCCTGCGTCAGGAAGACCGGGAACTGCAGTGGTCAGGACGTGACCAGATTGTCCGCTCGCTGCAACGCCGCTGGCCCACCGGTGACTACCGAATGACCGTAACGCCGACCAAGCACTGCTCCGATCCGCGCCAGGCCCGGCCGGGGTACACCGTCATCGATTACGCCGATACGCTGGACTAACTCGCCACCGCTCCGGCACCATCGCGACTCGGCAGCTGTCGCCGGTGCAGTGCGGGAATCGAGATGTCGTCGCGTCGTTCATTGGTCTTGCCATTGGTGCTCATGGGGCTTGGCCTCGCGCTGCTGCTCACGGCGGTATGGTGGGCGTGGCAAAGCGGGCAACGCGACGTGGCGGTGGCAGTGAAATCCGACCGCGATACGCCAGCCGCCAGCGCTGCCACGCCGGTGTTCTATCGCCCTGCCAACAGCGACTGGTGGTTGATCCTGAGTGAGGGTGAACCGCGTGCGAGCGCAGCCGCCAGCGCTGTCCGCAGCAATCTGCCGCAACTCGATCCGGGCACCCCAGACTTGCCCCGCGAGTTGCCCGACCCGGTCGCCATGGCAGCAGCGGGCGCCTTGCGTTTGTGGCAATTTGCGCCCGGCACGCCAGTGAAAACCCCAGCGGCAACCGACGCCGGTCGCTGGCATGTCGAAACCCTCAGTGACGCCACCGTGCTGTTCTGGTTGCCGGCCACCGTCACCACAACCGCCGTGGATCGTATCCGGCGCCCGAGCGCCGGCACCGGCATGGTCCAGCGCCGCTGGCTGCAGCAGCGGCTCGGTTGGCCGGCCAGCAGTTGTGAACCACTGCCGGCCCTGCTCGAACAATTGCCGGAACAGGCGCTACTGCAATTTGATCCCGGCGTGGATCAGTTGCGCTGGCAACTCTATTGGCAACAATTGCCAGCCGCACTGGCGACGCTGATCGCCAGCGTCGGCGCGCCGCAGGCACTGGCCGATCCAACCGACAGCTGGTTCTGGCGCGAAGCCGATCTGTCGGCGCTGCCGCGCGCCGAGGGTTGCCCGGTTGGCAGTGCCGGTGCCGGGTTTGTTGCCCGGCTCTGGCAAGAGAACAGCCAGTGGCATGCCGCGCTGGCCCGGCCCGGGCAACAGGAGTTGAGTGGCTTTCCACTGCCATTGCCGGACGGTCTGACGCTGGCCCCAAGCCAACTCGCCGGCGGTCGCGGCCTCGCCAGCGACGCAGCGGCCACGGCTTGGCTGCAACAGCAAAGCCTGCTGCCGGAAACTGGTTTGCTGCTGACCGTTCGCCATCACGGTGACAGCGACTTTGCCGGTCTCGCGCTCAGTTTGCGCAGCGACACCCCTGGCACCCTGCGGCTGCAGTGGCAATGGCCGCTGCCCTGACGTGCGGGTTGTCCAGCGCTGATACCGTCACGGTTGCAGCGATGGGCGCCCGGCATGGTCGACAGGGCGGTGCATCGGTTCGCAACATTCGGTAGAGTCGGGCCTCTCGCCTTCCGCCGGATGCGTACATGAACACCGCTGCCGTCACCCGTCAGTTGTTGTTGTCAGTTTCCAGGTCATTGTCACTGTCTGTTGCGTTGCCACTGTCATTGTTGGTCGGCAGCACGGCCAGTCAGGCCACGTCGGCACCGGCAACCCCACTCGCCGCAAACACGATCGCGGCAACAGCAGCCACAACCAACAACACCTTGTTGCTCGACAATATCCGGGGTTACCGCGTCGATGCCGGTGGCCGCTACCAATTCAATGCGCTGTTGATCGAAAACGGCAAAGTCAGTGCCTACGACAATGACGCCCGCCAACGCGCCAGCACGCTCGCCAGCCCACGCCTCGATGGCAACGGCAACACGTTGTTGCCGGGCCTTATCGATGCGCATGGGCACGTGCAGGGACTCGGTCAGGAGAAGCGCCAGATTGACATGCGCGGTGTCGGTTCACTGAGCGCCGCTCAGCAGCAAGTCAACGCCTGGGCCAAAGCGCATCCGGAGTTGCCATGGCTGCTCGGCCGCGGCTGGAACCAGGTGTTGTGGGATGGCGGCCAGTTTCCGACCGCGCGAGATCTCGATGCCGTGGTCAGTGACCGACCGATACTGCTCGAACGCATCGACGGCCACGCCAGTTGGGCCAACAGCCGCGCGATGAAAGCAGCCGGCATCAGCAAAGCCACACCGGATCCGGCTGGTGGCCAGATCATCCGCGATGCACGCGGCGAACCAACCGGCATTTTCGTTGATAACGCCATGAATCTGCTCACCGCAAAACTACCGGCGGTAAGTGAAGCGGAGCGGCTCGCCCAGTACCGCGCGGCGCTCGCCGAGCTCGCGGCACTGGGCATGACTGGCGTGCACGACGCCGGCATTTCACCGGACGATTACCGGCTCTACCAACAGCTTGGTGCCAGCAACGAACTGCCGCTGCGAGTGTACGCCATGCTGGCCGACAGCCCGGCCGCTCGCACGCTGATCAGCAAGGCCCCGCCGGCACCGCAATTCGAGCACCGGCTGTTTCTGCGGTCGGTCAAGGCCTGGGTCGACGGCGCGCTCGGCAGTCGCGGCGCCGCCATGCTGAGCGATTACAGCGATCATCCGAATCATCGCGGCCTGCTGCTGTACACGCCAGCCGACATGCAAACGCTGGCCGCGCTGGGTGTCAGCAATGGTTGGCAGCTAAGCATTCACGCCATCGGCGATGCCGGCAACCGCATCGTGCTCGACACGCTGGATAAAGTGGTCCGGACCGATGCGGAGCGGGCGCTGCGCCATCGCATCGAACACGCGCAGGTGATCGCGCTGGGCGACATTCCGCGCTTCGCCAAACAGCAAGTAATCGCGTCCATTCAACCCACCCATGCCACCTCCGACATGAACATGGCTGAGGCACGGGTTGGCAGTGACCGCATCAAAGGCGCCTACGCCTGGCGCAAGCTGTTGAATGCCGGTGCCCGACTCGCCGGGGGTTCCGACTTTCCGGTCGAATTGGCCAATCCGTTCTACGGGTTGCACGCCGCCGTCACCCGCACCGATCGCGATGGCCAGCCGCCGGGCGGCTGGTATCCAGCTGAAAAACTCAGTCGCGATGAGGCGCTGCGCATTTTCACTCACGACGCCGCCTATGCCGGCCACATGGAGCAGCTGACCGGCTCACTCGCCGTAGGCCAGTACGCCGATTTCATCCTTGTCGACCGTGATTTCTTTACCGTGCCTGAACAAGACATTGCCCACACCAAAATTTTGTCGACCTGGGTGGCGGGCAAAAAAATATTTTCTGCGACGCCGTGAACTGGCATGCCCTCGCAGGCATCAAAGGCTTGTTTTAAGGAAAGCAGTGCTCGAAGACCGTTGGCAAAAAACCTGATGTCTCATTATTACGCAAGGAAGTTGATCATGAAGTGGAAACTTGTCTGGATGAGCGCAATTTTGACCGGGACGCTGTCAGGCTGCGCAGAAAAAATGGCGCAATCGGAGCGAATCGAAGTCACGGGATCACGAGTATCGGCGGCTGCATATTCTGGAATGTCCCTGCGCACGCCTGCCCCGCCGCAAGGCATTGGCCCCTCATTCGCGGCAGAAACCCGTGAAAACTATCAGGCAATTGACGACAATCCGGTCAAGGTGGTCAGTCGTGAACCGGTCTCAACGTTCAGCATCGACGTCGACACCGGCGCCTACAGCAATATGCGGCGCTTCCTGCGCAGCGGTCAGTTGCCACCGGAAGATGCCATACGAGTTGAAGAGTTAATCAATTACTTCCCCTATACCGACATCAGCCAGAAATCTGAACACCCGTTCGCCGTGCAAACAGAACTGGCGCCGTCACCGTGGAAAGTCGGCAACCAATTGTTGCGCGTCCGCATCAAAGCCGTTGACGATAAAACCGGCACCATGCCACCAAGCAATCTGGTATTTCTGGTCGATGTTTCAGGCTCGATGGATTCGCCGGACAAATTGCCGCTGGTGCAGGCCACGCTAAAAATGCTGGTCAAGCAACTGCGTGCCGAGGATCGCATTGCCTTGGTGGTCTATGCCGGCCGCACCCATGTTGAGCTGGAATCGACACCCGGCAATCAGCAAACGAAAATTCTCGCCGCTATTGAACGGCTGACTGCCGGCGGCTCGACAGCCGGTGAAGCCGCCATGACACTCGCCTACAATCAGGCCAAGTCCGGTTTTATCAAGGGCGGTATCAACCGCATCCTGATGGCCACCGATGGCGACTTCAATGTCGGCCTGAGCGATGTCAAGCAACTAACCGACATGGTGGAGCGCGAACGAGTCAGCGGCGTCTCGCTGACAATGCTCGGTTTCGGCACCGGCAACTACAACGACTACCTGATGGAACAACTGGCCGATGTCGGCAACGGAAATTTTTCCTACATCGATTCGGTCGATGAAGGCCGCAAAGTACTGGTCGAGGAAATGAGCTCGACCCTGAACACCGTCGCCTCCGATGTCAAATTGCAGCTTGAATTCAACCCGGCCCGTATAAGTGAATACCGACTGATCGGCTACGAGAATCGGCTGCTCAAGGAAGAGGATTTCAACAACGACAAGATTGATGCCGGTGAAATTGGGGCTGGCAAAACGGTGACCGCGTTGTATGAGCTGACGCCGGTTGGTGGCAAGGGCCTGCATGAGCCACGCCGCTATCAACCAGAGATCACAGGCACACCGGGCAAACCAAGCGACGAGCTGGCGTTTTTGCGCATCCGCTACAAGCCGGTTGGCGCCAGCGAATCGAAGCTTTTACAGCATCCGGTAACACCTGCACAGGTCAAAGCCACGTTGGCCGACACCTCAGCTGACTTTCGTTTTTCCGCAGCCGTAGCGGCTTTTGGCCAGTCACTGCGTGGCGGAAAATATCTGGACACGTTCAGTCACGATAGCATCATCGCCTTGGCGCAAAGTGGTCTCGGCAAAGATGAACTTGGTTACCGTCATGAGTTTGTTCGGCTGGTGCAACTCGCCCGGGACTTGGCCCCGTCACCATCGGCAACGCCGACCAACTGATGGGGGATTGATAACTGTCCGATTGATTCGCCGCCAACCGGCGGCGAATCAATCGGTGCCAGTGAAGGCATCAGGCATTCGCCGCGTCTGAAGGTGCCGTGCGCTGAAAGCGCAAATGCATGGCCCGTTTCCCCTGCACCGACTCAATGCAGTGGTAGCCCAATGCCGGCAAATCCAGATCGGCAAATAGCGACTCACCGCGACCGAGCACTGCCGGTGCTATCGCCAGATGCATCTCATCCACCAGACCCGCGCGCAGGTACTGCCTCAGCGTGGACACACCACCACCCAAGCGCACATCGCGGCTGCCTGCCGCAGCGCTGGCCTGCGCCAGCGCTGCATGCATGCCATCCGTGACAAAGTGGAAGGTGGTTCCGCCCGCCATGATCAACGGTGGGCGCGGGTGATGCGTCAATACAAACACCGGCGTGTGATACGGCGGTTCATCGCCCCACCAACCTTGCCATGACAAATCCGGCCATGGCCCACGCACCGGTCCGAACATATTGCGGCCCAGTATCCAGGCACCAATATTGTCAAAGCCGCGAGCAATGTAATCCTCATCGATGCCGGTTTCACCACCGCCACTGCCATGCATGTGCTGAAACGAGCGGGTCGCAAACGCCCATTGGTGCAGCGCCATGCCGCCAACCCCGAGCGGCTGGTCAAGCGACTGCTCCGGACCGGCGCCAAATCCATCAGCCGACACCGAGAAAGCATGCACACGCAGTTTTGTCATGGCGAACTCCATTCGAACAACAAGCGAAGCGTTCAGCCAGCCTGACCCGGCGGGTGCTCGCGAAACCACTGCGCAATGGCCGGCATATGCTGCTCGAAATTGCTGGGGGCAGAGAAGTTGAGCACGCCGGCACGCGCGGCACTGCGGTTTTCGAAGTCGTGGACGACACCGCCGGGGATCAGTACAAAGGCACCACGCTCGGCCGTCAGCCACTGCTCACCGAGCAGAAAACTCATCTCGCCTTCCAGCACGTAGAACACATCGTCTTCCGGGTGCGCATGTGCACCCGGCCCCTGTGTCTTCGGCTCCAGCCACCACTCGGAGATCGAATAGCCATTGGCTGTTTCTGCGCCGTCGGCCTTGAACACCGCATTGATTCGGCCCATGGCATAGCTGCGTCCTTGCCCGGGCGCGAGCACCATCGGAGAACGCCGTGCACCTGCGAAATCCATTTCAATTGCTCCTGCGGTTGCACTCAAAACCGAGCACGGGTCGAGGCACCGAAAATCAAACGAATGCTGCCAGTCTACGGCCGTTGCTCACTTGACTGGCCAATCACATCGATCAGCGCGCGAGCTGAGCTTGCCCCCGCGCCTGACGCCGCAACGTGACAAAAATGACGACAGCGAACACCGCTTCAATGCCGGCACCTGCCCAAGCGGACAGTGCAGGAGTTGCCTTGACTGTCACCAGCATGTAGCCAGCCGCCGCCAGCGCCGCGCCGCACAACCAATACAGGCGTGAACCATATAGGGTGGCAAAAGTCAGGTAACGGCCACCGATGACAAACAGCATTGCCGGAAAAAACCATTCCAGCCGATACAAGGACACCACATAAGCCAGCACCATGCAGAGCAGCATCCACACTGTGCCTTCCAATGCGAGCCCAGCGAGCGGATTGTTGCTCGCATGGGCACCCGGCCGGCCGAGCAACTTGTTTACCACCACGCCAAGCGGATGAATCAGCATGCCGCCAATAAACAGGGCCCATATCGCGCGACTTGGCGAATCGACAAAGGCCACGGTTCCGGCGACCGCCCAAACCAATGCCGACACCAGCATGCCCGGGGCACCGTCGGAATAGGCATAGCGCATATCGCGTTGGGCATCGGCCATCGTCATCGAAACTTGCATCACGTCAAAACACTCCGTGTTGAGGTAAAAAAAATTCCGTGCGGTTCTGGCAAACAGCCCGGCTCAAAAAATCGAAGTCAATCCAGACAGACGCCGGAGCGGCCACCTTCCAGTGGCACCGGCAAGTCGGGTCGTTCAACCTGATAATACAGGGAAATGATCCGCCAGCCGTCTTCAAAGCGGTACAACTGCAGACTGTTGACACCGACGAAGTCCGGTTTCTCTGCCGATGGCACGGTTCGCGACTCGACCACACTGTAAACGGTGGCAAAGCGGTCATACTGCCTGACCAGCCGTGTCACCTCACATTCATGGAAACCCTCGACGGAAGACTCGGCCTGTCGGCTGATGAACGCTGCAACCGGTGTCACGGTCAGCACAGGCTGCCCTTCCTTGTAGCGACTGCCAGTGACCAGGGCATCCTGCGAAAACAGTTGCGTCAACTCTCGCGCCGATGCGCCCTGCCCCGGCTCATGCGACAACGCACGCCAGACTTGGGCAACAACCTGTTCCGGTGTTGCGTTTGCAGCCCAGGCTTCCGCCGCCAGCAGCAATGGGAGCAGCATCAAGCAGCCAATTCGCATATTTGCTCCTGCTTCAGAAACCGTCGAAAAAAGGGGTTGAACCGGTAGAGTGTCAGGCGTAAATCAACCAATGCGCTCGCGAAGCTGAAAGATGTTGCCCTCCGGATCGAACGCATTGCGCACCACAAATCCCGGCCCGCGCCACTGCTCCGCCAGCACCGCGCCACCCAATGCCTGAGCCGTTTTTTCTGCAGCCGCCAGGCTCGGAACCGTAAAGAAAAACTTGAGCGCAGCGTCTTCGCGCAGCACCGGCGGGTTGGCAATCGTGATTCCGGCGGCAATCGCCGGGGGCATGGCCTGAATGACCAACTGCAGCTCGGCTGAACGTAAAACAGTCAACTCCACCGTTTTGTGGACGACCACCATACCCAGAACCGCTTCATAAAAAGCCGTAAGCCGGCCAGTGTCTTTGGCGTAAACAAACAAACCTGCGCTGGAAACATCCGCCACTCTTTTACTCCTGCTTTGCGTTGTCACGCGATTTCGTCAGTGGCTAGCACAAATCAGACGGCAACGTTGTCTTGACATGCACGTGTGTGTTGTCATCACATGTGTGTTGTCTTCACGTGCATGTTGTTGTCGTGTACGCGTTGTCGTCAAGTGGTTGTCACGCTACCCGTTGCATCAAGACCGCGGTACCGCTCGCCTTCTATGAGCATCACCACATTCGGCGTCCACAACGCCTGCCAGCGTGCCTGTTTGTCCGTCGCCGACAGTGACTGCGGCGAAGCCGCCTGTTCCTGACCGAATCCGGATCTGTCCTCAAGACAGCGGGTATTCACCGCGCCATAAAGCTGCCCCTGTGCGCCGAATACTACCGCCACCAACACCCCACACTGATTGCACAGGACAAATTCAGCATGCTCCGAACCCTGTCGGTACAGCCTCAGTGCCTGCCGGGCCTTTCCTGCAATAGAAAGATGACCCGCCGGATCAGAAATGTACGAGGCACCATGTTTGAGACAAAAAGAACAATCACAGGCTCTTGGCCGGAAGTCCTGCAAGGGCAATGCGGTTTCGAAACTCAGCTGCAAATTGCCACAGTGACAGCCACCGGCCAGCCTTTTCATGTCAGTCACAACCTGCCCCTCCCTGAGTGATCTGCGCTGAGAGTGCGCTGCGCGGACGTTGCGCATTTGGATAGCCCAACCTGTCGAAACCCGTCACCACCTGGCGGCCATGAAACCACAGGACGCACGCGACACATGTGACGAGGTTCGAAAGCGCGCTGTGCATGCCTGCAAGCAGGCACTTGCGCCTGACTCACACCGGGCAGTTGCCCTGGCTGCCGGCGAAACGCGCCGATCGATACCGGTTGTAATCCGGTTCGGCACAGTAAATGGTTTCGATGAACAGATTTCGTTCAAACCAGAACAGCTCAAGATCCCATAAACAAAAGGAGTACTTGCCGGGGTCTTCAATCCACCCGAAGGCGGTCTTCACGGAAACCGAGGTAAACAGCTCGTTGTCGTTTCCCCACCAGGCCAGAACCAGATACTGCGCTGTCGCACCGTTGTGAAAAATGGCAAACGCCGGCGTTGATGACCAATTGACCGGCTTTTGCTGCTTTAGCACGGTAAGTCGCGCCAGATATGGCCCGTGGTCAACCGGTTCGTTTCGAGCGGATAGGGTGTAGATCTTGATGCCATCAGGACAGGACCAGTCTGCCTGACTGTCGATTTTGCGCGGAAAATACATGCAAGCCACCATCAAGCATTGCGAGGCGTTGTCGAGCAACCGCCATCGTTCAGGACGCCGCTGCCGCAGTTCGGGCGGGCTGTCGTGACGATGGCGTTCCACTCGCCAGGGCGTACGGATGAGCCTGCTGGCATGGCCAATCAGGCAGGCGCCATGCCATTCGCGACCCGCTGTCTGGTTCGCAGCAGCACAACACCCAACCAGAAGAACCAGACAATTTGACTTAATCCGAAGATTTCGGTCATGACTTCTGCAGGATAAATGGTGAATACACCGGCCAGCCCAACCAACAAACCGAAATAGTTGAGCGACCGCGGCAGGGCACTGGCTTTCAGCGCCGCACAGCTGATCAGCAGAACCCAGACCCCGCCCACTACTTCGTTGCCGCCACCAAGGCCTTCAACCACCGAATTGATCGTCAACCAGACCGCCCTGGCCTGTTCAGGCTCTTCGGCTGCAACCTTGATCACGGTCGCCAAGCCAATATTCGCAATCATGCCACTGGCCATGACCAGGCCTACCCAGATCACGCCGAAAATCCCTGCCAGTTGGCCAAGCGTGGCCGCCTTGCCTCGCAGGCGTTCATGCAGCGCCAATACGAGCACGGCCAGCAATATGCCAAACAGTACGTAGCCAATCAGATTCGCCGCGAACAATATCGATTTGTTCTGGGCAATAAAAGCGAGCTTTTCGGCGACACTTGCCGTTGCCGGAAACTGCAGCACCGCCCCATACACCACAAAAATCGCCACATAAATAACAGCTTCAGCGACCGCTGCCGCCCCGCCCATCCGTTGCAATGTACTCATTCCCTGCCTCTGTGAAGTCGTCGATACGGTGGTTGCACTGTAGCGGCTATGTCGGGTGAAAATCATTCACAGTTGTTTCAAAAACTGACATGACGGCGGTTTGCTTCTGGAGGTGAATCAGACAGACCAGCCCAGTGTAAAATTCTTTGACCATCGACGTAAGCCACGGCCGTGTCCGCACTGCGAGATAGCAAGCGAGCAGGCGGATGTTGCTTTCACCAACTATTTTTTGGGCTTGCTTTGCGGATAGTGGCGCCAAACCTCATTAACAGCCTCAACCACAAGTTGCTCCAGAACAGGAAACTGCACCTCGGCGAGGCGTTTGATATAGAGACAGGCCTTGCCGGTCTTGTGCTTGCCAAGTTGCGCCAACAACGCCTTGGTCGATGCAGACTCGTAACCCGGCATCAGGTAGAGCGTGATATGGGCTTTAGCCGAGGCAAAACCGATCACGCAGGCATCGCCCTCATGGCCACTGTCATACCGGTAGTGATAGCTGCCAAAACCAACAATACTGGTGCCCCACATCGTGGCTGGGCAGCCAGTAACCCGTTCCATCAGCGCCACCAGCTGCTGGCAATCCTTGCGGCGCACCTCATCGGCGATGCCATTCAAATAGTCCTTAACTTGGACCCTGGTCGGCTTGGTCTTGGCCTCGTACATGACTATCTCCATTTGAATGTAGGCACCAGGAAATGCGCTGACGTGCACACTTCCTCGCCAAAACAGCTATGCCTGTCCTGCCGGTTTTCGCAACAACCACTCACCGATACGTGCGAAACGCAAGGCGCTGCAGCCTGGTGCAGGGATTGAAACACTGCCCATGAAAGGAATCAACATTCCACCCGTTTAATCCTGACCTTGTTCAGGGTGCGCTTCGCGCGAGCGAGCACCCCAGCTCCAGTTGCGCATATCTGCGACTCAGGTCAACGGTAGCGCGCGAAACCAGTTGGCAAAAGAGAGCCAGACAGTGGTGTGCGGAACCATGAAGAAGCCAAGCATCAACACCGTGACAACGGCAGCGAAATACCGGAATGTTCGGCGGGCAGGTGATGTCGCCGGCAACGACACGAGCATTACCAACAGCATGGTAATGGACAGGGCAAATGCCGGAACCTGATAGAGTGCCTCAGCAGGTAGCGGTGGCACGTAAAAGTACAGCAGCCTGGCAAACAGCGGGTCCAGCAGCGGCAACGCAGTTGCCGCCATGAATCGTCCGTGTGCGGCAGCGTTGTGTCGCCACAAAATGGCAAGGCTGACGGAAATGGCAAAAATTGCCGCCATCGCGAGCGGCAGGTAGACAAAGTATCCCTCACGCGCGAATTGGTCGTCCGCCATTCGGGCAACACTGCGGTGAGCCATGAGGATACTCGAGCCGAGAAACGCCACGCCGACCATCAAGCCGAAGCGACCAAGCAGGCGATGTAGCCAACGTCGCGAAGCGTTGATGAGCAGCGGTTGGGCCACCAACAAGAGCAACCACCCGGTACCCAGCACCGCATGCGCGTGGGTGTACCCGTCGGCAACGCCTATTCTTGAGAGGTAGGCCGGCCAGAACGCCATGGGCGCCAGCGCCAACAAGGTGATGGCGGCGAAAGAAAGCCAACGTGCCACAGTCTGCCCCTCGCGGTCGAACAACAGCACTATGCCAAGCCGCCGGGTGGCATCGGCTTGAGTGCCTTTCCGGGCAACACCTTTACGCGCCCGCGGGTGTGAGGTGCGTCAACATGCAGCGCCACTCGCCCTCTACTCTGCGGTAAATGTCAGTTATGTACTCATCGGCTTCAATGGGCGACCCGTTGAAAGTGCCGGAATTCTGGCCACGGCCAGTTACCCAGGCAATGTCGCCAACCACGCATGCATGCGTTGGCACTTTTTTCATCGTGGCATGGGTCAGCATTCCGGAACCGATCACGCCGAGTATACGCTCGCGAGGTACGGGGCCGGCCTCAGGCGTTACCAGTATCCAGTCATCCGTGATGCAACGCGAAATCTGCGCCACATCATTGGAAATCATGGCCCTGTTGAATGCTTCCTCCAGGTCAAGCAAAAATGCGGGGATTTCCGTTTTCGTCATTGTCTTCATACTCACTCTCCCTGACATCGTTTGTGGCGCTTAACGACTGAACGGAGCCGAACCGCAAATCGGCCTTGGCTTGAAGCAATTGCTAGGCCTCGACCACGAAGAGGCAGTCGCTCCCCTCGAAGATGTGACCAAGAGCCTTTTTTAAGGCCAAGCGCTCGAAAGGTGTTAAGCGGAAGGTAATGGTGAGGCGCTGCATGCCGTCCAGTGCCTCTGCTACGTCTTGAGTAAACTCAATCTCCGCGCAGCCTGACTGAAGCGAAAACCGGGTGATGCCGCCGTAACCAGAGTTTTCTTGGCCGCACCACTCGACGTGATAGGTATCCATGCCAAGCGCAACGTCCTGCTCGTCAAAGTCGAGCGCCCGTTGAAGCATGAGATAGGTCTTGGTATTGAACTCGCGATCAGCGAAACCAACCAGATGGAATTCACCATCAGGATGGGCCATCGCGACGCTCTGTGCTTCAAATGCGAAAGAGCTCATTCCAAACACCTGAATTACGCCGAGTTGCAATAGCAACGTCGACTTGAGTGAATTGTTAGGCCTCAGCACGAGCTTGGCTAGGGCAAGGCCATTACCGAAACAGCGAACACAAGACGCTCTGGCCAGACTCCACGTGAACATACTCGGCCACCGGACCGTGCGGGTCTGTGTCTTCCATGTACTGAACAGTATCGCTTGTGCAGTGTTTGACCAAAAAACGACGACGCAGCTGAACACAAAGCGAGCCTGGCCTGGGCCAAATTGAATCTATCTGGCTAATAGCGTTTCCCGCAGACGCCTCAGCAGAGACGATGTCCTTGAGTTCTTTAGCAAGAATTTCGGGGATGTCAGTCATGAGGCCTAACGCGAAGGTAACCGGCGCGCGTTAGCGCGTCCGGCGGAGGCCCGCAGGGCCGGAGTGTAGTTGACCGTGTTGTTAGGCATTTTTAAAAGAACCCTGAGAGCATGTTATGCTCGGTCTCATACATGCCACCAGATTCGAAAAATTTCATTAGTAGCTCATATGGATTATTAGGTGACTCTGCCGGAGCGCCATATTCCTGAACCATGAGCTCCCACATAATGTACGCTTTGCAGCCTAGTATCGCGAAAACGGAACCTCTTACATTTATTTGCGTAGAAATTTTTTCACAAAGTGACAGGACCTCTTCAGGCACCTGAAACTCTGGTTTGAGCTCTTCTGCAATAGATGTGAAGTACCTGGATAATCGAGGATAGCCATCATGTTTTGGGTCATGCACTATGCCCAGTTCGCTTTTAAGTTGAATAATTTGCTGCATGAACAAAATGAAAATGCTGCGAGCTTCTTCACTGGTGCTGCGCTTGAGACAAACTGACCAGTCAATTCTTTCTACTCGATCAATAGCCAGATAAAACCTGTTCATGGATTGCCTAACGCCGAGCTAAAGGGCTGGCCGGAGCGTAGCGTAGGCCAGTCCGAGCGACCGAAGGGAGCGCTTTCAGCGTCGTGTTAGGAAAACAGCACATTAAATGCAGGACTCCATACAAAAGACCACAGAGCAACAAGCAGGCCTGACGCGCACGCAAAATGAATGATGGCGCCAAAAAAGAACCAAAATGACGATTCTTCGATAAATGTAGTTTTGTACCGCCCGACGGAAAAACGATACACGGCTGCACAATAGGCCGCCGCGGCCAAGAAGCCAAATGTAAAGCACATAAACAATGCCGGCATAACTCGCCACCACTCACCGACGATAAGCAAAAACGGCGAGGTGGAAACGAAGCTAGCGAAAAGCGAAAACTTAACGGCTTGTTTGAATTTCGCGGATGCGACATTACCCCTTTCATCTCCGGCACTCGGCGATGAAGTTGAATTTTTTCCTCTCATTGACTGAGCGCTCAATTCCCTTTTCCTAACGCCGAGCTAAAGGGCTGGCCGCAGCGTAGCGTAGGCCAGTCCGAGCGACCGAAGGAAGCGCCTTCAGCGCCGTGTTAGGTGTTTTCAATGTTCAAATCTCTTTTCAAGCTCCACCAAGCAAGGCCGGAGCCCGCAGACCCGGCACCACCTAGGCAAAACATGGTAAACAATAATCTACCCAGACTAATCATTTTCGCCGGCTGACCATGCGCAGGAAGTGTTGACGAAAAAAACGAGTATGCAACTACGGCGCCGAGACAAAAGCCGATGAATACAAATAAGGTAAATGAAGCTCTAAGCGTAAGGCGATTGAACCAAGGCAGAAGTAAGGTGATTGCAATGACTGAAGCAATGAAACAGACGAACCAAACGGTTACGCCAAACAACAGGCCGAGCGGGGCAATATCAGAAAGATATTCACCGCCTGACTCAGTTAAAACCCTGACAAGCATAATGAGCAAAAGTACGACTGTGGTTAATGCTGCAGACAATCCAGACGCTCTCAGTATGGCAACCATGCCTCAACACCTAACGCAGAATTAACGGGCTTTGCGGAGCGTAGCGTAGCAAAGTCCCAGCGCACGAAGTGCGCGAGTTGAATGACGGGTTAGGTGTGCAGTTCGGATAACCATTGCGAACATAACTGAAGCTCCTGTTCTTTTGAAAGATTTGCAATGCTCGTATATTTAATAGACTTCCATTCAGCCCCAGAGACATGTTCTTGAATTTCAAGTACCGATTCACGACCATCAGAAACCAATTGATAAATATGGTGCTTCTTACCGAGTGTAATTTTCCAACTGCCAAAATACTGAGGGTGATCGCTGAACTCCATAACGCGAAAGCCACTGTCGTTGGCTATTTTGTAAATTTCGGACTGATCCATCAGCACACCTAACGCCGAGTTAAAGGGCTGGCCGCAGCGTAGCGTAGGCCAGTCCGAGCGACCGAAGGGAGCGCTTTGAGCGCCGGGTTAGATTGCAGCATGATGAGTGCTTTCTGCTTTTCTTAGATCGATTTCGGAAATTAAGTTGCCCCATGCTTCATTGCTGACGCCATGCTCTTCAATGCTCAGTTTTGCGGCTTTAAAGATGAGTGCCTGGTAGCGTTCAAAAACTTGCGGGAAGCTTTGGTTTCTGCTGGCCTTGCTTGCTAGAAACTGGTTGTTTTGGTCAACGAAACAACTGACCAGACGACCTTGATGCTCTACCTGAAAGATCGCGCCGCTGCCTTTATCGAAGTGGAGGTCAATAAGCATTTGATGAACCCAATGCAATCTAACGCCGAGCTAAGCGGCAGCTTTTAAGTTGTGATTTTGTGGAAACCTTTTGC
>JAYSCY010000011.1:0-19514 GCA_041914645.1 Permianibacter sp.
GTCGGCGTCGGCGTCGGCGTCGGCGTCGGCGTCGGCGTCGGCGTCGGCGTCGGCGAACAAGTGGTAATCCGCTTCCAGACGCCCCACTCGCCCGATTGCGACGGGTTGTCACCTTGCGTCCACCAGCGCGCTTCGTAGATCACGCCCTGATAGCTGGCGCGCTGACCGCCCGTGTAAACCTGCGTGGCGCTCCAACCGGAAACTGTACAAGTAGGCGTCGGTGTGGGCGTCGGAGTGGGTGTTGGCGTCGGGGTTGGTGTAGGCGTTGGCGTTGGCGTGGGAGTTGGGGTCGGCGTGGGTGTGGGAGTGGGCGAACAAACCCCGCCCTGCGACCACAAACTCGGGGTCGCGGCCGGATTCCAGCCGGCGCCGACATGCGCGGTATGGGTGACCAACGCCGTGTAGTTGGCGCTGCTGTACGTCACGACCACGCCCGCCGTATAGGTATTGCCCTCAGCCCAGCTTGCACAAGCGGCAGCGGCCTGCTTGATGGGCAACAAATACAGACCGGCACTGAGCAAGGCTGAACGGATGACGTTGTTCTGAAAAATTTGACGCTGAATACCTGAACGCTGAAAACCTGGACGCGACATGGCGAATTTCCCTGAGGCAAGCGGATCCCGGAGCCGTCAACAGAAAACCGTAAACCGGAGACCGTGAACTGAAACCGATTGATTGACCGCAATCAAACTGTCGGCAGTCTGCCGGCGCCAGCAATGGCTTCACCAAGACTATTCAAACCAGTTTCAGTACTTTTCTAACGCGCCAGGGCAAGCGCGATAGCGGCGTTGCCGCATCAGTGCTAGATCTGCTTCCTGCACTTCAGTCGGTTTCCACCGCCAGCATTTCGCTACTTTGCGGTACCGAGCATGCTGCCGATAGTTACAACGCCGACGTGAATTCGCGAGGATGACAAACCATGAGCGAGACCCTGAGTACCGACTGGAACAATTGGCTGCAAACCAATCTGGCCCGTGGCTGCAGCCACCGCACCATTCTGGAGGCGATGATGAATGGCGGAGTCGATGCGCTGGCTGCCGCCAAAGCGCTGGTGACGACTCTGGAACCGAACGACAGCAACGCCGCCAGTGCTCGTCCCAGCACCGCCCTGCCCTTTCTGGCGACCCGTCTGACAGTCGGCAACCGGATTTCGCTGGGTGACATCGAAGCCAGGCTGGTGACGCGACTGCTGCGCCCGGATCTGGCCGTATTTGAAAACGTGCTCAGCGCAGCCGAGTGCGACGAATTGATGCAGTTATCACGCAGCAAACTGGAGCGCTCCACCGCCATCAACAAACAGACCGGCCAGGCAGATGTCATAGCGGAGCGCAGCAGCGAAGGCACGTCATTCCAGCGCGGTGAAAACGCCCTGGTCAAACGCATCGATGCCCGCCTTGCCCGCTTGATGAACTGGCCGGTCGAAAACGGCGAAGGCTTGCAGATTTTGCGCTACCGACCGGGCGGCGAATACCGCCCGCATTTTGACTTCTTTCCGCCAACAGATCCCGGCAGCGCCACCCATATGGCCGTCGGTGGTCAACGGGTGGCATCGCTGGTGATGTATCTGAATGACGTCGAGCAAGGCGGCGCCACCGATTTTCCCGAGGTCGGCCTGTCGGTGCTGCCGCGAAAAGGATGCGCCGTATACTTTGCCTACACGGGCCCGTTCGGCCAGGTCGATCCGCTGTCACTGCATGCCGGTTTGCCGGTTCTGGCCGGCGAGAAATGGATTGCCACCAAATGGCTACGGCAACAGCGCTACGGCGATTGACCAAGTCAGTCCGTGCAACCCAGCCACGACCACAGACAATCGATAGGAAAGTACGCGTTCACGGTTGAATAATCCCGATCTGCAGCAGCGAAATCCGCACAGTGAATGGTGGCGAACCCGCCCATTCATTCACTCAATCAGGCTAACCTGCCTGTTACTGCGGAGGGAATTACCATGTCGCGACCGCGCGCTCGCGCCTCATTTCAGGCAAATCTGATCCGCTCGGCGCTGCTCAGTGCCGGGTTGTATTTGTTACCCATCGAGCAGGCTGCTGCCGCTTGTGCAAACTGGGCGGAGGGCAATACCTATACAGCCGGTATTGTTGTTACCTATGGCGGCAGCAATTACACCGCGCTGGTCACTCATACCGCGCATGTCGGTGCCAACTGGAATCCGGCCGCGACCCCGAGCTTGTGGTCGCAAGGCGGAACTTGCTCGCCTACACCAACGCCAACTCCGACACCAACCCCGACGCCAACGCCCACACCAACTCCTACACCGACACCGACGCCGACACCAACCCCCACACCAACGCCAACCCCTACTCCTACGCCAACCTGCACGATCGCCGGCTGGAGTGCCGCGCAGGTTTATACCGGTGGTCAGCGGGTGAGTTATCAGGGCGTAATTTACGAAGCGCGCTGGTGGACGCAAGGTGACAACCCGTCGCAGTCCGGTGAGTGGGGCGTCTGGAAGCGGATTGAGAATTGCTCGCCGACACCAACGCCAACGCCTACTCCAACACCGACTCCGACTCCGACACCGACACCGACACCGACCCCCACGCCGACACCGACACCGACTCCGACGCCAACACCGACACCCACCGGCAAGCAAGTCGGCTCATACTTCACCCAGTGGAGCATCTATGGTCGCAATTACCGGATCAAAAATCTGGTCGACAGTGGTGGCCACAACAAATTGACTTTTCTGAACTATGCGTTTGGCAATGTTTATGACGATGGCAAATGCGGCATGGTTACACGTGCTGAAAGCGGCAATGGCGATGGCGGCGATGCCTTTGCCGATTACCAGAAATCGTTCAGTGCGGCCGAGTCGGTCGACGGCATTGCCGACAACTGGAGTCAACCATTGCGGGGCAACTTCAATCAGCTGAAGGAAATGAAGGCGTTGAATCCGAACGTCAAGGTCTTCATTTCGCTGGGCGGCTGGACATGGTCAAAACAGTTCGGCCGATTTGCCGCAACCGACAGTGCCCGACAGACGCTGGTAGCGTCCTGCATCGATCTGTACATCAAGGGCAATCTGCCGGTGCAGGACGGTGCCGGTGGCACCGGTGCAGCGGCCGGGGTATTTGATGGCATCGACATTGACTGGGAATACCCGGGTGGTGGCGGCCTGCCATACAACTATGTCCATCCAAACGACAAGCAGAACTTCACGTTGCTGATGGCCGAATTCCGCCGACAACTTGATAACCTGGGCCAGAGCACCGGCAAGCGCTATCTGCTGACTGCCGCCGTGGGCTCCGGCATTGACAAGATCCGCAACACCGAACCGGCGGCGTATGCGCAGTACCTCGACTGGATCAATGTCATGAGTTACGACTTCTTCGGTGCCTGGGATGCCAGCGGACCGACCAACTTCCATTCGCACCTCTATTACGACCCCGGTTCGGGCGTTACCGGTGACCGCGCCAGTTACACCATCAACAACGCGATCACCACGCTGGTGCAACAAGGCGTACCGAAATCGAAGCTGTTGGTAGGAATTGGCTTTTACGGCCGTGGCTGGCGCGGGGTCAACGCTGGTCCGAACGGCGATGGCTTGTACCAATCCGCTACCGACGCCGGGCAAGGAACCTACGAGGCCGGTATCGAAGATTACAAAGTGCTGAAGAACAAGGCCGGCACCCGGCGCTACCACCCCATCACCAAGCAGCTATGGTCGTATGACGGCAATGAGTTCTGGAGTTATGACGACCCGACCGTGATCCGCACCAAGGTGAACTACGTGAAAACGGAAGATCTCGGTGGCGTGTTCAGCTGGTCACTGGATGGTGATGATGCGCAAGGCACTCTGCTGAACACTACTTCGGAAGTGCGGCAGTAAGGAAAAGGGCGCGGCTGATTGGCCGCGCCCTTTACTCACCCATTTGCTCATTCCGGCCCTCGCCTCTTGGCGCCTGTCTGTTTTCTATTGCTAGCCCGCGCCACTGTTCTTTTTTTTGCTCGTGCCGACGATCGACTGTCGTCGGCTATTTTTTTTTTGGCGGGCCCCGGGTCAGGTGAGCACCGTTTAACCAGCAGCAGCGGTCGGATACTGGCGGACCGTGTGGCCGGGTCGCATGATGGCGGCCTGTTGTTGCGCGGAACGACGAAATTCACTCGGCGTACAGTGCTTCAGCTTCATGAATCGGCGGTTGAAGTTGGACAGATCATTGAAACCGCACTGACTGCAGATGCTGGCGATCTGCATTGAACTGTTCAGCAGCAACTGACAGGCCTTGCCAATCCGGAATTCGGTAACCAGCTCGTTGAACGTTTTATCCGTTCGCTGCTTGATGAATCGATGAAAGTGATTGGTACTCATATGGGCAAACCGGGCCAGCTGCTCGGCACGCAGATCATCGGTGTAATGCTGCTGGATGTATTCCATCACCCGTTCGATCCGTTCCATGCCGCTGTCTTTTGCCCGTAGCGGCCCCGGCTGTGCACTGGCCAGCGCACGGGCACCGGTGTCTGCTTTCAGGCAGCGCAGCACTTGCACCAGTGTCACAAACTGATCGAACGGATCGGCGGCACGCATGTCGGCAAACAGGCCTGTGATCTGACGGGCGGTGGCCGCACTGAAATGCAAACCGCGCGCGCTTGCCCGCAACAGGGGCCGCACCGGTTGCAGCTCCGGCAAGGTGTCGGCGAGTTGTTCCAGCCAACAGGCCGGTAACTGCATCACATGCACATGCTGCAGCAGCCCTCCCGGCGCCGGCTCCGAACACCAGCTGTGCGGCAGGTTGGGGCCAATCAGCACCAGATCCGCATCGCCATAGCGCTCGACGCTGTCACCGACATAGCGATTGCCGCAACTGTTGCGTACCAAGGCCAGTTCATAGGCGCTGTGATAATGCAGCTGCAAGGGGATGTGCTCGAAGCCATGCTCGGCATAGCGCCAGGAACACTGCGGGTCCGGCAGCACTTGTTTGTAGCGTGGCTTGGTCAGTGGCGGTGCTTTCATGACTGCCGCTCCACGGTTGCCCGCCGTGTCATGTTCCGACGATTCCCGCCCCGAACTGCGTACATGTCGAAGTTCCTCATTGCAGTGATGAACTGGACACTACAGAGGCACAAACGACAGGCGCTCTATCCAGACGAACCAGCTAACCGGCGCCCGCGCAGCCAGCGGCCCCCAGCGGAGCGCGGCACTGCGAGAAAACCGGGATTTCGTCCATGAGCGCCATGCGGGAAGCGACGCCGTCATTTTCTGACAGCGCTGTCATATCGCAAAAACCGCCTCGTCTGCAAGTGGCAGTGCAACAAAAGTGCGGTTCCGGGAGTGGCAGCCGGCCCGACAGGGCCAGCAGCGGCGTGGCGTCAGACGGCGTCTGGCCGCGACAGGGCTGAATCTGGCTGTTTGTCAGCGCAGGCTCAATCGCCGCGCAGCAAACGCCCCAGCTCCTGGCCGGCACGGCCGAGCGGCTGGTCCCGGCGATGCACCAGTGCCGGGGTAAAACGATATCGGGCGCCACCTTCGTACGGCACTTCCTTGAGCGTTCCGGCAGCCAGTTCAGCTTCAATCAGATAGCGTGGCATCCAGCCAAAGCCGAGCCCCATCAACAGCGCCTGTTTCTTGGTATTGAACCCGGCCAGAAAGAACACGCGCTCGCCACCGAACATGTGCCGGTCATCGCCTCGCTCGCTGGAATCCTGCACCGACAGTTCGATTTGCTGCTGCAGTTCATTGAGGCTGACCGATGCGGCCTGAGTCAGTGGGTGACTGGCGGCAGCGCAAAGCACGCATTCCACCTCAGGCAGGTTGACGGCCTGCAGATTCGGCTGCGACTGGTAGTCCTTCACCAGCATGATGTCGGCGTTTTCCTTGTCGAAGCGATATTGCACGCCGTACAGGTACTCCACTTTTACCTGGATGCGGGTCGGAATGTGGGCATCCGCCAGTTGTTTCAACGCCAACAGGATCGGCCCCAGATCCAGAATGCCATCGATGATCACGGTCAGCCGCGGCTCCCAGCCCTGACTGAATTCACGCGCCAGTGCTTCGACCTGGCTGGCCTGCACCAGCAGGCGGCGGCCTTCACTCAGCACCGCTTCTCCGGCAGGCGTCAGCTTGGCGCGGTAGCCTTCGCGAGTCAGCAATTCGAGACCCAGCGACTGTTCCAGCTTGCGGACGTGGTAGCTGATGGCCGACTGGGCCTTGTTCAACCGTTCAGCGGCTTTGGCAAAACCACCCTCACGCACCACCGTGTCGAGCACTTTCAGAGATTCAAGATCGAGACTCATCGCGGAACCATTCGCCTATCGATGATTTGGATGGAGTGTTCTCGATATTAATCTATTTTGCGAAGATTTGGTGCCGGCCGGCGCAACGGCGAAAGCAGTCGGGCTCAGCATTCAGCAAATGACTCGACCTGATAGGTACTGTACTGAGCATGCGGATCGAACGTCGCCGAGAGCCCCGCTTTTTGGCGCAAAGCCGCCAAAAACTCACTTGGCTTGTCGAAATGCGACCAGACCTTCGGCAGAAAGGTTGCGCGCCGGCCATGCTGGTTCAACACCACTCCGTCCCGGCCCACGACCAGCCGTTCCAGCAAGTCCTCATCGCTGGTGGCCGGCGGCAGTGGCTGCGGCGTCGATAGCACGGCCAGCTCAATCCGCAGCAGGGCGAGTTCACTGGCGGCGACCGGCGGAAATCGCGGGTCTCGAAACGCGGCGGCATAGGCATTTTCATTGACGTCTTCTGCGAGTGAGCGATATGCCTGCAGACTGCCGATACATCCACGCAATTGTTCAGTACTTGGGTTGGCGCCAGCACCGTCTCCAACACTGCGCAATGTCAGCCTCACGAAGGTTGCAGCCGGCGCCTGTAGCCAGCCCGGTAGCATGGTGTCCACCGGCATCAGCCTGCCCATTCGCGCCCCGTGTTCGATGCTGGCGCGGGCCCGTTCAAGCAGAATGCGCCGCTGTGTCGGCGACAGCTCAATGCCAACGGAAGCTGGCATAACCCACCACCCGATTGCGCGGACCGCCATGGTCGGCCGACGTTTCGTTCGCCAGCAATTGCAGCGCCGACACCTGCTGACCGCAGTACTGCAATAATCCGTTCAGTGGTATCGCGCCACAGGCTTGCTCCGGGACCAACTTGGTTGTGCCAGAGAGGATCTGGGCAATGGTGTTTCCATCCAGCTGGTGTGCCTCCGCTTCCGAATGAAAATGGCTGAGATCGGTACTGACAATCAGCAAGGTATCATCGTCATGCACCACTTGAATCGCCGCTGCAACCAGCGACGGTGAACAGTCACCAACCAGCAATGGAATCAGCTCAAAGTTGCCCAGTTGGTGTTGCAGGAACGGCAATTGCACTTCCAGCGAGTGCTCCTGTGCATGGGCCCTGGCGCTCTCGCTTACTTGCGGCAATGCCAGCAATTGTTGGCGCGCGGCCTGCGCAATGGGCACCAGCCCCAATGGCGTGGCAAAGGCATCCGCTTCCGGCAGGGCCATGCCATGCAGCAGCACGCGATGGGCCGGGCCGAGCAACAACACCCGGCGGTAGTCACCGGGCTGCAATCCGGCATAGGCGGCAGCGGCCACCGTACCTGAATACTGATAGCCGGCATGCGGCACAATCAACGCGCGCGGTTTGTTGGCGCCAATTGCCGACTGCATTCTCTGTCGTGACCGGATTTGGGTTGTCCGGGTGTGCGCCGGAACCGCCTGCAACAACACCTCCATGGTCTGGTTCAACACCACGGGGTCATCCGGATAAAACTGACCAGCCACTGCAGCGGGACGCACGTTCATGCCAAATCCTCCCGACCTCCAATCGATTGCGATGCCGTTGAATCACCCTGCTTGCGCTTGAATTGGTGATGCTTCGTGCCCACTTCAAGCCCAAGGAGCCGCAAGGGTTAACAATGGCTGCTCGATATTGTGTTCGCAGCAGCCACGCCACATGTCGCCGCACCTGAAGCAGGAGGCCAGATGGATACCAGCACCGTTTTGGGTCGCTACTGGCATCGGCTGGATGATGGCCGACTGCAGTGCGATCTGTGCCCGCGCGAATGCAAACTGCATGAAGGCCAGCGTGGACTCTGTTTCGTTCGCGGCCGGGAACAGGATCAATTGTGGCTGTACAGTTACGGTCGCTCCAGCGGCTTCTGCATTGACCCCATTGAAAAGAAGCCGCTGAATCATTTTCTGCCCGGCTCCAGCGTGCTCAGTTTCGGCACCGCCGGTTGCAATCTCGCCTGTAAATTCTGCCAGAACTGGGATATCTCCAAGGCCAGGGAAATGGATCGACTCGCCGACTACGCCAGTCCGGAGGCGATCGCCCGTAGCGCTATGCGGCACGATTGCCGCAGCATTGCCTTCACCTACAATGACCCGGTTATCTTTCTCGAATACGCCGTCGATTGTGCGCAAGCGGCTCGTGCTGTCGGCCTGCATCCGGTTGCCGTCACCGCCGGCTATATCGGCCGCGAGGCACGACGCGAGTTCTACGCCAACATGGATGCGGCAAACGTCGATCTGAAGGCCTTCACCGAAACGTTTTACCAGAAGACTTGTGGTGCCGAACTGAGCGCCGTGCTCGATACCTTGCTCTATCTCAAGCACGAGACCAACGTCTGGGTGGAACTGACCACCCTGCTAATTCCCGGCGCCAATGACAGCAATGACGAACTCGAACGCGAATGCCGCTGGATTGCCGATCACCTCGGCCCGGACGTGCCGCTCCACTTCACCGCCTTTCATCCCGACTACAAGATGATGGACGTGGCGGCGACTCCACCTGCAACCCTGACTCGTGCCCGCACCATCGCCCGTGATCACGGCCTGCATTTTGTCTACACCGGCAATGTCCATGACCGCGATGGCAGCAGTACCTGGTGTCCAAAATGTCACGAGCTGTTAATCGAACGGGATTGGTATCGGTTGGGCCGGTATGCACTGACCGATGATGGCCACTGTCAGCACTGTGGTTTTCAGGTGCCTGGACTGTTCAAAGGGCCGAAGGAAAGCTGGGGTGCCCGCCGATTGCCGGTGCACATCAGCTGATCACCAGTCGATACGGCTACTGGGTTTGAATTCAGTAGCACCCGGCTCGCCTTGCCACTTTTTCGGGGTCATCCAGTGGAACGCTGCGGCAAGTATTCGAGCCGAGGTCGTTTGCGCAATTACGGATAAGCTTCTAGCCTGAGTTTGGCGCTATCTGTCGCCAACTGGACTGACTGACAAGGGAGACGTAGAGCATGTCCTCACCTCAATCAATTTTCAAGGCTGCAGTCGGTACCTGCGTCCTGCTGACCATGATGGCTTGCGCAACAGGTGGCACGCCACAGTCAAAAAAAGACCACGCGCGCGCCGAGGCGCAAAGTGTTCTGGCCGAAATCTACAAGGAGCATCCGGCGGCCAAGAAGGATGTCGCGAGCTCGCTCGCTCACGTTGTTTGTACAGGCACCAACAACTATCTGTTGGCGATATCAAGTGGGGGAGGCATCTGTGTCCTCTATGAAAAGAGCGGCCCCTCTTACTGGCGATTTGCCACCGCCGGCGCCGGTGCCGGTCTCGGCATCAAGAAAGTCGGCTTTGTACACGCCTTCACGACAGCCAGCGCCTTGCGTAATTTCAAGGATGCCGGCTTTGACGGCCAAGCTCAGGCTGAAGCCAGTGCCAAATACGAAGGTAGCGGCGAACAGGTGGCAGCCAATCAGTCGGTGGACCTGACTGGAGTGAAAACCTATCAGGTCAATCTGGCCGGCGCTGCCGCACAAGCGACAGTGCAAGGCTACAAATATTGGCGCACCAACTTTGAAGATGATGTGGTAGAAAATTCGCAATAGGCGCGCATGAATCGGCACAAGTCGGGCAAGCGAACTCGCACAGCACCATTTTTCTTGCCCGGCTTGGACGCTGTCAACGTACAGATTCTTGCCAAAGGAATTTTTCCAGCAATTGTACCGTTTAGGCCCGCACGGCAGTGCGCCCACAAAACGCAAGTCGCCGCCGGGCTGCTCAGCGTATTGATTCAGCTTAGCCGGCCAACCGTCTAGCGCCAGTCGTGAATGCCACCATCGACCAATGACAGCGTCTGCGTTTTGGCATTGGCCCTGTTGTGGGCGACATTCATCAAACTCACGTCCACCCGGAACAGGTTGACGCTGGCATCAAAGGGCTTTTCTTCGTGACGGAAATACCAGAATGTCGCGACGGCAAACGCCAATTGGCCAAGTGTGCCGCCGAGGAACTGCAGCCAGTTGCCGAATGGACTCAGCACGATATGGCCGGCTTCGTGTTACAGCAGATTGGCGCCGTCGATGAAATGATAGCGATAGCCGAATACCGAACAGAATGCATACGGCCCCAAACAATACAACCAAACGTCTTTTCATAGCGCTTCTGCTGCGTCCCCCCTGCTCCGTCACTCCGTGTGGACAAACAAACTGACGATGATGAAGGCAATCACCAGCTCCACCACCGGCGCAAACACCGGTTTGAGAAAGCCCGCGAGCCGATACTTGTCTTCGTTTCGGGAAGCCGGCCACATCGCCAGCCGGCAAAGCAGTGACGATGCCACGCCCAGCGCCAGTCCGACCCCGGCATCACTGCCAGTATGCGGGAGCAAGATTGTGAACAGGCCAATGCTGACCGTCAGCACGATGCCGCGGGCCGTGCCAAGCCGGAATTGTGTACGGGGGGATGACATCGCGTACTTCGAAAGTTGGCCGTACCGCTAACCTGACGACTCAAGCGCTGCTCTGACAAACCAGGTCTGGATATGCAGGACTTTCCTCATCGGGACCGGGCCAGAAAAAATCAAAGTCCGTTTTTCGGCGGCACCGAGCTGGCCGCCCGGTAGAATGCCAGTCCATCACCCGACTGTCTTTGCTCCAGTTGGCCACGCTCTGGAAGACGAAGCAAGCCATGTTCTGTGCCGAAGATTGCCAGCGCTACTATCAAGCGCTGTTAGCGAAGGATCGTGACTTCGATGGCCTGTTCTTTGTCGGCGTCAAAACCACCGGGGTGTTCTGCCGGCCAACCTGTCCCGCGCGCAAGCCCAAGTTCGAGAACTGCGAGTTCTACCAGACTGCGCAGCAGGCCTTGCTGGCGTCCTACCGACCGTGTTTGCGCTGCCGGCCACTGTCCCATCCCAGTCAGGTTTCCGAACTGGTGCGGATCCTGGTGGAAGCTGTCGAGGCCAATCCGGAAAAGCGCTGGAAAGAAGCGGATTTCGATGCCCTGTCAGTCGATGCAGTGACCGCCCGCCGACAGTTTCAAAAGCGATTCGGCATGAGTTTTGTCGATTATGCAAGGGCCCGTCGCTTGGGGCTGGCGATGCAACAGATTCGCTCCGGGCAGACCGTGATCGACGCTCAGCTCGCCAGCGGCTACGAGTCAGCCAGCGGCTTTCGCGATGCCTTTTCGCGCATCATGGGCACCGCTCCGAGCAAGCTGAAACCGGCAGCCGACGGGCAAGCCAGCCTGTTTGTCGAACCCACATCACCACCGCTGATTGCCGCGTGGCTGGATACCCGGCTCGGGCCTATGCTGGCCATTGCTGACGACCAAGCCCTGCATTTGCTGGAGTTTGTTGACCGGCGCGGACTGGAACGCGAAGTGGAGCGACTCCGGCTGCAACTCAAGCGCGCGATCATTCCCGGCCATAACGCCATCATTGCAGCAATTGACGCGGAACTGGCGCAGTATTTCGCCGGCACGCGGGCAACCTTTGCGACGCCGCTGGCACTGCTCGGGTCAGCTTTTCAGCAATCGGTGTGGGCGGCGCTGCAGCAAATTCCACCGGGCAAAACCTGTTCGTATGGAGAGCTGGCAAACGCCGTCGGTAAACCAACGGCTGTCCGCGCGGTCGCGCAGGCAAATGGCGCCAACCAGCTGGCCATTGTCATCCCCTGCCACCGGGTAATTGAAAGCAACGGCGAGTTGGGTGGTTATGGCGGCGGTGTCAGTCGCAAGCAATGGTTGTTGGAGCACGAACGACAAATGCGCAATACATCGACGACGAACATCAACACCGGGAGCAAATCGTGAGCAGAGCACGCGAACAGGCTGAACAATTTCACGCCTTGCATCAGAAAGGCAACCCGTTGCTGCTGTTCAATTGCTGGGATGCCGGCAGTGCCAAGGCGGTAGCGGCCAGTGGCGCCAAGGCCATCGCCACCGGTAGCTGGTCGGTAGCGGCGGCGCACGGCTACGACGACAGTGAAAAGCTGCCGCTCGATCTGGTGCTAGGCAATCTGGCCCGCATTGTCGCTGGCGTGAATCTACCGGTCACGCTGGATTTTGAAGGCGGCTATAATCGAGATGGCGTCACCTTGGCACAGAACATCGCGAAAGTGATTGCGGCCGGTGCGGTCGGTATCAATTTTGAAGATCAAATCGTCGAGGGTGGCGGTTTGTATCCGGTTGCGGAGCAGTGCGCCCGTATCGCGGCAATTCGTGCGGCAGCAGCGCAGGCCGGTGTGCCACTGTTCATCAACACTCGCACCGATATTTTTCTGCAGGCCGAGGCAGCGGCACACAACATACCGCTACTGGATGAAGCCATTCAGCGCGCCAAAGCCTACGCAGAGGCCGGAGCCAGTGGTTTCTTTGTGCCCGGTTTGCGCGACCGCAACTTGATTCGTGATCTGTGTGCCAGCATCTCGTTACCGGTCAACATCATGATGGCGAATGGCGTCCCGGCGCCTGCGGAGTTGGCGACACTCGGGGTGGCGCGGGTCAGCTATGGCCCCGGTCCGTATCGACTCGCCATGAGCGCGTTGCAAACGGCCGCTCGTGAAGCCTTGCAGGGGCTTTGACTCGCGCTGCTGGCGACTCGGTCAGCGTTTCGACGAGCCACGGGTTGCCACTTACCCTGAGCAATTCGATGTTTCAGCTCGTGCTGCTGCGCAGCAATTGCCTGGACCTTTCCATGTTGCAGTGAAGCAAATTGAGAGCGCATCGGCGCTGAACGCGAAGCGCTTGCACACTCTGGCAGGTCTGCTAAATATCTCATCGGTCGTCGGAGCACCGAGCACCGATCAGTTGAGCTGTCACGGATCGGCATTCGGCCAGCGGAGGAGCCGACGACTGCCTTGTGCCTGAGAAAAATGACGGGAATGGCGCCATCACGTAACTGCCATCACCCGCCGACGAGTCACGTTTTCCGTCTGCCATGGTTACCGGTGCCGGCTTGCACCGCGTGGGAATGCTGTCCAGCGCCAAGGCCCTTTTCGCTCAATTCACCGAGGAGGGCTTTACATGCGTAGTCTCATTTTGCTTCGTCAACTTTTTTGTCGTCTCCATTCGCGTTTGCTTGCTTCCACGTTGTTTGCCCTGTGTGGCGTACTGGCGGCCGGTCAGGCAACTGCCGCCAGCGGGGTCGCATTCGTTCACGGCACCGGCGACCATCGCAGTGATGCCTGGGATTACTGGGGTCGTGATTTTATCGACTCGGTGCGCCAGGGCTTGCCGGATCAAAGCAAGTATGTGGTGGTCAACTGCGACTTCAATCAGTACATGTGGAGCAGCGCCGCGGCCGGCTGTCTGGCCGGCCAGCTGACCACGTTCATCAGCAGCAAAGCGATCACTGATCTGGTCATCATCACCCACTCGAACGGCGGCAATGTCGTGCGCTGGATCATGTCGAATCCAACCTACGACAGCCGCTATCCGAACATCATCAGCAAGCTGCGTTATGTCAATGCGCTGGCGCCGTCCAGCCTTGGCACCCCGCTCGCTGATGCGGTGATGAACGGCAATGTGTTCGAGTCGTCGGTGGGCTGGTTGCTCGGCTTCAAAACTGATGCGGTGCGACAGCAGCAGGTGTCATGGATGGCGAACTACAACGCCAACAACTTGTTCGGCACAGCTGGTCGGCCGGCGCTGCCAAAAGGCTTCTGGAATGTGGTCGGCACCGATGTCGATTCGGCAATCTGGGATGGCGACAGCTACTGCGGCGGTTACTCCGCCAATGTCGGTCTCGAGGTGACTCAAGCCTGGCTCAACAGCTGTTCCGATGGATTTCTCAACTGCAGCTCGCAGCGCGGCGCCGGTACGCTCTGGTTCAACGACACCAGTCGCACCAACGGCAGTGAACCGCTGAGTCATAACCAGAGCCGGAAAAAGTGCTTTGGTCTTGACGTCATCCTGCGCAACGACCTGTGAGGAGCCACATCATGAAGAACCACATTCGTTTTTTGACGCACTCGGCTCGTCGCATCGCCATGCTGGTATTGGCAGTAGCCGGCACCGTACCGGCGCTGCCAGCTGTTGCCGCAGAAACCCTGAAATTCCTGCCCGCCAAAGCAGGCGATCAAATCCCCGGCGAGCTGCGCCCCGCCGTTACCGCGCCGTGGCAGAACGACAGCCGCGACCCAGTCTCGGTCAGCTACGCGCTGGACATGGATACGCCGCTCGCGCTTGACCGGCAACCCGAGCCTATCGAAAGCAAAGAGTACTGGCGCAAAATCAGCGGCGCTGAACTCAATCGTGGTGTCGATTTGCCCACCACCGCGCCGGGCGCGCTGCTGCGTATCAGCGGACTTGGCAACAGCGCATCGGCTAGCGGCGCCAGCAAGAGCGTGTTGCAAGTTGACGGTGAGGAACTGACCTTGCGCAGTCCGACTGGCCGCGAACAATCACTGGTCGCTTCGGCGCAGCGGCTGTATCAGGCCAGCAAAGACCAGCCGGCCAATCTGCCGTTCGCCCGCGGCAGTGTTGCCGCCAAACTGGATGCCGATCTCGGGGTAGGCATGTTCACGCTGATCAGCAGCAAAGGTGTGGCGGCCGATGCCGAATTTCTGCTGCAAGTGTTTGAACCGGACAGCCCCTATCGTCTGCAAGCCAAACACGCGAGCCACAACGTGCTGGCCGGCGACAGCCTGAATGCTGAAGGACTGTTGCTGAACGAGGCGAAAGCCTTGCCCACTGAAGAGGTGAAAGCGGTGCTGCTGGCGCCGGATGGTCGGCGGCAACCTCTGGCACTGGTTCGCGCCAGTGGCAATCGCTGGCAGGTCGCCCAGACTTTGGACACACCAACTGCCGATGTGCCCGGCCTGTGGGAAATCGAATGGACGGTGAAGGCCAGCGACAACGGCATGACCATTGAACGGCAGGTACGCAGCGCGTTTGCGTTCGGCGCACCCAGTGCCCGACTAGGCAGGCAGATGCAGCTCAGCAAATCCGCCCGCCATGTCACTTTGCAACTGCCGGTAACCGTTGCCAGCGACGGTCGCTATGAAGTGCGCGCCGTGGTGAGTGGAAAGGACAGCAGCGGCGTCATTCGCCCGGTTCTGTTTGCCAGTAGTGCGGCCTGGCTGGAACCGGGTGAACGCACGCTCAATTTGATACTCGACAAAGCGGAGTTGGCCGAAGCCGGCGTCAGCGGTACGCTGACCGTGCAGGATCTGCAGTTGATTGATCAATCCCGATTGACCGTGTTGCAGCGGCAGGCACACGCGCTGACCTTACGACCATCGCAATGGCAAGTTGCAGCGCGAGTTGTCACCAATGACCGCAACCGTCGCTAACGGCTTGGCAATACGGTGAGTACGAAGGATTCCCAGCGATAGTCGCCTCGTGGGCAGATAAGCGCTTCCGGCAGTTTTGGTAGTCCTTCTAAAGCAGAAAAAAAACACCCGCCGTTGGCGGGTGTTTTTTTCTAGGGTAGCAACTGCACGTCTTGTTTAGCGCGCAAGACCTTGCCCGATGTGCTTGTCAAAAAATTTCAGCATCGCGCCATAAAGAGCTTCCCGATTCTCGATACGGTAGAAGCCATGCCCTTCCGGCTTCACCATCTGCTCATATTTATAGCCAATTTTGTCAAGTTCTTCAGTAAGCCGCTCGAAATGAACCATCGGTACCCTGACATCGTTCTTACCGTGCACCAGAAACAGCGGGGTCTTGATTTTATCAACCTGGCGAACCGGCGAAATGGCCACCCGGTCCTTTTCGGTTTCTGCAACCTGCCGGACCAGGTAGTTTTCAATGTCGTCGCTCCGGCTGGCATCGGAACCATCGCCATCAAAGAATTTTTCCATGTCGTAGACACCGACATATCCCACTGCACAACGATAGAGGTCGGGCTCCTTGGTGATGCCGCGCAGCGTTGCATAGCCACCATAGCTGCCACCGTAAATGCAGACCTTGTCTGCATCCGTATAGCCTTGCTTGATGGCCCACAACGTGGCGTCGGTAACATCATCCTGCATTTTCCAACCCCACTGCCGGTAGCCAGCGCGCTCAAAGTCAACGCCGTAGCCGCCGGAACCGCGATAGTTTACCTGCAGGGTCGCGTAGCCTCGGCTGGCAAAGAACTGCGCTTCCGGGTTAAAGCCCCAGTCATCACGTACGCCAAACGGACCGCCATGGACATTAATGATAAGTGGCGCCTTGGTGACGCCAGCAGGCATGGTCAGGTAGCCTCGAATTTTCAATCCATCTCGAGCCTCATATTCAATCGGCTGCATCGGAACCAATGCTTTCTTATCGAGACTTGGCATAACATCGGCCAAAAACTTTACTTGGCGTTCTGCAATATTCACCAAATAGAAAGTCCCGGGATTGCGATCACTGTGGGCGTGAGCAATAGCCTGTGAGCCATCTGCCGTAAACGAGGTGAAGGTAACATCCGAGTCGGGCAGCTTCGCCCGCAGACCTTTCAGAAATTTTGTGAAGTCATCGCTTTCATCGATATAGGTCCGCTCAATATGGCCTGGCATGTAACCAAAACCAATTACTGCGCCACGATAATCTTCATCGACCATTGTCACATCGGCTACTGGATTTCGCTCCAGAAAGGAAATCTTGTCTTCGGTGAAACTGTACTGAAACACCCCCGACGTGATCGGTGACTCGCTATCTGAATTCGAGGAGAAATAGGCAATACTATTATCGGCAGAGAATCCCAGCGGACGTATGTCAGGCTTCTTTCGTTTTGTTGTAATACCGAGCTTCCGCCACTTGTCGCCATTTTTGATATGCAGTATCAAATTGTCCGAATCAGTTTCATTACCCTCAACATATTCGAGACCAATCCGAACCGCTCCAGAGTTGTCGACGGCAAAGGCTACAATATTTTCAACGGCAGGCTGATCGGCCAAGTACTCCAGATCTCCATTATAGATATTGAGCTTATGGACCTTTACCGAGTGGTCGCTCCAATGCCGCTTCGCAATCAGAATGTACTTTTCTTCCTGCGGCAAGTCATGAAGGAACTGAATTGAAGAGCGCTCGTTGGTGAAAATTTGCTTGCGCTTGGTTCCGTCAATATTTGCTGCATAGTAGTGGGATGGGCGCCCCATATTATCGAGGTTGCCAGTCACTTTCCCCGCGGAAAACACGATCCGTTCATCGTTGCCCCAGTGAAACCCCAACACATGCATGTTCTCGCCCAAGCCAAAGCTGCTCAGCACTTTCTTGTCGGCAAGACTCATCGTTGCCAGCTTGACTTCGGAACTTTCCTGATAGGTAAAGGCAATATTTTTACCATTCGGTGACAGCTTTACCTGTTTGAACTTGCCATGGGCGAAGTACTCTTTTACGTCTTGCGCAGCAAAAGTGCTGGACGCAAGAAAGCTCAAGGCTGCGAGCCACATCAACCGCTTCATTTTCCACTCCCACATCACTGATGAAGACATTCGTCAGGTCGCTTTTGCAATGCAACCTGTACAACTGCCGAACAAAGGTGCTACCTGACAGAAACGCCATAAGCCAGAACCCCGGCTGACGCCGGTCCAACTGAATGCCTGCCTTGTCGAAGCTACCTGAATCATCTGGTTGTTGTACATATTTCAGGTTGGCGAGCCTGCACACCGTACCTGAATTGGCTAGCCGGCTATGTCGGGCTGCCATACCGGACAAAAAGGGGTTGGCGCCAGAGTACCGCACATGACTGATTGGCCCCGCCATTCAACTTGCGCGACAAAGAAAAAGGGCAAATCACCTTGGTGATTTGCCCCCTGCAGTATGCGAGGTATGTTGAACACCCGCCTTGCGAGCGAGTGGAGAGCTGCACACAGCCTGACTCAGGGAGTCAGGGACAGCCAGCTTCATTAATGCTTTCCCGAGCGCGACCCTCCGCTGGCCGACACCATGCAAGAGTGAAGCTGGCTGTCGAGCGGCATTACAACGATTGCGGCGCGTAGGTTCAATGCCATTTGCGTATCATTATGTAGCTTTGTGTACACGGTCACGATTGCGCACCTGCCGTCACTGACGTTAGGGTAGCGCCCCCTTTTTCTGCAGAGACAGGTCTGGCGACAGGCCCGGAGGCGTCATGGCTTTTGTCGAGCTGAAACTGCAAATTGAGAAGTCGGTCGCCGACGCGCTGGACGAATTGCTGCTGGCCCACGATGCGCTGGCCGTCACCTTTGAAGACGCCGAGGACAAGCCGATTCTGGAGCCCGGCCCCGGCGAAACCCCGCTCTGGCAGCAGATTGTGCTGACCGCCCTGTTCGATGGCGAGACCGACACCGAAGCATTGCTGGCCGCCTTGCAGAGCAGCGAGTTGTGGCCGGCCAATGCCCATGCCCGCTTCCAGCCGGTAGCCGATCAGGATTGGGTACGCGCCTGGATGGACCGGTTCAAACCGGAGCCGTTTGGCCAGCGCCTGTGGGTCTGCCCGAGCTGGGTGCCGGTGCCGGCAGAGGCAACCGTGCCGTTGCTGCTGGACCCCGGTCTGGCCTTTGGCACCGGCAGCCACCCGACCACCCGACTTTGCCTGCAGTGGCTTGATGGCGCCGAGTTGAACGGCAAGCATGTACTCGATTACGGCTGCGGATCCGGCATTCTGGCAATTGCGGCCGGCAAGCTCGGCGCCGGCCGCTTGACCGCTATTGACAATGACCCGCAGGCGCTGCTCGCAACGCGCGAAAATGCGGCGCGCAATCAAATTGATCCGGCAACGCTGACCGTTGCATTGCCGCCACTGGCGGATGATTTTCGCTGTGATGTGATCGTCGCCAATATCCTCGCCGCACCGCTGCGGGAATTGGCACCGGCATTTGCCCGCTGGCTACCGGCTGGCGGCCACGTGGTGCTGTCCGGTTTGCTGGCGGAACAAGGCAGTGAGATGCAAGAGCGTTACCAGCGCTGGTTTGATAACCTAGTCATCACGCAGCACGAAGACTGGATCCGTCTGGACGGCGTGCGCAACACCCAAGCCTGAGCGCTGCTCGCCACAGAAACGACACAATGGATTTGTACACCCGCTGCCCGCACTGTCAGACCGTTTTCCGGCTTGCCGCCAACCAGCTTGACGCCGCCGGCGGCAAAGTGCGCTGCGGCGCCTGCCTGCAGGTCTTTCCAGCCCGGCAGCATTTGGTGCGACCGAAACAACCGGTTGCTGCACCACTGGCACGACAAACGGCGACAGCACAAGCGGTTCGAACACCGGTCGCTCCGCCTCCGGTCGCTCCGCCTCCGGTCGCCCCGCCTCCGGTCGCTCCGCCTCCGGTCGCTCCGCCTCCGGTCGCTCCGCCCCCGGTCGCTCCACCGCCGGTCGCTCCACCGCCGGTCGCTCCGCCTCCGGTCGCTCCGCCTCCGGTCGCTCC
>JAYSCY010000011.1:19614-111067 GCA_041914645.1 Permianibacter sp.
CGCTCCGCCTCCGGTCGCTCCGCCTCCGGTCGCTCCGCCTCCGGTCGCTCCGCCTGTTCGTTCTTCAGGACCGATGACGCCGGCCGAACGGGCAGCGTTTATTGCCAGTCAGCGCGCGTATCTGAGCACCGCCAACAATCAGCCACAGTTGGCGCTCGACGACTTTTTCAGTTCCGACAGCTCGGCACCCGGCAGCTCGCCGGAGCCGCTGAAATCGGTACCGGTTACGCCAACGCCGTCGGCCGCAAGCGACGCTACCGGAATCGATGACGAGGAATTCACGCCAGCCACTTCTGCGCCACCGGTCCCTGCTGCAGAAGTAGAGAGTCCTTCAACGCCGGATTTCGGGCTGCTTTCATCAGCGCTCGACGACTGGCGCAGTCAAGCTGATGACGCAATGACTTCTGAGGCGCAAACCAGGCAGAGGGAACCGGAGCCAGAAACGATTGCGCCGCTGCCGACGGCGCCGACCGAACGCCTCGCCGACCGCGATTCCGAACCGGTCCGTGGCGAGGCTACGCCGCGCGCGTCGACAAACGTGCCGGAAGCAAAACCCGTTCAGGATGTAGTCCCGGACTCAACACCGGAACCGTTGCCCACCGCTGATGTTGCCGACATTGATGACACCGGGGCGTTAATCGACGTGGATTTGCCGCCCTGGTATGCGCAGGACCAACAACCGACCGCCGAAACCGACGAGCGCTTCGATGATGACGCCGGGCTTGAGGATGTTGTCAGCGACAGCGCAATGACCAGCACCACTGCGAACAACGCTGATGATGCAATAGAAAAGCCGGTGACAGCCACGGCAGCAATGCCTGCCAAGCCCGTCTCGCCAACCGCAACGTCCGGTACATCCAGCGCCTGGCTCCATGCTGACAAGACCAAGGCACCCACCGCCGACTGGGATGACGAAGGGTTCGAGCTGCACGTGGATCCGGAAGCCATTGCCGGCACCCAGCCGGTGTTCGGCGACTGGCACCTTGACCAGAGCAACACTGTCGCTGCAGCCGAAGAGCGCGATGTGCTGAATCGTGCTGCTGGTGAGGTTGACGCTGGCAACAAGGCTGATGTCAGCACGGGTATTGAAACAGCCGACACGGCTTTTTCTGCCGACCCGCGTGCCGTCGCCGCCGGTAACGCCCGCAAGGCAACGGATGATCGCCGGCAGGAACCGAAGCTTGGCGTGAATGAGGTCGATCCGGATGCCATCGTGCCGGCTGATTTCGGTGACATCGGCACCGACTGGGACAAGCCGCCGGTGCAACTGCGTGCCACCGAACCAGTCAGTACGGCACCGGTCGAAATTGAACGGTTTGATGCCGACAGCTTCACTGCCGATGCCGATGGTCGTGTCTATGGCGGCAATGGAACCGCAACCGAACCGGCACTCGACGATCCGTTTGCCGGTTTCGGTGCGGATCCGGACTGGACGTTGACGCCGACAGAACCGCGTGAAGATTATGAGGCCCTGCTGCACCCGCGGCACAAGCGGCGTTTTCCATGGCGCGGACTGCTGCTCGTGCTGCTGGCGCTGCTGCTGATTGCAGTGCTGGTAAGCCAGCTGCTGTGGCCACAACGTGGTGTCCTGCGCGAAGATCCGCAGTGGGGACCGTGGGTGGAGCAGGTGTGCGCCCAGATTGACTGCGAACTGCCACCGCGCGTCGACCTCAACAAGGTCAAGCTGCAACAGAAGAGCGTACTGAAAGACCGCACCGATCCGCGCAAACTGCAAATTGATCTGTTGGTCAGCAACACTGCCGAGTTCGCCCAACCCTACCCGGACATCCGGCTGCGCTTTACCAACATTGAAGGCGAAATGGTGGCGGAGCGACGGTTCAAGCCCGAAGAGTACCTGCGCGAACGACCGGAAGCCGCCCTGATGCCGAGCAACATTCCCATCCATATTGCGTTCGCGGTCAAAGCCCCGGATGGCAACATCACCGGCTACGAGTTCGAGTTCCTGCCGCCACAGCAGCCCTGAGCTGGGCGGCAATGCCACCTGAAAACAGCCCCGAGCTGGGCGGCAATGCCGCCTGAAAACGACCCTCTGAGCTAGGCGGCAATGCCGCCGGAAAACAGCCCTGAGCTGGGTGGCATTGCCACCTGAAAACAGCCCCGAGCTGGACGGCATTGCCGCCCCCGAACAAACACCCGGCCCGTGGGTATCCCTGACGCACCATCGTGCCGATGGCTGAAAGGGCAAGGCCCCACGGTCCCGTCAGGACCGCAACCTCCCGCCCCCTGTACTACCCTGTTGTGATGCAGGCCGGATGCCTGCGTTGGCAGGAGGTACAGGGTGTCATGAATATTCGGCAGAAAATGGTGGCTTGCGGTGCCATCAGCGTTATTGCTGCGATGCTGCTCGGCGGCATCGGTTTTTATGGCCAAACCCAGCTCGCCGACGCACTGGCCGAGAACGAACTCAGCGTCACGGCTCTGCGCAATCACCTCGAAGGCGACATGATGCACGATGGCCTGCGTGCCGATGTGCTGGCAGCCTTTGTTGCGGACGGCGATCCCTCCGCTGTTGCCCAGGTACGTCAGGACCTGCGCGAACACAGCGACTGGTTCCGGCGCACACTCAATGACAATGCCAAGTTGCCGCTGGAGCCGCGAATCAAGCAGGCCATTGCCGAATCACAGCCCGCGCTCAATACCTATATTGTCGAAGCCGAACGCATTGCCGGATTGGCGCTGCAAGACCCGGTAGCCGCACGTAGCGAATTGCCAGCTTTTGACAAGGTGTTCGTCGAACTGGAGGAAAAAAACGAAGCGCTCAGCGGACTCATCGAAGAGCACGCCGCCAGCACCCGGGTCGCTGGAGATGCCGCCGTTGAACGTGCGGCCTGGTTTATGGTTGGCGGCATTTTGCTGGTGGTCTTTCTGCTCTGCTTGCTGACCTCACACCTGATGAAAGCCGTGCTGGTGCCACTGGAAAACGCCGTCGCAGCGGCCCGCGCCATCGCCCAAGGTAACCTGCGTGCCGCCATTACGGTCGACCGTCAGGACGAGGCAGGCCAGCTACAGGCGGCACTGGCTGACATGCAGACTCACCTGCGCCAGATGATCGATACCATTCACGCCGAAGCGGAGCAACTGCAGTCAGCTGCACAATTGGTGAACCAGAGCTCGCAGCAAATTGTCCATGGCGCCAGCGAGCAGTCGGATAGTGCGACCAGCATGGCCGCAGCCATGGAACAGATGATGCGCAACATTCAGCAGATTGCTGATCACGCTGGCAACGCACGCGCCATTTCCTCCGACTCAGAACAGCTGGCGGGCAGTGGCGGCCAAGTCATTCTTGGCGTGGTCGACGGCATGAACAAAATCGCCGACGCGGTCAACGAATCGTCCGCCACCATCACCGCGCTCGGCCAATCATCGGAAGAAATCTACTCGATCATTCAGGTCATTCGCAGCATTGCCGAACAAACCAACCTGCTGGCACTGAACGCAGCAATTGAAGCCGCTCGCGCCGGTGAAGCGGGCCGAGGCTTTGCCGTGGTTGCTGATGAAGTGCGCAACCTTGCCGCCCGTACTGCACAATCAACCGCAGAAATCACCAGCATGATTGAGCGCATCCGACGCAGCACGGATCAGGCAGTTGCCAGCATGCAAGGTGGCGTCGAAAGTGTCGGCAATGGTGTGGCATTGGCACAACAAGCGGGCGAATCAATCAATGAAATTCGTGGCGGCGCCCAGCGTGCTGCCCACGTGGTCGAGGAAATTTCCCAGAACATTGGCGAACAGTCAAAAGCCAGTGCCGAAGTCGCTCAGCGCGTCGAGCATATCGCCCAGATGGCCCGAGCCAATACCAAGACGGTGCAAACGCTAGCCGATGCCGCCAGGCAGCTGGAATCCGTTGCGTTGGAAATGCAAAGTTCTGTGGCGCGGTTTCAGACCTGAGAAGACCTGGCTGCCAGCTAAAGCAAAACAAAACCGGCTGAAGCCGGTTTTGTTTTCAGCCGCAACGACGTCAACACACCCCGGCGATGGGAGTTCGGTTCAATCACTACCGCCAATGCCCAGTTCAAACCGAATGGACACAGCCGTCGCATCCGCCAGCGCCGGATCGAAACCGGGCTGCAGGATGTGCTGCACACTGGGCTGCACCGCCAGCCACGAGGCCAGCTCGATGCGATAGGCCAGTTCGATCACCGTTTCAGCAGACTCGAGTAGCAAGCCTTCATCGGCCGCCAATTGCCGGAACGGCTCGCCGGTTTCGACATGGGCCACGGCCAGGCCGAGCGCATCGCTGCCATCACTGGCAAAAACGCCCGTCCACTGCAAACCGGCACTGAGAAACTGGCTATACGGATTGACGGCATCTTCGGCGATGCCAAAGCGAACAAAACCATAGAGATCCGAGCTCGGTTCGCGGTAGGCATGCCAGAGCCGGCGGCTGTAAGAAGCGTAAGCGCCCTGACTGCTATCCTCGCCGCTGCCATCGAGTCGTTCAAACGGTTCGGAGTAACGCCAGTAGCCAACATTGAACTTGCTGAGCTGGCCTTGCTCGCTGCGATCTTCGCGGCCCGCTTCGCAGGTGGTCAGCAGGCCGTCGTCGCTGCTCAGTTCAACATGGGTGCCGTCCGGGTCATCGGGGTCGCCGGGGACACCGTCGAGCACGATACAGGCAGCGTAGAGGCCACCAGCGCCGCTCCAGAACAAGCGGCCACCAAACGAGGTGGTCGGAAAGATCGACGGGCCGTTGCGGCCACTCTGGGAAAAATCGGGGCCGATACCAAATGACGAGTTTTGAAACAGACCAGCGGCCTCGACCACATCGAACTCGCTGTTCAGGTCGATGAGGCCGAGTTTCCAACTGGCTGCGCCGTCGGCAAACGGCTGCTCGAACCAGATTTCGTAGAGCTTGACGGTTTCCGGCGCTTCGATATTGGAGTAGCCCTGGGCATCGCCGATCACCTCACCGGGTGAATCGCCATGGTTGCCAAGCACATAGACAAAGGCCCGACCGCCGCCGCCGAACCAGTTCAGCTCACCCCATTCGATGGTGGCATCGAGGTTGCCGAGGTAGCCATCGTCCTCGCTGAGCCCACCGCTCAGGTTGCGAAACGCTTCGCCGGTGTAGACCACGGCCCATTCGGCCGCACTGATCTGGACACTGATACCGGCACTCGCCGCCAGCAATAGCGCCGCTTTGACGACATTGGCCATCCCCGTCCCCCCGTTCACGCCCATGTAGCCAACAAGCGTAGACCGGCTAATTGCCAAGCGAAAAAAAGACCCTTGTCAACTGCTTATTTTTCAACCAACACACCGATATAATGCGCGCCCCTTTCCGGTCCCGGCTCCCCCGCCCCCATGCGTCTAGGTCCTTACATCCTGCCGAACCCGCTTTGGCTGGCGCCCATGGCAGGCGTGACCGACCGACCGTTCCGGCAACTGTGCCGGGAGCTTGGTGCGGGCCAGGCGGTATCGGAAATGATGTCGGCCAACCCGCAGCTGCGCGACACCGAGAAGTCGCTGCGGCGGATGGACCACAGCGGTGAGTCCGGCATCCGGGCGGTGCAGATCGCCGGGGCTGAACCGAGGTGGCTGGCAGAGGCGGCCCGGTTCAACGTCGAGCACGGGGCGCAGATCATCGACATCAATATGGGTTGCCCGGCCAAGAAGGTTTGCAACAAGTACGCAGGTTCGGCGCTGATGGCTGATCTGCCGACCGCGAAAGCGATTATTGAAGCAACGGTAGCGGCAGTTGCCGTGCCGGTGACCGTGAAAATGCGGGCCGGCCCCTGCGCCGATGTCCGCAATGCGGTCGAACTGGCATTAATCGCCCAGGACGCCGGGGCGAGCGCGGTGACCGTACACGGCCGGACCCGCGACCAGCTTTACAAAGGCCAGGCCGAGTACGAGACGGTCGCGGCGGTGAAACAGGCGCTGTCGATTCCGGTTATCGCCAATGGCGATATCGACTCGCCGGCAAAAGCGAAATGGGTGTTGGCCAATACCGGTGTCGATGCCGTAATGATCGGCCGCGCCGCCCAGGGCAATCCCTGGATCTTTCGCGAGATTCAACATTTTCTCGACCACGGCGAATTGCTAGCACCGCCGACGGCCGAGGAAGTGCATGAAGTCATGGATCGACATGTGGCGCAATTGCACGCCTTTTACGGCGAGTACATGGGCCTGCGCATCGCGCGCAAACACGTCGGCTGGTATGTGGACGAGCACCGTGATGGCGCGGCGTTCCGCAACCGGTTCAACAGTATCGAAAATGCCGCCGAGCAACGTCAGGCACTGGCGGCGTTTTTGTTGACGAATCTCAACACGCAATCCGCTTCGGTAACCGAAGCTCAACAACAGGCAGCTTAGTAATGGAACAATTCATTGTGGAAAAAGGGCTCGTCGAAAAAGGTCTGGTGGAGAAAGCCACCGCTAACACGACCCAGCAACCAACCCTGCGTGAATGCGTGCAAACCGCCGTGCAGAATTACTTCGCCCATCTGGAAGGTGAGCTGCCAAGCAATCTGTATGACCTGGTGCTGGCGGAAGTCGAAGCGCCGCTGCTCGAAGTGGTCATGAAGCAAGTCCGCAACAACCAGACCAAAGCCTCGCAAGTGCTGGGCTTGAACCGCGGCACGCTGCGTAAGAAACTGAAGCAGTACGATCTGTAAGACTCGCTGGGCCGATCGCGCGGCCCGGCAACGATCCTGTGGGAGCGGCCTTGGCCGCGATGACGTAGCCGCAAAGCCGCTGGCTTCTGCGCTGACCTGACGTAATCGCAAGCTGGCCCGCTCCCACAATTGTTCCAACTCCAGCAGAAAATTGATCCCACCATGTCCGCAGCCTCCTCCCACGATTTGCGTCCTATCCGTCGCGCTTTGCTGAGCGTTTCCGACAAAACCGGTATCGTTGATTTCGCCAAGGCGCTCAGCCAGCACGGCGTCGAATTGCTGTCGACCGGCGGCACTTACAAATTGCTGAAAGACAACGGCATCGCGGTCAAGGAAGTGTCGGAATACACCGGCTTTCCGGAAATGATGGATGGCCGGGTCAAAACCCTGCACCCGAAAGTACACGGCGGTATTCTCGGTCGCCGAGGCACCGATGACGCGGTGATGGCCGAGCACGGCATCGAGCCGATCGATCTGGTCGTCGTGAACCTGTATCCGTTTGCCGCCACCGTCGCCAAGCCGGGCTGCACGCTGGAAGATGCCATCGAAAATATCGATATCGGCGGCCCGACCATGGTTCGCTCGACCGCAAAGAACCACAAGGACACCACCATCGTCGTCAACGCCAGCGACTACAGCCGCGTCATCGACGCGCTGACAACTGGCGGCACGAGCTATGCGCTGCGTTTTGATTTGGCGGTCAAAGCCTTTGAACACACCGCGGCCTACGACGGCATGATCGCCAATTACCTCGGTATGCGCGTTGGCAGCGACGATGTTGCCGCCAAGCACGCCGCGCCGGATCTGTTCCCGCGCACCTTCAACAGCCAGTTTATCAAGAAGCAGGACATGCGCTACGGCGAGAATCCGCACCAGAACGCGGCGTTCTACGTCGAAGCCAAGCCGCAAGAAGCCAGCGTTGCCACTGCTACCCAATTGCAGGGCAAGGAACTGAGCTTCAACAACGTCGCCGACACCGATGCCGCGCTCGAGTGCGTCAAATCGTTTGTCAAACCGGCCTGCGTCATCGTCAAGCACGCCAACCCGTGTGGCGTTGCCGTGTCGCTCGACGGCATCCGCGCGGCTTACGACCTGGCCTATGCCACCGACCCGGAAAGTGCGTTCGGCGGCATCATCGCCTTCAACCGCGAACTTGATGCCGACACCGCCAAGGCGATTGTCGAGCGTCAATTCGTTGAAGTGATCATCGCGCCGAAAGTGTCGGATGCTGCCCGCGCCGTCGTTGCTGCAAAACAGAACGTTCGCCTGCTCGAAAGCGGTGAATGGTCGCAAGAGCGTGCGGCAGGCTGGGACTACAAGCGGGTCAACGGTGGCCTGCTGGTGCAGGATCGCGACAACGGCATGATCACCGAAGCCGATCTGAAAGTCGTCACCAAGCGGGTGCCGACCGAAGCCGAAATGCACGATCTGATCTTCGCCTGGAAAGTCGCCAAGTTCGTCAAATCAAACGCGATTGTCTACGCCAAGAACCGCCAGACCATCGGCGTCGGCGCCGGCCAGATGTCACGTGTGAATTCGGCCCGTATCGCCGCGATCAAGGCCGAGCACGCTGGTCTGGAAGTCAAAGGCGCGGTGATGGCCTCGGATGCCTTCTTCCCGTTCCGCGACGGCATCGACAACGCCGCCAAGAACGGCATTGCCTGCGTGATCCAGCCGGGCGGCTCAATGCGCGACGCCGAAGTCATTGCCGCTGCCGACGAACACGGCATGGCAATGGTGTTCACCGGCATGCGCCATTTCCGGCATTGATTGTCATTTGCCAGATGAGAACGATAGCCGTAGCTGCCGTGCTTTTGATTTTGCCCCCTGCAGCCTCTGCGGACTGCAGGGTTCTCCGCGACGCTATTGTTGGCACATTTCTTCACAAAAGTGGTGACACGTTGTACGAAGCGTTTAATCTCGCTATAGACGGGTCTTTCACTTCATGGTTACATCAACGCCCAGCCGAGTCCGGCACTTGGACCTTTCATAACTGCGAAGTTCATGTGACTAACCAGATGCATGAAGTTACTGCGTTCACTATAGTCGGCACATCTGCTAGCGAACTTGTCATTCGATTCCCCAATTTTGCGCCCCCTGCAATTTTTACAAAGGTCGAAGACGGTAATTGACGATTACGTCTTATCTGGTTTCCGCGGAGAATAATCAAAGATGAAAATTCTGGTCATCGGCAACGGCGGACGCGAACACGCGCTGTCGTGGAAAGTGGCACAAAGCAGCCGGGTATCGCAGGTGTTCGTGGCGCCGGGCAATCCGGGCACAGCACGCGAACCGAAAATCCAGAACGTCGCGATTGGTGCGACCGATGTCGACAAATTGCTGGCGTTTGCGCAAGCAGAAAAGATCGATCTGACCATCGTCGGCCCGGAAGCACCGCTTGCCGCTGGCGTGGTCGATGCCTTCCGCAAGGCTGGCGTCAAGATTTTTGGCCCGCACAAGCACGCTGCCCAACTGGAAAGTTCGAAGGCATTTGCGAAAGAGTTTCTCTGGCGGCATAAGATTCCGACCGCGCAATACCAGACCTTTACCGAGATCCCGCCTGCGAAAGCCTACGTCGAGCAGATGGGTGCGCCGATTGTTATCAAGGCCGACGGTCTGGCGGCCGGCAAGGGCGTGATTGTCGCGATGACGAAAGACGAAGCTTTCGCGGCGATTGACGACATGCTGTCCGGCAACAAATTCGGCAGCGCCGGTTCACGCGTGGTCATTGAGGAATTTCTGGCCGGCGAAGAAGCCAGCTTCATTGTCATGGTTGATGGCAACAACGTGATCCCGATGGCGACCTCGCAGGATCACAAACGCCGTGACGACGGCGATCGCGGCCCGAACACCGGTGGCATGGGCGCTTATTCGCCGGCACCGGTGGTAACGCCGGAAGTGCACGACCGGGTGATGAAGGAAATCATTTACCCGACGGTGCGCGGCATGATTGCCGACGGCCATCCCTACGTTGGCTTCCTTTATGCCGGCCTGATGATCAACGAGCGGGGCGAACCGAAGGTGATCGAGTTCAACTGCCGTTTCGGCGATCCGGAGACCCAGCCGATCATGATGCGACTGAAGTCGGATCTGGTGACGCTGTGCGAAGCCGGCGCCGACGGCCGCTTGAACAGTGTCCACGCCGAATGGGATCACCGCGCCGCAGTGGGCGTGGTGCTCGCTGCCGCCGGCTACCCGGATGATCCGCGCAAGGGTGATGTCATCGAAGGACTCGATGCCACGGTGGCGGATGCCAAGCTGTTTCATGCTGGCACCGCCGAAAAAGACAGTGCCGTTGTCACCAGCGGCGGTCGTGTGCTGTGCGCGACCGCACTGGGCGATACGGTTGCCGAAGCGCAGCAGCGCGCCTACCTGCTGGCCAACCGGGTCAGCTGGAAAGGCATGTTCTGCCGGCAGGACATTGGCTGGCGTGCGATAGCGCGGGAACGCCAGTAAGCACCTGCTGATTGCTGTACCCAACCGCTGCCCGGTAACGGCCAGCGGTTTTTTCTTGCCGGTTTGTTCCTGCACCGTTTCCCGCTAAGCTGCGTGCTCATCCCTTTTCGTTCCCCTTGCTCATGCCGCGACGACGCCGTTGGTTGCTGGTACTGGCCACCAGTTCGCTGGTCGGTCTGCTGGTGCTCTGGCTGGCATTGCCGCGACTGGCCGGCTTCGCACTCAGCCATTGGCTGGAGCTGCCCGGTGTCAGCGGACTGGCGGTCCGTTTCGATAGCATCGGCTGGCAGCAGATCCGCATCGCATCACTACAGTTCCGCTATCAAACCGCGACCGGTGATCAGCTCGATGTCGATGCCAATCAGCTAACGCTGGATCTCAATGTCGCGGAGAGCCGGGCCACCTTCATTGGCATCAGCGAACTGACGCTGCAGTTGCAGCTCAGCGAGGCTGCCGCACCAACGCCATGGCCAACGCTCGCGCTGCCACGATTACCGGTTGACCGGCTCACCATCACGCAACTGCGAGTGCAGTGGCCGCAGCAAGATATTGCGGTGCTGATCGACGCACCAATCCAACTGGCGCAAGACAATAGCCGTGCCGTCACACTCACGATGTCCGATCACGATCGCCACATTTCCGCGCGACTTGCCGATGCCGATCAACAACTGATACTGAATGCCACCGCCAGCCATCAAGGCCAACCGGTATTTCAGGCCGAGCTGCGCAGCAATGCCAACCCTGGCACGCAACCGGTGCAGTGGCAGGTGGCGGCAGATGTGGCGGCGCTGCGGTCATGGCCAGCGTTGGTGCCGGCCGGGCTCAACCTGCCAGACAGCAGCGGCACGCTGCGCTTCGATGGCAGCATTTCACTTGGTCCAAATAGCGGCGAGTGGCAACGACTCGATGGCGCGCTGCAATTGCAGGACCTGCAGCTGCACACTGAACAGGCCTTGCTCGCGCTGACCGGCCAGGCGCAGCTGCAGCTGGCGGCAGCCAGTAGTGCCGGCAGCAAAACTGTGCCGGAACAGGCAGAGCTGCAATGGCAGCCGGGCACCACTTTCGCCGTGCAGATGGCTGACCGTGCACTGGGCAGTGGCAACGCGACATTGACCGAACCGTTCAACCTGCGCTGGCAAGCTGGTGGCGGGCCGCTGCTGCGAGGCCAATTGGATAGCAGCGGAGCAGTGCGTCTGCATTGGAATGCCGCCCGTTACGGCGACTGGCAATTCGATTTGAAATCACTGTCGATCAGCGACCACGCGGCCGCCGCGCTGCAAGTCACTGGCACAGTGCCAGCGTTCGAATTGCCGCCACTGCGCGCCAACGCGCTGCAGATTGCCGGCCCTTTGCAACTGCAGTTCTGGCCAGACAATGGCCGCCGCATTCGGGCAGTCGCGGCCACGCCGATGCAGATCTCGGCGCGCGCACTGACAATCAACACCGGCACACCATGGCAACTCAAGGCACCGGCATTGACGTGGCTGGGACAAGTAGCCGCAGTTGAACACGGCGCTGACTGGACATTGACGGAAGCCGATGTGAGCTTGCACGGCACCGGTCTGACTGCCACTGTGCCAACGCTGCAAATTCACCTGAAGGACTGGCAGTCGCGCTGGCGATTTACCGACGATCGCTGGCAGGGTCACTGGCAGAGTCGCCACGCTGAATTACAGCGCGGCGACGAGCGCTATGCCAGCACACCACTGGCAATCACGGTCCATCGGCTCGACCGCCATGGCCGCGCCGAGTTCGACATCAATGCCAAAGCGCTGAGCAGTACCGCGCTGAGTGGCTGGCCGCAACCGGAACTGCGGGCCAGCGCCACACTGCAGCCACCGTCGCTGCGTTTCCGCGGCAGCCTGCGCCAGCGCGACAACGCATTGCTGCAGTTTACTGGCCGTCATGATCTCGACCGGGCGCAGGGTCAGGCGACACTGGGGTGGCAACTCGATTTGGCCGAACTGGATCGGCTGTTGCAGCCACGCCCGACCGCGTTGACCGCACTCGGCCCGGGCAGCGGACGCAGTGATGGCAAATTGAACCTGCAGTGGGATCTGACACCCACACCGATGGCGCTGGGTCTGAATGGCCAGCTGCAGCTGACCGATGCCAACTTGCAGTGGCAGGAAGCCAGTGCCAAACAGATCAACGCCGCGCTCGATTTGCAACAGCTCGCGCCGTTGCAAGGTCGACTGTCGGTCAATGTTCCCGCCGCCACCCTGGCAGTCGGACTGTCTGCAACCGATAACCAGCTGCAACTCGAACTCGGCCCGGAGCTACTGAAACTCGAGCGCTTCAGCAGCCATTTGCTCGGTGGCAGCTGGCAGGCGAACGACGACAGCATGCCACGCGCACCGTCACCAAAGTCCTTGCCGATTGCCGTGAACGGGCTGGCGCTGGCGCCCATTCTTGCGCTGGTCGATCTGGACGGCTTGAGCGGCGAAGGCACGCTCGATGGCGTGCTGCCGCTGGTGCAGGAAGCGGCTGGGCTTGCGGTGCGCGAGGGCAGTTTGCAAAGCCGCGCACCGGGCGTGCTGCGCTACGCCCCGGCATCCATCGCCATGGACAACCCCGGACTGCAGGCGCTGCGCGATTTCCACTATCAGCAGCTGCGGGTGCAGCTCGACTACCACGCCGATGGCAGTTACCTGATTCAGCTGAAACTGGACGGCAACAACCCGGCGTTTTATTACGGCTTTCCGATCGCGCTGACGCTGAACCTGAAAGGCCAGTTGCCGGGCTTGCTGCGCGCTGCCGTGCTGTCGGGTGACTTCAATGCCCACGTGCTTGAGCAGCTGCAATCCGGGACTTTGCAGTAAAGCAAATACCGGCAGTGATTCAGGTTTTTTTCAGCCAGCCCGTCTACACTGGCCAGCATCTGCACCGGACCAGATCCGCACTGGCGCGATCTGCACTGGACCTGATCTGCAATGGACCACCCGACCCGGAGAACCTGATATGAGCCGGATAGTGACCGCCGCTGCGCTTGCCGGCCTCACCAGCCTGGCCTGCGCCTGCACGCCAACCGTGCGGATTGAAGCGCCGGACAAACCGATTGAAATCAATATGAACATCAACATCAAACACGAAATCCTGATCAAGGTGGAAAAGGAAGTCGAGCAACTGTTTGATGAAGACAAGGGCCTGTTCTGATCGCGGACACGCGCCGTTGCTTCCTCCGCAACCGCGACCGCTGAACCGACAACCGCAAGAGGACACTCTCATGCAGATGCTGAACAAATGGCTGTTGCTGGTGCTGCTGGCTGTCAGCAGCGCCGCCTTCGCGGCCGATCTGAAGTCCGCCAAAGCCGGCGGCTGGATTGGCGAACAGCAGGATGGCTATCTGGGGCTGGTCAAGGCTGATGCACCGGCCGATATCAAGGCATTGGTGGCCGAAGTGAATGGCCAGCGCAAAGCCCATTTCGCCCAGATCGCCGGCAAGACCGGGGTAACCCCGGCCGATGCCGCCAAGGTCTTCGCCAAGGAGGCGGCCGAGCGAACCGAGCCGGGCAACTTCATTCAGGACGCCGGCGGCAATTGGGTACGTAAGTAATCACTTTCTCTGAAAATCCATGAAACGGGCGACCTCGGTCGCCCGTTTGTTTTGGCGCGAAGGCGCAGCGGATGCGATTGCCGGCGGCAGGGGCTGGCAGGCGAAGATTCACCGGGGTATGCTCCACCCGTTCAAGATAATAAACAGATGGTTTAATCATGCCGTACATCCCGAGCCCACACGCCCCCTCCTATTACGCTGCCTCGGCCAATCCTTCGCCCGCTCGCCCCGCCCTGCAAGGCTCGGTACAGGCCGACGTTTGCATCGTCGGCGCCGGCTACACCGGCCTGTCGGCGGCGCTGCATCTGGCCGAGGCCGGCTTCAAAGTGGTGGTGCTGGAGGCCAACAAGGTTGGCTGGGGTGCGTCCGGTCGCAACGGCGGCCAGATCGTCCATTCCTACTCGCGCGATGTCGACGTCATCGAAGCCAAGTACGGCCTCGACACCGCCCGTGCGCTCGGCAGCATGATTTTTGAAGGCGCCGACATCCTGCGCAGCCGGGTTCGTGATTACGGCATTCAATGTGATTTGAAAGACGGCGGCGTCTACGCGGCGATCAGCAACAAAAAAGCCGAGGGCCTGCTGCACCACCGCGACCTCTGGCAACGCTGGGGCCACCCGGGCCTGCAGTATTTTGACGGCGCTGCCGCCCGTGCCGTGGTCAATTCGGAGCGTTACAGCGCCGTGCTGGTCGACCCGACCGGTGGCCACTTTCATCCGCTCAATCTGGCGCTCGGCGAAGCCGCAGCGGTGGAGTCGCGCGGCGGCGTGATTTACGAAGGCAGCCAGGTCAACCGCATCGATCGCACGGCAAATCCCGTGGTCTATACCGAACAGGGTCAGGTGAACGCAAAGTTCGTTGTGATTGCAGGCAATGCCTACCTCGGCAATCTGGTGCCGGAACTCGCCGCCAAATCGATGCCCTGCGGCACCCAAGTGATCGCCACCGAGCCGCTCGGTGCATTGGCCGATGAGCTCATCCCGAGCGATTACTGCGTTGAAGACACCAACTTCCTGCTCGACTATTACCGGCTTTCGGCCGACAAACGGCTGATATACGGCGGTGGCGTCATCTATGGCGCCCGCGATCCGGCCCATGTCGAACGGATCATCCGGCCGAAATTGCTGAAGACCTTCCCGCAGCTCAAAGATGTCAAAATCGATTACGGCTGGACCGGTAATTTCCTGCTGACGCTGTCACGCTTGCCGCAGTTTGGTCGGCTCAACAGCAATGTTTATTACGCGCAAGGTTGCAGCGGTCATGGCATCACCATGACCCATCTCGCCGGTCGTTTGCTCAGTGAAGCCATTCGTGGCCAAGCAGAGCGATTCGATGCCTTTGCCAAGCTGCCGCATTTACCGTTCCCCGGTGGGCGCTTGTTCCGAGTCCCTGCGACCGCACTCGGTGCCTGGTATTACCAACTGCGCGATTCGCTCGGGATTTGAATTCGATAGCCCGCCTCACGCAAACAGCAGAAACAAAAACGGCCCGCAGTGCGGGCCGTTTTTGATTTCAGCGAAGCGATTAGGCTTGCTTGCGAATCGCTGCCGCTTGCAGGCCTTTCTGGCCTTGCTTGACGGTGAATTCGACTTTCTCGTTCTCGGCAAGGGTTTTGAAACCGTTGCTCTGGATTTCCGAGAAGTGGGCGAACAGATCGGCGCTGCCGTCGTCCGGGGTGATGAAACCGAAGCCTTTCGCTTCGTTGAACCATTTGACGGTGCCGGTTTTGATCGACATGTGATGCTTTTCCTACAGTTGAAACTAACCAACGCAGAGCTGATGTCTGCACAAGCAGTGTTCGGGAAACGTAGTGGAGGCCCTTCGGAAAGTCTGCCGGAACCGGCGCGATTCTGAGTGAAGCACGAAACAACTACATAACAGGAACAAATGCATGCGCCACCCTACAGGCAAAAGCGGCCGCTGTCGAACGTTTTTTAAGCAATCGGTTGATCCCGCACGGACGTTTGTGACGATTGCGGCGTTGATTTTTGCTCATTGGCGGCATGGCCCTCATAGGCCCGGGGGTCGCCCAGCGGCTCCAGATGCACGGTCATCTGCACGCTCGGCAAGGCCGCATTGCAGGCTGCCTCGATGTCCTCTGCCAAGTCATGGGCCCGGCGGACGCTCCAGTCGTCCGGGACCAGTACATGCACCGAGGCAAAACTGGAACGGCCGGCCTGTCGATGGCGCAGCGCATGCCACTGCAGCGGCGCCGCGAGATGCTGATCGAGCACCAGGACCAGCTTGTCATGGTCGTCAGCATTCAGCGCTTCATCCATCAACCCGGCAACGGCGCGGCGCAACAGGCTGACGCCGGTATACAGAATATGGGCAGCGACCAGCAGGGCGACTACCGGGTCGAGCCACCACCAGTCGGTCAGCGCGACGGCACCAAGCCCTACCAGCACGCCAACCGAGGTCCAGACATCGGTCATCAGATGATGGCCGTCCGCTTCCAGCGTCAGCGACCGATGCTTGCGACCGATGCGAATGAGCAGGAGACCGACCGCCAGATTGATGAGTGACGCCAACGCCGCAAACAGCACACCAAAACCGATCTGTTCGATCGGTGCCGGATTCAGCAATCGCAGGATCGCAAGCCAGGCAATGGTGCCGGCCGCGAGCAGGATCATGCCGCCTTCGAAACCGCCGGCGAAGTAATCGATCTTGCCGTGGCCGTGGTGGTGGTTGTCATCATCGGGCATGGCGGCAATGCGCAGCGCGAATACCGCAAAGGTAGCGGCAAGCAGATTGACGCTGGCCTCACCGGCGTCCGACAACAGACCGACGGACCCGGTCAGCCACCAGGCCAGCAGCTTCAGCGCCATCGTGGCCAGTGCGGCAGCAACCGACAGCCAGGCAAAACGCTGCAATGAGATCGGTTCAAGATTCATGATTGATCGGGATCCGGATGTCCAGGGTTTGCCACGGTCAGGATTCATCAAACGGGTCGACAAGGATGGCCGGAATGACACCGGGCAGCCGCTCATGCACTTCCACCGGTGCAGCCATCAATTGCCGACAGGTGTTTTCATCCTGCCGCAAAGGCCACCACTCATAAAGAAATATCTCGACCGGTTTCCACATGGCGACCCAACCAAGAATGCTGACCCCGGTGCGGGCTAGCAGTTGCGGATCGGAGCTACCCGCGAGCAAATAGCGGCCGATGGATTCACAGCCAATCAGAAACACCAGCCCGACCAGCAGCGACTGCCGGCCAATCCGGAACAGGTGACGCAGCTGCTGCTGATATTTCAGTACCCGATAGTTGAAGTAGTGATGAATGGCACGTTCCATGTCGCTATTGCTGATGCGCTCATGCGGCGTGGTCAGGTAGATCACGACTTTCATCTGATCGGCACGACGCAATTCCCGCGCCGCATCAAACAGCCAGACCGCCGCTTCGGCGTCCAGTTCACGACGGTGAAACGGCGCCGGATCGAGGGTATTGAACAGCTGTCTGGCATCGGTCAGCTTGAGTGTGATCAAGCGGTAACCATCCACACGCGGGTAGAGCGCCTCCAGATCCCGATCAGCCATAGCGCAATCTTCCTTGCCTGTTGTTAGAGCGTTGACCTTGCCAACACGACAATCTAGCAGAGCCGACAGCTGGAACGCAGCCAGCACATCGATACCGCAACAATGGCCGACCAGCTCAGACCCGCCAGCTCCAGCGCCGTACCCGCCGCAACCACGCCAGCCAAGGCCAGAACAACGCGGTAAAGATCAGCGCAAACAACAACGAGTCGGCCATGCCGGGTTCACTGCCGGCAAGCCAGCCGTAACACCATGATTTGGCGGTTTCCGAACCGATGGCAACCATGGTCAGCACGCGCGCCGCAACGCCGGAAGCGATGAAAGCCAGCAAGGCATTGCTGCCATAATCGAGCAACACCCCGGTGATCGGTGAGGCCGCTGCCCGCGTACTGCCATCGAGCTTACGATGCAACAGCAGCAACGCGGCCATTGCAATGCCACCGGTCACCAGCACATACGAAGGTGTCCACAGCGCCTTGTTGATTGGCAGCCAACCGTGCAGGAATATGCCGGCCACCGCCATGGCACCCGCTATCAATGTCAGCGAGTGTACAGACAGGCGGGTGGCCAACGGTTGCTGCAACCAGCGACCCACCAGCACGCCAATAAGCCCGGTGACGATCGCCGGCAAGGTCGACAACAGGCCTTCCGGATCACTGGCAAATGGCGTGCTGCGTGCTTGCCAGACATGCTGCGGACCAAGCAGATGATGATCGACAAAGGCTGGCAAATTATTTCCCGGCAACAGCCCGCCCTGCGTCCACGAACCATCCGGCAACGGATACCCGACGAACATCAGCAAACCGGTGTAAATCAGCAGCAACAGCAGCGCAACTGTCAGCAGGCGCCCGGTTGAACCGGGTCCGTGCCAATACGCCGCCAGCAAGGCACACGCGGCATAGACCAGGGCTATTCGCTGCAACACTCCGAGCCAACGTACTGACAGTGCCGTGTCCTGCCACCAGGAATAATCCGCCAGCAACGGTTGGTAGTTGAACAGCGCCAACCCCACGCCGATGGCAAATAACTTGCCGCTGCGCCAGAGGATACTGCGCACCGGGACACCTGCGTTCACCTGCAGACGCTGCGATAACGTAATCGAAACGCCAACCAGAAACAGGAAGAACGGAAACACCAGATCGGTCGGGGTCAATCCGTGCCAGTCGGCATGGCGCAGCGGCGCATAAATGTGTGCCCAGCTGCCGGGATTGTTGACCACCAGCATGGCAATGATGGTCAGGCCGCGCAACACATCAACACTGAGCCAGCGCTGACTGCTCATCGAACGGACTCCTGCACGGAACATGGCGAATCCAGCGCCGGAATCTGCACTGGCAGCGAGCCGGTTGCGGTCATGCTGCCGGCGAGCAAACGCGCCAATGCGACATAGGCGGTACCTTGCACCGGTAGCACCCCGGGTGCCGACTCGACCCCGTAGTGATACAGCGCAACGGCGGCACTGGCGCAGGGTGCGAGCGTCGCCAGATCGTACGGCGAACGCAAACTCAACGCGAGCCAGGGCTTGCCACTGCCCTGCACCGCCATGACCATCCGCCGCAAGCGGGCCACGCTGCCGGTTTGCAACCGCTGCAATTCGGTTACGGTTTCGGCATCGTCAACACCGCCCATTTCGGCAACACTCTGATTCGGCGTCAGACTGCCGACAATCACGGCGCTTGCCGCGGGCAGCAATTGATAGAGCGTTGTTTCGTCCGCTGCCTGCAGCTGTGACAAACAGCGCGGCCACTGCCGTTCCGGCCCCGGCTCGGTCAGCGGCAGCACCGCCTGCACATGCAAGGCGTCCAACAGCGCTGCACATTTTTCCCGGTCTGGCAGCACCAACAGCAAGCGCTCGCTGTGCAACGCTGACAACGGCAACAACGCACCGCGATTGTGAACCAGCGTCAGTGCCGCGTCGGACAGTTGCTGCGGCGTTTCAGCTTCGGTGACCACCGCGCTGGGGCGCTTCTTGTTCGCCGCCGTCGCAAGCGCGGTTCGCAGCGCGCGCACGCGGCCAATCGCGACCTCCAACCGGGCAGCGAATGTTTCATCACGTCGGGCTTCCTGTTGCAGCGAGCGAACGAGGTCCGCCAGCAATGGCATATCGGCCGGGCTGCGGATCGGAATCGGCATCAACACCAGATCGGCGCCGGCGCGCAGCGTCTGCTTGACCGCGAACTCGCTGTCCCAATGCGCGGTAATGCCGGCCATGTTCATCGCATCTGAAACAATGACACCGCGATAGCCAAGCTCCGTTCGCAGCAGGTCGGTCAGCATCCGTTTGGAAAGTGTGGCCGGCACCGTCACCGGGACTCCGTTTCGATCCGGCAAGGTGCTGGCATCGAGGGCCGGGTACTGGATATGTGCCGACATGATCAGCTGCGGAGGGGCACGCCGAATCAACTCCCGGTAGGGCGCCAGATCAATGCGGTCGACCGTGGCGCGATCATGCTCGACTCGCGGCAATGCGGCATGGCTGTCGGTGTGGGTGTCACCATGGCCGGGAAAATGTTTGGCGGTGGCCGCCACCCCCTGCTGCTGCATCGCCGTGACGAATGCGGCGCCGAGTTCCGCCACTGCCAGCGGATCATCACCGAACGAGCGAACATTGATCACCGGATTGCGCGGGTTGTTGTTGACGTCGACATTCGGCGCAAAATTGACGTTGAAACCAAGCGCCGCGAGATCCGCGCCGATACGGGTGCCGACCAACCGGGCGTAGTGGTCGCCGTATTTCGCCCGGGTCGCACCAATCGCCATGTTGCCGGCAAACGGCGGAAACTGATCACGCGGCAGCCGGGCAACCCGGCCCCCTTCCTGATCGATGGCAATCAGCAGCGGCGGTGCCGAGCCGGCTTCGTGTCGGGCCGCTTGCAGGGCAGCGGTCAGCCGGCGGATTTGCTCCGGCGCGACCAGATTCTCGGCAAACAGGATGACGCCACCGAGCCGGTTTGCCGCCAGCAGCTGCGCCAGTTCCGGCGGCAGCTCGGTTACCGGAGTCCGGCAGGCAGCGCCAATCGGCAGCGGGTCGGGGCAGAAAAAACGCAGATCCGGCATCAGCAGTTCGCCGACCGGCGGCAGCGCTGGCGGTCGCGTACTGCAGGCGGCCATCGTGACCAGCACGGCCAGACCCAGCAGCCTCCGGGCCAGCCGGCTTGGCGTTGAACACAGCCGCATCAATAAATATTCCCTTTAACCGGGCGCTGCTGGAATATAGTATTCCAACAGTTGTCGCACCGAAACTGTTCTATGCCATGGAGTGCGCCATGACCTGTCGACGGACACCGCGATGGCCAGCCTGCTGACCGCGCTGGATTACGCCATCATTGCCGGCTACTTCGCCATCGTGATCGCGATGGCCTTGTGGTTCAACCGGCGGCGCGGCGACTCCGCCAGCGAATTCTTTCTCGGCGGCCACCGAATGCCGGTCTGGATGGTGGCCATTTCCGTGGTCGCCACTGCGCAATCCGCCGCCACGTTTCTCGGCGGTCCCGATCAGGGCTACCGCAGCAACTTCAGTTATCTCGCGACCAATCTCGGCGCCGTCATTGCCACCATGCTGGTGGCCAAATGGCTGATGCCGCGCTTTTTTGCCCTCAACGTCAGCACGGTTTACGAGCTGCTCGACAAACGCTTTGGTGCTGCCGCCAAGACCCAGGCCGGCAGCATGTACCTGATCGGTCGAGTATTTGCCCACGGAGCTCGACTCTACATGGCTGGCATCGCGCTGGCACTGATGCTGTTCACGGACGCCAGCACCGGCAAGGTAATGCTGGCGATCACGCTGATGAGCGTCATCGCCCTCGCATACACCCTCAAAGGTGGCCTGCGTTCGGTCATTTATTCCGATGTGCTGCAGTTTGCCGTCTATGTGCTTGCCGCACTGGCCACCATCGCGGTGTTGCTGACGCAATTGCCGATGGATTTGCCAACCCTGTTTGCCACCTTGGCCGAACCGTCCGGGCAGGCGCCATCCAAGCTCACCGTGTTCGATTTCTCGCTCGATTTCAGCCCGGCCGGTGATTTCAGTTTCTGGGCATCGATCAGTGGCTTTGCGCTGTTGCATTTTGCCGCCTATGGCCTCGATCAGGACATGACTCAGCGCGTGCTGGCCTGCAAGGACAGCAAGAGTGCTGCGCGGGCCATGCTCGGCTCGGTGTTGCTCATCACGCCGGTGATGATCGCGTTCATCTTCATCGGCAGCTTGCTCTATCTTTTTTACCGGCAATCGGCCCAGGGCTTTGCCGGACCGGAAGCCGAAGTGTTCATGCATTACATCCTGCATGAGATGCCTGCCGGTCTGCGCGGCCTGGTGGTCACCGGTGTCCTGGCGGCCTGTTTGTCGACCCTGACCTCCGGTTACAACTCGATGGCTTCGGTACTGGTCGCTGATCTGTATCGACCGCTGCGACAACGACGCGGCCATCGGGACAGTGACCGGCACGAGGTGATCGCCGGCCGCATTGCCATGGTGCTGGCGGCAATTGCACTCGGCCTGATGGCTTGGCTTTGCCTGGTGCTGCAACGCGCCGACAACGTGCCGCTGCTGCCGTTCGCGCTTGGCATCATGGTGTTTTCCTATTCCGGCCTGCTCGGCGTCTACGGCATTGCGCTGTTCAGCACGCGCGGCAACAACCGCAGTGTATTGGCGGCGCTGATCGCGGGTTTTCTGGTGACGCTGCTGCTGCAACCGTTCATGGCGCCGCTGCGGGCAGCGTTGCTGCCTGCCGGTTGGCAGGACTGGCAACTCGGCTTTCCCTGGCAGCTGTGTATCGGCAGCACCGTCGCCGCCGCCGTTTGCGCGCTGGGATCCCCGGTGCGGCAAAGCGCAAACGACCACAACACCACCGGCGTTGCGGCATCGTCACCTTGCCCGGAGTCCATGACATGAAAAATGCGAGTCGCCCGGATCAGGAAGCGGTGCTGGCTGAGCTGGAGACGCTGGTTTCCGAAAGTCGCAACAGTGCGACACTCGATCTCGACACGCTGCCAACCGCTGAATTGCTGGCCCGGCTGAATGCCGAAGATCACAAGGTCGCCAGTGCAGTGCAGGCGGAGTTGCCGGCAATTGCCGCCACCGTTGACGCGGTTATCGCGGCGTTCAAACGCGGTGGCCGGTTGATCTATCTTGGCGCCGGCACCAGTGGCAGGCTCGGGGTACTCGACGCCGCCGAATGTCCCCCGACCTTTGGCGTGGCACCGGACCGGGTGATTGGCCTGATTGCCGGCGGTCCTGGCGCAATGTTTGAAGCCGTTGAAGGCGCCGAGGACGATCTGACACTCGCCGAAACCGATTTGCGTGCGCGGCAGTTTTCGGCCGATGATGTGCTCATCGGCATCGCCGCCAGCGGTCGCACCCCTTATGTACTCGGCGGCTTGCGCTACGCCAGAAGCATCGGCGCCACCACCGTTGCGCTCACCTGCAATCCGCATGCAACACTCGCCGACGAAGCTGACATTGCCATTGCACCGCTGGTCGGCCCGGAAGCGTTGACCGGCTCAACCCGCCTCAAGTGCGGCAGCGCCCACAAAATGGTGTTGAACCTGATTTCAACGGCCGCGATGATTGGCCTCGGCAAGATTTACGAGAACCTGATGGTCGATCTGAATCCAAGCAACGATAAATTGCGCGCGCGCGCCGTGCGCATGGTGGCGACCGCCACTGGCCTGTCGCTTGAGGCGGCACGTGCCGTATTGGAGCGCTGCGCATTTTCCCCCAAGCTCGCCATCCTGGTGCAGTTGACCGGACTTGAGCCGGCGGCGGCGACCCGTCATCTCGACGCCCACGCCGGTTTTCTGCGCGCGGCGCTGGCCAGCGTGCCATGTCGATGAACCGCCATTTTGTCATGCCGTTTGCTGTCCGTTATCGGCGCGGTGCCGGCCTTGCCCTGTTGACACTGCTCACCGTGTTGTTCAACGCCGCGCTCGGCGCTGCGGAAACCGAACCGTTGCAACTCGGCGCCGAACAGATTGAACACTACCTGCCGCTGGTCAAAGGCAAACGCGTTGGCGTGGTCACCAATGCGTCGGCGCGTATCGGCGATCATTCCGTAATGGATCGGCTTGCCGAGCACGGCATTGCCACCGCGCTGGTGCTGACGCCGGAACACGGTTATGCGGTAACTGCCGATGCCGGCGAGACTGTCGACGCCCAGCAGCTGCCGTGGCCGGTGTTGTCGCTGTACGGCCAGCACAAACAGCCGCCCATTGCGGTGATGAACAAGCTCGACGTTGTGCTGTTTGATTTGCAGGACGTCGGCGTGCGGGCCTTCACCTACATTTCGACGCTGCACTATGTGATGGAAGCCTGCGCCGAGGCCGGCGTGCCGTTGGTGATACTGGATCGGCCCAATCCGAACGGCGATTTGATCGACGGGCCAGTGCTGGAACCCGCTTTCCGCTCGTTCGTCGGCCTGCATCCCATTCCATTTCTGCACGGCCTGACCGTTGGTGAATTGGCCCGGATGATTATTGGCGAACGCTGGCTCAGCAGCAGCAAGCCACTGACCCTGACGGTGATTGGCGTTCACCATTACCGGCATGATCGCGCCTTCAGTCCGGCGTTACCGCCAAGCCCAAATCTGCCCAATCAGCAGGCAATTCGCTGGTATTCCTCGCTGGTCTGGTTCGAAGGCACACCGCTCAGTGTCGGTCGCGGCACCGACTTTCCCTTTCAGGTCATTGGCAGCAGCTTGCCGGCCTTTGCGCAATTACCGTTCACGTTTACACCGACCTCACGCCTCGGTGCCAAATTTCCGGTCGGCCAAGGGCAACTGCATCACGGTGATGACTTGCGCAACACGCCGGCCAACGGCTTGCAATTGCACTGGTTGCTCGCATGGCACCAGCGCTACCGACATGCCAACGTAGCGTTTTTTACCGCTGCCGACTTCTTTGACAAACTGGCAGGAACCGATGCCCTGCGACGGGCCATTGAGCGGGGCGACAGCGAACTTCAGATCCGCGCCGGTTGGCAGCCGGCGTTGGTGACCTATCGAGCCCTGCGAGAGCGTTATCGACTGTATCCATAGCGCCGCAACGCGACGTCCGTTGTGATCATGCCCTGGCTGGTTTCCGAACGCCGTGGCGCGCAACTGTGTCCGTCGCGATCACTCACCAGCTCGGCAGCGCCCAATCCGCCTGTAGCCGCGCATACTCGGCATCCGGTAGCAACACCAGCACCGGAGACTGGTCCGGATTCAGCCATGCCGTGATTGCTTCGAGCGCCGCTGGTGCCATCGCGGTACAGCCGGCAGTGCCATGATCAGCGTCCCGCCACAGGTGAACAAAAATGCAACTGCCGGCACTGGCTCGCGCCGGAACATTGTGCGCGACATACAGGCCGAGACGATAGGCATCATCACCGTTGACGTGAAGATCACGGCGCATCGGTTCGGTGGAATCCGCCACTGCTGCGGCCCCGACGACCTGCTGATCAACAATCTGGTTGTACAGCGCTGAGTGGGGCACGTCGACACAATAATGTGTTGCCGTCATGGCCTGATAGGGCATCGCCGTTGTCAGGGTTTCGGCGTAACCAAATGCGCTGGTCAGCGCAAACACACCGGCCGGACTTTTGCCATCGCCTTCGCGTTTTTGCTGACCCGCTTGTGCAGGATGCAAGCCAATTCCCCAGGCAGCACCGTTCTTGCCGATTACCACCGGTGTCGCCGCCAGCACAGGCTGCCAGTGATTGTCGCGTCGCTCAAAGCTGCGCAAGGTTCCGGTGTGTTGCGACCAGTCCGCAATGGTAACCACCACTACCTGATTGCTTTGTGCCAGCGGCGCGTTTCCGGCCGTCGCATTGCTGTTGCCAAACAGGCTGCACAGCACCACTGCCACCAGCAGCGACGAAGCAGCCAGCGAACGCACGAACTGCAGACGAGGCAAAGCCGGCTGTATGTTCATCTCGCCCATCCTGTGAATTGCCATTTGCCAGAATCCTTACGGAGTGGGGACAGCGCTTGTTGTCGACGCCGGGGTAGTCACCGGTGTAATCGCCGGTGTAGATACGGGCGCCGGCGCCAGAATCTGCGCCGCCGCAGCCGGGAAATATTTTTCCAGCAGGGCAAACAGGACCGCCTGCGTCGGCAGCGACAACTGCCCGGTCATTTCGTGTGACAAAAAATGGCTTTGAAATGCCCGCAGCACATCAACGGTTTCGGCATTCATTTCACCACTCGGGCTGAGACCATAGCCATACGCCTGCAGGGCCTGTTGTGTCTGCAGCACAGATGGCGCAGCTTGGGCAAATTGCAACAGGTAGCGCTCGACGGTCGGCTCGTCATACCAGGCCCCAATGCCGGCCTGGTGCAACTGCTGCCACGGGAACTGCGGACCGGGATCAATTTTCCAGGCCGGCTGCACATCGCCATGGCCAACCACCCGCGTCGGCGTGATGTCCGGATGGCGGGCCAGGATGTCCTTGCTCAGTTTGATCAGCAAATCGACCTGCTGCGGGTCGAACTCGCGAAAAAAACAGAACTGTTCGGAGATCAGTTCCCGGTCCGCCGGCACACAACGGGTCTGATTGACCAACTCGATGCCAATCGACTGATCATTGACATTGACCCGATCCTCCCAGCGACTGGGGCCGGCATGCCAGGCACGGCGCGCTTCATCGACCAGTGCGTAGACTTTCAAGGCCTTGTCACCGTAGCTCGGATCAAAACGTTCCGGGATCAGGTAATGGGAGCTGACGCCGTTATCGTTGGCAACCGTCAGCGCGTCCAGTGACTGCTGAAAATCGATGGTCGTGAAATGGATCACCAGGAAGCGAACCCGACCACTGCTGTTCGCTGAAGTGTGTTCAACCAACGGATACTCTTTACCGGCAAAGTGCTGACCCAGACTGGTGCACCCGACCAGCCCGACCGACAACATCAGCAGGATGATGCGTGCACGCATCATTTTTCGAAAACAAGAACGCATGGCAGGCGCCTGTTGGCAGAATTATTGAAATACCTTATTCCTGCACGGCAGCATTATCAAGCGCACTGACTTCGATCACCACCGCAGCGACTAAGATGACGCACACGCGAGGGCCCGTAATGCCGATACTTTCAGTTAAGGCGACGTGCCGTTCGTAAATGCCAAAAGGTATTGCCAGAGCAACTCAGCGCTGGGTGAACGTGTCGATATACAACTGCTCTACTTGCGTTCTTGCCCACGGGGTCCGGCGCAAAAACGTCAGGCTGGATTTCACCGAGGGGTCGTTGCTGAAACAATTGATGCGAATGCGGTTTGCCAATTCGTGCCAGCCGTAATGCGCAACCAGCTTGACCACCACCTGCTCCAGTGTCAGGCCATGCAGCGGGTTATTCTGTTGTGATCCACTCATGAATGGCCTCCCTCTCGTCGCAGGGCAATGATTGTCGATGGGTTGCCAGAACGCAAAAGGCCCGGACACTGTCCGGGCCTTTTGCGTTGGGTCTGGTGGAGATAAGGGGAGTCGAACCCCTGACCTCGTCATTGCGAACGACGCGCTCTACCAACTGAGCTATATCCCCAAAGTCAGTCCTGAGAGCAGAACCGGCCGGCATTCTAGCGACTGGAGACCGGCGCGGGAAGGGCGCATACGGCAATCGGTTATGCCAATCAGACCGGTTCGGTGGCAACCAGGCTGGGCCGTTGTCGCGTGCGCTGGTACCAATCGGCCAGGTTTTGGTAGTCGGACTGCCAGTTCAGCTCGGCGTGCCGAAAATCGAGGTAACCGAGCATGCAGACCAAATGCAGTGACAGCAGGCTGGTTTCCACCGGCATGGCCGGCAGGTCCGCTTGCACGGTCGCCAGCGAACGCCGCAGCGCCGCTCGTTGCCGGTCCAGCCAGAACGCCGATTGCTGTTCAACCGGTTTGGTTTTTTCGATGCGCATGGCCACGGCTACATCGAGCATGCCATGCGACAGCGCCTGCCATTTGCGCACCGGCCAGCTGGACTTGTGCGGTGCCAGCAGATCCGGGCCACTGCCGCGGGCATTGAAATAGTCATTGATGACCGCGCTGTCGTAGAGCGTGTCACCGTCATCCAGCAGCAGGCAGGGGATTTTACCGAGCGGATTGCTGACCAGAAGCTCGGCCGGGTTCTGCAGCGGATCAACCAGCACTTCGCTGACGTCGGCTTCGAGACCTTTTTCTCGCCGCAGCACGCGGCAGCTGCGGGCGTAGGGAGAGGCGTGCGAATAGAACAGTTGCATGGTTGCCGGGGCTCGCGTGATAGCGGGAAGCCTGCAGGCTAGCAGGTCGGCTTGCCTGCTCGCTACCTGCAGGATCTGGCTGCTCCTGTCGGTCCGAGAAAATCGAACTAGACGACGACAGTGGCACCCGGCGCGATGATGGCGAGCACCTGCATGTAAGTGTCACGCGCGGCGTTCAGCGAGTCCTTGAGCAATTCCGCATCGGCACTGGCCAGTTGCAAGCGGTCATTGCGCAGTGAGTTCAGCAACGGACTGTCCATGGTGGCCGGGAAACCGGCCTGCAGGTGCAACGCCCCGTACATGCCGACATGCACAAGCGACGCCGCCACTCGCTCACCTGAAGCCAGCTCTGGCTGGTGTTGGTGCTTGACGATTTCGGTCAAGGTAGGCGGCAGCCGCCAGATTGTCATCAAGGCATGGCCGAGATCTGCCAGCACAAACCCAAATTGCACCTGTTGCAGGTCCGGACGGATGCCACCCTCAGCGCGGGTGAGGTAGGCAGCGCAGGCTTCCGGTTGCTGTTCGAGCATCACCAACAAGCCCAGATTGTGCAGCAGGCCGGCGGCGAACAACCGTTCGCCCTGCCGGAATCCACTGCGTTTGCCGAGGCCACGGGCAATCAGCCCAGTGAGCACGGCATGTTCCCAGAATTTGTCCATGTCCAGCAGTTCGCGCGGTACTCGCTGGAACGCGGCAACGGCCGCGGTTGCCAATGCGAGGTTGTACAGCTCATTGGTGCCTATCAGACGAACCGCCCGCGAGACGGTCTCGACCTGGGAGCTGAAGTTGTAGAACGGGCTGTTGGCAAGCCGCAGCAGGCGGGCGGTCAGGGCCGGATCAAGCGCAATGACATCGGCAATCTCCAACACGCTGGCCTGACGGGCAATCAGCTCCTGCAGGCGCATGCAGATATCCGGCAAGCTGTAGAGCTTGCCGGCCTGACGGGCAATGTCATTTAGCGTGGCGGCCATGGCAGATCCTGTATGGTCCGAGGCAAAGCATAGGTGCTGCGGCAGAAATTGGCAGCCGGCGGCGCACTTTTGACAGGTTTGTGCGACAAATCACGATTCTGCTTGGGGCTTGGCCCGCACTGTCCTACGATCGGCCAACCGCCTTGTTTGGCCATCTGGAAACCCTGAGGGTCAGGAATCCCTGACCCTCAGCACACAGTGACTTTTGGGAAAATGACTGCAATGCCTGCTGTAACGACCGCCATCCCTGCTCCTGTCATCGCAACCGCCGCCAGCCGGCCGGCCAGCCATGGCCGGTTGTTGGCGCTGTGGTCGGCTGCGTTGCTCAGCTTGTTGTTGTGGTCATATCCGCTCGCTGCGGTGGAAACGGTGGCGTTCCGCCACCTCGACAGCCGCGATGGCCTGCCCCAGAACTCCATCACCAGCGTGGTACAGGATGCCGAAGGCTATATCTGGCTCGGCAGCCATGATGGCCTGCAGCGGTACGATGGTTACCGTTTTCAAAGCTACCGCAATGACCCGCGCTCGGCGCAGTCCTTGTCTGACAATCTGGTGCTGACGCTGGCCAATGGTCCTGATGGTTCGCTCTGGATCGGAACACAGGATGGTCTGAACCGTTTGAGCGCCGACCGGCAGCAACTGACCCGTTTTCTGCCGGGCGACAAACCAAGCCAGATCAGCCATCGCCATATCAACCGGCTTTATGTCGATCGCGCAGGTCGGGTCTGGGTGGGCACCCCGCGTGGGCTAGATCAGTTTGTCGATGCCGAGGGAGGCCAGTTCCGGCATCTGCAACACAATCCGCTCGATGCCGGCAGCATCCCGTCCGGTTTCGTCAATGCGCTTGCCGAAACACCGGACGGCAAAATCTGGGTCGGTGCCAGCAGCCTGGCACTGTTCGATCCGGCAACCGAAGAAGTGAAGCATTTCCGCCCAGGCCAGCAAGAATTTTCGGCACCGCAATACATCACGGCATTGTGGTCCGACGGCGATGGCGGCCTCTGGGTGGGCACGCTCAGTCAGGGTTTGTTCTACTTGGCGCCGGACAGCAAGACATTTCGCCTGTACCGACACAATCCGCACGAACCGTTGAGCTTGCCAAGCAACGCAGTCCGTTCGCTGCTGCGCGATCGTGGCGGCCGGCTTTGGGTGGGCACTGAAGGAGGCGGCCTTGCCCGCTTGCTGCCGGACGGTTCCGGCTTTGATGTGTTCCGGCGCAATGCCGCGGATCCTCACAGCATCAGCTTTGATGAAGTGGTTGCGCTGTATGAGGACCGCACCGGCCTGCTCTGGGCCGGCACGCTCGGTGGCGGTGTCAACACCACCCACCCGGAGCGTTCCGCAATTGCCCGCGTCATCCACTCACCGTATCAACCCAACTCGCTGTCGGATCCGTTTGTCTGGCAACTGGCGCGCGATCAGCAAAACCGGATCTGGGCCGCCACCTTGTCCGGACTCGATCAGATCGATCCGGTTAGCGGCGAAGTGGTGCATTACCTGAATTTCACCGATCGCGAAAACGGCAGCTTTCCACCGCGCATTCAGTCGGTGCTGGTGGACAGGCGGCAGCGCATCTGGCTGGGCAGCACTACCGGCGAACTGGCCATGTTTGATCCGGCCACGCTGCGCACCAAACTGATCAGCCATCCGGCCATGAGCCGCGGCAAACTGTCGAATTACCGCATCTTTCTGATCAGTGAAGACAACAGCGGCCGGATTTGGGTGGGCGCTGGCGAAGGCATGCTGGAAATTGATCCGGAACGGCTTGATGTCGCCCGTACCTTCCCGGTCAGCGAAGAAGGGTTTCCGCGAGCACTGGTGCGGGTCATGGCAGAAGTCGACGGCCAATTGCTGTTCGGCACCCAGGGCGCCGGCCTGCATCGCTTCGACTACGACACCCGCGCCGTGCGCAGCATCCAGCACCGAGACAACGATCCGCAATCGCTGTCCAGTGACATTGTCCGTTCGCTGCATGTCGATAGCCAGGGCGATTTGTGGATCGGCACCCAGAACGGTTTGAACCGCTGGCGTGCCGCGGATCGGCGCAGTGGTATTGAACGGTTCGAATCCTGGTTTGTCGCCGACGGTCTGCCGAACAGCGTCATTTACGCCATCATGCCGGACGAAGCCGGCAAACTCTGGCTCAGCACCAATGCCGGTTTGTCCGAGTTTGATCCGGCCACCGGCGATTTCCGCAACTTTGATCAAAGCGATGGCTTGCCAACCAATGAGTTCAATGGCCTCGCCGCGGTGCGCAGCAACGATGGTCGCCTCTGGTTTGGCGGCACCACCGGCATTGCCGTGGTCGACCCGCGCAATCTGCGCAGCAGCAGCAGCGCTGTAGGTACGCTGATCACCGGCTTTGAAGTGCGCAATCCGGACAATCTGCCGTTGACCAGTCGCGCCGGTGAATGGCAGCTTGCTGACGATCAGAACGACGTGCATTTCAGTTTTGCCGCGCTCGATTACCGCGATCCCGGTCGCAACCAGTTTGTCTGGCGTTTATCCGGCTACCAGAATGACTGGATCAGCAATGGCAATCGCAATGAAGTGCGATTAACCAATCTCGATCCGGGCCATTACCGCTTCGAGGTGCGCAACGCCAATGCCGATGGCACTTGGAGCGCGGCACCGGCGCGGCTCGATTTCTTCATTCAGGCGCCGTGGTATGCCCGCTGGTACAGCTACGTCAGCTACGGACTGCTGCTGCTGCTGCTCGGCTGGTGGCTATGGCGCAGCCATATCCGGAAAGTGGCCGCCCAAACTCGCATCAATGAGCAACTGCGTCGCATCGACCAACTGAAAGACGAATTCCTGGCCAACACCTCGCACGAGCTGCGAACCCCGCTGAATGGCATCATCGGCGTTGCCGAGAGCTTGCGCGACGGGGTGGCGGGCGAACTCAATGATCGAGCCCGCGATCACCTCGCCCTGATTTCCGACAGTGGTCGCCGACTGGCGCATCTGGTCAATGAAATTCTTGACTTCAAAAAGCTGTCGCACGGCAGCGTCTCGCTGGAGCGCGGGCCAACCGATTTGCAGGGTACGGTTGCCGTGGTGCTGGCATTGTCGCGACCACTGGCCGGCGACAAGGATCTGGCGCTGGTCAATGCGGTGCCGACCGATTTTCCGGCGCTTGATGCCGATGAAAACCGGCTCGAGCAGATCTTGCACAATCTGATCGGCAATGCGATCAAGTTCACCGCTCAGGGCCATGTCACTGTCACGGCACGGGTGGTCGGTGAGATGGCTGAAATCCAGGTTTCGGATTCCGGCATTGGTATTCCCGCAGACCAACTCAATCGCATTTTCCTGCCGTTTGAGCAGGTTGCCGAGGCAAACACCCGCCGTCACGGTGGCACCGGCCTCGGTTTGGCCGTGGTCAAGAAACTGGTCGAGTTGCACGGCGGCAAAGTTGAAGTGCACTCCCAGGAAGGTAGCGGTTCGCAGTTTCTGTTCACGCTGCCACTGGCTGCCGCCGGCACTGCCTCCAAGAAAGCACGGCAGGAAATCGCCGCGCCCGGCAAACCCGTGTTGCTGCGGCGCCCGGCACCGGTGGCGGCACTGGGCAACGCGGCTACGATTCTGGTAGCCGATGACGAGCCGCTGAACTGTCAGGTGGTGGCTGACTGCCTGAACATGCAGGGGTACAACGTAGTCACTGTCGGTGACGGGCAAGCGGCCATCGACGCACTCGCCGAGCAGGCATTCAGTTTGCTGATTCTCGACGTGATGATGCCGAAGCTGTCGGGATTCGATGTCGCCCGCCGGGTACGCGAGACGATGACCCAGCAGGAACTGCCAATCCTGATGCTGTCGGCACGCAATCGACCGGAAGATGTCGCCACCGGTCTTGCCGCAGGTGCCAACGACTACATTGGCAAACCGGTCGAGCGCAGCGAGTTGGTCGCACGGGTCAAAAATCTGCTGGCACTGCACGAGGTCAACGCGGCCCGCCGCGAGCGCGAACAGGCCCGCGTGGTGCAGGAAACCGTCAATCGTCTCGCCCGCTATTTCCCACCGCCGCTGGTGCAGCGCCTGCTGACCGATCCGGATGCCAAGCAGTTGCAGGCGGAACGACGACGCTTGACGGTGTTGTTTGCCGATCTGGTTGAATTTACCGCCCTGACCGACCGGTTTGAACCAGAAATCATCACCGAGATCCTGAACCAGTTCCTTGGCGGCATGGGCGCGCTGGTCGAGAAGTTCGGCGGAACACTCAACGAATTGCTAGGCGACGGGCTGGTGGTGTTGTTTGGTGCGCCCGAACCGATGGACAAGGAAACACAAGCGGAACGAGCCGTCGCATTGGCAGTGGCCATGCAGCGCGAAATGCAGCGACTGCAACGGACATGGCTGGAGGCCGGCATCGATCACAACATCAATCTTCGCATCGGCATTCATCAGGATTTTGCCACGGTCGGCAACTTCGGCTCCGGCCTCGTCCTGGCCTATCGCGCAGTGGGCAGTGGCGTCAACCTGGCCGCCCGCCTGCAAGCGCACTGCACGCCGGGACGGTTGCTGGTCAGTTACCCGGTCTTCGCATTGACCCGTGATCGTTACCCGTTCGAACCCTTGCAGGAAGTCGCCGTCAAAGGCTTCGGTCACGCGCATCGCGTTTGTGAGTTGCAGCCGGAAAAAGTCGCTGAAGCACGACTGGCTTTGATATCCGGTGATAGCAGCGGAAATTGAGAGAGCCGCCAGCTAGTTCCAGCAAGAAAAAGGGAGCCAAATCGCGGCTCCCTTTTTTTTGTATCCGGATAACGGTCGCAGTCACATTACTGAATGCCGTAATATTTTGGCGAATATTCCCGTTTCGCCTCGGCATTAGCCAGTTGCTGTTTCAGATACAGCAACCGTTCTTGCGCTTCCGATCGCTGTATTTCGCTCAAATCAGGCCAGTACAGTTTTTGTTTGCGGGCTCCGGCGGCATCACCCTGACTGGCTGCAAGCAAGAACCAAGCGTATCCCTCCACAACATTCTGCGCCACGTAGTCACCATTCCAGTACATTGCGCCAACGTTATGCTGAGCGGTGGCATGACCATGCATTGCCGCCTCGAAAAACAACAGGAATGCCCGCCGGTAACTTTGGGTAATGCTGGACCCCGCCGGTGGGTCGTAATGCAGTACCCCAAGCTGGAACTGGGCATCCGCATTGCCGAGCTCGGCTTCGTGCCGCAGCTTGGAGTATTCGCGGAGGTAGAGATACTGAAATGGCATGATTTCGGCATCGCGCGACGCGGATGCCGCCAAAACCGGCCCAGCCATAGCCGTCGCCATGGCGAATACAGCCATACCCAGCATCGCTTTGCCGCCCCGACTTACCACACCGGTACTCCCGCCTTGTTCGCACTTTGAATGGTAGGGGCCAGAGAATGGCTTGCCCAGCTGTACTTTGACAACGGTATGATGTGCACTATTTCCGTTGCCACCGCGAATGCTTCTGCGGTCTTGTAAGGACCTGTCATGACGGATGCCGGGACGACCCCTACTGATATGGAACTGGCCAGCTTCAAGATTTTCCGTGGCCTGCCACCAGACCAGCTACAGCAGCTGAGTCGGCATATCCATGTCCGCAACTATCCGAAACGCACCCAGATCATCAGTGAAGGTGACCCGGCCCATTGCCTGTACTTCGTCATTTCGGGCCGGGTCAAAGTCTATCTGGATGATGAAAAGGGCAAGGAAATCACCGTCAACATTCACGAGGGCGGCGAAGCCTTCGGCGAGCTGTCGGTCATCCAGAGCATTCCGCGTTCCGCCTCGGTAGTGACCATGGAGGATAGCCGGCTCGGCCTGATGCCGGATCAGGATTTCAAGCAGTGTCTGCGCGACTTCCCGGACTTTTCCGCCAATATCATGAGCGATTTGATCGATCGCTTGCTGCAGGCTACCGAAACCATCCGTCGGCTTGGCCTGATGGACGTCTATGGCCGTATTGCCGTGCTGCTGCTGACCCAGTCGGTCGAACACAATGGCGAGCGGGTGATGAAAGAGAAGCTGACCCAGCAGAGCATTGCCAGCCGGGTGGGTTCCTCACGGGAAATGGTTGCCCGCATCCTCAAGGATCTGAAACAGGGTGGCTATGTCGATACCGATGCCGAAGGTCATCTGGTGCTGAAAAAGAACCTGCCCCACTCGTGGTAAGGGCGTTGCTCTATTCGCCTTGCGTTTCCAACATGCCAACAACCATGCGCAAGTACAGCGGCTGCCCAAAGGCAGCCGTTTTCATTTCTGTCCGGCCGGTGGTGGCAGCGTAGCCGGCATCGGTGCACGTTTGCATTCAATCGGTGTCTGCGGGTTGTGCACCAGACACATCACCACTTCACCACGCTCGGCATCAAGAAACCAGGTGTAGGAACCATGACCGTTCGGCCCGAATGGGGTACTGCCCAGCGGGACATAACCGACCCTGCTGCCTGTCGCGTTGGCCGCCTCGGGCGAAGCCGGTGGATTGGCTGCCATGGTTGATACCGTAGCGGTGAGCAGCCAGCCTGCAAGCCATAGGGTAAGTGACATCAGCACATCCTAGTTGGGAAATTTCACAATTGGGGGCAGCCTCAGCATTGCGCAGCGACAAACCGGTCAAGCCTCAGGCCGGTTCGGTAACCGACACCAGTCCGGTGTCGCCCGTGCTCAGCGCTTCTTTTTCAGCGCGGCGTTCAGCGTCGCAAAATCGATCTGGCCATTCAAGAGTGCCCGGCCAACCACGACGCCGGCAAGTGCTGATTGAGGTGCCAACCGCAAGCGCTCGGCTGCGGCCAGCTCATGGACACCACCGTTGCAGATAACCGGGATATCGCAGGATTGTGCCAGCTGGCCGGCAACCGGCAGCGGATCGGTCCGCTCACCGGGGCCATGCACCTCGGTATATAGAATGCCGGCCACCCCTTCTTCGCTGTAACGGCGAGCCAATTCCGTCGCCGCGATGCCAGCACCACCACCGTTGACGATCACGCCGTCCTGGCCCTCGAGCGCCACGATCACCTTGCCCGGATATTCGGCACACAGATTGCCGGTGGCCTCGGGGTTGCGCAGCAACTTCCAGGTCAGCACAACAAAATTGGCACCGACATCCAGCCACAGTTCGGCATGCTCGATCTTGCGGATACCGCCTGTGACTTCGAGCGCCAGTTTCGGGAATTGTCGCTGCAGCTGCTGCACCAGATCGGCGTTCACCGGCTCACCTTGCTGGGCCCCATCGGCATCGATCAGATGCACCCGCTCAGCACCGGCGGCAACCAGCTTGCCAATCGTTTCGATGGCATCGAGATAGAGCAGTGGCTCATCGTCGTCCGGTTTTGGATTCGGCAAGGCAATGTGGGCGTTGCGCAACTCCAATCCGGGAATCAGCAACATGGCGGCTAGACCAGGCGGTGTGGGGGTGCTTCAAGTGTAGCCGGTTAACTAGTGAGCGGCGGGGCCTCAGCGGGCCGGCCGGCGCTGCCAGAGTGAGTGTCCCGTTACCAGTGCAAGCCCGGTCCAGATGCAAGCGAAGCTGATCAGCCGGTCCTGATCAAACGGCTCGTGGTAGACGAAGACCGCCAGCAGAAACACCAGACTCGGCGACAGGTACTGCAGAAACCCCAGCGTGCTCAGCGGAATGCGCTGGACACCGGCAGCAAACAGGCTGAGCGGCACCGTAGTGACCACGCCACCCAGAACCAATAGCAGGGACAGGACCCAGCCGGCATGACCAAACTGGCCACCGGCACTGCCCTCCAGCCAGAACAGGTACAACAGCGCGACCGGCAGGAGCACGGCTGTTTCCACCAGCAGGCCGTTGATGGCATTGACCGGGGTGCGCTTGCGCACCAAGCCATACAAACCAAAACTGAAGGCCAGACCAAGCGCGATCCACGGCAATTCGCCGCGGGCATAAATGAGCCAGCCAACACCGATGGCAGCCAGCAACAGCGCCACTATTTGCACCGGCGACAAGCGCTCACGCAGTACCACCACACCGAGCCCAATGGTCAGCAGCGGATTGATGAAATAGCCGAGACTGGTTTCCAGCACCCGATCGTTGACAATGGCCCAGGTGTAGATGAACCAGTTGGTGCTGACCAGCAACGCTGACAGAATCAACGTGCCGAACAGTTTCCGATCACGGACGATGTTGAGCAATTGCAGTGGCTGACGCAGCAATGCGATCAGCAACAGGGCGATCGGCACGGCCCAGACGATACGGTGCGCCAGAATTTCTGCTGCCGGCACACTGGCCACCGCCTTGAAATAGATCGGTACCAGGCCCCAGATGAGATAGGCACTGCCGGCCAACAGCATGCCGCGGCGATGTTCCGTCATGGTGAGACGCCAGAAAATGCCAGCAAGAAATGACAACCGTCAGCCAACGAGATAAGTCCCGGTTCCGACGGCAATCAGCTCGTCGCTGTCGTTGTAGAGCTCCATACGGGCGACGGCCACTTTGTTGCCGCCGCGCAGCAGCATGGCCTCGGCCCGGAACGCCGCACCGCGTCCCGGCCGCAAATAATCGATACGCAGATCAATGGTGCCAAGCTTGGACAGCCGCTCACGGATCTCGTCTTCACCGGCGTGGCCATGTTTGTGAATGAGTCCGACTGCCGCCATGGTGCCACCGGCAACGTCGAGCACGGTGGCAATGACGCCGCCATGCAGAATGTTCTGGATGTAGTTGCCAACCAGCTCTTCACGCGAAGCAAACCGCAGCACACAGCGCTCGCTGTCGACCCGCTCAAAATGCAGGCCGACCGTGCGATGAAACGGAATGTGCTTGGAAAAACTTTCGACCAGATTGGCCAGATGCTGCTCGACTGCCGGCGTTTCCGGCGGCGCGTGATGCGGCGTTGTCATGGAGTCCAGCCGACTGTCGAAAAGGGGGCAGGCAAGAATTGTAGCGGATTGGCATGACCCGGTCCGACCTGTCTCCGTATAATTGCCGGCATGACGACTACAACCTCCCCTTTTCAGCCTCGCGGCCTGCTGCGCAATCCGCACCTGCAGGGCATTTTGTCGCGCTTGCCGTCACGGCGTGCCCGCATCGAAACCCTGGCGGCAACACTCACCGCCCATACCCGACCAGTGCTGCTGCACGGTGGTGATGCCCAGCTGCTGGGCTGGCTTTCGCAGCACCCGACCGAACCAGGCCGACCATTGGCCGTGTTGCTGCACGGCTGGGAAGGCTCCAGCGACTCGCTCTACCTGCTGGCGACAGCCGCCGAGGCGTACCGCGCCGGCTTCAATGTGCTGCGCTTGAATCTGCGCGACCACGGCGACAGCCATCACCTCAATCCGGCACTGTTTCATTCCTGCCGTGATCAGGAAGTGGCGCTGGCCATTGCTGACGCGCTGGCCCGGCTGAAGCCAAAGCAAGTGGGGCTGGCCGGTTTCTCACTTGGTGGCAACTTTGCCCTGCGCGTTGCCCTGCGCCTGCCGGCCGGCAGCCTGAACCGGGTCATAGCGGTCTGCCCGGTGATTAGCCCGACCGCGACCCTGCATGCACTCGAGACCGGCCCGCTGCTTTATCGGCGCTATTTCCTGCACAAATGGAAAAGCTCGCTGCAGCGCAAGGCGGCGGTTTTTCCAGACCAGCTGCCCAATGACGCCTGGCGCCGGCTGCCCAACCTGACCGCCCTGACCGCGCACTTCGTTGAGCACCACACCGAGTACCCTACCCTGCTCGACTACCTCAATGGCTACGCGCTGCGTGCTGAACAGCTGGCGCAACTGCCGGTGCCGGCCCATGTCATTGTCGCCGCCGATGACCCGGTCATCCCGGTTGCCGACTGGCTGGCGCTGCCCGCGCTGGCCAATCTCACGCTGGAGGTCACCGAGCATGGTGGCCACTGCGGTTTCGTCAGCAATTGGGCGCTGGACGGCTGGGCCGAACAGCGCGTCACCGAACTATTGACCCAGATGCTTGCCGGTTGACCACTTCGGCTGCTTTAATCCATTGGCTGCCACCACCCGAAACACTGATCAGCCCTGCCCATGTCCAGCAACGATAACAATGACAAGAAACCCAAGTTGAAGGATCGCGTCGCCGAATGGCGCGGCAACCTCAATTACCTGCGCGATCTGGTCAAGGAAGATCCGGGTTCCGCCTGGGACCACTGGAAACACAGTTATCAGGAACGCGACGCGCTCAGCAAAGCCATCAACGAACTCTCGCTCAAAGCGCAGGATGAAGACTTCTGCTGGGCCGATGTCAGCAACACGTTGAGTCGCTTTCATCTGCGCAAGGACGACCTCGGCCAGGCCGACTGGTATCAAGGCGCCCACCGGCAATACGAGCAGGCATTGGCCCGGATCGACAAAGAGCAGAAATTCCGCCCAGCCTTTGTCGAGGGCCTGATCAAAGAGCTGCGCTTCATCGCCGAAGCCCATGAATTCAACGAAAAATACGGCCTGACCGCCGTGCAAGCGAGGATCAACGCGATGTACAAGGCCCTCGTGCAACGCATCGACGAGTTCAATGCGTTTGCCAAAGAAGAACTGGCACTGAAAAAGCAAAGTCAGGAGCTGGAAAAGCTGAAGGCACAAGAAGCCCTTGCCGCTGCCGAGAACGAAAAGCTGGCGCTGCAAAACAAGCTGGTGCAAGAACAGCGCATGAAGGTACTGGAAGAAAAGAAACGTCTCGATGCCAAACGCGCTGCGGATGAAGCCGAACAGTTACGGCTGGAAAAACAGCGCGAATACGATGCCGAAGAAGCGCACCGCCGGCGTCAGCAGGAACTGCAGGACAGCTTCAAGAACCTGCAATGGGCTGCCAACCCGGCGCCTGCCGCGCCTGTCGCCGCCGAACCGGCCAAGCCGCTGACCATCGAAGAACAGGTTGATGGGCTGATGAAACAGTTGCAAACCCAAGACCGGCTCAGTGGTGGCGAATTGGCCGCCACGGCAAGGCTCTACGACATGCTGCGGAAGAAGTTTGCGCCCTAATCCCGAGCGGCTCGTCAGGCCGTAACACCATAAAAAACGCGACCTCAAGGTCGCGTTTTTTTATGGTGTGGGTGCTGCTGTGGCAGTCCGACCTTGCAAGAACCCCGTTGCCCCGACGATTGCCGGATTGGCAACAGATGCCTTCAATCCAGGGGGATCGGCGGCCAGGGTCAGCGGTTTCGACGGCGCCGGTGATGCTGCCGTTGGCCTTCCTGTCGCTGTCCGTCCGGCCGATTCCCGTCCACCCGCTGGCCTTCGGGGCGATTCGCACCCGGCACCCCGCCACCGCGAGCCAGTTGCGCGGCAAAGGGCAGCAACTCGGCCAACGCCTGCCGGTAGACCTCACGCTTGAACGAAATCACCTGACGGACCGGGTACCAGTAATTGACCCACATCCAGCCATCAAACTCGGGGTGATCGGTCTCGTAGAAATTGACCTTGCTCTCGTCACCGGTCAGCAACAACAAGAACCAGCGCTGTTTCTGGCCGATGCAAAGTGGCTTGGAATCATGCCGCATGTATTTCGGCGGCAGGCGATAGCGCAACCAGTCGCGGCTGCTACCCAGCACCCGGACTTCATTTCGGGTCAGACCCGTTTCTTCGCGCAGTTCCCGGTATAACGCCTGCTCAGGAGATTCGCCGGCATTGATTCCGCCTTGCGGAAACTGCCAAGAATCGTGACCCTTGCGGCGCGCCCAGAACAGTTGGCCATCACGGTTGCAAATGACGATACCAACGTTGGCGCGATAACCTTCCGCGTCAATCATGCCGGCAATCCAGCCGGTTGTACTTGCGCCCGATTCTTCCACAGGGTTGCGCAACCGGCAACCAACTTCGCCGACGGCACTCGCATTTCCAGCGCTGATGCGGTGCAATAGCCGTCCATCTGTCAGCCACACACCCCGCCGCCATGACTCTGGCCTTGTTCGATCTCGACCACACCCTGCTGGAAGGCGACAGCGACCAGCTCTGGGCCGATTACCTGTACCGGCTTGGCTGGGTCGGCGACGACCATTTGCGCAACAAGGACGCGCTGTTCGCCGACTACCTCGCCGGCCGGCTCGACATACACGCTGCCGCGCGCATCGTGCTCGGCCCGCTGGTCGGCAAGCGCGAGCGCGATCTCATTGCCATGCGGCGCGAATTTGCCCAGCACCACATCGCGCCACGACTGCGCAGCAAAGCCATGGAACGGATCGACTGGCACCGCGAGCGCGGCCACCGCATCGTCATCATCACCGCGACCACCCGCTTTGTCGCCGCTGCCAGTGCCGAACTACTGGATGTCAGCGACCTGCTGGCGACCGAACCGGAATTGCAGGATGGCATCTTCACCGGCGAACTGACCGGCATCCCCTGCTTTCGTGAAGGCAAGGTGCGCCGGCTTCAAGATTTCTGCGACCAGGAAGGCATCGACAGCGTCGATCTGCATTTCTACAGCGATTCGCACAACGACCTGCCATTACTCGAACACGCGCATTTTCCCTACGCGGTCACCCCGGACAGCATCTTGCGCGAGCAGGCACAAAAAAAGGGCTGGCCGATTCTCGACTGGTTTCAGCTACCCCATCCCGATAGCGCCCGTTGAGACGCCCATGCGCATCACCACCCCCACCAGCGCCGCCGAACTGTTGCAAAGCGCCCGTGCGCTGGCCGGCCTGCGCCTGCACGACATCGCTGCACGTTTCGAGCTGACCATTCCTGCCGATCTGCGGAGCGACAAAGGCTGGCTCGGGCAATTGATCGAGCGCGCACTCGGCGCCGAAAGCGGCTCGCTGGCACAACCGGATTTTCCGCAACTCGGCATCGAACTGAAAACGCTACCGTTTGGCAGTGACGGCCTGCCAACCGAAAGCACTTGGGTCTGCACCGCGCACCTGTTACCCGGTGAGTTACCAATCTGGCAACAAAGTCTGGTTCGCGCCAAACTCGCCCACGTGCTGTGGTTGCCGGTCGAAGATCGCGATGAGTTGCCGCTGCGCGACCGCCGTATCGGAAGCGCGTTCCTGTGGCAACCGGACGCCGCGACCGAAGCGCAGCTGCAACGTGATTACGAGGAAATCGCCGAGAAGATCCAACTCGGTGAAGTCGAAAGCATCAGCGCTCATCATGGCGAATATTTGCAACTGCGGCCGAAAGCGGCCAATGCCAGCATCCTGACCGATGCCATTGGCCCCGATGGCACACGCATCAAAACCTTGCCCCGCGGGTTCTATCTCCGCCGCCGGTTCACTGCGCAGGTTCTTCGGGAGAATGTGTTGTAATCCGGCACCACATTTACCGTATCCCAGCGCAAATAGATCCGCGAGCCTCCAGCCATTCAGATGCATCTGCATCCTACAAGAAACTCGGCCATGTATTGCCCCAAAACACCTCGTGACACCTGCACCATAATACAAAAATAGCGCTTGCCAACAACATGCACTTCTACCCACGCACGCGCCACGTCTTATGTAATAGTAGTCTTTAGCAACGACCACCTCTTGCCAACCCTAACCCTTCCTTCCACTCACGCGTGTCGGGTGCGCAGTCAGCAGACGAACACCAGTCACGCCATGGCGGCGCAAGGTGGATACAAGGCCTAGTTGCACGTATCAAAATGTACGTACGGATTCTTCGAACCAGAAATGCACCCAGCCTATCGGACCAGCCCGTGATGGACAATCTGTCGAGCAATCGATATAACCATTCCTACTCGGAAGGGGGGATGAGTTCATGTTGCGCTACGTGATAATGGCCTTGCTTGCCGCAATTTCGACATCTGGCACAGCGGAGCGAGAGCAAATAATTGAGCATTACGAAAGTGGGTTGCCGCTACCGGCGGCATCGATGCAAGCGTTTGACACGATGATGAAGGGGGAGAGTCTTGAGGTCGACATTTGTCGCGACCAACCCTGTTTCACCGATTTTGGCGGTGAGTTTCTACTACTGGATCTTAGTGCTTGGCCGCAATGGCGCATGATTACCAGCTATCGTCAGCTTACCCATCCAGAGTTGCTCGGCATATACGCCTATCTGCCTTTTGACAATGCGAAGCGTGAGACAAGCGAATACCAAACGCTTCGACAGGGGGTCGTGTTTGCACTCGATCAGGTGCCGGGTGCCGTTCCCGGGCCATTGAAGCCTTTCACATTGCCAACCACGAACGGCAGCTTCCAGTTTCAGATGCAGGAGTATCGCCTCTCACAAGAACCAAATTGCCATCGCGTCAACGATGGCTTTTATGGCGATAGCGCACTCAGCATCAGTCACGGCGGCAACACCCAGCGAATCATTGCAGGATTGAAAGGCCGCGATCCAGGCGCGATTCATGTAAGCTGCGAGTCAGCGAAAGCCGAATATTCTGTGCCGATAAGCTTTGATTTCGCAGGCGATCTGGATGGTGACGGCAAGCTGGATTTGGTGCTCGATAATGTAGGGGAAGGATCCAGCTACCAACTATTCTTGAGCAGAAACGCTCCGGAAGGCCAGGTGTTTAGGGTGCTGTATCTTTATGTCGGTTGTTGATGTTGATTTGTACAAGCATGCCAGGCACTTGGCTCTGCCGAGCGTTATTGATGTGAGCAACCCTACAAAAGCCGTTTGCACGAAATTATGGTTGCGGCTTCGTTAGCAAGGTTCTACCTCAGCTGGCCAGCGATAATCTTTCGGTTGATGTGTCAACGGACAAACAAACTTCAGCTGCACCGCAAACAACTGTAATCCGCGCGGATCCGCGTTGCCTTCACCATACTGCGGGTCACCCAGCACCGGACAACCGATGCCGGCCAGATGCCGGCGGATCTGGTGCTTGCGACCGGTATCGATCAGCACTTCCGCCAGCGAAGCATTGCGCCCGGCATCAAATGCCAGCCGGCGAAAATGCGTGCTGGCCGACTTGCCATCCAGTTTTTTCTGGATATGACCTTCCTCCGGCAACTCGCCCCGCACCTCGACCTGATAACGCTTGTCGATGACCTGAGCGCCGGCGCTGTGGTCGGCAAACAATGCCGATAATGCCGCTGCCGCTTTGCCGGTGTGAGCAATCAGCATCAGGCCGGCCGCTTCACGATCGAGCCGATGCACCAGAAACACATCGCGGTTCAATTTAAGCTCGGCCATGCGCAGCAGCGAGCAGTGGTCGCCTTCGCGGGTGCCTTGGGCGAGCACACCGGCCGGTTTGATCCAGACGCTGTACTGCTTTTCATCGGCGAGCAGTGTTGCTTCCGGCGGCGTCAAAGCCAGCAAACAGGCGTCGTAATGCAGTGACAGCAAATCGGCGGGATAGAGCTCGGCGCTGGCCCGGCGCAGGCGCTTTTCCTTGCCGCTGCGTTTGAGCCAGACTGCGCCTTTGTTCATCGCATCCTTGATGCGCGCTTTCGGCAGGCCGGATTTTTCCGCAAGCAGATCGACCGCCATGAGGCCCGTTTCGGTGATATTGAGTTGCCAGATTTGCGTGGGCATTCATTGACTCTTTTGGGCACAGATCAAGAGATTGCGCGGCGTCAGCTGCCGATCACAGAACTGCTGCAACGCGACAACGTAGCCCAGCTGCTCCATATACAAGGCCAGGTCGAGCACCAGCCACAGTTCAATCGCGCGCCGAAACCCATGACGCACTACCTGCAGTTTCTGCGCGCGGGCGTAACGCTGCTCGCCGAGCGCTCGATACTGTTGCCAATCGATGCCGTCAGGAAGCGCCAGCTGTTTGTGCGTGGCAATGCGACGACACACCGCTTCAAACCCCTCCGCCAGTACCGATTGCGGCAGTGAGGGTGTATTCAGGTATTCGTCGACACCGCGCAGTTCGCGTTGCAGGGCATCGAAGCCCAGGCGCCACGCGGCCAGTGTCGCGGTCTGCTTGCGCACCCGTGCTGATGAGGTCACCGCCTCCTGCACGGCGAGCTGCACGCTGTTGCGATCCAGGCGCAGATCGTTTTGCTGCGCCACCGCTGATAACGGCAGGTAATCGCTGCGCAGCCACAAGTGATAGCAACAGGGCGCCAGCACCAGTTGCTGGACCGGATGCGCCGCCAGTTGCCGCAGCAAACTGCGGTGCAGGTCACCACAGGCGTGCAGTGCCAATACTTGCGCAGTGGCGGGCAAGGCGGGCGGCGCTTGCAGCACGTCGGCGCAGAGGAATTCCGCACTGATGCCGGCGGCCCGCGCCTGTTCATAACCCTCGCGACACAACACGGCATCGCGCTCGACTGCCACCAGTTGCAGTTTGCGCTGCTGCGCCAGCGTGCGGCCGAGATGCGATTTGCCGCTACACCAATCGAGCAATGGCCCCTGATGCGCGGGCGTCAGTGCTGCAAACGCGGCGATTTGCTGCCACTTGCGGCCGGGAATATCGACCGACCATTGCGTCGGCAGCGTCGCGACGGCAACCGGTGGCGCCGGCAAGGCCAACAATTCGGTTAGTGCCCGCAGCCCGGGCAATTGCGCTTGCAACCAGTGCTGCAATGCCGCCGGGTCCGCCTCCAGTTCCGCTGGCCGACCATCCGGCAGTTGCAGACAGGCATCAGCCAGGCCCGTGTTCTCCCTGCACCAGGCCGGTGTCGGGTAGACAAACGGCGACGGCCGCCAATACGACTCGTACTGGCGCAACAAGGCTGTCAGCTGCGTGAAACGTTCGGACGGGGACATACGGCACCGATGGCAGAGTTGGCGCATTATAGGCGCCTGCGTCAGCCGAGGCCGCACCGATGACCGACTATCAACCGCTCAACTGCGATCTGCACGATGAACTGGAAGTGGCGGCGTTGCGTGCACTGCCGGTGCGGCTGTGCTGGCAACAAGCCGACGGCAGCGAGCGCGAGGCCGTAGGTATCGTGCGCACGGTCTCAGCGCGACAGGGCGAAGAGTTCGTGTTGTTTGCGGTCGCGGATGAGACCCTTTCCATCCGGCTCGACCGCATTGCCCTGCACAGCTTTCCGCTGCGCTATCCGCCATTGCACGGATCCCACTAATACGCGCTGAGTCTCGCTACAGCTAACGCACGCTGAGTGGCGCTACACCACCACTTTTACAATGCGCTGGCCGCCTGCACTCAGGGCAGCACCACCCGCGCCAGAAACGCTTTCAGATAACGGGTTTCCGGAATCGCCGGATGCACTGGGTGATCGGTTCCCTGCATGCCCTCGGCGAGGATCTGGACATGGCGGTCGAGGTGGCGACCGGACGCCCGGACAACCTCGTGCAGTTCCTCACGCGGCAAATGCATGGAGCAGGATCCGGCCAGCAGCAGACCATCTTTCGGCAACAGCCGCATGGCCAGTTCGTTGATGCGACGATAGGCATTGATGCCTTCGGTCAAATCCTTCTTGCGTTTGATGAAGGCCGGCGGATCGACAATGACTACATCAAAGCGTTCGTCGGCGGCTTTCAGCTCTTTCAATGCATCAAAGGCATCGCCCTGAATGGTCATGAATCGCTCGGCGCCACCATTGAGCGCAGCGTTGCGTTCGGCGGTATCGAGGGCAAACTCCGAAGCATCGACGCAGCACACTTCGGCGGCGCCAAAACTCAGTGCCTGCACGCCAAAAGCGCCGACGTAAGAGAAGACGTCGAGCACGCGCTTGCCCTTGACCAGACCGCGCAGCCATTCCCGGTTTGGTCGCTGATCGTAGAACCAGCCGGTTTTCTGGCCGTCGTGCAGCGGGGCGAGAAAACGCACGCCGTTTTCGATCAGTTCGACCTCCTGCGGCGGATTGCCCGCTGCAACCACCACTTCGCTCGGCAGGTTTTCAAACGCGCGCGCACTGCTGTCGTTGCGCAGCAATATCGAGGCCGGCTTGACCACCTTGTCGAGCGCCGAGATGATCTCGTCCTTGACGGCTTCCATCCCGGCGGTGGTGATCTGCACCACCAGATGATCACCAAAACGATCCACCACCAAACCTGGCAGCAGATCACTTTCGCCATACACCAGCCGGTAATACGGTTGCGGAAACAGCATTTCACGCAAGGACAGCGCGATATTGATCCGATGCACCAGCAGCGAGCGATCCAGCACATGGTGATCGCGGCTGATGATGCGGCCGCAGATCAGCGAGTGCGGATTGACATAGGCCACGCCGAGAAACTGGCCGGTCGAGCTTTCCACTACGGCTTGCTGACCCGGCGTGAAATTCTTCAGCGGCGTGGCGACCGTGTCGACCTCGTTGCTGTAAATCCACAGGTGACCCCCCTTGATCCGGCGCTCTTCATGTTTGGTCAGCTTGAGGCGGGGCAGCTGTTGCGTAGCATCGGTCACGGGTGGTGCTCCAAAGGTGCGAAAAAAAAGTCTTACCAAAACCAGTGCAGGGTCAGCCCGGCAAACGCGATGTCGGAACTGACCGCATCGCGATTGACGCCAGCGGTAATATCCAGCGCCCATTGTTCGTTCAGCGTCAGCCCGAGCAACAGCACGTCGGTACTGTACTCGCTGCCGTCGACTTCGGCCGTGCTGGCGTAATGCTCCACGGCCAGCCAGTGGTCCGCGAGTGGCAGGCCGAAGCCGAGCCACCAGCTGTCGGACACCAGACTGCCCTGCGCCTGAAACTGCTGCGAAGTTGCCGCGCTGTAACTGCGCAGCAAGCGCTCGCGCAGTGCCGGGTATTGCTCGGCTTGCACCAGCAAACGTTGAAAAGTGGTATCAAAGAGTAGCGTATCGTCGTAGTCAAAGACTTGCAGGCCGCCATATAACTGCCCATCGGCGCCAACGTCAAAGCTGAAATCGGCGCCAACCCCGCGACTGTCGAAACTGTCATTGAGCACCCGGGCCGGCAAGGTGATGGCGACGTCGTGCTGGCGCTGCATCAGTTCAAACCGCAGCGTATGACGGTCACCTTGATAGCGCAGCGACAACGCCACTTCATCGGTCTTCAGCACGCTGCCGTCCTGGTATTGCAGCAGGTTGATGCCAGCGCTGAGTCCGTCACCCTGTCCGCTCAGGCTCAGCGTGCGGGTTTCGGTTGCTACCCGGGGCGAGCCCGCGACGGTATTGGGCTGGTTGGCGGCATCGAGCAGACCGATCGACAGCAACCAGTCCACGCCAAGCGGCACATCGAGCGCGAACAGCTTCGAATCGCCGTCGGCGTCATCATGCTGGTAACCGAGGCTGAGCGAACCCGGCGATGTCGCCAGCAAGGCGTTCTCATGACCGGTATTGCCCGTATTGCTGTTGTCATCAGCCCCTGCCTGCGCTGCACTCAGCCCAGCGAACAACAGCACCGCCACTTGCCATGGCTTGAATTTCCCCGACTGCATACGCCTTTTCCCCAGTTGTCGACTTCGTGATCGGCCAATGGCCGCCCTGCCCCGGCGCGCGCGGCACTGTACCGATGACGCATGAACAGCGCCAGCGTTGACCGCCTGGTGAAAATTGTTTTTCCGCAGGTCAACCAGACCCGGACTGATCCGTTGAACGAGGCAGGAAGACGAATTGCCCTCACCGGGCAGCTCGCCTCAAGGCAACGCTGACCTGCAGCACAGGAGCGTCAGCTTGCCGTAAGCTTCAGGGCGCGCGGGCAGCGCGAACCACGGAGACCCCATGAACAGCGCGTATTGGCTGGGCCTTGCCGGCCTGCTGAGCACCGGTCTGGCAGCGGCCGAACCTTCGGTTACCGAACCGCCTGCTGCCAGCAATGACGAACCCAGCCTCGAGCTGCTGGAATTCCTGGCTGAATATGGCAGCGACAGCGGCGAGCTGGACCTGCCAGCCGAACTGGACGCCATTGATGCCGCCGCCATCCACGCGCCGCCCCGCGAACAAACAGCCGAACCGGTGAAGCAACCGTCACCGACCGGCAAGGGAGACCAGACACCATGAACCGCCTGCTGCTGACCTTGGCCTTCAGCCTGCTGGCATGCCACACGGCATCAGCCGCCGAACCGACAACCGGGACGGCCGCGAGCCCGGCTGCCACCACCGCCACATCGGCTGACTTCAACGCCCTGCCGGCCGCGCAGCAGCAACAGCTGCGCCGGTTCGAGAGCCGCTGGCCAGAACTCAGTGCCGAGCAACGGCAGCGGGTGCTGCAGGGGTTGGACCGCTGGAATCAGATGAGCCCGGAGCAGCGCGCCCGTGCCAAGGACAAATTCCAGCGCTGGCAGCAGCTGACGCCGGAACAACGGCAACACCTGCGGGACGCGCACCGGCGCTGGCAGCAGATGAGCCCGGAGCAACGCCAGCAGATGCGCGAACGCATGCAGCGCTTCCGGGAACTGAGCCCCGAGCAACGACAGCAGCTGCGGCAGCGGTTCGAAAACCAGCGGAAGAACCGGCGAACAAACTAGCGGGTACTACCACTGGCCAAGCGGCCATACCCGGAAAAACCGTGACGGCAGCACTCCCCGGCGCGGCGCCCGTTGGATAGCATGGCGGCCCTGACTTCCCTGCTGAGCATTGCTGATGAAACGGTTGTTGTTGCTCCCCACGCTCGCGGCCCTTTTGCTACTGTCGGCCTGCCACCCTTTCCACCATGAGCCGGGTTACGCCGGCGGCCCGCCAGCCCATGCCCCGGCCCACGGTTATCGCAAGAAACATGGCAGCCATGATCTGAGCTACGACAGCGGCCTTGGCGTGTATGTCGTTGTCGGGTCACCGAGTTACTACTACTGGAACGATTTCTACTGGCGCCTGCGGGACGGTATCTGGATTCAGGCCAGCGCGTTTGACGGCCCCTGGATTGTCGTTCAGAACACCCAGCAGAAACTGCCACCCGGTCTGGCCAAGAAACACGGCTACGGTAAAGGCTCGGATAACAGCGCTAACGGCCAGCAAGGCAAGTCGCAGGACAAGGACAAGGACAAGGACAAGGACAAAGCGAAGGGTAAAGACAAGAACAAAAACAAATAGTTGCTCGGCTGGCACTCACTGCAACACTGTCCGCACAGGAAAACGGCGCCAAATGGCGCCGTTTTCCTTGCTTCAACCAAACCTGACAGACCTGACTGGATTCAACCCGCCGCTTTCTCCGCCGCTTGTGCAGCTTGCACCGCAGCGCGTGCTGCCACTCGCTTCTGAAAGGCCTGCAAGGTCGGCCAAGCCGCCAAATCGAACTTGACCCAGGCCCCCCAGTTCAACACCACGAACAGATAAGCATCGGCAACGGTGAACTGATTGCCGGTCAGGTAGTCATTGTCGCCGAGCAATTTGACCAGATAATTCAAACGCCGGCCCAGCAGTTTCTCACTGGCCGCGCGCGTGTCGGGATGCAACGCCTGATTGAAGAACGAGCCCATCGGCTTGTGCACTTCACTGGTAATGAAATTGAGCAGCTCCAGCAATTTGAAATAGGCAAAACTGCCGGCGGCCGGCATCAGCGCATTGCCCGGCTTCAGTGTGGTCAGGTACTGGGCAATCACATTGGCTTCGGTCAGGATCTTGCCGTCATCAAGTTCCAGTGCCGGCACGTACCCGTTCGGGTTGATGTCGAAATAATTGCGGCCATCGGCCGTGGTCTTCTTGGCCAGATCGACCGCGACCGGCGTCAGCGGCACTCCGGCTTCGTGGGCAATAATCAGCGGAACCTGTGAGCAGGTCCCGGGGGTAATGTACAGTTTCATGGTGGGCATCCTTGATAGGCGAAAATGAACGAAGCTGACTGGCACAGCAACGAGATGCCAGCATAGACGCTGTTACGCGCCGGGATAGCGAAAGGATTTGATGGCTGGGTTCAGTTTTATTGAATGATCAACAGCCAGCGCACCATAACGACTATTGGCATCCGCTTGTCAGCCAGATACCGGATCCCGGCATGCCAGCAGTTTGGCCGCTGACGCCAGTAGTCGAGACCCGCCAGCTTCGCCCGAACCCGAGTCGACCTGCAAGCCACCGCGCACTACCAAAAAGAAAAATGGCGCGGAGAACCGCGCCATTTTCAATACCGGAAATTGGCAACACAACCGTCGATTAGCCCTGATAGTCTTCCATCGGCGGGCAGACACAGAACAGATTGCGATCACCATAGACGTTGTCGATACGGTTGACGCTCGGCCAGAACTTGTTGTGCTTCTGGCCCGGCAGCGGAAACACCGCCTGTTCACGGCTGTACGGACGAGTCCACTCACCTTCGGTAATGTCGGCCAGTGTGTGCGGCGCATTGACCAGCGGGTTGTTGTCCAGCGGCCAGACACCTTTCTGCACGTTGTCGATTTCCTTCCGGATTGAAATCATCGCATTGATGAATCGATCCAGCTCTTCTTTCGACTCCGATTCGGTTGGCTCGACCATCAGCGTGCCGGCAACCGGGAAGCTCATGGTCGGCGCGTGGAAACCGTAATCCATCAGGCGCTTGGCGATGTCTTCTTCGCTGATGCCACTGGCTTCTTTCAACGGCCGAATGTCGAGAATGCATTCGTGCGCGACGCGGCCATTGCGACCGGTGTACAGCACCGGATAGTGCTCACCCAAACGCTTGGCGATGTAGTTGCCGTTCAGGATCGCGTATTCGGTGGCGCGCTTCAGACCTTGCGGGCCCATCATCGTGATGTAGGCCCACGAGATGGTCAGGATCGAAGCACTGCCCCACGGCGCGGCCGAAACCGAACCGTTGCCAGCATTCGGGCCTTCCAGATGCACCACGGCGTGGTTCGGCAGGAACGGCGCCAGATGGGCGCGGACCCCGATCGGCCCCATGCCCGGACCGCCACCGCCATGCGGAATGCAGAAGGTCTTGTGCAGGTTCATGTGGGACACGTCGGCACCGATGCGGGCCGGTGCGGTCAGACCGACTTGCGCGTTCAGGTTGGCACCGTCCATGTAGACCTGACCACCATACGAGTGGATCAGATCGCAGATTTGTTTGGCGCCTTCCTCGTACACGCCGTGAGTCGACGGATAGGTCATCATCAGGCAGGCCAGATTGTCGGCATGCTCTTTCGCTTTCGCTTCCATGTCGGCGAGATCGATATTGCCTTCCTTGTCGCAGGCGGTGACCACGACCCGGAAATTGGCCATCTGAGCCGAGGCCGGGTTGGTGCCGTGCGCCGATTGCGGGATCAGGCAAACGTTGCGGTGCCCTTCGCCGCGCGACTCGTGGTATTTGCGAATGGTCAGCAGGCCGGCGTATTCGCCTTGCGCGCCCGAGTTCGGCTGGATCGAAATGGCATCGAAGCCGGTGATCGCTTTCAGCTGGTTCTCGAGTTCGTGAATCATCTCGAGATAGCCCTGCGCCTGCACCAGCGGCACAAACGGGTGGATATCGCCGAATTCCGGCCAGGTCACCGGCATCATTTCGCTGGTGGCATTCAGCTTCATGGTGCAAGAACCAAGCGGGATCATGCCGTGGGTCAGCGAGAAGTCCTTGTTCTCCAGCGACTTCAGGTAACGCAGCATGTCGGTTTCGCTGTGATAGCGACTGAAGGTCGGGTGGGTCAGGTAGGCGCTGGTGCGCTGCAATTGTTCCGGAATGTCGCAAGAACCGGTCTGCGCGAACAGTGCGTCAAGCTGGCCAACATCCAGACCCTGTGCCTGATCCTGCAGGAACACATCCCAAAGCGCGATCACGTCATCACGGGTGGTCTTCTCGTCGAACGACACCCCAAGCTTGCTGTCGCCAACCAGCCGCAGGTTCATCTTGTGCGCCAGTGCGCGCATGTAGACCTGCTCACGCACCGAACCGACGTCGATGGTGACGGTATCAAAGAACGCCTTGGTGTCGACATGGGCGCCCTTGGCGCGCAAGCCGGCGACAAAAATGCTCATCAAGCGATGGGTACGCTCGGCGATGTCCTTCAGGCCTTGCGGACCGTGGTACATCGCGTACATCACCGCCATGTTCGACAACAGCACCTGCGCGGTACAGATGTTGGACGTGGCTTTCTCGCGGCGAATATGTTGTTCGCGGGTCTGCATCGCCATGCGCAGGGCACGATTGCCGCGCTTGTCGATGGACACACCGATGATGCGGCCCGGCAGGTTGCGCTTGTGTTCGTCCTTGCCGGCCATGAACGCCGCGTGCGGGCCACCAAAACCGAACGGCACGCCAAAACGCTGGGCCGAACCGATGGCTATGTCGGCGCCAAGTTCGCCCGGCGATTTCAACAGGCACAGCGACAACAGGTCGGTCGCGAGAATGACCACCGCCTTGCGATCTTTCAGTGCGGCAATCAGGCTGGAGAAATCATTGACCTGACCGCTCGATCCCGGATAAGACAGCAGCACACCGAAATAGTCATGCTTGAGTGCGTCGCTGGCGGCGCCAACCACGGTGTCGAAACCGAAGGCTTCGGCACGGGTGCGGACAACATCAATCGTTTGCGGATGAGTGTCGTTATCGATGAAGAACTGATTGCTCTTGCTCTTCGAACTGCGCCGGGCCAGCGCCATCGCTTCGGCGGCGGCAGTGCCCTCATCCAGCAGTGAGGCGTTGGCCATGTCAAGACCGGTCAAATCGACAATCATCTGCTGAAAATTCAGCAGCGTTTCCAGACGGCCTTGGGCAATTTCCGGTTGGTACGGCGTGTATGCGGTATACCAGCCCGGGTTTTCCAGCACGTTACGCAGGATCACCGGAGGTGTCACGGTGTCGTAATAACCCATGCCGATAAAGCTCTTGTAGAGCTTGTTCTTGCTGGCCATTTTCTTCAGGTAAGCCAGTGCCTCGTGCTCGCTTTTGGCGGCTGGCAATGCCATCGGGCCGGTCAGCCGAATTTGCTCCGGCACGATCTGCTGCATCAGCGCATCCAGCGAATCCACGCCGAGCGTTTTCAGCATGTCGGCCGTCTGGGCCTCGTTCGGACCGATATGGCGGGCAATAAAGCCATCGTGTTTTTCAAGCTGGGACAGCGTGGCACTCATGATTCACCTGACTGTGGGTTGGCGGTGGTACTCGTCGATGCGTTGGCATCGGCGTGCCGCACGATCCGTGTGTGGCAAAAAGAATGGCCCCCGGTGTGAGCGGGGGCTTGTTTCATGCACGTGCAGATGGCGACCAGCGCCACCAGAGCGGATCAATGCTCTTCCGACTCGACGTGTTCGGCGTAACCATCGGCATCAAGCAGATCATCCAGCTCGGCTTCGTCGGCAGCCTTGACCCGGAACAACCAGCCGGCACCATACGAATCCTTGTTCACTTTCTCCGGCGCATCGGCAAGCTTTTCGTTGATGGCGACGACCTCACCGGTGATCGGACTGTAAATGTCCGAAGCGGCCTTGACCGACTCCACCACGCCGCATTCGTCGCCAGCGACGACTTCGTCACCGACTTCCGGCAGCTCGACATAAACCAGATCACCGAGCAGCTCCTGCGCGTGCTCGGTGATACCAACGGTGTAGCTGCCGTCTTCTTCACGGCGCACCCATTCGTGCGATTTGGCGTAATGCAGTTCATTCGGGTAATGCGCCATGGTGGCTATCCTCAGCGTAAAAAGTTGTTATGGAACCCAACAATGCCGGCTGTTGCCGGCACCGAATTAAAACAGAATCAAAGCACCGACTTGCCGTTGCGGACAAAACCGACTTTGACCACTTTTGCCGGTATCAGCTTGCCGCGGATCTCGACGTGTGCGGTGTCGGTCACGCTGGCCGGAACGCGTGCCATCGCAATGCCCAGTTGCAGCGTCGGCGAGAACGTACCGGAGGTGACTTCACCTTCGCTGCCATCGGCCAGCACCACTTTCTGGTGACCGCGCGGAATACCGCCTTTCTCGCTGATGACAAGACCCACCAGCTTGCGTTTGACGCCGGCCGCTTTCTCGGCAGTCAGCGCCGCGCGACCGACGAAATTGCGCGTCGCCGGCTCCCAGGCAATGGTCCAGCCCATATTTGCTTCGAGCGGACTGATGCTCTCGTCCATGTCGGAACCGTACAGGTTCATGCCGGCTTCCAGACGCAGCGTGTCGCGGGCGCCCAGACCACACGGGGCGACGCCGGCCGCCCGCAAGGCGTTCCAGAAACTTTCGACATGTTGCAGCGGGATCATGATCTCGTAGCCGTCTTCACCGGTGTAGCCGGTCCGGGCGATGAACCAGCCCTCGACTTCCTCAGCGAAGAACACGCCGAGGTTTTTCACCGCATCGGTGGCCAGCTTGCCGAGCGCGACGTGGGCTTTTTCCCGTGCCTGCGGACCTTGCACGGCCAGCATTGCCAGCCCGCGATTGTGCTCGACCGATACGGCGAATCCCTGGGCCTGGTTTTCCATCCAGGCAATGTCCTTATCGCGGGTCGAGGCGTTGACCACGACGCGGTAATACTGGTCGTCGCGGTAATAGACGATCAGATCGTCGATGACTTTGCCCTGCTCGTTCAGCATGCCGCTGTATAGCGCCTTGCCCGACTGCTTGAGCTTGTCGACGTCATTGGCCAGCAGATGCTGCAGGTAGGCTTTCGCTTCGCTGCCACGCACTTCCAGTATGGTCATGTGCGAAACGTCGAAGAACCCGGCGTCCTTGCGGACCAGATGGTGCTCATCAAGCTGCGAGCCGTAATGCAGCGGCATGTCCCAGCCGCCGAAATCGACCATCTTGGCACCGGCAGCAACGTGGAGATCGTAGAACGGGGTACGCAAACCCATGGCAGGGTGGTCCTCAGTGAATAATCTGCCCCGATGGGGGGATGGGGCAAAAAGGTGGCGCGGATTATACCGATCCGACCCCGGCTCGGTCAGTGATAACCCCACGGCATAAGCGGTGATTTTCAACAAGTCGGACCGGCGTACCGAGGAAAGGTCGGGCGATTCGACTCACGAAACGGCCGGAGTGGCGGCCAGCACCCGGTTGCGGCCCTCGGCCTTGGCCCGGTACAGCGCTTCATCGGCCCGTCGCAGGCAGTAATCGAGGTCGTCACCCGGCCGGCATTCGGTGACTCCACACGACAGCGTGACCGCCAACCCCTGCCCGGACACCAGCAACACCGACTTGGCGACGGCCTCCCGGATGCGCTCGCCAGCGCGCACGCCATCGGCGAGCCCCATTCCGGGCAGAATCACCAGAAACTCCTCGCCGCCCCAACGGCCGACCGAGTCCTGCTCGCGCAGACTGGCTGCCAGCAGCTCGCTGACATGGCAGAGCACCTGATCACCGGTCGCGTGGCCGTACTGGTCATTAACGGCCTTGAACCGATCGATATCGGCCATGACGATGACAAACGAGCAGTCCCGGTGCTGGCTGCGCAGCCGTTCACCTTCCAGCCGTTCCCACAGGTGGTGCCGGTTCGGCAGTCGGGTGAGTTGATCGGTATGGGCCAGCTCCTGCATCACCTGCACCGAATGAATCGACGCCGAGCGGAAGTAGTAACTGATCATTGCGAGCGTAAAGAAGCTGGCCAGCATGTTGCCAAACTGCAGCCAGGCCAGCTGCGCCGCTGGCAATGACTGCCAGCCACCGCCTTGGGTCCAGGTAAAGAGCCCGGCATAAATCAGCACGATCAGGATCGCCTGCAGCACGACCAGACGGTCCGACAGCCGGTAATTGAACATCACGAACGTGATGAGGGTGACAAGGTAGTGGGCAAAGCCGGCATGCCAGCCGAGCGTCAGGGTGGCCAGCACGGCATGTAGCACAACTTCGGCGGTGAGCACGACAATGGCGGTGCCGTGGTCGCCGCGCTCATTGCGCCAGCGGGCAAACAGCCAAGCGGCCACGCTGAATACGTTCAGCAGGGCCAGAGACTGGACGCCCAGCAGCAGGAACATCGGCACCATGCCGATGTGCACCAACAAGCCGACCAGGCCGGCATGGCGAATGACCAGATAGAGCCGGTAATTGACCGACGTAATGCGAGTGATGCGGGCGCTGCGGCGGTCGCGATCTCCAGCCATGATGACGTCGCCTGCTCCTTTACCGCGCTGCGCTTCAACTTGGAAAAGATAGTCGTTTTTTGCCGTTTTGCCGCGTGGGCGCGTCTCCGTATTCGGTGACCCGACCGCTCAGCGCAAGCCGAGCGCGCGCCGGCTCAGCCATGCTTTCGCCAATGGGTGGCCATCGAGCAGACTCATGCCGACATTGCGGGCAACCACCAGCGGCACCTCGGTACGGGCAAACAACGCCTTGAAGCCGCCGACCACTCCGAGCATCAGCGCGTTGTCGGCACGCCGGGCCCGTTCATAAGGACGCAGCACGGCCGGCAACCCAGGGTCGAGGCCACGTTGGCGCGCCGTCGCGAGCACCGCGGTCAGCGCGGCGACATCGGCCAGGCCCAGATTGAGCCCCTGCCCGGCCAGCGGATGCATGGTATGGGCGGCATCACCGAGCAGCACCAGCCGGTCGGCCAGATAGCGCTCGGCATGGCGCATCCGGAGTGGAAATGACTGCCGCGGCGACTGCACGGTCAGTGCCCCCAGCCGGCCTTCGAAGGCGGCAGTCAGTGCAGCGGAAAAGGCCGCATCGGCAAGCGCCAGCGTGGCTTCGGTTTCTGCTGGTGGCTGCGACCAGACAATCGACACCTGATGCGGGTCCGCCAGCGGCAACAGGGCCAGCGGGCCATGCTCGGTAAAGCGTTGCCACGCGGTTTGCTGATGGGGGTATTCACAATGCACCTGTGCGACCAAGCCATGATGGTCGTAATCGCGCTCGCTCAGGGCAATTCCGGCCTGTTCACGCAGCAGCGACTGGGCTCCGTCGGCAGCAACAAGCAGGCGGGCAGTAAGCGTGCGGCTGTCATCCAATGTGACCCGGATGCCGTCGGCTTCCGCCGTTGCCGAAATAACCTTGCGGCCACGCAGCACCGTTACCGCAGCGGCCGGCAGCAACGCCAGCAGGGCCGCCTCGATCGCCGACAACTCGACAATATGGCCAAGGTCCGGCTCAGCAATTTCACTGGCGTCAAATCGAATGCTGCCGCTGCCCTGCCCATCCCACACCTGCATGGCACGGTACGGACTGACCCGGCGCAGCACGATGCCATCCCAGGCACCGAGCGACGTCAGCAAGTCCTGGCTGGCACGGGTAAGCGCGACCACCCGCTGGTCGGTCTGCTCGCGCAGCCACGGTGTCGGCGCCGGTCGGGCATCGATCACGGTGACCCGGTAGCCGGCCCGGCCGAGTGCCAGCGCCGTGGTCAGCCCGGCTACACCGGCGCCCGCCACGATGATATCGACTTCGCTCATTGCCACTGCCCCCGTCCCACCGACACTGTTCCACCACACCTGTTTCACTGACGCTGTGTCATCGAACCTGTTTAACGGGTCCAACTGCCGACAACAGACTGCCGTGGCCAATAGTGGGCGCGAGTATACGCCAGCCCCCCCGGCCCGGTTCCAATCCCGGCAAAACCCACTACACTGCCTGCAGACCTGCAACCTCATGCTGCACGGAGCGGCGTGTCCCAACCTAGAGCGAGAGCAACATGAAAAAACTCCCCGTTCAGAAACTGATCGTGACCAGCGTCCTTGGCGCTTTCCTGCTGCAGAGCGTTGGCTGCGGTTACCTGCTGTATCCGGAACGCAAAGGCCAGAAAAGCGGCGAGATTGACCCGGCCGTTGCCATCATGGACGGTCTCGGCCTGCTGCTCTACATCGTTCCGGGCGTGATTGCGTTTGCAGTCGATTACACCAACGGCACCATCTACCTGCCATCCGGTGGCAAAGGCGGCAAGAAAGGCGCTGATGCCGACAGCCCGGCGGTCGAAATCCAGGTCGCGAACAAGGAAGACCTGCGCGACAAAGAGAAGCTCGAAGCACTGATCAGCAAAGAGCTGGAACAACCGGTTGATCTGGATGCCAGCAATATCCGCGTGCAACTGTACGACGCCGGCACCGACGCCGTGCATCTGGTGCAGTATGCTAACTGGCAGGTGCAGAATGCGCAGTTTGCGGCGCGGTGAGATGGGTTTTGTTTTACGAAAACGGCGCCTGATGGCGCCGTTTCCATTTCTGGTCTTCGGCTGAGCGCCAGTGCATTTTAACCTCAACCTCACACTCAATAGCGTTTCGCTCCCGCCCGTTTGACGACTCAGTTCTCTTCAGGCACTTTCGGTGGAATAAATTCTATCTTTCCATCATTGAAGTCAGTTTTTTGTCCACTTGGTGGCAAAACCTCTTCAAACAGGTCAATACGGTCTTGCTCAGCAGGAAAATCACATTTCAATGAACTCATCCAGTCCCGTATCGTCTCCTGCTGCCAGTTTGTCAACTTGTATAGCTTGACAACAAATTCTCGTCTTACCGCCATCAGTGCACCAGTCTGTCGATCACGAAACTGGAGTTCTAACATATCTATCCACTGCGACCGCGATGTCCGTTCCAATACGACTTCATAACGAGATGGCTGATCTATCAGTTTGTCTACAGGACTCCATCCACCGCGCTCATTTGTTCCGAGATAGGTACGTCTGTATTTCCCTTTACCATCTAGGAAGTTGTCGTAGTAGACATAGCCCTTCTCCAACAGCGACGGCTCGCTGCCTATGCCGTTGGTCAGATAGCCGTCGACCTTTTCTGGCGCTCGCTGGTAAATCCATACGCCAGCCTCCTGTTCGCAAAGCGCCATCAACTCGCGGCGGGCCGGAAAATAGTCGAAGAACAGCGCATACAGTCCCAAAGCACTCATCAGAGCCAGTGAGCCAAAATAAACCGGCACTCGATAGTCAGGGCGAAACTTGCCTGCCAGGTAGCGCCACCACCATATCAACAGCTTGAACAGCACGACGATGGAGCCAATCAACACTGCCCACGCAATCAGCCCATCCATTTATTCATATCCTTTTAGCGACAGCGCCTAGCTTCACACAAATATGTCATCGACCACATTCACATCCGGTGGCATTGCCGGGTCTCGCCCCGGCGGGCGAGTGACTTTCTTTGGCGCAAAGAAAGTCACCAAAGAAACATGCCCGATTCCTCGCCGTGCTTCGCACGGTTCCCTGCGCTGCTCAAGCGCTGGCAGCGGCTGCGGAACTCGCGCTACGCGCTCAGACAGTCCTCGCCGACAACCCTGCCAGCCCTTTCCGCTGCTCGGCTCGTCAGACGGGCGCCAAGGTCAAAGGCACGCTTCGCGTAAACCTGTGCTTGATTCTTCAACGCGGTGCCAAGCCCATTGCATGGCGAGCCACATAGCGCTTGATTGGTGGCAAAAGCACCAGCGCGCTTAACGCGGCAGCGCGGGTTTGTCGAAGCAGCGGGTAGTCGTTGCTGAACAGGTGCACCAGCGAGTCAGTGACGCCGGATACGTGACGACGATCGGCTTCGCGGGTAGCAACGAAATCTTGCAGCGCTGATGGAGTAAACGGATCGACGCCGTTGGCGAGCACCGCACGTGCTTGCGTGACAAACGCCATGGCGTCGCGCAGCGCGAGATTGAAACCCTGACCGGCGATAGGGTGCACGGTCAACGAAGCATTGCCCATCAATAGCAGGCGACCTTGTCGACGCACTGGACTTTGTTGCCGTTTCAGATCGTGCATTTCCCGGGCGCCAACTTGCACGAAGCGGCCAAGGCGCCAGCCGAAGGCGTGTTGCAGTTCACGCAGGAACTCCGCGTCATCAAGCGTCAGCAAGCGCGAAGCGTCGGCAGGTGCCAACGTCCAGACCAGCGACAGCCGGTTGTCAGTCATCGGCAGCAGTGCCAGCGGGCCGGTGTTGGTGAAACGTTCGTAGGCGCAGTGGTCGTGACTGCGATCGGTGCGCACGGTGGCAATAAGCGCGCTCTGTTGATAATCATCGGTATCGACTGGCAATGCGGCCAGAGCACGCAGGCTGGAGGGGCCACCGTCGGCGGCGAGCACGGCGCGGGCTTTCAGCGTTGTCGCGCTATCGAGCGTGAGCTCAATGCCATCGGCATGTTGCCCAAGTGCGCTGGCACGGCCCTGCAGGCGTGTAACCGTTGCACGCGTCGCCAGCGCGCGATACAGCGCCTGGCCCATGACCCGCAGCGGAATCACCTGACCAAGCGCAGCGACTTGTTGTTCGGCGGCCGATAGCAGCGTCCGGCCAAACTGGCCGCGATCGGAAATGTGAATGCTCGCAATCGCGCAGGCATCCACGGCCAACGCATCCCAGACACCGAGTTGCACCAGCAGGCGTCGGCTGCCTTCCGACAGTGCCAGTACCCGCTCATCGAACGATGGCATCGCTTCGCTGTTGCTGCTGTTGTTACTGTTGCTAGCAGTGGCATCCAGCAAGCCGATGTGCAGCGGTGCCGGCCCTTCTGATAACGCCAGCGCCAGTGCGGCACCGGTCAAGCCGCCGCCGACGATAAGCAAATCAAATGAGAGTGGGGGCGATGCCGTCATCATTGCGCCGCCATCAACGCTTCAATTTCATCCGGATCTTTCGGCACGCCGGTGGTCAGCACTTCATAGCCGGTTTTGGTCACCAGCACATCGTCTTCGATGCGAATGCCGATGCCGTGGAATTTTTTCGGCAGGCCGCGGATGGTCGACGCGAAGTACAGACCCGGTTCAACCGTCAGCACCATGCCTGGTTCGAGCACGCGCGGTTGGCCGTCGATCTGGTAATCACCAACATCATGGACATCAAGACCAAGCCAGTGACCGGTCTTGTGCATGTAATAGGGCTTGTAAGCGTCATCGGCGACCAAATCACTCAGCTTGCCTTTCAGCACACCGAGATCAATCAAGCCCTGCGTCAATGTGCGCACGGCCGCGTCGTGGATCTGGTTCCAGGTGTTGCCAGGTTTGACTTGTTCGATGGCGGCCTGCTGCGCCTTCAACACCCATTCGTAGCAGCGCCGCTGCAGCGTGGTGAATTTGCCGTTGACCGGATAGGTGCGGGTGATGTCGGAGGCGTACCACTGGTACTCGGCGCCGGCATCGACCAACAACAAGTCGCCGTCTTTCAGCGCCATGTTGTTCTCGACATAGTGCAGGATGCAGCCATTTTCACCGCCGGCGACAATGCTGTTGTACGCGGTGTGATGGGCGCCGTGACGAGCAAATTCATAGATCAATTCGGCTTCAATCTGCGCTTCGTTGACGCCGGCTTTGGCGGTGCGCATGGCACGGATATGGCCCTGGGCGGCCGCATGCGCTGCCGCGCGCAGTTGTTTGAGTTCGGCGGCATCCTTGAACAGGCGCATGTCGTGCAGTTGATGACGCAGATCGACGATCTCGCCAGGGGGGTGCACACCTTTGCGCACTTGCGCGCGCAGCGTGTTGAGCCAACCCATGACGGTATTGTCAAACTCGGGGTTGTGGCCGAGCGCGTAGTGAATGCGGTCACGGCCTTCCATCAGGCCGGGCAGAATCTCGTCGATGTCGTCAATTGGAAAGGCATCATCAAACTGAAAGCTGGCGGCAGCGCGCTCGGGACCATAACGACGACCGTGCCAGGTTTCCGCGAGCGGATCGCGCTCGTTGCAGAACAGCACGGTCTCGCCCTGAACGCGGCCCGGAATCAGGACCAGCACGGCGTTGGGTTCGGGAAAACCGGTCAGATAGGCGAAGTCACTGTCCTGCCGGAAACGGAAATGGGTGTCGCGCGAACGGATGATTTCCTGCGCCGACGGCAGGATGGCAATGCTGCCTTTGCCAAGCAGCTGCATCAGCCGGCGGCGGCGGCGAACGTAATCGGACACCTTGCTCATTGCGGACAAACCCTGCCTCGTCTGGCGGTGCCGAAAGCGGCACCGCAGTCATGGTAACGGCCCGGTCGGCCAATTGCATCGCTTACCCATGCCCCCTATAGTGACGGCGTCTTGTTGCCACCCCAGACCCCACCATGAGTCAGGCCGATCTCCAGTCACTCGAATTACAGCTCGACCAGCTGCTCAGCCAGTACCAACGGCTGAAGAGTGAGAATGCCCAGCTGCGGGCGAAAGCGGCCGAGCTCGCCGCCGAACGCAGCCGCCTGCAGGAAAAGAACGAGCTGGCGGCCCACAAGGTCGAGGCCATGCTGGTGCGCCTGCGCGGTCTGGAGCAGCGGCAATGAGCCAGCCACTGACCTTGCGCCTGCTTGATCGCGAACTGAAAGTAGCCTGCCCGCCGGAACAGCAGCAGGAATTGCTGGAGTCAGCCCGCCAGCTCGATGCCCGGATGCGGGAAATCCGCGATGTCGGCAAGGTGGTTGGCGTCGAGAAAATTGCCCTGATGGCGGCACTGAACCTCGCCCATGAACTGCTGCAGGTTCAGCAATCCGGCCAGGCGCCAGCCGAACTCGGCCAGCGGCTGAAACGGATGCAAGACAAAATTGATGACTGTCTGAAGGCAAATCGGCAATTGGAACTTGGCTGACCGCCCCCATCTTCATACGGGCCAAATCAATCCGGTGTAAGCTTTAGTTCTGTTGTTCAGGTGCCGGGGTAATCGGCCGACGTGCTGCCCGGTACGTGGTCTGGTCCCCCCGCTCACCGCCAGCCAAGACAGGTTGGAAAGGGCGCCTCCTGCGGTGTTCGCGCGCGGCGTCATGTCCTCGAGCCGATATTTGCGTTATAGGGTGCGTTCGAGCCGCTCGGTGTTGTGCAAGTCCGTTTCGACCGGAAAGCCTGATCCGACGCCGGATGTACCCCCTTGGAGCCTATGGTTCCAGGGCTAAACCCGCAGACGGCACAGGTGGGAGGCGTCCCCTCCAACCTGTCTTGAGCACCGGTAGTCGTCATATTTCTGGTGAATACTGCAGAGAATGCCTATTTGGCAAAGGTGGGATCCGTACTGGCCACCCCGTCTTGAGCACCGGTAGTAGTCATATTTCTGGTGAATGCTGCAGAGAATGCCGAATTGGCCCTGGCGGGAACTGTAATGGCCAACCCGACTTGATCCAGCTGGCGACCCTATTGCCGATGAATTCTGCCGACAAATCCCAGCTGCGCCGCGCCATGCGCCAGCAGCGGCGCGCGCTGCCCGCCGCCGAACGGGCGGCAGCGGCCGAACAGTTCTGTCGGCAAATCTGGCCCTTGCTCCGCCCCCCCGCCTGCCGGCATGTCGCGGTCTATCTGGCAGTCAATGGCGAACTTGACCTCAGCCCGCTAATCGAACGGCTCTGGCAGGCCGGCAAGCAAGTCTACCTGCCGGTAGTCACCCGACTGGCCCCCGAACGCCTGGCGTTCTGCCGCTATCGATTCGACACCACTCTCTGGCCCAACCGTTATGGCATTGGCGAACCAGCGCTGTTGAAACCCTTACCAACCCGCCAGCTCGATGCCGTGCTGTTACCGCTGACTGCATTTGATGCGGCCGGCAACCGACTCGGCATGGGGGGCGGATTCTATGATCGGACGTTTGCCTGGCGACGGCACGCGGGGCTGCGCAAACCGCTGCTGATCGGGGTGGGCTACGACTGGCAGGAAGTGGAGATGATTGAGACCGAACCACACGATGTAGCGGTTCAGTTTATTGTCACCAACAAGATGTTGAAAAAATGTTCAGCGCGATAGCGCCGAGAGGGAACGGCTGAAGAAGTTGCGAGGGGTCAAAAATGGACGCGCTCAGCGCGCGCCCATTGCGACATTCTGTTCGGACGGTTGATGAAAACCGGTTGCCACTTCATCGCTGTCATCCGGCGCGCGGTCCAGCAAAACGCTGCTGACAACCACGCCGACGAACAACAGTGCGGCAAGAATGACCAGAAAATCAGGTTTACGTTTGATCATGTCGGCGTACTTCCCACCAGAACGACATCTGCTTGCGCAGTGCCAAATTGTTGTTCTTTAATCGCTGACAATTTTTTACGGCGCTTGTCAGACGAAGTGTGCGACTGTACGCCCGCTTTGTCGGTGACGCAATTCTTACTTCTTGAAAATTTCTTGGCAGTCGTGTACCTGCCCCAGCGGCGTGACCCGCATCACAAAAAGAACCGGACCTCCACCTGATGACCCCTTCCGTGAACTACTGGCTAATCAAATCCGAACCCGATGTGTTCAGTCTCGATGACCTGAAAAAATGCCCCAAACAGAGCCACTGTTGGGATGGGGTCCGCAACTATCAGGCTCGCAATTTCATGCGCGACGGCATGGCGGTCGGCGACCTTTGCTTCTTCTATTACTCAAACGCCAAGCCACCGGGCATCGCCGGCATTGCCAAGGTCAGCTCCGGCCCCTACCCCGACCCGACCCAGTTCGACGGCCGCTCCCCCTACTTCGATGCCGATTCGAAGCAGGACAACCCGCGCTGGATACTGCGTGACATGAGCTATGTCCGACACCTGAAACGGTTTTTGCCGCTCGACGAGCTGAAAGCCAACCCGGCACTGGCCGAGCTGCTGATCCTGCGCAAGGGCAACCGGCTGTCGATCACCCCGGTCGAGAAGCGGCACTGGGATGCCATCCTGAAGATGGAAAGCTGAGGCCGACAGCGGCGTGACCGACCCGGGCAACAGGAAAGCTGACCTCGGCACGGTCCGCTTTCGGCTACGCTGATAGCTGACAACGACAATAACCGGTGACAACCAGGGCGACCGACCCTGCCCAGCTGTCACTTCCGGAGGAGGCTGTCCCGTTCATGACAGTTCAGGCCAGCGAACCGATGTTTCTCCGGCTGGCGTCGCTGGAGCGGGAGTTTCCGCCCGGTCCGTGGCGAAAACTGCTGGCAGCCAATGCCTTTGCCGATCCCTATGCATTGCTGCGCGCCTTGCAGCCCGCCAAAACCCGGGCTGACGCCAGCTTGCTGCTGGCGGCCCAGCTTGCTGCCCTGACCGCCGAACAGGACGATTTCGACCCGCTCTATCTGCAGGCCATGCAGCCGTTCTGGTTTGCCGTGGCCACCAGCTGCCTGACCGACTGGCAGTTCTGGCAAACCCCGCGGCAACCCTTGCGCCGACTGCTGCATCAGTTGCTACTGACCGGTCGCAGTTACACCAGCAGCGATCACCCTGCCAGCAGCCAGTTTCCACCACGCTTGCAGTCCCGGCTGCTCAAACTCGCCGAACTTGCCCTGTCCGGCGCCGGACCAGACAACTTGCTGCCGGTGCTGAAATCCATTTACGAGCTGCTGCGTCATGTTCATGAGCAGCAGCGTCACAGCGACCACCGGCTGGTCGAACAGGACGCGATCAGCCGACGCAGTCTGCATGCCGAGGCCGATGCCAGCCGCGCCATCCGGCAGGTGGTCTGGGGTCAGCCGGTACCGGCTTCAATCGTCGATTTTCTCGATGAGACCTGGCGCAAATACCTGCATCTGCTGCATTTGAAAGCGGGCAAACAGCACCCGGACTGGCAACAGGCGGTGCAAGACATCCAGCTGATGGTGTGGCTCGGCACCGAGGCCAGCCCCACCGAGCTCAGCTCGGCGGTCAAGGGTGAGCTGCCACGACTGCTGCGCCGGATCCGGCAGGCGCTTGCACAAACCCGGTCCAGCGAATCCAGCCAACAATTCCCGGAAGCATTTGCCGCCTTGCTGGCAGCACGGGTCCGCAACCAGCCCGACGCCGGGCTGCCGCTCGGTGAACTGCCGGACGAACCCGACACCGGTCTGGTTGCCGCGTCGCTGCCTGCCCACCAGTTGCCCGGCCATGGCCGGCCCATGCGACTTCGTGACGGTGAGCGCTGGCAGCGTTGCCGGGTCGCCAATCACCCCGACCGCGACGGCTACCTGATGCTGGCCGATTTCGCCGGTCAGCGACTGGCGGCGCTGGATTTCGCCAGCCTGCAACAGCTGCAGCAGGACGATCGGCTGCAAGCCATTCCGGACAGCGATCCGGTACGGCTGGTGCTGCCCCATTTTCCGACCTTGCTGAAAACCTTGCTCAGCACCGCCGAAGCCAGTCGCGATCAACAACGCGAACGGGCCGCCAAGGAGGCCGCCCTCGCCGAGCGCGTGGCGCTGCGCCAACGGGAAGCCGAGCGGAACGCGGAAATGAGCAAGCGCCAACAGGAAGAGGCCAGCGCCCGGGCCGAGCAAATCGCGGCCGCCCGGGCCGCCGCTCAGGCCGCTGCCCGGCTTGCCGAACAGCAGGCACAAGGTCGTGAACAAGTGCTGCGCCTGCGGCCCGGCGCCGTGGTCGAGCTGCGCCGGCCGGATGGCCAACTGCGCCCAACTCACTTGGCAATGATCCGGGCCAGCGACAATGCGTATCTGTTTGTCGACCGGCAAGGTCAAAAAGTGGCCGAGCATCCGGTCGACACACTGGTCCAGCTGGTGCTGTCCGGTGATTTGCGCATCCTGGAAGCCGGCACCGAACTCGACAATGCGCTGCAGAATCTGGTCAGCGGCCGTCGGCAGTACCTCAATGATGAGGAGGGGACATGAACGCGTTGTCAGAAGGTGAGCAGCGGCTGGAGCCACGCAAGCTGCGGGATGACACCTTGCACATCCAGGTACTGCGCCAGCATCCGGGTCAAACCGGCACGGAACTGGTGCTGCATGCCAACACCCGGGATGTCTCGGCCAGCGGTTTCAATGCCATCGCCAACATGGCCCTGCCCATTGGCAGTCTGCTCGATGTGGTAGTGGAGCTGCACGACAACGGCGCGCCGTTCCTGCTGACTGCCGAGGTCCGCTGGTGTGACCCGACAACGCAAGGCGGTTTTCAAGCCGGCTTTGCCCTGCAAGATGCCACCGGCAGCGATTACCGGGCCTGGCAACAGCGATTTGGCACGCAGACCGCCGCCGTCGGCTAGCCAAAACGGGGCGAGTTTCAGGCTGGCCAGCGGCCGCTTGATTCAACGCAGCCGGAAACGACTGACCATCTCGTTAAGCTGGCCGGCCAGTCGCGCCAGCTCGTTACTGGCAGCCGAGGTTTCCTCGGCCCCGGTGGCGGTTTGCACGGCAATGTCCCGGATCGCAATCAAGTTCTTGTCCACTTCGCGGGCGACCGTTGCCTGCTCTTCAGCCGCCGCCGCAATGGTCAGATTCATTTCGTTGATTCGGCTGACCATTCTGGAAATTTCCTCCAGCGCGCCATCGGCCGCCTCTGCCAGTGTGCGGCTGCGCTGGGCCTGATTGGAACTTTGATCCATGGCACTGACCGCGCCTTGAGTACCTTGCTGGATACCCGCAATCATCTGCTCGATTTCCCGGGTGGATGACTGGGTGCGCTGCGCCAGCGCTCGCACCTCGTCGGCAACCACAGAGAATCCACGACCCTGCTCGCCAGCCCGCGCGGCTTCGATCGCTGCATTCAGCGCCAACAAATTGGTTTGATCGGCAATGCCGCGAATGACATCGAGCACCCGGCCAATATCAGTGGTCTGTTGCGCCAGTGTCTTGATTGATTCGCTGGTTTGAACCACATTGCTGGCGAGTTGTTCGATGGCCTGCGCGGTATCACGAACCTGCTTGCGCCCGGCGCTAGCGGTGTTTTCAGTGGCGCGGGAGGCGTCCGAGGTCTGGTTGGCATTGCGCGCCACTTCATCGACGGCGGCAGACATTTCCGTGACCGCGGTGGCTGCCATCTGGATTTCATCGTTCTGGCGCTGGATGCCGCGAGTGGCGCCATCAGTGACCGCGTGCAGCTCTTCCGCCGCCGAGGCCAACTGCACGGCGGAGCCTTGGATCTGCTGCATGGTATCGCGCAAGCTCTCTTGCATCCGCTGCAGTGCCGATTGCACCCGAGTCAGCTCGTCCTTGCTTTCGACGTGAATGACATGGGTCAAATCGCCGTTGGCGACCCGTTCGGCCGCTTTGATCACGTCTTCCAGTGGCCCGGTGACACTGCCGCTCAACAATTTTGCGGTGACCACCGTGAACAACAACGCCAGCACCAGCAAAATGATTACAGTCCAGCGGGCCCTGCTGGCCGTTGCATCGGCGGCGGCACCGGCGGCTTTGGCTCCGTCGCTGTTGTATTCCACCATCATGGCCAGATGCTTGACCAACGCCGCGTAGGCCTCGGCACTATCCCCCAGCCCCTTGCTGACTGCCTCATCGTGTTTGCCCGAGGAGAGCGCCGCAAACACCTGATTGGCACTGGCTTGATAACGTTGGGCCAGCCGCCGGTACTCGTCAAAGTTGCGCCGGTCAACGTCGTCGATAATGGTGTCTTCGTAGGCTGTTTCCGGTTGGTGGACCCGGGTCCTGAGCCGATCAATTTCCTCTCGCTGATGCTGCTGCTCACTGATCGCGCTGGACAGCAGGGCGCGCAATTCGTCAGCGCGCGACTCGCCGTGCACCACCTGAATCTCGCCCAAGGCTTTGGTACCGAGCAGCCAGATGTCACGGGTCTCGACCAGCGCGTCCTGAATCTTGCCCATCTGCAGCAACGCTATGACGCCGAGCAAAACCATTGCGGCTGTCAGCAAACCAAAGCCGACAAGATTGCGCTGGCCGACCGAGTAGTTCCGCATGCCCATCGGTGTTCTCCTGCCCCAGCAACCGGGTACGGTTGTTCGTCAAGGCTAGCAGGCTATCGGCACATTACTGGCTGAATTGAGCAGAACGAAAGGAAGAGTCGACGGAAAGCGGCCACCCGCTCAGCTTCGCCTTGCAGGACGCGGCCCGCCGCGATAACCGGCCTTGGCGACAGCGCGTCGCTGGCTGAGGCCGGCCTGAGCCGGTTCAACCGTTTTGCTGGGTCAACGAGAGATCTGCCACCGTTTGCGACACATGAATGGCGCCCTGCCGAATCTCGGTGATCTTGGCAAACGCATCGCTGACCAGCTGATTGCCCCGCTCGGCCTGTGCCATGGCATCGGACATGCTGCCAACCACACGTCCAGTCAGCTCCGTATTGCGCTTGACGACGTTTTCAATCTCGACCGTCGAGCTGCTGGTGCGGGCCGCCAGATTCCGGACTTCGTCTGCCACCACGGCGAAACCCCGTCCGTATTCGCCTGCCCGCGCGGCTTCGATCGCGGCATTCAACGCCAGCAGATTGGTCTGCTCGGCAATACCGCGAATGGTGCTGACCATCGCGGAGATGTCTTTCGATTGCTGGGCCAGTTGCTGCAGCAAGGCCGACGCATTGCCGACTTCGGTTGTTACCTGACCGGCATTCTCCACCGTCTGCTGCAATAGCTCGGCACCCTGACTGGCCAACGCCACGGTCTGGTCAGAAATCTCATGCGCCGTATGGGCCGCCTGCCGGACGGCCGCTCCCTGCTTGGCGCGGGCGGTGATGTTGCTGGCAAACTTGATGATTTTGATAACCGCGCCGGTTTCATCTGGCACCGGGTTGTAGGTCGCCTCAAGCCACACCGGCTCACCTTGTTTGCCGACCCGCTCAAACCGGCCGGACTTGAACTGGCCGCGCTTCAGATCGGCCCAGAACTGCGGATTTTGTTGATAGAACTCGCTTTTGCAGAACATCCGGTGGTGCTTGCCGCGGATCTCCTCCAGCCGGTAGCCGAGGCAGTCGAGAAAATTGCTGTTGGCGTTCAACACCTCGCCTTCCGGGCTGAACTCGATCACTGCCAGCGATCGATTCAGCGCCTCAACTACGGCTTCTTGTTCGCGCAGATGCAGGGTTTTCTCGGTGACATCGCTGGCAAACTTGATGATCCGGGCGACCCGGCCATCGTGCAGGACCGGAAAATATGTCGACTCCAGCCAAATCCGCTGTCCATTCTTGTGCAAACGGGCATAGGTCCGCGATTGGGCCTGACCGCGCCGCAACGACTCCCAGAAACCAGCGTATTCGGCACTCGCGGCATAGCCGGCATCGCAGAACAGACGATGATGACGTCCCACCACCTCATCGCGGTGATAGCCAACCGTTTGCAGGAAACGCTCATTGGCGTCCAGCACCATGCCATCCGGGGCAAAGGCAATGACCGCCAGATTCCGGTCGATTGCGTCAACGTACTCCTGTAACGCCAACTGATTTTGCTGGCAGGACGCCAGCGCCGCTTTCAATGCCTGATTGAACACTACAACCTCCGGTTGACGGACCATCACGAACAAAACTACCAGTAGGTCCATCCACTACAGCTCACCTCAAACACAGCTACCGCTGGCGTACTGACGGCCAAAGCGTAGTGGCAAGGGGCTGGTACACATGTCCAAAGGCTGAAGAAGTATCAGCAATACCAAGCAGCATTAGGTAAGTAATCACTTACTTTTACGACGCAGCTATGACCAGTACCGGCTTGCGGGCGTCGTTGCTGCAGGCCTTGATACGGGGTCATCGCCGGTCCGGTATCAATTCCCTCGGGAAAGCTTTTGCCCTGCGCGGCCCGTTCAGCGAAAATAGCGCGCTTTTTCGCCAGCCCTTCTGTGCTGCTACCACTAGCCCGCTCCCGCGAGCCCACCCGAGACGCCCCTGATGCCAAGTCGTTTTGAGAAAGCCAACGCCATTCGTGCCTTGGCCATGGACGCCGTTCAGAAAGCCAAATCCGGTCACCCCGGTATGCCGATGGGCATGGCCGATATCGCCGAAGTGCTGTGGAGCGATACCCTGCGCCACAACCCCGCCAACCCGCACTGGCCGAACCGCGATCGCTTCGTGATCTCGAACGGCCATGGCTCAATGCTGCAATACGCGCTGTTGCACTTGGCTGGCTACGACGTCTCCATCGACGATCTGAAAAACTTCCGCCAACTGCATTCGAAAACGCCGGGTCACCCGGAATACGGCTATACCCCGGGCATCGAAACCACCACCGGCCCGCTCGGTCAGGGTCTTGCCAACGCCGTCGGCATGGCGATTGCCGAAAAAATGCTGGCCGCGCAATTCAACCGCGACGGCCACAACATCGTTGATCACCACACCTATGTTTTCCTCGGCGATGGTTGCCTGATGGAAGGCATCTCGCACGAAGTCGCGTCGCTCGCCGGCACACTCGGGCTTGGCAAGCTGATTTGCTTCTATGACGACAACGGCATCTCGATTGACGGCCATGTTGAAGGCTGGTTCACCGATGACACGCCGAAACGTTTCGAAGCCTATGGCTGGCAGGTGATCCCGAATGTCGATGGCCACGATGCCGAAGAGATTCAGACTGCGCTCGCCACCGCCCGCGCCGAAACCGACAAGCCGACCCTGATCTGCTGCAAGACCGTCATCGGTTTTGGCGCGCCGACCAAGGCCGGCAAGGAAGAGTGTCACGGCGCCCCACTCGGCGATGCCGAGATCGCCGGTGCCCGCGAAAAACTGAAGTGGCCACACGCGCCCTTTGAAATCCCGTCGGCGATTTACGCCGCCTGGAATGCGAAAGAAAAAGGCCAGAAACTGGAAAGCGACTGGAACGCGACGTTCGTTGCGTACAGCAAAGCCCATCCGCAGCTCGCGGCCGAATTCAGCCGCCGCGTCAATGGCGAACTGCCGGCGGACTTCAGCGCCAAGGCCGACGCCTGGATTGCCGAATCGAATGCCAAAGCGGCGACCATTGCCTCGCGCAAAGCCAGCGAAAACAGCATCAACGCGCTGGCGCCGCATTTGCCGGAACTGCTCGGCGGCTCGGCCGATCTGGCCGGCTCGAACTTGACGATCTGGAAAGGTTCGAAAGGCGTCAGCAGTGACGATGCCAGCGGCAACTACCTGTATTACGGCGTCCGTGAATTCGGCATGAGCGCGATCATGAACGGCATCGCGCTGCATGGCGGCTTCATTCCGTACGGCGGCACTTTCCTGATTTTCATGGAATACGCCCGCAACGCCGTGCGCATGGCCGCGCTGATGAAACAGCGTTCGATCTTCGTTTACACCCACGACTCGATCGGTCTGGGTGAAGACGGCCCGACCCACCAACCGATCGAACAGATGGCCAGCCTGCGCGGCACCCCGAACATGGTGCTGTGGCGGCCCTGCGATACGGTCGAGTCGGCCGTTGCCTGGAAAGCCGCTGTCATGCGCAAGGACGGCCCGAGCGCGCTGGTGTTTTCACGGCAGAATCTGCCGCACCAAACCCGCACCGAGGCCCAGCTGGCCGCAATTTCGCGCGGTGGCTACGTGCTCAGCGACAGCAATACGGCGCCGGAGCTGATCCTGATCGCGACCGGTTCGGAAGTCGGCATCGCAATGACAGCCGCCGCAACCTTGCGCGAGCAGGGCAAGCAGGTCCGGGTGGTGTCGATGCCGTCGACCAATGTGTTCGACCAGCAAGATGCCGCCTACCGTGAATCGGTGTTGCCGTCGGCCGTGCGCAAGCGCATCGCGATCGAAGCCGGTCATGTTGACGGCTGGTTCAAGTATGTCGGTCTTGATGGCCGGGTCATCGGCATGACCACGTTCGGCGAAAGCGCACCGGGCGACAAATTGATGAGCCAGTTCGGCTTTACCGCCGACAACATCATCAAGGTCGCGGGCGAACTGCTGGGCTGATTCTTCGCTGGGCCGCTCACCGCGGCCAGCTATCACCATTTTTTTGCAATGTGGTATTCAGGAGCTTTTGCAATGGCAATCAAAGTCGGTATCAATGGTTATGGTCGTATCGGTCGCACCGTGCTGCGGGCTATTTATGAACACGCCCGCCGCGACGAGATCATCGTCACTGCCATCAATACCTCACACCCGATCAAGGATGAAGCCTTCTTTACCCGGTTTGATACCGTACACGGCCGCTTCAATGCCGATGTGACCCACGATGAAAGCAATATCTACATCAATGGCGATCGCGTTCAGGTCTTCGCCGATCGCAACCCGGCCAACCTGAAATGGTCCGACGCTGGCGTCGATGTGGTGTTTGAATGCACCGGCAAGTTCACCACCAAAGCTGCTGCCTCGGCCCACTTCACCGGTGGCGCCAAGAAAGTGCTGATCTCGGCGCCAGGTGGCGAAGATGTCGATGCCACCATTGTCTACGGCGTCAATAACAACATCCTGACCAGCGGCATGACCGTGGTCTCGAACGCCTCCTGCACCACCAACTGCCTAGCACCGGTCGCGAAAGTGCTGAACGATCTGGTCGGCATCGAAAACGGTTTGATGACCACCGTGCATGCCTACACCAACGACCAGAACATCGTTGACGGTCACCACAAGGATCTGCGCCGTGCCCGCGCCGCCGCCCAGAACATCATCCCGACCAAAACTGGCGCCGCCAAAGCGGTCGGTCTGGTATTGCCGGAACTGAACGGCAAATTGGACGGTTTCGCGATGCGCGTCCCCACCGCCAACGTTTCGGTGGTCGATCTGTCGTTCGTTGCCAAGCGCGACACCACGAAAGACGAAATCAATGCCGCGATGAAAGCGGCTGCCAGCGGCGCCATGAAAGGCGTGCTGGCTTACAACGACGAACCGCTGGTCTCGGTCGATTTCAACCATACGCCGTTCTCGTCGATTTTCGATTCGACCCAGACCAAGGTGAATGGCCGCCTGGTCAAGGTTCTGGCCTGGTACGACAACGAGTGGGGCTTCAGCAACCGCATGCTCGATACCGCCATTGCGATGATGAAGGCGAAATAAGCGATGAACGTTATCAAGATGTCCGATCTGGATCTGCGCGGCAAGCGCGTACTGATCCGCGAAGATCTGAACGTACCGATTGCCGATGGAAAGATCACCTCCGCCGCGCGGCTCGAAGCCAGTTTGCCGACCGTCAAAATGGCACTCGAGAAAGGCGCCAAGGTGCTGGTGATGTCGCACCTCGGTCGGCCGACCGAAGGTGAATTCACGCCGGAAGACTCGCTGGCACCTATCGTCGAGTGGTTCCGCGCTCGGCTGAACGCGCCAGTACGACTGGTCAGCGACTACCTTGCCGGAGTTGACCTCAAGGAAGGCGAAGTCGTGTTCCTCGAGAACGTCCGCTGCAACAAGGGCGAGAAAAAGAACAGCGACGAGCTGGCCAAGCAATACGCTGCACTGTGCGATGTCTACGTTGGTGATGCCTTCGGTACCGCTCACCGCGCCGAAGCCTCAACCCATGGCGTTGCCAAGTTCGCCAAAATCGCCTGCGCCGGTCCGTTGATGGCCGCGGAAATCGACGCGCTGACCAAGGCGCTGACGGCACCGAAGCGGCCACTGGTGGCGATTGTCGGCGGCTCGAAAGTGTCGACCAAGCTGACCATCCTCGAAGCACTCGCACAGAAAGTGGATCAACTGATCGTCGGTGGCGGTATTGCCAATACCTTCCTCGCAGCGGCCGGTTACCCGGTCGGCAAATCGCTGTACGAAGCGGATCTGGTCGAGCAGGCGAAGACGCTGATGGCGCAGGCCAAAGCCCGCGGCGCCGATATTCCGGTGCCGGTCGATGTGGTGGTCGGCAAAAAATTTGATGCCAACGAACCCGCCATTGTCAAAGCCGCGAAAGATGTCGCCGCCGATGAAATGATTTTTGATATCGGCCCGGAAACCCGCAAACAGTTCACGGCGCTGCTGCAGAAAGCTGGCACAGTGGTCTGGAACGGCCCGGTGGGCGTGTTCGAGTTTGAGCAGTTCGGTGAAGGCACCAAGGCGCTGGCGCTGGCAATTGGCGAGTCCTCGGCCTTCTCGCTCGCCGGCGGCGGTGACACGCTGGCGGCGGTCGACAAGTACGGCATCAGCGAAAAGCTTTCGTATATCTCGACCGGTGGCGGTGCCTTCCTTGAATTTCTGGAAGGCAAGGAACTGCCCGCCATTGCGATTTTGCTCGAACGGGCAAAGTGATCTGCTTGAACCCGAATCACGCTGTAAGAGTTGGCTTGAAAGCACGCTGAAGATTCACGTTCGCTGCGCGAACTTGGGATTACGCCGCGAGGCGACTAATCCAGGCTACGTCGGCGCGACAAATTGAGTTTGGATAAGGAGATAACGACATGGCACTGATTACCCTGCGGCAACTGCTCGACCACGCCGCCGAGCACCAATACGGCGTGCCGGCTTTCAACGTCAACAATCTGGAGCAGATGCGCGCGGTCATGGAAGCCGCCAACGCGGTCGATGCGCCGGTGATCATTCAGGCGTCGGCAGGGGCTCGCAAATATGCCGGTTCGGCATTTTTGCGCCACCTGATTCTGGCCGCCATTGAAGAATTCCCGCACATTCCGGTCGTCATGCACCAGGATCACGGCGTTTCACCGGCGGTCTGCCAACGCTCGATCCAGATGGGCTTTTCGTCCGTGATGATGGACGGCTCGCTCGGTGAAGACGGCAAGACTCCGAAGGACTATGACTACAACATGCGCGTCACCAAGACCGTGGTCGAAATGGCGCATGCCTGCGGCGTGTCGGTCGAGGGTGAAATCGGCTGCCTCGGCTCGCTCGAAACCGGCATGGCCGGCGAGGAAGACGGTCATGGCGCTGAAGGTGCCATGGACCATTCGCAGCTGCTAACCGATCCGGAAGAGGCTGCCCGCTTCGTCAAGGATACCGGTGTCGATGCGCTCGCCATTGCCATCGGCACCTCGCATGGCGCCTACAAGTTCTCGCGGCCGCCGACCGGCGACATTCTGGCCATTGGCCGGGTCAAGGAAATCCACGCCCGTATCCCGAACACCCATCTGGTGATGCATGGCTCGTCGAGCGTGCCGCAGGACTGGCTGAAGATCATCAACGAGTTCGGTGGCGATCTGGGCGAGACCTATGGTGTGCCGGTCAGCGAGATTCAGGAAGCCATCAAGCACGGCGTCCGCAAGGTCAATATCGATACCGATCTGCGGCTGGCCTCAACCGGCGCAGTCCGTCGCTTTCTGGCCAAGAACCCGAAAGAATTCGACCCTCGCAAGTTCCTGGCCGAGTCGACCAAGGCCATGGCCGCGATCTGCAAGGAGCGCTACGAGCAGTTCAATTGCGCCGGTCAGGCGTCGAAGATCAAGACCCTGAGCCTGGAAGCGATGACCACCCGCTACGCCAAAGGCGAACTGGCCCAGAAGGTCAACTGAGCATTGCTGTTCCGGCCGTTCCGACCACACCCTGCTCCGGCAGGGTGTGGTCTTTCTGGCCCCCGGTGGCGCATGGCCGGTGACTTGGCGGCTACGCTGCCGGTGTTACACTAACGCCCGTTTGGTGGCAGCAGGCCGCCGGTCCCCCTCAGGCGAAGACAGCCGCATGAATGGCAAGAAACCTTTCTCGATGATCCGCGAATTTCATCTGGCGGATTGGTTCACGCTCGGTAACGCCTTCTGTGGCATGGCCTCGGTTTTCGCCGCCATGGCCTTTCTGCAGACCCAGCAAGTCGATTACCTGTTGATGGCGGCCGGATTCATTCCGGCGGCATTGATATTTGACATCCTCGATGGCCGCATCGCTCGCTGGCGTCAGGAACAATCGGCACTGGGCCGTGAACTCGACTCGCTCGCCGACGTGATCTCGTTTGGTGTTGCCCCCGCCGCCATTGCCTACAGCTCTGGCATGCACGGGCTCTGGGATGCCCTGATTCTGGTTTGCTTCGTGGCTTGTGGTGTCAGCCGACTGGCCCGTTACAACATCACCGCCGAAGCGATGACCGAGAACAGCAGTGGCAAAGTGAAATTCTTTGAAGGCACGCCGATTCCGAGCTCGACCTTGCTGGTGGTGGTGCTGGCTGTTGCCGCCGCTCAGGGGCGCATTGGTGATGCACTCTGGTTCGGCCACCTGCAACTGGGTCCCGGCGTACTGCACCCGCTGGTGCTGATGTTTGCCCTGTCCGGGTCCTTGATGGTCAGTACCATTCGGATTCCGAAGCTGTAAGGCAATTGCTGTTGCCTGCCCAAACGCGCCGCCAACGGCGCGTTTTTTGTTTGTTTCACTGACAGTCTTGTATCGCTTTGTGGTGGCGACATTTCAGTTTGTATCGACCACTGCCACCACGTCACATTCCTCGCCCATTCCGTCTTGACAGCACGCCGCTTCTTGCCCAATTTGTCCGCGCACCAGCGGAGGGGTCGGTGCAATAGCTGCAGTTCGCTTCAGCGCAGTCTGTGCGCGAAGACGGCTGCCCGACCCGATTCGCTGCAGGCTCCGTGCTGCTCCCGCGTGCGACTCGGTCGGTAACGATAAGCCAGAGGGAGGTTCATCATGCATCATGCTTTCAAACGCCTGCTTGCCTTGTTGCTGCTCGCCAGCACCCAGGCATCGGTTGTTCACGCACAAACCATCAACCGCGATCTGTCGGTCGACTTGCGACCGGTCAAAAGCGCGCTGACCGCCAGCGACGATGTCGAATTCATCGTCGAGATCCGCAACAACGGCAATCGGCCACTGCGCCTGCTCAAGTGGGATATTCCCGGCGAAACCGACGAAACATCCTTCTTTGAAGTGAGCCGTGATGGCCGCGAAGTGTTGTACATCGGCAAGCATTACAAGCGCGGCAAACCAACCGCTGCCGATTTCCTGCTGTTGAAAGCTGGGGAAACCCTGAGTCGCACGGTCGAGCTGTCGACCCAATTCGACTTTACCGTCACCGGCAGCTATCAGGTGCAGTACGCGCCGCACCACTTTCTGCCGGCCGAGCAGGCACTGAGCAGCAGCAAGGCCGCTGAAGCCGTTGCCGGTATCGGCACCTCGCCATCGGTGATTGTCTGGGTGCAAGGCGCCAGCGAATCGCTGATTGAAAAGAACCTGCAGTCGGCCTACGCCAGTGGCCCGATCACCATGCAGGGTGTCAGCTATGCGGCCAACTGCAGCAGCTCGCGTCGAACCACCATTGCCAGCGCGGTCAGCGCCGCCAACACCATGGCGACCAACGCGAAAAGCTATCTGCAGAATCGGCCGACGTCGACCCGTGCCACCAGCACGCGTTACAAAACCTGGTTTGGCAGCTACATCGCCAGCCGCTGGACTACCGCGACCAACCACTTCATCAACATTGACGATGCGCTCGACAACAAGTCGCTGGTGTTCGATTGCGGTTGCACCAGCAGCGCGTATGCCTACGTGTACCCAACCCAGCCGTACCGCATCTATCTGTGCAATGCCTTTTGGGGCGCACCGATGACCGGTACCGACTCCAAGGGCGGCACCATCGTGCACGAGCTGAGCCATTTCAACGTGGTCGCTGCAACCGATGATCATGCCTACGGTCAATCTGCCGCCAAGAGTCTGGCCATCAGCAACCCGACCCAGGCACTGGACAATGCCGACAACCACGAATATTTCGCCGAGAACACCCCGGCGCTGCAATAACGGAACTGTCACCAGAAATCGAACGGCCGCACCAGCGGCCGTTTTTTTATTCCTGTTTTCAATGACGACCACGGTCGCCTTGCGCCGCTTGTTTCTGAAAACCGCAGGCAGCGAACGCCGCGAGTAAGATGCGCGTCCCTCCGGTTACGGGAGCGGCGCCATGACCATTGCTACGCGCGTACAAACCTATCTGCACCGGCAGGGCGTGCAATACACCCGACGCCGTCATCCCTACAGCGAAGGCAGTGCCCGTACCGCCAGTTGTTGCGGCATTCCGCTCGACCAGATGGTCAAGGCGGTGCTGGTCGAGGATGAGCAACAGCAGCCTCTGCTTGCCTTGATCCCGGCCGACCGGCAACTCAGCCTGCATCACCTGACGCAACTGACTGGTCGCCACTTTCATCTGGTTGACGAAGCGACCGTGGTCAATCAATTCAATGACTGTCGGCCTGGTGCCGTGCCGGCCTTTGGTGTTGCCTATGCGGTTGAGACCGTGATTGACGACAGCCTCTGTCACAAACCGACGGTGTATCTGGAAGCCGGTGATCATGAAGAGTTGCTGGAGTTGACCCGTGAACAATTCTGCTCGCTGGTGCAGGACTGCCAGCGCGGCTATGTCAGTGTCAGCAGCCAGACCGGTGCGCGCTGGTTTGCCGAATAGCCAACGAACAGGTACCGCAGTCAGCTGGCCGACTGTGGCGCAAAGGTGATCGCATGATCCAGTTCCAGACGAATGCCAATCGCTTCACCTATCGCATGGTTGTGGTGACTCGGCACCAGCGACAGCAGGCGCTGACCCGATGGCAGCTCCAGCATGTAGAGAAACTCGGCCCCGCGAAACGTTTTGGCGACGACTCGGGCAGTCAGGTGGCTGGCGTCATCGTGCAGGACATCATCGGGTCGCAGTAGCACATCGACTGCGCAGCCGACGCAACAATCCTTCGGCACGCCACCCTTGACACAACCGAGTTCGATCTCGACCCAATCCGGGCTCACCACTTTGCCGGGCAGCAAGACGCCTTCCCCAATAAAATCCGCGACAAACCGGTTAGCCGGTTCATGGTAGAGCTGATAGGGCGTTGCCCACTGGCTCAATTGCCCTGCCTGCAGCACGCCAATGTAATCGGCAATGGCAAACGCCTCGTGCTGATCGTGGGTGACCAGGATGGCCGCGACATTTCTGGCTTTCAATAGTTGCCGCACCTCCAGGCCGAGTCGTTCGCGCAGCTCGACATCTAGGTTGGCAAACGGCTCGTCCAGCAACAGCAATTGCGGTTGCGGTGCCAGCGCTCGTGCCAACGCCACCCGCTGCTGCTGACCACCGGACAACTCATGCGGATAACGGTTGGCAAATTCTGCCAGGCCAACCAGTGTCAGCATCTCCGCCACGACATTGGAGCGTTCTGCGCGCGCCAGTGCGCGCAGACCAAAACCGATATTTTCGGCCGCGGTCAGGTGGGGAAACAGCGCATGATCCTGGAACACCATGCCGATGCGGCGTTGATGTGCCGGACGATGCAGCGTCGGTGAGCTGATGCACTCGTTGGCCAGCACAATCTCGCCATGCTGGATCGGCTCAAAGCCGGCGATTGCTCGCAGGATTGTGGTCTTGCCGCTGCCAGAAGCACCAAGCAGGCAAGCAATCTGACCGGCCGCCAAACTGAAGGACAAGCCACTGACGATGCTGCTGCCGTTGTAGCCGAGTTGCAAGTCGCGCACAGCAAGCAGCGGAACTGCGTTCGACACAATTGACGCGCTGTCAGGCGCTGCCGGTGCCGTCATTTTTTCTGTGCTCACACACTGCTCCCAGTTGCTGCCACGATGGGCGGCTGCTGCAGCGATGGCCGTTCACTCTGTCGCACCAGCAACCAGACTGGTAGCAAGCCGGCCAGCACAATCGCCAGTGCCGGTATGGCGGCCCGATCCCACTGTCCTTCGCTGGTCATTTCAAACACCCGCACCGCGAGGGTGTCCCAACCAAATGGCCGAGTCATCAACGTGATGGGCATTTCCTTCATGACATCAACAAAAACCATCAGCAATGCCGTCAGCAGCGCTGGCCGCAATTGTGGCAAATGAATCTGGCGCAACAAATCGAACCCGGTGATGCCGAGGCTGCGCGCGGCATCGTCCTGATGAGCGGTGATCCGACTCAAGCCACTTTCCAGTGGTTCATGTGCCACCGCCAAAAACCGGACCAAATAGGCCAACAGCATTGCCAGCAAGCCGCCGCGCAGCACTGCCGACACGTCCCAGCCCACTGCGTGGGCGACCGTCACCAGCTGCCCATCCAGCCAGGCAAGCGGAATGAAGAAACCAACCGCCAGCACTGTACCGGGAATGGCATAGCCAAGCAGCGACAGGCGCACCGCCGATTGCATGATGCGGTCACGATGTTGTCGCTGGAGATACGCCAACAACATCGCCGTACTGGTTACCAGCACGGCAGCCAACCCTGACAACAGCAAGGAACGCGTGCTGAAGCTCAGCAGGCGCGCATCGACATCATCGCCAAGACGCTGTGCCGCCCAGATCAGCAGTTGCAGCAGTGGCACCGCGAACGCAAGCAGCAACACCAGCGCACACCAAAAGGTGGCCAACAGCGCACGCCAGCCGTGCAGGCGCATGCGCGGCAGCGACGCACTGGCGCGGGTGCTGGTGCCGTACCGCCGTTCGGAGCGCAATTGCCGCTCCAACACCACCAAAATCAACACCGACAGTGCCAACAATGATGCCAGTTGTGCCGCGGCCGGCAGCGAATACAACGCGAACCAGCTCTGGTAGATCGCGGTGGTGAAGGTGTCGTAATTGAACACTCTGACGGTGCCAAAATCGGCCAGGGTCTCCATCATGGCCAGCGTCGCACCCGCCACCAGCGCGGGTCTTGCCAAGGGCAGAGCCACCCGCAAGAAGCCTTGCCACGGCGACAGTCCCAGCGATGCCGCCACCTCCAGCGCCCGCCGCCCCTGGCTCAGAAAAGCGCTGCGGGCCAACAGATAGACATAGGGATAGAACGCGCAGCTCATCACCACAATGACGCCGAGACGCGAGCGCACCGCAGGCAAGTTCAGCTGATCACCCAGCACGGTACGCAATGCCGTTTGAATGGGGCCGGTGTAATCCCACAGGCCAACGTGAACAAATGCCAGCACATAGGCCGGCATCGCCAGTGGCAACAACAAGGCCCAACGGAAAAAGGACCGGCCAGGAAATTCGCAGACCGCCGTCAGCCACGCCAGTGGAATGCCGAGCAGCAACACACCTGCCAATACGCCCGCCAACAACCACACGGTGTTAGCCAGCACCCGTGGCAACACCCACTCACGCAAGTGCTGCCAGATCTCCGGCTGCGGAAACAAGAATTGCGCCAGCAGTATCACCAGCGGCAGCAATGCCAGCGCCACCAGCACGAGCGCGGCAACATGAGCCCTGCTCAGGCGCGGCCAGCGGTGTCCGGCAGCGTAGGCACGGGCGAGGCGGGTTTGGGTCACGTCCGGACAACTCCCGGTCGCAGGTTTAACAGGCTTTCCGTCATTGCAGCGGTTCCGTGCTCACGCCAGCACCTTGATGATGGCCGCGTGTCGACAACATCAAAACACAATGCCGGCGCGGTGCCGGCATTGTGTTTGCAGCAAACCGAAAATGACTCAGCGGTAGCCGGCGCGATCCATCAATCGGACCGCAGCGGCCTGCAATTCACCGGCCCTGCCGACATTGACGGAATTGGCCTTATAACTGCCCCAGGCTGCAACGGTTGCATCCGCTTTCACCGTCGGATTGACCGGATACTCCAGATTGCGGTCGGCAAACAGGCTTTGTGCAGTCGGCGAACTCAGCCACTCCAGCAACTTGACGGCAGCGGCCTTGTGCTTGGCATGCCGAGTGACACCGGCGCCGGCAATGTTGACATGCACGCCGCTGGTCTGTTGGTTCGGCCAGAACAATTGCACATTCAACGCCGGAATTTTTTCCGCCAGACGTCCGTAGTAATAGGTATTGGCGATGCCCACCGCGCACTGGCCGGCATGAATGGCTTCCAGCAGCTTGGTATCGTCCGGAAACGGTTCGGTTGCCAGATTGGCCACCCAGCCTTTGACGATAGTTTCGGTTTTGCCTTCACCATGCTGCGCGATCAGCATGGCAACCAGTGACTGGTTGTAGACTTTCTTTGACGAGCGCAGGCAAAGCTTGCCACGCCATTTCGCTTCGGCCAGATCTTCGTAGGTCGACAGCTCGCTGGCCTTCACCTTGTCCGGATTGAAGAACACGGTACGGGCGCGAATCGACAGACCGAACCATTGGTTGCCCGGATCCCGCAGCGAGGCCGGCACATTGGCCGTCAGGGTTTTCGAGTCGACGGCCTGCAGGATGCCTTCATTGGCCGCCTGCCAGAGATTGCCGGCATCCACCGTGATCAGCAGATCGGCATCGGTGTTGGCGCCCTCGCTCTTGATACGGGTCAGCAGCGGGCCTTCCTTGTCGGTGATGAATCGCACCGCAACGCCCGTTTCCTTGGTATAGGCCTCGAACACCGGCTTGATGAGGTCTTCGATACGCGCGGAATACACCACGACTTCATCTGCCGCCGACACCAGACCACTGACCGCCCAAGCCATCACCATCAGCCAACGCTTCATTCCGCATGCTCCTGACTGGAAAATTGCCACCTTGAGGCGGACTGCCGGATTGGGCCACCTGCCCCCGGCCACTGACCGCCTCGAAACAGGGCGCGATTGTACCGAAGCCGAAGCCAAACGAGAATCATTATTACTTGGCGCTAGCGGACATGCCGGGCCGAACCACCGCATTCAGACAGGCAGGCACTCGCCCCCTCAAGTCTTGCCAGTGCGGATTGGGGCCACCGCCCGGAGTCGGCCGGGCAATCCGGAACACCGCGCAATGTCAGCGCTACTCAGCCCCCTTCGGGCGTTACCTTGCAACGATTCTGGCCCCGATTCTGGCCCCGACTCTTACCCCAAAACGGGTATCGCTTCGCGCTGGCAAATCGCCTGCTGCCACCACACGCCGGTCCGCTGTCATGAAATCACCGCTCGTTCGCAAACTGATAGCCAACGACGCGCCCACTCGACTACCCTGCGAGTCGGTTCCGCTGTTGTGATGAGAAGGTCATGCAACGCTTGTTTGGTTTGCTGCTGTTGACCAGTACCTTGGCCATGCCGGCGTTTGCCGACGGCCTGCTGGACGGGTTGTGGGTGGGCTATTACTCCCCGGGCGCAAGTTTCAATGAAACCGGAACCGTACCGGTTTCCATGGTGCTTGAAACCAAGGGCAACCGGGTCAGTGGTCGGTTGATAGAAGTGCAAACCTTTGGCAGCGAGCCGTCGACCGGTCTCGCGGCGACGCTGGACGGCACCATCAACAACGATGTCGTCAGCCTGACCAAGGCCTACGACGGCAGCGGTGGCGTCCGCCATACCGTAAATTTGAATCTTGTTTTCGCAGCAGGATATCCGGAACCGGAAACGCTGACCGACAGCGATTCACTTGCAGGAGAGTGGCGTATCGATTCGCGGACCAGCGGCGAAATCCTGTTGTTCCGCCTGCAATAGCCAGCACTGATCCAGTCAAAAAAAAGGACGGCATGCCGTCCTTTTTCTTTCTGCTCCGCGTCGCTCAGTACAGCAGCCGCGCCCGAATCGTGCCCGGAATCGCTTTCAGTTTTTCAAACGCCAGATCGCTCGACTCCTGATCGATGTCGGTGACCACGTAACCGATTTCGGCATTGGTCTGCAGATACTGGGCCGAAATATTGATGTTGCCGTCGGCAAAAATATTGTTGACCTGACGCAAAATACCCGGCTCGTTGCGGTGAATGTGCAGCAAGCGGTGCTTGCCAACGTGGGTCGGCAGCGACACTTCCGGAAAATTGACCGCTGACAGGGTCGAACCGTTATTGCTGTACTTGACCAGCTTCTCGATTACTTCCATGCCGATTGCGGCCTGCGCCTCCTGAGTCGATCCGCCAATGTGCGGCGTCAGGATCACGTTATCGAATTCACGCAGCGGCGAGATGAACTCGTCCTTGTTCGATTTCGGCTCCTTCGGAAACACATCGATGGCAGCACCAGCCAGATGGCCACTTTTCAGCACGCCATACAACGCTTCGATATCGATGACCGTACCGCGTGAAGCGTTGATCAACAAGGCACCCGGCTTCATCTTGGCCAATTGGGTGGCCCCGATCATGTTCTTGGTCTGCACGGTTTCCGGCACATGCAGCGTCACCACATCGGCAACGGTCAGCAGTTCATCAAGCGTCGCCACTGACTGGGCATTGCCCAGCGCCAGTTTGTTTTCGACATCGTAATAGCGCACTTTCATGCCGAGGTTCTCGGCCAGAATGCCGAGCTGGGTACCGATATGGCCGTAGCCGATGATACCGAGCGTCTTGCCGCGCGCTTCATAGCAGCCGTTGGCGGCTTTCTGCCATTCGCCACGATGGGCGGCGGCGCTTTTCTCCGGCACCCGGCGCAGCAACAGGATGATTTCGCCGAGCACCAGTTCGGCAACGGAACGGGTGTTGGCAAACGGAGCATTGAATACCGGAATGCCCAGCGCCTGGGCGGTGTCCAGATCGACCTGGTTGGTGCCGATGCAGAAGCAGCCGATGGCATTGAGCTTGCCCGCCTTCTTCAGCAGATCAGCGGTGAGCTGGGTGTTCGAGCGGATGCCGACAAAATGGGCCTGGCCGAGCTCGGCCTCCAGCTGATCCGGTGGCAACGCCTTCTCGAAATAGCCAATGTTGGTATAGCCATCGGCTTTCAGGTAGTCGACAGCCTTGCTGTGGACGCCTTCCAGCAGCAGGAAGCGAATACGGTCTTTTCCAAGGGATTCACGAACGGTCACGGCGGGCCTCAACAGACGGGAAAACGGACGGGCGATGACCGACTTTCGCACGTTTAGACGTCCATTGCAAACTGGTGCTGCAGTGCGTCATTTACACTTGCTGTCAGCTTTCTTGCCAAGTTCACGATGGCGGCCCACAATAGCCGCCTGGGACGGAACCCCATGGCCATGCAACGGAACGAGAGGTCTCTCCATATGCGCCGCGCACCCCGTATTTTCGCCGCTCTAGTTGTCTCCAGCCTTGTCGCATCGTGGCTCAGCGCCTGTGGCAGCAGCATTGCTTACCTGCCCGCCGCCGCCCCCAAGCAGCCGTTCACGACCGATCCCGCTCAGTACCAGTACCTGATTGGTCCCGGTGACGGGCTCAGCATTTTCGTCTGGCGTAACCCGGACGTCAGCTCCAGTGTCACAGTGCGCCCCGACGGCCGCATCACGACCCCGCTGGTCGAGGACGTGATGGCCGCCAACAAGACCCCTACCCAGCTCGCACGCGATCTGGAAAAGGCCTTGGCGTCCTATATCAAGGACCCGATCGTCACGGTTACCGCCACCAATTTTGTCGGTCCGTACTCAGAGCAGGTCCGGGTGGTTGGCGAAGCCAGCAAGCCGCAGTCGCTGTCCTATCGCCAGAACATGACCCTGCTTGACGTCATGATCGCGGTCGGCGGGCTGACCGATTACGCCGCCGGCAATGAAGCCACCGTAATTCGGGTGCTCAACGGCCAGCAGCAACAGTTTGCGGTCCGGCTCGAGGATCTGGTCCGTGACGGTGACATCAGCGCCAACGCTGAATTGTTGCCGGGCGATGTGATCATCATCCCCGAAGCCTTCTTCTGATCGATGGCCGCTGGCGCGCTCGGATGCGCGCGCAGTAGCGGCTCAACCGATATAAAAACAGTTCGCACGGAACGCCGACATGCAGGACATTATTGAGCAACTCTTCAGCTACGTGCGCGGCATGTGGCGGCAGCGCTGGTATGCGTTGCTGGTCACTTGGCTGGTCGCCATCGTCGGCTGGATTGTCGTCATCAAGCTCCCCGATCAATATCAGGCGACGACCCGCGTACAGGTCGACACCTATTCCATGCTGCAACCCCTGCTCAATGACATGACGGTGCCGGTGACGGCGCCGGAGCGGGTCCGCCAGTTGCAACAGACCATTCTGGCCCGACCCAATCTGGAAAAAGTGGTTCGTACCGCCGATCTGGATCTGAAAAGCAACAGTGAAGCCGAATTCGAAGAGCTGCTGGAAGATCTGGAAAAGAACATCCAGTTCCGCCGCGCCGGCAACAACGATCTGTACTCCATCACCTATCAGGCCAACAGCCCGGACACCGCCAAAAAAGTCGTGCAGGCATTGCTGAATCTGTTCATCGAACAGGCGCTTGGCGACTCCCGGCAGGACACTGACAGCGCCCAGCGTTTTCTCGACCGGCAAATTGAGGAATACGCCGTTCGGCTGAACGAAACCGAGACCCGGCTGAAAGACTTCAAGCGCAAGAATCTCGGCTTGATGCCAGAACAGGGGCGTGACTATTACCAGCGCCTGCAGGATGCCAACAAGCTGGTCGAAGAAGCGCAGCTGGAACTGCGTCAGGCTGAAAATCTGGCAGCCGAACTGCGCCGGCAACTGCAAGGCGAGGACCCGACCTTCGGTATGGTCTCGCCCCCCAAAGTCTCCGCCAACGTACCGGAACTCGATCTGCGCATTTCCCGGTTGCAGCAGCAGCTGGACGAATTGCTGACCAAATACACCGACAAACACCCGGATGTGATCAATACCCGCAACCGTATTGCCGAACTCGACCAGCAAAAAGCCGAGGCTCTGAAGGCCGGTGGCGGGTTCAGCAGCGGCGGGTCACTGGAGACCAATCCGGTCTATCAGCAATTGAAAATTTCGCTCAGCGAAGCCGAAGCTCGCTCCGCTTCGCTGCGGACCAAGGTCGCCGAGTACAAGAGCCGCGCCGCCGAACTGGACAAAAAGGTGTTCATCCTGCCGCAGGTGGAAGCCGAGCTCGCCCAGTTGAACCGCGACTATGACGTCACCAAAGACAATTACGACAAACTGATGCAGAAACGCGAGCTTGCGCGTATCTCGCAGGATCGTGACCAGAACACCACCGACGTCAAATTCCAGGTCATTGATCCGCCACGGGTGCCACCGGAGCCGAGCGGCCCGAATCGCCCATTGTTGCTGTCTGGCGTGTTTGCCGGTGCCCTGGCGGCCGGTCTTGGCGTGGCCTTCCTGATCTCGCAGATTCTGAGCACATTCGACAGCCCGAAAATTCTGATGAACACGCTGCAGATCCCGGTGTTTGGTACCGTCTCGATGGTGCTGAGCCCGAAAGCCGCACGGGTCCGCCAGATCAAGAATTGGGTTTTCCTGGGCCTGACCCTGACCCTGTTGCCGGTCTACGCCGTGCTTATCTACCTGCAGACACTGGCCACCACAGTGCTCAGTTCCTGACCCGAGGATCGGCAAATGGATTTGATCGAACGCGCCGCTGCCCGGCTCGCACAAACCGAAAACAAAACGGCGGCAACGCCTCAGGCAGATTCAACGCTTGCCACTGCCGAGCGTCAGTCGCATGGCCCGGCCCATGGTCAGGAGCGCGCATCGCGTCCGGTCCTGAAACTCAATCTGGATCGGTTGCAACAGGCCGGCATGGTGGTCCCGGACGGTACTCGCAGCAAAATCAAGGAAGAGTACCGCCACATCAAGCGACCGCTGCTGATGAACGCAGCCGGCAAGGGCACCGTCACGCTCAAGCACGCCAACCTGATCATGGTGACCAGCTCGCACCCCGGCGAAGGCAAAACCTTTACGGCCGCCAATCTCGCGCTCAGCATCGCGGCAGAACGCGACAAGACCGTGTTGCTGGTGGATTCGGATGTCGTGCGGCCATCGCTGAGTCAGTTGCTGGGTTACAGCAACGAACGGGGACTGGTTGATCACCTGGTCGACCCGTCGCTCGATATCGCCGAGTTGCTGATCAAAACCGAACTGCCGACGCTGACCATATTGCCCGCCGGCACCCCGCACCATCTGTCGACGGAGTTGCTGGCGTCCACCGCCATGCAGCAGCTGACCGAGCAGCTGTCGACCCGCTACCGCGATCGACTGGTCATTTTTGACTCGCCGCCACTGTTGCCGACCACCGAGTCCTGCGTGCTCGCACATTTGATGGGCCAGATCATCATCGTGGTCGAGGCGGAGCGAACCACCCGTGCCGATGTTCGCGAATCACTCGAACGACTCGGCTCGTTGCCGGAAACCTCGGTTGGGTTCGTGCTGAACAAGACCATGCAGGAAGCCGACGCCGGCTATTACGGCTACGGGTACGGTTACTGACCCATGCCTGCTTCGCGTCCGTTCGCTCCGTTGTCGTCACTGACGCCTGCACTGTTGCTGGTGCTGATACTGGCACCGGTGTCGGCATCGGCCGGCGATCTGGAAGTGACGCCGTCGGTGTCCCTGCGCGAAATCTATTCCGACAACATCGAGCTGTCCGACACCCAACCCGTGGATGACTGGGTTACCGAGATCAGCCCGGCAGTCAACGTTCGCGGGCACAGTGACCAGCTGGACTTCAACCTGTATGGCGCAGTGCAAATGCTGTATTACCTCGGCGCTGAAGCCAACAATGGCGACCATACCGAAATCAACCCGTCACTGGCGTTGCGCAGTACCACCACCGGCGTGAAGAACCTGTTGTTTCTCGACCTCAACGCCAGCGCTGGTCAGCGCCTCGTCTCGGATGATGCCAAACACACCTACGACAATATCAATATCTCCGGCGATCGCTCCGATTACTTCACCTATACCGTTGCCCCGTATATCGAGAATGAAACCCGCAGCGGTATCTATACAACCCTTCGGGCCGAATACGGTGCCAACAATTACGACAGCGAAGGCAATCGCGAAGACGCCCTGAACGACACCGAGACCAGTCTTTACCGCGGCCGTATCGATAACCAGCAGATGGCAACTCGCTTTCACTGGACCATTGGTGCCAGTGACCGCTATGTCGACTATGCGTCGGATAGCCAGAGTGACTCCAACTACCGCGAAGGCCAGCTCGACCTGAGCTATGACTTTTCCAGCCACTTCTCTTTGATCGGCCGGGCCGGCGCCACCGAGAACGATTTGAGCGGCTATGACAGCCAGTACAACGGCGACTACAGCGCCGCTGGCTTGCGGTGGACCCCGAACCGGCGCTTCTGGTTGTCAGCCATGTCCGGCAATGACTACGAAGACGCCGAATTCAACTGGAAGCCGAGCCGGCGCACCGACATCAATGTCGGTTACCGGGATTCCTCCGTCGGTCTGGTCCGTGGTCCTTCGTGGCGTGCGGACATGAAGTTCAAGGGCCGCCGATTTGGCAGTACCTTTCGTTATTCCGAAGAAGTCACGACTGAACAGTTGCTGATGCAGGATGGCGATGTGCTGATCCCCATCTTTGACGACGAAGGCAACATTGTCACTGACCCCATCAGCGGCTTGCCACTTTTCACCATCGAACCCTTCTATGCGATCGTTGATGACGACTTTCAGCGAAACCGGGCCGTACTGACCTTTTTCTGGCGCAGCCGTGGCGGCAACATCACGCTGACCTTGGCCGACGAAGAACGGCTTTATCTCGAGCGCACATTTCTTGACAGCGAAGGTGAGGATGTCGTGCTGGCAATCGACTGGCCGCTAACCGGTTCCTATCACCTGAAGGCGCAGTACCGCGACTTGCATACCCGCTATACCCAGACCGGACTGCTGGAAGATTTTTTGCTCTACAGCTTCGGCATTCGCAATGAATTTTCCGAGCGCAGCTATGCATCGCTCAGTCTTCAACATGCGGACCGTGTCAGCCAGCGCGATCTGCAAAGTTACGAAGAGGCAAGGATAACTGCCGAATTCGTGCTGCAGTTTTAGGCGAGAACTTGTCACGATGAACCACGCCTCGCTTCAAGCAGCCCCAACCATCAACGCCATGACCGTTGATGTGGAAGACTACTTTCAGGTTTCCGCCATGGAACCCTACGTCAAACGCAGCGACTGGGCCGCGCGACCGCTGCGGGTCGAACGCAACACCGATACGGTGTTGCAACTGTTCAGCGATGCCGGCGTGCGAGCCACCTTTTTTACCCTCGGCTGGGTCGCTGAGCGTTGCCCGCACTTGATCCGCCGCATTGTCGACGGCGGGCATGAGCTGGCCAGCCACGGTTACGACCACACCCGGGCGCATCAACAGGACAGGCAGCAATTTTCCGAAGATGTCCGCCGGACCAAATCCATGCTCGAACAGATTGGCGGCGTGCCGGTGCAAGGCTATCGCGCCGCCAGTTACTCGATCGGACGCGGCAATTTCTGGGCGCTTGATGAACTGGCGGCAGCCGGCTATCGGTACAGCTCGAGCATCTATCCGGTGCGTCATGATCTGTACGGCGTCCCGGATGCTCCGCGCCATGCCTTTTTTCCGGCCCGTGCTCCAACCCTGCTGGAAGTACCGGTGACCACGGCCCGCTTCGGTGAGCGCAACGTACCGGCCGGCGGCGGTGGCTATTTCCGCTTGTTTCCGTACCCGCTGTCGCGCTACCTGATTCGCCGGGTCAATGAGCGTGACCGGATGCCCGCCGTGTTCTATTTCCATCCCTGGGAGATTGACCCGGAGCAACCGCGGCCGCAGCGACTCGATCTGCGGACCAGGGTGCGGCATTACCTGAATTTGCACCAGATGGCGCCGCGGTTGAAGCGGTTGCTGACCGATTTTCAATGGGGCCGGATGGATGAAATTTTTCTGTCGCAAGCGGCGCCAACCCTCGAACTGAACTGAACGAATGAAAGTAACTGACGCCATGGATGCGCGTAGCCCGATTGTAACCATCCGCTGCATGGATGCCTGCCACGTGACTGGCTGGGACGACTATGTCCGGCAGCACCCGGATGGAACGTTCTTTCATCTGGCGGGTTGGCAGCAGGTGATGGAGCAAGGACTCGGTCATCGCTGCCACTTCCTGCACGCTCGTCGAGGCGAGCAGCTGGTCGGCGTGCTACCGCTTGCCGAAGTAAAAAGTGTGCTGTTTGGCCATCATCTGGTGAGCCTGCCGTTCTGCGTTTATGGCGGCATCCTCGCCAACGATGAACAGGTCCGTGCTGAGCTCGATGCCGAAGCCTGCCGGCTCGCCCACAAACTGGGGGTGGGCACTCTGGAATTTCGCCAGCGTGAACCCGCATCGCAATTGCTGCCCAGCAACCGGCCGAGACGGCAACTGCATGTGACGTTTCGAAAAGCGATTTCCGGCGATGCCGAGACGGACCTGAACGCCATTCCGCGAAAGCAGCGGGCAATGGTCCGCAAGGCCATTGGCAATGGTCTCGATTACAGTATTGATGAGTCACTTGACGATTTTCTCAACTGCTATGACATCAGCCTGCGCAACCTTGGCACGCCCGCATTTCCACGCCGGTACTTTCATACCCTGCGCAAAGTGTTTGGTGAACAGTGCGAGATACTGACCGTCCGCAAGGACGGTGCGGCTGTCGCCAGCGTGATGAGTTTCTATTTTCGCGACGAAGTTCTGCCCTACTACGGCGGTGGCGGCGCGCTGGCCAGGCAGCTGGCAG
>JAYSCY010000012.1:0-90226 GCA_041914645.1 Permianibacter sp.
GAATACCGGCCTGTCACGCCGGGGGTCGCGGGTTCAAGTCCCGTCCGCTCCGCCACTTATTCAAAACGCCGCGCTTTGCGCGGCGTTTTCATTTCTGTTCCGGATTCCTTCTCGGTGCGATTGCCGCTGCAACCGTTTCCGATGTCCCGCTATTTATCCTGAAGTCCGCCATGACTGCGGTATTCGGTCTGTAACCAAAACAAAACGCCCGGCATGACCGGGCGTTTTGTTTGAAGAGCATGCCTGTCAGGCAACTTTCTCCGAGCGGGCCAAGGTCGCTTTTTCCCGACGCTGGAACTGCGCGCGCGGCAAATCAGCCGGATCAAAATCATCCACGGCAATGATTTTCTGGCGGCCATACTCCTGTCGCTGCAGCAGCGCGATTTCATCTTCGCTGACTTTGTCGGCAGCAATCGCCCGGGCCAGCAGATCGGCCGGCAGCAGCGATTTGGCGTCCGGCAGTTCGTTGCGCAGGCGCTTCCAGATCGGCTCGGCGGCAACGGTATCGCGCAGCACCCGCTCCAACACCGAGTAGGGGTTGTGTTCATCGTGCTGCATGTAGATGCCGCTGACCAGTTCGCTGCGGGCGAGGCCCGGGTTCAGCAGCAAGCGCGAAACCTGATGACCCAGCTTGTCGCTCGGTGCCTTGAACGAGCGGCCATACGGGAACACTAGTCGACGCAATGCCCGACCCACCAAACGGTTCGGGAAATTATCGGCCAAGCCGTAAATGGCTTCCTGCACACTGAACAGCGCATGGTTCATTGCCCACTGCACCAACGGTTTGTCGTGCTCCGGGCTGCCCTTGTCATGGAAGAACTTCAGCACGCTGGCGCCGATGTAAAGGTGGCTCAGGACATCGCCAAGTCGCGCCGACAATTTTTCCTTGCGCTTCAGTTCGCCGCCCAGCACCGCCATGCTGATGTCGCTCCACAGCGCCAGCGCTGCCGACAACCGTGACAGCTGTTGGTAGTAGCCGGCAGTGAAATCGCTGACCGGCGTCGATGCCAGTTTGGCACCGGTCAAACCGAGCCAGAGCACGCGCACCTTGTTGGAAATGGCGAAGCCGATATGGCCCCAGAGCGCGGCATCGAATTCTTTCAATGCGACAACCGGATCCGGATTCTGCGCGGCCTGCATTTCCGCCAGCACATACGGATGGCAACGAATGGCGCCTTGTCCATAAATGATCAGATTGCGGGTGAGAATGTTGGCGCCTTCGACGGTAATGCCAATCGGCAACGACTGGTAACCGACACCGAGATAATTGTTCGGGCCGAGGCAGATGCCCTTGCCGCCGTGCACATCCATCGCATCGATAATGGCTTTGCGGCCGAGCTCGGTGCAGTGGTATTTGACGATGGCGCCCGCGACCGACGGCTTCTCGCCGGCATCAACAGCAGCGGTGGTGAAGGTGCGAACGGCGTCGGCCGCGTAGGCCATGCCGCCGATCCGGGCCAGCATTTCTTCAACGCCTTCCATGTAGCCAATCGGCAACTTGAATTGCTGACGAATGCGGGCGTAAGCGCCGGTGGCGTGCGCCGCCACTTTGGTACCGGCGGTGCCAGAGGCCGGCAGCGAAATCGCGCGACCGGCCGACAGGCACTCGACCAGCATGCGCCAGCCCTGACCGGCCATTTTCGGGCCGCCGATGATGTAATCGAGCGGTACGAATACGTCCTTGCCCTGTGTCGGACCGTTCATGAACGGAATCGACAGCGGATAGTGCCGGCGGCCAATTTGCACACCCGGTGTGTTGGTCGGGATCAGCGCACAGGTGATGCCGTAATCTTCTTCGCCGCCCAGCAGCTTGTCCGGGTCATGCAATTTGAACGCAAGGCCAAGCACGGTGGCGACCGGCGCCAGCGTGATATAGCGCTTGTTCCAGGTTAGCCGCATACCGAGAATTTCCTGACCGTTCCACATGCCTTTGCAGACGATACCGGTGTCCGGAATGGCGCCGGCATCGGAGCCGGCTTCCGGTGAGGTCAAGGCAAAGCAGGGCACTTCTTCGCCCTTGGCGAGGCGCGGCAGATAATGATTCTTTTGCTCTTCGGTGCCGTAGTGCAGCAGCAGTTCAGCCGGGCCGAGCGAGTTTGGCACGGCGACCGTGGAACCGAGGGTCGGGCTGGCCGAATTGAGCGCAATCAGGATTTGCGAGTTGGCATAGGCCGAGAACTCGCGGCCGCCGTATTTGCGCGGAATGATGAAAGCAAAGAAACCCTGATCTTTCAGGTATTGCCAGACTTCCGGCGGCAGATCGGCGCGCTCGTGGCTGACTTCCCAGTCACGGGTCATCGCGCAGACCGTTTGTACCTGATGATCATAAAAGGCCTGTTCTTCGGCCGACAGCCGCGGCGCCGGCAGCGCATGCAGTTCCTTCCAATCTGGTGCACCGGAAAATATCTTGGCTTCAAACCAGGTGGTGCCGGCCTCAAGCGCTTCCTTTTCGGTGCGCGACAGGGTCGGCATGACTTTGCGGTACAGACCCAGCAGCGGTGCTGACAGCAGGCGCCGGCGAAGCGGGGTCATCAACAGCACCACCAGGCCGGCAAATACCAGCCAGGAGACAAAGCTGAGGCCATGAGCCCATTTCCAGGCCAGCAGGGCCAGCAGGGCGGCCGATGCAGCCGTTACCAGCGACAGCCGGTGGTAGGCACAGAAGCCGAGGAAAAACAGCAAAACGGCCAAGCCAATCAGGGTTGCCATAACAGGATTCCATGTGGTCGGAGCAGTTCGGAAAGCTACTCCCGGTCCGTGCACCCGTCAAGTATGGCAGTCGCTCCGCTCGACAGATTGCTGCCCCCATCATAGTCGGCAGTGGGGGCGGCAGCGCCCGCAACGCGGGCAGTCACCGTGGCGGGCGCGTCGGCACGGCTTCACAGCCGTGCATTTTTCTTCTTGCTGCGGTGCAAGGCATTCGCCACCATGCGCGGCGTGTTGCCGGCAATGGGACCTCCACGTCCCTGATAAGTCGAATGCCGGCTGGTAAAGGAGGGGGCATGACACAGCAAATTGCCGTTGCGGTGGTGCATGGCATGGGCAGTGCCGATCAGCACTACTCGGTGGAACTGAAGCATCGGGTTACCGAGAGCTATCTGCGCGGCGACAAGCGTCGTACTGACACCGATTTGGTCTGGCAGGAGATTTATTGGGGCGATCTGGTGCAGGAGCGCCACGCCCGGACGCTGAAAGCGGTCAACTACCGCAACGATCTGGCCTATCCCGGCCTGCGCGAACTGTTTGTCGACTACCTCGGCACGTCGCTGGCCTATCGGCCGCAATCCGGCTTTCCGGTCTATCCGGCCCTGCATGGCCGGGTGAAAGAACAGCTGGCCAAGCTGGCCACCCACCGCCGCATCGATCAGGAAAAAACGCCACTGGTGTTGCTGGCGCACTCGTTCGGCTCGGTGATTCTGTCGAATTACATTTATGACCTGCAGATCGAGCAGGCGCGCATCGGTGGTCTGGTGCCGGGCCTCACCGCCTTTGAGCAGTTCCAGACGCTCGCCGGTTTCATCACGTTTGGCAGCCCGCTGGCGGTGTATGCCGATCAGCCGGGCGATTTCAATCGCGCCATACGGGTCACTGGACCGCAGCTGTCCGATCGGCTGCGACAGCAGGTCAAGTGGCTCAATTTCTACGACAAAGACGACATCATTGCCTACCCGCTGAAAGGCATCAACGATGCCTACGCGAAAGCGGTGACCGATGACATCGAAATCAATGTCGGCAGCGCCGCGACTTCCTGGAATCCGGGCTGTCACAACGGCTACTGGGAAGATCCGGATTTCTACCGGCCAGTCGCCAATTATCTTGGCGAGCTGCACAGGGCAATGGATAGCGTTTGAGTTCTTTTTGGGTTTAAGACGTAATTTTGGTGGAGTGAGCAATGCAGTGGGCAGTACGTAGTGCGTTGGCATTTTGTGCCGGCGTTATCGCCATCCCGGCCAGCGCGGTCGTCAATATTGAAAACCTGCACGCCCAACCGACCCGAATCGGCTGGAGCGGCAACACCGAAGCCGCACTTGAAATCAAATCCGGCAATAGCGATCGGCAAGCGGTAAAGCTGGGTGCCCGCTCGGACTGGTTCGACGGCGAAGACACCGGCTTCATTGTGTTCGGTTACGACTATGGCCAGTCGAACGAGATCAAGGATGCCGACAGCACGTTTTTGCACGGCCGCTTCATCGACGCCTATAGCGCCAATACCGCATTCGAGTTGTATGGCCAGCTGGAACAGAATGAATTTCGCCGGTTGAGCAACCGGGAGATCGCCGGGGGCGGCGTCCGTTTTGCGCTGTCACAACCGGCGCAGCGGATGCAACATACGCTGGCAGCCGGATTGTTTTACTCCGATGAGCAAATCGATGCTGTGCCGCCGTATCCGAGCGAAGACGAATCCGGCATTTTCGGCAACTTCTACTGGGTCATGAAGTACGAAATCAACGAGCGCAGCGCGCTGGTCAATACCCTCTATTGGCAGCCAGCCCTGCAAGGCATGGAAGGTTTCCGGATGTTGAACCTGTTCAACTTCCGCGTGCAAATCGATGGCCGGCTCAGTCTCAAGGTGATGCTGACTGTTGACCACGACAGCGAACCGCCGGGCGGTATCGAAGAAACCGACACAAGCTTGCTGACTGGCTTGAGTTACGAGTTCTGAGTCGAGTCTGTAGCGAGAAAAGGCGCCGAAAGGCGCCTTTTCTATGGGAGTTGCGGCCGGTTGGTTGGGGTTTGAACCGCACCAGCTACTTTCAAACGATCATCAGTGCTGCAAAAACACCCGCATCAAATCAATGTAGTGACCTTGATCAAGTGCGCCGCAGCTTTCCCGTGCGCTGTGCATTGCCCACATCGGCACCCCGACATCCAGTGAGCGCACGCCAAGCCGGGCGGCGCTGATCGGTCCTATCGTTGTGCCGCATGACAAATCCGCCCGGTGGACATATTTCTGCACCGGCACTTGCGCCCGCTCGGCCAGTTGCATGAACAGTGCTTCACCCAGTGCATTGGTGGCGTAGCGCTGGCTGCTGTTGATCTTCAGCGCCACACCGGCGTTGACTTTCAGATGATGCAGCCCGTCGTAGCAATCTTGATGACTCGGGTGCCAGGCATGTGCCATGTCGGCCGACAGCAGCCAGCTGTTGGCCAGCAGTTTGGCGGTGGCGTCTGCGTCTGCACTTTGCGACTGCGCAATCCGTTGCAGGACTTGCAGCAGGAAATCACCATCGGCGCCGTGATAGCTGCCACTGCCCACTTCTTCGTGGTCAAACAGCGCGATGATTTGCGTTGCGGCATCGGCAGGTGCGTGGACCAGCGCCTCGAGCGCTGCATGGCAGGAGCCCAGATTGTCGAGCTGGCGACTGGCCAGAAATTCCTGATCACGGCCAAAATACGCGCCCGGCTGGGTGTCATACGCCAGCAACTCAAAACTGAGAATGTCGCTGCGGCTGCAACCGGCAGCGCCGGCCAGCCAATCATTGAACTGATCACGTGCCGGCAATGCCTCGTTGAGGCTTGCCAGCAGCAAGTTCAGTTCGCGGTGTTTGTGCAGCTTCAAGCCATCTTCATTGACGCTTCGGTTCAGGTGAATCGGCAGGTTCGGCAGCCGCACCAGCGCCCGGCCGCTGTCCACCAGGGCGCTGCGCACGCCGTCGCGCTTGCTGCTGTCACGCACCAGTACGCGACCGGCCAGTGCCAAATCCCGATCCGAAAAGGTTGCCAGAATCGGTCCGCCGTACACTTCACAGTTCAGCCGCAGATAGCCGCCATTGTCCTGTGCCCCTTGCGCTTTCACGCGCAAGCCCGGTGAATCGGTGTGGGCGCCGATGATGCGGGCACCGGAGTTGACGCTGTCGCTGCCCACCACAAAGGCAATCAGCGATGAATCGTCACGAACCAGCAGATACTTGCCGCCAGTCGCCAGCATCCAGCTGTCGCGCTCATGGAGCTCGGTGAAGCCGGCCGCCAGCAGCGTTGCTTTGGCCGTGGCAACGGCATGCCACGGTGTCGGGCTCTTGCCGATGAAGGCCAGCAAGGCATCGGCCGCTTTGCGGGCATCGGTACGGGAGACAAGCGCTTTGGTTGCGGACATGGCGGGGGAGCAGGGACAATGGCGGGAACAAGGTGGGGAATGCTAGCGCTGTGTTGTTGTGGGCAGCAAGTGAAGTGATTGGCGCTTTGAGTAATGCCGGGCGGGAACTGAATAGTCCATGTCAGGGGCGGCAATTACCCCCTCCCGACCTCCCCCTTCACAGGGGGAGGAGAAAAACCTGCAAACTGGCTGTCTGGCTGATGTTTTCACCAAGGCAAGTATCTTGAGACGCGACGTAGTGTTCCTCCCCCTGTGAAGGGGGAGGCTAGGAGGGGGTAGTTGCCGCGCAAATCGGTGACGACTTCGCATCTGTTTGTCGTCGCCAAAAAATTTCCAATAAAGAGATGATGTTGACTGACCTGAACCACTGGCATACCGCGCTACCCACCCTGATGCGCCGCGACCAAGAGCGGCTCGGTCGCCAGCTCGACAAACTCGCGCTGCGCATCGAGCGCAAGCAGCCGCATGACCGCGACAGCGCGGCGTTCGCGCAGGCACTGGCCAGCGCGCAGCAGCGGGTGCAGCAGCGCGCTGCCCGCGTACCCGAGCTGCGCTATGACGATAACCTGCCGGTGGTGCAGGCGCGGGCGGAACTGCGCGATGCCATTGCCAATCATCAGGTCGTGGTCATCGCCGGCGAAACCGGTTCCGGCAAAACCACCCAGATCCCGAAAATCTGTCTCGAGCTTGGCCGTGGCCTGCGTGGCCTGATAGGCCATACCCAGCCGCGCCGGTTGGCGGCCACCTCGGTTGCCCGTCGCATTGCCCAGGAAATGCAGGTGCCGCTCGGCCAGCAGGTCGGTTACGCCATCCGGTTTGATCAGCAATGCAGCGACGACTCGCTGCTGGCGGTGATGACCGATGGCGTGCTGCTGCAAGAGCTGAAAAATGATCCGCTGCTCACCCGCTACGACACCCTGATCATCGATGAGGCACACGAGCGCAGCCTGAACATCGATCTGCTGCTCGGCTATCTCAAAACCATTTTGCCGAAGCGGCCTGACTTAAAACTCATCATCACCTCCGCGACCATTGATCCGGAATCGTTCGCCAACTTCTTTGCCCAGGATGGCAAGCCGGCGCCGGTTCATCTGGTCAGCGGCCGCACCTATCCGGTCGAAACGCGGTACCGACCGCTGGTCGGTGAAGTGGAAGACGAACGCACGCTGCCCGAAGGCGTGCTGCACGCGCTGCAGGAACTCTGGCAGGAAGGCCCGGGTGACGTGCTGGTGTTCCTGAGTGGCGAAGGCGAGATCCGCGAAGTCGCGCAGTATTTGCGCAAACAACAGTTCGCCGGTCCGATGAAGAACGTCGAGTTGTTGCCGCTCTATGCTCGCTTGTCCATGGCCGATCAAAACCGGGTGTTCGGCCAAGGCAATCAGCCGCGCGTGGTGCTTGCCACCAACGTCGCTGAAACCTCGCTGACCGTGCCGGGCATCCGCTATGTGATCGATTCCGGTTTGGCGCGCATCAGCCGTTATAGCCAATCCAGCCGCGTCCAGCGGCTGCCGATTGAAGCCATCTCGCAGGCCAGCGCCAACCAGCGCAGCGGCCGTTGCGGCCGGGTCATGAGCGGCGTCTGCATACGCCTGTACGCGGAAGACGATTTCGCCAGCCGGCCGGAATTCACCTCGCCGGAAATTCTGCGCACAAATTTATCAGCGCTGATCCTGCACATGCTGAGTCTGGGCCTGCGTGATATCGAAGACTTTCCGTTCGTCGAAGCACCGGACCGCAAGCGCATCAACGACGGCCTGCGCCTGCTGATTGAACTCGGCGCGGTCACCGACGAGCGCGAGCTGACGCCGGCCGGCCGACAAATGGCTGCGCTCCCGCTGCCACCACAGCTGTCGCGCATTCTGATTGCCGCGGCAAAAGAGCGTTGCCTGAAAGACGCGCTGATCATTGCCAGCTTTCTCTGCATCCGTGACCCGCGCGAACGGCCACAGGAAAAGCAGGATCAAGCGGTCGGCCTGCACCGCCGCTTCAACGACCCGGAAAGCGATTTCCTCGCCATCCTCAATCTCTGGCATTACGTCCACAAACGCAAGGAAGAACTGTCCAGCTCCGCTTGGCGCAAAGCACTGAAAGCCGAATTCCTCAATGTGCTCGCCATCATCGAATGGGGCCGCATGGTCGCCCATTTGAAACTGCTGGCGCAGGAACTGTTTGGCGCGGCGGCGCTGCATGCGGAAACGGTTCAAGGCGATGCGAAGCGAGCCGACAAGACCCTCCCACTTTTGAAGGGGGAGCCGGAGGGGGTGGGAGCTGCCAAGCAGCGACCTGTTTCCCAACCCACAAAGCAACCCGTTCGGGTTTCACAAACGCCATCCACAATCGAACTCGACGAAACCGGCAAACCCATCTGGCCCACTGTTGCTTACGATCCGCTCCACCGTGCCTTGCTGCACGGTCTGCTGCACCAAATCGGCAACCTGACCCGCGACGGTGACTACCAGGGCCCACGCAATATCCGCTTTGTTCCGCACGGCGGCTCCGGCCTTGGTCGCAAAGGCAAACCCTGGGTAATGGCTGCCGACTTTCTCGACAGCACGCGCTTGTACGGCCTGTACATGGCCCGCATCGAGCCAGTCTGGCTGGAACATATCGCCGCGCACCTGACCAAGGTCACCCACAGCGAACCGCATTGGCGCGAACAGCGGGGTGATGCCGCCATCCATGAAACCGTCACGCTGTTCGGTTTGCTGCTGGTGCCGCGTCGAGCGGTGGCTCTTGCGAAGATCGATCCGGCCAAAGCGCGCGAGCTGTTTATCCGCCACGCGCTGATCCGCGACGAAGCCGAGCTCAAGGCCGGTTTCCAGCAACACAATCAGCGCCTGTTCAAGCAACAACAAGAGCAGGAAGAGAAAGCCCGCCGTCGCGATCTGCTGTTGGCCGAAGACGAGTTGCTGCCACTGTTTGACGCACGCCTGCCGCCGCAGGTCGTGGACAAACACAGCCTGCTGAACGCGCTGAAACGCGACAGCAAACTCGATACCGCCTTGCGGCTGACCTCAGAGGACGTCGCCAAAGCCGGCGCCGTGCGTGAGAACGATTACCCGCCCGAGCTCATAATCGGCGAGCTTGTTCTCCCGCTCAAATACAGCTTTGCCCCCGGTGAAGATTACGACGGCGTCACCGCCCGGGTTCCCGTCACCCAGCTGGCCGCACTGAACCCGATCTACTTCGAGCGGCTGGTGCCCGGTCTCTTGGAAGCAAAAGTGGAGGCGCTGCTGCGCGGCCTGCCAAAAGACATCCGCCGGCAATTGCAGCCACTGGCCGAATCCGCACATGAGCTGACAGTAGCAGTCCGTGATGATGGCAAGCTGAAAACCATGCCGCTTTACGACGCGTTGTCCGATGCACTCTATGCTGCCAAGCGGCTGCGGGTGCCGGCAGCCGATTGGGGCGCCGTCGAGCTGGAGCCGTTCTTGCGGATGCGCTTTGATGCGCACGATGAGAAAGGCAAATCCATTGCCACTGGCCGCGACTTGGTTGCGCTGCAAAAGCAGCTTGCCAGCACCGGCGCGCAAACTCTGCGCAGCTCCGCCAAGGCGCACGAGCAAGAAGGCCTGCGCGAATTCCCGGCGCAAGCCTTGCCGGTGCAAGTCAGCCTGCCCAGCGGCGTGGTGTTCATGGCGGTAACGGATTGCGGCGACAGCGTGGCGGTGCGCGCTTACGCTCGCGCCGATGAAGCCGCCTGGCAACACCGCGCCGGCCTGCGCCGGCTGCTGGAGCTGCAACTGGAAGTGGATTTCAAAAACTACGTCCGGCAAAACAAGCCGGTGCAAGCGATGCAACTGGCCGCATCCGCGTTTAGCCAAACGCCATCAACCAGTGTTGAGACAAAGCCCGGCATTTCTTCTGTCCCCCTCCTTAACAAGGGCGAAGCGGGAAGAAAGGACAGTGCCAATGCACTGTCCGCCCGCGGAGCGCCGGATGCTCTGTCATCCGGCTGGGCGGGGCTAGGGGTGGTTGGCGCCGGCCACATAACCGTCAAACCAAAGCAATCGACTGGCAGCGCAAACTCGTCTGGCGCATCCGGCACTGCCTTCCTCACCGATTGGCTTACCGCCGCCATCGACGCCTATTTGCCCGCGAACGTAGAAGATATCCGCAGCGCCGACAGCTTCCGTACCCTGCTGCTCGCCGCACCCACCCAAGTGCGCAGCAAACTTGCCGAGTCTTTGCCGCTGCTCGCCGAGACCATGCAAACCGCCGCTGCCGTCCGCGCCAAAGCCAACAAAGAGCTCAAGGGCAAATTCCCGGAGAGTGTCAGGGATCTGGATTCCGCAATGGCCGAACTGTTCGCACCCGGATTTCTGTTACGTGAAGGGCTTCACCGCATTCGACACTTGCGCCGCTACGCTGAAGCCGCCAAACAGCGACTGGAGCGTATGCAGATCAATTACCCGCAAGAAGCCAAGCAGCTAGCCTTGGTGCAAGCCCGGCAAGGCAAAGTGCATGCTGCGCTGAAACCGACAACGCCATGGAGTGAGCTTGCTGCAGCGCAGCTTGAGCTGGCCCGGCTTTGGCAGGAGTATCGGGTGGCCTGCTTTGCCCAGACGCTGGGTACAGATGGGCCGGTGTCGGAGAAGCGGTTGGAGAAGCAGGTGGAGCTGATTAAACAGCTTCAACTACGGTAGGACCATGAAAGCGCTTGATTTATCTGAGTTTGATGGTCACTTGATTGATGGGCTCGACTTCTGTGCCCGGGTCTATTCACTCTTCGAGCGAATTCGCAATAGTCCCGATGGGCCGTCACGTCTACGCATGCGCGCATCCGACGTTGAGAAGAAGCTTATTGAAGAACTGTTTCCAATCTGCAAATACGTGCAGACAAACTATCAAGCTGGGCGATACATCTCAGTTCGTTGGTTAAATGGGAATCAGCAATTCGATGCGGAAGTTGTCCAGTCTGGAGCACTTGTTGAGTTAGGCGGGCTCCAGGCATCCTCATACTTTGAGGTAACATGCGTGATGCACCCAAATGAGTACCTTGGCCGGGAGCGAAACGACACTACTGGATACTCTTTCGGGCTAGATGGTCTCCGAAGGCTTAGGAATCGTGAAATTGAGTCAGTGCCGATAAGTTATACAAACCAAGAATTCATTCAATCGTACAGTCCATTGCTCGTTGAGCAAATCCGTAAGAAGAATTGCATCCCCTATCCGCGCGACACAATACTGATTGTTCAATGCTTTTTGAATAACGCATATCTGCGGGAAGAGTGGGCGACGCTGATCGCGGAAGTCCGTGATGAGGTGGTCGAGCATCAGTTTTTGGAGATTTTTATATACGACTCTACCGGGGGGTACTCCTGCAGCTTGTAGCGATCAAGGCGTGTTCTTCCATAGAGTAGGTTCCGTAGGTCTGAATCCGTGTAGCGGCTTCAGACGCATGTTTGAAGTGGAGACATCATGCTGTCCCGGCTAGCAAAAGTTGTTCTGGTGATGTTTGTCTACTGTGCGGGAAACTTGGTCATTGCCCATGGCGGTGGTCTGGATGCGAATGGCTGCCATACCAATCGCAAAACCGGCGATTACCACTGTCATCGCGCGCCAGCAATGCCATCAAATCCAGCGCTTCCGTCCGAGAGACCAAACGTGCAGCCTGTTGGTCCACAAGGCGGGTCGTCAATCCATTACAAGAACTGCAGTCAGGCCCGGGCGGCAGGTGCGGCACCGATAAGGCGTGGCGAGCCTGGTTATGGCGTGCATCTGGATCGGGATGGCGATGGGATCGCCTGCGAATAATCGCAAGCCCTGTAGGCTGGGCTAGGGCGAAGCCCAGCATAATTCCCGGCTACCACCGTTGCCGCTTCTCGGCAATTGCTCCTGCATTGCTCTGCCTCAAGCATCCATGTCGTCGTCGCATCGGCGGGCAACCTGCTTTTCAGACGCACTCAGTGCTCGTTCAACCCCAGGTAACAAACGGCACCCAGCCCAGATACAGCAGGTAGACCGCCAACAGGGTGTTGGCCAGCAAGGTCAGCACGGCAAATCCGCGCAGGCCGCGGTGTGCGCTGCGGTGTTCGGCGCGCAGCGTGCGATACAGACCCCAACCGGAAACGACTGGCATCAATACGCTGAGAGTGGCCAGCGACGTGGATTGCCAAGTCACGGAGGCGAAATGGTCAAAGATATTCTCATCGGCCAGCATCATGCCGGCTCCAATCAAAAAGCCCAACACTGCCAGCGTGGAGGCGAGCGGCCACAAGCGAACTTCAAGATGTGGATGCAGCGTAATGCGTTTGAGCAGGCGGCGAATGCCCCAAACCGGTACGAAAAACAGTTGCGCCAGCATCATCAGGCCAGCCAATGCGAACAGGAACATGGGGCCAAGCGCGATCAGCAGCGGTGCTTTGACAAATGTGGTGGTGTTGACGACCATGCCAGGCGCACCAAGCTCGTCGGTTTGCAGCAGCACAACACTGGGTACGGCGCGATCTTCACGGCGCAGCAGATACGGTGAGTCGGTCATTGCGACCAGCCGTTTCTTGTCAGCGGACAGGAAATCACCGTAGCGCATGGCGCCGTTTTCCGAACCAAGCCGGCTCACACCGAAGATGCGCTCCAGCGGCGCGAACAGTTCGACTCGTGGATTGACCGGCAGGTAGTAGCCGTCATACTTTTCGACGATTTCAGCCGGAATGCTGCCTTCAGTCAGTTTCAGATCTTTGGGTTTGGTCAGCTGCTGAGTGAGATAACGGCGGACCAGTTTGGTGAGCTCGGGAAAACCGGTCTCCGTGGTGCCATTGACCAGAATGGAGTAGCCGATGCCGTGCTCCGGCAGGTAGCTGAAATCGGATGCCCCACCGAGCACACCGCCATTGTGGCCACGCCACAGAAAACCATCCTCATCAAAGGCGGTGTAGTTATGCAAACCGTAGCCGACCTTGAGGCCTTCGGCGGCACCAAGATTGGTGACGGCCGTTTCCATGCGGATGAAATCGGTTTCTGACAACAGTTCAGTCTGGTTGCCGGCAGGGCCGACCTTGCCACGATTCAAGTGCAACCGGACATACTCGGCCATGTCACGTGCCGACGAGTTGATGGAGCCAGCCGGACGCATGGCAATGTGCCAGTACGGATACGGCGTGACGCCGTCGCTGTGATAGAGCGTGGCTTGCGTCCGCTTCACCTCATCGCTGAGCAGGTAATTGGTGCGCGCCATACCGATGGGTTGGAAAATTTCGCGCGCAACATAATCCTCAATCGGCTCGCCGGTAATTTTTTGGATCACAAAGGCGGCGACTGCCGGACCGGAGTTGCAGTACGCCATGCGGGTGCCCGGCCGCCAGCGCGAAACGCGCGAATCCGGGTCCCAGGCCAGGGCAGCTTCCAGATTGTTCGGCGTCGGGTCTTCGTGTGCGTAGTCACGCAAATGAATGTCATCGAAGCCAGTGGTGTGTTCCAGCAGGTGAACAAAGCGCACCGGATCGGTGGCTTCCCATGGATTGCTGAAAGCAATTTCTGGCGCCAGGGTTCTGAGTGGGGCGTTCAGATCGAGCCGGCCTTCGCGGGCGAGCTTCAATGCCGCCATTGCCACAAAAGCCTTGGAGGTCGAGCCGATACGGAACATGGTGTCGGCATCGGCGGGTGTCTTGCTTGCGACATTGGCATAGCCGAGACCGCCGGCAAACAGCACCTCGTCGCGGGTTGCGATGGCAAGGGCCATGCCGGGGGTTTTTGAGTCGACCAGAATCTTGTTGAGCGCAACGGTGAGTTCGGTGAGGTCTTTCGGTAGCGGGGTTTTCTCTTCTGTGGCAGGCTCGGTCGCGCTGGCAATCGTTAGCATGGCTGTGCAGGCAAGCGCGGCAAATGTCGCAAACATGCGATTCATCGATGTTTCCCCCTCCGTGATGTGTTGTGCCAATACAACTGTTTTTGGTTCGAGCAAGCTCAGGTCGGACAAGTGCCGGCCGCAGTTAACAAGGCGATACAGGTTTTCTTTGTATCCGAAATCGGGCTGAAGTACACGCGGTCGTTGTAACGGTGAGTGTATCCGGTTGGCCACATTCGTCGTGTGGGCGCTCGCCGAACAGCCCCCTCGAAACCGTGCATACCCGAACGGTACCTTGCGTGCTGGAACAGAAGAACGCGCGCGCCGAGCTTTCTGCGCGACATTGCTGAAATACGGTTGGCACAGGAGATGTGCAGACAGAGGGTATGAGGTAGCGGTAGGCAGACCATGACCAATGACCGGAAAACCACGAAAGTACCTGCCAGGCGCAAGCTAACTGTCGCCGACAGTTCTACGGCGGTGGATGCGTTCATGGCCAGCTTGGAGCATAACCACAAGCCGGCAATTGAAGCGCTGCGCCAGATCATTTGTGGCGTCGATGCAGCGATTGGCGAGGGCGTGAAATGGAATGCGCCGAGTTTTCGCACGACCGAGTATTTTGCAACCACACATTTGCGCGACAAGAAAGGCGTGGGGCTCATTCTGCATCTGGGTGCCAAGGTGCGGGACATCCCGTCGGTGCCCATTGACGACCCCGAGCAATTGCTCACTTGGCTGGCCAAGGACCGGGCGCAGCTGAGTTTTACCGGTCTGAACGAGGTGCAGGCCCGGGCCGGGGCACTGCAGGGCATCGTCCGGCAATGGCTCGCCTTTGTCTGATTGCTGGCCATCCGATGGGGGACGGCCATTCCGGTTGGGTTGCCGGTACGGCCGGCCTGTATACTGCCGGGCATGAAAACGCCCAAACGCCTACAGCCGTTGATTGAAGACGGCATGATCGATGAAGTCATCAGTCAACTGATGAGCGGCAAGGAAGCGCAGGTCTTTGTCGTGCGCTGCGGCGATGCCATTCGCTGCGCCAAGGTCTACAAGGAAGCCAACAAGCGCAGTTTCAAGCAGGCGGTGTTGTATCAGGAAGGCCGCACCGTCCGGAACAGCCGCCGCGCGCGCGCCATGGCCAAAGGCACCCGCTTTGGTCAGAAGGAGCGCGAGGACGAATGGTTGAATGCCGAGGTGGAGGCGCTGTACCGGTTGGCGAATGCCAAGGTGCGGGTACCGACGCCGTATGGTTTTGATCACGGTGTCTTGATCATGGAAATGATCGCCGATGCCGACGGCCACGCTGCTCCGCGGTTGAATGATGTGGTGCTCACCGAAGCCGAGGCGCTCGATTATCACGCCCGCATCATTGCCGATGTGGTGCGCATGCTGTGTGCGGGCCTGGTACACGGCGATCTGTCCGAGTTCAATATTCTGGTCGATGCCAACGGCCCGGTGATCATCGACTTGCCGCAGGCGGTCAACGCGGCCGGCAACAACAACGCCAAGATGATGCTGGAACGCGATGTCGCCAATATGCGCGATTATTTCGGTCGCAGTGCGCCGGCTTTGCTGAAAACGGATTACGCCAACGAGATGTGGGCGCTGTTTGAGAAAGGCAATCTCAAACCCGACAGTCCGCTCACCGGCCACTTTGAACACAGCACGGAGCTCGCCGACCTTGACAGTATCCTGCAGGTCATCGATGCCGCCCGTGAAGAAGAGCTCGACCGCCGTGCCCGCCAGCAGGAGGCCAGCGGCGAGCTGGAGTAGCGCCTGTCCGGCCGCTTCGCGCACTGCCGCGTGATGGAGCAGGGCAGGGGGGCAGAACGACAAGCTGAGCCAGGTATGGGCGGCTTGGGATGTTGAACACGTGTGTGGCTTGTTGTGCCATGGTTGTCAGGTATGGGATGCCACGTATCGACCGACTGCTGCTTGCGACGCTGCCACCTTGTGATGAAACGCCTCACCCTGGTTCGACATGCCAAATCCCGTTGGACGGAATCCACGCTGCCCGACCATGCGCGCCCGCTTGCCAAACGCGGCCAGCGTGAGGCGGTTTGGTTGGCTGACACGCTGGCGCGGGAGCTGCCGGAACCGGATCGACTATTGACCAGCGATGCACGACGCGCACTCGCCACGGCCGACGCGCTGCAGGCGCAATGGCCGGCGCTTTCGCCGGAAATGAATTCCCGGCTTTATCTCGCCACACCCCAAACACTGTTGAAAGTACTGCGCCAGTTGCCGGATGAGGTGGAGCATGTGTTGCTGGTTGGTCACCATCCCGGATTGTCCGAGCTTGCCTGCCAGCTGGTGCCGACCTTGCCAGCATGGCTCGATCAGAAACCGAGCGAGCAAAATGGCCGCCTCGAGCCGGTGCTGGTGACCGCTGCGGCGGTGTCACTGACGACCGCAATCGACAGTTGGCAGCAGTTGGGCCACGCGCCGGTTCACGCTGATGCCTTGCTAACGCCAGCGCAGGGCGTGCTGTTCTCGGCCAGGAAACCGGCGCGCAGCCAGTCGGTTCAACAAGCAGTGTTGGTGGACCTCGGCGATGTTCAGCACATTGTCGAACTGGACTGGGAACCGGCTGCGGAAGATGTGCATTTTCTGCGAACCCGGATCAAAAGGCTCCGGGCCGGATTGCGTTTGTTGCAACCGCTACTCAGTGCCGAACAATGGCGAACGCAGGATGATGCCTTGCGCACCCTTGCTCGGCGTTACGCACCGCTGCGCGAACTTGACGTCGCTCTGCAGTTCTATGGCGAGCAGCCAGTGCGGCGTTCGTTGCGGCATCGGTTGTGGCAAGAGCATTTGACCGCCGAGGTCAGATTGCAAACTCTTGCGCAGCTGAAGCAATGGTCCGTGCAGGCACGTCAGTGGTCCACGATGACGCTGACAGACCGACAGATTGTTGCCGATATTGCCCGCAGCTACCGGCGCGCCCGACAGGCGGCCGGGCAGGCGCAACAGGACCCGTCGCCGGACGCTCTGCATCGCTGGCGTTTGCAGGTCAAACGATTGCTGCTGCAGGTGGAGCTGGCCTCAACCATGTTACCGGACAAGCGCATGTTGCAGCGTTTGCGCCGGCTGGCCGATGTATTGGGCGAGCAGCATGATCACGAGCAGTTGCTGCAAGCCAATGTCGATGCGCCGGCCGACAGACGCGAGCAATGGCAACAGACGGCAATCACCTTGACCGCGCGTGCGCTGGATCTGGGCGGCAAGCTGTTTGTCGACAAGCGGCCACGCTGGTTGGCGCAATGCATGGCGCATGGTGACAGTGCCGATCGCAGCTAAGTTCCTGCAAAAAATATTTTTCGTCGGTGGTTCAATTTCTACGCAGACCGCAGCAAACCGGGTTTGCCGAGCGCTGCGGCTCGCTTGGCTGCAAACTGACCTTCCGCGCCAATTCTGGTTGTCCCTGTCTCTCTCCACAGTTGCTCCACAAATTTCACAATCATGACGCAATCGTGCGCTTCGCTGCCCGATTGTCCGTGCTGCCGGTACCGCTCGCTAAGCTCGCGCCCGTTTGATGGGCTGTCAGGTACGTGCGCGCTGATGTGCTCGTGCCGATGGCAGAGGTTGGCAACAGGTCGGGGCCTGCGCGGCCGTTCCGACAGGGGAATGCAGTGAGCAAAACGATTTTCAAGGCGTGGCTGGCCGGCGTGATGGCGTTGACGGTGCTGACCGGCTGCAGTGGCATTGACGACATCACCAATGATGACTCCGACAGCGACGATGATGCGTCCATCGCAAAAGTGCGGCTGGTCAACCTGACCAGTGCCGGTGATTTGATGCTGACGGTCGATGACAGTACGTTTATCCAGAATGTCGGTACTGGCAGTGCCAGCAGCTACGCGGATCTGGCTGCCGATGCCTATTCGATCGTGGTGAGTTCGGCCAGTGCCGCGCTGACCGCAACCAGCACGGCGTCACTGTCGCTGTCGGCCGATCATGTTTATTCACTGGTCGCGTACGAGCGTGGTGGCCAGATCAAGTTCTTCAGCTGGGTCGATGAAACCGGTGACGACGACACCGATACCGATGCCGTTTCCGGTTACACCTATCTGACGGTGATGAATGCCGGCTCCGATGCCGGCTTGCTCGACATCTATGTGGTGGAGCCGGGCACCAGCCTCGAAGGCTTGTCTGCCAATTTCAGCAGCGTCTCTGCCGCGAGCATGAGTCTGACCTCGGCCATCTCGGCCGGCACATACGACATCATCGTGACGGCCAGCAGCCGGCAGGATGATGTTCGGTTGAAACTGGAGTCGGTGGTGATCGGCAGTGCCGAGATTGCGACCCTGGTGTTGACCAACACCACCGGTGGCGCTTTGGTCAATGGCGCCTTGATCAAGAAAGGCGGCGAGGTGGCGTTTCACCGGACCGACAAGGCGCGGGTCAGAGTGGTGGCCGCACTGCCGGCTGGCACCAGCAGCAATGCCCGGGTGCGCAGCTGGATTGGTGACACGGAACTGACGGCTATTTCGGCGCCGTCCGTCAGCAGTTATCAACTGGTGGCAGCTGAGACTGGCAATTACGATGTCGAAGTCGATGGTCAGGCGGTGGCGGTACTGCCTACTGCCAACTTTGTCAGTGGCGGCGATTACACCTTGCTGGTGTATGGCAGTGACGCCAGCAGCGCCGGCGTCAGCGTACTCACCGACAACAATCAATTACCGACGTCAGGCGTGCGCATTCGCCTGTTGAACGGGGCGGTAGCCGCCGCCGGCGTATCGCTCAGCGCCAACTACGCCAATCTGTTCCCGGAAGTGGCCTACGGTACCGGTTCCGGCTACACCGGTATTTCGGCTGGCACCACCCGGCTGGATCTGACCTCGCCGGCGTATGCGTTCACCAGCTATACCAGCAGCGTCAACATGCTGACCGGTGGTGTCTACTCGGTGTTGGTGCTCGGCGAGACCAGCAACGCCATCATTTTGCTGAACAAGGATCGCTGATACTGCTGACGTAGCGGCCTTGTGCCAGCCTGTGCCCGTTACCGGCGACAACCGGTGGGTGTTAAGCTTGGCCAAACGCTCCCGGCAAAAAGAGTAAGACCCTGACCATGGCAAGTCGTCGTTCGGTCCTGATTATTCAGCAAGCGTGGCACGATACTCCGGACCATTTTCTCGATGTGTTGGTACGGGAAGGATTGCCGTATGAGCTGCGTCGAATGGATCGAGCGGAACCGGTGCCGGCACGCGCCACTGAGTATGCCGGCATTTGCCTGCTTGGCGGCCCGATGAGCGCCAATGATGGCGCCACCTTGCCGTGGATCGATCAGCAAATTGCGCTGGCACGGGCGGCGTTTGATGCGCAGGTCCCTGTGGTTGGTCATTGCCTTGGCGGCCAGCTGATGGCCAAGGCGCTCGGCGCGACCGTGCAAGCGTCGCCGCAACCGGAGATAGGCTGGAGTCAGATTCGGGTAAAACCGTCGGCAGAAAGTCAGCGCTGGTTTGGTGATGAAAACACGTTGCCGTTTTTTCAGTGGCATGGTGAGAGTTTTGCGATTCCGGCAGGCGCGGCATGGCTGGCGGAGACGGCAGCCTGCCCACATCAGGCGTTTGTCGTCGATGGCATCCACCTTGGCATGCAGTTTCACTGTGAGGTGAAGGCCGAAAAATTGCGCATCTGGGTTGAGCAGCATCATGACGAGATTGATGCCTGCGCAGCGGTAGGCAGTGTCCAGCAAGGTCATGAGATTCTGGCGGATCTGGAGCAGCAGCTTTTGAATAGTCAGCAGTTGGCTGATCGAATTTATGCGAGATGGTTTGAAGGGCTGCGGTTGTAGCGGTGAATCTGGCCGCAGCAGGAACGGCGAGCCAAACCCTGAACATAAAAACAAAGGCCGCATTTGCGGCCTTTGTTTTTGTTAGGCAATGCTCAGAACAGGAAGTTGGCGCTGACCGAAACCATCTGCGGTTTGCCGCGACGGGTGATCGGTGAACCGATCTGATCACCGAGGCCGCCAAGGCTGATCAGGTATTCCTCGTCGAGCAGGTTCTGGGCTTCCAGCGCCAGCTCCCAGTTGCCATGGTTTGGCATGTAGCTGATGCGGGTGTTGACCAGATCGTAAGCTTCGATTTCGACGTCGTAGATGCCGGAATTGCTGATCTGCGAGCCTACGTGGGTGTTGTTGACATACCAAACCAGATTGCCGTTACCCAGGTCAATGCTGTAGTCAAAGCCGAGGTTCCACTTGTCCGGTGTGTTGACCAGCGGTTTGCCGGTGCGATCATCTGCCGGTGTCTGGCCCGGGAACTGGTTGTAGTCATATGCCGTGTAGGTGGCTTCGACATTCGAGTAGTTGCCGTGCAGGCGGAAGCCATCGGTCAGTGACCAGGCAAACTCGGCTTCGTAGCCGTCACCTTCGGCATCGGCGTTGCCGATGTTGTAGGTCGGAATTTCAGTTGCGTTACCGAACTCATCTCTCTCACCTGACAACTCCAGCAACTGCATGTCCTGATAGTCGTACTGGAACAGCGACAGGTTGAACACGAAGCGGTTGTCGGCCCAGCTCGATTTCAAACCCAGTTCGTAGTTCCAGATATCTTCCGGATTGAACGATTCCAGCTGGTTGTTGGCGACATCGGCGCCGAGGCTGTTGAAGCCGCCCGACTTGAAGCCGTTGGCGGCGCTGATGAACGTCATCACGTTCGGCGACCACTTGTAATCGATCACCATGCGTGGCGTGGTGGCATCCCATTCATCACTGTTGCGAATACCCGGGATTTCTTCAGCAAATACCAGCCCGAACGGAATTGGCGCAGGTGCCAGCGCGCCGAGGGCCAGATCGCCCGGGACCAAATAAACAAAGTTTCCACCGCCAGCATCGAAGCATCCTGGCGCAGCGCCGCCGCAATTCAGGATGGTGCCCATGCCGACCGTACCACCGGTCAGGTCGAGGCCATTCTGATAGGCCGAATTCACTTCGAAGGTTTTTTCATCGAGCGTGTAGCGGACACCGAAGGTCAGGCTCAGCTTTTCTGTGGCTTCCCAGGTCATGTCGGCATACAGACCATAGCTTTCAAACTCGCCATCGTCATGCATCTGTTCCAACCATGGGTTGCCAAGATTCAGGTTGGCGTAGGCCGTTGCGGCGGCAAGCCCGGTTGGCAAGCCGAGTCCGGCGGCAACGAAATCCCAGGTCGGGGCACCCAACGTGTCATAGAACAAACCACCCAAACCAAAACCTGCCGGCACCCCTGGCACCGCTTCGCCCGGAATGCCGGCACCGTTGATCAGGAAGAAAGTATCAAGCGTGTCCGAATTGGCCCAGACATTGTGGGTCTGTTTGGCTTTTTCGGTGGTGTACATCGCGCCCATCGACCATTTCAGGCGGTCCGATGAACCGGTCAGGCGGAATTCCTGGCTGAGTGCTTCGAAGGTTTCGACGTTGTTGGTGGCGAGACTGAAACGCGGGTCGGCGCTGCCGTCTTCTTCTTCGTAGTTGTTGCTGTCGAAGGTTCGGTAGGCGGTGATCGAGGTGAACACGGTACTGGCCATCCGGTGCTCGATTTCGAGGCTGGTGCCCCACAGATCGCGCGCTTCTTCCTGCGGAATGTCGGTTGCGTATTTGCCAAACGGCTGACACGGCGATATCGCGCAATTGGTGCTGGCGCCTTGTACGGCATCCTGATCGGTCTTGTCGGTTTCGGCACGGAACAGAACGTCTGTATCGGCGCCGGCATTCCACAGCAGCTGGAAGCGGCCACCGGTGTTGTCTTCCACGCCAAGCCGGGTCGGCGAGTCGACTTGTTCGATGTAACCGTCCATATGGTGATCAACAAACGAGACCCGGGCGTGCAGGTTTTCGCCGTTGGAGAAGTTGGCGGCGCCTTCCAGTGTCTGCCGACCGTATTCGCCAAAGGTCGTGCGGAAATTGCCTTCGGTTTCGGTGCTCGGCTTTTTGGTAATCATGTGAATGGCGCCGGCACCGGCGTTGCGACCAAACAGCGTGCCTTGCGGACCTTTCAGAATTTCCACCCGGGCGATGTCGTTGAAGTTCATCTGGGCGGCACCGCTGCGGCCGACGTATACGCCGTCGATATAAACCGCAACAGCCGGATCCGAACCGATGCCGAAATCGGTAGTGCCGATGCCACGCAAGTTGAAGCGCGGCTGAGTTACCGACAGGTTGGCGGCATCCATACCCGGAGTGATGTTGCCAAGATCCTTGATGTTCAAGGCGCCGAGATTGCGGGTCAGCGTTTCGTTGTAGGCGTTCATCGTGATCGGCACATCCTGAATGCGCTCCGAACGCTTCTGCGCCGTCACTTCGATCACGTTGTCAGCAGACTTGATCCCTTCCTCGGCTTCTTCTGCTTCAGCCGCCCACAGGGTCGGCATTGGCAGCAGGGCCAGCACGAGCGCGTGGGCCAGTGGGGAACGGCAAAAGCCTGGCTTTGCGCGCTGGTGTTGAGGGGCGTTCTTGTTTTTCATCAGTCTCTCCTGGGCTGTCCTGTTTTTATTAGGACTTAAGTCCTGATTTGATACCGCAGCCGGTTGGACCAGCGCAACCCTTGACTATCATGTCAGACCAGTGCGGACAGATTGTTCGCCTGATGCACGGCTAAACTGCCGTTCTAATTCAGAAAAAATGGCGCGGTGCAGCATGACGAGTGACGAATCTCCGGGCACAATCGCGAGCTTATTATCTCGCACGTTAGAGCGAGATATCGTCGACATGGGTGACTCAATGAACGTTCAACGGTTGCGTCGAGCATTTGGCTCTCGGGTTTTACTGGCTTTTGCCTGGCTTGTCGCAGCCATGCTTGGCGGTGTCGCCTCGGCAGCGGATGCCGGAGCCAATAGCTATGCCGCTTGCGTTGCCTGCCACGGTCAAAAAGCCGAAGGCAATCAGTCGTTGCGGGCTCCGGCATTGGCAGGGCTCGATGCAGCCTATCTCGAGCGACAGCTGAAGAATTTCCGGGCCGGTATTCGCGGTAGCCATGCCGATGACAAGGATGGCGCCGTGATGCGGGCCACAGCGACTGCCTTGACCGATGACACCATCAAGTCTCTGGTTGCCCATATCAGCAGCTTGCCGGCGGTGCCTGCGGCCATCCCTGCCGGTGCTGATCTGACTGCTGGCCGTAACTACTACAACGGCATCTGCTCGGCCTGTCATGGCAACAAGGCGGAAGGCATTGTGGCGTTGAATTCGCCACGCCTGAATCAGCAATCGGCGGACTATCTTGCCCGGCAATTCGAAAACTTTCGGCGCGGTGTCCGCGGTGGCCATCCGCAAGACAAATTCGGCGCCCAGATGGTGAAGATCACCAAGGCGATGAAAGACGAGAAATTGGTGCGCGATGTTGCCGCTTACATCGTCCAACTTGGCCGGAGTCCTTGACGCATGGGGAAGTTGCTCCGTGTCGGGGTTTGCGCAGGCTTTGCGCTCTGGTCGCTGCTGGGCAGTGGGCTGTTGCCGTTCGCCGAGGTGATGGCAGCAACACCTGTTGCTGCAACGAAAACCTCGCCGTCGTTTTCGTTGGCAAACGATTGCCCGCCGGGTTTCGAGCGCACGGCCACTAATCGCTGTGCTTTTCGCAGCCTGTATCAGCAGTATTCGTCGCTGCGCAACAGTGGGGTCGGTGGCCTGAAAACCGCGTTGCCGACCGTACGCGACGGTTTCAGCCCGCAGCAAATCGATCTGGGGCGTTACCTGTTTTTTGATCCGCTGTTGTCAAAAGATGGCAAGGTTGCCTGCGCCAGTTGCCATCAACCCGACAAGGGATTCAGTGATGGTCGCGCGCGCAGCATTGGGGTCAACGGCGCTCAGGCCAAGCGCTCAGCGCCCAGCTTGTGGAACGTGGCGTTTTTGCAGCGCCTGTTCTGGGATGGTCGGGCGAGCACGCTGGAAGAACAGATGCAGGGTCCGTTGTACGACCCGCACGAAATGGGCAACAGCCGCGAACAGTTGTTGCATTCGCTCAATGCTAACGCCAGCTACCGCCAGCTGTTTGCCCAGGCCTTTCCGGAAGGCGCCGCAGCGCCCGGAACGGGCGGGGGAGTTCCGTCGATCTCGAGACCGGGCCAGCCCGCTGCAGGTCAGCCAATTACTGCCCCGACTATTCGGCTCGATCAGATTTATACGGCGCTGGCGGCGTTCGAGTCGTCGCTGATCTCCCTGAACAGTCGTTATGACCAGTATGCCCACGGCTACCATCAGGCCTTGAATGCCGACGAAGTGGCCGGAATGAACGTGTTTCGCTCCTTTGTTGCCCGCTGTGCCGAATGCCACACGCCGCCGCTGTTCACCAATCAGCAGATCGCGGTGATTGGAACACCGGAGCCTGCTGGGCTGCCATTTGACGGCGGCGCCGGCGCGCTCAGCGGCGTTGCCAGCCAGCGTGGCGGCTTCCGGGTGCCGAGTCTGCGCAACATCGAGCGGACTGCGCCGTACATGCATTCAGGTCGCTTTGCCACCCTGCGCGAGGCCGCCGAGTTTTACACCAAAGGGCGCGGTCATGCCGTGCCGGCGTCGGAACAGTTGACGCTGCACTGGCATATTTGGGAGCCCAAGCTGACCGATCGCGAGCTTGATCAGATCGTTGCTTTTCTGTCTGCATTGAACGACGAACAATTTACGCCTGTCATTCCTGCTGCGCTGCCGTCCGGGTTGGCCCCGGTGGTAACGGCAACGGCGACGCTGGCATCTTCCGGAGAGCATTAAAATGAAAAAAACATTGGCCGTATTGGTGTTGATCGCGCTTGCGCTCGGCATCGGTTACTGGCAAGGCCGCAGCGGCCTGGAGGCCCAGCGTGGCAGCGTGGCAGTTGAATCGGCCAGTGATCTGCTGAGTGCCGGTCGGGCCGGCAGTGGCACGGAAAGCAATGCTCTCAGTCAGGCCCGTGGCACGGGCAAGGTCCATACCGTGAAAGACGGTGACAGCATTCAGGCAGCGGTAGTGGCCGCCAGCCCGGGCGATACCATCCGGGTCATGCCCGGCACTTACAAGGAAACGGTTTACATCGACAAGGACGATATCGCCATTGTCGGTGTGATCACCGACAGTGTCTGGCCAGTGCTGGACGGCGAGGGTTTTCGCAACGATGCCATTCTGTACAGCGGTAACGGCATTCGCATCGAGAACCTGAAAATCACCAAGTACAAGGGCAATGCCATCATGGGCCAGGCCGGCAACAATTTCGTGATCCGGCACAACTGGATTGTCGATACCGGCGTCTACGGCATTTTTCCGGAGTTCGGCCAGAACGGCCTGATCGAATACAACGTACTGAGTGGTATCGAAGACGCCGCGATCTATGTCGGCATGTGTGACAATATCCATGTTGCCCACAACGAAGTGTACGAGAACGTGGCCGGTATCGAGATTGAAAACAGCCGGCATGCGGTGGTCGAAAACAACGTCGCCTACAATAATACCGGCGGCATTCTGGTGTTCATCACGCCGGGCCTGCCGATCAAGACCACCTTCGACGTCATCGTCCGCAACAACTTCATCTACAACAACAATCACCCGAACTTCGGCGCTGCTGGCTCGATCGTCGCCGGCCTGCCACCGGGTACCGGTATCGTGGTGATGGCGGCCGATGATGTCATCATCGAGAACAACATCATTCGCGACAACAAGAACGTCGGCATCGTGGTGACCGATCACGCGTCCTTTGCCAACGTGACTGCCGATCCGGAGTCGGAACCCAATCCGGACCGGGTCCAGATCCTCAACAACCTGATGAGCGGCAACGGCACCGAACCTATTACCGAAATCAAGGCGTTGATGGCGGTGAGCCTGATGTCGGAAGGTCCGGATATTGTCGCTGTTGGTGGTGGCAAGGACAGCTGCATTCTTGATCGCAGCCGCTTCCGCAGCATTGGTCTCGGGGATTACGCCACCTGCACGCGCCAGAGCACTGCCGATGTGGCGAGCTACCTGTTGCCTGAACCAGCGGCACCGCGCAGCACCGATTTGGAGAACCGCGGCAAGCTGGCCTATTTCGCCATTTGTGCCGGCTGTCATGCCTATAACGCACGGATGATTGGCCCGCCGACGCTGACCATCCAGGCACTCTATGGTGACGATGCCCAAGGCATTGCCGACTACATTGCCAACCCGATCAAGAAGCGGCCGGACTTCCCAGAGATGCCGCCGCAGAATTATCTCGATGCCGAAACCCGGCTGGAAGTAGCGAAGTACATGCTGTCGCTGGACAAATAAGCCGTTCACGCATGGCGATGGACGTTTGCTGCAAACCAAACGCGCGCATGGCGCGGTGTTTGGACAGAGAAAGGGCCGCATCTGCGGCCCTTTCTCTTGCTAGTGATTGACAGTTCCGAAGCTGGGACTGGCTAACGCAAGATGGCCTCGAACAAGCGCCTGACCATTCTGGCCGTCTTCTGTTTCTGCTCGGCGCTGTCGTTGGCCAGCATCCGCTGAAATTCGAGGTGCAATACCACGCCGAACAGCAGCTCGGCATCAGTCTCCGGATCTTTGCTGCCGGCAGCAGCAAGCAGTTTTTCGGCCGTTTCCAGCGTCACGCGACTGTTTTTTGCCAACGCTTCTGCCAGCGGCGGATCGCGCAACGCTTCGTGCCGGAAGGCATTTTCTATCAGCCGTTTCTCGCCAGCCTTGACCTGATTGTCGATATGGCCAAGCAAAATGGTCGTAACGGCAGCGATCAGACTTTCCGAGGAACCGGCTGGCTGGCTGCCATCGGAAAGCCGCGCCAAGGCCGCTTCCATCGCCAGTGTCAGGTTGCCGGTTTCTTCGCGCCCTTGTTCAGCAAACGTGTGGAAAGCTTCGGTGATCAGTTCATGGATGTCGCGAAAATAGTAGGTGGTGGCCGACAGCGGCACGCCGGCTTCCGCTGCAACCGCCCGATGCCGGACAGCACGAACACCGTCGCGTGCGATCACCCGCAACGCGGCTTGCAGAATTTGTTCGCGGCGGGCCTTGCCATCAATGCGTTTGGGCAAGCGGGCGCGAGCAGAAACAGTCGAATCGGTCATGGTCTGAGGTCGGTTCGTCAGCGGTTGGCGGTTTTGCTGGAACGCCAGTGTAGTGGGTTGTTGCGATGCTGTCTGTGCCTGTTGAACCGACTGTGGCAGTGGTCAAACTTCTCGGGTGATTACACCGCAAATGTGTTTGGCCAGCGCGCGTCCGCACGCCTGTCAAGACTTTGCCGATCGCCGGCAAAGGACTACGCTATGCAGTGACAGCTTTAATCCGGATACAGACCGTGACAGCAATCGTTATCAGCGGCACCGGGGTGTATACCCCGCCGCACAGCATCAGCAATGACGAGCTGGTGCTGTCGTTCAATCGTTACGTACAGCAGTGGAATACCGATCATGCCGCCGATATCGCCGCCGGCCGGATGGAGCCACTGGCTGAGTCCAGCGCCGAATTTATCGTCAAGGCGTCGGGTATCCAGTCGCGCTATGTGGTCGACAAGGTTGGCGTGCTGGACCCGGCCATCATGGCGCCACGGCTGCCCGAGCGCAGCAATGATGAACCGTCGCTGCTGGCAGAAATGGCCATCAACGCCGCCCGTGAAGCCCTGAAGCAGGCAGACCGGGCGCCGGACGAAATCGATTTTGTCATCGCGGCCTGCTCAAATTTTCCCCGGCCCTATCCGGCGCTGTCGGTGGAAATCCAGCATTTCCTCGGTACCGGAGGTTATGCCTTCGACATGAACGTGGCGTGCTCCTCGGCCACCTTTGGCCTGAAGACCGCGTTTGATGCGCTGCGCAGCGGTACCGCCAAACGGGTGTTGATGGTCAATCCGGAAGTCTGTTCCGGCCACGTCAATTACCGGGATCGCGACAGCCACTTCATTTTCGGTGATGTGGCGTCGGCAGTGGTCATCGAACGGGCCGAAGACAGCCGCGCCAAGCAACCGTTCGAGATTCTCGGTTGCAAACTCATCACCCAGTTTTCCAACAACATCCGCAATAACTTTGGCTTTCTGAATCGCACCCATCCGGAAACCCGTGATGCCCGCGACAAGCTGTTTGTGCAGGAAGGTCGCAAGGTATTCAAGGAAGTCTGCCCGATGGTGGCTGACCTGATCGTTGGCCATGTTGGTGAACTCGGTTACGGACCGGAACAGCTGAAACGGCTTTGGCTGCACCAAGCCAATATCAACATGAACCAGCTGATTGCCCGGAAAGTATTGGGCCGAGACCCGGATGCCGTTGAGGCGCCGGTCGTGCTGGATCGCTATGCCAATACCAGCTCGGCGGGGTCGATACTGGCGTTCCATTTTCACCGCGATGGCTTTGCCGCTGGCGATCTGGGCCTGATCAGCTCCTTTGGCGCCGGCTATTCGGCCGGCAGTGTGGTGCTCCGCGCGCGCGGCGGTTGACCGTTGCCAGCTCTCGGTGACGTGACGAAGGCCAGCAGCATGCGTCCCTGACCGGGCCGTCGAAAAGACGGCACTGGTCAAAAAGCGTGCGCAAGCCAGCAAAACCGCGTCCGCGCACAACTTATCCACAGGCATCCCGCGTTATTCACACAGGGCTGTCCCTTCGATGGGGCGGCCCTTTCCTTTAAACTACCCGCCTTTCGTTGGGGCGCTTTGTGGATAAGCGCTTGGCCCCGGCGCGATCCTGCCTGAAAGTTCGGGCGGTGGTCGCTGGCCGGCCGACCTCATGCCAGGCCATTACGGCCTGCCCGAGGCCCTGACTCAGACCAGCATCACCGGCCATGAACCGTAAGCGGCGGCCATAACCGGAATCGGAAGTACACAACAACATGCGTCTGAAGCAGATCAAACTGGCGGGATTCAAATCGTTCGTCGATCCGACCACGGTACCGTTCCCGACCAACCTGACCTCGATCGTCGGGCCGAATGGTTGCGGCAAGTCGAACATCATCGATGCCGTGCGCTGGGTCATGGGCGAAAATTCCGCCAAGAACCTGCGCGCAGAAGATTCCACCGATGTGATTTTCAACGGCTCGCAGGCGCGCAAACCGGTTGGCCAGGCCAGCATCGAACTGGTGTTCGACAACTCCGATGGTTCACTCGGCGGCGAATACGCCAACTACGCCGAGATTGCCATCAAACGATTGATCACCCGTGATGGCCAATCGAGCTATTTTCTCAACGGCACCCGCTGCCGCCGTAAAGACATCACCGACATTTTCCTCGGCACCGGCCTCGGCCCGCGTTCGTACGCGATTATCCAGCAGGGGACGGTTTCACGCCTGATCGAATCGAAGCCGCAGGAACTGCGCGTATTCATCGAAGAAGCGGCCGGCATTTCCAAATACAAGGAACGCCGCAAGGAAACGGAAACCCGTATTCAACAGACTCGCGAAAACCTGGCCCGGCTCGGTGACATTCGTCAGGAGCTGGATCGGCAGTTGAATACCTTGCAGCGACAGGCTCAGGCAGCTGCCAAGTTCAAAGAGTTCCGTGACGAAGAGCGTAGCCTCAAAGCCAAACTGGCCGGCTTGCGATACCGCGAGCTTGACGAAAAAGTGCAGCAGCACGAGCAGGCCATTGGCCAGTTCAGCATCGAAGTGGAAGCCCGCATGGCGGAAGTCACTGCGCTCGAAGCTGGCATGGAAGATGCGCGCAGCAAACATATCGAACTGACCGATGCCTTCAATGCGGTGCAGGGTAAGTATCACGGGGTCAATGCCGAAATCGTCCGGCTGGAACAGTCGATCAAGTACACCCGCGAGAACCGTCACCGTTTGCGTGATGATCTGGTGCGGCTTGAACAGAGCCAGCGCGCCGCCAGCGAACACCTGAGCCTCGACAGCGAGAAGATTGCCCAGCTGACGATGGAGGTGGAAGACAACACGCCTGAATTGATGCGGCTGGAAGAAATTGCCAACGGCGGTCAGAGCAATCTGGCCGAGCACGAAGCGGCGATTGCCGAGTGGCAAGTGCAATGGGACGAGTTCAACCTCAAGGCCTCGGAAACCGCCCAGAAAGCCCAGGTCGAACGCACCCGCGTGACCCATTACGAAACCGTGCTGGCACGGATGCAACAGCGCAGTCAGCGCGTACAACAGGAACTCGACGCGCTCAATGCCCAGCCGGGCAGCGAAGAGATCCTGCTGCTGGAAGAAAAGCTTGAAGAAGCCGAACTCCGCGCCGAAGACGTTCGTGCCGCCCATGTGGCCGGCATGGAGTCGATCAACCGGCTGCGCGATCAGCGCCGCGAAGTGGGCGGCAGCATCGATACCCGCAAGAGCGCATTGCATCAACTGCGTGGCCGCAAAGTCGCGCTGGAAGCGCTGCAGAAAGCCGCCCAGGGCCGCAATGACGAGAAATATCTCGGCTGGCTGAAACAGCATCAGCTCGACAACAAGCCGCGCGTTGCCGATGGTCTGCGCGTGCAAGCCGGTTGGGAAGCAGCGGTCGAATCGGTGCTGACCGAACAACTGCAGGCGTTGGTGGTCGATAATCTCGACACCCTGCTGAGCGCGCTGCGGGAGCGGCCGGAAAGCCGCATTCATCTGGTAGAGGCACGTTCTGTTGCCAGCCACAGCACGCGCACGACGCTGGCGTCACTGGTTACCTCTGGTGCCGTGCCGGCCGCCTTGCATAGCGTGTTCACGGTCGACTCACTCGATCAGGCGCTCGGCCAGCGCGAGCAACTTGCAGCCCATGAAGCTTTCGTCACCCGCGATGGTGTGGTGGTTGGTCGCAACTATCTAAAAGCGGGTCGCGGCGCCGACGGGCAGACCGGGGTGTTGGAACGTGCTCAGCAGATTGAAGCACTGACGGCCGAAATCGACGAGAAGGAACTGCAGCTAGCGGAGCTGGAAGAGCAGAGCGAATCGCTGCGCGAGCAGCTGCGCCAGACCGAAGCCAATTGGGGCGAGCTGCAGAAACAGTTGACCGAAGCCGAGCGTGGCGTGGTCGAATGCCGCTCGCAGTTGCAACAACGGCAGTCGCGCAATGAACAGCTTCGTCGCCAGCGCGAACAGCTGATCAATGAATTGAATGATCTGAACCGGCAGCGTGAGGAAGAAGAAAGCAAGCTGGGTCAAAGCCGGCTGGATCTGCAAACCGCCATCGATCAGATGGGGCTGGATACCGACCGTCGGGAAGAGTTGCAGGCCAGCCGGGAAGAGCTGCGCCAGTTGGTCGATACCGCGCGTTTGTCTGCCCGTGACGCCAAAGACGTCTACCACAAACTGGCATTGCGCATGGAAGGCCTGCGTGCCGAGTTGACCTCGACCCGCAACAGCGAGCAGCGGGTGCGCGAGCAGTTGGCCGCGATCACTGAACGCCGTGAACAGCTTGAGATGCAGCTGGAGGACAGTGTCGAACCACTGGCCCAGATGGAGTCGGATCTGGAAGCGGCGCTCAACAAGCGCATCACGGTCGAAGCGGAATTGACCGCTGCACGCGAAGCGCTGTCGGAGGTGGATTTGATTGTCCGCGCTCACGAACGGCGTCGGCATGAAATCGACCAGATGGCGATGGGCGTGCGCGGCCGGTTGGAGCAGTTGCGTATTGAACGCGGTGAGCTTGCTGCCCGTCGCGACCACCAGCTCGAATTCCTGGCGCAGGAAGAAAAATCGCTGGAAGAAGCGCTGGCATTGCTCAGCGAAGCTGATCAGGAACACGAGCTGGCCGGCCGTCTGACCGAGATCGCCGAGCGCATTCAGCGCCTGGGGGCCATCAACCTGGCCGCCATCGACGAGTTTACAGTGCAGTCCGAGCGCAAGACCTATCTGGATGCCCAGAGCGACGACCTCACCGCTGCACTGGACACGCTGGAAGACGCGATCAAGAAAATCGATGCCGAGACCCGTTCCAAGTTCAAGGACACCTTCGACTTCGTCAACAAGACCTTCCAGGAGCTGTTCCCGAAAGTGTTTGGCGGTGGCCATGCCTATCTGGAAATGACCGGCGAAGATCTGCTCGATACCGGCATCACGCTAATGGCGCGGCCGCCGGGCAAGCGCAACAGCACCATTCACCTGCTGTCGGGCGGCGAGAAGGCGCTGACGGCTATTGCGCTGGTGTTCTCGATCTTCCAGTTGAACCCGGCACCGTTCTGTATGCTGGACGAAGTCGACGCGCCACTGGACGACGCCAACGTCGGCCGGTTCTGCAACCTGGTGCGCGATATGTCAAAACAGGTGCAGTTCATTTATATTTCGCACAACAAAATTGCCATGGAAATGGCGAGCCAGCTGTGCGGCGTGACCATGCAGGAACCTGGCGTGTCACGGATTGTCGCAGTGGACATCGAGGAGGCAGCGGCCCTGGCAGAAGCCTGAGGCCGCCGCACGTTACCGGAGTATCGGGAACCGTTCGCTGGAGTAGAGCATGGAGTTCGATTTTCGCCTGTTGCTGGTCGTCGCTGGCGTAGGGCTGATCGGATACGTCGCGTGGGACAGCTGGCGCAATCGCGCCCGCAATCACTACAAATTCAAACTGGAATCCAGCCTGCCGCCGGAGCCGCCTGAACACCCGGACCGCACCGGGTTCAATCAGGATGGGGTGGGTCGGCCACGGGTCCGTGGCTATGGCGACCCCGGTTACGCCGAACGAACCGAGCCGGGCGACAGCCTCCGCGGAGCGGACGACGACGTGGCTGGACCGGTTCGTCAGGTTCCAGCGCGCACACCGGCCGCCCAGGCACCGGTCGAGCCCAGCTTTGGCGAACCGTCAGTCGAGATGCCGAGCCAACGGCCTGCCGCGGCTGCAAGTCGTGGCGTGACTCCCGATCTGTTTGGTAACGATGACGTTGGCCCGGTGCGCAGCAGCGGCCGGCGGGAAACGCGCAACGAACGACCCGCACGCAAACCCGAGCCGGATGTGATTGCCCTGATGGTGTTGGCCGGTGAAGGCCAACTGTTCCGCGGTACGGATTTGGTGCCTTGCATGCTGGAGCACGATCTGCGCTTCGGCGAGATGGACATTTTCCATCGTCACGCGGATGCCGGCGGACAGGGGCCCATCTTGTTCAGTGTTGCCAATGCATTGAAACCCGGCACCTTTGATCCTGACAATCTGATGGATTTTTCCAGCGCCGGCATCAGCATGTTCATGCAGTTGCCCGGCCCGCAGGATCCGCGCGCTGCCTACAATCTGATGCTGGCAACGGCCGAGCAGATTGCCCGCGACATGGGCGGCGAAGTGCGTGATGCCGCACGCCGACCGCTCGGCACCGAAGTGCGATTGCGCCATCAGGAATTGCTGGCGGAATATGAACGCCAATTGTTTGCTGGTGTGTGAGCCAGGCTGGTGTGTGAGCCAAGCTGGTGTGTGAGCCCATTTGAAGTCATGAAAGCAACGGCGTCTGCGGACGCCGTTGTGCATTGTTGAGGTAAGTCACTGCAATGTCTGCTCCGGTACAACAGCAAATCGACCAGTTGCGCGCCAGTCTGCGTGAGCACAACTACAAATACTACGTGCTGGATGCGCCCTCGGTACCCGATGCCGAATACGACCGCATGATGCAAACCCTGCGTCAGTTGGAAGCGGCGCACCCCGAACTCATTACCGCCGATTCGCCAACCCAACGGGTCGGTGGTGAACCGATAGCCGCGTTCAAGCAGGTCAGGCATGCCGTGCCCATGCTGTCGCTGGAAAACGCCTTTACCGAAGAAGATCTGCAGGGCTTCGTGCGTGGCATTCAGGACCGGCTGGAGCGGGTGGAGGAGTTCGAGTTCAGTTGTGAACCCAAGCTCGACGGTGTTGCGGTCAGCCTTATCTATGAAAATGGTGAACTGAAAACCGCCGCGACACGTGGTGATGGCACGACTGGTGAAGACATCACCCACAATATCCGCACCATTGACGCCATTCCGCTGCGCTTGCGTGGTGACAAATTGCCGGCGCTGCTGGAAGTGCGCGGCGAGGTTTTTCTGCCGAAAGCCGAGTTTGACCGAATCAATGAGCGGGCGCGCGCCACCGGCGACAAACTGTTTGCCAATCCGCGCAATGCCGCGGCCGGCACCCTGCGCCAACTCGATCCGCGCATTACCGCGACCCGCAAATTGTCGATGTTCTGCTATGCCCTTGGCCGCTGCGAGGGACTTGCAATGCCAGCGCTGCACACCGAGCGGTTGACATTGTTGAAGGAGCTGGGCCTGCGGGTTTGCCCGGAAATGAGTGTGCGCAGTGGCTTTGCCGGTTGCCTGAGCTATTACCGCGAAATCGGCGAGCGCCGTAACCAGTTGCCTTATGACATCGACGGCGTCGTTTACAAACTCAACCGGATCGACTGGCAGGAACAGTTGGGTTTTGTGTCGCGGGCACCGCGCTGGGCCATTGCCCATAAATACCCGGCACAGGAAGAGTTGACGGTACTGGAAGGGGTTGATTTTCAAGTGGGCCGCACCGGTGCACTGACACCGGTGGCGCGCTTGAAGCCGGTGTTTGTCGGTGGCGTCACAGTCAGCAATGCCACTTTGCATAATATCGATGAAATCGAGCGGCTCGATTTGCGGGTAGGCGACACGGTGATTGTCCGCCGCGCCGGTGACGTGATTCCGCAGGTCGCGAGCGTAGTGCTGGAGCGGCGCCCGGCGCATGCGGCGCATATTCAAATGCCGGCAGCGTGTCCGGTTTGTGGGGCGGAAACCGTCCGAGAGGAAGGGCAGGCCGCCGTCCGTTGTTCGGCCGGCATTTCCTGCCCGGCCCAACGCATCGAAGCGCTGCTGCATTTCGCTGGTCGACGGGCGCTGGATATCGAAGGATTGGGAGACAAGCTGGTCGAGCAATTGGTCGAACGAGAATTGGTGCACACGCCGGCGGATCTCTACTCGTTATCGGTGACGACACTGGCCGAGCTGGAGCGAATGGGCGAGAAATCTGCCGTCAAGCTTCACAAGGCGATCGAGAAGAGCAAAGTCACGACTCTGGCGCGGTTCCTGTTCGGTTTGGGCATTCGAGATGTCGGCGAAGTGACTGCCCAAACGCTGGCTACTGAATTCGGTGATATCGACGCCATCATGGCGGCTGATGTCGAACGGCTGCAGACGATTCGCGATGTCGGACCGGTGGTTGCGCAGCGTGTGCACCAGTTCTTTGCCAACCAGGCCAACCGCGATACGGTTGCGGCATTGCGTGCCGCCGGGGTGCACTGGCCGGCCATCGAGGTGGTCGACAAATCGACCTTGCCGCTTACCGGCAAGGTGTTTGTCTTGACCGGTGCGCTGGAAGCCTTCAGCCGTGACGACGCTGCCGACAAACTGCAGGCGCTGGGTGCCAAGGTGACGGACAGCGTGTCGAAAAAAACATCAGTCGTGGTTGCCGGCCCGGGTGCCGGCAGCAAGCTCGCGAAAGCGACTGAACTTGGCGTTGAGGTGTGGGACGAACAGCAACTATTGGCGCTGTTTGCACAGCATGGCCGCTGAACCCTTGCGAAAAGGCCCAGCGGTTGCGCGGCAGTGTTGGTGTGGCAGGTCGCGCTGGCTCAACCGAAGCGCAGCTTCATAACCAGCACCGAACCAGCGAGGATCAAGGTGACAAGGTTGGCGATGGTCATCGGCCAGTTGTCGATTTGCAGACCATAGATCAACCAGAACAATACGCCGGTGACAAATACCAGATACATTGGCAACGAAATGGCGCGGGTGTCGCGGCTTTTCCAGGCCTGAATCACCTGCGGCAGGAACGCGCCAGTGGTGCAAAGGGCAGCGAGATAGCCAAGCAGATCAGCGGGCATGGGACAGCTCCGGGAGCAGAATTGAATGAAGGTGACCATTGTGCCAGTCCAACAGCGATTGTCGACCTATAGCAAGCATGAAACTGTCAGGCGCGCAGCCGGTCGAGTGAGGGGCGTGGGTGCGGTGACATGGTTGACCGCGTTGCTGTGTGGTTGTGCGGGCTTGTCGTCAACTACGGAGCCGCCGCGTGCGAGCACAGCCAAGGTGTTGCCGGTCATTGCGGTGGCGGCGAGCCAGTTGCCGGATTACTGGTTGCTGCAGGATGACAACGAGGCGGCACCACCGGCGACCGCAGGCCGCTCACTTCAGCTCGGTTGTGTGGCCGTGAATTTTGGCATCGATGTCGAAGGCCGCAGTTTTGGTGGCCAGATCCGCAAATCCTGGCCGCAGGGCCGATTTGTCGAGTACGCATTGGCGGAGGTTCCGCGCTGGCAGTTTGAGCCTGCTGCCGGTAACCCCGTTCGGCAACCGGTACGCACGGAGCGGGTGCTGGTATTGCAGTCGGTGGATGGTGACGTGCGGCCGGTTCAGGCCGAGCATATTGCGCGCTATTGCCAGTAGCGCCAGTAGTGCCAGTAGAACCTGCGAGTATGGAGCCAGCGTCAATAACGCCGCAGGGGTTCAACGCGCAACGGTTGCACAGATAAGGTAGCGTTCGCCGCGCACGGGAATGCCGCAGAGAAAACGTTCGAAAGCGCGCGTCAGGTTGACGCCGCCCCGGCATCAGGCCGTTTCGGCGGCGTCCTGCTGGTGGCCACTCAATTCAATTGGCGGCCAGCTGGTGTGGTTCAGCTGCGCATCCAGCCATAGCAGCAGCAATTTCCAGTCGTCGCGGTCACGGGCAAATACTTCACCTTTGCCATCGCAGACACCGATACTGTCGCCATACAACTTGACGTAGTTCTGGGTGTCGCGCAGTGCGCCGACAAACGGAATGTTCAAGCTGAGCAGGAACTTCTGCAGCCGATCCCAGGCCTTGGTTTGTTGCTTGACCCGGTTGGCGACCACGGCAATGGGGCGGCGTTTCTTGCGCATGGCCGGGCAGAGCAGCAACTCGCCAATAAACCGGGCCGAGGCACGGATGTCGATGTCGGAAGGCAATACCGGGATCACGATCAGATCGTGATCGAGCACGATGTCATCCAGGGCCGGGCCACTGAGGCCGGGCGGCGCATCGGTGATCAGCCATTTGGTATTGCGTGGCGCCCGCCACTGGAAGCTGCGGGTCAGCCGGGCATTGTTGCCAACCTTGATGCCATAGACCGGCGGCAGTGCCTTCGGACGATGCTCGCACCAATGGTGGGACGACCCCTGGGGATCCGCATCAATCAAGGCCGTGGCGCCCCGACGGGCAAGCCAGGCGGCAAGATTGGTGGAAACGGTGGTTTTGCCGGCCCCGCCCTTGCTGTTGATGACCAGTATGCGGGTGGCGGTCAGTACCTGCACCGAAACGAGCGGCTCTCCGGCCACTGGCCGTGAAGGCAGCGGCATGATGCTGGGCAGGTCGGACGGACTGCTGTCATTCTCATCCATGACGGTAACGCTTTATGCCGAGCGCCGGAGCGCCCCGTAACGGCCAGTATAGCGGCAGCTGTCGGACTCGTGGCTATCCCGTTGCGGCAAAGTGGGCAGGATGCGGCCCATTTCACGGCGGACGAACTGCTCCTGCTCGGCACCGGTGGCGGCGACTTCGCTGGCTTGCTCCGCCAGCCGGGCCAGCACTTCCTGCAGCGCAAACAGCGACGGCGGCATCTCCAGATCGGACAGGGCGATCAGCCGGGCCAGCAAATCGCTGGCAACTTTCGGCGCCAGTTGATTGCTGCGCACGGCATGCAATAGCTGGGCGCTGAACTGCACCAGCAAACTGCTCATTGTCGTCGAGTCCAGATTATGACGTTTGTACCAGCTTTGACTGGCCGCTGCACAGGCAGTGGGGTCACCTTGTCGAAACGGTTCGGACTGCAACAGAGTGAGCAAGTCTTGCGTTGCGGCGCGCATGGTCGTGGCCTGTGGGAAGGAGTCCCGGATCAGGTCACAAGTATGGGCGATTTTTTTGCTGTCAACGGTGCGCGGGTTGGTGAAAGGAACGTGCGCCAGTTCACGCTTGTGCCATACTCGGGTCATTGTACAAGTTGATACACAACAGAGCCGAACAGAACCATGAGTGAGCGGCGTAATGACAGAGGCGTCGAGGGTAAGACGGTTGACGACGAGCGCGTCATCTGGACGCCGAACATGCCTGACCGTCGCTTGAATGATCGGCGGGCAGGAATCGATCGGCGCGCCGTCAACGGCCGCCAGATGACGGTGCCGGATATGCGCGGCGACAATGAACGGCGCAGCGAAGATCGGCGCCGGGTCCGATTGACCATTACCGGTCGGGCGATCGATGTCGGCAATGAGGATTGAATTCCGGTCGTCGATGCCGAAACAGGATTACAAACAAAAGAGGCTGCGTTGCAGCCTCTTTTGTTTTTGGGGGAACGTGACCTGATGGGAGTCGACTCCCGTCGCTTCCCATCGCGGTATTCGCGCTATTGGTCAGGGATAGCCATCAGCCCGCAAACGGCCTTGCTGCACCAGTTGCTGGATGATGTCGGTATCCGCCAGCGTGCCGCCCGCGGTCAGATCAATGCCCTGCAGATCGATGATCTGGTTGGCGCCATGGCTCTTGTCGCCATCGGACCAGACTTCGATTCGGGTATTGCCGCTGCCATCACTGCTGAAGTGCAGGTAGGACTCCAGCGAACCGCTTTCCTCGCCCTGCAACAGCGCACCCAGATCGAGCACGTCGCCATCGCTGGTGCGGTAGTCCGTGACGATTTCTTGCGCGGGTGCACTGGCACTGCCTTCGTCACCCAATGACCAGGCGAACACGTCAGCGCCACTGCCGCCGGTCAATTGATCATTGCCACTGCCGCCGCGCAGCTGATCCCCACCGCCATTGCCGAGCAGGACATCATTGCCAGCCAGACCGTTCAGCGTGTCGGCCTGATCGCCGGCGAGCAGGATTTCTCCAGCGCTTGTTCCGGTCAGTGTGGATCCGGTTACGGTCTGCACATCGACGTGACCGGTGCTGTTGGCATTGCCATCGGTAACCGTGTAGTCAAAACCAGTGCTGTAGGGCGAAACGCTGGTTTGCAGCGACAGCCACAGCTGGTAATTGCCATCGTCCTGCGCAATGCCACTGGCCGTGTTGTTCCACGCCGTGGCATTGATGTAGACGTAGCCATCGCTGTTGGCGGTGTATTGCAGATAGGAATCAAGCGAGTTGCTGTGGTAGCCGCTGCGGACCGAGCCGGTGCCGCCGAGTGTCGGTGCTGCATCGTCATTGCTGGCAAGCAGGGTGCCACTGGCGTTGAATACCTGCAGAAGCATGTCAACGGCATTCGGATCGGAACCGATATTGGTGCGGCCATTGTCTGCGCCGTCAACGTCCAGTGTCAGGATTTCACCAGCACGCAGATAGATCCGGAAATAGTCCTGGTCGGTGACGCCTGCCGGCATGCCGCTGACATCATCGATGCGGCCATACCAGCGCCACGACGGCTGCGCTGCGTTGCCGACACTGGCTGCATCAGCGCTGCTGACCAACCCCAGCTGATTGCGATCAACGGTATAGGCCGTCGCAAGGCTGTTGTTGAGCGGATTGGTTTCCGAGTCGCCCGGTAAAACGCTTGACTCGGTAACCTGACCGGCGCTGCTGCCGGTTGCAATCGTATTGCGGAAAGTCAGCGTATCGCTGCCCGCGGTGATGCTGCCGTTCTGGACATTGAGGGTGCCAGAAATGGCCAGTTGCTCGCCACGATCCGGGTCAACATCGTTGTAGGTGAGTGCGCTGACCGGAATGGTGACGTTCTGGCCGGCGCTGATGTTGGTGACGACCCGATCCGCGACGGCGGTTGGGGCATCGTTCTGGCCCTGAATGGTGATGCTGATACGCTGCTCGGTACCATCGATGCTGCGGACGGTGACTTCGTCAGTCAGCGACTGGCCGCTGTCCAAACCTTGCACGGCAGCCGAACTGTTGGCGGTCAGGGTATAGGTCCAGTTGCCCGTGCTGTCGATTGTCAGGCTGCCAAAACTGCCACCGACCGTTTCCGCAACAAACCCTGCGGAATTATCGACATCGGTGCTGAGCAGGCTGCCCGTCGCGTTTGCGCCGGCATCTTCGACAACAATGCCGGTGCTGGTACCGGTTATCACGGCAGCATCATTGGCACCGGTGATGTCGATCGTGATGGTGTGCACGGTGCCATCTGCGCTTTGCACGGTGTAAGTACGTGTCGCAGTATCCGTGGAGTTCATTGCTTGCACGGTACTGCTGCTTTCGTCGAGCACAAACTGCCAGTTGCCGGCACTGTCTACCGTAAAGCGACCGTATGCATCGCTGACATCCTGGAGCTGGAATCGTGCCTCACTGGCGCCATCGGCATCAGTGATGGTCAGGGTTCCGCTGGCCATGGCAAGTCCCGCGCCGTTTTCGCTGACGCTGCCGCTGCTGTCGCCGCCAATGACTGCGGCATCAGGCGTCGCCAATACATCGACGGTTACCGTGCTGGAGCTGACACCACCGCGACCATCACTGATGGTGTAGCTGATGGTGTCACTGCCGTTGTAGTTGGCATTTGGCGTATAGGTGATGGTGCCATCGGGGTTTCTGACAACGGTGCCATGCAAGGCCGAAGCCGCCGTAACAGTCAGCGGGTTGCCGTCCGGATCGCGATCGTTGGCGAGCACCGAAATGGTGACGGCAGTATCTTCATTGGTGCTGGCATTGTCCGCGGTGGCGATCGGCGCATCATTGGTGGCGGTGATGTTGACCAGAACCGTTCCGGTGCTGGAACTGCGGGCGCCTCCACTGCCTTGGGCGCCGGTGTTGCCGTCGCTGAACACCGATTGGATGTTGACCGATGCCGGTGGTGTGTCGCTGCTGGTGCTATACGCCACCTGCTGCAGCACCTGATTCACCTGTGCTTGTGTCACACCCGTGGCAAACGTGATCACAAGTCGGCCACTGGCATAGGCTGCGGTGTCATAGCTGCCAACTACCGTGCCGGCCAGCGTGACTGCGCCAAGATTGATGGCCAATGTGCCGGAACCCGAAAACACATCGCTGGCATTGGCTCCGCCGCTGCGAACGAAGGTCAGTGTGCTGCCACCGTAATTGCCGAGCAGGTTCAGTTCCGGATCGCTGATGGTGGCATTGTTGTCCAATACCACGGCAGTGCCACCTTCTGTGTGGCTGCGAGTGCCACTGAAGCTGCTCAGCGTCGGGGCATCGTTGCTGGAACGGACATTGATTGTCATTGAGCGGCTGACCGTGTCCGTGCCGCCGTTGGCTGTGCCACCACCATCGTTCAGGACGATATTGACAATACGCGCCGTGGTATCGGGCAGCTGTGAGCTGTTGCCATACTGCACGCGTTGCATCAACGCATCGACCGCAACGGCCGTGGCATTGGCATTCAGGCTGACCACCAGCGGACTTCCCGCGCTGCCGCCCGTGATGCTGCCAATGATTACGGCGCCGCTTCCGAAGTTGTACAGCACGTTGCTGCCAACCACGCTGATCTGGCCGGTGCCAGTGCCCTGATGGGCGACGCGCAAAATGTCCTGTCCTGCAACCACGTTGGCAATACTGACCGTCAGGGAACCGCCAGCAAAACTCTGTCCGTCAATGTCAGTGATGGCGACACTGGTGTCGAGCGTAGCGTAGGTAATGCTGCTGGATGGGTTCTCGGTGTAATTGACCGCAGTGGCGAGGCCAGTGAAGCCCGGGGCATCGTTGACCGGCGTCACGGTCAAATTCAGTGTTGAACTGCTGCTCAGGCTGCCGTCGGTGGCGGTGTAGGTTACAGTAGGAACATTGCCATTCCAGTTGGCGACTGGGGTGAAGCGATAGTTGCCATCGGCGCTGAATTGCAGGCTGCCGACACCACTCAAAGTGACAGTCCGGCTGGTGATGCTGGCGGTGAACAGATAGTCGACGCCGTTGACATTGAAGTGGCTGACTCGCAAGGCGTCGCCATCGGCATCGCTGTCGTTGCTGAGTACATTGCCAGTGATGGCGCCACCATCCTCAAAGCCGCTGCGTGTGTCGGCGATGACTGTCGGTGCATCCGCTACCGACAGCACACTCATCGAGGCGTAGTTGCTGACGGTTGCGATGCCGTCCGAAACCGAGTAGTTGAGCGTGACGCTGCCATGCCAGTTGGCATTCGGTGTGAAGCGCCAGGTGCCATCGCCATTGTCGACAATCGTGCCCTGACCACTGCCAACCGACAGACCTACCACGGACAAGGCGTCTCCATCGACATCACTGGTGCCGGCCAGCAAGTCGGCCGCACTGATCAGCAAGTAGCCATCTTCCGGAATATTGCTCAGGGTGATCGGGCCGGCAACTACGGGGGCATCGTTGACCGGGTTGACGGTCAGCGATGCGGTGCTGTCAGTTGTGGCACTGCCATCAGTGACCGAGAAGTTGAACGACACCGTGCCGTTCCAATCGGCCGCCGGGGTAAACGTCCAGCTGCCGTCGCCATTGGCGACCAGCGTGCCGCTGCCGCTGGCAAGCGAGAGTGCGCTGATGCTGAGCGTATCGCCAGCGTCAACATCGCTGGCACCGGTCAGCAGATCAGCCGCTGTGATCGTGATCGAGCTGTCTTCGTCGATTGCCGTCAGGGTGACCGGATTGACCACCGGGGCATCGTTGACCGGTGTCACTGTCAGTGACGCGGTGCTGCTGGTGGTGACGGTGCCATCAGTGACGCTGAAATCGAACGTGACATCACCGTTCCAATCGGCCGCCGGGGTGAATGTCCAGCTGCCGTCGCCATTGTCAACCAGCGTGCCGCTGCCGCTGGCAAGCGTCAACGCACTGATCGACAGCGTATCGTTGCTGTCGATATCGCTGGCAGCTGCCAGCAACTCGGCAGCGTTGATGGTGATGCTGCTGTCTTCGGCAATCGCCGTCAATGAAACGGGTGTGACGACCGGTGCATCATTGCTGCCATAAATGGTCAGCGTGATGACCTGACTGGTGCCATCAACGGCACGGACAGTCACGGTGTCGGTAAGTGATTCGCTGGCACCGAGCTGTTGTACAGCTGCAGTGCTATTGCCGGTCAGGGTGTAGGTCCAGTTACCGGCACTATCAATACTGAGGCTGCCAAACGCGCCGGTCCGGGTTTCGGCAACGAACTCGGCCGGGTTGTCGACATCGCTGATGGTCAGCAGGCCGCTGGCGCTGAACACCGTGTCTTCGGTCACGCTACCGGTGCTGACACCACCGATGACGGCGGCATCATTGTGGCCCTGAATGGTGATATTGATACTGTGCGACGTGCCATCGACGCTGTTGATGGTGAAGGTCTGCAGACTGACATCGCCGTCATTCAACGCTTGTACATCGGCGCTGTTATTGTCGAGCTCAAACTGCCAGTGACCGGCCGCATCCAGACTGAAATTGCCAAAACTGTTGCTGATGCTGGTCGCAACAAAGCTCTCTTCGCTGCTGCCATCAACATCACTGATCGTCAGGTCGCCACTGACAACCGTCAATGCCGGGTCATCTTCCTGCACCACGCCGGTATCGACGCCACCAATCACGGCATTGTCGTTGATCGGTGTCACCGTCAATGACGCCATGCTGTTGGTGGTGGCGGTGCCATCGGTGACCGAGAAGTTGAATGAAACATCACCGTTCCAATCCGCGATCGGCGTGAACGTCCAGCTGCCGTCGCCATTGTCAACCAGCGTGCCGCTGCCTGCAGCAAGCGACAGGGCGCTGATGCTGAGCGTATCGCCGGCATCGACGTCGCTGGCGCCGGCCAGCAGATCGGCCGCGGTGATCACAATCGAACCGTCTTCGGCGATCGGGCTGAGCGTGACCGGGTTGACCACCGGGGCGTCGTTGACCGGTGTTACCGTCAGTGACGCGGTGCTGTTGGTGGTGGCGGTGCCATCGGTGACACTGAAATCAAACGCGACATCACCGTTCCAATCCGCGGTCGGGGTGAACGTCCAGCTGCCGTCGCCATTGTCAACCAGCGTGCCGCTGCCTGCAGCAAGCGACAGGGCGCTGATGCTGAGCGTATCGCCGGCATCGACGTCGCTGGCGCCGGCCAGCAGATCGGCCGCGGTGATCACAATCGAACCGTCTTCGGCGATCGGGCTGAGCGTGACCGGGTTGACCACCGGGGCGTCGTTGACCGGTGTTACCGTCAGTGACGCGGTGCTGTTGGTGGTGGCGGTGCCATCGGTGACACTGAAATCAAACGCGACATCACCGTTCCAATCCGCGGTCGGGGTGAACGTCCAGCTGCCGTCGCCATTGTCAACCAGCGTGCCGCTGCCTGCAGCAAGCGACAGGGCGCTGATGCTGAGCGTATCGCCGGCATCGACGTCGCTGGCGCCGGCCAGCAGATCGGCCGCGGTGATCACAATCGAACCGTCTTCGGCGATCGGGCTGAGCGTGACCGGGTTGACCACCGGGGCGTCGTTGACCGGTGTTACCGTCAGTGACGCGGTGCTGTTGGTGGTGGCGGTGCCATCGGTGACACTGAAATCAAACGCGACATCACCGTTCCAATCCGCGGTCGGGGTGAACGTCCAGCTGCCGTCGCCATTGTCAACCAGCGTGCCGCTGCCTGCAGCAAGCGACAGGGCGCTGATGCTGAGCGTATCGCCGGCATCGACGTCGCTGGCGCCGGCCAGCAGATCGGCCGCGGTGATCACAATCGAACCGTCTTCGGCGATCGGGCTGAGCGTGACCGGGTTGACCACCGGGGCGTCGTTGACCGGTGTTACCGTCAGTGACGCGGTGCTGTTGGTGGTGGCGGTGCCATCGGTGACACTGAAATCAAACGCGACATCACCGTTCCAATCCGCGGTCGGGGTGAACGTCCAGCTGCCGTCGCCATTGTCAACCAGCGTGCCGCTGCCTGCAGCAAGCGACAGGGCGCTGATGCTGAGCGTATCGCCGGCATCGACGTCGCTGGCGCCGGCCAGCAGATCGGCCGCGGTGATCACAATCGAACCGTCTTCGGCGATCGGGCTGAGCGTGACCGGGTTGACCACCGGGGCGTCGTTGACCGGTGTTACCGTCAGTGACGCCGTGCTGTTGGTGGTGGCGCTGCCATCGGTGACCGAGAAGTTAAATGAAACATCACCGTTCCAATCCGCGGTCGGCGTGAACGTCCAGCTGCCGTCGCCATTGCTGAGCAACAAACCACTGCCGCTGCTCAGGCTAAGCGCGCTAATTGACAAGCGATCGCCGTCGACATCGCTGGCACCGGCCAGCAGATCGGCCGCGGTGATCACAATCGATCCGTCCTCGGCGACCGGGCTGAGCGTGACCGGATTGACCACCGGGGCATCGTTCACAGGTGTGACGGTAACCGACACGGTTACATTCGTGGCGCCGCCCTGACCATCCGATACGGTGACAATAAAGCTGTCGTTGCCGTTGTAATTGGCAACCGGCTGGTATTGGAAGCTGCCGTCGGCATTGATGGTGACGGTGCCGTGCGCAGCCCCCGTTTGCAGGGTATAGCTGAGCGCATCTCCGTCGACGTCGGTGGCAACCACATTGCCGGTGACACTGCCGTCTTCGGTGACGGTGACGGCTACATCGTTGGCAACCGGCACATCGTTGACTGGATTGACGCTGACATCGATGGTTATGGCGGTATCGCCGCCGCGACCATCGCTGACGGTAACGACAAAACTGTCGCTGCCGTTGTAGTTCGCATCCGGGGTGTAGTCGTAGCTGCCATCGGCGTTGAGCACGACCACACCGTGTGCGGGTGCGCTGGTCAGCAAATAGCGGAGCGGATCGCCATTGGCATCACTGGCGATCAGTTGGCCTCGGAACGGTGTGTCTTCGTCGGTGTTGATGCTGCTGACCGGGGCACCGCCGACCACCGGTGCGAGATTTTCTTCTTCCGTGCCTTCAGCGAACGGAATGTCCGGTGTGGCGGTGGTGACTGCATCTTCATCCGGGCTGAATGGCGCCAGCGCTTCACTGAGTCGCAACAAGCGGACGAACTGGTGGCCACCGCCAGCCGCACCACCGGCAGCGGTTGCGGCCAGCAATTCGGTCGGGTCACCGCCGGCAGCGATTTTGGCCAGGATGTCATCCAGCTCGGAGGTGCTGGCCACTTTCGCTTCATCAGCGCCGGCCGGTTCGCGGTGGTTGGCCGGCGAGCGCATATCGGTGCTGACCAGTACCGTTTCGCCGGCAGGAACTACGAACGGCGACTCGTTACCCATTGCCAGTTCAACGTAGCCGTCCTTGCCAGTGACCATGAATTCATCGGCGTATACCGGCTCACCCACTTTGAGCTGACGGGAGCTGCCATCGCTGCGCTTGGCAAACACTTCCCCTTTCAACACTTTGACGTAAGCAACGATCTCGGCCATGACAACTCCCGGTAAATGCACTGACGCCTGCAGGTCACAGGGCGACATGCGGCGGATTACGGTTTATTGCCGGGGAGAGTAAGGCGGATCAAGCGGGGCCCGCATCGTACTGAGGTACAGGGTGAAACGGGCTCTGCAGGGGGAGCGGTGACAGCAGCTGGCTCAGCGCTGGCGCAATCGGGTCAGCAATTGCAGCCGGTCGCGCACCTCCAGTTTGCTGAAGATGGCGGTCAGATGGGCTTTGACGGTCCGCACGGTGATCGCGAGTTGGTCGGCGATTTCCTTGTTGGATAGGCCTTGGGCGACTCGCGCCGCGACCTCCTGTTCCCGCTCGGTCAGCAAGGCCAGTGCGTCGGCGTTGGCTGTGGGCAGTTGCCGTTGGACTGCGGTCAGCAAGCGCAGCATCAGATCGCGGCCAACCCACAATTCGCCGGTGCCGACCACCGTCAGGATCTGGCGCAGCATGTCCGGGTGGCAATACAGATGGCAGTAACCGGCGCAACCGGCCTGCAGGGCGGCGATACCGTTGTCGTCATTGGGCGCCGGGTCAGCCCACAGCACGCGATGCCGTTGCAAAACGGGCTGCCAGTCCGGGTCCTGCGACAACTTGCCAAGCAGCGGCTGATTGGCCTCGATGATCAGCACGCCGGGTTCGGCCGCAAGTACCGCTGCTCGGCCGCCGCCATCGACAAACCGCCAATCCGGCAGGCTTTGCTGCCAGCGTTCACGCAGCGTGGTGTTACCGAGCCAGCACAGCACCACCGCCATCATGCTTCTCCCAGGGCGCGCTGGGTGGCCCGCAACACCGGTTTCAGCAAGTACGACAGCACGGTGCGTTTGCCGGTCAACAGATCCACTTCAGCAATCATGCCGGGAATGATCGGCAGCCGCGCCGCACCAAGGAAAGCACTGCTTGTGCGCACCTTGACCAGATAGAAGGCATTGCCCTTGTCGTCGGTGACCGTGTCGGCGCTGATCTGTTCGACAGTGGCATCAAGCCCGCCGTATACCGAGAAATCGTAGGCGGTGAACTTCACCAACGCCTGTTGGCCTGGCCGGATAAAGGCAATGTCTTTTGGCAGGATGCGCACTTCCAGCAGCAGCGTGTCTTCGAGCGGCACAATCTCGATGACGCTCTGCGCCGGCTGGACCACGCCACCGAGCGTGTTGACGTGCATCTGCTTGACGGTGCCGCGGACAGGCGAGCGGATTTCGGTATGTTTGACCCGATCGGCCAGCGCGCCACTGCTTTCGCTCATGCCTTTCAATCGGGCCTGGATATCGGACAGTTCGTTGCCGGACTCGTTGCGGAATTTCAATTGCACTTCATCAATCTTGCGACGGGCTTCGGCGACCGATGATTCAACTCGCGGGATTTGCGCCGTGGTAGCCGCCTTCTCGCCACGTAGTCGCGACACATCGCGTTCCAGTCGCAGCAATTCGACACTGGAAACGGCGCCGGTTTCGACCAAAGGTTTGGTGACTGCCAGTTCCTGTTCGGCCAACGACAGGCCTTCACTTGCCTGCTGATAGCGGGCCCGCACTTCTTTCAATTCTTGCTCGCGCTGCTGCAGCTGATCCCGGGCCATGCCGAGATTGGTGCGCAAGCTGGCCAGGCTGCTGGTGTACAGCGAAGACTCTTGTTCTATCAGTGCGGGATCACGTGCGGCGACATCGGCCGGCGGATTGAACGGCTGCTCGGTGATCAGGGCTTCCAGCCGCGCAGCCTTGACCCGCAGCGCGTCCACCTGCACGGTGGTTTCGCGCAAGCTGGAGGTAAACCGGGTGGGATCGATGCGCAGCAGCAGCTGGTTCTTTTCCACCACAAAGCCTTCGCGCACCAGAATCTCTTCCACGACGCCACCGTCGTAACTCTGCAGGATTTGCACTTGCGATGAAGGAATCACCTTGCCTTCGCCGCGGGCGACTTCATCAATCCGCGCCATGGCGGCCCAGGCCAGCAGGATCAATACCAGCGCCAGACAGCTCCAGATCACCGCCCGCAGACCGCGTTCATCCTGTGCCAGTATTTCGGCGTCGGCGTCTTCCATGAACTCCATGTCGGTGGCGAGCTCGCGGTGTTCGCGCCATTCACGGAAATTTTCCCATTGAAAAGCCAGAAAGCGGCGCAGCTGGCGCAGCCATGTCATGGGCGACAGCGTCATACGGTTGCCCCTTTGATCCGGCCTTCTTTCAGCGCTCTCAGCACCTCGTCCTTGCTGCCGTCGGCGATCAGTTTGCCGTTGTCGAGCACCAGCAGGCGATCAACAAAATCAAGCAGGGTGGTGCGGTGGGTGATCAACACCAGCGTATGACCCGGCAGCAGTGGTTCCAGCTGGCGCTTGAGTCGCTCTTCGCTGATGAAATCCATGTGGCTGGTCGGTTCGTCGAGCAGCAGAATTGGCGGCGATAACAGCAGCGCCCGGGCAATTGCTACCGATTGCCGCTGGCCGGCCGACAGCGCGTCACCGCGTTCACCGACGGGCATGGCAAAACCGCTCGGATGCCGATTGGCGAAGTCACTGACACCAGCCCGGAATGCCGCCGTCAGAATTTGTGCATCGCTGGCATGCGGCGCACCCAAGGCAATATTGTCGCGCAAGCTGCCAAAGACCAGCCCCGGATCCTGTGGCACGAAACCGAGGGCCCGGCGCAGCTCAACCGGATCAAGCTGACGGATGTCGATGCCATCGATCAGAATTGACCCACCGGTGGGTTGGTACAAACCGGCGATCAGGCGCTGCAACGATGATTTGCCGGAGCCGATGCGGCCGATGATGCCGACTTTTTCCCCTGGCATGATTCGAAACGACAGTTCGCTGACTGCGTCCTGTTCGGTGTCCGGGTACCGCAAACTGACATTGCGAAACTCGATACCACCTTCGAACTTGTCGCGACTGATGAATTGGCTGTCGGTGGGGCGTTCAACAGGTGTCGCCATGACATTGTCGAGCGACTGCAGTGCTGTGCGCGTTTGTTGCAACTGGGTCAACAGGGCAGCGACTTGACCCATTGGTGCCAGACAGCGACTTGACAACATCATGGCGGCAATCAAGCCGCCCTGGCTCATTTCGCCTTCGGCCATCAGGTATACGCCGACGATCAAAATGGCTACCGACGTCAGTTGCTGCCAAGTCAGACTGAATGACACGGCCCGCTGGCTCAGGTTGCGGATTTGGCCACCAATATGTGACTGGTAACGGGTAGCCGTTTCCCAACGCGCCTGCACCTGGCTGCCGGCGTTGAATACGCGCAGGGTTTCCAGATTGTTCAGCGCTTCGACCAGGGTGGCGCTGCGCTGCGCGCTGGCGCGGTGAGTCTGATCGGCCAGCACGGACAATTGCTGATGACTCCACCAGGCGTGCAGGGCGATCACCAGAATGCCGAGCAAGGGCGGAATGACCAGCGGCCAGCCAATGATGGCAAGGACCAGCAGAAAAATCAGGCCAAATGGCAGATCAATGAAGGTGGTGACGGATGCGGTGGCAATGAAATCGCGCACCGATTCGAACGCGCGGATATTGCTCGCAAACGATCCGACCGAAGCCGGCCGGTGCTCCAGCCGCAAGCCGAGGATCTGTTCCATCAGGCGCGCGGACAATTTGGTGTCTATGCGCTTGTTGGCGAGTTCCAGCACCCAGGTGCGCAGATTGCGCAGCAGAAAATCGAAGCCCAGCACCAGAATCGCCCCGAGTGCCAGCACCCACAGCGTCGAGAACGCGTGATTGGGTACCACCCGGTCGTAGACGTTCATGGTGAACAGCGGCATGGCCAGGGCCAGCAGGTTCAGTACGAACGCGAGCAGGAAGATATCGCGGTACAGATGCCGGGCCGAGAAAATGGCCGACCAGAACCAGTGATCCGAGCGAGTTTGCAGTGCCGCCGGTGTCCGGACATCAAACAGGAAGCGCGGTCGCACGTAAATGACAATGCCGGCGTACTGACTGGCCAGTTCATCGCTGGTCAACCGGACGGCATCGTTGCCTTGTTCCGGAAAGACGACTTCGGCCAGTCCATCGCGATTCCAGCCGAGCAACACGCAGGCTTGATTGTCCTTGAGCAGCAACAGACAGGGGAGCAGGGCTTGCGGAATGGCTTCAAAATTGCGCCGTGCCAACCTGGCGTGCAATCCGGCGCGACGAGCCGCGCGAGTCACCAGCGACGGCATCAGGCGACCACGCTGCAGCGGCAGCCCGGCCGTCAGTGTCAGTGCCGAGCGTGCGCGACCGTGGTGCCGACACAGAAACAGCAAGCCAGCAAGCAGCGGATCGCTGCCGGGTTCGAGTGCCCACGGCGCTGGCGTGTCGGTAAGTTCGGTCATGCAGGTGTCACGCTGTTGATGGTCACGTCACGATACCGGCAGCGTCACCGCGTTGCCAGTGCCGATCATCAGCCACTTGCTGCTGCCGGGTTCGAGCGACCAGACAATGCGCTGGCGTGTCGGTGGGTTCAGTCATGCGGGTGTCACGCTGTTGATAGTGACGCCACGATACCGGCAGCGTCGCTGCGCTGCCAGTGCCGATCATCGTCCGTGAACCGCCGTTGATACCAGCGCTCAATTCAGCGCTGGTACGGTGCAGCCGGTAGCAACGGTATTGGGCGCGGCATTTTCGACTTTTTCGGTCTGGATGCGTAATGCATTCAGCAGTTGGCCGCGCGGCGACAGCACCCGGGCGGAGGCTAACTGAACATCAAATCGGCCGTTTACCAAGGCGCGGCGGGCTTGAAACAGTTCGTTTTCGGTGTCGAGCAGATCGAGCAGTGTGCGCTGGCCGAGCTGGAACTGCTGACGGTAGGCTTCGCGCACCTTGGTGATGGCCTCGACATGCTGCTCGAGCGAAGCCAGTTGCTCTTTGACGGTCAGCAAATCGCTCCAGGCTACGGCAACCACCTGACCGACTTCGCGGCAGGTGGCATCACGGCGCGATTGCGCCGCCGCCAGCTGGTTGGCGAACTGGCGATCACGAGCGCGATCCGTGCCACCATTGAACAGGTTGTAGCTCATCACCACGGCGACCCGAGTGGTTTCCTGATCGCCGGCGATGCCGTCGACGTCGTCCCCTTCGTCGTAACGGGCCTGCAATTCCACCGACGGGTAGTAACCGGCTTTGGCGCGTTCGTGGGCGCGTCGGGCGGCATCGGTTTCAGCGAGTGCGGCCAGCAGTTGTGGCGCGCTGTCGAGCGCACCGACGCCGACAGCGCCTTCCGGTAGCGCGGCACTGAGATCCGGTGCCGGCTTCAGGTCGGCGGCCGGTCTGGCGCCGACAACGCGCTGGAAACGGGTCATGACGTCTTGCAAATTGCCGCGTTCGGTCAGCAGGTTGCTGCGCGACAGCGCCAGGCGGCCAATCGCCTGCTCTTTGTCGACGCCTTTGCTGACGCCAGCGCCAACGCGTTTTTCGATCTGGCCGAGAATGGTTTCATGGGTTTTGACGTTGTCGTCGGCCAGTGCGAGCAGCTCCTTGAAGCGCAGCAGATCCAGATAGGCGCGGCTGGCATCGAGGGCAGATTCTTCGGCGCTGCGGCGCCAGTCGTAATACGACGCGATCGACAGGTGATCGAGCCGGCCGACCTCCGATGGCGTTGCAAACCCGTCGAACAGCATCTGGCGCAGCACGAGGCCGTAGCTGTCGCCGTCCAGATCCTGACTGATGTCGCCGAAAACGCTCGGCCGTGTCCGTTCTTCCTGTACCCAGCTGGCTTGCAGATCGAGTTGCGGCAGATAGCCGCCAAACGCCGCTTCGCGGGCGTCGAGCGAGGACTGGAATTCGAACCAGCGATCGCGGGTGACCGGTTGTTTGGTGGCGGCCAGCGTGACAGCTCCGCGCAAGTCAGACACTTCGTTCTGGGCAAACGCCGGGCTCAGCATGGCAATCAGGAACGGCAGGGCAGGATGGAACAAGGACTTCATGGGCAAACACTTCCTCTTGTTTTACCGTGGTGAAGCGGGCCGCCAGTGCGCGGGGCAGTCGCGGGATCGGCACATGAAGGCAAGCATCGTGCCAGTGGTCATTTGCCGGTGATGTGAGTGGAAAACAGCGCGAAATCCGGTATTTTTCTGCACATACATACCAGTTAACAGGGCTTCCGTTCAAGTTCAGCTGCCGCAGTGCGGCACATTTGGCCGCGAAAAGCGAATGGTTTGATCCGACAATGCTATCAAATACAGATATTTGCCGCGGAACTTTGGTCACGGTTTTGACATTGTCGGTTTGTTGACGGCCAAGCCTGAGGGGTCGTGAGGGTTCAGATTTTCAGGCAACGGAGCAACGCCTTGCGCTCGCGCAGGAAGGCGTCGACCAGGGCGATCTGGACGGCGGCACGGCGCAGGTTGTCACCGGGCCGTTCAATCTTGAAGTAGTGATCACCGTTCAAGTGATCGGTCAGAAAGCGGATGCCCAGTGTCAGCGTGATCGCCAGCGTCGCCGGCAGCAGGGCATCGCGTTCCTGGCGCAGCAGTTCGCGATCCAATACCGACAGAAACCCTTTGGTCATCGCCTGAAACCGCGGCACAGACACGCTGACGGCCTCCGGTTCGGCGTTTTCGCCTGCGGGATTACAGTAGGAGCGCGCCATGTCGGCAAAATCGAACACCAGACTGGACACCATCACCGTGTCGAGATCGAGTACGGCGATGGCCTTGCGACCGCTGCGGTCAAACAGCACATTGCCGATCTTGGTGTCACCGTGAACAAAGCGCGCCGGCAGCACACCTGACACTACCTGCTGTTCCAGCGTGGTCAGGTAATGCAGGCTGGCTTCAGCGCGGGTCAGTAGCGCGGCAGCTTCGGCAACACGGCCCATGGCATTGCGCCGAACTGCATCATGCAAGGCGGTGATGCGCTGGCTCAGTTGGTGGAACCCGGGCAGTGCCGGCTGAAAATGACGTGGTGCAAAGTCGCGCAGTGCCAGCAGAAACGCCGCTACAGCCCGCGCACCTTCGAACGCCACGACATCATTGCCGACGCTGCCATGGTTGCTGCCGGCCGGGATGAAGCGGGTAGCGCGCCAGACTTCTCCGTCTATCGTGGTGGCATAACTGCCATCACGCGCGGGCACCGGCACCAGTACCTGCTCGTGATAGCTGCCGTCCGCAACGTGTTGCTGAACGTGCCGGCAAACCTGGACCACGTTATCAACCACGCGTTCCGGGTCCGGAAATACCGAGCGGTTGATGCGCTGGAGCACCAGCTCGCCGATGCGCAGGCTGATGTTGATACGGCTCTCGGCGCCACCAAGCGCTTCGGCGGGCGAATCCGGCAATTGCCAGGCCGTGCGCAAGGCACGCAGGGTGGCATCGGTCGGCAAGTCGGCGGAACGGGTCATCGGGTGTTATCAGCTTCTGAAAAAACAACAGGTCCGGCACACAGCACGCCGTTTGTGAAAGGCGCTCGCCACGGCATGCAACAACGGCGCGGTAGCGTGTTGGTGGCCGCGTCGGCTGTCAAGCGTTGGCCGCCTGATCTGCACTGTCACGCAGCAACTCGACCAAGGCCTTGCCGGCATTGGACAAGGTTCGCTCCCGGTGATGGACGATACCGAGCGTACGGGGTATCGCCAGCGGCGGCGATACTGGCAGCCGCACCAGTTCATCACGGATCATGATATCCGGCAGCAAGGCCCAGCCCTGACCGGCGGTAACCAGCATCGCGATGGCCTCCAGATAACTGGAACTGGTGCGGTCCAGCAGACTGACCTGATGGCTGGCAAACAGCTGATCGACTTTCTGCTGGGTGAAGGTGTGGCCACCCAGCAGGACCGCCCGGTACTGACCCAGCAGGGCCAGCGGCACCGTGTCCAGTCGCGCCAGTGGATGATGGCGATGTGCGCAGGGGATCAGGGTTTCCTGCCAGACCGGCACTGTGCTGACATTGGGTTGTGCCGATTCTGGCAGGGTCACAATGGCGAGCTCGCGGATGCCTTGCTCCACGTCATGGTAGGCCTGCTCGGAATCGACAAAGTCAAACTCCAGCCGGACATCCGGGAACCGGGTGGTGTAATCGCTGAGCAGCGCCGGTAACCGGCGCAGGCCGATATGGTGGCTGGTGGCGATACGCAACGGACCGGCGATCCTGCCGGTCAGGTTGCTGAGCGCGGTGGCGGTGTCGTCCATGTCCTGCAGCAGCCGGCGTGCCCGTGGCAGCAGGGTTTGCCCGGCCGGGGTCAGGTGCACGGCATGGCCAACCCGGTCGAACAGCCGTTGATTGAGCTCGGCTTCGAGATTGGCGATGCGCTTGCTGACCGCCGGTTGGGTCAGGTGAAGCTGGTCCGCGGCGCGGGAGAAGGACTGGCCTTCGACCACCGCCACGAACGCCTTTAGCTGGGCATTGTCCATGGTCTGCCTATTTCGTCCCAGAATTCCAAAATGGAATGTAAATCATAATAAAACGAAATTGGAGTTATTGTAGAGCGGGCGACTATGCTTGGCCATCTTTTAAAAAGGCCGCTGCCTGACCGGCGGCCAGACTGGTAACGGAGACCGACCACCATGGGCCGCACCCTGTACGACAAACTGTGGGATGAGCACGTCATCCTGCGTGACGACACTGGCGCTGAACTGATTTACATCGACCGTCAGTTGCTGCACGAAGTCACCAGCCCGCAGGCTTTCGATGGCCTCAAGCTGAACAAGCGCAAGCCGTGGCGCATCGACGCCAACCTGGCGGTGCCGGATCACAACGTGCCGACCGAAGGTCGCATCCGCGGCATCGCCGATCCGATCTCGCGTCTGCAAGTCGAAACGCTGGACAAGAACTGCGACGAATACGGCATCGTCGAATTCAAGATGAGTGATGTCCGTCAGGGTATCGTGCACGTGATTGGTCCAGAACAGGGCGCGACGCTGCCGGGCATGACCATCGTCTGCGGCGATTCGCACACCGCCACCCACGGTGCGTTCGGCGCCATTGCCTTTGGCATTGGCACCTCGGAAGTCGAACATGTGCTGGCCACGCAATGTCTGTGGCAGAAGAAAAACAAAAACATGCTGGTGAAAGTCAGCGGCAAGCTTGGCCTCGGCGTTGGCGCCAAGGACATCGTGCTGGCGGTGATTGGCAAGATCGGCACCGCGGGCGGCACCGGTTACGCGATCGAATTTGGCGGCGACACCATTCGCGGCCTGTCGATGGAAGGCCGGATGACCATCTGCAACATGGCGATCGAAGCGGGCGCCCGCGTGGGTATCGTCGCGGTCGATGACACCACCATCAACTACCTGAAAGACCGGCCGTTCGCGCCGAAAGGCAGTGACTGGGAGAAAGCGGTTGGCTACTGGAAAACGCTGACGTCGGACAGCGATGCCAAATACGACAGCGTCATCGAATTGAAAGCCGAAGACATTGAACCGCAAGTGACCTGGGGGACTTCACCCGAGATGGTGGCGCCGGTCTATGCCAAGGTGCCGAACCCGGCCCTTGAGCCCAATGCCACCAAGCGAGAAGGCATCACGCGCGCACTCGAATACATGGGCCTGAAAGCGGATCAGCCGATCACCTCAATCCAGCTGGATCGGGTGTTCATCGGTTCCTGCACCAACTCACGCATTGAAGACTTGCGCGAAGCCGCCGCTGTGGCCAAAGGCAAGAAAGTGTCGCCGACCATCAAGCAGGCGATGGTCGTGCCGGGCTCCGGTCTGGTGAAGCTGCAAGCTGAAAAGGAAGGGCTGGACAAAGTATTCCTCGACGCCGGATTTGAATGGCGCGAGCCAGGCTGCTCGATGTGTCTGGCGATGAATGCCGACCGTCTGCAAGCGGGCGAACATTGCGCTTCGACGTCGAACCGCAACTTCGAAGGCCGTCAGGGCCAGGGTGGCCGCACCCATTTGGTCAGCCCCGCGATGGCCGCTGCAGCAGCGATTGCCGGCCATTTCGTTGACGTGCGCACTTTCAACTGAATCGACTTGATGTAGCAGCGAGCTCGCTCGCGATTGTTCTGGTTTTTGCCAGGATTTCGCCAGCCAGCTTGCTCCTGCAGGAGACAGAAAATGGATAAATTTACGGTATTGAAAGGCTTGGTTGCTCCGATGGATCGCGCCAATGTCGACACCGATGCGATCATTCCGAAGCAATTCCTGAAGTCGATCAACCGCACCGGCTTTGGTCCGAACCTGTTCGATGAATGGCGTTATCTGGATCAGGGCGAGCCGGGCAAGGACAACAGCAACCGGCCGCTGAACAAGGATTTCGTGCTGAACCAGCCGCGTTACAAGGGCGCGCAAGTGCTGTTGGCCCGGGAAAATTTTGGCTGTGGCTCGTCGCGCGAACACGCGCCGTGGGCACTGCTGGATTACGGCTTTCGCTGCATTCTGGCGCCGAGCTATGCCGATATTTTCTTCAACAACTGCTTCAAGAACGGCATTCTGCCGATCGTGCTCGGCAACGAGCTGATGGATAAATTGTTCGCTGAGTGTGCCGCCAACGATGGCTATACGCTAACCGTTGATCTGCCGAATCAGACCATCACCAGCTCGGCCGGTACCACGCTGAAATTTGATATCGAAGCGCCGCGCAAGCACGTGCTGGTCAATGGTCTGGATGATATCGGCATGACCCTACAGCACGTTGACGCCATCAAAACCTATGAGGCGCAGCGCAAGACCAACCGGCCATGGTTGTTTGGTACGATTCGCTAAAGCATCGGCGCTGCCATGGAACGCATAAGCCTGCAGGAAAAATTTGCCCTGTTTTCGGAGCACTGGTCGCCGCGCGTTATTGCCGAGAGCAATGGCCAGCTAATCAAGCTGGCCAAACTCGATGGCGAATTTGTCTGGCACGATCACGCCGACGAAGACGAGCTGTTCTATGTGGTCAAAGGCCGGCTGGAACTACGCTTCCGCGACCGGGTAACGGTGCTGTTGCCGGGCGAGCTCTGTGTCGTGCCGAAAGCCACCGAGCATCTGCCGATCGCAACCGAAGAAACCTGGGTCATGCTGATCGAGCCGCGCTCGACACTGCATACCGGCGACAGGGTCACCGAAGTGACCGTCGCCAACGATAAACAACTCTGGATCTGAAGGCCCACGTTTGGGCTGCAATTAGGAAAACAATATGACCAAGAATGTACTGCTGTTGCCCGGTGATGGCATTGGCCCGGAAATCATGGCGCAGGCCGTGCGCGTGCTGGATGCGCTGAAAAAAGACGGCTTGAAGATTGAAACGCAGAACGCCTTGATCGGCGGGTGCGCGGTGGATGCCACCGGCAAGCCGCTGCCGGATGAAACGTTGAAGCTGGCACTGGCAGCGGATGCCGTGCTGCTGGCCGCTGTCGGTGGTCCGCAGTACGACAACCTGCCGCGTGAACAGCGGCCGGAACGTGGTCTGCTCGGTATTCGCAAGGCAATGAACGTGTTCGCCAACCTGCGTCCCGCCAGTGTCTATGCCGAGCTGGCCGATGCCTCGACCCTGAAGCCGGAAGTCGTTGCGGGTCTCGACATCATGATTATCCGTGAACTGGTCGGCGACATTTATTTTGGCGAGCCGCGCGGCATTGAAGTGCGCAACGGCGAGCGGGTCGGTTTCAACACCATGATTTACAGTGAAAGCGAGATTCGCCGTATCGCCCATGTCGCCTTCCGCACTGCCCAGAAGCGCAACAAGAAGCTTTGCTCCGTCGACAAGATGAACGTGCTGGAAAGCACCCAGCTCTGGCGCGATGTGGTGATCGAAGTGTCGAAGGAATATCCGGATGTGCAGTTGTCGCACATGCTGGTCGACAACGCCGCGATGCAGCTCATTCGAAATCCGAAGCAATTTGACGTGATGGTCACCGGCAACATCTTCGGTGACATCCTGTCCGACGCCGCCTCGATGCTGACCGGCTCGATCGGCATGCTGGCTTCCGCGTCGCTCGATGAAAACAACAAGGGTCTGTACGAGCCAATCCACGGGTCGGCGCCGGACATCGCCGGCAAGAACATGGCCAATCCGCTGGCGATGATCCTGTCGGTGGCGATGATGCTTCGGTACTCGCTGGGTGAAGTGGCAGCAGCTGATCGTATTGAAGCGGCAGTGAAAAAGGTATTGGCACAGGGCTACCGGACCGGTGACATCTTCACCGAGGGCAAGAAGAAGGTCGGCACCAAGGAAATGGGCGACGCCGTGCTGGCGGCGCTCTGAGTAGAGTTAGGGCAGGGGGGAGAGCAATGTGGCTCCCCCTCAAGCCTGCTCGGTTGGGTTGAAGCCGGCGTCCCGAAGCATCCGGCACAGGGCGATTAACGGCAGCCCAATCAAGGCGCTTGGGTCGTCCGAGCGGATGGCGTCGAACAGGCTGATTCCGAGCCCTTCGACTTTGAAACTGCCGGCGCAGTCGAGCGGCTGCTCCTTCCTTATATAGGCAGCGATCTCGTCCCGGCCGAGCTGGCGGAACCGGACTTCGGTCTGGATGTCGGCCAACGCCGCCTGACCAGTGGGAGCCAACAGACAAAGACCGCTGTGGAACAGTACCTTTTTACCGGACATATGTTCCAGCTGTGCGCAGGCCCGCTCGACGGTGCCGGGTTTGCCGAGCAGCGTGCTGTCGCAGTCGACGGTCTGGTCGCTGCCAATGATCCAGGCATTCGGATGCCGGCTGGCAACCGCGCGGGCCTTGAGTTCCGACAATCGCAGCGCAGTCGCGGCGGGCGATTCGCCGGCCAGCGGGGCTTCGTCGAGGTCTGGCCGGTCCGTTACGAACGGCAGTCCCAGCTGTGACAACTGGCCGGCCCGATAGCGGGAACCGGAGGCGAGTACCAACGGAAAGGCGGGCCGTATTTGGGGCATGGTAGCCAAGTCCCTGTTTGGTAAATAGTTTTGACGAATGGGGGTGCCATCGCTACAATCGCGCCCCTATGCGTGACCAGCGGCCCCCGGAGCGCTTTGCGCCCCATAAATTTGCCAGCCAGAACGCCGTATTTTCCGGTGTTTGGCCGCTTGCCCATTTTGACCGTTTGTTGCCGTCGCTGACCAGCAGTGATGGTGAAGTCAAATGCGAAATGCGCGGCGAGCTGGATAGCATGCGGCGGCCGTTGTTGTTGGCCCGCGTGCAGGCGGATTTGCAGTTGCAATGCCAGACCTGCTTGCAGTCGATGGTTCATCATGTCGATCAGGAATTCGCGCTTTGCGTGGTGAAAGATGATGATGAAGCCGACGAACTCAGCGAAGAGGTGGACCCGCTGATTCTCGATGACGCAACCGGTGAAATTGCCCTGCGCGATGTTTTCGAGGACGAGTTGATTTTGAGTCTGCCGGTGGTGGCCAACCACGAACCGGGAGCCTGTGGCGTCGCGTTGGAAACACTGCGCGCTGCAGAAGAGAATGCAGTATCGAACCAAACTTTCGACGCACCTGCCAAAGACAATCCGTTCGCGGTGTTGGCAGGTTTGAAGAAGACCGGCAAATAATCCCGCCGGTCGTTAGCGCGAACCCGATTGAAGTGAGGAGTAAACCATGGCCGTTCAACAGAACAAGAAGTCCCGTGCGCGTCGCGACATGCGTCGCGGTCACGACAAGCTGAGCAACCCGACCCTGTCGGTTGACAAGGAAAGCGGTGAAACCCATCGCCGTCACAACATTACTGCCGACGGTTATTACCGCGGTCGTAAAGTCATCTAAGTCGGTCGACTAGTAAAACAACAGAGATCTGCCATCGTGACCCAAGTCACTCTGGCGATCGACTGCATGGGGGGAGATTTTGGCCCCCCGGTTACTATCCCCGCAGCGCTGACCGCGCTCGACAAGTACCCGGATCTGCACCTCGTCCTCGTGGGCGATGAAGCGGCTATCCGGGCTTTGTTGCGCCAGCGAAATGCGGAACAGCAGCCACGTATCCGGGTCCGTCATACGACCGAAGTGGTGCTGATGGATGACAAGCCGTCGGTCGCATTGCGTAGTAAAAAAGATTCCTCGATGCGGGTTGCCTTGCAGCTCGTTCGTGACGGGGAGGCACAGGCCTGCGTGTCCGCCGGCAACACCGGTGCGCTGATGGCAGTGGCTCGTTTCGTCATCAAGATGCTGCCTGGCGTTGACCGTCCGGCCATCTGCACCAAGCTGCCAACCATGAATGGCCACTGCCATGTGCTGGATCTCGGTGCCAACGTCGATTGTGATGCAGAGGCGTTGTTCCAGTTTGCGGTGATGGGCTCGGTCGTGGCCAGTGCCGTTGATGGACTCAGCTCACCCTCGGTTGGTTTGCTGAATGTCGGCGAAGAAGAGATCAAGGGTAACGAGCAGGTCAAGAAAGCGGCGCAGTTGTTGGCGGCGACTCCGGCCATTCGTTATATCGGCTACATCGAAGGCAACGGCATTTATGCCGGTGAAGCGGATGTGGTGGTTTGCGACGGTTTCGTCGGCAATGCCGTGCTGAAAGCCAGCGAAGGTCTGGTCAAACTGGTGATGGGCAAACTCAAAGACGAGTTCACTCTGAATTGGTTGAACAAACTGCGGGCAATGGTGGCCATGCCGGTGCTGAAAGCATTCCGCCATCGGCTCAACCCCGACCAGTACAATGGCGCCAGTCTGGTAGGCTTGGCGGGCATCGTCATCAAGAGCCATGGCGGTGCCAATGAAGCCGCTACAGTCTGCGCCATCGAAGAAGCCATCAAGGAAGTGCACTACAACGTTCCGCAGAAGATCGGCAGTGAAATCGAAACCCTGCTGGTCAGCAGGGCTATGTCGTAATTTCCTTCAGACCGGCAGATACCGTGACAACTACACGCTCCACTTACAGCAAGATTCTCGGCACCGGCAGTTTTCTGCCGGAAAAAGTCTTGACCAATTTCGATCTCGAGAAAATGGTCGAAACCAATCACGACTGGATCGTGGAGCGCACCGGTATTCACCAGCGTCATGTCGCCGGTGAGCACGAGTCGGCATCCACCATGGGCACGGAAGCGGCGAAGCGCGCCATTGCCATGGCCGGCATCAAGCCGGAAGACATCGGCATGATCATCGTCGGCACTGCGACACCCGATCGGATGTTCCCAAGTGTTGCCGCGCTGATTCAGAACAATCTGGGGCTGCCCGGCATTCCGGCCTTTGATTTGACCGCGGCCTGCTCCGGGTTCATCTATGGCCTCAGTGTTGCGGATCAGTACATCCGCTCCGGCGCCATCAAACATGCCCTGGTCATTGGCTCGGAATGCCTGACCCGCATCATCAACTGGCAGGACCGCACGACCTGCATTCTGTTCGGCGATGGCGCCGGTGCCGTGGTGCTTGGTGCCAGTGAGGAACCGGGCATTCTGTCGGCCCATATCCACGCCGATGGTTCCTACAAAGATTTGCTGTATTGCCCGAACCCGCTGCCAAATGATCCGGTTCGGGAAGATCCGAAGGACAATGAACGCTTCATCGTCATGCGTGGCAACGAGGTGTTCAAGGTCGCCGTGCGGACCTTGAGCAATATTGTCGATGAAACGTTGGCCCACAATGGCCTCAGCAAAGCCGACGTCGATTGGCTGATTCCGCACCAGGCCAACATGCGCATCATTCAAGCCATCGCCAGCAAGCTTGACATGCCGATGGAACGCGTCGTGGTGACCATTGCCGATCACGGCAATACCTCCAGCGCTTCGATTCCACTGGCATTGGACGCCGCGGTACGTGATGGTCGGGTCAAACGCGGTCAGACCTTGCTGATGGAAGGCTTCGGTGGTGGCTTCACCTGGGGTTCGGCGTTGGTCCGGTTCTAACACGATCCGTTCTGACTGACTCCGTTCTCGGGGTCAGCAGACAGTACCTACTTTCTTGAATTTGTAGCGTGAGTGAAATGACGACTGCATTTGTTTTCCCCGGTCAGGGCTCGCAAAGTGTTGGCATGCTGGCAAGTTTTGCCGATGAGCCGGTTGTGCAGGAAACCTTTGCCGAAGCACGGGATGCGCTGGGCTACGATCTGTGGGCACTCTGCCAGAACGGTCCGGAAGCGGATCTGAATGTTACCTGGCGCACTCAACCGGCGTTGTTGGCCGCCAGTGTTGCCCTGTATCGGTTGTGGCTGTCACGTGACGGGGAAGTGCCGGCGCTGATGGCCGGTCACAGTCTCGGCGAATATTCGGCGCTGGTTTGCAGCGGCGCACTGGCGTTTACTGATGCCATCCGTCTGGTCGAAGCGCGCGGCAAGTTCATGCAGGAAGCCGTGCCGGAAGGGCAGGGCAAAATGGCTGCGATTCTCGGCCTCGACGACGCTGACATTCAGGCTGCCTGTGCCGAAAGCGCGCAAGGTGAAGTGGTCGCGCCGGTCAATTTCAACTCGCCGGGTCAGGTCGTGATCGCCGGCAATGCCGCCGCAGTTGAACGGGCGATGGAAGCCTGCAAGGCCAAAGGTGCCAAGCGTGCGCTGCCGTTGAACGTATCGGCGCCGTCGCATTGCGCATTGATGAAGCCGGCGGCCGAACGACTCGCCACGCTGCTGCAACAAATTCATATCAACATGCCAACCGTTCCGGTGGTCAACAATGTGGATGTCGCCATCGAAACTGATCCGGCCCGCATTCGTGATGCGCTGGTGCGTCAGCTCTATTGTCCAGTGCGCTGGACCGAGGGCGTACAGGCGCTGGCTGCCAAGGGTGCCACTCGATTGATCGAGTGTGGTTCCGGTGCGGTGCTTGCCGGTCTGGCCAAGCGCATCAGCAAGGAGCTGAGCGCGGTCAGTGTGCAAGACAAGGCGGCATTCGATGCCGCGCTTGCCGGTTGACGAAATTTTCCCCTCGCCTTGAAACGGCGGGGCGCAAGGGAGACATGACATGAATCTGGATTTGAACGGTAAATTGGCTCTGGTAACCGGCGCCAGCCGTGGCATCGGCAAAGCCATTGCACTGCAAATCGGTGGTCAAGGTGCGACGGTCGTTGGCACCGCCACGTCGGAAAGCGGTGCCGAAAGCATCAGCAAGTATTTTGCCGAGCATGGCATCAAGGGCAAGGGCCTGATGGTCAACGTCGCTGATGCCGCGTCCGTCGAGGCGTTGATGGCTGCTATCGAAAAAGAGTTCGGTAAAGCGCCGGATGTGTTGGTCAACAACGCCGGCATTACCCGCGACAATCTGTTGATGCGGATGAAGGACGATGAGTGGGATGCCATCATCGACACCAATCTGTCATCGATCTTCCGGCTCAGCAAAGCCTGTCTGCGCAGCATGATGAAGGCCCGCTGGGGCCGCATCATTACCATCGGTTCGGTGGTGGGCACCATGGGCAATGCCGGTCAGAGCAACTATGCCGCCGCCAAGGCCGGTGTCATTGGCTTCTCGAAAGCGCTGGCGCGCGAAGTCGGTTCCCGTGGTATCACGGTCAACGTGGTGGCACCGGGCTTTATTGAAACCGACATGACCCATGCGCTGTCGGATGAGCAGAAAGAAAAGCTGTCGACCCAGATCCCGCTGGCCAAACTGGGCCAGGCTCAGGATATTGCGGCGGCCGTGGGCTTTCTGGCGTCCGACGCAGCCGGCTATATCACCGGTGAGACTTTGCACGTCAATGGCGGTATGAACATGGCGTAAGCGCAATTTCCTATAGCGCACCAGATTGGTGCGCTGTTGAGTAAGTTGCTTTAAGTTGTTGTTTCGCCACTGCATTTCGACAAGAATGCAGCGGTTTTCTGGTCGAACCAGCAGCCGACCAGCGGTTCCCTGACTTGCAAAAGGGGGCCGAATCCCTAAACTAGCTGCCTCTCTTGTCTAGAGGAATTTCATTCCATGAGCACTATCGAAGAACGCGTCAAGAAAATCGTTGTGGAGCAACTGGGCGTCAAAGAAGAAGACGTCAACCCGGCGGCTTCCTTCGTCGATGATCTGGGCGCCGATTCGCTGGATACCGTTGAGCTGGTGATGGCACTGGAAGAAGAATTTGATCTCGAGATTCCGGATGAAGAAGCCGAGAAGATCAGCACTGTCCAGGCCGCCATTGATTACATCAAGGCCAACAGCAACTAATTCCCGTCTGTAAAAAACGGGCGGCATCCGCCGCCCGTTTTCTTATCTGAACATCTCCAAGGGAGGACCGCACGTGGTCAAGCGACGCGTCGTGGTGACAGGCCTTGGCATGCTCACACCGCTCGGCCTCAACGTCACCGACACCTGGCAACAATTGCAGGCGGGCCGGAGCGGGGCTGCCCCGATCGAACGGTTTGACACCTCAGCTTTTTCCACCCGCTTTTCGGCCTCGGTAAAGGGCTTCAATGCGGAAGATTACCTGCCTGCGAAAGATGCCCGGCGGATGGATTCGTTCATCCAGCTTGGCATGGCCGCAGGTATTCAGGCATTCAATGATTCCGGACTGGTGGTGACCGAAGCCAACGCCAACCGCATTGGTTGCTTGATCGGCGCCGGTATCGGTGGCCTTGGTACCATTGAACAAAACCATGATGCCCTGCGTGACAATGGTCCGCGCAAGGTGTCGCCGTTCTTTGTGCCAGGTTCGATCATCAACATGGTATCGGGCAATTTGTCGATTCAGTACGGCCTGCGCGGCCCGAACCTGTCGATCGTTACCGCCTGTACCTCGGGTGCCCACAGCATCGGTCATGCGGCTCGCATCATCATGTACGGCGATGCCGACGTGATGGTTGCCGGTGGTGCCGAAGATGCGACCACCCCGCTGGGTCTCGCCGGCTTTGCGGCTGCGCGTGCGTTGTCTCAACGCAATGACGATCCCACCAAGGCCTCGCGGCCTTGGGATCGTGATCGCGATGGCTTTGTGCTTGGTGACGGTGCCGGTGTACTGGTGCTGGAAGAGTACGAACACGCGAAAGCGCGCGGCGCCAAGATCTATGGCGAGCTGATCGGTTTCGGCATGTCGGGTGATGCCTATCACATGACTTCGCCGCCGGAAGACGGTGCCGGTGCTGCCTCGTCGATGGCCAGCGCATTGCGCGATGCCGGCCTGAACGCCAACCAGATCGATTACATCAATGCTCACGGGACCTCGACCAAGGCCGGCGACCTCGCCGAGACCATGGCGGTCAAGCGGGTGTTTGGTGATCATGCCAAGAAGGTGATGGTCAGCTCGACCAAGTCGATGACCGGTCATTTGCTCGGTGCGGCGGGTGCTGTGGAAGCCATTTTCAGCATTCTCGCCCTGCGCGATCAGGTGGTGCCGCCGACCATTAATCTGGATAATCCGGATGAGGGTTGTGACTTGGATTATGTGCCGCACACCGCACGGCAAGCGAAGCTGGATTTCGTCATGTCGAACTCGTTCGGCTTTGGCGGAACCAACGGCACGCTGGTGTTCAAGCGGGTGTAGGTCCAAGCGGGTCTAAGCGTTTGGCGTGCGGATCACGCGCGCCGCAACCCGGTCCGGGCAACCTGACCGGGTTTTTCTATTTCAGGATTTCATTCAACCGTTGGAGTCTGCGCGGGCATGGCTGGCTACTGGATCGATGGCAAACCTTCCGATGTATTGCCGGCAGGCAATCGGGCGGTGCTGTTCGGCGACAGCAGCTTCACTACGCTGGCGGTGCGTAGCGGCGTGCCGGAGCTGTGGTCGCGTCATCGCCAGCGTTTGCAGCAGGCCGATGCCGTGCTGAAACTCGGCACGGATTTCGATGCGTTGGAAGCCGAGCTGCTTGAATTCTGTGCTCCGCTGGCTCGTGCCATAGTCCGGGTCACACTGATCCGCGCTGGCGACGGTCGTGGTTACGCGCTGCCGGCCGCACGGGCCAGTAACCGGCTGTTGATGCAACGAGAATGGCCGGCCGATATCGAAGCACGGGCCGAAACTGGCATCGCCGTGCGCTGGTGTTCGACACCATTGGCGGCACAGCCGCTGCTCGCCGGCCTCAAGCATGGCAATCGGCTGGAGCAGGTTTTGGCGCGCGCCGAATGGCCCAGCGCTGGAAGCGAGCGCAATACGTTTGCCGAGGGGTTGATGCTCGACTATCAAGGCAATGTCATCGAAGCGACCAGTAGCAATCTGTTCTTCCGGCATCGTGACGGGCATTGGTGTACGCCGGCATTGACCGAAGCGGGGATCGCCGGGGTGCGGCGTGCACAATTGCTGGATTGGTTTGCCAGCGAGGGACTGGCCGTCGAGATCGGGGTTTTTTCCAAAGCGACGGTGGCGCAGGCGAGCGAAGGCTTTCTCTGCAACAGCGTGATCGGGATCTGGCCCATCGCATCATTGGCCGGACAGGCGTGGCAGATTGGCGACGATACCCGACGCGCCCAACAAGCACTGGCCAGGAGCAACAGCTTGTGAAACGGATGCTGCAAATTGTTGCTGCCGCGGTGTTGTTGGCGACGATCATGGCCGGGGTACTGCTGTGGCAAACCCAATCGCTTGAACAGCAAGTGTTGCGTTTTGACGGCGCGACAGTCGATTACACGGTAGAGCGCGGCAGCAATGCCCGTCAGGTGCTGCACGACTTTCAGCAGAAGGGCTGGTTGGCCAGTTCGCCGCTGTGGCGAGTTTGGCTCAGACTGCAACCTGAACACGCGGCGATTCAAGCCGGCCATTACCGGCTGAACCACGGTGATAGCGTGCGTCGGGTATTGGCGAAGATGGTTGCCGGTGAGGTGGTTCGCTACAGCGTCACGTTTGTCGAAGGCTGGTCGATACGCGAGGTGCGAGAAGCGTTGCGAAAAGCAGAGTCGTTGCGGCAAACCTTGCCGTCGCTTTCCAATGAGGAGTTGATGCGTGCACTCGGGCGCCCGGCGGTGCACCCGGAAGGACAGTTCTTCCCGTCCACTTATGTGTACACCGATGGCATGACGGATCAGGACGTGCTCAAGCAGGCCATGCGCATGATGGATGAGCAGCTGGCCGATGCGTGGGCCAAACGCAGCCCCGGTTTGCCATTTTCAAGTCCCTATGAGGCACTGATCATGGCGTCGATTGTCGAGAAGGAAACCGGCCACGCCAGTGATCGTCATGACATTGCCGGAGTGTTTGTCCGGCGGCTGCAGCAGCGCATGCGCCTGCAAACCGATCCGACCGTGATTTATGGCCTGGGTGATCGCTTCGACGGCAATTTGCGCAAGATTGATCTGCAGACCGACACCCCGTACAACAGCTATACCCGTGCTGGCCTGCCACCGACGCCCATCTGCATGCCGGGCGCCGCGGCATTGGATGCAGCACTGCATCCGGCCGCCGGCGATGCGCTCTATTTTGTCGCCCGCGGCGATGGCACCACGGTGTTTTCCGCAACGCTGGAACAACACAATGCCGCCGTGCGGGAATTTCAGTTGAAAAGGAGCAGGCGTGGCCGCTGAACCGGTATTCGTGACGCTGGAAGGCATCGAAGGCGTCGGCAAGTCGACCAATCTGGCATTTATCCGCGATTGGTTGCGTCAGCAGGGACATCGGGTGGTCGAAACCCGTGAACCGGGCGGCACGCCACTGGCCGAGGAAATCCGCGCCTTGTTGTTGCAGCCACGTGAAGAAGCGGTAGACCCGGATACGGAATTGCTGCTGATGTTTGCCGCTCGCGCTCAACACGTGGCCACGGTCATCAAGCCGGCACTTGCTGCCGGAAAAACCGTGCTGTCGGATCGGTTTGTCGATGCCAGTTTTGCCTATCAGGGCGGCGGCCGGCAGTTGTCGATTGCCCGCATCGCAGCGCTGGAGCAATGGTTACTTGGCGAATTCAAACCCCAGCTGACCGTGCTGCTCGATCTGCATCCGGATATCGCGCTTGCCCGTGCCCGTGCCCGTGGCGAGGCTGATCGGTTTGAGCGCGAGCAGTTGGCATTTTTCATTCGCGTTCGTGACACCTATCTGCAACGCGCCGCCGCCGAACCGAACCGTTTTGCCATCATCGATGCCGGTCAACCGCTGGTGGCAGTGCAGGCTGATATCGCGGCGGTGCTCGGCAAGCGGCTTGGAGCGGCGTCATGACGGACTTGGCAACCGCTGCGCCGGACACATTACCGAGCTTGCCACCTTGGCTTGCTGCCGGTTGGCAGCAGCTCTGTTGGGCCTTGGCGGCAGACAGGGTTGGGCACGGCGTGCTGATGCATGGGCCGGCCGGTATCGGCAAGAATCTGCTGGCTCAGCACTATGCGGCACGTTTGCTTTGCGTGCAGGCCACGGGCGAGGCGCCGGCGTGTGGCGAATGCGCCGGCTGCCGGTTGCGGCTCGCCGGCAATCATCCGGACCAGATCCGGATTGGCATTCCGGATGACAAGCAGGCCATCGGTATCGAGCAAATCCGTGAGCTGTCGAACCACCTGCAGCAATCGGCCCATCGTTCCGGCTGGCGGGCGGTGATTATTGAGCCGGCCGAGGCGATGACCTTGCCGGCCGCCAACGCGCTGCTGAAAACGCTGGAAGAGCCGGGCGCCAAAGTGGTGATGATCCTGGTTGTGCACCAGCTTGAGCGCCTGCCAGCGACAATTCGCAGCCGCTGTCTACGCTTGCCGCTGGCCATACCGGAAACCGCAGCCGCGCTTGCCTGGCTTCGAACGGCCCTGCCAACGCTGGAACCGGCACGCCTGCAACAGGCGCTGGCTGTGGCCTCCGGAGCGCCGTTGCGGGTTGCTGCTCTGGTTGCGGGCGGGGCCCTTGAACAGATCGAGGCGCTGGAAAAGGGCTTGCTCTCAGTTGCACGTGGCGAGCTGGCACCGGGCCAGCTTGCCGCCGGTCAGGCAGACGTGCCGCTGGCGTTGCAACAATTGCAGCGCATTGTGATCCGCGGTCTGCAAAAGAGTCTCAGTGGTGACAGCCGGCTGCCGGCTACGGTCTGGGACTGCTTCGCCGCGGCTGTGCTCGAGGCGCTGCGGGCGCTACGGGTCAATCCGGCGCTGCAGGCCACGACCTTGCTGGAAAGTGTGCTGATTCAATGGTTTGATTTCACCGAGGCCATGCGCCATAGTACGTCGGCAGCTTCAAAGAGGTAGTTCACGCGATGTCTGATGCAGCAAGTGCAGCCCCCGGCGCGGCCGGTCCGGCTGGTGGTTCCCGCCACGGTATTTTGTCTTTGACCATCAAGGACAAGGCGGTGCTTTACGCTGCGTACATGCCGTTCATCAAGAACGGCGGTTTGTTTATTCCGACCACACGCCAGTACAACGTCGGTGATGAAGTGTTCATGCTGCTGACGCTAATGGATCAGACCGAAAAAATTCCGGTCGCCGGCCGTATCGTCTGGGTGACACCGCGTGGCGCCCAGGGCAACCGTGCTTCCGGTATCGGTGTGCAGTTCTCGGTGCAGGACAACGGCCAGGCTCGCAATAAAATCGAAGCCTATCTGGCTGGTGCCTTGCAGTCGGACAAGCCGACCCACACCATGTAAGAATCGGGCGGGTATTCACCGCCATTTCCGCTTGAGTCAAACCATGGACTGGAACCGGTTGGTACCGGAGCTGACGGTCAACGCGCTCGAATCGTCCCGGCAGTTCTATTGCGATCTGCTGGGCTTTCAGCTTCGCTTTGATCGGCCAGAGGATGGCTTTGCCTACCTCGATTTGGCCGGTGCCCAGCTTATGTTGTTGCAGCGATCTGCCGGGTCGCCACCGCTGCCGCCAGTGCAGGATCGGCGCAAGCATTTCCAGATCGAAGTCGATGCGTTGGCACCGATACTGGCGCGGCTGGCGGCGGCGGAATATGTGCTCGATGTCGCGCCGTATACCGCTCGTTATCGGGGCAACCAGTGTGTCTATGTGCAGCGCGAGTTTTTCGTCCGTGACCCGGACGGTTATCTGCTGCGGTTCTTTGAGCATCTCGCGGAAGAATCCCCGGTTGATAAGTGAGGGGTGGCTTGTGATAGCCAGTGAGGGTTGTTTAGTTAAAAACGTTGAACAGGCTCGCTTGTGAAATTTGTCGACTCCCATTGCCATCTTGATCGGCTGGAATTGCCAGCCGGCGTGACACTTGAACAGGTCATGGCCGACGCCCGTGCACGCGGCGTCAGTCATTTCCTCAATATCGGTGTCGAGCAGGAAAGTTTTCCGCACGTGCTGGCGATCGCAGAGGCCCATGCCGACGTCAGTTGCAGTGTCGGCACCCATCCGCTGTATGAAGGCATTCATGCCACGACATTCGACTGGGTCCGCGCGGCCGCCCAGCACCCTAAAGTGGTCGCCATCGGTGAAACCGGTCTCGATTACTACTACACCCCCGACACTGCCGAGGCTCAGCAACGCAGCTTTCGCGCGCATATCCGGTTGGCACGCGAACTCGGTTTGCCGCTGATTGTGCATACCCGGCAGGCGCAGGCCGATACTCTGAATCTGCTGAAGGAGGAGGGCGCCAGCGAACACGGTGGCGTGCTGCATTGCTTTACGGAAGATTGGTCGATGGCGGCAGCCGCGCTTGAACTGGGCTTTTACATTTCACTGTCGGGCATCGTGACGTTTCGCAATGCCGACAGCCTGCGCGAGGTGGCACGCAAGGTGCCGGCGGATCGCCTGCTGATAGAAACCGATGCGCCATGGCTGGCGCCGGTGCCATATCGTGGCAAAAGCAACGTGCCGACCTATCTGGTGGAAGTCGCCGAGTGCATTGCCCGCGAACGCGGCTGCTCCGTTGCGGAATTGGCGGCACAAACCACCGCCAATTTTTTCCGCCTGTTCAGCCATGCCCGGGCAAATTGAGGGCGGCTATTCAGCCGATTCAGCGAGCCGCATAGACGGCATCGAGCCGGCTGTTGTCGACAATCTGGATCGGTCGCGGCTCGGTGGATACTTCTCGGCCATTGATCGAAACAATCGTCTTGATGGTGTAGGTGCCCTGCGGCGCGCCGTCCGGTAATTTCAGGGTGAAGGTGTTGACGTATTCGCCGCTGCCCGCGCCAGCGTTGGCTTTTTTCTCGCCGCGTTTGAATTCCTCGCCGGCCGGGCTGTAGGCAATCAGCGTTTCCCGCACTTCATTGATGGGTTCCTTGGTGCCGGCAACGACCCGGATGGTTGACTGAATTTTCAGCGCATCCCCGCGTTTCAGCGTGGCATCCGGGTTCAGGGTGGTGTCGTAGGCAACCAGTTCGGCCTTGGCCGGCAGTTTGCCCTGGTTGGTCTTTTTGTAATCGCCCTCGACTTCAGTACCGCTCTTGCTTTGCCGGCTGACCACTTCAACGACAGCGCAGGCCGCAAGGCCTGCCAGTGCCCCTTTGCCGGCCCCTTTCTTGCCGTCGATTGCCGCCCCGATGGCGGCACCGCCCAAGGCAAAGGCTCCGCAGCGCCAAGCCGTATTTTGCTGATCCTTGTTGGCACACGACGCCAGCAGCAAAGCGGTGGCAACAGTCAATGAACAACGAGCCAGAGTGAGCATGGTTTCCTCCTGAAAATGCGCTGGCCGGCAGTCTACAAGCGCCGCCGTTCCACTACCACTGTTCCGGTCAGCACCGTATCGCGAGCTGGCTGAGCACTGGCTGAACCAGCTTTGACCCTCTGCATTTGACGGTCGTCAACAAAATCGACGCCGCTAGTCTGGCCAGATGGAGCCGATCCGGTGGCTGACGTAGAATGAAGCCATCCCGCTGACCGGCGGACCATGACGTGATCTCGCACAGGATTGACAGACACATGACGGCAAGCAACGACAGCAAGGCAAGCGGCGTATTGGCAAATTGGGATGATCTGCTGCTGCTCGATGAGCAATTGACCGAAGAGGAGCGGTTGGTGCGCGATGCCGCGCGAGCCTACTGCCAGGAAAAGCTGATGCCGCGGGTGCTGGAAGCCAACCGTCATGAGCATTTCCACCGGGAAATCATGAACGAAATGGGCGAACTCGGCCTGCTCGGCGTTACCGTCCATGGCTACGGCTGCGCCGGTGCCAGTTATGTTGCCTACGGCCTGGTCGCGCGTGAGGTGGAGCGGGTCGATTCCGGCTATCGCTCGGCCTGTTCAGTGCAATCCAGTCTGGTGATGTATCCCATTTACAAGTACGGCAGCGAAGCGCAGAAGCAGAAATACCTGCCGAAGCTGGCCAGCGGCGAGTTTGTCGGCTGTTTTGGCCTGACCGAGCCGGATGCCGGCTCTGACCCGGGCGGCATGAAGACACGGGCCAAGAAGGTCGACGGTGGCTACCTGCTGCACGGTAACAAGATGTGGATCACCAACTCGCCGATCGCCGATGTGTTTGTGGTCTGGGCCAAGAATGATGCCGGCAAGATCCGCGGATTCGTGCTGGAAAAGGGCATGAAGGGGCTGTCCGCGCCGAAAATCGAAGGCAAATTCAGCCTGCGCGCCTCGACCACTGGCGAAATCGTCATGGACAACGTTTTTGTGCCGGAAGAGAACATGTTCCCGGAAATCGAAGGCCTGAAGGGGCCGTTCGGTTGCCTGAACATGGCCCGCTACGGCATCAGCTGGGGCGCCATGGGCGCGGCCGAATTCTGCTGGCATGCTGCCCGCCAGTACACCCTTGACCGCAAGCAGTTTGGTCGGCCGTTGGCGGCGACCCAGCTGATTCAGAAGAAACTGGCCGACATGCAGACTGAAATCACCTTGGGCCTGCAGGCCAGCCTGCGGGTCGGCCGGCTGATCGACGAGCACCGGTTCAAGCCGGAAATGATTTCTCTGGTCAAGCGCAATGCCTGTGGCAAGGCGCTCGATATCGCCCGGATGGCGCGCGACATGCACGGCGGCAACGGCATCAGCGACGAGTTTCATGTCATTCGCCACGTAATGAACCTCGAGGCGGTCAACACGTACGAAGGTACGCATGACGTTCATGCCCTGATTCTGGGCCGGGCCCAGACCGGTCTGCAGGCATTCAGCTGAGCAAAATATCGGCAATCAATGAAAGCAGGGGCTGGTCGGTGGCGGCCAGCCCCTGTTTTTATTGGCTTTTGAGTACCGGTTGGTGGTGAACCGGTCACCGGAAACTTATCGTAATAATTGGCGACCAAGCCAACATGGCGAGGCCGGGCGCTTTATGCCATGCTCGGTTCATTCGGTTGCAGGGGCCGGCAGGTCCGCGAAATTCAGGTAGTCAGATGAAGCTCAAGCAGTCATGGTTTGCCACGACAACCGGTGCGTTGTCGATCTCGTTGCTGGTCTGGATGGCGGGCTCGTCCCAGCCACTGCCGGCTGCGCCGTCGGTCGAAGTATTGCGACCGGAACCGCAGCATGCCCAGGCGGCCAAGTTCATTCGCAGCATTGTCAGCGAAGGCCATTACGCCCGGCCGCGCGTCAATGATGATTTGTCCACCCGGATGTTCGATCAGTATTTCACCATGCTCGATGGTGGCCGCAGTTATTTCCTGCAGGCCGATATCGATCAGTTCAACAAGTTTCGGCTGACGCTCGATGACGCCATGATGCGTGGCGACTTGTCCGTGCCATACGATATTTTCACCGTGTTCCAGAAGCGCTGGGCCAATCGCTACGATTACGCCATCTCGCTGTTGCAAACGCCAATGAAGTTCGACGGCAACGACAGTTTCGAGTTCGACCGCGAGCAGGCGCCGTGGCCGAAGAACGAGGCCGAGTGGAACGAGCTCTGGCGGCAGCGGGTCAAGAACGATGCGCTCAATCTCAAATTGGCCAACAAGAGCTGGGACGAAACCCGCGAGCTGCTGACCAAACGCTATGAAGCGGCCAAGCGCCGGATGGCGCAAACCAACAGCGAAGATGTGTTCAGCTATTTCATGAACGCATTCACTGCAGCGGTGGATCCGCACACCAATTATTTCTCGCCACCGCAGGCCGAGAATTTTGACATCGAAATGAAGCTGTCGCTGGAAGGCATCGGCGCCCAGCTGCAGACCGATGATGTCTATACCAAGGTCGCCCGGCTGATTGAAATGGGCCCGGCTGACAAGAGCAAGCAGCTGTTTGCCGAAGACAAGATCATCGCGGTCGGTCAGGACAATCAGCCCATGGTGGATGTGGTGGGTTGGCGTCTGGATGACGTGGTCGATCTGATCCGGGGCAAGGCTGGCACCATTGTTCGGCTCGAGATCATTCCGCACAGTGCCGGCGCGGACGGCAAATCGAAGATCGTTTCGCTGGTTCGGGAAAAGGTCAAACTGGAAGAGCAGGCCGCCAAGTCGGATGTCATCAAGGTTGATCGGCAGGGCCGTAGCGTCAGCGTCGGTGTCATTACCGTGCCGAAGTTCTATGTCGATTTTCAAGCCCGTGCAATGGGCGACGAGAACTACAAGAGTGTGGCTCGTGATGTCCGTGATCTGCTGAAGAAGCTGAAGAACCAGAAAGTCGAGGCGGTAGTGCTCGATTTGCGCGACAACGGTGGTGGCGGTCTTGATGAAGCCGCGCAAATGACCGGTTTGTTCATTGATGAAGGTCCGGTTGTACAGGAACGCAACCAGTATGGCCAAGTGTCGGTTGTGCCGGATGAAGAGGCTGGCGTGACCTGGGACGGAACCTTGGTGGTATTGATCAACGGCCAGAGTGCTTCGGCCTCGGAAATTGTTGCCGGTGCCTTGCAGGATTACGGCCGGGCTTTGCTGGTCGGTGAGAATTCATTCGGCAAAGGTACGGTCCAGACCATGATCGATCTGAATCGCTACCGTGATGGTCCGGGCCAGAATTACGGCCAGATCAAACTGACAGTACACAAGTTCTATCGGGTCAATGGCACCAGTACCCAGCACCGCGGTGTCGTGCCGGATCTGCAGCTGCCGTCGATGTATGACCCCAGCGAGTTTGGGGAAAGTTCGCTGCCGAACGCGTTGGCGTGGGACTACATTCCGGCCAGCAATTTCGCGGCTGCAGGCGATGTGCGCCGGTTCTTGCCGCAACTGAAAGCGCTGCATGAGAAGCGCACCACCAAGAACGTCGAGTACCAGTATCTGTTGTCCGATATTGCGGAATACAATCGTCGCAAGAGTGACAAGACGGTAACCTTAAATGAAGTGGCGCGGAAAGCGGAGCGTGAGCAGTTCGATCAAAAGCAGCTGGCACGCGAAAATGATCGGCGCAAAGCTAAGGGGCTGCCACCGTTGAAGGCTCTTCCGGAAACCCCGGACGCAGATGCCAACGAAATCGAGACCGACGTTCGGTTGCAGGAAGCGGCTCAGATCGCCGCGGATTTGGTCTGGCTGCAATCGGGTCAGCGCGTGGTCGATGTCTCCGACGCCAGCAAGAACAAAGCGAAGAACTGACTTCAGCAATTAGCAGGGAGCAGGGCATGATTCCCTTGGTGGAACCGACAGCAGCCTTGATGCAGGCCGTGCGGGCGGCGCGTGACAGCGCCGCCCGATTGTTTTCCGCGTTACCTGATGCCTGCCAGCAACTGGACATGGAAGCGGGTGATGATCTCGCCGGGTGGCTGCGCACCCCGGCGCTGTGTCAGGTACTGAGCGGCAGTGTGGCAGTGCATGCCGAAGGCAAGCTGCTGTTTTACTGGGATGAAGGAGATGCCTTTCTCAGCAGCGATTTTCAGGGCGCAGGAGCCGGCTTGAGTGCCCGGTTGGAGGATGCCGTCAGCCTATCGGTACTGCCGCTGGCAAGCTTGCCGGACGATGCGGCGCTGCAGACGGAGTTCAACCGATTGCTCAATGGTCAGCGCCAGTCGCTGATGCTGCTGGTTGGCCGGCTGGTGCAATCGGAAGACCGGCCGCAGCCAGGTTTTCGCCGGTACGCCGATGGCGAAGCGATCATTACCGAAGGGGAAGAGGCCGAGTACGTCTTCACGATTCTGGAGGGCGTGGCCGATGTCTCGGTCGATGGCGTGCAGGTTGGCGTAATCAACGAAGAAGAGATCTTTGGCGCCATGGCGGTGTTGACCGGTCAGCGCCGCGCAGCGACCGTGCGAGCGCGCGGCACCTGCAGTGTCATGATGGTACCGCGTGATGAGTTCGCATCGCTGGTCAACAGCCATCCGCATCTGTGCATCAATTTGTTGCGTGACATGAGCCGGACGATTGTCTCGCTGAATGAGAAGGTGGTCAGTCTGGAAGGTCGGTAGGACCGATGCCGGGCCGGTGCAGGACAGAAAAGGTATCGCCAGAAAAAACGCCGTCGAACTGACGGCGTTTTTTTTGCGGAATTTGAGCGGTGGGATTACTCGAGACCCAGCTTCTGCAGTTTGTAGCGCATGGCACGAAAGCTGATTCCCAGCTTCCGTGCGGCGGCGGTCTTGTTCCAGCGGCAGGCTTCCAAGGCTTCGACAATGGCATCACGTTCGATTTTTTCCAGATACAGATCGAGCGGAATGTCGCCGCGTTTGCCCGGGGTGACGGCGGCGAGCGTGGCGGCATCGATGACAGGTTCGCTGCTCTCCGGCAGCTGCAGGTCCTCGATTTCGATGACATCGCCATCGGCCAGCGTCAGCGCGCGTTCGAGAATGTTTTCCAGTTCGCGAATATTGCCGGGGAAGGCGTATTTCTTCAGTCCGGCAACGGCACTGGCGGTCAGGCCCGGTTCGGTCATGCCATGCCGTTCGGCCAGTCGCTTCAGGATATGCGCGGCCAGTTCCGGAATGTCGTCGATGCGTTCGCGCAGACAGGGAGTGGTCACCGAAATGACATTGATGCGGTAATACAAGTCTTGCCGGAACTGACCGTTCTGAACCAGCTCGGCCAAATCCTTGTGGGTGGCACTGACGATGCGGACGTTGATCGGTATTTCCTTTTCGGCACCGACCGGTCGAATCGCCCGTTCCTGTATAGCGCGCAGCAACTTCACCTGCATGTTGAGTGGCAAGTCGGCCACTTCATCCAGAAACAGCGTGCCACCCTCAGCTGCCTGAAACAGTCCGGGTTTGTCGGCAACGGCGCCGGTGAAGCTGCCCCGTTTGTGACCGAAAAATTCGCTTTCCATCAGTTCGGACGGAATCGCGCCACAGTTGACCGGCATGAACGCGGCGTCGGCGCGTGGGCCCATGGCGTGAATCAGGCGTGCGACCAGTTCCTTGCCGGTCCCCGATTCGCCGGTGATGTGCACCGGTGCCTGGCTGCGGGCAATTTTGGCAATGGTTTGCCGTAACGCCTGCATCCGGCTGCTGCTGCCGATGAGTTGTGGTGAGCCGGGCGGCAGTGGTGGTGCCTTGTCGGCTGCATCGGTGCTGGGCAGGCGGAGCGCGTTTTTGACCAGCTCGCGCAATACGCCAAGCTCAATGGGTTTGGACAGAAAATCGAAGGCCCCCGACTTCATTGCCTCGATGGCGGTTTGCATATTGCCGTGGGCGGTGATCACGGCGACCGGCAGGTTTGGTTGCTGGCTTTGCAGGTAGCGGACCAGCTCAATGCCGTCACCATCCGGCAGTCGCAGATCAGTCAGGCAGAGATCGAATTTGTGCTGGCTGAGCAGGGCGCGGGCCTGTTCCAGCGTGGTGGCTTCCTTGGTTTCGACCTTCATGCGGCCGAGCGTGATGGCCAGCAATTCCAGGATGTCTGGTTCGTCATCGACTATCAGGGCAAGAGGTGTTGTCTTCATTGGACGGGTATCGTTCGTTGCGCAGCCGCAAAACTTATGCGGAAGCAGGTACCGCCGCTCGGGATTGGCAGGTAGCTCAGCTGCGCCTGGTTGGCTTCACACAGTTCCCGGGCCAGGTACAAGCCTAGCCCAAGCCCCTTGCTGCTGGTGGTAAAAAACGGTTCGAACATCTTTTCGGCAACATCCGGGTTGATGCCCTCACCATAGTCGATGACATCGATGAATGGTCGGCCACTGGTTTTGTCGACGCCGGCGTGGATTTCCAGCAATGGCCGATTGACCTTGCGGATACTGTAACGAATGCCGTTTTCGCACAAGTTGGTCAGTACCTGAATCAGTTGACCAACGTCAAACAGCACCACGATGTCGCGCGGATTGACCTCGGCATGGATTTCCGGCGCCGGGTTGCGGCCGAGCTTGAAGTCATCCAGGAAGCTATGCAGAAAACTCGCGACATTGATGCGTTCCGGCAAGGACGCCCGACGCTGCGAAATTTGCAGGATGTTTTCGATGATGTTGTTCATCCGGGCCGAATGCTTCTGGATGATGTCAACCAGCCGGATGTCGGCCGGGCCGATATCCGGTGACTCTTTCAGCAATTGCGCGGCATGGCTGAGTGCGCCGAGCGGATTGCGGATCTCGTGGGCGATGGAGGCAGTCAACCGGCCGAGTGAGGCCAGCTTCATCTGGGTCGCCTGCTGGGTCGTCTTGCTGGTGTCTTCCAGAAAGATCAGGGTCAGCTGCTGATCGGTGCCGAGTGAAGTGAACGCCGGCAGCAGGTCGGGGCTGGTATTGGTCATCCGGAACGGCTCGCCTTTCATTTCCGGGTTGCGACGCCAGTGCCGCAGCTGTTTGAGCAGCGCCGGGCTGACTTCTTCGAGCGGCTTTTGCTGGATGGCATGTGGCATGCCGAGCAGGGTCCAGGCGGCATGATTGATCAGCTGAACCTGCAGCTGCTTGTCGACCACCAGTACCCCCGCATTCATGTACTGGATGATGTGCTCGTTCAACCGTTCGAGCTTGGCCAAGCTGACCCGGCTGGCCTCGGCCGCCGCTTCGGTCTCCCGGATGCGACGGGCCAGCATAAGGGCCAGGGCCGACATCGCAAAAAAAGTGGCACCGAGAATGCCGGCTTGGGTAAAGGTATTGATGGAGCGATTGCCGGCCAGAAAGGACCAGGTCTGTTCGCTGACGATGGCGACGCTGGCGAGCGCGGCGAAGGTCAATGACCATGGCCGCGCCAGCAGCAAGCTGGTTGTCGTGATGCTGACCCCGAGCAACATGCCAAGACCGGTGGAGACACCGCCGCTGGCGTGCATTGCCAGCGTGACGCAAACGATGTCGACCAGCACCATCAGCACGACCTGACTCGACACATTCGGCTGGCGACGGTAGACCAGGGGAATGGTCAACAGTGACAGCAGCAGATAAATGGCGGTGGAGTGCCGATACAGGTCTGGCCGTTCCTGCCCGAGAAAGCTTGGTCCCAGATTCAGTTCGAACAACAGCACCATGCCGCCGGCAACCAGCAAGCGGTACAGGTTGAACATGGTGAGCGAACGCCAGGCGTAGTGTTCACGGCTGCTGGCCTGGTCGCGCGAGCGAACGAATGCGGGGATGGGCTGGTTCATGGTGTGGACATTGACGATCGGACCGGCAGTGTCGGCAAATTCGCCGGCATCTGCAAGTCTGCCTGTTCGACTTCCGCGGAATCGGTGAAAATGCCGACATCGGTGAGCCGGGCTTTTGCCGGCCAAACCCATTCGGGAGTTAAGTTCATGCGAATCGCCTTGGCGCAGTTGAATGTGCTGGTCGGTGATGTGGCGGGCAATGTCGAGCGCTTGCGCGGCATCATTCGCGCTGCACGTGCCGACGGCGTGCGCCTGCTGGTAGGGTCGGAGCAGGCCCTGTCGGCCTATCCGGCTGAAGATTTGGTGTTGCGTGCTGATTTTCAGCGCGCAATCGCCCGTGGCTTGCAGGAGCTGGCGGCGGAAAGTCACGGGATGGCGATTGTGATTGGCCATCCGGAGCGTGATGGCGACTGCCTGTACAACGCCGCCAGTGTCTTGCTCGACGGCAAGATCATTGCCCGTTATCGCAAACAGCGATTGCCCAATTATCTGGTGTTCGACGAAAAACGCTATTTCAACGAAGGTCACGAAACCTGCGTATTCACCCTTGATGGCGTGCGCATCGGACTGCTGATTTGTGAGGATCTGTGGCATCCGGAACCCATTGCGGCGGCCAAGGCAGCCGGGGCCGAGCTGATCGTCAGTCCGAACGGGTCACCCTGGCATCACCGACAAGTTGCCGAGCGTTCTGCCGTATTGGCCGCGCGCACGCGCGAATCGGGGCTGCCGATCATTTATGTCAACCAGATTGGCGGGCAGGACGAACTGATTTTCGATGGTCGCTCGCAGGTTTGGGACCGTAGTGGTTGTCTGCTGCGCTGTGCGGCGTTTGCCGAAGACCGGCGTGATGTGCGCTGGCAGGATGGCCGCCTGCACGCGCTGTCGGCCAGTGCCGACGATCTTGCCGACGAGGCGGAAATTTATGCCGCGCTGGTGCTCGGCGTCCGCGATTATGTCAACAAGAGCGGGTTCAAGGGCGTCATCCTCGGATTGTCCGGTGGTATTGACTCGGCACTGGTGTTGGCCATTGCGGTCGATGCGCTTGGTGCTGACAGGGTGCGTGCGGTGATGATGCCGTATCACTACACAGCCGATATCAGCGTCGAAGATGCCCGCCGTGAAGCCCAGACGCTGGGCGCGCAGTTCGACATCATCTCCATCGAGCCGATGGTCAAGGCCTTCCTCGATACGTTGGCACCGCAGTTTGCCGGCACGCCGGTGGATCTGACCGAACAAAATCTGCAGGCACGCTGCCGCGGCAACGTGCTGATGGCCTTGTCGAACAAGTTTGGCTATTTGGTGCTGACCACCGGCAACAAGAGTGAAGTCGCGGTTGGCTATTGCACGCTGTACGGCGACATGGCCGGCGGATTCGATGTGCTCAAAGACGTGCCGAAGATGACAGTGTATGCGCTGTCGCAGTGGCGCAATCGCCACGGCGAAGTGATTCCGCAGCGGGTCATTGATCGGCCGCCGTCTGCCGAACTGGCGCCGGATCAAAAGGATGAAGACAACCTGCCGCCTTATCCGGTGCTCGATGCGATTCTGGAGCGCTATATCGAACGCGATGAAGGCTTGTCCGAGATCGTGGCAGCTGGCTTTGCGTCGGAGACCGTCAAACGGGTGATGCAACTGGTTGATCGCAACGAATACAAGCGCCGGCAGGCGGCGCCGGGCCCCCGCATCAGCAAACGGGCGTTTGGTCGCGATCGGCGTTATCCGATCGTTTCCGGCTTCATCAAACAGCCGGATGATTGGCGCTGACCACAGTATCTATCGAAAAAGCTGCTAGAGTCAGGGCAGCCACCAGAAGTGAGGGAGAGTCAGAATGAAAAAGGTCGAAGCGATTATCAAGCCCTTCAAGCTGGACGATGTCCGGGAAGCGCTGGGCGATGTCGGCATTACCGGCATGACTGTCTGCGAGGTCAAGGGCTTCGGCCGCCAGAAAGGCCACACCGAACTGTATCGCGGCGCTGAGTACATGGTCGATTTTCTGCCGAAAGTGAAAATCGAACTGGTGGTTGCCGATGAACTGGTCGACCGCTGTGTGGATGTGATTATGGAGACGGCCCGCACCGGCAAGATTGGTGACGGCAAGATTTTTGTTTACGACGTGGCGCGGGTCATCCGGATTCGAACCGGTGAGGAAGATGAAGCGGCGCTGTAAAGCGATTTCGCCCTGCAGCTGTTCTGACTGACCGTCGACATCAAACACGTTTTCCTGTGATATCAAACAACAAGGGCCGCAAATGCGGCCCTTGTTGTTTGATTTTCTTGCTCAGCTTTCCAGCTCTTGCAAGCGCTCCGGAAAATTCAGCGCCAGCACTTCGCGCGCTTCGGCTTCCAGTTCCGGCAGTTTCAGTTCGTGGTAGCAGCGGACCATCAGCACCAGTGCATCCGCGCTGGCATCGACGCCGGGCAGGGTTTCGATGATGGTGCGGGCGCGGTTGGCGGCTGCAAGCCAAGCCTTGCGCTCGATGTAGTAATTGGCGGCATGCAATTCGGATTCGGCGATGCGGTTGCGCAGGTAGACCATGCGCTGACGGGCGTCCGCCGCGTAGGGGCTGTTCGGGTATAACCGGAGCAGTTCACCGAAATCCTTGAATGCCTTTTGCGCATTGGTGGCATCACGTTGGGCCAGTGGGGCGGCAAAGGTCTCTTTCAGAAAGCCCAGTTCAGAGAAGTAATTGACCAGCCCCTTCATGTAATAGACGTAGTCGAGGTTGGCGTGGCGCGGGTGCTGGCGGATGAATCGTTCAGCGGCGGCGATGGCCGATTCGGTATCGCGGTTCTGGTAGTAGCAATAGAGCAGATCGAACTGTGCTTGCTGCGAAAATGGCCCGAACGGGTAGCGGGAATCGAGGTTTTCCAGCTTTTCGATGGCGGTTTTCCAGTTGCCGACCAGCATGGACTCGCGCGCACTGGCGTAGAGCTGCTGGGCCGTTTGCTCGCGGCGGCGCTCTTCACGTTCTTCACTGGAGGTGGCGCAACCCGTGATGACGGCGGCGGCAAACAAAAGGCACAGCAAACGACTCAGCATGCGAACAAACCGCCTATGGATGTTGTATAGGTTGCTAGAATAGCGGGGCATTCTAACCAAGCTCAGCATCAAGGTCACCCATTCCATGTCATCTCCATCAGAACCCGTCCGGCTCGAAGCCGTCGTACCGGAACAGGCGTTCGGAAGTCGGTTGGACGTCGTCCTGGCCGATTTGTTCAGTGAATACTCGCGCGTGCGTCTGCAGGGCTGGATCAAGTCCGGCTGCGTCAAGGTCAACGGTACCGTGGTCGATCGCGCCCGCGAAAAATTGATGGGTGGCGAAACTTTGCTCATCGAAGCGGAAATCCCGGTGCAGAGTGATGATGCGCCGGAGGACATTCCGCTGGACATCGTTTACGAAGACGATGCCTTGCTGGTGGTCAATAAACAGCCGGGTCTGGTGGTGCACCCGGCACCGGGTCATGCCGGTGGCACCTTGGTCAACGCGCTGTTGCACCATGCACCGGAGCTGAAAATGCTGCCGCGTGCCGGCATTGTGCACCGATTGGACAAGGACACCTCAGGCTTGCTGGTCATTGCCCGGTCTCCGGATACCCATCTGGCACTGGTCCAGCAACTTGGCAAACGGGCGTTTTTGCGCGAATACGATGCCATTGTGCATGGCACGGTCGTGGCAGGAGCCACCATCGATGCCGCCATCGGTCGCGATCCGATCAATCGCCAGCAAATGGCGGTGGTCGAAGAAACCGGCCGACCGGCCGTGACTCACTACCGGGTCGTTGAGCGCTTCCGTGCCCATACTCATATCAAATGCCGGCTTGAAACCGGCCGTACCCACCAGATCCGGGTCCATCTTGCCCATGCCGGTTTTCCGTTGCTCGGCGACCCGGTCTACGGAGGCCGTCGCCGGCAGTTGGCTGAAGCCAGCCCCGAACTTGCCGAGACCATGAAAGCCTTCCGGCGCCAGGCGCTGCATGCAGCCAAGCTTGGCCTGAGTCACCCGGTAACCGGTGAGCTGATGGTCTGGCAGGTGCCGATGCCTTCTGACATGGAGACGTTGCTGACCCTGTTGCGCAAGGACCGCATCAAGAATGAGTATTGAGCAAGCCCCGGCCACTGACCGGGTCAGGCGTGTGCAGCCGGACTGGCCGGCACCAGCCGGCATCACGGCACTTTCAACTCTGCGCGCCGGCGGCGTCAGTACCGGAGTCTGGGCAGGCCTCAATCTGGCCGGTCATACTCAGGATGCGCCGGCCGCTGTCGTTCGTAACCGCGACATGCTGCGCCACCAGCTGCAGTTGCCGGCGGAGCCCGGTTGGCTCGAGCAGGTGCATGGCACGACCGTGGTTGCCCTGCCGATCGCTGGGCAGGCGGTTGCGCCGGTTGCCGATGCCAGCTTCTCGCTCGAGCCCGATACCGTTTGTGCCGTGCTGACGGCGGACTGTCTTCCGGTGCTGTTCTGCGACCGGGCTGGTACCTGGGTCGCCGCAGCGCATGCTGGCTGGCGTGGGCTTTGTGCCGGGATTCTGGAAGCGACCGTCGCGACTGCACCGGTGGGTGCCGGGGCGCTGCTGGCCTGGCTTGGACCGGCCATCGGGCCACAGGCATTTGAAGTGGGACCTGAGTTGCGTGAAGCCTTCCTGACCCGTGATCCCGGTGCGGAAGAGGCATTTGTCGTCGGCGATGCCGACCGCTGGCTGGCCGATCTGTATCAGCTTGCGCGCCGGCGCTTGCAGGCAATGGGCGTCACCGACATTTACGGCGGTGAATACTGCACGTACAGCGATCCGGAACGTTTCTATTCCTATCGTCGCGACGGCCAGACCGGTCGGCAGGCCAGCCTGATCTGGCGGAGCGCGACATGATGGTGGCGCTGATCATCGTTCTGGTGCTGCTGCTGGTCGCCGTCATCGTCGGCCTGCGCGCCAATGACGTGAACTGGGGGCGCTGGTGGGTCAATGCCATCGATGGCTTGGTGCGCTGCTATGTTCGCCGCTTTCATCGGCAGGGTGATGTGCATATCGCCTTGCCGGAAGGCGGTACTTTGCTGGTCGCCAACCACATGTCAGGACTGGACCCATTGTTGCTGGTCACGGCTTGCCGGCGGCCGCTGCGATTCCTGATCGCCGAAGAGGAATACAACCGTTTTGGCCTGCGTTGGTTGTTCAAGGCGGCCGGCTGCATTCCGGTTGACCGCGGCGGCCGCACCGATGCAGCGTTCCGGGCCGCAGTGCGCGCCTTGAAAGCCGGAGAAGTGGTGGCGCTGTTTCCGCATGGCCGTATTTTTCTCGACGACCAGCCGGAAGCGCGGATCAAACCCGGCGCGCTGCGCCTGGCCCAGCTTGCCAACTGCCCGCTGGTGCCGGTGCGCATCGACGGTGTGGCGGCGCAGGGCACGGTATTTTCCTGCTTGTTCCAGCGTGGTCGGGTCCGCTTGACCGGCTTTCCGCTCATCACTGCCGAACATGCGCACGATGTTGATATGCGTCAACAGCTGGGCGAATTGCTGCTTGGTCGTCGCACTGAACTCACTCCGTCGCTTGAAAAGCGCCTAGGCTGACCGCATCTCGCTGGCATTCCCGCACCGAACGCCTGTGGCCGACACAAGGCGGTGCGATATGACGAGAGAGGGTTTTCCATGCGTATGGACCGATTGACCAGCAATCTGCAGCTGGCTTTGGCGGACGGCCAATCACTGGCGCTGGGCCGCGATCATCAATTCATCGAGCCGCTGCATCTGATGCTGGCGCTGCTCAATCAGGATGGCGGGTCGACCCGGCCATTGCTGGAGCGGGCCGGCGTCAATCTCAATGCCCTGCGTTCGCAGCTGACCCAGGCGCTCGAGCGCCTGCCGAGTGTCCGTGGCACGGAAGGCGATGTGCACCTGTCCAATGATCTGGCGCGCTTGCTGAATGTTTGCGACAAGCTCGCCCAGCAGCGCAAAGATTCCTACATTTCGTCTGACATTTTCCTGCTGGCGGCGGCCGACGACAAAGGTCCGCTTGGCGAGCTGCTGCGCAAACTGGGTTTGCAAAAAGTCTCGCTGGAGAAAGCCATCGAGTCGGTGCGCGGCGGCCAGCGGGTCGAAGACGCCAATGACGAGGAAAAGCGGCAGGCGCTGGAAAAATTCACCATCGATCTGACCGCGCGCGCCGAGCAGGGCAAGCTGGATCCGGTGATCGGTCGTGATGACGAGATCCGCCGGACGATTCAAGTTCTGCAACGCCGGACCAAGAACAATCCGGTGCTGATCGGTGAACCCGGCGTTGGCAAAACCGCCATTGTCGAAGGTCTCGCCCAGCGCATTGTCAACGGCGAGGTCCCAGAAGGGCTGAAGCACAAGCGCGTGCTGGTGCTCGATATGGGCTCGCTGATTGCTGGCGCCAAGTTCCGTGGTGAATTCGAAGAACGCCTGAAGGCCGTGTTGAACGAGCTGTCGAAGGAAGAGGGCAAGATCATCCTGTTCATTGACGAGCTCCATACCATGGTCGGTGCCGGCAAAGCCGATGGTGCGATGGATGCCGGCAATATGTTGAAGCCGGCACTCGCGCGCGGTGAACTGCACTGTGTCGGCGCCACCACGCTCGATGAATACCGCAAGTATATTGAAAAGGATGCAGCGCTCGAGCGCCGCTTCCAGAAAGTGCTGGTCGAGGAACCGAATGTCACTGACACCGTTGCCATTCTGCGCGGCTTGAAAGAGCGATATGAAGTGCATCACGGTGTCGAAATCACCGACTCGGCCATCATCGCGGCGGCGACGCTGTCGCATCGTTATATTGCCGACCGAAAGCTGCCGGACAAGGCGATTGACCTGATTGACGAGGCTGCCTCGCAGATCCGGATGGAAATCGATTCCAAGCCGGAAGAAATGGACAAGCTGGAGCGCAAGCTGATCCAGCTCAAAATGGAACGGGAAGCGCTGAAGAAAGAATCCGATTCGGGCGCCAGAAAAAGCCTGGATGCGCTGGAAGAGGACATCAAGCGGTTCGAGCGTGACTTTGCCGAACTCAACGAGATCTGGCTGGCAGAAAAGGCGGCATTGCAGGGGTCGACCAACATCAAGACCGAGCTGGAGCGCGCACGTCAGGATATGGACGTGGCCCGTCGCGCCGGTGATTTGACCCGGATGTCGGAACTGCAGTACGGCCGCATTCCCGAACTGGAAAAGAAGCTCGACATGGCGGCGCAGGCAGAGATGCAGCAGATGCGCCTGCTGCGCAACAAGGTCAGCGATGTCGAAATCGCCGGCATCGTTTCCAAGTGGACCGGTATTCCGGTCAGCAAGATGCTGGAAGGTGAACGCGACAAGTTGCTGCGGATGGAAGAAGCGCTGCATCAGCGGGTGATTGGTCAGAACGAGGCGGTTACCGCGGTCGCCAATGCCATTCGCCGGGCCCGGGCCGGCCTTGCTGATCCGCACCGGCCAAACGGCTCTTTCCTGTTTCTCGGCCCCACCGGTGTTGGCAAGACCGAGTTGTGCAAAACACTGGCATCGTTCCTGTTCGACAGTGAAGAAGCCATGGTGCGGATTGATATGTCCGAGTACATGGAGAAGCATGCGGTCGCCCGGCTCATTGGCGCGCCTCCCGGCTATGTCGGTTATGACGAAGGGGGGTACCTGACTGAAGCGGTACGGCGCAAACCCTATTCGGTGGTGTTGTTCGATGAAGTCGAAAAAGCACACCCGGATGTGTTCAACGTGCTGCTGCAAGTACTGGAAGATGGCCGGCTGACTGATGGTCAGGGTCGCACCATCGATTTTCGCAACACGGTGGTCGTGATGACCTCGAACCTTGGTTCCGACATCATCATGGAGCATCGCAAGAGCAGTCACGGTGAATTGAAAGACATGCTGATGGATGTCATCGGCAAATACTTCCGGCCCGAATTCATCAACCGGGTTGACGAGATCGTGGTGTTCCATGCGCTTGCTGACGAGCATCTGCAAAAAATTGCTGGCCTGCAAATCGAAAGCCTGCGCAAGCGGCTCGCCGAGCATGAAATCAAGCTGCAGGTCTCGCCGGAAGCCTTGCTGGCGCTGGCCAAGGCGGGTTCGGATACGGCGTTTGGTGCCCGGCCACTGCGCCGTGTCGTGCGGCAGCTGGTCGAGAATCCGCTGGCGCAGAGCATTCTGGCCGGCCGCTTTGCCGCCGGTGACACGGTGGTGGTTGATGTTCAGCAGGGCGAGTTTGTGTTGGGCAAACCGCAGTAAGTGCAGCGCTTGCCAGATTCGCTCAGCCTGAAATGCCAGAGGGCCGCAACAACGGCCCCCTGGCATTTATTCTTACTTTTTCAACATTTCAGTCGTTAAAGCAATCTCGCTGATTATCCAATTCCTCGGATAGCGCAAATAAGCTTACTGCTTGCAGTAACTCTGAATTTGCAATTCGGTTGCCTGCAGTTTCTCCTTCCTCTCCTCATCGGTCAGATGACGTGGATTGCCATCCTTGTCGTTAACTCGAATTTTTGCCGCAGTGGTCAGCATTTCTTTATTCTGTTTGGCTCGATCACAATTGACGGCCAGCTTCTCCGCTTCGGCTTTGGCAATTGCGACATCACCCTTCGCAGCCTCGTCACCCTTGCTGGCATTGTTCGTCTTCGCTGGCGCTGCAACCGGATCCTTGACTTTGTTCTTGATGGTCTCGTAAGGCCGATCTTTCGGCGGGATTTGGGTGTATTGGACCTGACCGTTGTCATCAGTCCATTTATAGGTATCTGCGCTGAGGGCGGCTTGGCTCAGCAGCAGTGAAGCGAGTACAACCGTGAGCATTGACAACTTCATGACCCGACTCCGCTGGAGGGATGGCTATTGGCGCCCGTCACTATAGTGAGCCTACCCGGCTCTAGGGAAGCGGCACCGTTCAAACTTCTTCATATTCGGTCGTCTGCAGCCCATTTTGTTCCGCAAAGGCGATGACTTCCTGAAATAGCTGGGGATGGGCGCTGGCCAACTGCGGATCCACAACAATGCCTTTGTTGCCGTCGATGATGACCGGACGTAGCAATGGCGAGTAATACATCCGGCGATTGCGGAAGGTACACAGGTTACCGCACATGCGTTCGGCCCAGTCGCTGGGACGAAAGACGCGGCCGGCCTCGGTAATGCCTTTGATCAGAAGTTTCTTGCTTTGGGTCATGATGCCTGGTGCGGTCGGTACCGGTACGACGTGGATTCCGGTGGGGCGCGGACTGTGGACAGCCGTATGCGCAAACCCGGGCACACTATAGCAGAGCAGTCCGCCGGCCGGCGTCGGCAAATGCCTGCGCTTTGATCCGGATCGATGCGTATAAGCCGTCAGGGAAGTGGCATTACGTAACAATGGTGACCGGGCAGCGTCCAAGCATTATGGCGCGGGATGACTCGTTTCGCCCTTTGTCTCAGGAGTCTTGCTCATGTTGATTCGCGTTGGTGACCCGAACGAACCACGTCGGGTGACGGATGAGGCCTGTTACACCGACCGTCGACGCTTGCTGCTGGCTGCAGCGGGCGGCTTGCTGGCGACGACCGCTCGGGCTGGCGAACCGGCCAGCATCGTGGCTACGCCGGGCAAGCCGATAGCCGGGCTCAGGCGGGCGCCGACGTCCGCTCCGCAACTGACCGAAGAAGCCGCTATCACCAGCTACAACAATTTCTACGAGTTCGGCCTCGACAAGGCGGATCCGGCCAAACATGCCGGGCGGTTGCGGACCGCTCCTTGGTCAGTCGTGGTTGAAGGTGAGGTGGCAAAGCCAGGCCGCTACGATCTGGAGGATTTGTTGAGAGGGCAGACGCTCGAAGAGCGGATTTACCGGATGCGCTGCGTAGAAGCCTGGTCGATGGTGATTCCCTGGGTGGGGGTGCCGTTGGCGAACCTCATCAAACGATTCGAGCCGACCAGCAAGGCCAAGTATGTCGCCTTCCAGACCCTGCATGACCCTGAGCAGATGCCGGGTCAGAAACCGGGATTTCTGGGTTTTTCCTCGCTGCAATGGCCGTATGTCGAAGGCTTGCGCATGGACGAGGCCATGCATCCACTGACAATCATGGCGGTCGGCCTGTATGGCAAGACCCTGCTGCCGCAAAACGGCGCTCCTTTTCGCTTGGTCGTGCCTTGGAAGTACGGTTTCAAAGGGATCAAGTCGATAGTCCGCATCCGGTTTCAGGAAACTCAGCCAGCCACCAGCTGGAACCGCTCGGCTCCTGATGAGTATGGCTTTTATGCCAACGTCAACCCGGCCGTCGACCACCCGCGCTGGAGCCAGGCCAGGGAGCGGCGCATCTATAGTGGCTCGCTATTTGGTGGGGTCGAGCGCATCGATACGCAGCCATTTAATGGCTATGCCGATCAGGTCGCCGGCCTTTACAGTGGCCTTGATTTGCGCCGTCTTTTCTAGCCGGGCAGGGTAATGAACTTGAAGGTAACGCCCGAACAGTGGGTTCGCTGGGGACTCAAACCAGTACTCTGGCTGCTGCTGCTGACACCGATCATCAGCCTGATTTACGGTGCCGTGACGGCAGACCTTGGTCCGGATCCACAAAAAACGCTGGTACTGACCACTGGCAAATGGACGTTGTACAGCCTGCTGCTGACCTTGTCGGTATCGCCGCTGCGACGCTGGACTGGCGTCGCCCAGCTGCTGCGGGTACGGCGGTTGCTCGGCTTGTTTGCCTTTGTATATGCCTGTCTGCACGTCAGTTGCTATGTCTTGCTGTATCTGGGGCTGGAGTGGGCGGTGCTGTTGGAAGACCTGACCGAGCGGCCCTATATCATCGTTGGCATGCTGGCTTTCACCGGGCTCTGGCCGTTGGCACTGACCTCGACCCAAAACCAGATGCGGCGGCTTGGCCGGCGCTGGCAGCGCCTGCACTACCTTATTTACCCCATCGCTATTCTGGGCTGGCTGCACTACCTCTGGCAGGTCAAATCGGACCTCAACAAGCCGCTGTTTCTTGGCCTTCTGCTAGGCTTGTTGTTAGCGACCCGGCTATGGGGGTCGTGGCAGGTCCACAAGCAGGCTAAGGGTATCGCCCGTCAAGCCCCTGCAGCAGAAAAATAGCCCTTGCCGTTACCTTTCCGGGCCCTATAATGCGCGCCCCGGCTGACGCCCTGTCCCTGACAGAACGTGAGTGGGGGGGCAGTCAACGAGGTGCCGCGAGAAATCGTCGAAAAGCCTGTTGACAGCCAAGTAAGGCGCTGTAGAATGCGCGCCCCTGCTGACGCAAAGCGCGAACGCAGGGTGAAGTCAGCAGATCGGTTGTTCGCGTAAGTAGCGAATAACGCAGCAAAAAAGCTGTGGCGGTCTGTTGACAACGAATTCGGGTGCTGTAGAATGTGCGCCCCGCCGGACGGTAAGTCTGGCGACTGCCGAAAGGCAACCGCTCTTTAACAACATGAACGAAGTAATCTGTGTGGGCACTTGCGTAGAGTCGT
>JAYSCY010000013.1:0-82280 GCA_041914645.1 Permianibacter sp.
GTCAGCGCAACGCGCAGACGGTTGCCCGGCGGCTCGTTCATCTGGCCGTACACCAGCGCGACCTTGTCCAGAACGCCCGAGTCCTTCATTTCGTGATAGAAGTCGTTACCTTCGCGGGTACGCTCACCGACACCGGCGAACACCGACAGACCGGCGTGTTCTTTCGCGATGTTGTTGATCAATTCCATCATGTTGACGGTCTTGCCGACACCGGCGCCACCGAACAGACCGACCTTGCCACCCTTGGCAAACGGGCACAGCAGGTCGATAACCTTGATACCGGTTTCGAGCAGCTCGTTGGCGCTCGATTGATCGGCATAGGTCGGCGCTTTGCGGTGAATTGGCAGGCGGACTTTCTCGCCAATCGGACCGGCTTCGTCGATCGGGTTACCGAGTACGTCCATGATGCGACCGAGGGTTTCTTTGCCGACCGGCACCGACACCGGCTTGCCGGTGTTGCTGACCTTGATGCCACGCTTGACGCCGTCGGACGAGCCCATCGCAATGGTACGGACCACGCCGTCACCCATTTGCTGTTGCACTTCCAGGGTCAGGCCCGAGCTTTCGACGTGCAGCGCGTCATACACTTGCGGAACGGCGTCGCGCGGGAATTCGACGTCGATAACGGCGCCGATGATTTGAACGATGATACCGTGGCTCATCTACTTTTCCTCTGAATTCAAACTTCGTATTCCGCGAGTGTCTTGCTAACCCGTGTACTTTTAAACCTGATCAATCAAATCAGATTAAACTGCGGCCGCGCCACCAACGATCTCGGACAGTTCCTGAGTAATCGCGGCCTGGCGGGCCTTGTTGTAAATCAACTGCAATTCGCTGATCAGATTGCCGGCGTTATCGGTCGCTGCCTTCATGGCCACCATTCGCGCGGCCATTTCACAAGCGATGTTTTCGACGACGCCTTGATAAACCTGTGACTCGATATAGCGCTTGAACAGCAGATCGAGCAGCGGCTTGGCTTCAGGCTCGTAAATGTAGTCCCAGCTGTGATCCGGTTTTTCGTCGTCCGGATTTGATGCAACCGGCACCAACTGCTCGATGGTCGGCGATTGAATCATCGTGTTGACGAAGGTGTTGTGCACCAGAAACACGCGATCCAGCTGGCCGTTGTCGTAGCCATCCAGCATCACTTTGACCGAACCGATCAGATCGGTCAGCGCCGGCTTGTCACCGAGTTGGGCAACTTGCGACACCACCTTGCCACCAATACGACGGAACAACTGGGTCGCCTTGCTGCCGATCAGGCACAGCTCGACTTCGACACCCTTGTCAGTCCATGCCTTGATCTCGATGAGCGCACGCTTGAACAGGTTGCTGTTCAAGCCGCCGCACAGACCGCGGTCGGAGGAGACAATGATGTAGCCCACACGCTTGACGTCACGTGGTTCCAGGTACGGATGCTGGTATTCCAGATTCGCATGCACCAGATGCCCAATCACCTTGCGGATCTTGCGCGCGTACGGACGGGTGGCAGCCATTCGTTCCTGCGCTCTGCGCATTTTCGAGGCTGCGACCATTTCCATCGCTTTGGTGATCTTCTGCGTGTTTTTCACGCTGGCGATCTTGGTGCGAATTTCTCTTGCGCCGGCCATAACAATCCCAGAGTAAGCGCCCTTCGCGAGAAAGGCGTTTGGTCCAAACGAACCGCTTACCGAATCAACCCATTATCGCGAGGTGGCTGGTTTGCTCTCGCAACCGCAGCCACCGCTACAACCTCGCACCGATTTGCTTGCGCAAACCGGCGCAGCACCCCGTTACCAGCTAGCAGTCTGCTTGAACTTGGTAATGGCGTCGGACAACTGCTTTTCGATGTCCTTGTTGTAATCGCAACGAGCATTGATGTCGTCCACCAGTGCTTTGAAATCGCTCTTCATGAAGGCCAGCAGGTTCTTTTCGAAGCTGCCAACTTTCGCCACATCGACATCCTTCAGGAAGCCGTTTTCCGCGGCAAACAGCGAGATGGCCATGTCGGCAACCGACATCGGCGCGTACTGCAGCTGCTTCATCAGCTCGGTGACACGGGTACCGTGTTCGAGCTGGGCCCGGGTGGCTTCGTCCAGATCCGAGGCGAACTGCGAGAACGCCGCCAGTTCACGGTACTGGGCCAGCGCCAGACGGATACCACCGCCCAGCTTCTTGATGATCTTGGTCTGAGCGGCACCACCAACGCGCGACACCGAGATACCGGCGTTAACGGCCGGACGGATACCGGAGTTGAACAGGTCGGTTTCCAGGAAGATCTGGCCGTCGGTAATCGAGATCACGTTGGTCGGAACGAACGCCGAGACGTCGCCAGCCTGGGTTTCGATGATCGGCAATGCGGTCAGCGAACCGGTCTTGCCTTTGACGGCACCCTTGGTCTCTTTCTCAACGTATTCGGCGCTGACGCGAGCGGCGCGCTCAAGCAGACGCGAGTGCAGATAGAACACGTCGCCCGGATAGGCTTCGCGGCCCGGCGGACGGCGCAGCAACAGCGAGATCTGGCGGTAGGCCCAGGCTTGCTTGGTCAGATCGTCATAAACGATCAGCGCATCTTCGCCCTTGTCGCGGAAGTATTCGCCCATGGTGCAGCCGGCAAACGGTGCCAGGAACTGCATCGAGGCCGATTCCGACGCCGAGGCGGCAACAACAATGGTGTGTGCCAGTGCGCCATGCTCTTCGAGCTTGCGGACGATGTTGGCGATGGTCGAAGCTTTCTGACCAATCGCAACGTACACGCACTTAATGCCCGAACCTTTCTGGTTGATGATGGCATCGATCGCCAGCGCGGTTTTACCGGTCTGACGGTCACCGATGATCAGCTCACGCTGGCCACGGCCAATTGGAATCATCGAGTCGACGCACTTGTAACCGGTTTGCACCGGCTGGTCGACCGACTTGCGCCAGATAACGCCCGGCGCGACTTTTTCGATCGGCTCGTAACGGTCCTGGGCAATCGGGCCCTTGCCGTCGATCGGGTTGCCGAGCGCATCAACAACGCGACCCAGCAGCGCTTCACCAACCGGCACCTGCAGAATGCGACCGGTGCACTTGGCGGTCTGGCCTTCGGCCACGCCGCTGTAATCACCGAGAATAACGGCACCGACCGAGTCACGCTCGAGGTTCAGCGCCAGCGCATACTTGCTGCCCGGCAGTTCGATCATTTCGCCATACATTGCGTCGGCGAGACCATGGATACGGACGATACCGTCCGACACCGATACGACGGTGCCTTCGTTGCGAGCTTCCGATTGCACCTTGAACTGGGCAATGCGGCTCTTGATCAGCTCGCTAACTTCGGAAGGATTGAGTTGCATGCTCATGCTTCGGTTTCCTGATTAGGCCCGCAGGGTCTCGGCCAGACGATTCAATTTGCCGCGAACAGAACCATCGATCACGACATCATTGCCACGGATTACCACGCCACCAATCAGCGCAGCGTCAACGGCATAGGACGCGACAACAGTTTTGTTCCATTTTTTCGCCAGCGCATCGGTCAAGACCTTGCGCTCGGCATCGGCGAGAACAGCCGCCGAGGTGATGACCACTTCTGCCGTCTTCTCATGACGTGCTTTTTCCATCAGGAACAGCACGCAGATTTCCGACAGTGCCTCCAGACGGTCATTGTCTGAAAGCAGTTCAACAAACGCCTTGCCGCCGTCGGGGAGACGGCCTTCGCAGACGGCGAGGAGCGCCGCGAGGCGAGTCGCCTTGGGCACGCGCGGATTGTCGAGCAGGGCATGCATTTCGGCATCGCTTACGGCCAAGGCCGCAAACTGCAGAAAGTCCGCCCAGGGCCCGAGTGCTTTCACGCTGAGTGCGTGCTCGAAAGCGGCTTTGGCGTAGGGACGCGCAACAGTGGTCAATTCGCTCATGGCGGTGTGCAAATCTTAAGTTCTGACCGTCTCACAATAAGACGGTCTTACGTACGACATTACAGTTCTTGCGCCAGCTGGTTCACCAGATCGGTGTGTGCCTTGGCATCGATCGAGCGCGCGAGAATCTTCTCGGCACCAGCGACGGCGAGCACAGCAACCTGGCTACGCAGGGCTTCTTTCGCCTGCTGAACCTGTTGCTGAACTTCCGCCTTGGCGCTGGTAATAATGCGCTCGGCTTCTTTGCGGGCGTCACCGGCGGCGGCGTCAACGACTTCGGCATGCTTCCGGTTCGCCTTTTCGACGATTTCCGCAGCCTGGTCACGCGCGTCGCGAATGATCTTGGTCGCTTCCTTCTGGGCAATCTCGATGTCGTGCTTGCCACGTTCTGCAGCGGCGAGACCGTCGGCAATTTTCTGCCGACGCTCGTCGATCGCCTTCATGATCGGCGGCCACACGAACTTCATCGTGAACCACGCGAACACCAGGAACGTGAATGTCTGCACTAGCAGGGTTGCATTCAGATTCACGGTTGATGCTTCCTCAGCAGTTATCGAGCTTACAAGCCCGGGAAGGGGCTAATTAGCCGCCGAACGGGTTGCCGACGAAGTACAGCGCCAGACCAACACCGATAATGAACGGGGCGTCGATGAGGCCGGCGAGCAGGAACATCTTGGTTTGCAGCTGACCCATCAGCTCCGGCTGGCGAGCCGAGCTTTCCAGGAACTTCGAACCCATCAGGGCGATACCGATACACGCACCGATGGCGCCCAGACCGATGATGATGCCGCACGCAAGAGCCAGCAGACCGATATCCATTTGTGTTTCCTCGCTAAGGTGTTAAATGTTGACCAAAACAAACCAATAAACAGGTACTACTCAAACTGACTAATTCAAGTGCACAGCTGACTCAGTGAGCGTCGTGCGCCTGACCCAGGTACACCAGGCTCAGCATCATGAAGATGTAGGCCTGTAGCACAACGATCAGGATGTGGAAAATGGCCCAGGCCAGTTGGGCAATGAAGCTGCCCAGGAAGCCGAACGCGCCAGCTGCGCTTTCCCACGGGAACGCCAGCGCGCCGAGCAGCGCGATAAGCATGAACAGCAGCTCACCGGCGTACATGTTGCCGTACAACCGCAGGCCCAACGACAAGGTCTTGGCCGCGTACTCGATCAGCTGCATGGCGAAGTTGATTGGCGCCAGGAACCACTTGTCGCCAAACGGTGCCGCAATCAGTTCATGCGAGAAGCCGCCAGCGCCCTTGATCTTGATGCCGTAGTAGAGCGTCAGCAGGAAAATGGCGAACGACATGCCGAGCGTGGCATTGATGTCGGCGGTCGGCACGACCCGCATGTATTCGAAGCCCATGGCATGGGCAATGGCCGGGAACCAGTCGACCGGGAACAGGTCGAGCGAGTTCATGAAAATGATCCAGACGAAAATGGTCAGCGCCAGCGGGGCGATGAACGAGCGGTCACCGTGAACAATGGATTTGGCCTGCTCATCGACCATCTCGACCAGCATCTCGATGGCGCATTGCAGACGGCCCGGCACACCGGCGGTGGCGTTGCGGGTGGCTTTCCACAGCACGAACAGCGCCAGCAGTCCGGCAACCCAGGCCCAGAACACGGTGTCCAGGTTCACCACCGTGAAATCGACCTGCGACTCTTGATGAGCGCTTTGCAGGTGATGCAGGTGATGACTGATGTACTCAGCAGCCGTTTGGCCTTTTTCGGTCGCTTGCTCGCTCATCTCTGCGCTCATGACTTACCTGTTCGGGCAAGGATCAATGGAATGACCCACAACCCCTGAAAAATGACGATGAAACCGGTTAGCACATAGCCGGCTTGTGCCTTGAAGTAGGCCATGGCCGCCGCGAACAGCAGCACCGTGGCCCCCCATTTGACGGCCTGGAACATCCACAGCCGCAGCACAAACACATTGGCATTGCGTGCACCCATCGGCAGCAGCAGCCGGCGGGCAATAAAACTTTGTGGCAGCAAGACTGCTGCACCGCCGGTGAAAGCGGCAAAGGCTTCGGTGAATCCCACAAAAACGGCGATGGCAGCAGCCAACACCAATGCCAGCAAGGCCATGAGGCCGTGCACCCGAGCTACGAACGCTCGTCCGCGTTCTACCGGATGCTGCGTCATGTGCCGGATCTCGCTTTTGGAAATAGGAGTTTTGGGAGCGTGGCGGTCAAATGAGAATCACTCTCATCTGGCCTGCCGGCAGCGCGCGGCATTATAAGGGCCGCCATGGTCTTTTACAATGCGTTATTCACACCAGAAACGCTGCCAGTTCAAGCGCTTATGTGCAGGTTTATGCGGGCGCCGAACACTAGATGTAGTAGTTGCGACGCCCCTTGCTCACTAACCAAAATCCGACTCTTTTCTAGTGGCGCCGCGTCTTCGCCGGCGCCACGCCCAGTTCGCGCATTTTGGCTTCCATTTCGGACAGATCTTGCTCGACAGCCCGTTCGGCGGCAGCGGGGTCAGTTTTGAATAAGGCGTCAAAGCGATCGAATTTGGCGCGGGTCTTAGCCTGCATCTCGGCGTCCTGAACTGCTCGTTTGGCCCGGTAATGCCAAATGGCCATGCAAGCGAAGGCGTCTTCGCTGGCCTTGCGGCGACCAGCGTAACCCGCCAGGTCCAAGGACAATCCACCAGCACTCGGCTGTGACCAAGCAAAGCCCGGCGGCGACACGGCAGCCCAGGAAATGGACAAGCGGAGGGTGCCGGTCCCTGCACGCTGTTCAGTTATCCCGTTGATGGCGGTCCAAGGCTTGAACTGCTCATCGATCCACAAGCCTTGCGGATCGGCCATCAGCTTCTTGGGCAGTCGTCGAGTCATGAACAGGCAGAACAGGGCGAGCGGGGTAATGCCGACCAACACAACGATCGGGTTGCCGGCTTTCACGCCGAGCAATAGCACCGGGGCAAACACCAAAACCAACAAACCACCAATCAGCCAACTGCCGGCCATCTTGCGCGTCAACTCAAGCTTATCCGGCAAACCCTGCCGTAATACCCGGGGTGCAGCCGGTGCCTGCATGCTTTCAAGCTTTATGTCTGTTGCGGCCCTACCAGCGCCGGCCGATTTGACTAGCGCGTCGATATCCTCGGTGCGCTGCTTGGCCGCCCGCTTTGCGCTGAGCAGCGGAAACACCAGCAAGCCCAACCCCAGAACCGCTAACGCACCCATCTCCCAAAGCGAGCCGCCACGCTGAAACACGCGCCAAATCAACAGACCGAAAATGAACGCCGCCGGAAGCCCGGTCAATCCGATTGCGACAATGGGTGATGACAATCTGCGGTAGCCACTCATGCTTTTTTCTCGCTCCTTGAGCCTGCTTCAATAATTCAATTCTGATCATTGGCAATACCGGCGCTGACATGGCCAGTCGGCACCACACTGGCGGCCGAATCGCAGTGCCGGGTCTGATCATCAAAGAAAAAGTCCGGGGCGAACTCGCGCAGAAATGCTGCCTTGTCGAGGCCGCCGAGGAACATTGCTTCATCGACCACGATATTCCAGTCCATCAGGGTCCGGATGGCGCGTTCGTGTGCTGGCGCGCTGCGCGCTGTCACCAGTGCGGTGCGGATGCGCATCGGTGCGTCACCGCTGGCCTGCTGCAATTCGTGCAGGGCTTTCAACAGGGGCTGGAACGGACCCGGTGGCAGCGGCCGCGTCTTGTGCGCGTGCTCATGGCGCTGGAACTCGGGCAGACCGTCGCGCTGAAACACCCGCTCGGCTTCATCCGAGAACAGCACCGCGTCGCCGTCGAAGGCAATCCGGATTTCATGCGGATACTGTTCGGCGGCTTTGATGGATTGTGGATAGACCCGGGCCGCCGGAAAGCCGGCATTGAGGGCCGCGCGAACGTCATCCTCATTGACCGACAGAAACAGATTGGCGTGCAAGGCGTTCAGGTAGCGATAGGGTGGCGCACCGCGGGTGAATACACCGCGCTGCAATTCCAGACCGGCATTGCTGGCCGAGCGGAACACCCGCAAACCAGAGACCGGATCATTGCGCGACAGGATCACGACCTCGACCCGGTGCTGACCATTCTGGTTAAACGCCAGCAGCTTTTTCACCAAAGGAAAGGCCACGCCCGAACGCGCCGGTTGCTCCAGCCGCTCCAGTTGCAGCTGCATGTAAGCGCGGTCATCGCTGGATTCGAATAGCCGGTTTTCTTCTTCGAAATCAAACAGTGCCCGCGACGAGACCGCGACCACCAATTTGCCATCCAGCGTAACTGCCATCGGTGCCGATCCTTGGCGGAAAAATGAGAAACGGAATTCAGGAAAACAGAATCACGCCAACGAGGGCAATCAACAGCACAACAATGCCGATGATCGCCTTGCGCTTATCAGCCTGCCGCTCGGCCTGATCGGCCTGCAGCTGAATCAACCATTCTTGCTGTTCTTCAACGGCGTTCCGGGTGTCAGCGATCCATTGCTCCAGCTCCGGATCGGCCGGCACTCCGGCAGGTCGATCACGATAGGCCTGTTCGATTTCATCGACGTTGGCCAGCATCGCCTGCTGGTCGCGGCGGAGGCTGGCCACTTCCTGCGGTGTCATGCGCGTTGCTTCCGATCAGGCGATCTTGTCAGCGTCGTTGTGAAGCGACCCGTCGGTCAGCTCGCCTTCCCACTTGGCGACCACTGCAGTAGCAATTGAATTGCCAACGACGTTGGTCGCCGAGCGCGCCATGTCGAGGAAATGATCGACACCGAGTAACAGCACCAGACCGGCTTCCGGGATATTGAACTGCGACAGCGTGGCCGCGATGACCACCAGCGATGCACGCGGCACCCCGGCCATGCCTTTCGAGGTCAGCATCAGAATCAGCAGCATGGTGATCTGGGTGCCGATCGACAGCTCGATGCCGTAAGCCTGCGCGATGAACACGGTCGCAAAGGTGCAGTACATCATCGAACCGTCGAGGTTGAACGAGTAACCCACCGGCAATACAAAGGATGCAATGCGGTTGCTGCAGCCAAACTTCTCCAACTGCGCCAACGTTTTCGGATAGGCGGCTTCGCTTGAGGCGGTCGAAAACGACAGCAGCAACGGTTCGCGCACGGATTTGATCAGGGTGATGACACGGCGGCCAAGGAAGATGGCACCGAGTGCCATCAGGATCAACCAGAGCAACCCGATGCTCAGGTAAAACTCCAGCATAAACGCGCCGATACCGGCAAACGTATTGCTGCCAGTCTTGGCAACGACAGCGGCCACGGCGGCAAATACTGCCAGCGGTGCAAACCACATGACATAGCCGGTGACTTTCAGCATGACATGAGCGGCGATATCGATCACTTCAACCAGCGCTTTGCCACGCTCACCCATCGCAGCCAGACCGGTGCCGAAGAACAGCGAGAACACGACAATCTGCAGGATTTCATTCTTCGCCATGCCGTCAAAAATCGACGAAGGCACCAAGTGGCTGATGAACTCTTTCAGAGTGAGATTGGCCGTGGTAATGCCGGTTTGAACGTCAGTAGACGGCACCTGGCCCAGCATGGCATCACCGGGCCGGAACAGGTTGACCATGATGAGGCCAAGGGTCAGTGAAATCAGCGAGGCAAACAAAAACCAACCGAGCGCCTTGCCGCCGACACGACCAACGGCTGCCAGATCGCCCATTTTGGCGACCCCGACCACCAAGGTGGTGAAGACCAACGGCGCGATGATCATTTTGATCAGGCGCAGGAAGATCGTGGTGATAAGGCCCATCGCTTCCGCAAACGAGACCGCGCCATCTGCCGATTGGTGGTGAACAACAAAACCAACCACCAGACCCAGAATGAGTCCAATGATGATGTACAGCGTCAGACGATTGGCTTTCATGCGCGAGTAATCCGTTTTGTTGTTGTCTATTCAGCTGCAGGCTATTGCAAATGTCGCACTTGCGAGTCTTTGCGACTGCTTATTCTTCCGAAGCGATCCCGAGCTTTGCCAGCACGCCGTCGAGCTGCTCCAGCGAGCTGTAGCTGATGACCAGCTTGCCGGCGTGTTTGCTGGTTTGCTCGAACCGAACCGGGGTGCCGAGGTTTTCGGCCAGCTGGCGTTCGAGCCGGGCGACATCGCTGGCGCCCTGCTTGGGTTTGTCGGCTTTTTCGTTGGCCGGCTGCAACAGGCGACGCACCAGTTTTTCGGTGTCACGGACGGTCAGTTCCTTGGCGGCCACTTCGCGCGCGGCTTCCACTTGCTGCTTCGGTTCCAGCGAGAGCAACGCCCGGGCGTGACCCATTTCGATATCGCCGCGCTCGAGCAGGGTTTTGACATCGGCGTGCAGATGCAGCAGGCGCAGCAGGTTGGTGACCGAGACGCGCGATTTGCCGACGGCGGTCGCCACTTGCTCCTGAGTCAGCTGAAAGTCATGGATCAGGCGCTGCAGACCCATCGCTTCTTCGATGCAGTTCAGATCTTCGCGCTGGATGTTTTCGATCAGCGCCATTGCGGCGGCGCCGTGCTCGGAAACTTCCTTGACCAGACAGGCCACTTGCATCACGCCGGCTTTTTGCGACGCGCGCCAGCGGCGTTCACCGGCAATGATTTCGTATTTGTTGTCGCCAATACGGCGCACGACGATTGGCTGGATCAAGCCTTGCGACTTGATCGACTCGGCCAGTTCGTTCAGCGCGTCTTCGGTCATGATCCGGCGCGGCTGATAACGACCGGGCTGCAGGTATTCGACTGGCAGCTGTTTCAGTTCGCCGTCCGTTTCTGCCAGCGTTTTGCCAGTGCTGAGCGCTTGGGCGGTGTTGGCGCCGATCAGCGCCGACAGGCCGGTGCCGAGGCCGCGTTTTTTGACTGCCATTTTTCTTGTCCTTACTACTGCGGATAATCAGGCCGGCATTCTGGGATGGAGCGTCGGCCTGTTTGCTCTCGTGACGAGAGCGCTGGAATAGGTTCCGGTGACTACTGCGCGGTCATTTCGGAAAACGGCACGTTGTCGCGCCGGAGCACTTCGCCGGCCAGGGTCAGGTAGGCTTTCGCCCCCGCCGACAGTTTGTCGTAAACCAGTGCCGGCACGCCGTGCGACGGTGCTTCCGCCAAACGGACGTTGCGTGGAATGACGGTGTTGTACAGCCGCTCGCCGAAATGCTCCTGCAATTGCAGCGCAACATCGGTTGAGAGATTGCTGCGCGGATCAAACATCGTGCGCAGCACGCCTTCGATATGCAGATCCGGATTGAGCGCCGATTTGATTTGCTGGACGGTATCGAGCAGGGCCGAAACACCTTCCAGCGCGTAGTACTCGCACTGCATCGGAATCAGCACCGAGTCCGCCGCGACCAGCGCGTTGACGGTCAGCATGTTCAGGCTGGGCGGACAGTCGACATAGATGTAGTCGTAATCATTGAGCAGGCCGCCGAGCGCCAGTTCCAGTCGATGCTCTTTCTGCTCGATTTCGAGCAGATGCACTTCGGCCGCGGTCAGTTCCTGGTTGGCGGGGATCAGGTCATAGCCGGCGTTGCTGGCTTTGACGATGGCGCCACGGGCGTCGATATCGCCCATCAGCACGTCATAAATGGTGGCTTCGAGGCCATGCTTGTTGACGCCACTGCCCATGGTGGCGTTGCCCTGCGGGTCCAGATCGATCAGCAGCACCCGGCGATGGGTCGCCGCCAGACTGGCGGCAAGGTTGATGCTGGTGGTGGTCTTGCCGACTCCACCCTTCTGATTGACGACGGCGATGATGCGACCCACGGAATACTCCATAGCGAATAGCCGGCCTGAAAAAAACCGGGGCGTTAGGGTAACGGATCTGTGGAACTCTGTTCCACGGAACAGATCGGTGTAATGCCTGTGGATAACCGGGTAAAAAGCCGATTTCGCTCACATATTCGACACTTAGCGATTTCGGCGCACGGTGGCTGGCGTTGCCAGTTTCTTTGCTGCTTTCACCCGAAGCGCAGGCGAGCTACTGCGGACCTGCCGTGGCGACGGGAAAACCGGGTTACTTAACCGCTTCAATAACCTCATTCAGCCCGGCAGCGGACAGCTGAACAGCTCGGCAGGGACGCTGGCGTCGTCCGGATCATTGACCAGCAGGAGTTCGGAACCGGCGATGACCAGCCCCTCGACCTTGACTCGTTCCGCCAGCGGCCACCAGCCGACCAGCCGGTGCTTGTCATCAAAGCGGGCCAGCGCCGCACCAACACAGGCACCATCGTGGTAGCTGTCGTCGGTCGCTTCGGCAATGGCGGTGGCTAGCCAGCCATCGGTCAGCGCGACCGCGTCACTGACGCTGGCAACCACATCATCAAGGCTGGGCAGCTTTATCGAAGTCAGCGTCATGGCCGGCAACGGCCGGGCGGGGTCGGTCAGCCAGGCGAACCAGGCTTGGGTTTCACAGCTGACCACCGTACTGATCGGGTGGCTGCGGTTACCGCGGCTGACAAAATGAATGCGGTCGCCACGCAGAAACACCGCCTCGACATTCAGCTCATCGAGTTTGCGGGCAACTGCGCCATAAAACCCGGCCACAGAGTAAGTGGTGACTTCGCCGGTCAGGCTGCCGTCAGCATCAAGGCCGATCACGACCGCCTGCTGGCGGCGTTCGGTCGAACCGGAACCGAATGCCATCAAGGCGCCGTGCGGATAGGCCGGGTTGGCCGGCAGCAACAACAGAGCCTCCCAGTCCGGCTTTTCCCGCTTGCGGGCCTTCGGCTTGTCCGAAAGCCGGCCGGGCAGCAGGGTCAGCAGCCGGCCCGGCTGGTTCGGCGCTGAGCGGTTAAATGTCGCGATCGTCAGCTCATCATCGGCAATCACATGCAAAAAATCGCCGATCTGGACCAAACCGCTGGCGGCACTGACAAACCCGGGCCGACCAGCCGCATCGGTGACGTTCAGCCGGCGCAACCGGGTCAGTGACAGCATGGTGGAGCTCCGTTGGGTCTGGTTCGCGGGTTTACAGGTTTACGGATTTGCGGGACTGCAGGGTCCCGGTTTGGCAGAAAATCTGCTTGGTCGGAATATCACGAGCGGGGCCATCGCCGGCTGGCGACGCGGATTTCAGCGGCGCACCCGGACCACACAGCGTTCCGCCTGCAAACCGGGCACCAGCAACGGCAGCACTTCTGCCTTCAGGCCGGTCGGCAACGCGGCCAGTTCAGCCGCCGCGCTCTGGCTTTTCATCGCCAGCCACTCTCCACCGGGAGCCAGCAGGTGGCCGGTGAGCTCGAGAAAGGGCTTCAGCTCGGCAAACGCCCGCGAGGTGATCTGGCCATACTGACCAACATGCTGTTCGACTCGCGCCTGCACCGGCGTGACATTGGCAAGCTTCAGATCATGCGCCATCTGGCGGATGAAGCGGATTTTCTTGCTGTTGGAATCGAGCGCGGTGATGGCAATATCAGGCCGGACAATGGCCAGCGGCAGTGCCGGAAAGCCGGGGCCGGTGCCGACATCAAGCAGCGTCGAGCCATTTAAATGAGGCAACAGCGACAGCGAATCGAGCAGATGCAGCGTAAACGCCTCGTCGCGATCGCGAATGGCGGTCAGGTTGAATGCCTTGTTCCAGTACAACAGCTGATCGAGCAGAGTCAGCAGCTTGGCGCGGGCGTCAGCCGAAATCGCCAACCCGGCATTCTGGCCGGCTTGCTGGAGACGATCTTCCATACTCGTTGTCATACTGCACTCAGCTGTCAGGTAGTCAGGACGGCGCCATGCCGGCTGAACATTGTAGCGGTTGCCGGGTCTGACTCGTCACTGCCGGACCGCTACTTTGCTTTCAATTGAGCAGCGACTTGTAACGCACCGCCGCCGCCAAATCCCAAACCTATACGGAAGGAGCTTTGCAATGAACGCCCGTGTCCGCCCTCTGTTCGTCCCGATCACTGCTCTGCTTTGGTCGCTGCAGGCAGCCGCTGCTGACGGCCCGGTCAAGGTCGAGTACCTGAAGCCGGAGACCTTTACCGATGTAAAGGAGCGCAATTTCAATACCCCGCCAGACAAGAACCAGCACCTGCTGCAATTGAAAAGCTGGCTGGAAACGGAGGCCGCCAAGCACCTGCAACCGGGTCAAAACCTGCAGATTACGATCAGCAACATTGATCTGGCTGGCGACTACACACCGGGCAGCAATGCTGCCGGCAATGATATTCGCATTATCAAGGATCTGTATCCACCGGCGATGTCCTTGAACTTCGCGCTGAAAGCGGCCGACGGCAGTGTGATAAACAGTGGCGAGCGCAAGTTGCGCGATTCCGGCTTTCTGATGCACAGCTCGTCCACCTCACGCAGTAGCGAATTGGAGTACGACAAGGCGATGGTGAAACGCTGGCTGCGCAAGGAATTCCCGACTGATATGTGATGGTCGGCCTGCTGGAAAAAAGGGCGCGTATTCGCGCCCTTTTTTTCTGTTCAGCCTCAGGCCGACACTTTCAACAGATTGCCTTTTTTCAAATGCACCAGCAGCAAGGAAATGGCGGCCGGTGTGACGCCGGCAATGCGCGAGGCTTGGCCAACCGTTTCCGGTTTGATCCGGTTCAGTTTCTGCATCACTTCCGCTGACAGGCCGGTCACCGTGGTGTAATCGAGCGTCAACGGCAGCTGGGTGTTTTCGTAGCGCTGGGCGCTTTCGATTTCTTCCGCTTGCCGATCGATATAGCCAGCGTACTTCACCTGAATCTCGACTTGCTCGGCAACCAACAGATCAATGCCATCAGCAGCCAGAGACGGCGCAGCGGTCAGCTTGGCGTAATCAAGTTCCGGCCGGCGCAACAACTCCAGCAGCCGGTATTCGCGCGCCAGCGGCTTTTCAAAATGTGCGTTCAGATGCGCGGCTTGTTCGGAGTTCGGCTGAACGAAGGTACGGTGCAGCCGATCATGCTCGGCGGCAATGGCATCGCGCTTGCGGTTGAAGGCCTCCCAGTGGGCATCCGGAATGAGGCCAAGCTCGCGGCCTTTTTCGGTCAGCCGCAGATCGGCATTGTCTTCGCGCAGCAACAGGCGGTATTCGGCGCGCGAGGTGAACATCCGATACGGCTCCTGGGTGCCGTTGGTGGTGAGGTCATCGACCAGCACGCCAAGGTAGGCTTCGTCACGACGCGGCGACCAGCTGTCTTTCTCCTGTGCGCGCAGTGCAGCGTTGACACCAGCAAGCAGGCCTTGCGCGGCCGCTTCTTCATAACCGGTGGTGCCGTTGATCTGGCCGGCGAAAAACAGACCGCTGACATGTTTGCTTTCGAGCGTGGTTTTCAGCTCGCGCGGATCAAAGTAGTCGTACTCGATCGCGTAACCGGGCCGCAGAATGTAGGCATTCTCGAAACCGGTGATCGAGTGGACAATTTCCATCTGCACATCAAACGGCAGCGAGGTCGAAATGCCGTTCGGGTAGACCTCGTTGGTGGTGAGGCCTTCCGGCTCGATGAAAATCTGGTGCGTGGGTTTGTCGGCAAAGCGGACGATTTTGTCCTCGATGCTCGGGCAGTAACGCGGCCCGATGCCTTCGATCTTGCCGCTGTACATCGGCGAACGATGCAGATTCTTGCGGATCACCTCGGCGGTCTTTTCGGTGGTGTGGGTGATCCAGCAGGAGATCTGCTGCGGCTGGTCGGCACGCGAACCGAGGAAGGAAAACACCGGGGTAGGATTGTCGCCCGGCTGTTCCTGCAAACCGGCGTAATTGATCGAGCGGCCGTCGATGCGCGGCGGGGTGCCGGTTTTCAGCCGGCCGAATTTGAACGGCAACTCGCGCAGCCGGTTGGCGAGGCCAATCGACGGTTCGTCGCCGGCGCGGCCGCCGGAATAATGCTGTTCGCCGATATGAATCAGACCCTGCAGGAAGGTGCCGACGGTCAGCACGACCTGACGCGCCTTGAAGGTCAGCTGCATCTTGGTGACAACACCGGTCACCTGGTCGCCGTCCATCAGCAGGTCTTCAACCGGTTGCTGGAACAGCCAGAGGTTCGGCTGGTTCTCCAGCGTCGAACGGATAAAGGCCTTGTAAAGGAGGCGGTCGGCTTGGGCGCGGGTGGCCCGCACGGCCGGGCCTTTCGAGGCATTCAGGGTGCGGAACTGGATGCCGGCGCGGTCGGCGCCGCGCGCCATGATGCCGCCGAGGGCGTCAATTTCCTTGACCAGATGGCCCTTGCCGATACCGCCGATGGCCGGGTTGCAGCTCATTGCGCCCAGGGTTTCGATGCTGTGGCTCAGCAGCAGCGTCTTGGCGCCCATACGGGCAGCCGCCAGCGCGGCCTCGGTGCCGGCATGGCCACCACCAACGACGATGACATCGAATTCCTGCGGAAAAATCATGGGTTTAGCAACGCCGGCCGAATGGGGCGCGCATTGTACCGGCGGCCGCGCCGGTGGTCAAAATTTGGCCATTCGCCGTCGTAGAGACTAGCGCTGGTGTTTGCCAATGACGGTGAATGAGCGACTCAGCCGCTGGCCCTGTTCATCGACCAGGGTCAGCCGGTGCAGCCCCGGACTCGTTTGCAGCTGCCACTGGTGAAACTCGCGGGTGCTGCCGAGGTAGCTGTCATCAAGGTGCCAATGCAGGGTGGCGTCGCGGCGGCGGTGTACCGCTTCCAGAATCACCTGACTGCGCTGGCCATCCAGATCAACCGGGATAAACACCTGGGTGCCGTCCTGCGGATAGAGCAGGCCGATGGCCTGATCATCCTGTTGGCTGGCACCGGCGACGCAATCGCGGCGCCACGGCGGCAGCGGTTGATAGTCAGGGTGACTGCGGCGATAAAAGTGCTCCATGCCGGCCGGCAGCACAAACCAGCTGCGCAGCTCCATGTCGGCGACGGCGGCACAATCGGAATGCACCCGCTGCCGACGCTGCGGATCCAGCGCGACCTGACGGTGGTAGGGCGAAGCCTTGCTGAAATTGGCGGTTGTTGGCAGGCGCTCGTGTCGGCGCGGGCAGCCCTGCTGGGGCAACAGGCCATCCTCGGCGCAGACTTCAATGAGCTTCAGGTCGGCTAGCGGCTCGGCAAACCAGCCGCTGTCGGGCAGGTGATTCAAGATGGCGAACAGCAGCGGCGCCGCCGATTGGGTACCGCTCAATCCGGCCACCCCTTCGCCACTGGCATTGCCGGCCCAGACGGCAATGGTGTGGGCGGGCGTGCTGCCAATGGCCCAGGCGTCGCGCAAACCGAAACTGGTGCCGGTCTTCCAGGCAAACGGCCGACTGCTGCTGAAATTGCGCCAATACATTTCGGCGCCCGGCCGGTTCACTTCCATCATCGCCTGCAGGGTCAGCCAAGCTGCGCCGGGGCCGTAATCGGCAGCGGTCGACGTCGATACTGATGCGGTGGGCAAATCCACTTCGGCTTTCAGCACCCGAATGGGTCGCGACTGCAACGCCACCCGATGCGCTTCCGGTTGCGGGGCTGGTGTTTGCTGTTCCGATGAATGTTGTTCCGGTGATTGCTGGGCAACGGCCGCCAGATTGGCGTAGACCGCCGCGATATCCCACGGCGTGGTTTCGGCACCACCGAGGATCAGCGTCAAGCCGTAATCGTCTGGCGCACGAAACAGCGTCCGCAGACCGAGCCGCTGCAGCGCCGCATGAAATCGGCCGACGCCATACTCGCGCAGCAAACGCACGGCGGGAATATTCAGCGACAGCGCCAACGCCTCATTGGCGGGCACCGCGCCGCGATACTGCCGATCAAAATTTTCCGGCACATAGCCGTTGATTTGGGTGGGCACGTCGGCCACCAGCATCGACGGCGTCAACAAGCCGTCCTGCAACATCAGCGTATACAACAATGGTTTCAAAATGCTGCCGCTGGAGCGCGGCCGTTGCAGCAGATCGAGTGCGTACGCATCGCGGCCGGGGTTGGTCACCAGATCGGTCGCCAAACTGTTGCCGAGATACGCGCGAACCTCGCCACTGCGATTGTCGATCACGATGGCCGCGGCATGGCCAATGCCCTGGTCACGCAGCAGCTGGCTTTCCCGGCGCAGCACTTCACTCAGCTGGCGCTGCAGCTCGGCATCGAGCGTGCTGTCGAAACGCGGGCCCTGCGCGACGGTAGCATTGAGTTGGGCGGGCACGGCGACCAGGGTATCCAGCAAATGCGGTGCCGCGCGCGGCAGCGGTTGCGGCGCATCCGGCAAGGGCTCCGCCAGCGCCAGCCGCAGATCAAGTGGTGACAGCAAACCGTCTTGTTGCAGGCGCAGCAGCAAGCGATCACGTTTCTGTTTCAGCTGCTCGCGTGAACGACCGGGATGGATCAGGCCGGGGCTGTTCGGCAGCACCGCCAGCGTCGCCGCCTCGGCCCAGCTGAGCGCCGTGGGCGCGCGACCAAAGTAACGCCAGGCCGCCGTTTCAAGGCCGACGAAATTGCCACCGAACGGCGCATGCTGGGCATACAGCGCCAGAATCTCCGGCTTGTCGTAAGCAATTTCCAACCGCAACGCCAACAGCATTTCCAGCAACTTTTCCGATACCGTGCGCGGCGGATTCTGCCGTGACAGCCGGATCACTTGCATGGTCAAGGTGCTGCCACCACTTTTGACGGCGCTGTCGCTCAGTTGCGTTTTGATGGCGCGCAGCAGCGCCAAGGGATCAACACCCGGATGCGAGTAAAAGCGTTTGTCTTCGTAGGCAGTCAGCGCGGCGGCAAAGCGCGGCGGTACTTCGGTACTGAGCGGAAAGCGCCATTGCCTGTCGATGGCAAGGCGTGCGCCGAGCAGTTCACCATTGCTGGCGAACAGAACGGGCGAAAACGGTGTTTGAAAGAGGCGGGTAGGAAGTGCTTGCCAGAACCAGATGCTGAAAACGAGCAAGCCGCCGAACAGCAATTGCAGGCGGCGGTTCTTGACGATCATTTTCATTGGGGGCATGGGTGGACCGCGCGGGCATTCTGCATTGGGTCGGAATCGAGGAACGGCGCGGCAATCACCCCACCCCGGCCCTCCCCTTGGCAGGGGAGGGAGTAGACAACACCTCCCCCTGCCAAGGGGGAGGCCGGGAGGGGGTCATTGCCGCGCAAGAGTTTCCGATCGAACACATTTTCTGAATCGGAAACCCGAATTGAGTCCTCCGCAACGGCGGGTTCGCTGCCGTCACTCCGCCACCACTTCCACCCACTGACCGGCATTGCGGGCATAGCGTTTGGCATCGTACATCGCTTCGGCATTCCAGCCGGGCAGGTAATAGCGACCCGGGTACGCGGCATTGAATACCAGCACAAAGCTGCGCGACTCGCCGCTCTTCAGGTTGAAGTAGGTGTGCACTCGATCATCGCGGACATCGCGATAATCGAACGCTGACTCTTCGACCGGCGCCGAGGTGGCCGCATTGCGGGTATTGATGATTTCCCAGCCACCAGGAACGATCTGGGTGAGCGCGATGTTCTGCAGTTCGCGCAGCGCGCTGTTGCTGATCGTGACCTTGGCACGGAAATCCTGACCCTGCTTGACCTTGGCCGGGTCGACGCGATTGCCGGCACCGTCGGTGAACTGCACCGCGATGGAAAGCGAATCATTGCCCGCCGTTTCGTTACCGGCTGGCGGCACGCCACGCGTCACCAGATTCAGGTAGAGCGGTTTCTGGCCTCGGTTATTGATGCGGACCCGCTCGGGCTTGTCGGCAATTTTCAGCGGCTGTTGCCACAACGGCGCGTCACTCTTGGCCTGCTCGAAACCTTGCTCCGCGACGGCGTAATCGACGGTGAAGCCGCCCTGGGCGTTGTCGCCAACGAAATGCGACAACGACAGCAGTGACCACGCCACCGAATGAGTGCTGTACCACCCCATGCCGGACAACTCTTCGGCAATGGTGTCGGCGAGATCCTTGGCGCGGAAGCTGTCATTGAGTTTGACCAGACTTTCCAGTAGCACGGCGCGGTCACGCAATTCCGAACCAAAGGTCAGGCCTTCGCGATCGTATTTGCCGACTTGCAGATCGGCATCGGCGGTCAGCGCTTTCGCCACATCGCTCAAACCGGCCTGGCTGTACGACGCGGCCAGCAACCAGCGGGCGGTGTTCGGCAGTTTCGCCTGCTCGCGCAAGCGGTTCATCGCGCCGAGCTCGGCGCTGCCGGCAAGCGACAAGGTATACAGGCGATAGGCCTGATCGAGCGCATTTTCATTGTTGCCCGGCACCCAGACTTGCGCGCGCGATTTCTGAAAGGCCTTCCATGACGAGAGCATATTCACTGGCACGCTGTAACCGGCCTTCTGCGCTTCCAGCAGGAAGTGGCCGACGTAGGTGGTGCTCCAGCTGTTCCAGTCATTGGCGCCCGGCCAGTAACCGAAACCACCTCCGCTCTGCTGATACTGGCGCAAGCGCTCGATGCCGGCACTGACATTCTGCTGCACCCGCTGCTGTTCGCCCGGCTGCAACTTCAACAGTTTGTGCAGATAGAGCTGCGGGAACGCTGCCGATGTCGTTTGCTCCACGCAGCCATGCGGATACTGAACCAGATATTGCAGTCGGTCGCTCAGGTTCAGCGCAGGAACCACCGACGCTTCCAGTGTTGTGGCGTTGGTACCCGCAAGGCCGTGCGGTGACACGGTGGTGTCCCAGCTTTCGCCCGGCTTCAGCACTTTCTTCTGCACGATGGTGCTGGCCGGATTCGGCGCCCGCACCTCGATGTCGATGGTTTGATCGGCCGTTTCCTTGCCGGCCGTCGCCGTCACCGTTACCCGGGTCTTGCCGAGTTTGTCTCCGACCTTGATGGTGACAAAACCAAGCTGATCACCGGTGCGATCAAACTGCAGCGTCTGGCTGCTGGCGCCGATGACGGTAAGGGGCGCCGTCACTTTTGCCGCCAGCTCCACTGCTTTGATTTTGTCATCGAGCACGAACACCGACACCGGCATGCGCAGCTCTTCACCGGGGCCGAGTACGCGCGGCAGCGTGGCCTGCACCATCACCGGCTGCCGGACAGTTACCGATTTCTCGACGCTGCCGTACGCGCCTTGCTGACCGGCAACCACCATCACCCGCACCGCGCCAACATAAGGCGGCAAGGCGATGTCATGACTGGCCTTCTTGCCGGCGTCGAGCTGGAACGGGCCGATAAAGCGCACGACCGGCGGGAAGCGTTTGCGTTCCTTGTTGGCATCGTTGTTGAGCGCGCCATCGGAACCACCGAGCGCCAGCAAGCGCTCCAGCGCGCCACCGTAGGCGCCGATCACTTCATCGAACATGTCCCAGGTTTTGACGCCAAGCGCTTCCCGTTTGTAGAACTCGCCGTGCAGATTGGGCGTTTTGTAATTGGTCAGGCCGAGCAGGCCTTCGTCAACGACCGCCAGCGTGTAAGTCATCGCTTTGCCGGATTGCTCCTGCACGCCGACTTTCATGGTGGTTTCCGGCCGGACTTCCTCGGCAACGCTGAGTTCCGGTTTCAGGTGCGTGGCCGGATCGCTGACCAGCAGCGGCATCACGCCATACAGGCGGATCGGCCGATCGTTGGGTTTGTTGTCATGCGCCTGCAGCAGCGTGACGCTGACATAAACGTTCGGCGCCATCGTGCCGGTGATCGGCAGCTCAAAGCTCTCGCGTTTGCCGTCGAGTTCCAGCCACTGCTGCGACAGGATGCTGCTGCCGTTCTCAACCGAGATCAGTGCCCGGCCCTGGCTCGCTGGCGGCAAATGAATGGTGGCGGTTTCGCCCACTTGATAGTTGGGCTTGTCGGCATACAAGGTCAGCGCATTGGCACCCGGGCCTTTTTGTTCGCTGGCGCGACCCGCCCAACCCGGCCAGTCGACGTAGACGATCTGGGCGGCACAATGACCGCCATCCAGATCGCAGGCGCGGACCAGATAGCGGCCCCAATCCGGGTATTTGATTTCAAAAGCGGACTGGCCGGCGCCGTCCTTGGTACTGACAAATTCACCGGTGATCAGACGGTGGCTTTCACCGCTTTGAAAGTTGGCCAGACCATCGCCGGATTGATCCCACCACCAGCGCCAATCAAGTTTGTAGACCGAGACCTGGACCTTGTCGATTGACACCGGTTTGCCGTCAGCATCGAGCGTGGCGATCTGCACCGGGTGTTTCTGATCAGTCAGCAACATGTTGCGGGCCAGATCGCCTTTCGGCAGCTTGATGCCGACGTAGTGCTGGTAGGGATGAAACGCCGCAGTCTGACTGGCGATGCTGAAGGCACCGCCCGGCTCGAAAACCCGGGTGGTGAACTCGGCCGACAGGAAGCCGGCCGCGCTTTCATCGGCAACGATATTGGCGTTGATCACGGCGCGACCATCGTCATCCAGTTTGCCTTCCCAGACTTGCTGCTCATCGCCGCGGTAAACGCGGGTCGGGTCATCGAAACGGAAATCGGCGGCACGGGTGAAGCTGGTTGGCCGCGGCTTCAGTTTGACCGCGACATCCGCTTTGAGGCCGCCGGCGCTGGCGCCGTGCAGCCATTGACTGAACAACTTCAGTTCGTTGCTGTCGTCTTTTTTCAGCGCTTCGCCGGTTTCCAGTTCGATCTTGAGCCGGTTCGGCATGATGGTTTCGATTTTGACCGTGCGCTCGAAGCTGCGCCCACCCAGCTTGACCAGCGCACGCCAGTTGCCGGTCTGATCGTCATCGTGCGTCTTGACTGCGAAGGCGTAGAAATCGCCGACCGGCGTGGTCACCGTCTGGCTGTGCACGGTCTGGCCCTGCGGATTGATCAGCTCCAGCGTGGCCGGGTGCGAATCGGGAATCGCGTTCTGCGGATCCTGCAGGACAAACGTCAGGTGCAGAGTATCGCCCGGTCGCCAGACCCCGCGCTCGCCGTAAATCGTGCCTTTGATGCCGCGTTCGACCTGGACACCGCCAACATCGAAATGCGACACCGGCAGCGCGACACCGTCACCGAGTTTCAGGTAACCGCGCTGCTGATTTTTTTCCGCCTTGATATAGAACGGCCGCACGTCCGGCGCAACGGTCACCATGCCCTGGGCGTTGCTGGTCTCGCGCAGGATCTCCTGATTCTGGTAATTGAACAGGGTCAGCAGCGCGCCGGAAATCGGCTGGCCGGTGCGCAGGTTGGTCGCCACCAGCGCCAGCTTGCCGTCATTGCCGGCCTTGGCGATCAGGCCAATGTTGGCGGCGATCAGGTTGCGGTGCGACTTGGCGTTTTCATTGTGTTTGAAGTAAGCGTCCTTGCACGGATTGCGGCGGTTTTGCCACCAGTTTTCTTCATAACCGCCGTACTCGTAATCCTCCGCATAATCCCAACCGGAGGCATCGGTCTCGCTCAGCTCGTCGCCATTGTCCGGCAGCGGGTCGGCCGGCAGCGGCACCGCCTTGTCGGCATCCGAACAGGCATACAGGCTGTTGCCACGGTTGATGGTCAGACTGAGCCGGTACATGCCGGTCGGATCGGCCTTCACCAGTTCATTGACGTCGATGGCAAACCGGCGCCACTGGTTCATCGGACCGGCACCCAGCGTGATGGTCTTGCGCCAGAGGTAACGGCCAACCCGTTTCAGTTCATAGCTGCCGCCCAGCGGATTGACCTGCAGGAACTGGCCGAGGTTGTTGTCGTATATGCGAAACGCGGTGACCTGTACCGAGGCGACGTTCATCGCTTCAAACGGTACCGATAATTGCTCGGCATCCGGCAGAATCGAACCGGTGCCAACAAAGCGCACAGCCGGTTGCTCGGTGGCAAACGCGACCGTCTGCTTGTATTCCTGACCAAGCGTGCGACCGTCGGATGCGCGCAGCGCCTCGTTGATAATGACGGTGACTTCACCGGACGGCGGTTCGTTCAGGGTGAGCGTAATGCTGTTGCCGTCGACCCGGCTGCTGAATTCGCCACTGCTGACACTGACCAGACCGGCCAGATTCTGCCGGTTGTCGAGCAGCTCGGAAAAATCGAGCCGGATGCCGGCGGTGTCACCGGACACCGGTTCCGCCCGCGACAGCGCAAACACCCCGCGCGCTGGAATGGCGAGCGAAAACTCACCGGCAGTCTTGTCGCCCGTCGCACCAATCTTGGCGGCGTCCCAGCGAAATTGCAGCGCGGTTTCGGTTTGCTGCCGACTCAACAGTTCCGTGGTGAGCAAATGGCTGGTGCCGTTTGAGCCGTGTTGCCAACTCAGCTTGACCTCGTCATCGAGGTAGTGGGCCTGGACCAATTTTTCGATGGCGTCGGCATCGGCAACATCGGCGGTATTGATTGCGGCCTTGACCCGCATCTGGTCGTTGTTGCTCGGGCTGACCGTAACGCTTTCAATGGCAAAGTCGATGCCCTGCGGGATCACGTCGACCACAAAGGTGTAATCGCCGAGCGCCGGTGGCAGGCTTTTCAATTTGCCGCCTTTCAAGGTGACTTCGTAGCGCTGGCCGGATACCAGTGGCTGATTGGGCACCAGCAGTAGTTCACGGGGGTTGTTGAACACCGCCGCGGCTTTGACTGCCGGTGTGATGCTGAACAATTCCGGAAAGGGTTTGCCAAGGTCGGCTTCGGTCACCACGTCGTTGACAAAGCGCAGCCGGATTTGCGCACTGCGCGAAATCAGGCCACTGCTGTGTTCAGCCAGATACTCGGCCCATTTCGGATCATTCTTGATCGGCGGCTGCCCTGCGGCCTCGTCCGTTGCGTCCTTGCCACCACACGCCACCAGCAGGCCAAGGGCCACGCTGCCGATCAGATATCGCCACATCCTGTGCATGCTGCACTCCTTGCGCTGATGCCACCTGGCGCGGCATCGGGTCGTTGATTGGGTTGCTACTGTGTTTTTGCCGGCGCTTGCCGACCGCCTCAGTCTGGCTTGCGGTCGGCGCTGTCGCGCAATTCCTGCTCGATGCCGTGCGCAAGTTCCTGCCGGGTTTCATCCAGAAAGCGATTCAACTCCACCGTTTCCTGCCGGCGCAGATCGGTTGCCAGCAAACTCAGGTGCAGCGGCGGCTGATCGTCAAAGTCCGGGGTCCGGACCACGCCCTGCAACCAGAACAGCGCCAGCAGCGGCCAGGTGATGGCAACCGCAACACCGATCGAGCGCTGCTTGGTCAGCGTACTGAAAGCGCGCAATTGCCAGGCAAACAAGGCGGTCAACAAGGTGGCGGCAAACAGCAGGTTGAACAGTTCGGCTACACCGTCGCTGCTGTAGAAGTAGCTGACCCGGTGCAGCAGTTCCTGCGCCAGCGCACTGACGATGAACGCAACACAGGCAATGGTCAGCTGCAGGCCAAACCGCCAGCGGTGCAACAACAGACGCGAGATGAATCCGGTGATGACAGCGGTGAACACCGGCGCCAACAATTCCGGTGCCTGATTGAACAGGGCATTGCGCAGGGTCAGCGGCTCGATGCGGTTCATGAACATCATCGCAACATCAAAGCCGAACAGCAGCAGCAGCAAGACCAGCGCAAACGGCAAGCGCTCTACCAGCGTCAGCGAACCGGGCACTGCCTGTGGCCTGCGTGCCGGTGCCACGGCCGTGTCCTGTGCCAGCAACCGCAGCTGGGTGTGACCCAGCTCGAGCGTGCACGGCAACGTCATCGGTTCCGGCACAAAGCCCAGCTTGCGCCGACCAAGCCGGGTGCCATTTTCATGCGACAGATTGCGCACGCGCACGCTGCCGTCGTCGGCTTGTTCGAACTGCAGATGGGCGGCCGAGATGGTGTCGTCGGCCAGAATCAGATCATTGTCGTAGGCGCGGCCAACCCGATACGGAAATTGCCGGATGCGCCGGTACTGTGGCTGGCCGCGACCACGTGAAACGATTTCGATGACCAGCGGTGCGCTCAGCGGGCTTGCCATTGGAACTGCTCCAGAAACGCTTGCAACAGACGCATGCCGTTATCGAGGGTTACCGATGACAGATCCAGCGTGAACAACATGCCTTCGCGGTCATGGCCGGTCATGGCCATCAACACCATGAAATCGACCAGACCCGGATAGCGCTTGTAGGGGCGGGCACAGACATTGGCCTTGAACGACTGTCCGGACAGTTCGACAAACTTGACGCTGCAGGTGAAATTGCCAACGTCGGTTTCATCGGCATCGGACAGGAAGCGACTGTTGTGTTTTTGTTGGTACAGGCGATAGAACGCCCGCGGACTCAGCTTGTCGCTTTCGAGCCAGAAAAATTGATAGCTGACACTGCCGGCCGTCATCCGCTCCGAAACATAGACTTCATCCTGACCGCTGCAACTGGTTTCGATTTCCAGATAGGGCTTCTTCTCGGTCGCCGGATCGGTTTCACCCCAGCAATCCAGACGCGGCGAAATTTCGCCGGGGACACGGAACCGGCCGAGCTGCTGGGTAGGCCACGGTTGCTTGGTGAAAGCGGTGAGCAATTCACTCTGGTTGGCCATCAGCTGTTCGCCGATTTGCGCGGTCAAATCGGCTGCCGGTTTGAACTGGCTGACACTGGCGCGCGCGATCAATTCATCCAGATAGTGGGCCGGCACCAGAAAACCGACCGCTTCACCGGCAGTCGCGACATTGATGCCGACCACTTTGCCGTCGCCATCGAGCGCCGGACCGCCACTCATGCCGGGATTGATGTTGCCGCTGAAATGGATTTTGTCGTACAGCGATTTTTCCAGCAGGCCGTTGGCGCTGCCCGGCACTATCGCCAGATCCAGACCGAGCGGATGGCCCATGGAAAACAGCGCGACACCCTGCGATGGCAGGCCGGTGGTCTGGTGCGGCGTGCCGAGCGGTTGTTCGGCTTTCAGCAAGGCCAGATCGTGAATGACATCGACGGCAATCACGGTCAGCGGGCCGCGCGCGCCGGACACCGATTGCCACTCCAGCCGATAGCGATCCGGGGCATGCACAGCGTCGGCTACAACGTGAAAATTGCTGGCGAGAATGTCTTCACGGGCGATCACGAAGCCGGTACCGAGCGAGGATTTTTTGTCGGTACCCGGAGTGATGACTTCGATGCGATACACCGCATCCTTGTGTTCCGCATACAGTGTGCGCGCCAACTCGTCGGCAGCCTGGCTGCTGCTGGCAAACGCCAACAGCGCGACCATGCCGGCCTGTCGGAGCAGCCGCGCCGCGCACGACAAATTCACCCAGCTCGACATCTTCATTTTCCTGTAGTGCCTGCTGCGCCATTTGCGCAGTTCATTCTGCCTGGCCGATCTGATTTCGGCGCGTTCGCGCCGGTCATTTGCAAGCGACGGCCGGCGCTGCGTCGATGGCCTGATCAGATGCGGGTCAGCTCGGCATCGGCTTCCGTTTCATCTTGCATATCGGCTTCCGGATCGCCGCCTTCAAGGAACTCGACCGGCAGTTCGTCGTCGCTCAGTTCCGCGTCCGGGTTTTGCCACGGTTTGCCGTTGACCGTGATCACGCCATTGCGGACTGACACGATCAGGCTGTCATCGGCCGCGTCGATGGCGAGTTGTTGCTGCCACTCGATCGGCGTCCACGCCGCCAGCCAGGTCGGCGATGCCTTCAGGGTCAGATCCACAGCCGCTTGTTCAAACAATTGCATCGGCTCGGTTGGACTGACCGTTGTTGACGGCGGCAAGGTCGCCAGCAAGGTCAGGTGGACGGGCTCACCTTGTACTTCGGCGCGCAGCGGATCGATCTTGAATTCGGCGCCGTGTTCGAACAGCGCCATGAAGTCGGCGATCATGGCATCGAAATCGGTGCTGGCCACGGTGGTAGTGGGCGGCTGGGCATCGAGTTTTTTCAGCGCGGCAACGGAGAGCTTGTTCAATTCCATATGCAGCAGGCCATCATGGATCACCGGCTGGCCCATGAAGCTGACATCAGCCAGCGTCAGATCGGCAACGCTGCTGACCTGCTCGCCACTGGCATCCAGTTTCTGTTCACCGCTGACCTTGAGTTCGGACAGCACAAAGGCTTCCTGGCCGGCCTGGCTGGCGCGAATTTCGGCAATTTGGTATTCGCCGGCGCCGAGCTGCAGGTTCTGGCTGAAATAGCTGCCGGCCCAGTGAAAGCGCATGTCGCGCAAATGCAAATCGCCCTGATCGCCGCTGAGCTGAAAGCCGGGCCAGTTGAAGTCGCCAACCAGATGGCGGTCGGCTGGATCGAAATCGAATTGCAGCTCGCCACGCTCGAGCAGCAGCTGGCCAGCCGTCAATTGCAGATCACCTTTGTCGATGATCAACCGGGTGCTGCTGCTGCCATCAAAACCAATTCGGGCCGCCAGCCGCAGGCGTTCGTCGGCCAGCAGGGTTTTCAGGTCGGCCGGCCAGTCCGGCTGGGCATCGAGATGGCTCTTGATGCCAAACGCCGCCGGCCGAAAGGCAAAGGCGCTGTCCCAGAGGATCGGGCCGTGCACAACGGTGAAGGGCTGACGGAAACTCAGCGGCTCGGCAAACTCCGCCGGCATCGAATCGGGGTCGGCAAAGCGCACCACCAATACCGCCTGTGACCGGAACAGGCCGCGCTCGTAGTCGGCTAATTCGAGGTGCAAGGTTGGCTCCACTTGCAAGTTCGGCAACTGGGCCCGCAGGGCTTGCTCGGCCTGACCACCGGCATACCAGGCGGCGGCGGTCAGCGCGATGCCGGTGACTGCGCCGGCGGCCAACGCCAGCACTACTGCTTTTTTCATTCCTTGCTCCCTGTCGTTCGGCAACGCCGATACGGTGGCGATAAACGCGCGATTCTATCAGGACGTCTCGCGCTTGCTGCGATCAGTTGGGGCCATCACCAGCAAGGCCGCCGTCACCACCAGCACCAGCGCCAGTCCCACCGAGATCGACCAGGCCTGGTCGGTCGCCCAGAGCAGCAACACGGTCGACAGCACCGGCGTCAGGTAGGCAAGCACGCCGACCCGGCGCGGGTCGGTCCGCTTCATTGCGACATCCCAACAGACGAATGCCAGGCCCATCGGGCCAAAACCCAGCAGCAGCAGCCACGGCCAGTCACCGGCGCCCACCCGGGCGGGCGGCTCAATCAAGAGATGCATCAGGAACGAGGCGATGGCCGCCAGTATTGAGAAACCGCCGACCGCCCAGCTCGAAAACGGCGGCAAGCGGCGAAGCGATTGCGAATAGGCCGCCCAGGTCAACGCGGCCAGAAAGGCCAGGCCATAGCCAAGCAGCGCACCATTGCCCGCCGCGGTCTGGTTGCGGGACAAGATGGCGACCGCCGCTCCGCTGAGGCCAAGCAACGCGGCCAGCAGAAAACGCCCGGTCAGTTTTCGGCTCGGGTCAAACAACGGCGACAGCAAAACGATGAACAGCGGCCACAAGTAATTAACCAGATTGGCAGTGACCGGTGGCGCCAGCCGCAGCGCAAAGAACAACAGTGCGTGGTAAACAAACAAGGCGCTGCTGGCGAGCAGCAGCGTCGACCATGGCACCCGCCAGTCGCGCCAGCGCGGCAGACAGACCAGCGCGCCAAGGCCAAGTGCGCAACCGGTCAGAAAAAACGGCGGCAGGGCGGTCAGCTGGCTGACCACAGCCGCCAACGACGCCCATAGCAAGATGGCCAGTGCAGCGGCAGCAAGGCCAAGCCGATTTGACGGTTCGGTGGATTGACTGACTGACAACAACAAATCCTCATGACCGCAACGGGCTGGCCCGAATCCTCGGCACAACCCTGGTCAGTCTCAGGGTCACTGCCAGCGGGCGAGCGCCTCGGCCAGCGTTTCGTAAGTGATGGGTTTTTGCATGAATTGCGCCTGTTCCGGCATTGGGCCGAAACGTTGCAGTTGCATCCGGTCATAGGACGTCAGCACCAGCACATGCGGGCTGTTTGACAGTTGCGGCAGCAGCGCATGCAGGAAACTGAGGCCATCAGCCTGCGGCATCGCGACATCGGAAATGATGGCGTCCGGGTGAAACTGCGGGCCGACCGCCAGGGCATTGAAGCCGTCCGGTACCGCCAGTACTTGAGCATCAGGAAACAGCGCCGACACCATGATCTTCAGTGCGGCAAGCTGATCCGGGTCATCCTCGACCACCAGTATTCGTCCTATGGCCATGCCGCAGCTCCATGGTTTTGCAAAGATAGAAATCGCGAAGTTCTGTTATTGGCATGGCCGGTTTTGAAATGGCCGTGCCATAGCCGTTGTACCGGAGTCACGCCAGCGAGTTGGTCGGTCCAGCTCACGCGCCCGCTTGCCGGTTGGCTGTTCGCGCCGGCGGCCAAGACCGATTACTTGCCGATACAGAATGAGCTGAAGATCTTGCCGAGCAAATCATCGGCCGTGAATGCCCCGGTGATTCGGTTCAAGGCCTGCTGCGCCCGGCGCAAATCTTCGGCCAGCAATTCACCGGCACGCAAAGTCCGCAACTGCTCGCTACCCGTTTGCAGGTGTTGATCGGCTTCGGCCAGTGCTTCCAGATGACGACGACGCGCCAGAAACAGACCTTCGGTCGGCACGGTCAGCCCGGCCAGCGCCGTCAGCCGTTGCCGCAGCAATTCCAGTCCGGCGCCGGTTTGTGCCGACAGCGACAACACTGTTACCGGTTCGCCGGTCGTTGTTGCCACGGTATACATCCGCGCCGGTTCTGCCAACAAATCGATCTTGTTGTGAATGACAGTGATTCGCGCCATCGGCACCGGAATGGCGGTGTCGAGCGGCCACAGTTCGGCTGGGTCGGTGGCGACTTTGCTGCCATCGGTGCCAGCGCTGCTGGCATCGACCACCAGCAGCAATGCGTCAGCGTCCTGCATCTCGGCGCGCGCGCGCGCAATGCCGATTTGTTCGACCGGATCGTCGCTGTCACGCAGGCCGGCGGTATCCAGCAAGTGGATTGGCAAACCATCAACGGTGATGAGCTCACGCAACACATCGCGGGTGGTGCCGGGAATGGCGGTAACGATCGCGGCCTCTTTGCCGGACAGGGCATTCAGCAGCGACGATTTGCCGGCATTGGGTTTGCCCGCGATCACCACCTTGATGCCTTCGCGCAGCACCTGGCCCTGACTCGAGGCGGCAATCAGTGCCGTCAGATCCGCCTGCAGGATTTGCAGATCGGCGGCTACTTTGCCATCCGACAGAAAATCGATTTCTTCTTCCGGAAAATCGATCGCGGCCTCGACGTACATGCGTAAATGGATCAGGCGTTCGAGCAGCTGGTGCACTCGCCGGGAAAACTCGCCGGTCAGTGACCGCATCGCCAAACGGGCGGCGGTTTCCGAGCTGGCGTCGATCAGGTCGGCAATGGCTTCGGCTTGCGCCAGATCGAGTTTGTCATTGAGAAAGGCGCGCTCGGAAAATTCGCCGGGGCGGGCCGTACGCGCGCCCAAATCAAGACAGCGCCGCAACAGCCGATCGAGCACCACCGGGCCACCATGGCCCTGCAGCTCCAGCACCGGCTCGCCGGTGAACGATTTTGGCGCGGCAAAATACAGGGCGAGGCCATCGTCAATGGCCGAACCGTCGGCATCGCGGAAGAATGCTCGCACCGCCTGCCGTGGTGCCGGCAGTTTGCCGAGCAGGGCTTCAGCGAGTGCCGGTACCTTGCTGCCGGAAATGCGGATGACCCCAACGCCGGCCCGACCGGCAGCGGTGGCAATGGCAGCTATGGTGTCAGGGCTGGCTTTCATGAGCGATGATGAACAATCCCGGTTGGGCGCAGTGTCGTCGATTCCTGCTGGCGACACAAAACTTTCGGCCCCGCCACAATCAAGCTCGCGGAGGCGAGCTGTCGTGCACGGGGCCGTTTTACTGCAACTGCATTCGTCTGGCGCGTTTTTACGCCACTGCGCTTATTTCTTCTGCGCGGCCTCGACTTCGATTTTCTTGGTGATGTAGGTCTGCTGGGCAATCGACAACAAGTTGTTGACGAGCCAGTACAGCACCAGGCCGGACGGGAACCACAGGAAGAACACGCTCATGATCACCGGCAGGTATTGCATGATCTTCTGCTGCATCGGATCCATGGTCGGGCTGGCCGGCTGCATTTTCTGCATGACCCACATCGAGATGCCCATCAGAACCGGCAGCACGTAATACGGGTCCATGACCGACAGATCTTTGATCCACAGCATGAAGCCGGCATGGCGCAGTTCGACCGACTCCATCAGCACCCAATACAGCGCGATGAACACCGGCATGGTCAGCAGCAGCGGCAGGCAGCCACCGAGCGGGTTGACCTTTTCCTTTTTATACAGCTCCATCATCGCCTGCGAGAAGGCCTGACGATCGTCGCCATAGCGCTCTTTCAGTGCCGTGAGCTTGGGCGACAGCATGCGCATTTTGGCGAAACTGCGGTACTGGGCATTGGCGAGCGGGTAGAGCAACAGCTTGACCAGCACGGTGACCAGGATGATGGCAACGCCCCAGTTGCCGACGATGGCGTAGATCGCCGTCAAGGCCAGGAACAGCGGCTGACCAATCCACCACAGGAACCCGTAGTCGACGGTCAGATCGAGACCGTCGGCCACCTTGGCCAGATCATCCTGAATTTTCGGCCCGAGGTAGAGCGAGGCCGACAGGGTCTTGGTTTCACCGGCCGCGACCGAGAACGGTGCCTGCTGGATACCGACGATGGACAGCTTGTCGGCGCGGACACGCGAGTAAATCAGGTTGGCCGATTTGTCGGCCGGCACCCAGGCCGCAACAAAATAGTGTTGCAGGTAAGCCACCCAACCACCGGTGGTGGTTTGCGCCAGCGGCGCTTCATCCATGTCGTCGAAATTGTATTTTTGGTAGCGCTGTTCGGCGCTGTTGATCGCCGCGCCGGTGTAAGCCGACATGGCAAAGGCATTGCCGGCATTTTCGGCGTAACGGTCACGCTTCAGTTCGGTGTAGAGCTTGCCGCTGACGACACCGGCGCTTTGGTTGCTGAGCTGGTAATCGACCGCAACGGTATGGCTGCCCGGGCTCAGGGTGTAGATCTTGTCGATGCTGAGACCAAAATCGCTCTGCCAGCTCAGGGTCAGGATCTGGCGGCCTTCGCCGTCGCTGCTGATGCCCTTGAGCGTGAAGGTGGTCATGGCACCGTCGGTCTGCGGCACGCTGTCGCCGGTATTGATGCCGCTGACGGCAACAAAGCTGCGGTTGTCGCGGTGGTGCAGCAAGCGGGTCGGCTCGCTGTCCTTGGCCTGGGTTTTCGGGTAGCGCAGCAGGTCGGCTTCGACCACGTTGCCACCGACCCGGTCGATCACAAGGCGCAGGACGTCGCTGCGCAGTTCGACATAGCGGTCGGCCAGTTCGGTTGGTGAAGCGGGCGCGTCGGCGACGGCAACAGTTGGCACATCACTACCGACAGCCACCGGGCTGACATCGCTGGCGGTACCGGTTGCCACCGGCGCCGACTGTTCAATGGTCTGACGCTGTGCCAGTTGTTGCTTGGCTTGCTGGTCTTCCTGCCAGCTCAGGTACAACAGGAAACTGAGACCGGCGAACGCCGCCAACAAAAAACCGCGTTGCGATTCGAGCATGGAAGATCAGCCTTGAGTGCGATCGGGTAAAGAAGCAGGGGAGGCGGAACGCGCCAGCCGGGTCATCAACAGCTGAACCTGACGGCGGAGTTCTGGCGGCGCAAGCCGGTCGACACCGGGCTTGGCCAGTACGATCACGTCACGGGCAGGCAACTGGGATTGTGCCAACCGGAAGGCTTCCCGAATCGCCCGCTTGATGGCGTTGCGATTCGAGGCAAGACGGACGTGCTTTTTGGCTATCGCCAGACCCAGCCGGGCATGGCCCAGCGGGTTCGGTCGGGCCAGCAGGGTCAGACCGGTAGCGTGGTGACGCTCATTTTCGGCAAAGACCTGCTGAAACTCCGCCGGATCGGTGAGGCGAAGTGCCCGGGTAAAGGCAAACTCCGCCACCGGCACGGCGTAAACCGGTCGGTCTTAGGCGACCGTCAGGCGCTTGCGACCCTTGGCACGACGGCGCTTGAGCACCAGACGGCCGTTCTTGGTCGCCATGCGGGCACGGAAGCCGTGGTCGCGCTTTTTCTTCAGGTTGCTGGGTTGGAAAGTACGTTTCATGACACACCTGCGTTACTGGCCCCGTCGGGGGCATAGCCTGGCGAGCACTCGTTGGGAGTGACCGCCGGGTCGGAAAAGGGCGCGCATTCTACTGCGCAGGTTTTGTTCGGGTCAAGAAAAACCCAAGGAAAAACGGCCACTTAGCAGCTGAAACCGGGTCCGTTTCACTACCGGTTGGCTTAACCAGGCATGGCAACCACTAGATATTGTGATTTTGCCTTCTTTTTTCGGGCGAACCCGACACCCGATTGTGTATAACTTTTGAGCTTTTCTGCCCACTGAAAAATATCCACATTTCGGTTTTTCGGTAGCCAGCCAGGGGCTGATTCGAAACCATGACGGATATTTTTTCCGACTAATAATCTGTTTTGAAAGAAAAGATCTTTTCTTACTGTTAATAATTACTACGCCGATAAAATCTGTTATTAACTTAGTTAAGTTATTGAAAATAAATTAAAAAATAGCCTTCTATAGCTGTTGGAAACCACCTCGTTCTGGTTGTATTAACCGTTGGTGTCTGTTTATAACTTTCACTGTATTTACAATTCTCTATAGTTATCAACAGAAACACAGTTATTTTATACAAATCTGGTCTTCGTAGTACCGGTTTTGCAAGATCCGATCCGATCAAGGCTTGTCAAGGAAAACAAATTTGCTCACTGCCTGTGGATTATTTCTGGTCAACTCCTTAGACTCCCCGGCTTGCTTTCCCACCAGCACCCGTACAGCCGTCAAGAATGAGTCAGGGAACGTTTTGGCCGCAATGCCAGGCCCGTCTACAAGATGAACTCAAGCCGGACGAATTCAGCATGTGGATTCGGCCGCTGCAGTCATTGGAGTTCGCCGACGAGGTGCGCTTGTTTGCGCCGAACCGGTTTGTGCTGGAGTGGGTACGGGACCGTTACCTGCCGCGGATTCGTGATTTTCTGATTGAGCTGGCAGGTGATCGGGCCCCTACCGTGCAGCTGTCAGTTGGCGAACGCCGGCCAGTGGAAACCAGCAAGGCAGTACCGGCACCGGCGACAGCAGCGGTCACCAGCAGTGCACCCGCCCCAGCGCGGGTGGAAGTGCTTGCCGAGCGCCGCCCGGAAGAACCCGCAGCGGCGGTAACGACGCCCAGTCATCGCAGCAATCTCAATCCGGCCTTTGTGTTTGATAATTTCGTTGAAGGCAAATCCAACCAGGTCGCCAAAGCGGCAGCACTACAGGCCGCGTTGAATTCAGGTAAAGCCTACAACCCCTTGTTTATTTATGGCGCTACCGGTTTGGGCAAGACCCATTTGATGCACGCGGTCGGCAATGCCATCGAGCAGCAGAAGCCGGGTGCCAAGGTGGTGTATGTCCGCTCAGAGCGCTATGTCCAGGACATGGTCAAGGCTTTGCAGACCAACAGCATCGAGCAGTGGAAGCGCTATTACCGTTCTCTGGATGCCCTGTTGATTGACGATATCCAGTTCTTTGCCGGCAAGGACCGCTCGCAGGAGGAGTTTTTCCATAACTTCAACACCCTGTTCGAGACCAACCGGCAGATCGTGATCACCTGTGATCGCTACCCGAAGGAAGTTGAAGGACTTGAAGACCGGCTGAAGTCACGGTTCGGTTGGGGCCTGACCGTCGCCATCGAGCCGCCTGATCTGGAAACCCGGGTCGCGATCCTGATGGCCAAGGCCGAGAACGCCAATGTGGGTCTGGCCCAGGAAGTGGCGTTCTTTGTTGCCAAGCGGATTCGGTCGAATGTTCGCGAGCTGGAAGGCGCGCTGACCAAAGTGATTGCTTACGCTCACTTCACTGGCCGGCAGATCTCGGTTGATATGGTCCGTGAAGCCCTGCGGGATTTGATTGCCGCGCAAGAAAAAATGGTTACCATCGAGAACATTCAGAAGGTGGTCGCCGAGTACTTCCGTATCAAACTGTCGGACTTGCTGTCGAAGCGGCGGTCTCGTTCGGTGGCGCGGCCGCGGCAGGTTGCCATGGCCTTGTCGAAAGAATTGACCAACCATTCGTTGCCGGAAATTGGCGAGGCGTTTGGCGGCAAGGACCATACCACCGTGCTGCACGCCTGCCGCAAGGTCAAGGAACTGAAGGAAAGCGACCGCAGCATGGAAGAAGACTATGCCAACCTGTTGCGAACCCTTTCCAGCTGAGCAGAAGTCGAGCTAAGTGAGCCGTTGTGCGGACCGCCATCTGGCTGGGGGTATCAGCGAAGGTGGCTCGAGTCGGCTGCTGAACTGTTCCACGTGAAACAATAACATTACATTTTGGGATCACGAGTCCAACATGAAATTCACGATCGCACGCGAAAATCTCCTTCCGGCCCTCAACATGGTTTGTGGCGCCGTCGAGCGCCGCAACAACCTGCCGATTCTGGCCAACGTCCTGGTCAGTGTCGAGGAAGGTAAGCTGTGCCTGACCGGTACCGATCTCGAAGTGGAGCTGCGAGCCGAAGTGACGCTCGACAAGGGCGAGGCGGGTGATATCACGGTGCCGGCCCGCAAGTTCCTCGACATCATCAAAGCCCTGCCAGACAAGCAACCGGTGACCTTTCAGCTTGGCGACGGCCGGGTCACCGTCCGTTCCGGCAGCAACCGATTTACCCTCACCACACTGCCAGCCTCGGAGTTTCCGTCGCTGGAAGAAGGACCGGGCGCTGTCAGCTTTGACTTACCGCAGGTCGAGTTGCGCTCGCTGTTTGAACGCAGCCAGTTCGCCATTGCCCAGGGTGATGTCCGCTACTACATGAACGGCCTGTTTCTGGAATTGAAGTCGGGTCGGCTACGGGCGGTTGCAACCGACGGCCACCGTTTGGCACTGGCCGAAGCCAAGAGTGCAGTCGAAGCTCAAGGCGACTTTGGCGTGATTGTCCCGCGCAAGGGCATCATGGAATTGCTGCGCTTGCTCGAGCCGTCTGACCAGAACGTCAAAATCACGGTCGGCACCAACCACATCCGGGTCCAGACCGAGAGTTACCACTTCGTATCCAAGCTGGTTGATGGCAAGTTTCCGGAGTACGAGAAGGTTATTCCGCGCAGTGGCGACAAGATTATGGTCATTGCCCGGGAGTCACTCAAGGAAGCTCTGGGTCGCGCTGCCATTCTGTGCAACGAGAAGTTCCGTGGCGTTCGCTTGAACCTGAAGACCGGCCAGCTGGTGCTGGTCGCCAACAACCCGGAACAGGAAGAGGCAGAGATCGAAGTCGATGTCGATTACGCCAGTTCGGATCTGGAAGTCGGCTTCAACGTCAATTACCTGATGGACATCGTCAACGCCGTGAAGTGGGAAAAGCTCCGCTTCATGTTCAGTGATGCCGCCAGTCCGGCGCTGGCCGAAGAGCAGGGCGGCAGCGGCACCCTGTACCTGGTCATGCCGATGCGGCTGTAAGCCATGTGCTGCCTGGCTTGTAGGCCGGTCTGATGCTCACAGAGCTTCGTTTCCAGCACATTCGTAACCTCTCTGATGGGGCGCTCTTACCGGCGCCCCATCTCAATTGGGTATTCGGCAACAACGGTGCCGGCAAAACCTCGCTGCTGGAGGCCATTGCATTGCTGGCGACCGGCCGTTCATTTCGCACCAGTCAAATCGAGCGGGTGATTCAGGACGGCAAGCCGGACCTGACCTTGTTTGGCCGCTGGCTGGCTGGCCCGCAAGAACACCGCATTGGCGTTCGGCGCGACCGGCTAGGTGGGTTCGAGCTGCGCCTGGACGGTCAGGACGAGCGCAAGCTGTCAACCATCGCTAGCCTCGTGCCGGTGCAAGTGTTGACGCCTGACAGCTACAACCTGCTGGCGGCTAGCCCACGCGAGCGTCGGCGCTTTCTCGATTGGGGCGTGTTCCACGTGGAACATGGTTTCGCCGGTGTCGCCCAGCGCTATGCCCGGCTGTTGCAGCAGCGCAATGCCCTGCTGAAAGCGAAAGCCCCGACACGCGAGCTGCAGCCGTGGACCCAACAACTGCTTGAAGCCGCCGACCGACTGCATCAGCTTCGAGACCAGTACTGGCGCGCCCTGGCGCCCGAAGTCGAGGCCGCCGTGCTGGGGTTCCTGCCGGATTCCGGGGTCAGCTTCGATTGGTACCGTGGCTGGCCGGAAGGGGAGTTGGCTGACTTGCTGGAAACCGGCCTGGAGCGCGACCGGTTAAACGGGGCCACCAGCTACGGACCACATAAGGCCGATCTCCGGATACGAGTGGGGCGTATCTCCGCCGATGAGAAGCTCTCTCGCGGCCAATGCAAACTGGTGGTTCAGGCACTGCACCTGGCCCAGCTGCGCCGGGTGGCCCAGCACAACGTCCGCGGTGGCTTGTTGTTGCTGGATGACATCAGCACCGAACTGGATGCCGAACGGCAACAGGAGCTGCTGGCCTCGGTTTTGGCACTTCCGGGCTGGCAAGTGTTTGTTACGGCAACACAAAAGGGGCCGGAAACCTTGCTGGCGCGGTATAATGCGGCCACGTTTCACGTGGAACATGGCACCGTCAGCAAGCTGGCTTAGCGAGCCGTTGGTAGCAGGTTCAACAGATTGAATATTCAGGCGTTTTGCCAAACCAGAACCCAGCTTTTGGGGCATGGCGCCAACTGACTCAACCCGCCGCGACAACGGTCGCTCCGGGGTCTTTCATGACACAGGTGGATAAATAGAGCATGACCACTGAGCACACCGATAACGGCGGCTACGATTCCTCCAGTATTTCCGTCCTCAAGGGCCTCGATGCGGTGCGCAAGCGCCCGGGCATGTACATCGGCGACACCGACGACGGTACCGGCCTGCATCACATGGTGTTCGAAGTGGTCGATAACGCCATCGACGAAGCGCTGGCCGGCTATTGCACCGACATCAACGTGATCATCCACACCGATGACTCGGTCTCGGTCGCCGACAACGGCCGTGGCATTCCGGTCGATATCCACCCGGAAGAGGGGGTATCAGCAGCAGAAGTGGTCATGACCGTGCTGCACGCTGGCGGCAAGTTCAACCAGAACAGCTATAAAGTCTCCGGTGGCCTGCACGGCGTTGGTGTTTCGGTGGTCAACGCGCTGTCCGATGTGCTGAACCTGACCATCCGCCGTCAGGGCCGGATCTGGGAACAGACCTACCACCTCGGCGTGCCGCAGGCGCCGATCGCCCCGACCGGCGACGCCAACAGCACCGGCACCACGGTTCGCTTCCACCCGAGCCCGGAAATCTTCACCAACACCGAATTCCATTACGACATCCTGGCCAAGCGCTTGCGCGAGCTGTCGTTCCTGAACTCCGGTGTCTCGATCAAGCTCACCGACGAGCGCAACGGCCGGCACGACCATTTCTGCTACGAAGGCGGCATCAAGGCCTTTGTCGATTACTTGAACAAAAACAAGGTGTTGGTGCACCCGAACGCGTTCTACTTCAGCCGTGAAGTCGAAGGCGCGCCACCGGTTACGGTGGAAATCGCCCTGCAGTGGAACGACTCCTACGCCGAGAACGTGTTCTGCTATACCAACAACATCCCGCAGCGCGACGGCGGTACCCATTTGGCCGGTTTCCGCGCCGCGCTGACCCGCTGCCTGAACCAGTACATGGAAAAAGAGGGTCTGCTGGCCAAGGCCAAGATCCAGACCACCGGTGACGACTCGCGTGAAGGCCTGACCGCTGTTGTCTCGGTGAAAGTGCCGGACCCGAAGTTCTCCAGCCAGACCAAGGACAAACTGGTCTCGTCGGAAGTGAAGGCAGCGGTCGAAACCGCCATGTTCGATGCGCTGGAAACCTTCCTGCTGGAAAACCCGAACGACGCCAAAGCCATCTGCGGCAAGATGATCGACGCCGCCCGCGCCCGCGAAGCCGCGCGCAAAGCCCGCGAAATGACCCGCCGCAAAGGCGCGCTTGATATCGCCGGCCTGCCGGGCAAACTGGCCGACTGTCAGGAACGCGATCCGGCCCTGTCCGAGCTGTACATCGTCGAGGGTGATTCCGCCGGTGGTTCGGCAAAACAGGGCCGAAACCGCAAAAATCAGGCGATCTTGCCGCTAAAAGGTAAGATCTTGAACGTTGAGAAGGCCCGCTTCGACAAGATGCTGAGCTCGCAGGAAGTCGGCACCCTGATCACAGCGCTGGGCACCGGCATTGGCCGCGAAGACTACAACCCGGACAAAGCCCGCTACCACAGCATCATCATCATGACCGACGCCGACGTCGACGGCGCCCACATCCGGACCCTGTTGCTGACCTTCTTCTACCGGCAGATGCCGGAGTTGATTGAGCGCGGCTACCTGTATATCGCCCAGCCACCCTTATATAAGGTCAAAAAGGGCAAGCAGGAGCAGTACCTGAAAGACGAAAAGGCGCTGGAAGACTTCCTGACCAACATGGCCCTGGAAGACGCCGCACTCTACGTCAACCCGCTGGCCCCGGCCATCACCGGCGCCAGCCTCGAAACCCTGGTTAGGGATTACCGCGGTGCCCAAGCCGTTGTGGAACGTCTGTCCCGTATTTACCCGGCCGAAGTCATGGAACACTTCATCGAGCTGCCGACCCTCAGCGTCGAGCAACTGGCCGACAAAGCCGCCGTCGCCACCTGGTCAGCCCAGCTGAACCAGCGCCTGGAAACCCCGGCCGGCGCCGCCACCAGCTACGAAGTCGTGGTCGCCGAAGACAGCGAACGCCACCTGTTCCTGCCGGAAGTGCATATCCGTCACCACGGCGTCGAACAGATCTGTCGCTTCGACAAGGACTTCTTCAGCTCCAACGACTACCGCAAGATCGTCAGCGTTGGTGATGACGTAAGAAGCCTGTTGGAAGTGGGTGCTTACATTCAGCGCGGCGAACGCAAACACGAAATCAGCCGTTTCCGCGAAGCCATGATCTGGCTGATGGAGCAGTCCAAACGCGGCCTCGGCGTCCAACGCTACAAAGGTCTGGGCGAAATGAACCCGGACCAGCTCTGGGAAACCACCATGGACCCGAACGTCCGCCGGATGCTCAAAGTCACCGTCGAAGACGCCGTCGCCGCCGACCAGCTGTTCACCTGCCTGATGGGCGACGCCGTGGAACCACGCCGCGAGTTCATCGAGAGCAATGCGCTGGCGGTGGCTAACTTGGACGTTTGAACGGTTTTATCCAACACCCGCTATGTACAAACAAAAAAGCCCCTGCGAATACTTCCGCAGGGGCTTTTTCATATCTCCAGTTGTGAGCTGCCGACTCAGGCCTTCACTACCGGAAAATCAATCGCGGTGTGGGCGACGTTGTTGATGTAGTTGGTCAGAATGTTCAGCGAGACATTGAGCACAATCTCCACCACTTCGGCTTCGCTGAAGCCGGCGGCGCGAACGGTGGTTACGGCGCTGTCGGCGACGCGGCCGCGTTGTTCCACGATGTCGCGGGCAAAACGCAGTGCAGCGGTGGTTTTGGCATCGCTCGACTCGGCGTTGCGGGCGGCCTGGATCTCGCTGTCCGACAATTTGGCGATGTTGCTGCCGATGTAGGTATGCGCCGACAGGCAGTAGTCGCAGCGGTTCAGTTGGGCGACGGTCAGGGCGATGCGTTCACGCAGGGCCACCGGCAGTACGCCTTTGCCAAGCGCGGCGTTCAGTGACAGGTAGCCTTCCAGCGCGGCCGGGCTGTGGCCGACGGTGCGCATCACGTTCGGGGTCATGCCGAGTTGGGCTTTGACGGCAGCAAACAGACCCTGCTGGGCGGTGTTGGCTTGGGCATCGGTTACGGCGGTAATACGGGTCATGGTGCTCTCCAATGGGCTGGGTCAGTCGAAGTCGCGACAGCTGGCAGAGGTCTGTTGAAGCCGATGTCGTCGATGGCCGGCACTGTAGAGCACGGCAGAATCCGCAAGAATCCGCGTCAAACGCAATGCGCTGTTGCTGAAAATGAAATGCCTTGGCTGAGCTAGACCGCTGCTGAGGCAGGCCGTTCACGAATAGAGCCCATTTGTTGCAAGGAGGGCCAGCCAACAGCGGGTGGCGGTCCTCCGGCGCTTGCAAATATCATACGGTGTCTATTTTTATACGGCGTATGCTAAACTGCCCGGCATGGAAACCATGACCCCCAGCCGCCGCAGCCGCAAGCGCGAGCACACGGCCTCACACCTGAGCGCGACGGCCTTCGCGCTGTTTGAAAGCCATGGCTATGACGCGGTGTCGATGGAGCAGATCGCCGCCTACGCGGACGTGGCGAAAGCGACCCTCTATAACTACTTCCCGGTAAAAGAAGCGCTCATAGCCCACCGATTCCGTGAAGACATTGCTGCCGGCATGGCGGAACGTGCCCCGACGCTCGCGAGCCACAAAACCTTCGATGCCCGGATGCGCTATCTGCTGCGCGAATCTGCCATCTGGCACAGCGAGCGCAAGGTGTATCTACCGCATTACATCCGGTTTCTGACCAGTCATTCCAACTACGGCGACCAACCGTCGTGCGATCGGACCTTCGCTAGCGATGGCAGACAGATCCTGACGCTGATGTTTCAAGCGGCGCAGCAGGCCGGTGAAATCGACACCAAACAGACCGCCGCGCAAATTGCCTGGTGTTTTGAGTACATGCTGTTTGGCGCGGTAACGGCGTGGCTCAACGAACCCAGCACCGACCTCACCCAGCGATTTCTCGAAGCCTTTGACATGCTGATGTACGGCATCAATCGACAGCCTGAGTCGAAACCGATCACGTAACCAATACAGGAGCCAGCCAATGGCCATGGACGCCAGCCTCACCGCCACTATCGATCCGCTTGTAGCCAAGCAAGCTCGATTAGGTCTGCCGCTGCTCACGTACATCAAAAATGATCCCTTGGCTGCGGCCAAACAACTCCAGCAACAATATGGTGACGTGGCGAAACTGCGCATTCTGTTTCGCCGCATCTACTACTTCTTCCATCCAGCAGCAGTCCGCCAGATTCTGGTCGACCATCAGAATGACTTCACGCGCGAAGCGCGCCAACTCAAAGTCTTCGAATCGTTTCAGGGCAAAAACGTTTTGACGACCGAGGGTGTCGACTGGGAACGTCAGCGGCGCATTTTGACCCCCGGTTTTTCTCCCAAACGGGTTGCGGGCTACATGCAGTTGATGAGCGCTGCCATCCATGACAGCGTCGCAACGGATCTTCCTACCGAACCGGGGCATAGCGCCGTTGTCGATGTCGATGCATTAACCACGCACATCACCATGGACGTCATCCTGCGCACGCTTTTCACCACCGCGACAACCCAAGCCGAGGCGCGCCAGATCTCGATCGCCATTCGGGCATTGACGCAACAAAGCATGCGCGAGTTGTTCTGGGTATTTATCCCACCAAAATGGTTGCCCTATCCTGGCCGTACTGACAAACGGAAGCATCTACAGATCGTCAATAGCTTGATTGCGGCGCACATCAAGGCGCGGACAAGCGCGCCAAACCATGGTGAAAACCAGAGTGATGTGCTCAACATGCTGTTGGCTGCGCGAGACGACAACCCCGGCACCGCAAGCGCTACGCTTAGCGCACAGGAAATCCACGACAATTGCATTGTGTTGTTTGGCGCTGGCTTCGATACCGCATCTTCGGCCATGACGTGGTGGCTTGGCCTCATGGCAATGCACCCGGAAGTGGTTGGAGAGCTACGCAAAGAACTCAACGAGGCGAATGCCAGCGACGCATCACTCGAGCTCGTCGCGCGCTTGCCCTATCTCAATGCCACGATCAAAGAAGCGATGCGGCTCTATCCGCCGTCGACCGCTTTGTTCACGCGTGTTGCGCTTCGCGATGTGGTGATCGGTGAGACCACGGTTGCAAAAGGCACCTTGGTCGCGTTGCCGGTTTGGAGCTTGCATCACGATGCCCGGTTTTTCCCCGAGCCAAATGCCTTTCGGCCTGAGCGATTCTTGCCGGGCGCCCCTGAAATTCCGCGAGGCGCGTATTTGCCGTTTGGCGCCGGTCCGCATTTCTGTTTGGGCCAACACTTCGCCAGCATCGAAATGGCCCTGATTGCCGCACACCTGGTGCAGCATTTCGATTTTTCACTGGAAGACGGGACGGAGCTGCCGGAACCGGTGGTCGATCTCGCGTTAAAGCCGAAGACAAGTTTGCGCTTGCGGTTCACGCGGCGCTAAAAGCGGCCACCGAAAAGCCGAGAGTTGCCGAGTAGCAGCTCACTCGCCCGTGCGATGGCGTCTATTTTACAAATCCGCTTGCCGCAGCTGTTGGCTGGCAAATTCGACAAAGCGGCGAACGCGGGCTGCTGCGCGCCGGCCTTCGCGGTAGACCAGATGGACGGGCAGTGGAGGTGGCGCGTACTCGGTCAGCACAAGCTTGAGCTCACCGGCCGCGACCCGGTCGCGCACTTGATAGGACATCAGCCGGGTCAGTCCGGCGCCGAGCAGACAGGCATGCAGCGCCGAGCTGTTGGTTGAGGTGGTGAGCGGCGCGGTGACCGGTACCGAGAGCACTTGCCCGTCCTGCTGAAAGCGCCACTCGTGGCTGCGGCTGTCAGCGGTCGACACGATCAATTTGTGTTGATGCAATTCATCGGGGTGTGTGGGTTCGCCATGTTGTTGCAAGTACGCGGGCGCCGCGCACACCACGCGGTGGATGTGGCCGACGCGCACCGCAATCAATGACGAATCGGGCAGCTCGCCCATCAACAATGCCACGTCGATGCCTTCTTCCTGCAAATTCGGAAAGCGATCCTGAAAGTGCGCGCGAATCTGCACCGCCGGATAGGCATCGAGATAGGCCAATAGAACTGGCGTCAGCACATCCTGACCGAACAACAGCGGCGACGCGACGTGCAACAGCCCTGCAGGCGTGGCATGTCGGCCGGCGGCGGAGGCTTCGGCGTCGTGCACTTCTTGCAGGATACGTTTGCAATCGACGACATAACGTTGTCCAGCTGGCGTCAACGTGACGCCACGGGTGCTGCGATCAAGCAGTGCTACGCCGAGTCGTTGCTCCAAACCCGCGATCGCACGCGTCACTGTCGGCGCGGATTGTTCGAGTTGTCGCGCCGCCGCTGCCAAACTGTTGGTGTCGGCAACGGCGACAAAAATGCGCATTTCGCTGTAGTGATCCATGACGTAGGCTTCCGTGACGCGTGCGCGAAATAATCAGTTAAGGCCTGGGTTGGCCCGCAGGGCCGCCACGCAAAACTCGACAAAACGCTGCAGTTTTGCCGAACCGCGGCGCGACTCCGGATACACCACATGGATCGGCACGGGCGGCAATTCGTATTCCGATAACACCGTCTTCAGCGTGTTGTTTGCGAGTTCATTGGCCACCTGATAACTGATCACCCGGGTGATGCCCCAGCCGGCCGTGGCGGCGCGAATCGCGGCACGATTGGAATTGAGTTGCAGCGCACTGTTGATTGGCAGCGTGATCCGCTCGCCGTTATCCAGAAACTGCCAATCGCCGACATTGGTGGCATCGACCAAGCGAAACCGGTGCAGATCGGAAGGTTGGGCAGGAATGCCGTGTTCTGCCAGCAGCGACGGTGCTGCACACACGACGCGGCGAACATGGCCGACCGGGATCGCTACCAAACTGGGATCGGTCACCGGCGCAATGCGGATCGCGACATCGATGCCTTCATCCGCCATGTTCACCACGCGGTCGAACAACTGCAGCTTGATCTGCATCTGGCGGTACTCGGCCAGAAACGCCACCACGATCGGTGTGATCACCATTTCGCCGAACAACACCGGCGCCGTCACGGTCAGGTTGCCGCGCGGGGTTGCGTTCAGGCCGAGCGCGGCGTCGGCGGCTTCTTCCAGCTCCGCCAGAATCCGCCGGCAGTCGGCAAAGAAATGCTGACCGGAGTCGGTTAGCCGGACGCTGCGGGTATTGCGGGTAAAGAGCAGGGTGCCGATACGGGACTCAAGATTGGCTACCGCCCGGGTGACGCTGGGCGGAGAGAGATTGAGTCGCCGCGCCGCCGCGGCAAAGCCCTGGCTTTCGGCCACCGCGACAAAAATGGCCATGTCTTCAAACCGATCCATCGTGCATTGCCCCTTCAGGCGCCTGGGCGTGATCCGCACCGCTTTAGCGGCGGCTGCTCCGACAAAGTGTGGCCCAGCATTACAAAATTTGAAATAGACACTTGCGAAATGAGCGGATTCTGACGGGATTTGGCAACGCATAAAGTGCACCCCGTCGGCGCCGCCCACCTTCAAAGCGGCCCGGAACCCGGCGCCCGAAGCGTCCTTATTCACTGACTTGAAGACTGGAGTTTTCCCATGTTCCGTACCCTGAAAAAAACCGGCGTTGCCGCTGGCCTTGCCATGGCCGTTGTTGTCACCGGCTCGGCCCTGACCGCCACCGCTGCCTACGCCATCGACGAAGCTTCGACCGCTTCGGTCAACGTCGAGCAAGGCAACGTGATCCTGAAAGGCTATGACGCCGTGGCCTACTTCACCCAAAAAGCAGCCGTGAAAGGCGACAAGAAATTTGCGGTCAGCCATGAAGGCGCTACTTACTACTTCGCCTCGGCCGGCAACATGAAGCTGTTCGCCGCCAACCCGAGCCAGTACGCGCCGCAATTTGGTGGTTTCTGCGCCATGGGCGTTGCGCTTGGCAAGAAACTGGACGTCGACCCGAGCCAGTTCGTGGTGCACAACGACAAGCTGTACCTCAACGTCAACGCTGATGTCTTCAAGATTTTCAACAAAGATCTGGACGGCAACATTGCCAAGGCCAACACCAACTGGCCAGCGCTGAAAGACAAGGCCCCGAACACGCTGTAATGCGGGTTCCGCTCAAGAGGACCGGTGCCACTGGGCGCCGGTCTTGTTGGCATCAAAAACGTTCTGCATCAGGAGTAAGCAACAATGGATCGTCGCACGATCAATTCTGCGCTGGTGTTCGCGTTGGCAAGCGCCATGACAACGAGTCTGGCGGCTGCCGAAACACTGCCGACGAATGTGGGCAAAGAAAAATGCTTCGGTGTCTCGCTGGCCGGTGAAAACGACTGTGCTGCTGGCCCGGGCACGTCCTGCGCGGGCACTTCGAAAATCAACTACCAAGGTAACGCCTGGAAGCTGGTGCCGAAAGGAAGCTGCGTGACCATCGACACGCCGTTCGGCAAAGGCTCGTTGACGCCTATCAAGCGACCGTAACACGCGTCACTTCGACGCACCGTACGCAAATTTTTTGGCAAGCACCGGCCCCTGTGACGACGGAGTTTTATGATGAATCGTATCTCTGCCATCACGGGCGCCGGTGCCGGCTTCAAAGCGCGGCATTTTGATGCGCTTATTGCCGCGCCGTCCGCGGTCGACTTCATCGAAGTGCATGCGGAAAACTATTTGGGTGATGGCGGCTTGCCGCATCACCAACTCACCATCCTGCGCGAACAGTTGCCGCTGTCCGTACACGGTGTCGGGTTATCACTGGGTGGCGCCGATGCCATCGATGAACAGCACCTGGCCCGCGTCGCGGCACTGGTTTCACGTTACGAGCCCGCGCTGGTGTCCGAACATTTGGCCTGGTCGGTTCACAACGGCACCTATTTTGCTGACCTGTTGCCGCTTCCTTACAACGATGCCTCGCTCGCGCGGCTGTGTCGCCACATCGATCACGTGCAATCCGTGCTGAAACGGCGGCTGCTGATCGAAAACCCGTCGCATTACCTGCATCGCGATGGCGACACCTATTCCGAAGGGGCGTTTCTGCGGGAATTGGTATTGCGCACGGGCTGCGGCTTGTTGGTCGATGTGAACAATATTGTCGTGTCTTGCCATAACCTTGGCTGCGAGGCGGTTGATTTCCTGGCGGACTATCCATTGTCGGCGGCGGAAGAAATCCACCTTGCTGGCCATTCCGTGGTGACCGATGAAAAGGGCGAACGCCTGGCCATCGATGATCACGGCTCGGCGATATCAACGGCGACCTGGGCACTCTACGATCGGTTGCTGGCGACATTGCGTGTTGATGGCCGCACCGCGCCAGCGACCGTAGTTGAATGGGATCGCGATGTGCCGAATTGGTCCGTGTTGCAACAAGAGATTACGGCCATTCGTGAGCACCAGCGCGTTGTGACGCCGCCATGTCCGTCGGAGGCATTTTCTCATGCCTAAACAAACGAACACGGCGACAGTTTTGTTTGACCAGCCTGAACTTTCCTACGACAGATTTGCGCAGGCGCTACTGGACCCGGACACGCTCGCGCCGTTTGTTTCTGAGGCGACAGCTGGCGCGCACTCAGGCGATCACACACAGCGGTTTTCCGTGCACCGAAACAATGTCGTTGCAGGATTGGTGCAGGTGTTGGCGGAGGGCTTTCCCGCCACGCTGCAGTTGCTGGGTGACGGCTACTTTCGCGCGGCCGCCGCCGCGTTTGTCCGCGCCGCGCCACCACGCTCGCCCGTGCTCAGTGAATACGGCGAACGTTTTCCGGCATTCCTCGCTTCATTGCCTGCGCTTGCGTCGTACCCGTATGTGCCGGATGTCGCGCAGTTGGAATGGCTCTGTCGGCGCGCGTTTCACAGTGCCGATGCGCCGGTGCTGACGCTGGCGGCCGTGCGCGCGCAGCCACTACCGACGTTGCTGATGCAGTCGCTACAGATTCACCCGGCCGCGCGTTGGCACCGTTCTGCGCATCCGGTTGTCAGCCTGTGGCGCCATGCCCAATTGGGTGAGTCTGCGCCTGATAGCGGTCACTGGCAGCCCGAGTGCGCGCTCGTCACGCGGCCGGAATTTTCTGTCGCGGCCACAGCCATCAGCGCCGCTGCAGTGACCTTGCTTGAGCAGGTTGCAGCAGGCGAGGTACTGGCCAACGCCCTGGCGAGCACCGGTTTGCCGCTGGCTGAAGTCAGCAACCATTTTATTGAACTGGTCCGGCACGGGGCGTTTGCAAGCACCGCACTTGGCGCCAGCGAATCCCTTAATTGACCAAGAAAAGTGAGTATTTGAAATGAACGAACAGACCGTAGCAATGTTGCCGTCGAAGCGGATTGATCGCTTGCTGTCGGCGTGGTCAGACGATGTCTTGCTGCTGTTGGCGCGGGTCTTTCCTGCCGCCATCTTTTGGCAGTCCGGGCAAACCAAAGTCGACGGTTGGCAGCTCAGCGAAAGTGCCGTCTACCTGTTTCAGGAAGAGTACAGGCTGCCTTTGCTGGATCCCTTGTTCGCCGCCCACCTGGCGGCCTTTGCCGAGCATGTCTTTCCGGTGCTGCTGCTGCTGGGGGTACTCAGTCGTTTGACCGCGTTGGCCCTGCTGGCGATGACGCTGGTAATCCAGATCTTTGTCTATCCGGACGCCTGGCCAACCCATGGGGTCTGGGCGGTGAGTCTGCTCTGGGTAGTCGCGAAAGGCGGTGGCCGTTGGTCGCTGGACGGGCTTTTTGCCCGGCGCATCCCGGGCGGCGCCAAAGCCTGAACTATAGTTGAGCGAACCTGAGTCTGGGCGGTGGAGTGCGGTCACCATGTTCGGAAGCCAACACCGGGAGCGAGCCGATTCCCTCGCGCGTGAAGTCCAGCAGTTGCAGCGTCAGTTGGTTGAACAGCAACAGCGTGCTGACGCTGCCCACACCGAACTGGCTGCACTGCGGAGCCAGTTCGAGCAGGTTGAAAACGAACGGCACCGCACGCAACAACTGCTGAGCCATTTACACCAAATGGGTCACTCGATGACCGAGACCCAAGGCAGCATGAGCATGCTCGCTTCCGGCATGCGTGCCGAGCAAGACCGCGCCGCAGAAGTGAGCTCCGTGTCGGCGGTATGCACCGAGGAAACTTTGCAGATTGCCAAGCAGCTCGGCATTCTCGCGACTGATTCGGCGTCGGCAGCCACCCAGGTCGCCGGTGTGGATACCCAAGCCCAGCAGATCGGCAGTTTTGTTCAACTGATCAAAGAAATTGCTGACCAAACCAATTTGCTGGCGCTGAATGCGGCAATTGAGGCAGCGCGGGCCGGTGAACAAGGCCGGGGCTTTGCGGTGGTCGCCGATGAGGTGCGCAATCTCGCCAAACGAACCATGACGGCTACTTCAGAAATCTCTTCGCTGGTTGCGACCATGCGTGATGTCAGCACAGCTAGCCGCGTTCAAATGGAAACGCTCGCCGCACAAGCAAGTGAGTTCAGCCAAAACGGCGAGTCAGCTGCAACAACCATGTCTCGCATTTTGGAGTTGGCGCGGGTGGTAGAAAAAACGACAGCTGCGTCATCGCTGCGCGGCTTCTGCGAAGTCGCAAAAATCGATCACATGCTGTTCAAGTTGCGCGTGTATCGAATCTTGTTTGGGCTATCTTCTGAAACCGCTCGTGATTTCGTCGACCACCGGCAGTGTCGGCTCGGCAAGTGGTATTACGAAGGAGAAGGGCATCATCACTCGCATTTGCGCGGCTACCGCGACATGGATCAGCCGCACCTGCAATTGCACCAGTGCGTTCAGGAAGCGTTGAACCACCATCAACAGGGTAATACCGCGCAAATGTTGCAGGCAGTTGCGGCCATGGAGTCGGCCGGTGAGCGCGTGTTGCAAGCACTGGAAACGATGGCCAGTGCCGGTGACAGTGCGACCAGTAAGCATTAAGTGTCGTGCTTGAAAGGGGAATCGCCATGGCAATGTACAACATCCCTTCGCCGGCACCTGCGACAAGCGAAGATCTGCAACAAATACTGGCGCAGTATCGACAAGCTTTGCTGGCGAGCCTATTGGTCAGCGCCTGGATGGTGGAAGCACGAGACCCATACACCGGTGGCCATCTGTGGCGGGTGGCGCGCATGTCGCATGCGTTGTCGCTGGCTTTGGGCGATACCCCTGCCGAAGCCAATCGCATCAGCATTGCCGGCTTTCTGCATGACATCGGCAAAATTGGCATTCCGGATGCGGTGCTGCGCAAACCCGGCAAATTGACCGACGAAGAATTTGCCATCATCAAAACCCACCCGCGCGTTGGCAACAACATGCTGACGGGACATCCGCTCGCCGCATTGGTGGAGCACGCGGTGCATTTTCATCATGAGATGCCAAACGGCAAAGGCTATCCGAATGGGTTGCACGGTGACGCGATCCCGCGTGATGGCCGCTTGGTGGGCATCTGTGATGCGTTTGATGCCATGACGAGCACCCGGCCATACCGCGCAGGGATGCCGATCGAGAAGGCGCTGTCGATCATCGAAAGCCATCTCGGTGAGCAATTTGATCGCCAACTTGGCACCGCGTTTCTGCAGCTGGGGCGTAGCGGTGCCTTGAACCACATCGTGGGCCATACCGACGAAGGAATTCCGCTTGGCATGTGTCCATCATGTGGTCCGATCCTGGTTCGACATCGCGATACCCATGCCGGAGACCATACGGCGTGCCCTGCCTGTGAAAGTGAGTTTGTTTGGCAACAGCAAGGCCACGCGTTGGCACCGGTTGCAACGGGACGAAAAGCGGTGGTGATGGCGCATGAACAAGCGCCGGACCAAGGCATCATTCACGCATTGGTTCAGCGCTGGGCGGCGCATAACGCCGCATAGTGATTCTCAGGTGCACAGCGGCAACAGTCGCGCTGTGTCGAAATGCCTATCTCAGCCAGCGACCGGTCTCTTTCGGCGCCAGATGGTAACGCCTTGCCAGGAGAGGGCGCTGGCCGCAATGCGACCGGCCATAACCTCCCAGAATGAGCCAAATACCTGTATCGGCCAGGAAGCTGCCAACCCGCACAAGTGGATTGGGTTGTCGTGCCGCCGCGGCCGCCAAGACAAGCTAGGAAATCAACGGCATTTCAATTTCTGAAATAGCCGGTTGCAAAACCTGCTGATTCCGCTGTTTCAGGTAATTCACCACAATGCGCCCACGTTCTCCACCGGGCCAGCAAGAAGGCAAGTTGGGGATCAACGTAACCCTAACCCCTTTTGCTCGAACAGGAATCACCACCATGACCAAACCTATCGCCCTTTATCGCCACCCGCTGTCCGGCCACTCGCACCGCGTCGAACTGATGCTGTCCTTGCTGCGCGTGCCGACCGAACTGAAAGACGTGGACCTGATGAAAGGTGCCCACAAGCAGGCCGAGTTTCTGGCCATGAACCGCTTCGGCCAAGTACCGGTCATCGACGATAACGGGGTTATCCTCGCCGATTCGAACGCGATCCTCGTCTATCTTGCTCGCCGCTACGGCAATAACAGCTGGCTGCCGAGCGATGCGATTGGCGAAGCCGTGGTCCAGCGCTGGCTGTCGGTTGCTGCCGGTCAGATCGCGTTTGGCCCGGCAGCCGCGCGCCTCATCACCGTGTTTGGCGCCAAGCTCAATGCTGACGAAGTCATCGCCCGCGCTCACGCCGTATTGGCCGTGATGAACGACGAGTTGAACCGCCAGCCGTTCCTTGCCGGTTCGAACCCGACCATTGCTGACGTCGCCGTCTATACCTATGTGGCCCACGCGCCGGAAGGCAATGTCGATTTGTCGACCTACCCGAACGTCCGCGCTTGGCTGCAGCGCATCGAAGCGCTGCCGGGTTTTGTTGGCATGAAGAAAACCGCTGCCGGCCTGGCGGCTTGATGCGGGTAGCGTTGCAACCGTAACTGCAACCGTAAACCGACAGGGCATCGGCGACACCTCGCCGCTGCCTTGTCGCCGTTTTGACATGCTGCAGCGCTTGGCTGCCGCGAACACTTCATTGTGCGAGGTCCCCGCATGAGTCACGCATCACCCTGGCATGACGGCGAGCGCGAACTGCAACAGCGCGTTGGTGTTGCCGAGAGCATGGAAGTGTTTGGCCGGAAAGTGATCCGCGATTACATGCCGGATCAGCATCGCGACTTTTATCGGCAGCTGCCGTTTCTGGTGGTCGCTACCGTGGACGATCACGGTGACCCGTGGGTAACACTGTTGGTGGCGCCGCCCGGTTTCGCACACTCGCCGGAACCGCGTCAGTTGCAGGTTGATGCCCTGCCGGGCATCGGCGATCCGGTTCGTGATTGTTTGCGCACGGGTGCTGCAGTAGGCGTGCTCGGCATCGAGCTGCACACGCGTCGGCGCAACCGCGTCAACGGCGTGCTGGCAACCGCAGACGAGATCGGCTTTACCTTGGCGGTGGGCCACGCCTTTGGTAATTGCCCGCAATACATTCAGCGCCGCGACTTTCAGTTTGTTGGCGATTCGGCAGCGCCTTATCGTGGTGACATTGAAACGCTGACCGCGCTCGATGCCGATGCCCGTCTGCAAATTCTGCAGGCCGACACGTTTTTTGTCGGCAGCTACGTCGACGTTGCCAATACCGACAACCAAAGCGACATCACACGCCAAATCGATGCGTCACATCGCGGTGGCAAGCCGGGCTTTGTCCGCATCGATGGTAACGTGCTGACCATTCCGGATTTCGCCGGCAATCTGCATTTCAACACGCTCGGAAATCTGCACACCAATCCGCGCGCTGGTCTAGTGTTTGTCGATTTTCAGACCGGTGACATGCTGCAACTGACTGGCCGCACCGAGCTGGTGTTTGACGGCCCGGAAGTCACCACCTTTCAGGGCGCCGAACGGCTCTGGCGTTTTACCGTGCAGCGCGTGGTGCGTCGCCGTGGCGCGCTCGCTCTGCGCTGGGCCTTGCAGGATTTCTCGCCAAATTCATTGATGACCGGATCGTGGGAAGAAGCGCAGGCGCGCCAGCAAGCGTACGCACTGCGCCATGCCTGGCGGCCGTATCGGGTGACAAAAATCGTCCCGGAAAGTGCCACTATCAAATCGTTTTACCTGGAGCCGCAAGACAGCGCCGGGCTGGCGGTATTCGAGGCCGGACAACACTTGCCGGTGCGGCTGGTCTTGACGCCTGGTAGCGCGCCGGTGATTCGCACTTACACGTTGTCGGCCGCGCCATCGGATGGGTTCTATCGCATCAGCGTGAAGAAAGACGGCCTGTTCTCCCGCTATTTGCACGAACAGATTCAGGTTGGCGATGTAATCGAGGCCCGTGCGCCACAGGGCGATTTCACCGTGGTAGCCGACGAACGCCGGCCGCTGGTTCTGCTCGCCGGCGGCATTGGCGTGACGCCATTGCTGGCGATGCTGCGCCATATCGTCTACGAAGGGTTACGCACCCGTCGGGTGCGCAAAACCTATTTCTTCTACGCGGCCCGGCAAGTCGCCGAACGGGCCTTCAATGACGAACTGTTGGAGCTGATCCAGCGCGCCAATGGTGCGGTCGAGGCCATCCGTGTGATCAGCGCGCCAGAGGCGGACGCCACGCTGGAAGTCGATTACGAAGTGCAAGGCCGTATTGATGTCACGCTATTGAAAGCGGCGCTACCGTTTGATGATTTTGATTTCTACGTTTGCGGGCCCGGCAGTTTCACCCAAAGCCTGTACGACGGTCTGCGTGCCATGCAGATCCCGGATCAGCGCATCCACGCTGAACAATTTGGCCCGTCGACCTTGCAGCGGAAATCCGATGCCGCGACAGCAAACCCGGTCGCACCGCAACCGCCGGCTTCGGACAAACCGATGCCGGTGCTGTTTGCCAATTCGGCAAAAGAAGCACGCTGGCAACCGGATGGCGGCAGCCTGCTGGAGTTGGCCGAATCGCGTGGACTCACGCCGGAGTTCAGCTGCCGTGGCGGCAGCTGCGGCACCTGCAAAACCCGCGTGGTAGCGGGCAAGGTGCATCACATGGTTACGCCCGGCGTCAGTCTCGCTGCTGACGAAGCCTTGATCTGCTGTGCGGTGCCAGCAGTGAGCGACTCCGGTAACAGCACGGCGCTGGTGCTGGAATTGTGATGTCAACTATCCGCACGGAAATAAGCCGTGGAAATGAATGCCCACATGCGCGCTCGCTGCGGCGAGCGCGTCAATTCCTTTAACCAACCGAACGTACATGTCCACTTCATTCGCGTCGCCAGTAGGCGATAACTTACGCCAACCTAGTGAGCCCATAGCCCACACGTCCGCGTCGCAACCGAGCACCGCGCTCTCCACATTACTGACGCGTTCCAGCCTCGCCGCCGAATGGTTCGCCCGCTGGCAACACAACCAACATCCCTGGCGGTTGCCGTTGACGACACGGCGGCGCTTGGCCGTGGCGCTTGCGGCCTTGGATGGTTGCCCGAACCGCCGCGACGTGCATCGCCAACGCGCCAGTGCCTGCGGCCTGACCCGGTCCGAGATAGACGCCAATGAACGCGGTAGCAGTCAGGATGCGCGTGTTGAACGAGCTATCGAATTTGCGCTGGCGGTGGCGATGAACCGGGGCTGTATCAGCCCGGACCAGTGGCAACGTGTCCAGCAAGCGGGTTACCGCGAGCCCGAGCTGGTGGAGATCATCGCGCTGGTGGGGGCCAACCTACTGGAGCACCACCTCGGCGCCAGCCTGTCTCCCGTCTGCACGGTCGGGGAAAACGGGCAGCTTTGATCCATTGAAAGGCCTCAGCGTTTCAAATTTCGCAACGGTGTAATGCCAATTACGGTAATTCCGCCAATTCCTGTTAATCCGGACAATGTCAGCCATTGCAGCAGGGGCCGACCAGGCCCCAACCATCCGGAGCAGAACATGGCCTTCTTTCGCACACCCACAATTCAATCGACTGACTGGTGGCAGCGCCTGACGCTGGCAAGCGAAGTCGAACTCAGCATGGCCGGGTTTGGCCTGATGGGTGAGCCCGGCAGTTTCGCCGAGCGTGTGTTGTTGAGCGAAGTGCTCAGCGCACGCGATGCCGACCGCCGCATCAGCTCCGACCGCGTCCCGCTATCCACGCTGACCTGCAACGCGCAAGCCTAGCAACGCCGGACTGACTCATTCATCACCTGCAGGAAGCATTGCCATGCCAGAAACCATGCTCAAGCCGCCGTTGCCTCCATTCGATCGCGCCAGCGCCAGCCAGAAAGCACGCGCGGCCAAAGATGCCTGGAATGGCAAAGACCCGGCGCGAATTGCGCTCGCTTACAGCGAAGACAGTGTCTGGCGCAACCGCAGTGAATTCCTGCAGGGGCGGGCAGCGATCGTCGCGTTCTTGCAACGCAAGTGGCGACGCGACCAAGACTACCGTTTGATCAAGGAGGTCTGGGCCTTTACCGACAATCGCATCGCCGCTCGCTTTGCCTACGAATGGCATGACGATAACGGGCAATGGCACCGCTCGTACGGCAACGAGAACTGGTTGTTCGACGGGAACGGACTGATGACCGCGCGGCACGCCAGCATCAATGACGTCGCCATTGCTGAACACGAGCGCTTGTTTCGCTGGCCGAACGGGCCGCGCCCGGCAACGCACCCCGGGCTGACCGAACTCGGCTTGTGACGATTTTTGCAACGATAAACCTGTACACCCTTACGCAACACAACCGGAGAGAAATCCATGAGCAACATCGACATGTACAGTTCAGGTCATTGCCCATACTGCACGCAAGCCGAGCAGCTGTTGGCGCGCAAAGGCATCAAAACACTGAACAAGATCAGCATTGACGACAATCCGGAGCAGAAAGCCGCCATGATGTCGTTAACCGGTCGGCGTACCGTGCCGCAAATTTTTATCGGTGGTACCCATGTCGGCGGTTACGACGACTTGGTCAAGCTGGACCGCGCCGGCGGTTTGGACCCCTTGTTGGCCGCTATCAAAACGCCCGCCTGATCGGCCCGCAGCTGCAGCAAAACAGCAGTGGCCCGCTCGGCACTGGCAAAACGGGTGCAAAAGCGACATAGTCGCCTGCACCCGTTTTGCTTCTGTTGAATCTGCCATGCTGGAGTCCCGTGTTCTGCTGTCCTGTCGCGACGGCATTGCCACCGTCACTTTGAATCGCGCCGACAAACGCAATGCCCTGGATGCGGCGATGTTCGTTGCCATCGACCGGGCTATCCGGCAACTCAAACAAGACCGCTCGGTTCGCGCCATCATCCTCCGTGGCGAAGGCGAAGACTTTTGTTCCGGGCTCGATATCAAATCCGTGCTTGGCAATCCGCTGACCGGTTTGAAGCTGCTGTGGAAGTGGCTGCCGGGTAACGCCAATCTGGCGCAGCGGGTCAGTGTGGGCTGGCGCCGGTTGCCGGTGCCGGTGATTGCCGCGATTCATGGCCGTTGCTGGGGTGGTGGACTGCAGATCGCACTCGGTGCCGATTACCGCATTACCACGCCGACGGCCTCGCTTTCGATCATGGAAGCGAAGTGGGGCATCATTCCGGATATGGGTGGCACGCTGGCGTTGCGTGAGCTGGTGTCGGTCGATGTGGCAATGCAGTTGGCCAGCACCGCGGCAGAGCTGACGGCGGAACAAGCCAAAGCCATGGGGCTGATTACTGCCATCGCCGCCGATCCTTACGCGGAGGCGTTGAAGTTGGCTGGCGAATTCTGCCAGCGTTCACCCGACAGTGTTGCCGCGGTCAAACGGCTTTACCATCGGGCATGGTCGCCCAACGCCCGTGCCGTGTTGGCGCGAGAAACGCTGTTGCAATGGCGTTTGCTGCTGGGTGCCAATCAGAAAATTGCGGTGCAGCGGGCGAAAGACCAACCGGACAAGCCGTATCGGTCGCGTGGGCGCTGGTGAGATGAGGCTCCAATCTCGCGTCTGATCGATCGCAGCTTCAGCTCACTTTCTCAAGAGAACCGCTCGGTTAGGCAAGGAGCAGCGATGTCACGTTATCTGCTGGCACTCGACCAAGGCACCTCCAGTTCGCGGGCGCTGCTGTTTGACCGCGATGCGCAGCTTGTGGCGACCCATGCAATACCGTTTCCCTGTCTGTTTCCTGAGCCAGGCTGGGTCGAGCAAGACGCCAATACGCTGTGGCAAACGCAGCGTGATGCGGTGCTCGGCGTCTTGCAAAAAGCAAATGCTACGGCGAGCGACATTCTCGCAATCGGCATCACCAATCAGCGCGAAACGCTGATCGCCTGGCATCGCGATACCGGCGAACCACTCCATAATGCCATCGTCTGGCAATGCCGACGCACCACCGAATACTGTGAGCAGTTGAAAGCGCAAGGTCACGAGCAAGACATTCGCGCCCGTACGGGTCTGGTCATCGATCCGTACTTTTCTGCCAGCAAAATGCGCTGGCTGCTGGATCACGTGCCTGCGGTCAAATCGGCAGCTGAAGGCGGCAAACTTTGCTTTGGTACAGTCGATAGCTGGCTGGTTTGGCAACTGACCAAGGGTCGCGTGCACGTCACCGACGCCAGCAACGCGTCCCGCACCCAGCTTTACAATCTGCATACGGGAGACTGGGATCCGGTGCTGCTGAAGCTGTTCGGCATTCCACGCGAGGCCTTGCCAACAATCTGTGATTGCAGCGGCACCATCGCCAGCACCGATGCGGCAATTTTCGGCGCTGCCATTCCAATCACCGGCATGGCTGGCGATCAGCAAGCGGCGCTGTTTGGTCAGGCTTGCTTCACGCCGGGCATGACCAAGAACACCTACGGTACCGGTTGCTTCATGTTGATGAATACCGGCGAGCAGATTGTGGAATCAAACCACAGCTTGCTCAGCACCGTTGCCTGGCAATTGAACGGCAAACGCACCTACGCGCTGGAAGGTTCGGTGTTTGTCGCCGGCGCGTTGATTCAATGGTTGCGTGACAATCTCGGTCTGTTTGAAAAAGCCAGTGAAGTTGAAGCGCTGGCGAAACAGGTGCCGGACAACGGCGGCGTTTATATCGTGCCGGCCTTCACCGGTCTCGGCGCGCCGTACTGGGATGCCGACGCCCGCGGCATCATCTGCGGCCTGACGCGCGGCACCAGCAAAGCGCATATCGCCCGCGCCGCGCTGGAAGCGGTGGCGTATCAGAGCGTCGATCTGCTGCGCGCAATGGAGGCCGATGCCGGCATCGAATTACCCGAGCTGCGCATCGACGGCGGCATGGTGGTCAATGACCTGCTCTGCCAGTTTCAGGCCGATGTCTTGCAACGGCCGGTGATGCGACCACAGGTAATTGAAAGTACGGCACACGGCGCCGCGCTGCTGGCGGGACTGGGTATTGGCAACTGGACTTCACTGGCGGAAGTCGAAACGCACTGGCAGGGTGAACGCCAATTTACGCCGCAGCTTAGTATGCAGCAGATCGCGCCGCTACTTGCCGGCTGGTCTGCTGCAATTCGCAAGGCTCGAGCGGTTTAACCTGCATGATTTCGCAGGATGGGTTTCGGCGCAAGCCGCCGCTGCCCATCCGACAGACAAAACCAAAGAGAACCGCATTCTCAGGCAGGCAGCACCAACGGCAACTCGCGCAGCCGTTTGCCGGTCAGCGCGGCAACGGCATTGGCGACAGCTGGTGCTATCGGTGGCGTACCCGGTTCGCCGACGCCGCCGGACTTTTCGGTGCTCGGCACGATATGGGTATCGACCACCGGCATTTCATTGGCGCGCAACACCGGATAATCGTGGAAGTTGGATTGCTCGATCTCGCCGTTCTTGAAGGTGAGTTTGCCATACAGCGCCGCCGACAAACCGTAGGTAATGCCGGACTCCATCTGGGCGCGAATGCCTTCCGGATTCACCGCAATGCCACAGTCGATGGCGCAGGTGACTTTGTGCACGCGGATCGCGCCGTTCTCAATCGACACCTCGGCAACTTGCGCGACAAAACTGCCGAACGACTCGTGCACGGCGATGCCCTGCGCGCGGCCTTTCGGTAGCGGCTTGCCCCATCCGGCCTTTTCGGCAGCGAGATTCAACACACCGAGCAGACGCGGATGACCTTTCAGCAGCGTGCGCCGATACGCCAGCGGATCGTTGCCGGCGGCTTTGGCGACTTCATCCAATGCGCTTTCCATCACAAAGGCGTTGTAGCTGTGACCGACCGAGCGCCACCACAACACCGGCACGCCCGGCTTGGTGGTATGCAAACCAACCCGGCGATTCGGTACCAGCGCCAGATACGGTGAGTCGGATATGCCCTCGACCGAGGTGTGGTCGATACCGTTCTTGACCAGGTAGGGTTCGAATGATGTACCGGTAATAATCGACTGACCGACCAGTTGATGATCCCATGCTTGCGGCAAACCGCTTTTGTCGAGCGCGACCCTGATGCGTTGCAGATAGGCCGGTCGGTAATAGCCACCGCGAATATCATCTTCGCGGCTCCACACCGTTTTGACTGGCGCCTTCGCCGCTTTCGCCACATGCACCGCTTCGCTGACAAAATCGGCGGCCGGGTTGGCACGGCGACCGAAACCGCCGCCGAGAAACGTGGTGTGCAGGATGACTTGCTCCGGCTTCAAGCCGAGTATCTGCGCTGCTGCCGCTTGATCGATGGTTTGAAACTGGCTGCCGGTCCAGATCTCGCAGTTGTCATTGCCGATCCTGACCGTGCAATTGAGTGGCTCCATCGGCGCGTGCGCCAGATAAGGCACGCTATATTCCATGTCGAGCACGTTCTTGGCGCTGCCCAAGGCCGCCTCGACATCACCGGCGGCCGCCGCCGTGATGCCCGGTGTCTGCGCCAGTGCCTGATACTGCTTGCGCAGTTCGGTGCTGTCGAGCGCGGCGTTCGGACCGCGGTCCCAATCGATTTTCAGCGCGTCGCGGCCTTGCTTCGCCGCCCAGTAATGATCCGCGACAACGGCAACACCGTTTGGCACTTGCACGACATCGCGCACACCCTTGATGGCTTTGCTGGCGCTGGCATCAAAGCTTTTCACCTTGCCGCCGAACACCGGCGCGCGTGCAACCACGGCGGTCAGCAGACCGGGGAATTGCACATCGATGCCGAACACCGCCTTGCCGGTGATCTTCTCCGGGGTGTCGAGCCGTTTGGTCGCTTTGCCGATGCGCTTCCAGTCTTTCGCATTTTTCAGCGTCACACTGGTCGGGGTCGGCAATTTGCTTGCGGCGTCCGCCAGTTCGCCAAAGCTGAACGATTTTTTGCCACAAATGATCCTGCCGTTTTCGGCTCGGCAATCACTTTCCTTGACGCCGGCTTTCTGCGCCGCCGCGCTGATCAGCAGCGCTTTTGCCATCGCGCCGGCCTGCCGGTAGCGATCGAATTCCGACCAGGTGGTGGTCGAGCCGCCGGTGCCCTGAATGCCCCAGGCGGTGTGCGCATACGCGGGCGCGGCCAGCGCGTGCTCAACCCTGATTTGTTGCCAGTCGGCCTCGAGTTCTTCAGCGATCAGCATCGGCAGTGTGGTCCAGATGCCCTGACCCATTTCCGAATGCGCCAGCAACACAGTGATGCGGTTGTCAGCGCCGATGCGTAAGAAAGCACTCGGTGCCGGCAGTGGCGCGGCTGCAGGTGCATCGGCGGCCAGCAATTTGTGCATCGGCAGCGAAATGCCGATGACAAGGCCAACACCGACCGCAGCGGTGCTTTGCAGGAATTTACGACGGGACAGATCAGTTTCAGCGTTCACGGGCAGTCTCCGTTGCGCGAAGCGGGCAGGCGGAAAAGCACCGCGCTGCCGTCAAGTGAAACGACAGGCGTTCAGCCTTTGGCAAATTTCGCCGCTTGATGAACTGCAGCACGAATGCGCGGGTAGGTTCCGCAGCGACAGATATTGCCGCTCATCGCATTGTCGATGTCGGCATCGGTTGGTGCCGCATTGGTCGCCAGCAAGGCTGCAGCTGCCATGATCTGGCCACTTTGGCAGTAACCGCACTGCACCACATCGAGTTCGGCCCAGGCGCGTTGCACCGGATGCGTGCCGTCTTTTGACAGGCCTTCGATGGTGGTAATTTTTTTGCCGTCGGCAAGCGAGACTGGCGTGACGCAGGCGCGCATCGGCGCGTTGTCGAGATGGATGGTGCAGGCGCCGCATTGCGCCATGCCGCAACCAAACTTGGTGCCGGTCAGCTGCAGCAAATCGCGCAGCACCCACAACAGGGGCATATCCGGCGGCGCATCGACGTTGTGTTCCACGCCATTGACGTTCAGTTTCATGCTGACCTCGCAATCCATGTGAGCGGAAGACGGCAAAGCCGGACTCTACGCCTGCGTTCCGGACGGCGCAAACCGGGCAGAACGGTCAACGCGTCGGCAGCGTGGAGCGTAGCCCACCCGTTCGCCCATGTCCGGTGCTGACCCGGAACGATCACAATCAGTAAGGGGCCGGGGTCTGCCGACCGGGTCGGCTTGCTGCTAGGCTGCGAGCAAAACGGGGCTGTCAGTTCGCCAAGGGAAGGAATGCGCGTGACCGAACGACGACAACTGCTGAACGCGTTGGACCGGCTGCCGGAAGGCGACGACGAAGTCGTGCTCGCCACCGTGGTCAAGGTCGAAGGCTCGGCCTACCGGCGGCCTGGGGCCCGCATGCTGATCCCGCGCTTTGGCGGCGCGGTCGGCACCCTGAGTGGCGGCTGTCTGGAGTCGGAAGTCAGCAAAAAGGCCTGGTGGCTGACCGAAGGCGGCAAAGCCGTGGTCTGCCGATATTCCACTGCCAGCCAGTCGGTCGATGGCGAAACGGTGGATGAGGACGCCGAGCTCAGCTTCGGGCTTGGCTGCAATGGCACCGTTTACGTCCTGCTGGAGCGGCTACGGCGCGATGCGCCGATCTTTGCGTTGCTGCGGGCGGTCGAGCAAGGCCGTCAGCCAGCGGCGCGCGCCGTGGTGATTGGGAAACATCCCAATCATGCCGACAACGTCGGTGATAACGTCTGCATTGGCGTTGAAACGCCACTTTCCAGCGCCCTATCCGAACCCTCTCTGCTGGCGCTGCTGCAAGCCGAACTGGCGGAAGTATTGAGCGCCGGCGAAAGCCGCCTGCTGCAGCTGGCTGACCCGCTAGCCACGCTGGAATTGCTACTCGAATTTCTGCCGCCACCGCCAGATTTGCTGATTGTGGGCGCCGGCCACGATGCCGAGCCGCTGTGCCGGCTGGCGGCCCAACTGGGCTGGCGAGTTACCGTGCTGGACGGTCGCCGGCACTTTGCTCGCGCCGAGCGCTTTCCTGACGCGGTGAGCGTGCTTTGCTTGCAGCCGAACGATCAGGCTGTGGCCCAACTGCCGGCTCAGGCAGCGGTTGTCATCATGACCCACAGCTTTTCGCAAGATCGTGCCTGGTTAAGGCATTTTCTCCGCTGTTCGCCGCCTTATCTCGGCCAACTCGGACCCAAAAGCCGAACGATGCGTCTTCTCGATGAACCCGCATCCAGCGAAGAACCGGTGTGCCAGGAGGCTTTGGCACGGTTGCACGCCCCGATTGGTCTCGACTTGGGTGGAAGCACGCCGGAAACGATTGCGCTAGCCATATTGGCGGAGGCGCAGGCCGCGCTGAATGGCCGCGATGGCGGCAAGCTTCGGCAGCGAATTGCCGCAATCCATGTCGCGGAACCGGTGCGGCGGCTGGCGCTGCCAGCGGACGCACTGGTGACGGCAATGGCACAACGAGCCGCAGAGTCATGACTACCGTGAACCAGGACCGCCGAGAACCAGAACTGCCGTGAATAAGGACCACGATGAACCATAGCGTCCTGGTGCTCGCCGCCGGCGGCAGCCGTCGGCTCGGCCAGCCAAAACAGCTGTTGCGCCAGCGAGGTGAAACCCTCATCCGGCGTACAGTCCGGTTGGCACAAGCGACCCGGCCGAACCGCATCTGCGTGGTGATTGGTGCCGAACAAGCGGCGATAAGAGCCGAACTGGCTGGTTTTGAGCTGGAAGAGGCAGTCAATGACCAATGGCAGACCGGCCTTGCCAGTTCCCTGCAAGCCGGCATAGCTGCTTTGACCCGATCGGCTGTTCCCAGCGAGCAAGCCGAACCGGTGTTGTTGCTGGTTTGCGATCAGCTCCACCTCTCGGTTGACCATCTGCAGGCACTGTTAAAGGCAGGCCACGATCAGCCCGGCGTTTGTATCACCAGCAGCTACGGCGGCAGCATTGGCATTCCGGTGCTGGCGACGCCAAGCCTGTTGCAATCGGTCAGCCAGCTGCAGGCTGATCAGGGCCTGAAGTGGCTTCTGCAAACCGGCCGCTGGCCACTGGCCACCATCGAAGCGGCTGACCTCGCCATCGATTTGGACACCCCTGAACAGTGTCGGGATGCCATAAGCCGCGGTTGGCTCGATGCCATTTCGCCAGCCTGAGCTTCTTTGTCTGACGGTTGGTGTATACCGGGCCCCCGCTTCATGGTGTGCCGGTGACGCTCCGACAAGTCGGTATTGCCAAGGCAACCCGACCGAGACGCGGGCGAGGTCATGTTCCGCACGATCAACGTTTGCGCGCGGATTGCATGGGCCCGTCGGGTGCCGACCGCAAAAGGCGACAGGTAACATTGTCAGGTAATTGTCAGGCGACTGTCGTCACCGACAGCCACTGTGCGTGGCTAGGCTGGTCCGGCATCGACGTCAGGGAGAGCGTTCATGATTGTCCGAAAACTCAGGTTGCAACGGGGCTGGTCGCAGGAACAGCTGGCTCAGCTGAGTGGCCTGAATATCCGCACCATCCAGCGCCTCGAGCGGGGTCAGGGCGGCGGACTGGAATCATGGAAATCACTGGCGGCGGTGTTCGAGGTGCCGGTAGCGGAGCTGCAGCAACATACCCAGGGCGAGCATCCGGCCGATCCGCAACCCATGCCAGATGCGAAGGAAACCGCCATGAACTTTGGAATGAGATGTTCAGAAAGCCGCAGTGCCGACAGCTCGCTCAGTGATACCAGGCTCAGTGACGAAGAGCGCCGGGCCGTGGAATACGTGCGTGACATCAAGGGCTTCTACACCCACGCCATCACCTATGTGCTGGTCATTGCCGGCCTGTTTCTGCTCAATCTGCTCAGCAACCCCGGCAAGTGGTGGGCGGCCTATCCTGCCTTTGGCTGGGGCATCGGTCTCGCCATTCACGGCATGACCGTGTTCGAAAGCTTCAACCTGTTTGGCCCCGACTGGGAAAAGCGCCAGATCGAGAAACGGCTCGGTCGCCGGCTATAGCCGCACGGCCGGATCGGGCTGTTGGCCGAACCGGCGCGGTATTTTCCGGAGTCTGCCCGAACGGGGTGCTGGCCCAAGAGTGGCTGTGCGAAAATGCCGGCATCCTATTTCGGTGCCGGTCACCATGTCGCCATCCCGTTCTGCCCCGACTGTTGCCGTCATCGGTGCCGGCCCCGCCGGTTTGATGGCTGCCGAACAGCTGGCGGGGCAGGGCGCAGCCGTGACCGTGTTCGACGCCATGCCGTCAGTTGGCCGCAAGTTTCTGCTGGCCGGTATCGGCGGCATGAACATCACCCATTCGGAAAACCTCGCCGATTTCACCGCGCGCTATGGCGATGCGGCGCCGCAAGTCGGTGACTGGCTCAAACAATTTTCCCCCGATGATCTGCGTGGCTGGATCCACGGTCTCGGCATCGACACCTTTGTCGGCAGTTCCGGTCGGGTCTTTCCCACCGACATGAAAGCGGCGCCATTGCTGCGGGCCTGGCTCACCCGTCTGCGCACGCTCGGCGTGCAATTTCAGCCGCGCTATCGCTGGCAAGGCTGGGCCGGTTTGCAAGCCGGGCAACTGTTGCGGTTTTCCTCGCCCGAAGGCGAACAGCGCTTTCGCTGTGACGCGGTGGTGCTGGCGCTCGGCGGTGCCAGCTGGCCGAAACTGGGCAGCGATGGCCGCTGGCAGGAATTGCTGGCCGGGCACGACGTCGACATTGCACCGCTGAAACCCGCCAACTGCGGTTTCGATATCGGTTGGAGCGCCATTTTTGCCGAAAAATTTGCCGGTGAACCGCTCAAGCCGGTGGTCGTTGATTTCACCGATCTGCGTGGCCGGCACTGGCACAAGCAGGGCGAAGCCATGATCACCGCCAACGGCATCGAAGGCGGGCTCATCTACGCCGTCTCCGCGCCGCTGCGCGATGCCATCGAAGAGCACGGCAGCGCAACCCTGATGCTGGATCTGTTGCCCGGCCGAGAACCGGCACGCCTGCTTGCCGAGCTCAGCAAACCGCGCGGCAGCAAAACCCTGGCGGCGCATCTGCAAAGCCGCGCCGGCGTCACCGGTGTGCGCGCCGGCCTGCTGCGAGAAGTGCTGAGCAAAGATCAGATGAATGACATGGCGCTGGTTGCCAATACGTTGAAAGCGTTGCCGCTCAAACTGCTCGCCCCGCGCCCCATTGACGAAGTGATCAGCTCCGCTGGCGGAGTCCGCTTCCGCTCGCTGACCGACGACCTGATGCTGAAAAACCTGCCCGGTGTATTCTGCGCCGGCGAAATGCTCGATTGGGAAGCACCAACCGGCGGCTATCTGTTGACCGCCTGTTTTGCCAGTGGCCGGGTTGCAGCTTCCGGGGTGCAGGCTTGGCTTGCCCGCAAGATGGGTTCCTGATCCGCGATCCCGACCAACCGGTGCAAGGTTGAAGCGCGGGTAGTGGCAGGGTAGCGCTGCCAGACGGATGAATGCCGGTATACTGCCGACCACGGTTGACCTCAGTGATCGACAAAGCAGATGAAACTTGTTGCACCATTCATTCAATTGCCGCTGCTGTTTGACGCAGCGAGGCTGGCAACAGAGATCACCGCGCTAGGTGAGGCGGTCTGGCGGCCACATCCGCAAGGCTTTCCCGGTAACTCCATGCTGCCGTTGATCGCGGCAAATGGAGATCCGGCCAATGAAAGTTTTGCCGGGGTCATGCAGCCGACGCCACACCTGCAAGCCTGTCCGTATCTGCGACAGGTGCTGGCATCACTTGGCGTCGTCCTTGGCCGATCACGTCTGATGCGACTCAGTGGCCACGCCGAAGTAACTCGTCATGCCGATCAGGGCTATTACTGGGCAGACCGGGTCCGCATTCACATTCCCGTGATTACCCAGCCGACGGTGCGGTTCGAATGTGACGGCACCGAAGTCAACATGGCCGCCGGCGAGTGCTGGATCTTCGATACCTGGCGTCAACACAGTGTCCAGAATGATGCCGTCGAAGCCCGCGTACATCTGGTCGTTGATACCGTTGGCAGTGCTGACTTCTGGATTATGACAGGCGCCGGCCGCGATCATAACGGCAAGCCGCTGTCACAACCGTGGCAACCACAGCGTATTGCCCCGGTTGAATCTGCGGAACCGCGTCTGCAATGCGAAACCACCAACATCCCGATTGTGATGACGCCATGGGAAATCAATTCTCGCTTCCAGTTCATTCTGGCTGAAGCCAAACCGCATCCGGCACTTACGCCACTCCGGCATGCCATGGCGCATTTTTGCCGGCATTGGCAATCGCTCTGGGCAGCATACGGGGAGCGCGAATCCGGTTGGCAAAACTACCGGCAAGCGCTTAGCCAGTTTGTGCCGGAAGTGATCCGGATAAGTGGCGGCCAACTGCTGATGAAAAACGAACTTGATCTGGTCAGCGTGGTGCAGACACTGGTCATAAAAGTGGCGGTAACCGGCAACGCCAGCACTCAGGTACAAGCCGGTGAAGGTGCCAACGAAATGCAGCCGTCGCGGGTGACCAAGGCACAGCGCGCTGTCCCGGTGCCGGACCCGGTGTTTGATCGGCCGGTGTTCGTGGTGTCGTCACCGCGATCCGGTTCCACCATGTTGTTTGAAGCGCTTGCCAAGTCGCCACAGGTCTACACCATTGGCGGCGAAAGCCATGTGCTGATAGAAGGTGTGCCTGAACTCAGTCCAGCCACGAATGGACTCGGTTCCAATCGGTTATTGCCGGCCTCGGCAACAGGCCCGGTCACGGCACAATTGCGCGATCGTTTCCTTGCTGCTCTGCGTGACCGCGACGGCAAGCCGGCACCAACCGGGCGTGTGCGAATGCTGGAAAAGACGCCGAAAAATTCGCTTCGGGTGCCGTTCCTCGATAGCGTGTTTCCGGAGGGGGTATTTGTATATTTGTATCGCGATCCATGTGAAACCCTTGGCAGCATGATTGATGCCTGGCAATCGCAACGCTTTCGCACCTACCCGAATTTGCCGGGCTGGACCGGACTGACCTGGTCACTTCTGCTGACTCCGGGCTGGCAACAATGGATCGGCAAACCGTTGGCTGAGGTGGTGGCAAACCAGTGGGCCACCGCAACATCGCTATTGCTTGACGATCTGGAGGCCCTGCCAACTGAACGCGTGCATGTCATCCGTTATGACCAGTTGGTTGCTGCACCCCAGCGGGAGCTGGGCCGGATGGCATCGGCGCTACAGTTCACCCGCGACAGTCGGAGTGACGGTGAACTGCCATTGTCGCGGTATACGCTGAGCGCGCCGCGACCGGACAAATGGCGCAAGCATGCGGATCTGATTGAGCCGCAACTACCACGAATCCAATCAGTGATTGACCGCGCCAGGCAATGGGCAGAGAAAGCGGGACGCTGAGCCGGCACCCCAACGCGGTCGGCAGTCATGCGATGACCTCGCTGCTACCATGGCCATGGTGGAGTGTCGGCATTGTTGAAACAACATGGATAGGGTTGAACCAAATGGGAAAACACTGGGTGTTGGTGGTTGTGCTGGCGTTTGCTGGTTGCGCCAGCACAATCTCGGAATTTCGTGTTGATGGCAGCAGCGCCGAATCCACTCGGCGAGGCATCGAAACCATCAATCGCAAACTTGACGAAAAGGGGCGATTCGCGTTTGCGCTGGCACTACTGAAAATACAATTTTCTGAAACGGGCAGTGCTCATGAAGTGATGGCGGATCCGTCGATGCTGGGCACCAACTACCGCTTCATCGGAAAGAAAATTGATGGAATGAGCCACGTGGAAATTCTGGCGCTGGCGGAGAAATCGCCCATCAAGATAGAAGTCAACTGAGCCAAGCGATGGATATAGCGCGCGTTCGGGACAGTGTCGAATGATCGAGCAGCAACTGCGCGAGCTGCTGCAGGACGAGCTGCCGAAACGCGGTTTGAGTCATTTCGGCCTGACCCCACTGACCCGGCCGCTCAGTTTCGATCTGTACCGCGACTGGCTCGATGCCGGCATGCACGGCGACATGCAGTATCTGGTCGAGCATGCGCCGGTCAAGGAGGCGCCGCGCCGGCAATGGCCGCGGGTGAACAGTGCGCTGGTGTTTGCCATGCCGTACCACCCGCATCCGGAGCCGCTGGCGAGCTGGCCGCTCAAGCAGGCGCGGGTCAGCCTGTACGCGCAGGGGGCGGACTATCACTTCTGGTTTCGTGATCGGCTACGGGAAATTGCCGCACTGTTGCAGCAACAGTTTCCGCAGGAAGAGTTTCTTTGCTTTACCGACAGCAGCCCGGTGTTGGAACGCGATCTGGCGCATCGCGCTGGCATTGGCTGGGTCGGCAAGAACACCTGCATCATCCACCCGCAGAAAGGCAGCCTGTTCTTTCTCGGTGAAATCTACAGCTCGCTGAATCTGCAACCGCATCCGGGGGCATCTGCTGCACCCTCCGCCACGTCGACAAGCACACCCGCGCTGATGCCAGACTATTGCGGCAGCTGCACCCGCTGTCTCGACATCTGTCCGACCGGCGCGCTAATCGAGCCGCGCAAACTCGATGCCCGCCGCTGCATCTCCTATCTGAATATCGAATCGCGCAAACTGGCGCCGGTGGAGCTGCGCAGCGGCATCGGTGACTGGCTGTTTGGCTGCGACCTCTGCCAAACCGTCTGCCCATGGAACCAGAAGCTGTTCAACCACACGCTTGATACCAGCCTGCAACAACCGCTCGACGTCGATGAACAAAGCGCCCTCATCGACGACCTGCGCTACCTGTTGACCGCTTCCGGCAAGCGTCTGGAAAAAGACTTTTACGGCACGCCGCTGGCGCGCGCCGGCAACTTTGGCCTGAAGCGCAATGCGCTGGTAGTGATTGGCAATCGAAGGCTAATGCAATTGAAGTCAGAGGTTAATGCGCTGACCAGTCATGAGCGGCTAGGCGAACTGGCGCAGTGGGCGTTGGCTTGTCTTGATTGATTCGCAATGGCAGATGTAGGGCGCAATGCATTCCGTTCTAGGTTTGCAAATAAGGACTATCTTGGCTGGGATTCTCAAATTTTCCTATGAGCAGCTTCGCAAAAGAGCTCAATGGAAACAGATTTTCCTGATCATCATCCCCAACACACCCAACACAGGCCCAATAGCGAACAGTCGAGCGATGCAGAGAATACTCCTCGGAGATAAGACGGTTTATCCTGCTCAGCTCGCCGTCTCCAATACATCCTTGTTCGATTGCGTCATTTGTGGAGGCGAGGATCAAGCGCATTAATTCCTTACGCGCAATTTCAGAAAGACGCTCAATCTCGTAGAAGCTGATGAATTCTGCCAATCGACTGGCGTCAGCCATTTCCAAATCCCAGCTTTGCTCTGCTCCGGTGTACGGAAGGTTCAGGCAGCTTGAAAGTTGCCTCCAGACCATGCCTACCAACCCGGCGTCCTGTTCTACGGCTTTCATCACACTCACTGGATAGTATCTATAGTTCACTTACGCCAGAGCCCGTCCAGAACTCGTAGCCTGGAACAAGCGTAGCGGGTTCCGGGGGTTTCGCTAGCCTTGGCTCTGTCGACGAAAAATTCTCCGGGTCATTGCTTCGCAACGACCCAGACTACGGAAAAGTGCGCAGGGTTATGCGCTTCGCTTGAACCGCCCTACAGTTTCATTGCACAACTGGTCGATGTCGCTGGTTGCGCACACTTAACGTAACCGTTGTTGTGCCCGCTGTCGATTTTCATTCAACTGTACAAACACTTCTGGCGGGAAGTCACGCCAGAGCGGATTGTCTTCCGGCAGAAAATACTCGTCCGCCGGTGACGGTAGTTCACCGGCTTGCAGCAGCGTCAGCCATTCGGCGGCGACGGCTTTATGCTCACCTACCAACAGTCGCAATTGCAGCTGCATCCGCGCAGGCAGTGCCGACTGCTTCAGTAACTCCCGCATGGGGCCGGCCAGTTCCTGTCGTTCAGTCGGCGTTGCCAGCCAGAGCCAGCTGGTCAGTGTGCGAAGCTGGCTGCTCTGCAGCGGCGGGGTGATCGCGGTTTTGAAGTCCGGGAACTCGCGTTCGAAACGGGCACGTATCGCTGCGCGGTCACCGCGTTCGGCTTGCTGTAGCAGGGCCACCTGACGGTAAAACGGATTCTGTGGTGACTGGGCGGCGCGCTGTTGCAGCAGCTGTAGTGCTTTGTCTTTGTTACCGGTGGCGCGCCACCAGATCGCGCGCACCAGCTGTACGTAGGGGTGCATGGGTGCCGCCGCTTCAGCGGCGGTAATGGCGGAGTCGGCGGAAGCGAAATCGCGCAACGCCAGGTAAACAATCGCAAGATTGGTCTGCACGCCGACGCCGCGCTCGATATTGCTGACGGCGCTGCGATCGGGAAACCGTTTTGCCCACTGAATGAACGCCACCGCGCGCTCGACGGTCAGTGGCCGCATCTCAATTTCATCGACTGGTCGATCGGCGTAATCGGGCTCGCGCAACAATGCTTCTTCAAACGCGGCTTGCGCGCCGGCAAAATCGCCGGTGTTCATCAGCAAATGGCTCTGGCTGCGTTTGACGATGGCCGATAACGGGTCAAGCTCGGCCGCGCGTTGCATGCGTTCAAGCGCTGCGCTGAAATCACCACGCCGGTGCCGGGTCTGGGCGCTCCAGAGCCAGGCCATCGCGTTGCTGGGTTCGCGCACCAGCGCCCGGTCCAGAAAGGTATCGGCGGCATCGAGTTCATTCTGGGTCAGCTTCAGCAAACCGAAACTGGCCAGCGCAGCACCCAGTTCCGGTTGCCGCTGCAAAGCATCGCGCAGCAACGGTTCGCATTGCGCCAGTACTTTGGCAAGCGGCCAGTCGCCATACAGATACTGAAAATGAAAAACATCGCAGAGGCCGACGTAAGCCAGGGCGAGATTCGGATCCTTCGCGATGGCGGCGCGGAAATGACTGGTGGCCTCGATTAGCGTCGCCGGTTTGCGCTGCTGCCAGAGCCAGCGGCCCTGCAGGTAGTCGTCCCAGCCGGCGGAATCGGGTTGGGCGTTGCGATCACTTGCAACGCTGACAGCGTTGATCGGATCGGCCGGTACGGCCGCTGTGGGCGGTGCTGGTGTGTGAAGCGTCCACCACAGCACGCCACCGGCGAGTGCCAACAGCGGCAGCGACCACAACCAACGCGCGGGAGAGGATGCTGGTGCCGCAAGCGGTGATGAAAGTGAGGGTGCAACGTTCTCGTCTGAGGCAACGACGGAATCGTCGGTGGAGGTAGGCCCCGGCACCTGTGCGCCATCAGAAGTCTGTTGCCCGACTGGTTGCGGTACGGCCTGCTGCAGCAAGACATAGCCCTTGCCTGACACCCGGCCGACATAGCGGTAGGGCTTGCCGGTGTCGCCAAGTGCTTTGCGCAGTTGGGCAATGGCCTGATAGACCGAGGCATCACTGACCGCGACGCCGGGCCAGATCTCGGCCAGCAACAGCTCGTCGCTGACCGGCTCGCCGCCGGTCTCATAACTCCGCCGCAGCAACAGCTCCAGCACGGCCATCACCCGTGGCTCCAGCGTCCGCTCGCCGGTGTCGCCGGCTGCCAGCGGCCGCAGGCTGTTGCGGGTCGGTTCGATCAGCCAGTCGCCGAGTTGCCAGCGCGACGAAGGGGCGGGGCGGGTTGAAGCAGCGAGGCTCAAGGCAGGGGCGGTCCGTGCAGTGCCGTTAAGTATTTGATTCTAGCGCCTTTAGAAATTCTTCAAGAAAGGCTTTTACGGTCTTCAGGCGGTTTTGCTCGGGCCCGGCAAGACTGCGCCGGTGTTTTCCGCGACCAGAAGTCGCTCACCGTAAGAGGCCCGTCATGCATCACCTTACTCGTCGCTTTCACCGCGCGCTCAACTGTTCCTTGCTGGCCGCCAGTCTTGGCATGGCCGGTGTTTTCGCCAACCCGGCCAGCGCCAGCGACCTGCTGATTGAGAACGTCACCTTGGTTTCGCCGGAGCGCTCGGCGCCGGTCGCCGGCCAATGGGTTCACATCCGCGACGGCCGCATTGCCGCCATCGCCGACACGCCCATCACGGTCCCGGCCGATACGCCGCGCCTGAACGGCGAAGGCCGTTACCTGACCCCCGGACTGATGGACAGCCACGTGCACTTAAGCCTGCCGGCCGGGCTGCCGTTTGGCGTCAAGTCGCCGGGGCTGGACCGGCTGGCTGCCGATTACCACCGCCAACAGCCGCGCAGCTACCTCTACCACGGCGTCACCCAGGTACTCGACCCGGCCGGTTTTGCCGATGGCATCGCGGCGTATAACGCTCAGCCGCTGAAACCAGATCTGTTCCGCTGCGGCGCTGCGTCGGTGCTGAACGGTTATCCGCGCTTTGTCATCGGCGACAAGGTGCACAGCATCATTCCGGAATTCATTCATGAGCCGGAGAACCCGGACCCGATTCCCGACGGTGTTGATCCGGCCCAGCACACGCCGGAAGCGGTGGTCGCCCGTATCGCGGCCAGCGGCGCTCGCTGCGTCAAAATTTTCATCGAAGACGGCTTTGGCGATGCCCACAACATCCCGCTGCTGAAACCGAAAACCATGGCGCGGGTGCGCGCTGCCGCGCACCAAGCCGGTCTGCTCGTGGTCGGCCACGCCAACGCGTACGACATGCAGCAAATTGCGGTCGACGCGCAAGTCGATGTGATCGCGCACGGCCTGTGGAACTGGAGTCAGCACCACGGCGAGCCGGGCTTGCCAGCCGATATCGATGCACTGCTCAATCGCGTCAAAGCGCAAGGCATCGGTTACCAGCCGACACTGCGAGTGATGGGCGGTATTCGTGAACTGTTCTACCCGGAAACGCTCAGTGATCCGCTGCTGAACAAAGTGGTACCGACTTCGCTGATGGCGTTCTACCGCAGTGACGACGGCAAGTTCTTCGAGCGCGAACTGCGCAGTGAATTCTTTGGCAATGATGATGCTCGCATTCGCGCGATCCAGAAAACCGTTTACGAGCAAGGCGCGCGCGTTACCAAGGCGTTGCACGACAAAGGCCACCCGTTGCTGCTCGCCAGTGACACCCCGTCGGCACCGGTCTACGCCAACCAGCCGGGCTTGAACACGTATCAGGAACTGCGCGCCATGGTCGATGCTGGCGTCTCGCTCGATGCGGCGCTGCGTGCCGGTACCCTCAACAACGCCAAACAGTTTGGCCTGGAAAAGGATTACGGTACGGTGGAAAACGGCAAGATCGCCAACCTGCTGCTGCTCAGCGCCAACCCGCTGCTAACGGTCGATGCCTGGAACGCGATTGACACCGTTGTCCTGCACGGCAAGGCGATTGCCCGTGACGGCCTGACGGCGGAGTAACCGCCAAACGGAATGCGGCAAACGATGGCGAGTGCCGGTTAGCGGCCGGCATTCGCCACTGGTTTCCAGCAGTCCCGGCATGCGGTAGCTTGGCGCTGAGCTTGCGAAGCCCGACAAACTTCCTTAGTCTCAGGATGACTACCTAAGACCACATTGTTAACTTAATTGATGTTGGGCGTCGCACCTCAACCAAACCCACCGAACATATCGAGCGCAAAGGGAGACTCCATGGCCAACGAAGGGGAGGTCTATTTCGCGCTTTTCGGGGACGACTTTGATCCAGGCGAAGTGACCAAACTTGTAGGGCTACAGCCAACCTCAGTTCGTCGCAAAACCTATCCTCTACCAAAGCACGCTTGGTGGAAAGTATCCATAGGCAAGACGGAAGGAGAGCTCGTTGACGTTTATGAAATGTCGAGCGCGCTCATCGAGAAGCTCGCACCTCATGCGCAAGGCATCCTTCGTGCAAAACAAGAGCTGAGACTGGAGGCTATCTTAGAAGTGGTTTTGCATATTTCCATGAATGATTCAATTCCCACTCCAGCTATAGGCTTCACGCCGGAAGTGGTTTCCTTTCTGAGCAGGGTTGGCGCCGGCATCGACATAGATGCCTATCGCAATTCACTCTAGCTTTCCTTCGAGAGCTTGCGTAGATACCAATCCGCCTAAGCGGGCTTGTACGAAAGAAATTCAAATAGGTCTGAAGCGATCCGCGATTCTGATCAATTCGAACTACCTGAATTCGCGGTGATATAGAAAATCGGTTTAGCGCGGTAGGTCACAACACACTACATCGAATGCCTGAATCCCCGAAATGAATGGGTTCGCTCTTGGAAAATGAACAGTCGCTGCCGATCGCTAATCTCGGCCGTCCGCCTTTGCTGCGCAGCAACAAAATTTAATCCGCGACCGAACTCGCCAATTACGACAGCCATGGTCGTTCCCCTGTAAACACCAGACCGGTATCACCGTCTGAAACTGTCAGCATATTTCACACATGGAAATCAGTGGATTAATAAATCCCCAGCAAACTCAGTTGCTTAATCTTCCGGCACGGTTCGTGCGGACGTCCCCCAGACGCCAATCAGACCCGGCGCACACATTGCTCGACGTTCAGAGGCAATTCACACGCATAAACCGGAGGAGAATCAGGATGAGAAAACGGTGTTTATCGGCCCTGCTGTTAGCTGCTGCGAGTCTCGCGGCCACGGGTTCCGCACAAGCCGGGACGATCTTTTCGGAAAATTTCGATGATGTCAGCAGCCTGACCGGCGCTGGCTGGGGGTTGCTCAACAGCAGCACACCCGGTGGCGAAACCGGTTGGTTCCAGGGTAATGCCGATGTGTTCACGGCACAGGCGGGTGCCGACGACAGCTACATCGCGGCCAATTTTCTCAATGCGGGCTTCGGCGGCCAGATCAGCAACTGGCTGATCCTGCCTTACCTCGAGCTGGGCGGCGGCAGCTACCTGACGTTTTACACGCGGCGCAATGAAAGCGATTTCTTCGATTCGCTGGAAGTGCGGTATGCCTTTGGCGATTCACTTGATGTCGGCGCTGGCCCTTCAGAGGTCGGTGCGTTTGACAATCTCGCCATGGTCGAGTGGCTGCTGGCCGGGCCGGACTATCCAACCGACTGGGCGATGGTCCGGGTCAGCTTCGATATCAGTGGCCACGGCATGGGCCGGGTCGCGCTGCGTTATGTCGTCGATGACACCAGCGTTGCCGGTGATTACATCGGCATTGATTCGTTGACCTATGGCGTACCGGCCCCGACCGGGCTGGCGCTGCTGGCCCTTGGCCTACTTGGCATGCGGCGTCGCCGCGTTACCGCCTGAACGCTGACCACGGAGCACCCAGATGAACATGACCACGGTTATCAGGCCGCTAGCAGCGGCCAGCCTGTTAGTCCTCTCCGGCGCCAGTGTCGGCGCCGACCCGGCAACGAATCCCGCCCCTCAAGCCAGTGCGCCGACTGACATGGCTGCCGGCATGCGGGTGGTAAAAGACCCGGTGACCGGACAATTGCGGGCGCCCACGGCCGACGAAGCGCAGGCACTGGAAGCAGCGGGCAAGAGCCGCAGCAGCCGTAGTGCCGCACTCGATGCGGCACCGGCGCGAACCTTCACACTGGCCAGCGGTGCGGTAGGTGTCGAAGTACCGGAAAGCGCTTACAGCTACTACGTTGTTACCCGCGCTGCCGACGGCAGCCTGGTGGCAGCCTGTTCCGAAGGCGAAGACGCAGCGATGCACGCTGCTCACCAGACCATGCTGAACCGGGAGACTGCCGATGAAAGCCAGTAAATTTCTGCGCGGCGTCGTCCTGGGCGGTGCCTTCATGCTGCCGTTGCTCGCCAATGCCGCCGCAACCATCACCATCGTCAACGGCAATGCGCCGGGCGTCGGTTTCAATGACCCAACGCCAGTAGCGCCGGTTGGCGGCAACCCCGGCACCACGCTGGGTCAGCAACGGCTGAATGCGTTCCAGCATGCAGCAAGCATCTGGGGCGCCAAGCTCGACAGCACCGTGACTATCGAGGTGCTGGCGACCATGGAGCCGCTGAGCTGCACCGCGACCAGCGCCGTGCTTGGCAGTGCCGGCCCGATCACGGTCTGGCGCGATTTTGCCAACGCACCGCACGCGGCAACGTGGTATCACGCCGCGCTCGCCAGCAAGCTCACCGGCATCGATATGGATGCCACCACGCAGGATCTGCGCGCCCGGTTCAACTCCAACCTCGGCCAACCCGGTTGCCTGACTGGCACGCCGTTCTACCTCGGCCTCGACAACGCCCACGGCAGCGCCATCGATCTGGTCACGGTGTTGTTGCACGAGTTCGCTCATGGCCTCGGCTTCAGCAACGTCACCAGCGGTTCAACCGGTGCCCAATTGGCCGGTTTTCCGTCGATGTGGGATCACTTCCTGTATGACCTGACCCAGGCGAAATTCTGGATCAACATGACCAACGCAGAACGCCAAACTTCGGCGCTCAATGCCCGCAAGCTGGTCTGGTCCGGCAACAACGTAACGGCAGCCGCACCGTCGGTATTGGCCTCCGGCACACCGCGGCTGGCAGTGAGTGGCCCGGTCAGTCTGGCCGGTGACTATCTGGTCGGCCCGGCCAGCTTTGGTCCGATGTTGTCATCGCCCGGGGTTTCCGGTGCCGTGATGCCAATCTCGACCAATGGCTGTGATCCGCTGACCGGTGCCAATGCCCTGGCGGTGAACAACAACATCGCGTTGATTGACCGTGGTGTCTGCGGTTTTGCGGTGAAAGTGAAAAACGCCCAGAACGCTGGCGCCCGCGCTGTCATCATCGCCGACAACGTTGCTGGCACGCCACCAGCCGGACTCGGTGGCGCCGATCCAACCGTCACCATTCCATCGGTGCGGATCACGCTGGCCGATGCAACGCTGCTGCGCACCGCGCTGAAAACCCGCTCGCGGACCACGTCGTCGCTGCATGTCAATCTCGGGGTCAATCCCGGCCAATTGGCCGGTGCCAATGCCGCCGGCAACGTGCTGATGTTCACGCCGAATCCGTTCCAGAGCGGTTCATCGGTTTCACACTGGGACACCATCGCGACGCCAAACCTGTTGATGGAGCCGAGCATCAATGCCGATCTGCAACATGCGGTTGATAGCCCTGCCGATCTCAGCAAAGAACTGATGCTTGATGTTGGTTGGTAATCACAGCTGCAATCTATGCAAAACCGCCGGCTTATGCCGGCGGTTTTGTTTGAGAGTAAGCGCGGCGGTCACATAGCTGAGGGCCACGCGCACTCAAATTATGGCGTCCGACCATTAAACAGAAACCGTGATTCAGTCAAGGGAGTGGGTAATTGCCAATATTCAAACTGAACAGGGAGGTCGTCGACCAAATCGAGGCAATGCTCGCTGGACGCATTGTCGATTACCTTAGACAGAAGCAGCCGTCCATAAATCAATACAACTTCAGACTCTCTTTGTCCGTAACCAAAGACTGCGTGACGGAGTACCTGACCCTTCACCCTGAAGAAGCCGATCACTATTTTGCCAAGTGGGAAAATATAGGCATTCATGACGTGGAAAGAATCTGGCGGGTGGAGAAAGCGTTTATGGTTGCCACAATGGACAACGGGAAGCCAAGATTCAGCAGGTCCTACCGAGACCTGTCGGCAGCAGTGGCCGACCACTTGCTAGCAGCCAACGGAATTCTCTGAACGAGTGACCCTGCCGTGTCCACGCTGCAGCGCAGCACTTCACGCTGCTAGTAGATTTGTCACCCTCTCTATGTTGATGCCGTGGGCGAAGCAGTCTCGCCCCATTGTGACGGCGTTGCGGCCTCCAAATCGCTGCCACCGGGAAGGTGCAATTTGCTCAGTGTCAATGATAGTATCGCTGGTCGCCGCCATAAAATGGAATGGCGACACCCAACACTCAAAGAAGAGGAAGAAGTAATGAAAATTGGACAAAAAATCGTGGCTGCAGCGATTCTGGCCTCTGCATTTCTGAGCGGCTGCGCGAGCGTTAAAATGGCAACCAAAGAACAAGACGCTGCTGCCAAGCAGTTCGTTGCCAGCGCAGACAAAGCAAAAATTTACGTTTATCGCAATGAAACGCTTGGTGCCGCATTGAAGATGCCGGTAACGCTTGATGGCAAGTATATCGGCGACACGGCTTCCAAGACTTATTTCATGCTTGATGTGGCTCCTGGCAAACACACCCTGACATCGCAAGGCACCGAATCGTCCCTCGCCGTTGAAACAGAAGCCGGAAAAACCTATTTTGTCTGGCAAGAAGTAAAAATGGGCGCGTTCTCCGGTGGCTCCAAGCTTCAGCTGGTTGATCAAAGCAAGGGACAAGCCGGCGTTAAAGAATGCACAATGGCCGCTGTAGCGGAGTAATGTGAAAGGTTTTGCGAAGGGGGATTGCCCCCTTCGCAAACTTTGGAGCAAAAAATGCTCAGAAGCGCAATTCTGAAGCTGTCACTATTGGCCGTCATTGTCTCATTGTTATTTTTGACGCTTAACGGTTATAGAAATGCGAATCTCATTCAGCTGCTGTCCTGCTTCTTGTTGTTTGTTCTTGCCTTTTTTGCCTATGCAAGAATAAAGAAGAAATGGTGTCAGTAATTCGTTCTAGCGAATGGTCCTACCGTCGGGTCTCACATTATTTGGCCCGCCCATTCTGTGGCGTCTTGATCGGTGCTGCGTAACCGCGCCAAGGCTGGTTCAACAGGATGAGTTGCCTGCAGGTCCCCTACCTAACTGGCCCGGCCGCAGCGCTGGTCAAAGCAGTGACGTGCCGGACTGCTATCGATGCGCCCCCATTATTCACTTTCCGAGCGCAGCACAAGTCGAATCTCGCTATCGTCATCTACCCACACTTGCACGCTAATCGGTTGGCAGCAGACTTGGCAATCTTCGATGTAATCCTGTTCCGCCTGCGAGTCATCAATCAGTAACTCGATGGCTTCGCCGCAATACGGACACTGTTCTGCACAGCTATGCAATTGCGGCATGGTGATTCTCCTTCTGTGTTACGTGCTTTACGGTGTGGCTGCGGCGGCGGCATGGGCCTGCCGGTATGCGCTTGGTGATGTACCCTGCCAGCGCCTGAAAGCGCGGGAAAATGCACTCGGTTCGGAGAAGCCAAGCAGGAAGGCGATTTCGGTGAGGTTGTGCTCGCTTCGTTGCAGGTAGTCGCAGGCGAGGGCATGCCGAGTGTCGCGCACCAGTGTGCTGAACCTGCAGCCTTCGGCGGCAAGTTTGCGCTGCAGGCTGCGCGAGCTGAGCGCCAGTTCAGCGGCGATGGCGGCTTCGTTTGGCTCGCCGGCGGCGAGCGCATTCAGTACGGCGGCCTTGCAGCGACCGGTCCAGTCCTGTGGACGGTGTTCCGCCAGTTGCCGGGCCAGCGCCTCGTCGAGACTGGCGAGCAGAGTTGGATTGGCGGTGGCCAGTGAGGCGTCGACCGCTGCAAGCGGCAGCGTGATGCTGTCATCAGGCGCGCCGAAACGGATCGGCGCAGCAAACGTCTGCAACCAGGGTTCAGGCTGTGTCGGTGCCGGGCGACGCAGGCTTACCCCGAGCAACGTCAGGCCGGTGCCGTAGTTGTGCCTGCACAGCGAAACCAGCAGCGCCAGCATCAGGTCGGCCATCGCGTGACTGACCGGGCCGTCGGGTCGACCGCTGGCAAAACGCACGGTCAGCCCGCGCTCGTGCTGCTGCAGGCTCAGGCTACCCTGATCGCCCAGCAGTGCCGCATAACGTTCAAGGCGTATCAAGGCCGCCCGCAAGGTCGGGCTGGACAGCCAGGCATAACCCAGTGCGCCAAGGTGAGACGGGTGCCAATGTAGCCCGGCCCGCAAGCCTAACGCCGGGTCGGGCAGCTGCTGCAAGGCGGCGGCAAATACCCGGTCGAGCAGCGCGGATGGCAGCCGCCGGCCGGTCAGGGGCGTGGCTGGATTGGTGGGGTGGGGCAGACCCAGCGCCTTGGCGAAATGCGGCCAGTCGATGCCTTCCGCCACCAGCAGGCGCTGCAGGATCAATCCGAAACTGGCGAGGAAGCTGCCGCCGGCCATGGCCTGTGCATCCTGATTGCCGCGATGGTGGCCATGGTCGGCCGGCTGGCGTCGAGGGTCAAGCGACTGGCGCCGGGGGTCAAGTTGGCTGTCGGGCTGGCCGGTAGATTGGTCCCGTGTTCAACGAGGTCCAACTGGAGACTGTCATGACCCCGGTTTCACTGCATTCCCCGATGACCAGCCATGCCGTGAATGCCTACCGCAGTGCCCCTACCCCGGTGCAGTTGCCGGCCACTCCGGAAGCGCTGCCGGCCAGCCCGGCACCGGCTGACGGCGTTCACCTGTCCGACCGGGCCCGCGCCTTGTCGGCCCGGGCGGTGGCGGAAAGCCCGGTTGCCGCCACGGCGCTCAGCAGCAACGAAAAGGTTGATGCCATGGCCACCTCGGTTTATGCCAGCCGACTCAGCATGCAGGCCATCGAGACGTACAGCGAGACGTACCAGATGGCATCCGAGCGGTATTACCCGGTTGATGAGGCGACCGCATGAACGCTCATCGAACCGCCTTTCTGACCAGCCTGCGCCGGCTTCGTCCAACCAGCCTGCTGCGCCATCCGCAATCGCTCAGCCGGGCCGATGCGACCGCGCTGATGAATCGCCGCAGCCACCTGCAGGCGGTGCCGTTCTGGTTTGCCGAAGCCGATACCGACGGCCGCTGGAATCTGGCGCTGCCACTGGCGGCCCTGGCTGAAACCGACCAGATCGATCTGCTGCTCAATGACATCGATGCCGGTTCGCTGTACCGATTGCGCCTGTCCGGTCGCTATTTGCTGGCCAACTGGCAGGCGTTTGCCCACAGCGCGGATGGTTCGGCGTTGTTGCTGCAGCTGTCGGCGGCGGCGGTCGACCGCTTTCAGGACCGACACCCGAGTGGCCATGGTCGCGAATTTGCCGTGTTCCTGCGCACTACCCTGCACCCGCGCCGGACTGTTGAAGGCAGCTGGCAGGCACCCTACCCGGACCAGTTCCGGCTGCCACCGGTTGAGCAGGGCGGCTGAGCCCACGGTGTAAACAATTCGTCGACAGCTCGGGCGCAGCTTTACGCTCCGAAGCGCCATCTGTCAGTAAAATTTACATCATGCCCTCAGGTTCTCAACAATCGCGCCAATAATGCTTTTTGCATCAAGCCCTTAGCACGAACGTCCTGCGTTGGAATGGAACTTGTATAGGTCTGCCTGCACAGTCGGGAAGGGCTGGGCCAGTATCAGGCAAAAAACCGGGCTCATGACCTGAGCCCGGTACCAACAACCGTTCAACAGGATGTACGGCGCAATGGTTGCGCCGTCTGCAAAACAGGGAAACAACAAGATGGCATTCCAGAAACTCGTCGGCGCCCTGCTGGTCGCCGCCGTGGCGGGTCAGGCAGCCGCTGATGTAATTCAGGTGGGTGATGTGGTTCAGGTGGCCGATCGCGCCGGTGGTGCGTTCACGCCGACGCCGGTCCCCGGCAACAGCAATGGTCTGTATACCTCCATTTCCTACACGCTCAATGGCAGCAGCCGGTCGGCCAATGCTGGTCTGTATGTGCTGGACTACTCGCACGATCTGGCGCCCGCCACCACCAGCTGGAATGAATTTCTGAGCTTCTGTCTGGAGCCGGATGTTGCCCTGACCAGCTTCTCGAACCCGTACACCGCGATGACGCTCGGCAGCGCCGGCTACAACAGCGCCGCCATTGCTGAACTGTGGGGCCGCTATCGCAGCAGCGTGGTCAATGACACCACCGCCGCCGCATTCCAGATCGCGCTGTGGGAGCTGTCGTACGATGGCGGTGGCAAAAACCTTGCTGCCGGCAACTTCGTTCTGAACAACCCGGCATCGGTCCCGTATCTGTTGGCGTCGGGTTGGCTGGCCAGCCTTGATGGCAAAGGTCCGAAAGCCCATAACCTAGCCGTGCTGGTCGATAACCAGCGTGACCGCTACGACCGCCAGGATCTGATCGTCGAGATCCCGGTGCCGGCCACGGCATTGTTGATGGGCGTTGGCTTGCTCGGTTTCGGTCTGCGCCGTCGCAAAGACTGACC
>JAYSCY010000014.1:0-3471 GCA_041914645.1 Permianibacter sp.
ACCTTGCCAAGGTCGGGGTCGCGAGTTCGAGTCTCGTTTCCCGCTCCAAATCAAACGTCGAAAGACGGTTAAAACAAAGCCCCGATTTTCGGGGCTTTGTTTTTTCTATCGCAGCAAACAGTTTCTGCGGTCGGCGTTGCTGCGCATACGTCGCCCGTTTATGATGCCGCGCATGCCCGGGTGGCGAAATAGGTAGACGCAACGGACTTAAAATCCGTCACCGCTTCATGGCGGTATACCGGTTCGATTCCGGTCCCGGGCACCACTTCTTCCGCTGACAGTTGCCAACAGCCTGCAGCGTCGCCGACCTGTCGTTCAGGCGTTCGCAAGATCGCGTTTGCTTCCACACACGTCTCCGACTTAGCCGCCCATCTCGGCAGCCCGCTTGGCTTCTGCCATTTGCTGCAACCGTTTTTCGGCATAAATGCCGTGCATCGGCATGATCACCGCCAGGCTGCTGTACATGAATCCGCAGAGTGGTCCCCAGCGTGCTGGTACCACGGCCAGAAAAAGCAGTGATAGCAGGCCCGGCAGCAGCAATAGCAGGAAAGAGTTGCGCTCGAATCGCACTCGTTGCTGTTCAATCGGGTCGAGCTGCAGCGCCGCTGCATTGGTGAGTGTGTGCTGGTATAGCAATGCAATCAGCGCACACATGGCGATATAGCCAAAGGCGTAGATGACAAACAGACTGTTGAGCGCCGACAAGTTCACGCCAGCGATCGGCATGGGCAAATAGCCGCCACTGATCCAGTGAAACAGACTGCTGAAGACAATGCGCAGCGGATAGACGAATACCAATACGGTGCACACCAGTGCCGACGTCACCACGACCGCCTTCAAATCGGTCAGGCCATAACGCTGGCTCCACCGCATGTGGCTATACCAGAACATCAACAGCAATGCCGCGCTGGCCACAAAGGCCGGAATCGACTTGAGCGCCTGCAGAAAGTCGGAGTAGCTGGCAGGAACATTGTCACCCGCGATGACCAGCAAGGTCAGCGAAAACGCGAAGGCGGCATCGGTGAAGGCCTCCAGTCGGGTCGTTTGCCGTGTTGCGCTCGCGATCATCGTCATGCCTCCTTGCCACCGGCTTAGTTCTTTATTGAAGGATCACTGTTTCGGTTGAGAATCCGCCAAAAGCTGATTCGGATCAAGCTGGTTCGGCCGCGTAGCTGGCTACCATGCCGGCATGAACGTCCTTTCTGACAATAATCCGTCATTGGCCTCGCTACGAGCGGACATTGATGAGCTGGATAGCAAACTGCTGCGTCTGCTGGCGCGCCGGGCCCGCTTGGTCAAACAAATCGGTTTGATGAAAGCCAGTGTGGCGGACGTGCCGGCCTATGATCGATTATTGCCCATGCTGAAAGCGCGCGGTGAGCAAGCTAAGGCTTTAGGCCTCGATGCCGACTTCACGGTTCGGCTGTTTCAGCAGATTGCCCATCAAGCCATGACCATACAACGACAGCCGATGGCGCCACCTGAGGCGCCGTTGCCCTTGGTATATAGCTGTTCGGGTTGCTCCAGCTCCGCCCAGCTTGCCAACGATCTGGCGCTGGCGCTTGATCGAGAACAGCAAGCCGAGATGTCATGCATTGCCGGAGTAGGTGGCGATGTTGCGGCTTTGCTCAAGCCGGCCCAGTCCGGGCGACCGATACTGGTTATCGATGGCTGCGCGCGCGCCTGCGCATATCAATGCCTGCAACGCCATGGCATCCGCCCCAACCAGCATGTCGTGCTCAGTAAACTGGGTGTTCAGAAGCGCCAGCATCAACACTACCGTGCTGAAGAGTTGCTACAAGTAAAACCCATGCTGGTTGAGCTACTGGTGCGTGTGCGAGCAAACGCAGCACAGACGCTGACCTCACATTCAGAAAGAGAAACAACGCCGGAGCAATCGTCATGACGCGCTTTTCAGAGTACGCCGAATCGGTTCCTGCGCTGAATCAGTTGGCCACCGCCGGCATGAAACACTTGCCGCGATTGGCAAGTGTGCTGCCGCCATTATTATTGGCGCAACTTGCCAGTCGGCTGCTGAACGAGATCCTGCAGCCGGCGTTGAAGCAGGGCGCACTGGCGGAGCTGGAAGCGCGTTGGCTGGCGATTGATTGCACCGACTTGCCGTATCCCTTGCGGGTCAGCCGCGCAGGAACACGGCTATTGGTGCAGGCCAATCGAGGTCCGATTGATGCGAGCATCCGTGGTGATTTGCCGGCATTCCTGACGCTGTTGCGGCAAGATACCGATCCGGACACGCTATTTTTTCAACGTCGGCTCACCATGCAGGGCGATACCGAGCTGGCACTGCTGGTGAAAAACTTTCTCGATACCCTAGAGCCACAGCAAATGCCTGCGTTCTTGCGCTATCTGCTGCGGCACACCAGCACCGCTTGAATTGTTGCTCTGTCTCGATTTGGCCGGCTTGGCTTGGAACCGATTCAGCCAGGCACAACGCGGATCATGCCCGGCGCACCATACCAGTAGCCATCACAGTCCAGATCGCCTTGCCGAACCTTGGCCAGCTTGTTTTTGCTGGCGATCGCATTCGCCAAGGTCTGAATGTGCTCAACGAGGTTGGCAGCACTCGGGCTGAAGCGAAAGACGTTGACGCCGCGTTGCTGCATGTCTTGCCAGGCATGGCGCAAATCAAGGCAGCGGCCAGACTGGGTCTGAATGCCATTGATCGTGAATAGCCGATCGCCATCCTGACTGTAAACCGGCATCCCATCAGGGTCGTCGATACAGCGGAATTCACAGCGGTCTTTGGGCAGATCATGATGGCGGGCAGTAAAGCAGCGGGCGGAATGTGCCAGTGGCATCAGACCGTGGCCAAACACTTCCAACTCGGGCAGGGCGGTTGTAGCCAGTGAATCTGCTTCCTGTTGAATGAGTTGCAACTGGTCGCGCGACAGCTCCAGTGGTAAAACCCAGCGCTGCAGGCCCTGATTTTGCAGAAAGCGCAGCGCGCGACCGTTGTAGAGATTGATGTGGGGGCCCGAAACAAACGGCAACCCGCTCGCGCTGCAAAACTCGACTGCCGCCATGTCGTTGGCCTCGACCAGGAATTCACCGTTGCTGCAGGCGCGTTCAACGCTGGCGAGTTCCGATTGCGCTTCAATCAGCGTCAGGGTCGACAGCACCACCTGCTTGCCGGTGCTAGCCAATTGCCGCGCCAGATCCAGCCACTCCGGCCAACGCAGACTGCGCCGTTTGCTGCAGACCACTTCGCCGAGGTAGATCGTATTGACCGGCAGTGCGGCAAGCGTTTCGTAGAAGGCCAGCAGGCGAGCCTTGTCCCAGTAATACAGCACCGGGCCGACGCTGAGTTGAAGTGTTGCGGACGCTGTCATGGCTCGTCTTTCCTTTTCAGCGAGTATCAGTTCACGCTGCTCGCCTTTGATATCAGGTATCAGGTATCAGGTATCAGGTATCAGGTATCTGGTATCTGGTATCTGGTATCTGGTATCTGGT
>JAYSCY010000014.1:3571-51607 GCA_041914645.1 Permianibacter sp.
TCTGGTGTCTGGTATTTGCTATTGCCAGGAGCGGTGGTAAGCACCAAAAGTGGTTTGCGTGCCTTCTGACAAATCGGCCAGAGTTTGCTGCCACGCCGCTTGCGGCTGAAAGCCTTCCGGTTGTGCGGTGGCCGCGTCGATGGCCGCGCGCCAGATCTGGGCGACTTGTGCGACATAGGCTGGACTGCGTTGGCGACCTTCGATCTTGATTGCCGCGACACCGATCTGTTTCAACTCGGGCAGCAGGTCAAGCGTGTTCAAGCTAACCGGCTCTTCCAGCGCGTGATAGCGTTTGCCGTTGACGAGAAAACGCCCCTTGCACAGCGTTGGGTAGCCGGTACGCTCCCCGGGCGCAAAGCGGTCGATCAGGCTGCCGTTCAAACGTGATTCGAGTACGCCATCGGTTTGCTCCTGCCACCGGACATATTTCGCAGGTGAGCAGGCGCCGCAGGTGTTTGGTGCTTCGCCGGTGACATAAGAAGACAGCTGGCAGCGACCTTCCGCCATGATGCAAAGCGAACCAAAGCCGAACACTTCGATGGCACATGGTGCCGCTGCCGCGACCGCCCGCACTTGTGCCAGCGACAATACCCGCGGCAACACCGCGCGGCTGATACCGAAATGCCGGTGATAAAACTGCAAACTCGCCGCGCTGGTTGCCGAAGCCTGTACCGACAGGTGCAACGGTAGCGTCGGGTGCCGCCGTGCCGCATAGTCCAGCACGGCCATGTCAGCCGCGATTAACGCATCGGCACCGAGCGCCGCGGCCTGATCAACCGCCCGCTGCCAGCGCGGCCAGCCACCGGCCTGGGCATAGGTGTTGATGGCGATAAAAAGACGACGCTGGCGCTGTCGGATGAGTGCGATCGCCTGTTGCAGGTCGGCGTCCGAGAAATTCAGGCCAGCAAAATGACGGGCGTTGGTGTCATCTCGAAAGCCGACATAAATCGCATCGGCACCGTGTTCTACCGCCGCTTTCAGCGACGGCAGGTTACCTGCCGGACAAACCAGCTCCATCATGGTGTTTCAGCCCCTTACGCCCAGTGTCTGCTCAGATCGGTTTGCACAATGCCGCCCAGTCGCGCATGGCCGTTTCGTCACCATTTCGCGCCTTGATGAACAGATTGAGCATGCGGATTTCCGGGCTCTGGTAATCGCTACCAGCCCGGCAGGGGATTTCGAGCAGGCAGATACCCTGGTTGCGGCTGATGGCTTGCTGGAATCGGTCGCAGAACTCCCCGACAGACTCACAACGGAACGCTTCACCACCGTAAGCACGTACCAGAGTGCAGACATCGAATTCGACGTCCGAACAGTGGTAGATCGGTCCGTCACCGGATTTGCCAAGTTCGAAAATATTGTTGCGCATGTACAGGATGATCAGCGGCAGCTTTTCCTTTTGCACATGGATAAGCTCATTGAGCTGGAAATGGAAACCACCATCACCGGTCAGCAGAATGATTCGATCGCTCGACTGCATGGCCTTGGCATGTTCGGCAGCGACTCGGGCGTAGGGCAGGCTGGTGCCCATGGCGGCATACCATGGATTGGTCAGCCAGCTGCGGCCAAGTTGACTGGCGCGGGTTTGCAGGCCACAGCTGGCAAAGAAGGAATTGCCAACCTCCGGCACATAGACATAGGCGTGCGCTGTATCCATCGCCTGCAGCGCATTCAGTACGGCGGCAAGGTTGGCAAATTCCAGCTTGTCCTGCCGCGGTGGCAACTGGGGACTGATCGGATCGGCAGCAAAGGGTGGGGCCCGGAAAGACGCCGGCAGCACCGTCCGCAGGTGGGTCAGCAGCAACAGCAGATCCTGTTCACGCGGCAATGTGCTCTTTACCGTGGTGCGATTGCTGATTTGCTCAATGCGGTGTGTCCCTGTCTGGAAGGCATGACCGGTATCCTGACTGAAAATACTGGTACCGAAATCCAGAACATAATCAACTTTGCTGTCGATATAGTGGCGCCGAGCTGGCGCCGTGAATACGCCGTTGTAGCCACCAAGGCAGAGTGGATCAAAGTCATCGAACAAGCCTTTGGCGAACCAACTTGTGGCATACGGGATGCGGTGTTGCTGGCAGAACTGTTGCAGTTCCTGACGCAGTTGCGGATTCAGCTTGACCTGTTCGCCGATGTAAATCAGCGGAGCCTTGCTCTGCTGCAGTTTTTCGGCAATGTTCGTGGCAATCAGCGACGCACCGGATAGCACCATGGGACTGGCCAGCGTGGAATCCGGTGTCGCTGGCAAGGCCAGTGCCTGGGTCTTGGCAAAAACGAGATCGCGCGGAATTTCAATGAACACGGGTTCGCGTTTGAGCCAGGCGTGACGAACCAGCTCGTAGAAGTGATAAGCCGCAATATTCGGCTGGCCCGGATGTCGGGCCCCCTGCAATCGCTCGGCCCGGATACCAATGCCGGCAAATGCCCGCAAGGCGGCGTCATAGTCTTCACGCCAGGCCCCGCTTGGATGAACGGTGTGATGAATGGCATGGCGATGCACTTCGGTTTCGCCCGGCGCCCCGGACAGGAAAATGACCGGCAAGCCTTCGGTCTTCGCCAGCGCTGCGGCAGAAAGGCAAGGCAGGCTGCCGACCGTGTACGTGGTCAGGCAAAAGCCGATGCCGGCGACCTCGGCATCGCCACAGGCGCAGAATGCTGCATGCATCTCATTGCTGGCCGGCAGTACGGACAGGTCAGAATCGAGTGCGGCAATCAGATTGGCGGCAAAGTCTCCGCCGACTCCATAGATACGTTCGGCGCCGAAATGACGCAGCACGTTGACCATGGCCTCACCCAGCGTTGGCAATTGCTGCGGGTAGGCCTCACCAAAATTCTCTTCGTAGCGATGCAGTGGCACGGTAGCTGCCCATTTGTGTCAATATGCCGGCTACTCTGCTGGAGCAACGAGTGAACCGCATTGACTCGTATCAACGTACGCGCTAGTGCCGCAACTCAAATGCGGAAAATAGCGGCGCTATCGTTCCAGCGATGAACTGGTAGTCCTCATCAGTCCAGTGGTTTGCCGGCAGTCGACGGGAATAACCCTGATCGGTATGGCAAATTTGCACCGCCCATCGGCTGACACCGCGGTCGGCCAGCACCCGCGCAAGTTGGCTCAGCCGTTCGCGCGACAACAGCTGCCAGTGCACGGTGGTCCTGATCTCATAGGCCACACCGGATGCCTGCAGGATGTCCAGACTCTGCCACGCCCGGCCACCAGCGCCTGGTGTAGCGGTCAGCAAATCATAGAGCTCCGGTAGCGACTTCAAATCAAAGCCCACCCAATCGCAGAGTGGCAACAACCGCGCCAATCGCTCCGGGTAGGCACCACCGGTATGCACGCCCAGCTTGAACCCCATTGCTTTCAATTCTTGCGCGACGGTCAGCGCTGCTGCCTGCGCCGTCGGCTCACCGCCGCTCAACACCACGGCATCGAGCAGCCCGCGCCGGTTTTCCAGATGCGCGCGAACGGCTTGCCAGTGATGGCCTGTGCGCGCCTGTGCATCCAGCAGATGATCGTTCTGGCAGTAGGCGCAGCGCCATGGACAGCCCTGACAGAAAATGACTGCTGCCAGTTCACCGGGGTAGTCAATGGTGGTCAATGGCGTATAGCCACCTATACGCAGTTGTTCGGCATTCATGGTGATGGCGGCATGGTGTGGGTGTCAGTGCTGGCGTAGGTTGTGTGGCGCCTCTCCGATCACCGGAGAGGCGCTGGTGCTTCAGTTGTAATGGCCGCAGCATTTTTCGACAAAATGCTTGCGCTCGCGGTGTTCGCTTTTCTTGCCGAGGTTGAATTCGGCGACCGGTCGGTGATAGCCCATGACCCGGGTCCAGATTTCGCAACGGGTCCGTTCTTCCGGTTTCAGTTCATTGACGTTCATTTGCTTCTCCTTGTTGAAACACCTTGCCGGTGCTTTTTGCCAATCCAACCAGCCCATCTACTAGGCAAGACAGGCGGTTTCATTGCGTTTTTTTTGCAGCAGCGCCTCATCACATTTCGGGCAGAATTCGTGTTCACCGGCCAGATAGCCGTGAATCGGGCAGATCGAAAAGGTCGGGGTGATGGTGATATAGGGCAGGCGGAAGTTCTCGAGTGATCGGCGCACCAGTTTCTTGCAGGCATCAGCCGACGAGATCTTCTCGCTCATATACAGGTGCAGTACGGTACCGCCGGTGTATTTGCATTGCAGCGCATCCTGACGAACCAGTGCTTCAAAGGCATCATCGGTGAAGCCGACCGGCAGTTGTGACGAGTTGGTGTAATACGGTTGCTGACGGCTGCCGGCCTGCAGAATGTCCGGGAAGCGTTTCTGATCTTCCTTGGCGAACCGGTAGGTCGTGCCTTCGGCTGGCGTTGCTTCCAGGTTGTACAGATTGCCGGTGCGTTCCTGGAATTCGGTCATCCGGGCGCGGACATGGTCGAGCAGGCGCAGCGCCAGCTGGTGGCCGCGATCATCGGTGATGTCATAGTCATCACCGCTGAAATTGCGGATCATCTCGTTGATGCCGTTGACGCCGATGGTCGAGAAATGGTTGCGCAGCGTGCCGAGGTAGCGTTTGGTGTATGGGTACAGGCCCATGTCGATAAACTGCTGGATGACCTTGCGTTTGATCTCCAGAGATTCACTGGCCAGATCCATCAACTCGTCGAGTCGGGCCAGCAGGCCGGCTTCGTTGCCTTTGTAAAGGTAGCCAAGTCGAGCGCAGTTGACGGTGACCACGCCAACCGAGCCGGTTTGCTCGGCTGAACCGAACAGGCCGTTACCGCGCTTGAGCAACTCACGCAGGTCAAGCTGCAAGCGGCAGCACATCGAGCGGATCTGGTTCGGTTTCATGTCCGAATTGATGAAATTCTGGAAGTAGGGAAGCCCGTACTTGGCGGTCATCTCGAACAGCAGCGTGGCGTTGTCCGAATCCCAGTCGAAATCCTCGGTGATGTTGTAGGTCGGGATCGGGAAGGTGAATACGCGGCCCTTGGCGTCGCCTTTGGTCATGATCTCGATATAGGCCCGGTTGATGAGATCCATTTCCGGCTTCAGATCGCCATAGGTGAATGGCATTTCTTCGCCAGCAATGACCGGGATCTGGTCGCGCAAATCTTCCGGGCAGACCCAGTCAAACGTCAGATTGGTAAACGGCGTCTGGGTGCCCCAGCGCGACGGCACGTTCAGGTTGTAGATGAGTTCTTGAATGCATTGCTTGATTGCTTCATAACTCATCCGGTCTTTGCGGACGAATGCTGCCATATAGGTGTCGAACGACGAGAACGCCTGTGCGCCGGCCCATTCGTTTTGCAAGGTGCCGAGGAAATTGACGATCTGGCCAACCGCGCTCGACATGTGTTTCGGTGGCGCGGCTTCGACTTTGCCCGGCACACCGTTCAGCCCCTCCTGCAGCAGTGTGCGCAGCGACCAGCCGGCACAGTAGCCGGACAGCATGTCGAGGTCGTGGACATGGATATCGGCTTCGCGGTGAGCCACACCGATTTCCGGCGGATAGACATGATTGAGCCAGTAATTGGCAATCACTTTGCCGGAGGTATTCAGAATCAGACCGCCAAGCGAATAGCCCTGATTTGCATTGGCATTGACCCGCCAGTCATTGCGGGTCAGATATTCGTTGATCGACTTTTCCACTTCCACCAAGGTACGGCGGTCAGCACGCAGTCGGGCACGTTGTTCGCGGTAGACAATGTATGCACGGGCCGTGGCCAGAAAATCATTGCCAATAAGAACCTGTTCGACGATGTCCTGGACTTGCTCGACGGTCGGAATATCGCCGGCATGATAGCGATGGCAAATGACCTTCAGGGCATCTTCTGTCAGTTGGTCGGCTTGGGTTTCGTCGTATTCATTGGTCGCGCGACCTGCCTTGGCCAGAGCATTGCGAATCAACACGGCGTTGAAGTCAGCAAGCCGACCATCGCGCTTGCGGATCAGTTTGGGCAGTTGATGCGGCTGAATCATTGAAAGCACTCCCTGTAGTGGTTTTAGTTGATTGTGGCCACCAGATATTGGGATGAGCTTACGCCCGTGTAGCAAGCAATGATTGATCGGGGTCAACTGGCGGAAACATTGTCGAGCGATTCGCTCAACTACCTTTTATGAGTGGGGAGAGCGGCAAAAAAGGAGCGGTAATGTGAGCGGAATTGATCAGTAATTTGATCAATTGCGGTGCTTGCGAGCTGAGGCGGGGACAGTGGTATCGACAAATATCAAATTCAGCCGGATCGCTGGTCAGGTTCGTTCACTCGCAGACAGCAGGGTAGTGGCTCGGGAAGGAGGATTCCTGCCCGTTGCCGCACGATCAGGCATTCCTGCAGCAGGTATTCCATGTCAGTATCCGAAAAATGTTCCTTGATCATGGTAGGTAACCGCTCCTGCTCATACTGATCCAGATGCTTGAGATCGAGCCACAGTTGCATGGACTCACCGTGAAACTGCGGCCAGTCGGCGTTGATCAGGGCTCCGCTGATTCTGCCGATGGCATGCCGAATGCGTCCGTGTGTGGATCGCAGCTGACGCAGCTCGTCATACTTGTGATGCCGCTCCAGCGCTGGAAACAGTATCTCGTCTTCGATGCAAAGGTGAGCGTCAAGATAACGTTGGGCGCGCAATAGCACATCATGGCAACCGGAATTGCTTTGGGATGGGTCACAGTTGGCCAACCAGCGAGTCAGTTGCAGCACCGACTGGTGATCCTGGTCCAGCCATGACAACAGGTTTTGCATGATTGCCAACCTCATGGTGCAGAACAAATGCGATGGTTATTTCAAGCGGTCAGTCGCCATCGAGGGCGCCGCGTCAAGCGCGGAAATTCTGGTCCGCAAAGAAAGGGCTGCCAAAGCAGCCCTTTCTTGCCTGTCCGACATGGTTTTCAGTCGTTGGCGGTTGCGACCTGACCGATGGCCGCGCGACGGGTACGCGCCTTCCAGGCCAGACCGAACACGAACAGCGCCAGCGTTGCCGCCCCGAGCGAGAACACGATGTCACCCGGAACACGCAGCCAGACCAGCGTTTCCATCACGGAGGAGTGGATGATGTCCGGCGAGCGGGCATACCAGTAGCCGACGTCGATGCTGGCAATGGCCTGGTAAATACCGGCCGGCACCAGTGTCATGAACACCATGCCAACCAGACCAAAGTTCAGCAGCCAGAAGGTGCTCTTCAGCATCTTCTCGTTCCACTCGATGCTGCCAGCCAGACCGCGCAGACAGAACAGCATCAGACCGATACCGAGCATGCCGTAGACACCGAACAGTGCCGCGTGACCGTGTGCCGCCGTCGAGTTCAGGCCCTGAATGTAGTAGAGCGAGATCGGCGGGTTGATGAAGAAGCCGAGCAGACCGGCACCAACCAGATTCCAGAACGCCACCGCAACGAAGAACAGGATCGGCCAGCGATATTTGGCAACCCACGGCGCCGCTTTGGTGTGGCGATAGGTTTCATAGGCTTCGAAACCGACCAGCGCGAGCGGCACTACTTCCAACGCACTGAACATCGCACCCACTGCAATGATGGACGTCGGCGCACCAGTGAAGTACAGGTGGTGCAGCGTACCGAGAATGCCGCCGAACAGGAACACGGTGGTGGCAAACAGCACGGCGCTGCTGGCGGTTTTGGCGCGTACCAGACCGAGCCGGACGAAGATGAGCGAAATGGCAGCAGTAGCGAACACTTCGAAGAAGCCTTCGACCCACAGGTGCACGACCCACCAGCGGAAGTATTCGATCATCGCGAGGTGCGTGTGTTTGCCCCAGGTGAGGCCGGCACCGTAGAACAGACCAATTGCCACGGTCGACAGGAACACCAGACCGATCAGCGGACGTTGCTCGGCACCGGCTGCCGACTTGTCGGTCAGTGCCGGCCACAGCGCGCGGCCAACCAGGAACAGCCAGAACATCAGGCCGATGAACAACAGGATCTGCCAGAAGCGGCCGAGATCAACATACTCATAGCCTTGGTGACCGAACCAGAAGTTCATGTCCGGATGCAATTTCTGCATCACGCCAAACCATTCGCCGACAAACGAACCGACCACGACAATCAGCAACGCGCCGAACAGTGCGTTGACACCAAGCTTCTGGTATTTCGGTTCTTTGCCCGACAGTGCGGGTGCCAGATACAAGCCGGTAGCAAGCCAGGCCGTGGCGATCCAGAAAATGCCGAGCTGGGTGTGCCAGGTGCGCACCAGCGAGTAAGGGATGATGTCAGCAAGCGGAATGCCGTAGAACTCGTGACCTTCGACCGCGTAGTGCGCGGTGATGCCGCCGAGTATGATCTGGCCGACAAACAGCGCGGCAACGGTGATGAAATATTTACCGGTGGCGCGCATCGAATCGGTCGGTTTCAAACCACCGAGCGGATCCGCGGTCGGCGGCACCAGATGTTCTTCCTGCTTGGTTTTGTTGTGATACCAGACCAGCAAACCGATACCGCCAATCAACAGGATCACACTGGCAATCGACCACAACACCGCACCCGAGGTAGGCTTGTTGTCGATCAAAGGCTCGTGTGGCCAGTTCGAGGTATAAGTGATGTTGTCATCCGGGCGATTGGTGCCCGCGGCCCACGCCGTCCAGAAGAAGAAGCCAGTCATTGCTTGCCGATACTCGGCATTTGGTACCGGGTTGTTCCGGATGGCGTATTGCTCGCGCAGGCTTTCGGTGGCTTTGTCATTGCTGAACACCGACACATAGTGCGCAGCAACCTGCTTGATAGCTTCGGCGCGGTCCGCATTCACCGTGATGGTGCCGGTGGCGGCATCATAGGTGTTGGTGCGCATGGCTTCGACCAATCGCGCTTTCAACGCACCCTGCGCACCGACGCCGAGCGTGTTGAACGCGGCGCCGTATTCGGCCTGGGCCCAGATATCGAGCAAGGCAGTGGCTTCACGGTGCAGCCAGTCAGCCGACCAGTCCGGCGCGACATAGCCGCCGTGGCCCCAGACCGAGCCGGTCTGTTGTCCGCCGATGGTCTGCCAGACCTGACGACCGAGGTCGAGATCGGCACGGGTATACAGCGTTTCACCGGTAGCAGAAACAACCCGCTCCGGCATCGGTGGCGCCTCACGATAGATTTCGCCGCCCAGATAAATCAGGGCGCCGAAACTGAGGACGAACATCAGGGCGAAGTACAGCCCGAGTCGCTTTATGTTGTGCATACGGGATCTCCCGAGGCAGTGATTGGAACCGTTCTTGAGCCTGTACTTTTGAATCTGTACCGATGAATTAGTACTTTTGAACAAGTACAGGCGGCCAGTTTTTGTAGAAATGCGATTGCGACTGATGGCTTCCCACCGACGGCTGGCCGGCCAGGAAGTTAAGATGTAGGTTAAATGCATCTTTATAAAGATGCAATACGGATGTATCTTTATCGGCAAGGCATTTGAGCCAAGTCAAACCGTTGTCCGGAGACCCGATTCATGAGGATTACCCAGTACACCGATTACGCCTTGCGGGTACTCATATACCTCGGCTTGGAAGCCGACACCCTGTCGACCATCGGCGAGATTGCCGAGCGCTATGCCATCTCCCGCAGCCACCTGATGAAGGTGGTGAACCAATTGGTACAGGAAGGATTTGTCGAGGGGGTGCGCGGCAAGGGCGGTGGCATTCGCCTGGCCATGCCGGCTGACCAGATCCGCATTGGTGATGTCGTGCGCAAGATCGAGCCGGATCTGGTGCTGGTGGAATGTTTCGGCCCGGGTAATCAGTGCGTCATCACCCCAGCGTGCGATCTGAAGCGTGCGTTATGGGAAGCGTTGCAGGCCTTCTTGAAGGTGCTGGATGGTTACACCCTGGAGGACTTTCTCGGCAGCAAGAAACCGGCGCTAATCAAGCTGTTGCAGATTGATGTCGAGCCAGCGTGAGTCGACTGGGGCATCGCAGAAACGCTGGCGCTGACATGTAGACGGGGTTGCCGCCAACAACGGAATGGCAAGGGGGCTGACTTCAAGTGAATGAACATTTGTCCAATGCCAACAGGTTTCATCAAGCATGACTGAACGCATCAACATTTAGGGTAAATCCTTCGGCCAACAGGACCAAGGGCGACATTTATCGATGTCTGGATGGAACTGCACTACACATGGCCGCCTTTAGGCGGCCTTTCTTTTTGACAAGGTCAGGCGCCAAAAAGCCAATGCGCGATGGTCTCAATTGGCTCCAGCATACCTACATCCATTTAGATTCATTAAAAATACATCTTATTGACCCGCGTCAATTTCTCGCACCCGGCCAGGGCCTACGCTGGCGCCATCGTCACCTCACGCCTTAAAACTTCACGCCACAAAAGGAGTTCATTATGCGTCGCCAGATTGCTTCCACTCTGTTGGTTTTGCCACTGCTATGGAGTGCCCTTGCCAATGCCGGGTTGCCGGTAGAAAACGCAGTATTGGCAGAGGCGCCGAATGTGCCAGCGCCGATCGTTCGCAAAAACAATGCAAAAGTTGTCGTCAAGCTGGAAACCAAGGAAGTGGTCAAACGGATGGCCGATGGTGTCGACTACACCTTCTGGACCTTCGGGGGCAACGTTCCCGGCAGCTTTATTCGTATCAAGGAAGGTGACGAGGTGGAGTTTCACCTGCTGAACCATCCGTCCAGCAAAATGCCGCACAACATCGATTTGCATGCGGTAACCGGACCCGGCGGTGGTGCCGCAGCGTCCTTCACGGCACCGGGGCACAGCTCGCAATTCAGCTTCAAGGCACTTAACCCCGGCCTTTATGTTTACCACTGCGCGACAGCACCGGTTGGCATGCACATCGCCAACGGCATGTATGGCTTGATTCTGGTTGAACCGAAGGAAGGCTTGCCGAAAGTCGACAAAGAATTCTATGTGATGCAGGGCGATTTCTACACCAAAGGGGCATACGGCGAAGCCGGTCTGCAGCCTTTCGATATGGAAAAGGCAGTCAAGGAGCAGCCTGACTATGTCGTGTTCAACGGCTCGGTTGGTGCGTTGACGGGTGATAAAGCCATCACAGCGAACGTCGGCGAGACCGTTCGCTTGTATGTTGGTAACGGCGGCCCGAATCTGGTCTCCAGCTTTCACGTGATCGGCGAAATATTTGACCGCGTGTTCATCGAGGGCGGCACGGCCGTCAACCGCAACGTGGAAACCGAGCTGGTTCCTGCGGGTGGCACCGCCATTGTTGATTTCAAACTGGAAGTACCGGGCACCTTCATCATGGTTGATCATTCGATCTTCCGTGCTTTCAACAAGGGCGCTCTCGGTATGCTGAAAGTGGCTGGTCCGGAAGACAAGACCATTTACTCCGGCAAGCAATCGGATGAAGTGTATCTGCCAGAAGGTGGCGCCATGCAAACGCTGGCTGCAACTGCCGGCACGGGCAAAGTGGTTGCCAAGTCACTGGATGAACAGATCGCCATGGGGCAGCGTGTGTACGATCAAAACTGCGCCGCGTGCCACCAGCCGAACGGTGAAGGCATTCCCGCCGCGTTCCCGCCACTGGCCAAGTCGGACTTTTTGCTGGCTGACAAGCAGCGCGCCATCAGCGTGGTGCTGAATGGTCGGCAGGGCGAGATCAAGGTCAATGGCAAAACCTACGTCGGTGCCATGCCGGCCGTCAAACTTGATGACGAATCGACAGTTAACGTTGTCAACTACATTCTGAATACGTGGGGTAACAAAGGTGGCAGCGTGACCGTTGATGATGTCAAGAAGGTGCGGGCCAGCACAAAACCTGCAGCGGATATTCACTGAGTAATGACTGTGCTCGATGGTACTTTTGGATGGTGCCATCGAGCACTTTTTGCCGAACCATCAGACGGACTCAAGCAAGAGTATTGTCACTATGAATCGCGCTATTGCATCTGCAGCATCTATAGCACTTGCCCTGTTGGTTGGGGCGGCCAATGCCAATGCTGCGGATGCGATGGCGATCCCGGCCGGTGAATACCGTGCGCTGTTTGCCACTTCCGAGCAGAAGCCAGAGTTGATCAAGCCGTTTTGGCTCGACCGCCTACCTGTCACCAACAGGCAATTTGAACGCTTTCTGAACGGTAACTCGCGCTGGCAGCGCGACAAAGTCAGCCCGTTGTTTGCCGACTCTCATTACCTTCAAAGCTGGCAGCAAACCGTTGATGGGCGCTATCAGCCACGACACGAAGAGTCACAGGCCGCTGTCACTCATGTTTCGTGGTTTGCAGCGAAAGCCTTTTGCCAGGCACGTGGAGGCCGATTGCCGACAACGGCGGAATGGGAATATGCCGCGGCGACTGGCAGCACCGATCCTCAGCAAGATGAAAAGCAGATACTGGCGTGGTACTCCGCCACTACACCTGCAATTGCCCCAGCAGTGGGGCAGCGCGCGCCCAATCGCTACGGTATTCAGGATCTGCATGGTCTGATCTGGGAGTGGACGCAAGATTTCAACAGTGCGATGACGACGGGCGAATCGCGTGGTGACAGTGCCATCGATAATCAGTTCTTTTGTGGCTCGGCATCGGCCGGTAGTGCTGATCCCACTCAGTACGCGGCCTTCATGCGCTACGCCTTGCGCTCATCCCTGCAGGGCAACTACACCGTCGTCAATCTTGGTTTCCGCTGTGCGTACGACCTGCAGCCAGTAAAGCCTGACTGAGCCATCAAATTTAAAGGACATATCATGAAGTGTTCAAGATTTTCCCGCGCTGCTGCCGGCCTCTTGTTACTGGCAGGCATTTGCCAGGCCTCCTCTGCTGCTGACCTGCCGTCGGACTCGCTGTATCAGAGTGAAACACACTGGACCAATAGCCAGAATCAGCCCGTGATGCTGCCAAGTCTGAGTGGAAAGCCGCAGGTGCTGGCCTTTGTTTACAGTCACTGTCTTAGCATGTGTCCAGTCATTGTCGCGGACTTGCAACGGGTGGAGCAGAAGCTGAGCGCTGCCGGAGAAGAAACGGTGCAGTTCACCCTGATTACACTGGACCCGGATCGTGATAGTCCGGAAATCATGGCCAAGTTTCTGACCAGCCATAAACTGAACGAGCCGCGCTGGCAATTTCTGCGTGGCAGTGCCGACGATACGCGTGAACTGGCGTTGCTGTTCAACGTGAAGTACCGCCAGGAAGGCGAGGAAATTGCCCACTCGAATACCATCAGCGTGCTGGACGAGCAGGGACGACTGCTGCATCAACGTGTCGGGGCCGGTGGTCTGGATGCGGTGGTGGCGGCGGTCCAGCGTGCGCTGAAAGAGTAGTGATGCAGAGCCGTGGCAAATAAAAACGGCAAGCCGAAGCTTGCCGTTTATGCTGCCGTGTCGATGGTCAGCTATGTGCCGCGCAGTTGGTACCGGCCATTTCGCTCATGGTCTTCATGTCCATGATTTCAATCTCCTTGCCTTGCGCCTGAATCAAGCCTGACTTTTGATAGCGCGTGAACAGGCGACTGACGGTTTCGATGGTCAAGCCAAGGTAATTGCCAATATCACCGCGGGTCATCGGCAACAGAATACGCGTGGCTGAACGGCCACGACGGGCATAGCGGGTGGAAAGGTTGATCAGAAATGCGGCCAAGCGCTCTTCGGCATTCTTCTTGTTGAGCAACAGCAGCAGTTCCTGATCTTCCAGAATTTCGCGGCTCATGACTTTCAGCAATTGCTGACGCAAGCCAGGAATGCTGCCGGACAACTCTTCCAGCTGTTCAAACGGCAGCTCGCAAACCATGGTGGTTTCCAGTGCCATGGCAAAGCTTGGGTGTGACTGCCGGTAAACCGCATCAAGGCCGATCACTTCGCCGGCCAGATGGAATCCGGTGATTTGTTCCTCGCCATCTGGCGAAACGGTATAGGTTTTCAGGCTGCCGGACCGGATGGCAAACAGCGAAACGAAGTTTTCACCGGCCCGGAACATATGTTCGCCCCGCTGCAACGGGCGATTGCGCTTGATGATGCTGTCCAGGTGCTCAACCTCGGCTTCAGCGAGGCTGACGGGCAGGCAAAGCTGGCTGATGCTGCACTGCTGGCAGGAAATCTTTGGCAGAAGGCTGCTGGTGGCGTCAATGGCGCGCATGGGTGCTGAATTCCTCGGACGCAATGGCGGCTAGCATAAGGGGGCAGACACCGTTGTTCAATAAAAAGTCTGCTCAAAACCCGATTAAATCAATCGGGAGTAGCGCCCCTCAGCCATATCTGACAGGTAGCGGTCAAAGGTGGTGCAGATATTGCGGATCAGCAAACGGCCCAGTGGCGTCACCTCCATGCCTTCATCATGGACCAGCAGCAGGCCATCATCGACGAACTCCTGCAGCCGTTCCAGTTCGCGGCGGAAGTAGTCACGAAACACGATGCCAAACCGGCTTTCGATTTGGGCAAACTCGAGATGGAAGTGACAGATCAGCTGCATGATCACCGCTCGACGGATATGGTCATCCTGATCGAGCTTGACGCCACGCCACAGTGGCAGCTCATGGGCATCGAGCTTGGCGTAGTACTGTTCCAGATCTTTGACATTCTGGAAGTAGTAATCGCCGATCTGGCTGATCGATGACACACCAAGACTCAGCAGTTCGCATTCTGCATGGGTCGAGTAGCCCTGGAAATTGCGCTGCAACTGGCCGTTACGTTGGGCAACAGCCAGCTCGTCGTCAGGCTTGGCAAAGTGGTCCATACCAATATGGGCGTAACCGGAGCGAGTCAGGAAGCCGACGGTATATTCCATGATGCGCAGCTTTTCTTCCGGGCTTGGCAAGGCATTGACCGGAATCGCCTGCTGGGGCTTGAAGTGGGTTGGCAGGTGAGCGTAGTTGAAGATGGACAACCGATCCGGCTCCAGCAGCAGCACCCGCTCCAGCGTGTGGCGAAAGCTTTCCTCGGTTTGGAACGGCAACCCGTAGATCAAGTCGATATTCAGCGAGCGAAAGCCGTTTGCCCGTGATTGGGCGACAGCCTGTTCCGTTTGCTCGAATGACTGAATGCGGTTGACCGCGCGCTGAACACGCTCATCAAAATCCTGTACGCCAAGGCTAACCCGGTTGAAGCCCAGCTCACCAAGGAACTTCAAGGTGTCAGACTGGATTGAGCGTGGGTCAATTTCAATGGCGTATTCGCCTTGATCGCGCGGGGCAAAATCAAAGTATTGGTGCAGGGTCTTGACCACGGCCGCCATTTCGGCGTGGCTCAGAAAGGTCGGGGTGCCACCGCCCCAATGCATCTGGCTGACTTTCGGTTTGCGGCCCAGATGTTTGGCGTGCAGCGCCATTTCGCGCTTCAGATACTCGACGTAGGTGGAGCTCTTGGTCCGGTCCTTGGTAACAATCTTGTTGCAGGCACAGTAATAGCAAAGTGTCGCGCAGAATGGCATGTGCAGGTAAAGCGACAGCGGCGTTTCCGGTTTCAGGCTGGCCAGTGCGGCCTTGTAATCGCGCTCGGTGAAATCGTCGCGAAATTGCAGGGCGGTGGGGTAGGAGGTATAGCGTGGTCCCGCCAGGTTATAGCGAGCAATCAGATCCCGGTTGATCGTCGTTGGTGCCTGCTGAATCGGAAAGTTGAGAATCATGGTCATGTCGGCAAGTCCGCAGGGCTCGATCACCAAGCCGGGCGGCATTCGAACGGCCCGCGCTGGTGACAAATACGATGTCCTCGCTGCAGACATCGGTACATGCCTGCAGTGTAGGAAGCGGCGAGCTCAAGCGGCTTGACCCTGATCAAGTACGGCTAGCATGACTCTGATGATGGTGTTGATGTGGATCAGTACCATCCTGTACAGCCTGCAGACTTTGCAGACTCATCAGGCAAACCCAGACCCCCAGTGCAATCAGCAACAGGCCGGCAACCAGCCGGAAACCGTTCGGCATGGGCTTGCTGCGCGGGCTGGCTGCCAACCCTGCCATGGTCAGGGCCGGCAAGGTGCCAAAGCCGAACGCCATCATGAACATGGCTGATTCGTAGGCATCGGCGCGGGTTGCCGCTGTGGCAAGCGCGCTGTAGACCAGGCCACACGGCAACAGACCCCAGATGGCGCCAGCGGCAATGGCCTGCCCCGGATGATGAATAGTGCGCAACGCCTGCATCATGGGCTGCAGCCGAGGCCAAAGCTTGGCGCCCAGCCGTTCCAGCCGGGTCAGGCCGAACCAGAATCGCGCTACATACAAGCCCATCAGGATAAGCAGCACGCCCGACAGCAGCCGCAGTGCAACGGCAAATGTCTGCCAACCGGAACCGACCACTACGACTTGAACCATGACTCCAAGGCCAAGACCGAGCAGGGTATAAACGGCCACCCGACCGACGCTGAAGCCGAGCACCAGGACAAAGCGTTCGAAACCGGACTTGCCAGCCACACCTTGCGCCAGCAGGGTGACAAATCCGCCGCACATGGGCAGACAGTGGCCGGCGCTGAAAATACCGGTCAGCAACGCCGCAAGCAACCAGCCAGCGTCACTCATCGGGACGCTCCGGTGTTGTTGTGGTAGCGGGCGAGTTCGCTTGCTTGGGCGGCGTCGGTGAGTCTTCCATCAGGATGCTATGACCGGGACTGTCGAGGTCATCGAACTGACCGCGTTTGACGGCCCAGAAAAACAGCCAGATGGACAGGGCCAGAATGGCCATCGCCAGCGGGATCAAAACGTAGATCGCGCTCACGCGATGCGCTCCTGCAGTAAGGAAGGTCCGGTCATGGCGGTCGATGGCGTCACTCGCGTACGCAACAATCGCAACGAATTGACCGTCACCACCAATGATGACACTGACATGCCCAATGCGGCTTGCCACGGTGTCAGCACACCGGCAATCGCGGCCGGCAATGCCACCGCATTGTAAAGCAATGCCCAGCCCAGATTCTGCCAGACGATGCGGCGAGTCAGGCCGGCCAGATCAATTGCCGCTGGTATTGCCAGCAATTGATTCTGCAACAGCACGGCATCGGCAGCTCGTCTGGCAAAATCAGCGCCGCTGCCGATTGCCATTGACACATCTGCAGCGGCAAGCACAGGCCCATCATTGATGCCATCGCCCAGCATCAATACGCGCCGACCATCGGCTTGCAATGCCTGAACTCGCGCGCATTTCTCGGCCGGAGTCTGCCGCGCCAATGCGGTACCGATGCCGAGTGTTTGTGCACAGCGCATTACCGCGCCGGCGTGATCGCCGGAGAGCAGGTGTAGCGTCAGGCCACGGCTCTGCAGCTCGCGGCACAGACGCGCTGCCTCGGGTCGCAATTCGTCCTGCAGCGTAAACGAGGCCAGCCAGCCTGAGGCATCGGCAAGTGCGATTTCGCCATCATCTGTTTTTGCATCGGCCATATGTGACTGTGCCAACGCCGGTAACCAGCGTGTCTGACCGAGCCAATAGCGGTTGCCGTTCAGTTCGCCATGCACGCCCAGACCGGCGGTTTCGCTGACATCGGTCGCATGCAGGGTATCGTCGGCATGGCTATGAAAGGCATGGGCAATCGGATGTCTGGAATGGCGCTCGAGCGCGGCTGCAAGCGCCAGCGCCTGGTGTCGTGACACGTCGTTGCGAGTGCGCACCGTCGTGATCTGCAGGTTGCCGGTTGTCAGCGTTCCGGTTTTGTCGAACACGACATCGGTGAGCCGAGCCAGCTTCTCCAGCACCGCCGCCCGCCGCAGCAGCACGCCTTCGCGCAGCAGCTGATGGGTTGCCGCCGCCCAAGCGGTGGGCAGTGCCAGCGACAGTGCGCACGGACAGGTCACCACCAGCACTGCTAGCAAGATGTCGAATGCCCGCTCCGGTACATACAGCCACCAGATGCCATAGACAATCACGGACAGCAGCAGCAAACCGGCAGTGAAATGGCGCGCAACCCGATCAGCCAGCAATTGCAGTGGTGGCCGCTGTGCCAGCGCTTCGTCCTGCAGGCGAGTGAGCTGGGCAATATAAGTGTCGGCACCGCTGCGGGTGACGGTGAGCTCCAGTGCACCAGCGGCAATCACGCTGCCAGCGAGCACGGTTGCGCCGACCGTTTTTCCCACCTGGGCCGGCTCGCCGGTCAACAGACTCTCGTCAGCGCCAGCAGAGCCAGACAATACGGTGCCATCGATTGGCGCCGTCTCACCTGCCGCCACCAGAATGCGATCATTGATTGCAACTTCATTCAACGCTACCGGCTGCCATTGGCCTGACTGCCAGCGCCGCGCCGTTTGTGGCAGCAGGCGTTGCTGCAGGCCGGCGGCCCGGGTGGCGCGCTGACGCGCTTTCAATTCCAGATAACGACCGAGCAACAACAGAAAGGCAAACATGCCAATGGATTCAAAATAGACCTGGCCGGATTCGGTGAGGGTATTCCAGCTGCTGGCAAGAAATGCCAGCCAGATTGCCGCCGCGACCGGCACATCCATATTCAGACTGCGCAAACGCAGCGCGGTAAGTGCATTGCGGGTAAACGGCGCTGCGCTGTACAGCAACACCGGCAAGGATACGAGCAGCGAACTCCAGCGCAGCCACAACTCATGATTGCCATCGAGATCGCCGATGACGCCAAGATACAGGCCTACTGCATACATCATTGCCTGCATCATGCCAAATCCGGCCACCGCCAGACGCTTGAGCAAATCGCCGCTTTCCTGTTCGAGTTGCTGTTCGACACGATCCGGTGAATAGGGGGTGGCGTGATAACCGATGCGCTGCAACCCGGCGAGCACTTCGCGCAAGCTTTGTTGACTGCTATCCCAGCGCAGGATCAGCCGGCGTGCGGCCAATTGCACCTGAACCTCACGGGTGCCGGGCATCTGGCGCAAATGACGTTCCAGCAACCAGCTGCATGCCGGGCAGTTCAAGCCTTCAATGAATAACGCCACCCGGCTTTCATCGGCGGTTTCCACCAGGCAGGCATTGGCCCGCGCACTTTGCTCAAGTGCAGCGAGCAACGCTGCTGGCAACTCCTGCTGTTGGCGGCGGGCGGGCGTTTGCCGAAACTCGTAATAGCTGGCAAGACCGGCCTGGTGAATGGCTTCAGCCACGGCCTGACATCCGGCGCAACAAAACGCGCGTTCATTGCCGGCCAGCACTGCCGTGAATGGCGTGTTGTCGGGGCAGGGTTCCGCGCAGTGATAACAGGACACAGCTGAATTCCTTGGCAATCTGATGACGGCGTGCAGCCGCCGTAGCGAGGTGGTTTGGTTTTCGGTCGGCAGCGGATTCTTGCCGCCGTTTCGACTCAGTACACTTCGGGTTTCAATTGCACGGGGGCTGGTGGTTGCCAGCGACCACGCAGACGCCAACTGCCATCGGCAGGAGCCAACTGAACATGCCAGTTGGTGGCAATTGTTGGCAGGGCAGTGCTCTGAAATTGGGCACCCTGTTGCCGTGTCAGGGTCAGTACCATGTCTGCACTTTTTTCAGTTGGATGCGACAGGTGCAGCGTCAAGGTGTCGGGCAGGACTGGTAATTGTTCGGCGCTGAGTGTCACCAGCAGTTGCTGGTCCAGCAGCAGGATCATGGCGTGCAAGCGCATGGCAGCCGCCTGTTGGTCGGCCGTCTGCTGGCTGTTATAGGCAAGCCCCTGCCGGTAGTAGTCGTCCTTTACCATGCTGTCACCGTAACGGACAGCGATGTAAACCGTAGTGAGACCGGCGACAACCGACAACGCTGGCAGAAGCCACAGCAATGCCCATGGCAATTTCAACCAGTTGACCGGTGCCGGTGTGGCAGTCGTCAGGTCAGCCATCAGCGTGCTCCTGCATTGGCGGGCTTGATGAAGTTCGATTGTTCTTCCACTGCAACGTCGGCTTCATCGAGTGATTCGATCCGGAAGGTCACCTTGCTGGTAACGGCGTCTATTTCGTAGGGATCGATTTCCAGCCGTACCGGGATGTTCTTGATCTCTCCCGACGGCACTGAAAACTCGGTTTCACCCTTGACGATAACCGGTGCTGCTGCCGTGACTTGCAGCCGATAACGGTGCGAAGCCTGATCCAGATTCATGACCTTCAACGTGTATACATTCTCGATCGTGCCGATGGCAGTTGTGGTGTACAAGCGCCCACGATCACGCAGCACATCAACAAGCAATGGAGTGCGCACCGACAGGGCGTAAATAAACAAGCCGAACAAAGTCAGCAGTAACGTTGCGTAGATCAGGATGCGAGGCCGCAGCACATGGGTCTCTTTGCCGTGATCCCGGTGTTCGGTGGTGTATTTGATTAGCCCTTTTGGGTAATTCATCTTGACCATGACGTCGTCACAGGCATCGATGCAAGCTGCGCAGGCAATGCAGGCAATCTGCAGGCCGTCGCGGATGTCGATGCCGGTCGGACAGACATGCACGCATTGCTTGCAATCGATGCAGTCACCGAGCCCATCATGGCCACGTTCGACCTCTTTCCGGCGGGCACCACGCGGCTCGCCACGCTTTTCGTCATAGGCAATGATCAGGGTGTCACGATCAAACATGGCGCCCTGAAACCGTGCATACGGGCACATGTAGATGCAGACCTGCTCGCGCAGCTTGCCGGCATTGCCGTAGGTAGCAAAACTGTAGAACAGCACCCAGAACCAACCCCAGCCCCCCAGCGTGCCATGGAGCATGTCGGTCGACAGTTCGCGAATGGGTACGAAGAAACCGACGAAGGTATAACCAGTGAACAACGCAAACACGATCCAGAGGGTGTGCTTGGTCGTTTTCTTGCGGATTTTCTCGAAGCTGGCAGGCTGTTTATCCAGCTTCATCCGGGCGTTGCGGTCACCTTCCGTGATCCGCTCCATCCACATGAACGTCTTGGTCCAGACCGTTTGCGGGCAGGCATAACCGCACCACAGCCTGCCAGCGACAGCAGTAAAGAAAAACAGTGCCAAGGCCGCCAGAATCAGCAGCCAGGCCAGAAAAATGAAATCCTGGGGCCACAAGGTCAGACCAAACAAATGGAATTTGCGCCCCGGCAGATCGAAGAGGATCGCTTGTCGACCTTCCCAGGTCAGCCAGGGCGCGAGGTAGTACCATCCCAGCAGCAACCACATGGACGCCGTACGAAGTTTTGCAAATACGCCATCAACGGTTTTGGCGTAAATTTTTGGCGCCTTGACGTACAGCTCCTGAACCGGGATGTCACCAGCCATTGTTCACGTATCCTGTTGGTCACCCTGCAGCTTGCCGCCGATTATTTTCCCGCTTGCGACAGCGACAGTACATAAGCGGCGAGCACATGCACACGCGCTTCGCCGAGCAGATCACCATGTGCTGGCATCACACCATTGCGACCGTTCTTGATGGTGTCGGCAATGGCCCCGTGGGTGCCACCGTACAACCAGACTTCATCGGTCAAGTTGACGGCACCCAGCATCTTGTTGCCTTTACCATCAACGCCATGGCACGCCGCGCAGACGGTTTCGAAACTGCTCTTGCCTTGCGCGGCCAGCGACTTGTCGTGTTCACGCGCGCTCAGTGACAGCACGTAGTGACGCACGGCAAGTTGGGTCGGCTCATCCAGTGAACCGCCAAATGCCGGCATCATGCCTTGACGACCACCGAGAATGGTCTGCTTGATCGTTTCTGGCTCACCGCCATAAATCCAATCGGCATCGGTCAGATTGGGGAAACCCGGTGCGCCTTTGGCGTCAGCGCCGTGGCAGGTCGCACAGTTGTTGCCGAACAGCCGGCCGCCAACCGCCATGGCTGCCGGATCCTGCGTGAGAACCGTCGGCGACTTGGCGGCAAAGCCGGCGTACAGCGGCGCAACTTTTTCTTCCGCGATTTTGACCTCCTCGGCATGTTGCCCGGCCTGGGTCCAACCGAGCACACCCGGCAGGTGACCAAAACCGGGATACAGCACCAGGTAGCCGATCGAAAAGAAAATGGTGAGGTAGAACAACCACAACCACCAGCGTGGCAACGGCTTGTTGTATTCCTCGATGCCGTCATAGCTGTGGTTGACCTTACCGCTGGCGTCCTCATCGGTACGCAGGTTTTTGGTCTTGGCCAGCAACCACCAGCAACCACCGATATTCAGTACGACCAACGCGATGATATAGAGACTGACAGTCAGACTCATGATTAGGGCTCCCGGTTGGTCAGGGTGTTGTGCGGATGGGGCTGATCGTCGAAGACCAACCGGGACGCTTCCTCAAACCGTAATTTGCGGCGCGGGCTGTACGCCCACCACACCACGCCGAGAAAAATCACCAGCCAGATCACCGTCATGGCGCCACGGAACCAGTTCATGTCCATGATGCTTACCTCTTGACCTTGATTGCGGTGCCCAGTCCCTGCAGGTAGGCGACCGCTGCATCCATTTCGGTTTTGCCGGCGACCTCCGCCTTGGCATTCGCGATCTGCTCGTCGCTGTACGGCACGCCGAGCAATTTCATGGCGCTCATTTTCTTCGCGGTTCCTTCGCCGGTCAGCACGTTATCGTTGAGCCACGGGAAGGCTGGCATGTTCGATTCCGGCACCACTACACGCGGATTGGTCAGGTGCACGCGATGCCATTCATCGGAGTAGCGACCACCGACGCGGGCGAGATCCGGACCGGTGCGCTTCGAGCCCCACAGAAACGGATGTTCCCAGACATGTTCGCCGGCCAGCGAGTAATGGCCATAGCGTTCGGTTTCGGCGCGGAATGGACGAATCATCTGGGTGTGGCAGACATGGCAGCCTTCCCGGATGTAAACATCGCGGCCTTCGAGCTGAAGGGCGGTCCACGGCTTTAGGCCGGCAACCGGTTCGGTGGTGTCCTTGATAAAATACAGTGGGACGATTTCGGCCAGACCACCGAAACTCACCACGATGACGATGAGAATCGCCATCAGGCCGATGTTTTTTTCGACTTTTTCGTGATTCATTATCGCGTCTCCTCAGTCAGCCTTCAGCACAGGCTGACGTGCAGCCGCTGTGGAGGGGGAGTTCAGGGTCTTGATGACGTTGTATACCATGATCAACATACCGCTCAGGAACAGCAGGCCACCGAGCAGGCGGATGATGTAGTAAGGGTACTTGGCCTTCAAAGCTTCAACGAAGGTGTAGGTGAGGGTACCGTCGGCGTTGACCGCACGCCACATCAACCCTTCCATGACCCCGGCTATCCAGAGCGAAGCGATATAGAGAACGACGCCCATAGTGGCCACCCAGAAGTGCCAGCTGATCAGCTTGGTGCTGTACATTTTTTCCTTGCCGAACAGCGGTGGAATCAGCGCGTACATCGAGCCGATGGTGATAAACGCGACCCAGCCGAGTGCGCCGGAATGGACGTGACCAACGGTCCATTCGGTGTTGTGCGACAGCGCGTTCACCGTTTTGATCGACATCATCGGACCTTCAAAGGTCGACATCATGTAGAACGACAGCGAGACGATCAGGAATCGAATGATGGGGTCGGTGCGCAATTTGTCCCAAGCGCCGGACAGCGTCATCACACCGTTGATGGCCCCGCCCCAGCTCGGCGCGAGCAGGATAAGCGAGAAGATCATGCCGAGCGATTGGGCCCAGTCGGGCAGGGCAGAGTAGTGCAGGTGGTGCGGGCCGGCCCACATGTAAACGGCGATCAGCGCCCAAAAATGTACGACCGAAAGGCGATAGGAGTACACCGGGCGACCGGCCTGCTTCGGCACGAAGTAATACATCATGCCGAGGAAGCCTGCGGTCAGAAAGAAACCGACTGCATTATGACCATACCACCACTGCACCATTGCATCGACCGCGCCGGGATAGACCGAATATGACTTGGTCAGCGACACTGGCACCGCTGCGCTGTTGACGATATGGAGGATGGCAATTGTCAGAATGTACGCGCCGAAAAACCAGTTGGCGACATAGATGTGCGAGGTGTTGCGGCGGCGGATGGTTTCGAAGAACACTACCGCATAGGCGACCCAGACGACGGCGATCAGGATGTCGATGGGCCATTCCAGCTCGGCATATTCTTTTGCCGAGGTGTAACCGAGTGGCAGGGTAATGGCGGCGAGCAGAATCACCAATTGCCAGCCCCAGAAGGTGAACGCAGCCAGCTTGGGGAATGCCAACGGTACGTGACTGGTGCGCTGGACCACCCAGTAGGAGGTGGCAAACAGCGCGCAACCACCAAAGGCGAAAATCACCGCGTTGGTGTGCAGCGGTCGTAGTCGACCATAAGACAGCCACGGCACATTGAAATTGAGCTCAGGCCAGATCAGCTGGGCGGCGATAATGACGCCCACCAGCATGCCGACCACCCCCCAAACGATAGTGGCAATGGCAAACTGACGTACGACGCGAAACTCGTAGTCAACGCCTGCCCCGGTGTTGTGATTCCCCATGAAGCCTCCACTTTGCTTTGCGTATAAGGCCTTTGCCGGCCTTGCGCCGCTATCTCACCCGATTTCCGGATGGTAACCCCAAGAATTATCCGGGAATGCCCTTGCCGCTAGCTTGACGGAGATCAAGGCCGCTCGGGCCCCGACGTTCCGACAAATGCAATCCGGTCAAACTTTAGTCGAATTGGCGGCGGACAGCGTAAACCGAAAGGTTGCGCCTTCATTCGGTTCGCTTTCAGCCCAGATCCGGCCGCCATGGCGCTCTACAATACGGCGGCACAGTGCCAACCCCACACCCGTACCTTCGAATTCCTCGGCTCGATGCAGTCGATGAAAGACCCCAAACAGCTTGTCCACATAGGCCATGTTGAAGCCGACGCCGTTGTCGCGCACCCCATAGATGGTCTCGCCATCGATTCTTTCAGTGAAGACCACGACCTCGCGAGGCTGTCGGTGTCGACTGAATTTCACCGCGTTGGCGAGCAGGTTGACCAGCACCTGCTTGACCAATCCGCGGTCACCGCAGGCTGACGGCAGCTCCATCATCTGCAACGGCCCCAATGACTCCTCACTGATGTCCTGCAAATCGGCCCAGGCTTGCTTCGCCAGTTCCGTCATGTCAATTGGTTCCTGCAGCATGTCGGTGCGCGACAACCGCGAGAATCGCAGCAGGTCATCAATCAATTGCCCCATGCGTTGACTGGCGATCAGCATGCGGTCGAGATAGCCCTGACCGTCGGCATCCAGCTTGTTACGGTACTCTTGATTGAGCGCGGCGCCGAAGCCACTGATTGCACGTAATGGCGCCCGCAGGTCATGAGACACCGAATAGCTGAAGCCCTCCAGTTCGCGATTGGCAATTTCCAGCTCCTGGGTCCGATCGCGTACCCGTTGCTCCAATTGCTCATTCAGGCGAGTCACCTGTTCTTCGGCACGTTTTCTCTGGGTCAAATCAAGTGCAATGACCAGTGTCCGTTCGCCAATTTGTTGAGCGGTAAATTCCACATAGCGATACTCTCCGTCATTGCACCGTACCGACACTTCCATCGGGACAAACGGATTTCCGGTCCGCTCCATGCTTTCGAGACGTTTCAGCCATTCGGCAATCACATGGGCCCGGTAGTCGGGGTCAGGGTAGGCGAGGGGCCACCATACCGCGACGTTGGTCAGCTCGGCACGGGCATAACCAAACAACTTGATGAAAGCGTCATTGACGAGCGAAATGTCGGCGGCGATGTCGATCACCGACATGGCGACCGGCGACTGCATGATCAGCCGTCGGAACTGGAGCTCACTTTCACGCAATGCCCGCTCTGAATTGACGGTGTCGGTAACATCGCGGATTACCCCCCGGATGACACCAGGAGAGCCGGTTTCAGCTGCGTACAATCTGCCAACCACCTCCAGGTGTCGCTCGCCTTTTTCGCGATGTGACCAGCGAAAAACCGCCTTTTCCGTCCGCCCCTCACTGAGCAGGCGATTTCGGCTGGCTTCCAGCAATTCCGCATCCTCTTCGCGCACAAGCTGTAACAAGCCAAACCAACTTGGGGAAAAGTGCTCTTCCGAAAGCCCGGTGATTTCAAACATGGCCGAATCCCAAACCATGGCGCCCGAAGCCGGGTTCAATTCCCAAACGCCTTGTTGTGCCGCCTTGAGTGCCAGCTGCATCCGATCCTGTTGACTTTGCAGGCGGGATTCTCGTTCGGTCAGCGCATCCAGCATTTGCTCAAAATCAACACGCAATTGCTGGATCTCATTCTCCGGTAAGCGCGTATCTTCCGATGACCGCCTTGACATGACTCTGGCAATACTGGCCAATTCACGGGCGGGCTTGGCAATGAGTTTCTCAACGGCGAGATACTGCAAGGCCGTCATGACACCCAGTGCCACAATCAACACACCAAGAACGATAAAGTATTGCGGCAAGCGATCGGTCAGCTGCGAAAGCCGATAGACCGAATGAATGGTGGCCGTTACTTCACCGTCATATTGCACTGGCGTGGCCACGCGCAGCAGTCGGGCGGCATCGGTAGACTCATTCGCTACGTTGTCCTTAACCTCAAGCGCATCACCGAGCGGGGTGACAAAGCGGGCGAACAATTCACCGTTTTCACGATAAACAAATGCCGCTACGAAGCGCGGATCCAGCGCCAAGGTTCGCAGCGTCTCCAGAGCGGATTCCCGGTCATCGAAATCCAGCGCGGCCTGAAGATTGAGCGCGACAACCTCAAGCTGGCCATTTACCTGAGCCTCGACACGCTGCTGATAGGTCCGGGCTTCATAGATGGCGATGCCTAGACCGGCCAGAACCATCACCAGCAGAAATGTCATCGCGAGCAAGCGAAGTAAAGCCGCCTTGAGACTGATGGTCGACCAGTAGCTCATCGTGGCGAACCAACACGTCGGCAGGTCCCGCAGGCTGCACAGGCAACTTGGGGAACCAATACGTCCAGGCTTGGCCCATTGACCCGGCAACTTGGCGGAGCCACAGCCAAATGACGGGCAACTGCGACGACGGCCCAGTCAATATTGGCCAGCTTACGAGGCATGCGGAGTGAGTCGAATGGAGTTCAGGTGACTTGAAGCATAGGCAATGTAGCCGTATTTGCCGTGACAACCTGCGGATTTGTCTGTGATTTTCTGATTAGTTCGCCAATTGACGGCTATTGGCATCAACCGACAGTCATCAGGCATGGGATGCGATTGGCAGCCAGACCGTAGCGACCCGGTTCTGGCCTGGGCAGCCCGGCCAAACAACCGTGTCGGGGCCGGTCGATAGCTGCAATACGTCTTCGGCATTTCCATACATGAAGTGGCGCATAATGTATATTATGTTAAATAATGACTTGCTGAATAAGGCGCTAATCAGGGTTTTTGTCCGCGGAAGTAATTTTGTACCAACATGCGAAGTAAATTTGTCCCACCACTGACGTCGCTACCTTTCCTTCTGCGGCACATGTTTGATCAAAAATCCTCCACGAATTCATGCTCTTACGTCATAGCACATAGCAGGACCAGGCGCCTATTTATGCTGCAATTGGGATGAATGAGCCAATAATGTTCGCGAAGCAAATTTGTATCATTCCAAATGACCGGCTCCACTGGCTCATGAATTAGGCAAGCTCTGCTAATTTCACCTAATTGCCAAGGCTGTTGCTGAAACTTCAAGAAAAACAGATGGTTGCCAAGCCAGACGTTCCCGGTAATTTCTGTTGCGACCGACATTCCTGCCAATGTCTTGCCGGAGTAAGCTGGCCGAAGCGCTGTACGCCGCCATCCACCGCCACGTATCTCCGGTCGCCGTGTAGCGCTCTTTACTGACGCTGAATCCCGATCTCGATTCCGAGCCGCAGGGCGATCCGGTCTCGCCGCGGGACTTTGCGGTATTGGGTTCCGACGTTGTTTGATTGCACCACCACTGACAAGTGGCTCCACTTGGCCTGTCGACAGGCCAACATCAACGGCTGGGAGGTTGCCAGTTGGATCCCATCGATAGCTCGATCACCCATAACCCGTCTTTCTTTCTGGCACAGAGTGAGCCAGCGCAGGTGGCCCGCGTCACGAAGGTCCTGTTGCAAGCAATCGCTCAGGACTGGGGACTGAATGCCTCAGAGCAAGCGCGCCTCCTCGGTTTGGCAAGTAGTGAGTCGTTTAGCGAAGACTACCTCGACGGCAGCAAGGTGATTCCTGAGGCGTTATTGATACGAGTCAGCCATTTGTGGAACATTCATCGGGCCATAACTACACTCGTTCCAGCCATATCGCACGGCACATGGATTCGTAATTGCAGCACCGCTTTGGCAGGTTGTTCACCACTTGAGATCATGCTGCGTGACGGCGAAGTAGGTATTGAGGCCATTGATCAATACTTGGGTGCACAAATGCAGTAGGTAATGCTGCAACCACAAGCTTTGTAAGCGCAACCAAGTGCTGGGCCTTATATAGCAGAAGTCTCTTCAGGATATTTATGTTTACTGGATTAGCAAATCGTGCCGAGTTTCGTAATGCGTGCATTGCGCTGGCGCTAACTCAAGATGAATTGACCGTCTTGGTTGGGGCAGATTCCACAATGCGGCGTCCGTTTTCCCTGCAGGACCTCACCAGCCTGTCCAACGAGCAGCAACAAAACATTGCGTACCTTATGGGCATTTACGATCGTGCGCATTTGCTGCACCCTGGACGTGAGCGCAACTGGTTGCGAACGGCTGGTGATGACGTGTTCTTTGAGGGGTTAACCCCAATAGCGTTTATACTTGCCGGCGCACCGCACGCTCTGGAGCGTCTTTTCCGTCACCTCGGCGCGCAGTGTCATTCCGGCGAGAATGTTGGCGACACCAAAGCTGACGCTAGACCTGACTAAATGGCCGGCACGCTATCCGACTCGCCTTCGGCCGCAGTATTGAGCGATTGCAGAATTCCACATTGGGCGGCTGTGCGTTGTTCACCACAGCGCTGCTGCAGCAGCTTCAATTGCTGTTCAAGCTGCTGCATATGTGCGATGCGCTGATGTACCTGCGCCAGATGCTGCGCGATCAAATGATCAACATCAGCGCAGGCACGATCCGGATGGTCCCGAAAATCCAGCAACGTGCGCACCTCCGCCAGTGACATGTCGAGCGAACGGCAATGGCGAATGAACTGTAACCTTTCCAGTTGCGTGCGCCGGTACTGGCGATAGCCACTTTCAGTGCGATGCGGCTCTGCCATCAGCCCTGCTTTCTCGTAGTAACGGATGGTCTGCACATCCACCCCGGCCTGTGCCGCCAGTTCCCCGATCCGCATCACCGCCTCCCAAAAACGACTTGAGTCTATAGCCACTATAGGGTTTTAAATACCGCCATGCCAGTCCGACAGGAGCCCCGTGATGGCCGGTTGCTGTGACCACGACCTCTGTGAAACCGAGACTCTGGAGCGCCAGCAGCGCCGCATGCTGTGGGTCGTCCTCTGCCTGAATGCCGGGATGTTCTTCGCCGAGTTCATCACCGGCTGGCTAGCCGGCTCGACCGCCTTGATGGCCGACTCACTGGACATGTTTGCCGATGCCGCTGTCTATGGCGTCAGCCTGTATGCGGTCGGTCGCAGCCTGCAGCTGAAGGCCAAGGCCGCCGTCCTGAACGGCAGCCTGCAGCTCATGCTGGGATTATTAATCCTGATCGAAGTGGCCCGGCGCAGCGTGCTTGGCAGTACGCCCGAGCCGATGGCCATGACCGTGATGGGCATGCTGGCCCTGCTCGTCAACACCATATGCTTTGTCCTGCTGAGTCGGTTTCGCGGTGCCGACATCAATCTGCGGGCAACCTGGATCTGTTCGCGCAACGACATGCTCGGCAATGTCAGCGTGCTGATCGCCGCCGGCTTGGTCGGCTGGACAGGCAGCCCGTGGCCGGATCGGCTGCTGGGTCTGGTGATGGCGGTGATTATCCTGCGCTCAGCAGTCAAGATTCTGCGTGAAGCCGTTCCGCTGGTGCGCAGTCCGCGCTTGACGCCACCGGCGTCGGCTACCTAGCATGACCTCCGCTTCCGCCATCATTCACGAGCCTTCTGGCCGCCCCATGCGCCGTTATCGTCACTATTTGCTGCTCGCGTTGCTGACTTACCTGTGGTGCGCCACCGGTCTGGACCGGCTCGCCTCGCTGCAAAGTGTCATGAGCAACGAGCCGGCCGATACCGTGGTGGTGGCGACGGAGCAGACGCGTCAACTCATCGTGCATCACGTCGGCCACCAGGATGCCCATGAGCCGGGCACACTGGATCTGGCCGATGCTCATTCTGACGACGATGCGCACGGTCACGATGACCACGTCGTCAGCTACTGCGACGATGATGCCAGTCAGGCGACACCCGCCAAAGAAACCAAGCTCCTGAAGTTCACTCCGGTCGCCTTGCCGGCGCCTGCCGCTTGTGCTTTTGCCGATACCGCAATTCCCTCCCGATCACTTGCCTCGGAGCCAGTACAACGGCGCGCCTCAGCTGAGTTTGCGCGCACCGTTCGCCTGCTCATTTAACACCGACCTTCCCCACGACCTCTGCGCTCACTTGCGGTGAGCTGATGCTGACTGCGTGCACTGCACCCGGTCATGCCAAGTCATTCTGGAAGGAAGGAATCATGCGTTTTTTGTTTGGAGCGGCCACACCGCTCCTGGTGTTCGCATTCGCATTACATCTGCCGACAGCACGAGGCGCCGAAGCCGACAACCATCGGTCCGAACAGTTGTTATCCGGCAGCCATTTGCCAGCCGAACTGCGCCCGGCGTTGCAACAACTCTGGGCTCACAATCCCGGTGTCCGAGCGGCGCGAGCCCGGCTCACTGCCGCTACGGCACGGCTAAACGCCGCCGGTCAGGCGCTGTACAACCCGGAGCTGTCGCTGGGAACCGAAAGTGGCGCCGAAGAGCGTCGTGAAATCGGCATCGCGATGGCCATTGATTGGTCGGGCAAACGCAGCGCTCGCGAAAATGTTGCCGACGCAGAATATCGGGCAGCACTTGCTCAGTGGCAGGCTGCATTGCAGCAGGCGGGTACCGACTGGCTGCGCGAAGTCATCGCGTTTCAGGCAGCGCAGGAGCAAGCCGCGCTCGGACACGAGCGGGTCGAGTTGATGACCCGCTTCGCCGAACTGGCTGGCCGCCGTTTGCGCGCCGGTGACATCAATCAGATTGAACGCGATTTGGCCGAGCTCGCGCTACAGGAAGCCCTTGCCCAGCTCGCGGAACTGGAGGCTGAGCAAGCACGGGCTGAGCAAGCACTGCGCGCACTCGGTAGCGATACCGTTGCCCTGCCCATCTTGATGGACCGCTTGCCGTCGACGGCGACCGTGCAAGTCGATGACAGCAGGTTCTCCAATCATTCGTTGCTTCGGCAAGCTCATCAGCAAGCCAACGCGGCCAGCGCGCGCATCAAAGTGGCTGAACGTGAGCGGCGACCTGATCCAGTGTTGTCCTTCAGCACCGGCACCGTCGAAGCTGATGGCATCCGCGATGATCTGGTGGCCTTCAACGTCAGCATTCCGCTGCCGATTCTGAACAGCTACAGCGCTGAGGTGACCGCCGCCCGCGCCGATGCCGATGAAGCGCAAGCCGATCTCGAGGAAACCCGTCGCCGTCTGCGCGCCGAGGCCAACCAAACCACCGTCCGCTACAACGCGTTGCTCACCGCCTGGCAGCGCTGGCAGCAGAGTCCGGCGAGTCGTGTCACGGCGCGGGCCGAGCTGCTGCAGCGCATGTGGGAAGCCGGCGAGCTGTCCAGTGCCGACTATCTCGTGCAGCTCAACCAAACGCTCGATACCAACGCCCGCGGTCGCCAACTGAACGCCCAAGTGTGGCAAGCCTGGCTCGACTGGTTGCTGAGTGCGGGTGAATTTCTCGGCTGGGCCGGCGTGCCGGATACCCACCCGACCAACTTCGATGATCAGGCCAACCGCTGATCCGGACTTTGCTTTCATGGACTTCCTGACAATGAAACACATTTATCTGAACGCGAAACGTCGCCACAACATGCGCCCAGCACAGTGGCTTTCGCTGCTGCCTGTGCTCGCACTGCTGACGCTGGCAGCCCCGCTCGGCTACGCTGCCGAGCATGAAGGCAACCACGAAGAAGGAGAACATGCCGAGGGCGAGCACGCCGAAGGCAAAGCGCTCACCGCTGCAGAGATCAAACAGCTGGGCATCGTCACCGAAACGCTACAAGCAAAAACGCTCAGTGATGAAATCCGAGCACCCGGTGAAGTCAAATCAAACGCCTATGCCACCACCCTGATCAGCCCACGGGTGCCAGCGCTGGTGCAGAAGCGCCACGCCAAACTCGGTGATGCAGTGAAATCCGGGCAAGCACTGGTCACCCTTACCAGCATCGAGTTGGCCGAAGCACAGGGCGTGCTGCTGGTGGCCGACCGCGAATGGCAACGGGTGAAAGCGCTGGGTAGTGAAGCAGTATCCGGCCGCCGTTATCTGGAAGCGCAAATCGCGCGCGATCAGGCGCTGGCCAAAGTGCGTGCGTTCGGCATGAATGAAAAAGCCATCGATGCTTTGCTCGCTGGCAAATCGGCCAATGCCAATGGCGAGCTGACCCTGTCGGCGCCCCATGCCGGCCGTCTGACGTCTGATGATTTTCTGATCGGTGAGCGCGCCGATGCGGGTCGCACCCTGTTCACATTGGTCAACGAAGACAGCGTCTGGATCATCGCGCAACTGCCGCCGTCCACGGCGGAGCGCATTACGGTTGGTGCCAGCGTCCGCATCATGGCCCATGACAAAATCGAGCTGACCGGCAAAGTCATACAGCTCTCCCACCGTGCCGAAGAAGGTACCCGGACGACCCCGGTGCGCATTGAAGTGCGCAACGACAAGGATCAGCTGCATCCGGGTGAATTTACCGAGGTATGGATCAGCACCCGGGGTGGCACTGAGCAACTGGCGGTACCGAAAGAGGCGCTGGTACAGCTTGATGGTCAGATGGTGGTGTTCACGGCAGCAGGCCCCGGCGATTATGACGCGGTACCGGTCAAGACCGGTGCCAGCCGAGGTGGTCTCGTGATCATCGACGACGGCGTTCATGCCGGCGATGTAATTGTGGTCAAAGGCGCCTATGCGCTGAAAGCCCGGCAACTGAAATCGAAGATCGGAGAAGGTCATGCGCACTAATTTCATCGCTGCCTGTCTTCGCTCACGATACGTGCACCACCCTGCTCTGCGGAGGGTTTGGCCATGCTGAACCATCTGGTTGAACTCGCGCTACGCTACAAGTTTCTGGTACTGATCGCGTTTGCCGTGATTGCGTTTCTGGGCTTGCGGGCCGTCAATACGGTACCGATTGATGCGTTCCCGGATGTCACGCCGAATCAAGTCAATATCTACACCGAGTCGCCCGGTCTTGCTGCGGAAGACGTCGAGCAGCTGCTGACCTTTCCAATCGAGTCGGCGCTTGCCGGTTTGCCAAAGGTGCAGGAGATCCGTTCGGTCAGTCTGTTTGGGTTGTCTTATGTCGCCGTCTATTTCGACGACAGCATGGATATTTACTTCGCCCGGCAACTGGTCAACGAGCGCCTGCAGGAAGTCGGAGATCGTATTCCGGAAGGCTATGGCCGGCCGGAGATGGGGCCGAATGCATCGGGTCTGGGTCAGGTGCTTTGGTACACGCTGGAACGCGCCGATGAAAAGCTCAACGCCAACATCAGTGATATGGATCTGCGCACGCTGCAGGACTGGAACGTGCGCTTGATGTTACGCACCGCGCCCGGTGTCGATGACGTGACCTCATGGGGTGGTGGTGAGCGGCAGTTTCAGGTTCGCATTGATCCCTTGAAGCTGATCAAGCATGGCATCGGTTTCACCGAGGTGATGACGGCCCTGCAAGCCAACAACGGTCAGGTCGGTGGCCAGTATGTCGATCTCGGCCAGGAGCAGTATCTGGTGCGTGGTCTCGGGCTGGTCGCTGACAGCGAGGATATCGGTCGCATCGTGCTGAAGACCGACGACGGCACCCCAGTCTATATCCGCGATGTCGCCGAGATCACCGAAGCAGCGGCCACGCGTTTTGGCGCGGTCACCCGCGACGGCAAGGAAGTGGTTCTCGGCATGGCGCTTGCCCGAATTGGCGAGAACGCCAAAGGCGTGGTCGAAGCAGTCAAAGGCAAACTGGCCATCGTGCAGGAAGCCTTGCCCGATGGTGTCGTGCTAAAACCGATCTATGATCGCACCGATCTGGTCGACAAGGCGGTCAACACCGCTGTGCGCGCACTGATCGAAGGCTCGATCCTGGTCGCTATCGTGCTGTTCCTGTTTCTCGGCGAACTGCGCTCCGCCATCGTCGTGATCGTCGCGTTGCCAATGGCCATGCTGATCGCGTTCATCTGCATGGGACAGGCAAATTTGTCGGCCAACCTGATGTCCTTGGCCGGTTTGGCGATCGGCATCGGCATGATGGTCGACGGTGCTGTGGTGATGGTCGAGAATGCGTTTCGGATCATGGCGGAGCGAAAAGCCCATGGCGAGAAGGTCGACCGAACGTCGGCTGTACTGACCGCTGCCCGTGAGGTCGCCAATCCGATCTCGTTTGCGATCATCATCATCATCGTCGTATTTTTACCGCTGTTCAGCTTGCAGGGTTTGGAAGGCAAGCTGTTCAAGCCGATGGCGCTCAACATCAGTTTCGCGATGGCCGGCTCGCTGCTGCTGACGCTGACCCTGATCCCGGTGCTTGCCGCGATCATTCTGCGTGCCAAGGAGGAACGTGACACCAAACTGGTGGCCTGGCTGAAGGCTGGCTACCGACCGCTGATCAGCTGGGCGCTGGCGCAGAAAAAGATCGTTGTAACTGGATCGATTGCCGCACTGGTGGGCAGCCTGGCGCTGTTCCCTTTCCTCGGCAAAGAATTCATGCCGCAGTTGGAGGAAGGCTCGATCATGTGGCGGGTCACGTCGATCCCGTCGACCTCGCTCGATGAATCGATTGCCTTGTCCGAACGTATCGAAGAGGCGTTCAAGCAATTCCCGGAAGTGGAAACCACGTTGGCGATGATCGGCCGCGCCGAAAAGGGCGAAACAGCCGATGTCAATTACATGGAGATCTACACCGCGCTGCATCCGGAAGATGAATGGACCACCGGCCGTGATATCGGCGAATTGCAGGAGGCGATGGCGGAACTGCTGGAAGACGTGGCGCCCAATTCCGTCGCCGGCTTTACCCAGCCGATCCAGATGCGGGTTGAGGAGTTGATCTCCGGTGTGCGGGCAACACTGGCGCTGAAACTCTATGGCGAAGATCTGACCGAGCTCGACCGCTTGAGTGCCACCCTGAAGGATGTGCTCGCCAGCGTGCCGGGCGTTGCGGACCTGTCGCTGGAAGCCAATGTCGGCAAGCCGCAAATCCGGATCAAGGTGAACCGCGAGTCGATTGCCCGCTACGGTCTCAACGCCGAAGATGTGCTGACCATTGTCAAGAATGGCATCGGCGGTGAACCGGTCACGACCTTGCTCGATGGCGTCAAACGCTTCGACATTGCCGTGCGTTTGGAAGAGTCGAACAAGTCTTCGTTGGAGGCAATACGGCAACTGCCACTCTCAGCACCCGGTGGCGTGATCGTTCCGCTGGCGCAAGTCGCCGATATCGATGTCGCTGAGGGTTATTCGTTTGTTAGGCGCGAACAGCTACAGCGTTATGCCGTGATCCAGATGGACGTGCGCGGCCGCGATATCGATGGGTTTGTGCAGGAGGCCAATGCCGCGATCAAGCAAACTGTCGACTTGCCGGCTGGTTATTGGGTCGAATGGGGCGGTGCGTTTGAGAACCAGCAGCGGGCGCTGACACGGCTAGCGATCATCGTACCGATCACGATCTTCTTCATCTTCGTGCTGTTGTACACCGCATTCAATTCGATTCGCTATGCCGCGCTGATCATCGCCAACGTGCCATTCGCCACCATCGGCGGCTTGCTCGGTTTGGCATTGACCGGGCAGTACCTGTCGGTACCATCGGCGATTGGTTTTATCGCGGTGTTCGGTGTCGCGATGCTGAACGGCATCGTGCTGGTCAGTTTCCTGAACGAGTTGCGTGAGCGCGGTCTGTCGGTGCGGGAAGCCGTGCTGCAGGGCACGCTGCTGCGCTTGCGGCCGGTGCTGATGACTGCGAGTGTTGCCATTCTCGGTCTGGTGCCCATGCTGTTGTCGTCAGGTGTCGGCGCTGAAACTCAGCGGCCATTGGCAACGGTCGTGGTGGGCGGTCTTATCACCTCCACTTTGCTGACGCTGGTATTGCTGCCGGTGATATACGAATGGCTGGAAACGCGCCGCGCCCGTTCTGAGCTGTCCCCGTCTGAGGAGTCCTCGTCATGAAAATCGTTACCGCCTTTGTGCACCGTGGCCGGGTGTCGGATGTCGTGCATGCGCTGGAAGCGGCCGGTTTTCGCTATCTGACTGTGATTGACGTCAAGGGGTTGCTGAACGCGATCAGTGCGGTCGAAGAGCACTACTCGATCGAGCTCGGCGAAAAGGTCACCGATGAAGTCAAGCTGGAGCTGATCTGTGAAGAGGACAAAGCCGCCTTGGCCGTCAAACTGATTTGCGACCATGCCCGTACCGGTCAAGCGATCGCCGGTCTGGTCTATGTCTCCCCAGTGGAATCGTACCAGCTTATCGATGGTCTAAAAGCGTAAACCGTTTTCTTGTCCAATGTCGTGTCAGCGCATGGCAGCATCTGCGGTGGCACGAGTCTCCTCGACTGGCTATGGACACCCGCCGCGATCAGTTTGATCGCGGCGGATTATTTTTTGTGCAAGCCATTGCGGGTAAGCTATTTTGCGGATACGTCGTTAAGGAGGCGAATGAGTAATGCATCCACTCCATGTTTTCGGTTTGTATGTACTGACTGCGATGGCAGAAATCGTGGGTTGCTATCTGGTGTGGTTATGGCTGAAACAAGATCGCAGCAGTTGGTTCCTGTTGCCCGCCGCACTCAGCCTGGCGTTGTTTGCGGGGTTGTTGACAATGCATCCGGCCGCAACGGGTCGGGTATACGCGGCGTATGGTGGCGTTTATGTCGCAACAGCGATTGCCTGGCTGTGGGCCGTTGACGGCATACGCCCTGATCGTTGGGACCTGGCTGGCAGCGGCATCGTGCTAGTCGGGATGGCGATCATTGCTTTCGCGCCCCGCGGAAACTGAGTGCTGTCGTGAACAATGGTATTGCCGTCACAGCGACTGAGTAAAATCACGCAGCTGCAACTGCCAGTCCTTCAAGACACCCTGCGGCAGTGCGCCGGCCGAAGCCAGTCCTTGCCATTTAGCACAAATAAAACTGTCAGAGATGGTGCTTATACTACCCGTCGTCGTGTTGGCAACACTACACTGATTTTTCTTGACCTTCCCATTTGGCAATGGTGGAAATATCTACCTGAACTAACAATCGAATAACAAGCTGAATTGCCGTGCCGTTGCGACGATCGCTGGTCTGATGCCAACAAAAAGGAGTGTAAGACGATGAATCGCCGGCCCTTGCTTCGTTCTCGCCGACCCGGAGCGCTCCCGCTTGGCCCCAACCGTATCGTCACTTCCACACTTCAAAACGACATAGAAAATGCATTAACGCGCGCCTGTATCGAGCAAGATCTTGGGGTTGCCGAGCACCTGCTTCGGGCGTTAGAAACTATTTCTTGTCGGATAAAGAATGATGAGGTTCTGGATGCGACCTATCTCGCTATGGGTCACCAGCTGACTGCCGATGAGGCCGACAAGTAATCACTCAAGTCTAAACTGACTTTAGGCCACAATCAGCCACCATGTGCCGTTGAAAACAATTGCAGTCTGAGCCGCTGAAGAAAGAGGAGAACGCGTCCGCGCAGAAAAACCGTTTACGTCAATTTCTTGGCCAGTCGTTTGTCTTTCTCGTTGCCATCCTTTTTGAGGGTCGGCCGGGAATCGTGAGAAAAACAGCCATTTCTGACTTATCGTATTGTTTTAATTCAATATTTTCGCCGCATGATCGAGCGGCACGAACTCCCGATTGAAGTCGAGTGTGTAATCGCCGAAGCGGTTGATATGCGCGTAGCGGTACGGTGACAGCCCGGCCAATACCTCCGCTTCCAGCGCCATGCCTTCCGCTTTCAGTTCCGACAAGATGCGCGTCATCCGGTCGACGTTGTGCAGGATGATCATGTTGGCCACCAGGTGGCTGTACTTGGCGATCTTGCTCTGCTCGTGGCGGATGTTTTCGGCAATGATGCCCTCTCCACCGAAAAACACCCATTTGATGAAACCGTTGAACTCTTCGCTCTTGTTGGTGGCGGCGTGGATTTCGTTGCGGATCTCGATGTCGCTGATGTAGCGCAGCAAAAACATTGTGCGCACCGCTTTGCCCAGTTCCTTGAAGGCAAAGTACAGCTTGTTCTTTTTGCTGTAGGTACCGAGCCGGCGCAGGATGGTGGACGCGGTGATCTTGCCGAGCTTGATCGATACCGCGACACGCAGCATGTCGTGCAGATGCGTCTCGATCAGCTTCCAGTCGATCGGCGCGCCGAAAATGGCATCCAGATGCTTGTATTTGAGGCGACCGTCCGGCCGATGAAAGGTCAGATCCTTGATGTTGCGGATGCGCGGCATCAGCTTGATCCCCAGCAGATGCGCCAACGCAAACGCCGGATAATTTTGTGCCTGCGTGTCACCATGCACGGTATCGGGCTGGATATCCGACGTGTTGGCCATCAGTCCGTCAAAGATGTAATGCCCTTCATACGCGCCACAGGAGATGAACCGGCAATACAGCGCGATGTAAGTGTCGGAGACATGATAATAACCGATGCCGCCATAGCCGCCGTAACGAATGTGGTATTCGGTTAGCAAATTCTGCTCATACACACTCCATTGCGTGCCGTCGGCGGAGGCGCGTTTGCCACTGCCCCAATAGGCGGGCAATTCGAATTTGTTGTAAGCGTTGATGACTTTCACCACGGCCTGATCGAGCAACTCCTCGGTCACGTACTTCAGATTCAGCCAAGCGATTTGCTTGCGAGTGAACGTCTTGATCGAGCGCGAGGTCTGGGTCGGCCCCAAATTGCAGCCGTAGCAGAACAGTGTCGTCACTACACGCGTCATCAGCTCATCGAGCCGGCTGTCGGTGCCGGCGATCGGGCGAAAATCGCGATGCAATTTCAGCCACTGTTCCGCGTCGATCAGCACATCGAGGATGCCGATAGGCTCCATCCGCTCGGTCATCAGTTTGTCTAGGGTAACGATGGCTTTCGACACTTCCTGCCGCTTGGTGCGTTTCAGCACCAGGCGACCATCGACGAGCTCGGCATGAGCGTTATCCGGGAAGCGCTGATCGACCGCGGCAGCGAGTGTTGTCAGCTCGGTTTTCAGTTGTTGCACGAACTGTTTGGCGTCGGTCAATACGCCGGTGACCTGTTCGTACTCGGCGATTTCCTCGGCCATCGTCGCGTCGTCGACCAGCTGCTCGCGGTAGTCGTCATAGCGTTCGCCGTCCGCGATGCACAGGTCGCCGGATTTCAATTCCTCCTTGATCTGCTGCAGCACCGCCAATTCGAAATATTTCCGGTGCAGGACGGTCGCGGTGCCACTCTCGTCAGTGTTTACGACGACCAGCTTGCGCCAGGCGGCGGGTAAGCTGCTCAAATCGCGTTCCGGATCGATCGCCAGCGCCTTCACCTCGATCCGTTCGCCGCGGGCGCCGCGCAGCGCCAGAAGCACGGCGATCAAGCGTTCCAGACTCTTGTCTTGACTGGTGGCGTGCAGGCCCATGATGTCCAGACAATGCAACAGGGAGGAGCGTTGGTTGCCGTAGGGTTGCAACAGAAACGGCAAATAGTTGCGGCCGGCGTAGGCCATGTGTTCATCGCATGCGGCCAGCAACACGTCGACATCGGCTCGCAGCACATCGGTGATGGCATCGATTTTCTGGGTGTCGCTGCCGTCCAACTGAAACGCGACCAGCATGTCTTTGAATTGCCCGATCAGGGTGTCGGTGCGTTTGCTCTGATCGATTTGATAGGCGAGCAACTTTTGTTGCGCCAAATTGTCCAGATTCTGCATCAGGCGGATGAACAGATCGGCGGCATCGTCGAGCATGCGACTGTATTGCGCACGCACGAAAATAACCGCCAGCGCATAGCGTTTGGACGGTTTCAGTTCGGCGATCTCGCTGGCATCCAGCGCGCGGGCCATGGTCCGAAACTGCTTCAGCTTCGGGATCGGCATGTCCACCGTGGGCAAGACCGTGGCCAGCTGCTGCAGATAGCGGATCTGTTGTAGGTACAGGCGCACGTGTTTTTGCGTAGGCTGCTTCGGTTCCTGCTTCATCTGTTGCCAACGTGTCATCGAACTGTCAGGCGCCGTTTTGAACAAGCCATCGATCAGTTTTTTGGCGGCCGGCGTCAGCAAGAGTCCGATCTTCTGAAAGTAACGCTCATTGATTTTTTCCCGCGCTAGCGTCGCGAGTCGTTCCAACGTGGAGAAACCAGGCAATTCATAGCGATGATGGACCAGCTCTTCCAGCATCACGTTGATGATGTCGGGCAAGGCCTGCTTGGTGTCCGCTACCCGTTCGGCGATGCCGCTCAACCACTCCTTCGCGGCGCTGTCCATCACGCGCACCGCCAAATAGTCGCGCAGGAGTTGCACATGGGCGCGTTTGGCGCCGGAAACGTCGTATTCATGCAGCTGTTTCGCCGGTGGCATACGCTGATAGCCGGCCGCGGCCGCGATGTGGATTTTGATCGGCTCAGGCACCGTGGCGAGCGGCGTAAAGAAGCCCAGGCGCTGAAAGACTTTCAAATGGATCAACACGGCCAAACGCGATAAGGGGCGCTGCACCGCACTAAATACAAAGGTGCGTTCGGCGTCCGTTGGTGTGTACAGCTCCTGCAATTCTTTGGTGGAAGGCGTGGTTTTCAGGCGTGGATACGCCGTCTCATGCAAGGTCGTCATCGTGAACCGCTGTCAAAGGCAAAGAAACGGAAAATGGCGAGCTCAATCCCACTGGCGACCGCTCGCCGGATCGTGCACCGTCACCTCCAGAAAGCACTGATGGTTGCCGGCGATGTGCTGCATGCGATCGAGCAGCTCGGCGACACTGTCGTCGACATCCGCTGCCGCGGAGAGCTCCAGCGTGATGCGGTAGCGGTGTCCGGTTTTATCTCGGCGCTGCATATGGTGGGGAGCCAGACAAAGGGATTCGATCAGTCGATGAGCCTTGCTCAGGCCGCGCACCTGCGCGTTGAATCGGGTCAGCCGCAACTGTACCTCCAGCATCAGTGTCGTCGTAACGAGGGGCAGCGAACGTGGAGCCGCCGGCAGCGCGGGAGCGGCGACCGCCGCCGTCGGTTGAAGATCCAACTGAGCAAACGGATCGGCGCTGTCGATATAGCGCAGGGCCGAGTGCATGTCGCGCCAGCCGACGTACTCCATCAGGGTTTTAACATCCCAGCCGTTGCCACTGGCCCAAGTCGCAAAACCGCGGCGCAGGGAATGCCCACTGAAACGATCCGGCGACGGCAATCCGGCTTGCGTGAACAGTCGGCGCAGCAGCGGCACCAGACTGTTGATGTGCAGGCGCTCCTCGCTGACATGCCCCCATTTGTTGACGGCGCGAAACACAGGCCCCACCGCTAACGGCGCCAATTCCATCCACGCCAGGAACGCCGTCACCGGGCACAAACGCGGCAACGCCGGCACCTTGAAACGTCGTCCTTGTAGCTGCCGATCGCCTTTGCTGATCGGCAGATAACATTGCATGCCCTGGCCGGCTACGGCGTCGACATGCTCGATGCAGAGTTGAACCAATTCATCACCGCGAAAGCCGCGCCAAAACCCGAGCAGCAAGAGCGCCTTGTCACGGGTATGCCGATACCGCGCGGTGCGGTCGTCGCTTGCCTCGGCAGTTTGAATAGCTCGATCCAGCCATGCCACCACCTGTTCCAGCTGCTGCATTTGCAGTGGCACCGCCTGTCGCTCGACGCTGCCATGCACGGTCTTGATGCCTTTGAGTACTTTGCGCACCAACGGCGCCTTGGTTGGATCGGGAAAGCCTTGATCGTTGTGCCAGCGCGCGAGGCCCGCCAGGCGTTGGCGCAAGGTGTTGTTCGACAGCTCGCCGGCGTAATGGCTCAGGTAGCGGGCCACAGCGTCGGCGGTGGCGGGCAGGAACCCCTTCCACTCCACTTCATAGTGGCGGATGGCGGCGGCATAGCTGCGTTCGGTGTTCTCGCGTGTGGCCGCGTCCAGATAATCGTCAAGTTTGCCCATCGCCGCGCCGTAACCGCCGCGCTCAGGCGGCGCGGGGATGGACGTCGTGAGCCACTTGCGCGCCGATGGCGCGCTGGGCCACATCCAAGTCGTATTGCTGCTGCAGGTTCAGCCAGAACTGTGGTGTGCTACCGAAATAACGCGCCAGCCGCAAGGCGGTATCGGCGGTGATGGCGCGCTCGGCTTTCAGGATCGCGGTGATACGGTTGGCCGGCACATGCAGGGCCTTGCCCAGCGCATTGGCCGACAAAGCGAGCGGATCCATGAAATCCTGCTGCAGGATCTCGCCCGGGCTGACCGGCGGCAGGCGTGCGGCGCCTGGCTCGGCGATATCCGAAAAATCCGTGTGGTCAAGATCTTCAAGGCGGATCATGGCTGCCTCCTCAGTGGTAATCGGTAATTTCGACGTCATAAGCGTCACCGTCCTGCCAGACAAAACACAGCCGCCACTGCTGGTTGATACGAATGCTGTGCTGGCCGGCTCGGTCGCGCTGCAGTGCCTCCAGATGATGGGATGGCGGCACACGTAGATCGTCCAGTGTCGCCGCGCTGTGCAATAGCATCAGCTTGGCGCGGGCCCGGCGCTGGATATCGCCCGGCAGGCGGCGTACGGCGATCCCGGCGAAGATGGCGGCCGTTGCCTTGTCGGCGAAGGTCTTGATCATGCGTGAAGTGTATTACGCATTACGTACCGCGTAAAGCGTGGATTTCTGATGTCGACGGAAGATAAGGCGCACTAAGGCCTAGTCACCCCGTGAGCTCCTGCACCGACACCGCGAGGTTCGTTCCGTCTTGCAGTGATGCAATCAGCGGGCAGGAAACGTTCCCGTTTCGCGCATGGCAGGCACACACCAACTCAGACAGCACGGCTTCCATGCGCACCAAATCAGCCATTTTCTCGCGTACGTCCTTGAGCTTGTGCTCGGCCAGATTGCTGGCGTCCTCGCAATGGGTGCCATCCTCCAGCCGCAGCAGCTCGGCGATTTCATCCAGACTGAACCCCAGCCGCTGCGCCGACTTGATGAAACGCAGGCGCGCGGCATCCACCTCGTGGTAGTGGCGGATGCCGCCATGGGGCCGGTCCGGCTCAGGCAAAAGGCCCTTGCGCTGATAGAAGCGGATTGTCTCGACGCCGACACCCGCCGCCCGGGCGAGCGCGCCGATGGTCATTGCTTCGTTTTGTTCCCGCATGCCGCTTGACTCCGTACTCGACTACGGAAGTAAGCTTAGGCCATCACACGAATGATCGGAAGGAGATCCCCATGCCAGAACCCACCCCTTCAGCCAACAAGGAGGGTCGCGGCGCGCTGGCCCTCGGCGGCTTGGCCGCGATCCTGGCTTCGACCTGCTGCCTCGGTCCGCTAGTGCTGATCACGCTCGGCTTTTCCGGCGCCTGGATCGGCAACCTGACCCTGCTCGATCCATTCCGGCCCTATTTCATCGGCGCCGCACTGGTCGCGTTGTTTTTCGCCGGACGCCGCCTATACCGTCCCGCCGCCTGCAAGCCGGGTGAGATCTGCGCCGTGCCGCAGGTGCGCCGCGGCTACAAGCTGTTGTTCTGGATCGTGGCCGCGCTGGTGCTGGTCGCGCTCGTTTTTCCCTACGTTGTTCCCTACTTCTACTGAAAGGAGCTTTGCCATGAAGAAGCTGATTGCCGCCCTGTCCCTGCTCGCCGTAACCGCCGCGCCGGCCTTTGCCGCCACCCAAACCGTTACCCTCTCGGTGCCGACGATGACCTGCGCGACCTGCCCGATCACGGTCAAGAAGGCGCTGTCCAAGGTCGACGGCGTCATCGATGCGAAGGTGACCTGGGAGCCGAAAGAGGCGGTGGTGACCTTTGACGACGCCAAGACGAACGTGCAGGCACTCGCCGATGCCACCAAGAACGCCGGCTATCCGTCCAGCCTGAAACAATAAAGACGACGCCGTGGCCGGTCCGCTGGAGTTCGTCACCCGCGTCGGCGACAAGGCCGGTGCGCTCGGCGCCGTGGTGTCGGCCATGGGCTGCGCGATGTGCTTCCCGGCCATCGCCAGCTTGGGGGCCGCGATCGGCCTCGGCTTCCTGCAGCAGTGGGAGGGGCCGTTCCTCAACACGCTGCTGCCGGCCTTCGCGTGGCTCGCGCTTTTCGTCAACGCACTCGGCTGGTTCAGCCACCGGCAGTGGCACCGCTGCCTCGCCGGCCTGGCGGGTCCGACCATCCTGCTGCTGTCCCTTTACCCCTGGTTCCAGTACGGCTGGAGCAGCTATGCGACCTACTCCGGCCTCGGCCTGATGGTCGCAGTGTCCATCTGGGACCTGGTGTCGCCAGCGCACCGGCGCTGCGCGCCCGACGGCTGCGAGCAGCCGCCGCCAACGGCGCCATCGAAGGAGATTTCCGAATGAACCAACGCGTCACCGAACTTGTCGTCGCCGGCATGACCTGCGATTCCTGCGCGACCCACGTCAAGGAGGCGCTAGCGAAGCTGCCCGGCGTGCGCGCCGCGCGCGTTTCCTATGCGCTGGGCCGCGCTGAGGTCGAGGCCGAAGCCGGCGTCAGCGCGGACGCTCTCGCCCAAGCCGTCGCGGCGCTCGGTTACCGCGCGGCGCTGGCCGAGCCGCCCGCGCAGGACTCAGGCCTGCTCGCGAAGGCGCGCGCCTTGTTCACCAGCCGGGACGAGGAATCGAAGCGCGGCGGCGATGGTCTGCATATCGCCGTGATCGGTTCGGGCGGCGCCGCGATGGCGGCGGCGCTGAAGGCGGTCGAGCGCGGCGCCCGTGTGACGTTGATTGAGCGCGGCACGATCGGCGGCACCTGCGTCAACGTCGGCTGCGTGCCGTCCAAGATCTTCATCCGCGCCGCCCATATCGCGCATCTGCGCGCCCAAAGCCCGTTCGATGCCGGCATCGCGGCGGGTGCGCCCGCCATCGACCGCGCCGCGCTGCTCGCCCAGCAGCAGGCCCGCGTCGACGAACTGCGTCACGCCAAGTACGAAGGCATTCTCGAAACCAATCCCGGCATCACCTTGCTGCGCGGTGCGGCCCGTTTCAAGAACGCGCGCACGCTGACGGTGGCGCTCACGGACGGCGGCACGCGGGAAGTGAGCTTCGACCGCTGCCTGGTCGCGACCGGCGCGAGCCCGTCGATTCCGCCGATCCCAGGCCTCAAGGACACGCCGTACTGGACCTCGGACGAGGCGCTGGTGGCCGACGTCGTGCCGGCAAGCCTCGCGGTGATCGGATCGTCGGTGGTGGCCGTGGAACTGGCGCAAGCCTATGCCCGCTTCGGTGCCAAAGTGACGATCCTGGCGCGCAGCACGCTGTTCTTCTGCGAGGATCCGGAGGTCGGCAAGGCGCTGACCACCGCCTTCCGCGCGGAAGGCATCACGGTGCTGGAGCATACCCAGGCGAGCCGGGTCGATCACGCCGATGGCGAGTTTGTGCTGACGACGAACCACGGCGAGCTCCGCGCCGAGCGGCTGCTGGTCGCCACCGGCCGGGCGCCGAACACGCGCGGCTTGGATCTGGAGGCGGCCGGCGTCGCGGTCGACGGCCCGGGCGCCATCGTCGTCGACCAGCGTTTGGCCACCAGCGCACCTGACATCTATGCAGCTGGCGACTGCAGCGATCAGCCGCAGTTCGTCTATGTCGCGGCGGCCTCGGGCACGCGCGCGGCGCTGAACATGACCGGCGGTGAGGCGGCGCTGAACCTGGACTCGATGCCGGCCGTCGTGTTCACCGATCCGCAGGTCGCGACGGTCGGTCTCAGCGAGGCCGAGGCCCACCATGACGGCATCGAAACCGACAGCCGCGTGCTGACGCTGGACAACGTGCCGCGCGCGCTCGCCAATTTCGACACGCGCGGCTTTATCAAGCTGGTCATCGAGGAAGGCAGCCGGCGCCTCATTGGCGTGCAGGCAGTCGCGCCCGAGGCCGGCGAGCTGATCCAGACGGCGGCGCTCGCGATCCGCAACCGGATGACGGTCGAGGAACTGGCCGACCAGCTGTTCCCCTACCTGACGATGGTCGAGGGCCTGAAACTGGCGGCCCAGACCTTTCGTCAGGACGTTAAACAGCTGTCCTGCTGTGCGGGGTGAGCGATGAACGACATGAAGCTGTCCTGTTGCAACGCCGGTTCCGGCGACTGGCGGCCGTTGAACCGCCGCCAGCGCATCGCGCGCGCCATAGTGGGAGCCGGCCTTCTGGGCCTGGCCGGCGAGCTGCCGTGGTCCGGCGCCGGCTGGCTGGTGCTCGCCGCCGCCCTCGCTTGGATCGGCGCGAGCCACGTGCTCGCCGCTGCGATGGCCTATCCGGGCTGCCCGGAGCTCGGCGCAGTGCCCAGCCTGGCGCGCGGTCGCTGGGTGCGAATCGGTTGCGGTCCTTGGCGCTGGCTGGACGGCCGTCTCGGGCTGGACGCTGAGTGAGTACTGAAGGTGGACGATGTGCGGCGTGACGCTGGCAGAGTTGCGGTTCGAATGCGGTCTGGCCCCGATTGCGGCGCCACCGTCTGGGGTGCCAGAAGCGGCGGAATCGGACGACGGTGCGCCGATGTTCGACCCGGCCTTATGCGCAGTGGCGTCGTCGATTCCGGTCAAACGGGTGACAAGCCGGGAAGGAGATGACGCAGGAGGCGGACCATGAATGCCTACACGCTCTCGCAACTGGCCCGCGATTCCGGGATCAGTATCCATTATCATCCGTGACTACATGCTGCGCGGGCTGCTGCACCCAGTCGCGCATACCGGCAGCGGCTACAACCTCTTCGACGAACAGTCGATTCACCGGCTGCTGTTCCTGCGCGCCGCGCCTGCTTGCAATCGTACGGCCACACGTCGTCGTATGAAATAACGCCATTGAGTTTGCCCACCCAGCGTACGGCTTCCGCCGTCGCTCATACCGTGTCACGCCTTATATAAATCGGAATTTCGGTATCAGGCGGGATAACTCCGGTTTATCCCGCCTTATAATTCTGTCAATTTCATGCGTTACACTTGTATTTATCGTACCGTATATACATGATATGTAATCGGTACGTTATTACTGGGAGTAGTCTCATGGCGCGCACTGGCATCAGCGTGGAAGAAGTCCGGCAAGCCCGCGATGCGGTGCTGCTGGCCGGCGGACACCCGTCCATTGACGCGGTGCGGGCGCAACTCGGCCACACCGGTTCCAAAACGACGATTTCTCGCCACCTGAAAGCGCTGGAGGCGGAGGACAATCGCGGGCTGCGCTCGGCGAAATCGATCAGTGACGCTTTGCAGGAGCTGGTGGCCGGCCTCGGTGAGCGCCTGCATCAGGAAGCTGCGGCGCACCTGGCGCAAGCCAAGGAGCGTCTGGAGGAGCCGCTGCGGCAGCGCGACGCCGCGCTGAATCAGTTACGCCAGGAAAACGCCCAGCACAGCGCGCAGATGCAGCGTCTGCAGACCGAGCTGCAGGCCGAGCGACTGGCCCATGACGACACCCGCACACAGTTGTTGGCGACCACCGCTGAAAACGCGCGCTATGCCCAGCGTATCGCGGATCTGCAGCGCCAGATCGGCGAGCACGATCAACTGGTGCAATCGCTGCAGGAGCAGCACACCCACGCGCGCGAGGTGCTGGAGCATTTCCGGCAATCGGCCAAGGAACAGCGCGAACAGGAGCAGCGTCGACATGAGCACCAGGTACAGCAACTGCAGTTGGAGCAGCGCACGCTGGAACAGACGCTGGTGGTGAAGCAGCACGAGCTGACGACCACTCAACAAGCGCATGATCGCCTCATCGGCGAGAAGGCCGTCATTGAACAATTCCTGCAGCAATTCACCTTGGCGCAGAAACAATGGGACGAGGAACGAGACCGTAGCCGCAAGCAAGTAGCGCAGCACGAAGCGGCGGCCATGCAGTCCACCCAACAGTTGCAGCTGCTCGAACAGGATGTCATGCGCTGGCGCCACGCGGCTGAAGAATCCGAGAAGATGGCGCGCCAGCACGAGCTGACCATCGCCCAACTGCAAACCAAACTCGTCATCCAGGCGCAGTTGTTGCATAGCCGCGATGCCTCGCCGGCGACGTAGCAATTGACGTTACTTTCAATGGGTTAAATGAGAAACGGCTGTTTTTCTCACGATTCCCGGCCGACCCTCT
>JAYSCY010000015.1:0-19379 GCA_041914645.1 Permianibacter sp.
TCGTGCTTTCCGGTGTCGTGCTTTCCGGTGTCGTGCTTTCCGGTGTCGTGCTTTCCGGTGTCGTGCTTGTTGGTGTCGTGCTTGTCGGTGCAGGACTTGCTGGCGGCAGCGCGTCCGGCGGGGCTGTTGTTGGCGCGGGTTCCGCCGTGGTTGCCATGGCTGACACCGCAGGCGTCAGCCATTCCGACGCCCCACTTGCAGCCAGCACGGGGGCGGTCACCCCACTTGTCATCATCACGGCCACCAACACAATATTGCTCAAGCAAATCTTCTTGTTCACGTTCGGTTCCAGAAAAATGTGGCGCTTCAGGCGCGGGAAATCGGAAAGCTCAACACGTCGTCAATATGGCTGGCGCCGACGGCCAGCATCACCAATCGATCGATACCAAGGGCAACGCCGGCGCAATCTGGCAAACCATGGGCCAGCGCGGCCAGCAAGGCTTCGTCAATGACGCCCGGCGGCAACCCGCGCGCGATCCGGGCGCGATTGTCGGCTTCAAACCGGCGGCGCTGTTCAGCCGCGTCGGCCAGTTCATGAAAGCCATTTGCAAGTTCGACGCCGCGAACATACACCTCGAACCGGCTGGCAACCGGCGGCGCTTCCTGACGCACTCGCGCCAGCGCCGCTTGCGAGGCCGGAAAGTCAAAAATGAAGCAGGGACGCTCGAAACCAAGGGTTGGTTCGACGCAATGGGCAAACAGCAGTTGCAGCATCGCATCACGTTCGAGTGGGCTGCCGCGATAGCCGGCTCGGCTGCCGCAGAGCTGCTGCAGCTCGCTGTCATTGGCGCTGTGGGGGTCGACGCCGACCTGTTGCTGGAATGCATCGGCGTAGCGAAACCGATCACTGCCGTCGACGCCCAGCACACGTTGCAACAGCGCCGTCATCTCGGTCATCAGGTCATGGTGATCAAACCCCAGCCGATACCATTCCAGCATGCTGAATTCCGGATTGTGATTGCGGCCGGATTCGTCGTCTCGAAACACTTTGGCGATCTGATAGATGTCGCCATAGCCGGCGCAAAGCAGCCGCTTCATGGGAAATTCGGGGGATGTATGCAGGTACAGGTTACGGCCGCCGGCACTGCCCGGCCCGTGCCAGCGCGTGCTCAGAAAGCCCAGTTGCAGATCGGTGATGCTGGCGGCCGACAGGATTGGCGTTTCCACTTCGAGTACGCCGCGTTCGGCAAAGAACTGGCGCACGGTGGCGAGCACGGCGGCGCGCCGGCGCAGGGCGTCGGGGCTGGCGCTCGGGCGCCAGGCAGGGGTAGCAGTCATCCGGCTCGACAGGACAGTATTCAGGGGCGCGCAGTATAGCGCGGCTCCCGACCGCGGCAGCGACTCAGGGAGCGTCGTCGCTGACCACCCGGTTCCGACCTTCGGCTTTGGCGACGTACAGCTTGGCATCGGCTCGTTTGAGCCAGTCGGTGATCGACTCGTCCGGGTGCCACTGGGCGATACCGGCACTGAAGCTGGTCCGCATTCGCCCTGCGGTACCGATATAGTCGATGTCGGCAAACTGGCTGCGAATATCGTCGAGCAGCGCCCAGGCCGCCATCAGCTCGGTTTCCGGAAACACCACCATGAATTCCTCGCCCCCCATCCGCCCTATCAGGTCGGTTTTGCGCAGGCGCTGGCGCAGGTATTGGGTCAGGCCCTTGAGAACGCTGTCCCCCACCGCATGACCATGGGTGTCGTTGATGGCCTTGAAATGGTCGAGATCCAGAATGGCGGCAGACAGCGGCGCCGACAGCCGGCGTGAACGCGCCAGTTCGCGCTCCAGCCCACTGAACAAGGCCCGCCGGTTCAGCACGTGGGTCAGCGAGTCGGTCATCATGACGGTGCGCAGGTCGCGGTAGCGGCGCACCCGGATGCGAACGGCTTCCACCAGATGTGCGGGAGCAATCGGCTTGACCAGAAAGTCGTCGCCGCCGTCACGCATGGCATCCAGTTGCACTGCCCGATTGGCTTCCGAAGACAGAAACACCAGCGGCACACTGAGGAATTGATTGTCGAGCCGTAGCGCCTTGGCGATATCGGGGCCATCCCAGTTCGGCATGTACATGTCGAGCAAGATCAGTTCCGGGGCGAAATCCTGCATCAGGATGTCGAGCCGTTCGACCTCGTCACAGGTCTGCACCTGCATGCCGGCCGCACTCAGGACGGCGGCGTGGTATTGGCTAATGCTGCGGTCGTCATCGACGATCAGCACCCGGAACGGCGTGCTGTCGCCGACCCAGCCCGGTTGCTCCAGCACTTCCACCAAATCCGGCAGATAAAGCGGAAAACCGAGCATGGCCCGCGCGCCAAGACGGGCTGCCTGCAACCGCGCCAGCAAGTCGCGTCGGGCCGTCACCAGAATCAGCAGATGGGGAGCCAGCAGTTGCGGCGCCAATCCTTTGAGCACGGGCGCAGCGGCCGGCAAGTCGGCACCGATATTGATCACCACCGCCAACCGCTCATGCGCGTGCTGCAGGCGCTGCATCAGCATGGCCGCGTTGTCGCAGATCGTCATCGGCAGCTGCAGTTTGGCCAGCTTGCCGGCGATGTCACCGATATCGCGGTTATCACTACCCAGATAAAACAACGCCCGCGCGGCAAACGGACTGGCAACAGCCGCGGCAAAGTCGGCATCGGTGCTGGCGATATCGCCGGTAGTGACGGCAACCGGTGATGGGCCGCCGTTTGTTCGAGCAACGGCCGTGGCGGTGTCGACCGGTGTCGGTGGATGGAGGCCGGCGATACTGGCGCGCAACATGGCGGCCGACAGGGTTTTTGACGCCCGCAACTGATTCTCCAGCTCGCGGGCGCGGGCGCTGACTTCTGGCAGACCAAACGTGCCACCGGCGCCGGCCAGCGAATGCAATCCGCGCAGCAGCTCATCCCGCTCGGCAGCATCGCCCGCGCAAGCCGGCTCGACCCGGGCCAGCAGTGCAGCAATGCGCTCAGGCAGCCGGCGATTGAAGTCGGCCTGTAATTGCGCCAGCAACTGCTGCGGATTTGGTGACGTGGTGGCCATGGCTTCAGCTGCGCGGTGACGGTGGTGGCGGTGTTGGCGCCAAGACCTGTTGTTGCAGCCAACTGGAGTAGGCCTGTTGCAGTTGATCAGCCAGAGTCATCGGGTCAAACGGCTTCGAAATGACGCTGATGGCACCGTGCGCCAGCAGACTGCTGACTTCCTGGGGTTGTGCCTTGGCGGTCATGAATACCGCCGGTACCCGCGCCAGCGATGCCTGCTCGCGCAACAAGCTCAGCGTCCGGGGCCCATCGAGCCCCGGCATCATGACATCCAGTACCAACAATTGCGGGGCGGCGGCAGCGGCTTGCGCCAGTGCTTCCTGTCCAGAGCTGAAAATCTGGACCTGCATGCCGCCCACCACTTCCAAAGCGATTCGGACGATAGCCTGAATATCCGGCTCGTCCTCGATATACACCACCCGTTTGAGGGCTTCAGTCATGTCTGGCCTCTGTGACGTCTGAACTGCGCGGCGGGCCATTGGGCCTTCGCTTGCCAGCATTGCCGGTTCCTGCCTGGTCTCTAGCCTTTCAAGCGTAGCCAAGTTCCGCTGAATTGCCGGCACCGGCACGGTCCTTTGACCTGAACTAGAGTTAATGGCATTGCGTCCGCGCAGCCAACCGGGATCGAGTCAGTGCCGTTTCTCCGTTTCACCTTGTTGCTTGCCCTGATCTATGCCGCCTCCGGCCGGCTCGGGCTGCTGCTGGCCATTCCGCCTGGCTTTGCCACGGCCGTGTTCCCGGCCGCCGGCATTGCGCTGGGCTGCGTGCTGCATTTTGGCCCGCGGGCCATTCCGGGGATCTGGCTCGGTTCACTGATGATGAATCTCAGCGTCGAATGGCAAAGCGCCAGAACCATTTCTGGCGCCGGCACGGTGTTTTGCATCGCTCTGGCCAGCGGCGCCAGTCTGCAGGCACTTGGCAGCCGAGCCTTGCTGCAACGCCGGGTCGCCTTGCCGCTGGCGCTCGATGACGAGCAGGCTTTGTGGAAGTTTGCCCTGTATGGCGCTGGCATGGGCACGCTGATCGGCGCCAGCATTGGCATCGCCAGCATCAACCTGCGGACTCCCACCAGCCTGGTGGAAGCCGCCTATGGCTGGTTGACCTGGTGGGTCGGTGACAGCATCGGGGTGTTGCTACTGACACCGCTGACCTTGATGGTCTTGCGTCCGGCCGGTGACCCGGCCCGGCGCCAGCTGCGCGCAATCGCCATACCGGTAACCCTGACCTTTGCGATGGTGGTCTGGCTGTTCTTTCGTACCTCGGCCTGGGAAAACGATCAGATCCGGGTCGCATTCGAGCGGCGCGCCGATACCGTCGTCACCCGGCTGACCGAACGGCTGCAATTGCACGCCAATCATCTGCAGCATCTGGAACGTTTTTTCGCCAGCAGCCATAGCGTCAGTGCCGACGAGTTCTCTCGATTTACCAGCTTTACGCTTGGTCAGTTGCAGGACGGCGCGGCGGTTAGTTGGGTCAAAGCGGTGCCGGCCAGCGAACGCGAAGCCTTTGTCCGAAAATATTTTCCAGAGGCGCCGGCCGCCATCTGGGAGCGTGACAGCAACGGCCAGCCACAACCTGCTGCAGCGCGCGCACTGCATTATGTTGTGACCTATATCGAACCTGCCCGCAGTCAGTTCATCCGCGGCTTCGACAACGCCTCGGAGCCACTGCGTCGGCGCGCCGTCGAACAGGCGTTGCGTCGTGCCAGTTTGACGGTGTCGGAACCGCTGATGTTGTTGCAACCGTTGAAGCAGGATCTCTCGGTCCTGTTGGTGCAACGGGTGCTGTACCCCCCTGACCACAGCAACGGTGGCGACGAGGTAGTCATTGCCACCCTGCAACTGCCCAATTTTCTTGCCCAGTCGCTGAAAGGAATCGATCAGACCGGCATTGCCATTGCGTTGTCCGATCACAGCAATCCGAACCAAATCTTGCCACTGGTTGATAACGGCACCGGTGGTCACGCCATTGCCAGCCTCAGCAGCAGTACGGCCTTTCCGTTTGGTGGCCGCAACTGGCAAATTCGCATTCAGGCCAACACGGCATTTCTGGCTGGCGAGCGCGGCTGGCAAGCCTGGTTTGTGCTGGCGGCCGGAGCCCTGCTCACCGGCCTGCTCGGCGCCTTGTTGATACTTAATCACAGCCGGGCGCTGCGGGTGCAGCGGCTGGTTGACGAGCGGACCCGCAGCGTGGTGCGCGAACAGCAGACCCTGCAAATCATCACCGACGGCGCACTCGACGCCATGCTGTTGCTGGATCCAGCCGGCACCATCCGCACCGGCAATCCGGCAGCCCAGCGCTTACTGCAACAGCCGCTTGACGTGCTGCGCGGGCAAGCATTGCAGCGTTGGCTACCGGTACTCGATTCGGCCTTGTTGGCACAGGTAAGTGCAGCCGGTGGTGCCGGCTTGCGTCAGGAAGCCCGGCTACTGTTACCCGACGGCAATGCCCGTGATGTCGAGCTGGCGCTGACTGCGGTGCAACTTGCCGAACAATTGCAGTTCTGTTGCCTCATTCACGACCTGACGGCGCGCCTCGCCGTTGACAAACTGAAGCGGGAATTTGTTGCAATGGTGAGCCACGAACTGCGCACACCGCTAACGTCCATTCGCGGCGCACTGGCCCTGCTGCGCAACATGACGGAAGGCAGTTTGCAGGAACAGCAAACACAACTGCTGGTGATTGCCGACGACAACAGCAAGCGGCTACTGGCGCTGGTCAACGATTTGCTGGACTTCGAAAGACTGCAACTCGGCAAACTGAATTTGAACCTGCAAGATACCGATCTGCAGCCACTGCTGGAACGCAGCATAGCCGAGCTGCAACCGTACGCCCGGCAACAGCAGATCGAACTGGTTTGCGACAGCCATCTGGCTGACCCCTGCCGCGTCCGCGTTGACCCGGATCGACTGGTCCAGGTGCTGTTCAACTTGCTATCGAATGCCATCAAGTTTTCCTTGCCCAGAACGCGGGTGGAACTGATTGCCAGAGTGCAGCAACATCAGGTCCGGCTTGACGTCGTCGACCATGGCGTTGGCATTCCGGCCGAGCTGCAAAGCAATATCTTCCAGAAGTTCTGGCAAGCCGACGCCACCAGCAGCCGCAAACACCGCGGCACCGGGCTTGGTCTGGCCATCAGCCAGGGGCTCGTACAACAGATGCAGGGCAATCTGAGCTTCCGCTCGACCGAAGGCGTCGGTTCGACCTTTACTATCGAATTGCCACTGGTCATAGCCAGAATCAGTTCCAGCACACCACCGACGTTGCCATCATGAACACGAAACCGAACCTGCAGCGTTGGTGGACGTATACCCGAATGGCCTGGTTGCTGAGTGGTGTCTGCGCAGCGCTGGTGCTGATTGCCAGTGTCAGCGTGCTGCACCTGCATCAACGCGGTCAGCGACAACGACTCAATTCCGAATCCAGTGAGCTGCAGTTGCAGTTCGATCAACGCCTGCGCGCCTATGAACAGGTCTTGCGTGGCGGCACCGGCCTGTTCGACGCCTCCGACCACGTCAGCCGCGGCGACTGGCGCAAGTACGTCAACAAATTGCAGTTGGCGAACAGCTTTCCCGGCATTCAGGGCGTCGGCTATGCCGAGTTCTTCCGGCCTGACGAGCGCGATGAGCACATCAACCGAATTCGCGCCGAGGGCTTTCCCGACTATCAAATCAAGCCTGTCGGTGACCGCGACCGCTACAGTGCCATCATCTATCTGGAGCCGTTTGCTGAGCGCAATCTGGCCGCGTTCGGCTATGACATGTTGTCCGAGCCGTTGCGCCAGCAGGCCATTGATGCCGCCGTTCGTAGCGGCGAAACCACCATGACCGCGAAAGTCACGCTAATGCAGGAAACCCATGGCCCCGTGCAACCGGGTTTCCTGATGTACGTTCCGGTCTATCACCGCGGCGACCCGCTCGACACGGCTGAACAACGACTCGCCAGCGCCCGTGGCGTGGCCTACAGTCCGTTCAGGTTCCATGACCTGATTGACAGCATGTTGCGCGAGCGTCGCCCCGCGTTTGAATTTCTCATTTTCGATGGCGAGCAACCGAACCTCGACCAACTGCTCTATGACAGCTCCAGACAGGGACTCGAGCCGCTGAACAGTGCGCCATTCAAGGTAACCCGGACACTGTACAAGTACGGTCGGGTGTGGACCATTGCCAGCTACCTGCCGGTCGCTGAATCGCAATCGCCGACCTTGCTGCTGACCATATTGATTGGCCTTGGCAGCGGCATTAGCGTGCTGGTGTTCTTTCTGGTGAACTCACTGACCAACCGGGAACGGCAGGCGGTGGCCATTGCGGCCCAGATGACCGAGCGCATTATCGCCAGCGAACGCGACTTGCAGGCCGGCAATCGGCAGACGCAAGCGCTGCTGAACCACGTTGCCGATGGCATATTGCTCGCCGACATCGACGGCAACATCCTGCGAGCCAATCCTGCAGCGGCCCAGCTGTTCGGTTGCTCGGTCGAAGCGCTGCTGCGATACCGACTCGAACAGTTGTTGCCAACCGCATCCTCAGTGAAGTGGCCGACATTATTGCAAGACGCCATGCAACATAGCGAGCTGGCCCTGTTGCGCGAGCTGGAAGCCTGCCGCGCCGACGGCCAGTCGGTTGCGGTGGAATTGTCGCTGGCGGCATTGCCGGAGCAGGACCCGCCAAGCTTCGTGCTGGTTTGTCGCAACATCAACGAACGCCGGCGGGTTGAGCGCTTGAAGCGCGAGTTTGTGGCGACCGTCAGCCACGAGTTGCGTACCCCGCTGACGTCAATCAGCGGCAGTCTGAGCCTGGTACTGTCGGGACAACTCGGCGAACTGTCGCCGGCAATGCGGGATGTCATCGCCATTGCCAGTCGCAACAGCCATCGGCTGACCGATCTCATCAACGATCTCATTGACATCGAACAGATCAGTCGCGGCCAAATGCGGTTTGTGTTTGAACCGGTGCCGGTGGCACCGCTGCTGCAACAAGTGGTCGAGCAAATGCGTGGGTATGCCCAGCAGTTTGACGTGACCTTGAATCTGGAGCAGGGCGCCGCTACGGCAGTCGTGCAGGCCGATCGCAATCGACTGCAGCAAGTGCTTACCAACCTGCTGTCAAACGGCATCAAATTTTCGCCGGTCGGTGCCAGCGTAACGCTGCGCAGTGACGTGCTCGATGACCGCTTGCGACTCAGCATCAGTGATCACGGTGCGGGCGTACCGGAGGCCTTTGTTCCGCACCTGTTCCAGCAGTTTTCGCGAGCTGACTCCGCCGACAACCGCCGGGTCGGTGGCACCGGCCTCGGCCTTGCTATCAGCAAGGAGATTATCGAAAAGATGCAGGGGCGAATTGGCTACTTGCCGGTGCAGCCAACCGGTGCCTGTTTCTATATCGAGCTACCGCTGACCGTGTGATCCGCTGTTGGTGGGTTTTTGAATAACGGTTCACATGCTGGATTGCAGGTAAAGGAGCGAGCCATGACGGCAACGCCAACGCTATTTTCAATGCCGCTTTTTCGACGCCACGGCTTGCTGACTCTGCTTGCCAGCTTGCTGTTGGCCGGCTGCGCCAGCATTGGCCCCGGCACCATTGATCGGGACCGATTCGACTATGTCGACTCGTTGTCGAGTTCATGGAAGCGGCAAACACTCTTGAATCTGGTCAAAACCCGGTATGCCGATGCCCCGGTGTTTCTTGATGTTGCCTCGGTGATCAGCTCCTACTCACTGGAAACCGAACTCAACTTCAGTGCACAACAAGCCAGTCCGAATCGCGGCGATCAGTTTCTGAATCTCGGCACCTCTGGCCGCTATGCCGATCAGCCGACCATTTCCTATTCACCGTTGACCGGCGAGAAATTTGCCCGTGCCCTGATGACACCGTTCCCGGTGGCCACGCTGTTGTCGCTGATGCAGAGCGGCTATCGCGCTGACATCGTCCTGCGCATTTGCGTGATGCGGATCAACGGGCTGGATAATGCCTACGGCAGTATTGGTGGCGCCCGGCAAGGCAGCGCTGAATTTCACGAACTGATGGGGCTGTTTTTTGCTGCCCAGGAAAGCGGTGCCATCGATTGGCGAGTGAAAGTCACCGACAGCGGTCAGCGCGTGGTGCTGACCATGCGCTCTCCGCTGACCGCCGAAGAGACCCGACTTCAGCAGCGGATCCGCACACTGCTGAATCTGGATCCGAACGCTGGCGAATTTGAACTCGTTTACGGCGCGCTTGCCACCCACAAGGGCGAAATCGCCATCTTGCCGCGCTCGATGCAGCAGGTGCTGGTGGACTTCGCTTCGTATATCGAGGTACCTGCTGCCGATGTTGCCGAGGGCCGGGTGTTTCAGGCCACGCGCTCGGCAACCGATCTGCAGCGTTACCCGGCACCGGTCCGCATAGTCTCCGGTCCCGAAGCCCCGGCCAATGCTTACACGGCCGTGCGCTATCGCAATACCAGTTATTGGATCGACGACCGCGACGTACCGTCCAAAGCTGTGTTCAGTTTCCTGATGCTGATGTTTTCGCTGACCGAGTCCGGTGGTGGTCAGGGTGCACCGGTGTTGACGATTCCGGCCCGCTAGGCAACCAGCGGCGTTGGCAAGGCAAACAAAAAGCGGCCCGCAGGCCGCTTTTTGTTGGGTACCGCCGTGTTGTGCACGGCTCGCCAATCAGGCGCGCGAAATGTATTCGCCAGTACGGGTATTCACTTTCAGCTTGTCGCCGATGTTGACGAACAACGGCACTTTTACCACGGCGCCGGTCGCCAGTTTGGCCGGCTTGGTGCCACCGCCCGAGGTGTCGCCACGCAGGCCCGGATCGGTTTCGGTGACTTCCAACACGACATGGTGCGGCGGCAGCACCAGAATTGGCTTGCCGTTCCACAGGGTCAGTTCGCAGACGTCCTGATCACGCATCCACAGCGTGCTGTCACCCATGGCGTTCTTGTCGGCCGCAATTTGTTCAAAGGTGGTCGGGTTCATGAAGTACCAGAACTCGCCGTCGGTGTAGCTGTATTCCATTTCGACGGTGACGATGTCGGCCGCCTCGAGCGTATCGCCCGACTTGAAGGTGTGCTCGACCGTGCGGCCGGTCAGCAGATACTTCAAGCGGATCCGGTTGAACGCTTGGCCTTTGCCGGGCTTGACCATTTCGTTGTCGACGATGGCGCAGGGCTGACCTTCCATCATCACTTTCATCCCGGCTTTCATTTCGTTGGTACTATAGCTGGCCATAACGTCCTCGATTTTTTTGAAGCACTGCCGCGAACCCGTCTGCAGCAAGCAGACCCGGATTTCCGGCAAACAGGTGGTACAGGCGAAAAAATGGCCGACATTCTAGCCAAAAAATCGTTGGAAGCGAATTTTCACGTTAACCCCGAAGCGGAAAAGCACACGGACGTGCCTGACAAATCGCTCACCACAGGGCAGGGCAGGGCCATTCCGGTCCACGCAGACAGCAGCCGCGACTGGCGGACAACGCTGAAAGAAGCGGTCGAATCTGTCGAAGATTTGCTGACGGCCGTCCAATTACCGGTCAGCGCCCTGCCCGAGCGCCTGCAGGCCCAGACCGACTTCGCACTGCGGGTGCCACGGCCGTTTGTCGCCCGGATGGCCAAGGGCGACATCAACGATCCGCTGCTGAAACAGGTGCTGCCGGCACCCGAAGAGCTCAGTACCGCCCCCGGCTACAGCCACGACCCGCTCGACGAGCAGGACACCGAAATCCCCGGCCTGCTGCACAAGTACCGGTCGCGGGTGCTGCTGATCACCACCGGCGCCTGCGCCATCAACTGCCGCTATTGCTTCCGCCGTCATTTCCCCTATGACGACAACCGGATGGGCCGCAAGGGCTTCGCTGCCGTCTGCGACTATATTGCCCGCCACCCGGAAGTGAACGAAGTGATTCTGTCCGGCGGCGACCCGCTGGCCGCGCCCGACAGTTACCTGGCCGAGCTGCATGGCCACCTGGCGGCCCTGCCCCAGCTCAAGCGCTTCCGTATCCATACCCGGCTGCCCATCGTCATCCCGGAGCGGGTCAACGACGAACTGCTCGGCTGGCTGGCCAGCCCGCGCTTTCAGACCGTTGTGGTCATCCACAGCAACCATGGCAACGAGATCGACAGCGAGGTGGCGGCCGCCATGCAGCGCCTGCGCCGCCACGGCATCACCCTGCTCAATCAGGCCGTGTTGCTGGCCGGCATCAACGATTCGGCGCCCGTGCTGGCCGATCTGTCAGAAAAGCTGTTTGCCTGCGGCGTGTTGCCCTACTACCTGAACCAGCTCGACCAGGTTCACGGCGCCAGCCATTTCGCCGTGCCCGATGCCCGCGCCCGCGCCATCGTCCGCGAACTGCTGCCCTTGCTGCCCGGCTTTCTGGTACCAAGACTGACCCGGGAAGAAGCCGGCAAGACCAGCAAGACCCCGCTCGATCTGCAGCTCGGCTGAGCCGAAATCGGCCATAGCGCAGCAAAGCCATTCAAACACGGATGTTGTATCAGTCCGACGAACAACTGCATGGAGGTGGAAGGTAGCGCAACGCAGTTGCCATTGCCGAAGCAGGAACCCAGTGTCGTTATGGAATGTCGCTGGATCCCGCATCCGCCGGAATGACGGACTAACTTGCCTGTAGGGCATTCCTTCTGCAGGCAGCCGTTTCGCCTACCGTTGCCGCCGTAAACCTCTGCCTCGGGCTGACAAGCCTGCGTCCTTGAGCTACTTCTTTAACGGGGCCGATAGCCGGACCGGCGGCACCGGGGCGGACTGGTTTTCTGATCGGGATACGTTAGTATGCGCACTGCCGTTAGCTTGTTCGGATGGGATGCCGAAACGCCATGACCCAAGTTGGATGCCAATGAGAACAGGACAGCTCGGTCTCAGTGTCCGTGAACGTGGCACGGCCCGACAAACGTCGGTGCCGCTGAACCAACGCGCCGTCAACGCCTGGCTGGACAGCCTGCCGATGGCCAACATTGGCGAAAGCGCCCGTCAGGTTTACCAATTCCTGGTTGATATCAACGGTGCCGGGCTCGATGTCGGCGAGCGGCTCAAGATCATGCAGGCACTGACCAAGGTCAGCGGCCATATCACTGATGCCCTGCGCAAACATTACATCGGCCAGTCGGTTTCACTGAACGAAAAGCAGCGCAAAATCGCCGCACTGGCGCAGGCCATGCAGTCGGAAATGGCCATCGGCTACAAGACCGTGGTTGAAGACATGCTGAGTGAAGGCCACCAGCGCTTCAATGCCCAGGTATTGGTGCCGGCCCTCTATTACGCCACGCATTATCTGAGTCTGGTGCTGTTGCGCTGCTACCAGCTCTATTCACAGCAACCGACCCGGCTGTGGAAGGAACTGCACACGCTGTTTCATTTTGCCGAACAGAACCAGCTGCACCGGGTGCCGGCGCTGGCCGAATACAGCGAACTGACCGTCGAAGCGGCCTACCTGCGCATTGTGCTGACCGCCTGTGCCAACCCGTATCAACTGCGCCAGCGCGAAATCGAGCAATTGTTCGATGGCGCGGCATCCTTGGCTGCTGAAGCGTCGCTGCATACCTACAGTCACGGCAAGGATCTGTTCTTTCTCGATCTGGACAGCGACAACGGCCCGCTGAACAGCGCACTGGCCAGCACTTCCGGTGGCCCCAACTGTCGCAGCCTGCAGCTCGACGCCGTGCTGGCCCGGGTCCAGGACGACTTGCGCAGCACCAGCGGCCTGTCGATAGGCGTCGCGCGTAGCCCGGTTCAACAGCTTGGTGCCCCGTTACTGCGCCATCTGGTCCGGGCTTACGGCAATCTGGCGTCGCGGGCGTTTTCGCGGACGCCAACCACCGGCACTATCCGACTGGCCGTCGGCCTGTCGGCCAGTCATTACCTGATTGGTGGTGAAGCCGAACCCAAACCGGACGCAGCGCCGACCGGCGCGGGCGGGCTCAATCACGATCTGCACGCCCTTGAAGGCAGCCTGCGCAACGCCACCTTGGCAGACGATGATCGGCTCCATGCCCGGGTGGCAGGCGGGCCGCGCAAATCGCTGGGGCCGACCGACCCCTGGGAAAAGCTCTACCGCACCAAAAGCCCGGACGGGGTTCACAAAGCCGAACCGCCGGTCGCGACGGCGCCCGGCAGTTTCATCAATAATGCCAATGTCAGTTACGAGTTCCAGATTGCTGCGCTGGTCAATATCAGTCCCGGCGGCTACTGTCTGGCGTTGCGCGGCAATGTACCGACCCAGACCCAGACCGGTGAAATCGTCGGCCTGGTCGAGCAGGACGAGCTCGGTCAGCCGCACTGGAATATCGGCTGCATCCGCTGGATGAAGCGGATACCGGACGGCGCCTTGCAGATTGGCGTGCAATTGATTGCCCCGAACGCCCGGCCGGTACTGAGCCAGATCCGCAACAGCCAGACCGGCAGCGTGGCGTTCCAGCGGGCGCTGTTGCTGCCGGCGCTGAAAGGCATCGGCCAGCCGGCAACGCTGATCACCGCGCCGATGCCCTATGCGGTCAAACAGAAAGTCCGCATCAAGGACGGCAACAAGGTTTACGATGTCCAGCTGACCAAACAAATCGCCGGCAGTGCCTCGTTCCGCCAATTTCATTTCAACGACGCGCTGGCAGCGGCGGATAGCGAACGGCCAGCTGGCAAGCCAACGGATGGCGACAATTTTGATTCGGTGTGGGAGCTGCTTTGACGCGTGTTGTGTCAACGCGCCCACGCCCCGCACTCCGATTGAGCGCTTAAGGCATGTCCAACAAGATCCGCACCATTCATCTGCTGCTGCTTGATCCGTCCTCCAACGACGCCGAGCACACCACCACGCTGTTGCGCAACAACGGCTTCGCCGTGCGCGCCACCCAGATCATCACCGAAGACGAATTGAAGGCCGCGCTGGAAAAACAGGCTTGGGACATGCTGATCGCCAAACCGGCGACCGGCGAGTTCACTGTCGACAAGGCTCTGCGCATCATCGAGCATTACAACCGCGATACCCCGATTGTGCTGCTGTCCGATGCCTACAGCAGTGATCTGGTGGTCGAAATGCTGAAGCTTGGCATCAAGGACGTGGTGCCATTGCACGAGGAAGAGCGGGTCCGGCTGGTAGTCGGCCGCGAACTGGGCAACGTCGAAGACCGGCGCCGGCGCAAGCAGGCCGAAGCCTCGCTGCGGGAAATTGAAAAACGCTGCGATCTGCTGCTGGCCAGTTCGCGCGATGCCATCGCCTATATCCACGATGGCATGCACATTTATGCCAACAAGGCCTACACCGAGCTGTTCGGTTACGCCGATCCGGATGATCTGGCGTCGATGCCGATCATGGACATGATCACCGACGAGTACCACGACTCGTTCAAGAGCTTCCTGCGCGACTACGCCACCAACGCCGACACCACCGAATTTCATTTCAAGGGACAACATGCCGAGGGCGACACCTTCGATGCCGTGCTGACCCTGTCGGCCGCCAAATACGATGGCGAAGAATGCACGCAAGTGCTGATCCGGCAAGACAATGACAGCGCCGTGCTGGAACAGAAACTGAAGGAACTGTCGGCCGTCGACAGCGTCACCGGCTTGTACAACCGCCAGCACCTGATCGAAAAGCTGACGCTGGCCGCCGATCGCGCCAGCCGGCAGGAAGGCATGAGCAGCCTCGTGCTCTGCGAGCTCGACCAATTCAACAATATCAAATCGAAATATGGCCCCAGCGGCACCGACCGGCTGATGCGCGACTGCGCCGAATACCTGCGCCGTAAAGTCGACGATGACATGCTGCTCGCGCGCACCGGTGATGACGGATTTGCGGTGCTGGCCACCGTGCCCAATCCCGATGCCGGGCGTGAACTCGGCGAACGGCTCTGTCGTGACTTTGCCGCCCACTTGTTTGAAATCGACGGCCACACCGTCAAGACCACGCTGTCAGTCGGTGTCATGCCGATTGGTGAAAACGCCAAGGATGCCGAGCAGTCCCTCGCCAACGCGCACGCGGTCCTGGTGATGGTCAAGCAGAAAGGCGGTAACGCCTGCAAGATGTTCAATCCGAGCCTGCTCACGGCCGGTGATGCCGACAAGCATGTGCTGCTGGCCGTGCAGGAAGCACTCGACACCGGCCGGGCTTACCTGATGTTCCAGCCGCTGGTCAAATTCCATGGTGAGGCTGCCGCGTATTACTCGGTGCTGATGCGCATCAAGGATGACAAGGGCAACCATGTCAGCCCGGAACAGATTTTCCCGGTCGCCGAACAGGCCGGCATTGCCGCCAAGCTGGATCGTTGGGTCATTACCGAATCGATGCGGACACTGGCAAATTACAAGGGTGCCAACCGGCCCAAGCTGTTCGTGCAACTGTCGGGTGCTGCGCTGGTGGAGGAATCGCTGCCGAGTTTCATTGGCCAGAACCTGCGCGCCACCCGGTTGGAACCGAGTGAAATCATTTTCCAGATCAACGAAAGTGATGCCAACGGTTACCTCAAACGCTGCCTCGCCTTCCTGGAAGGACTGAAGAAAGTCGGTGGCCTTGCCTGCCTGTCACAATTCGGCAGCAGCGATCACAGCGAGCAGCTGCTGCAGGATTTGAAAGTGGACTTTGTCCGTTTCGATGGCAAGTTTGCCCCGCAGCTCGCCACCAATCAGGAATCACTGCAAGCCGTCAAACGGCTGCTGGATCTGGCCAAACGGGTAAATCGTCAGACCATTGTGCCGCGGGTCGAAGATGCCGGCTGCATTGCCACGCTGTATCCGCTGCCGGTCGATTACGTGCAAGGTTACTTCCTGCAAGCGCCCATGGAAAAACTGGACTTCGATTTCAGTGGTTCGGAATTCTGAGCGGCGTTTTCCCGTTCTGCAGTAAAACAAAAAAGCCGCAATGCGGCTTTTTTGTTTTGTGGACACAACATGTCAAAGCACTGCCGCGGCGCTGTCACGCAGCAAGGCCAGCGCTGCCATGTCGCTGTAATCCAGTGCCAACGACGCAACCATACGCAGCTTCGGTTTGGCGCGAAAGGCCACCCCCAAACCGGCCGCCTGCAACATCAGCAGATCATTGGCGCCATCACCGACCGCCCACACCTGGGCCGGTTGCGCGCCGTAGTGTGCGGCCCACTCCCGCAGCGTGCGTGCCTTGACCTCGGCGTTGACAATTTCGCCGATCACTTCGCCGGTCAGCGCCGTTTCATCCGTCAACAACGTGTTGGCGCGGATCTGATCAAACTTCAACTGGGCACCAATGTGGCGAGCAAACGGCAGGAAGCCGCCAGAAACCAGTCCCAGCCGAACCCCAGCCGCGCGCGCTGCCGCGGCAAACTCCGGCACACCCGGATTGCATTGCAGGCGCGCTTTGACTTGCTCGATTGCCGACATCGACAGGCCCTTGAGGGTGGCAACGCGCCGGATCAGCGAGCCATTGAAATCCAGTTCGCCCCGCATCGCGGCCTCGGTGATGGCCGCCACCTGCTCACCACTGCCGGCTTCCCGGGCCAGTTCGTCGATCACTTCCATCGTGATCAGGGTCGAGTCCATATCGAACAGCACCAGCACAGGGGCCGCCAATGTCTCGACAACGCCAAGATCGATGCCGACGCGATCGGCCAGCGTACGGCAGAACACGGTATCCGGCCGCGCCGACAACGCCAGACGCAGCAGCACATGGCCGTGACCGGATCGGACATCGCGGATCCGCGTTGCAATGCCTTCTGCGTGCATCGCGGCGGCCGTTGCCCGTAGCGCGCTGTCGGTGAGCGCCGGCGCGATCAACAGCAGCTCACCCGCGGCAGCAGTAGTCAGCACGGCGGTATCCGGCAATGCCGCGGGGCGTTGCGTTTGCAGCTGTTCAATCAATGTCGACATCGTGTGGTCCGTTATTTTGGGAATGGCCGCTGCCAAATTCCGATTGCGCAATGCCAAATTGACGAAGGCCAGGCCAACGCATCACCAGCCAATGCGCGTGAACTGCCCGCAGTTGTCTTGGCGATCCCGGGTGAAGCTGGCAAACTGGCGTCCGTTCACGCGGATAGCCGAGTTTACCGCAAGCCCATGGCTGCCTATCGACCCCGTTACCAACCGACCCCTGCCGTTAGCGAAGTGCAAGTGCTGACGCTGGCACACAAGATGGCGTTCGCTATCGGCGGCATGGTCGCACTCATTCTCGGTGTCACCTGGCTGCTGATCAGCAGTGCCTTGCAAACCCTGCTGTCCGAACACGCCATGTCCTATGGCCGTCACCTGGCCGAATTGACCGCCGGTTCGGCATCGGAGCCGCTGCTGGCGGAAGATCGCCTGCAGCTGTCGGTGATGCTGGCTGCGTTCAAGGACGACCCGTTCATCCTCAACGCCGGCATTTACGATCGCTACGGCCGGGTGATGGCGAGCACCGCCCCGTTGCCGGCACTGCCGCTGACCCAGCTCGAAACACTGAGCCGCGCCGATGCACTGCCGGATATCCGTAGCACCACCCTGATCCTCGCCGAACCGATCCGCTTTCAGGAAGTGAAAGCCGGCTATTTGCTGCTGACCTTGAATCGTGAAGTGCTGGAGAAGCCGCTGCAGCGCAGCTTGCGCAAGATCGGCATCCTGTCGGTGCTGATGATCACGCTGGCCATGATCGCCGCCTACCTGCTCGGCCGCCGGCTGGCACAACCGATCGACCGGTTGGCGCTGGCCACCAAGGCGCTGCGCGAAGGCCGCTTTGATTTGCTGATCAACGAGCGGCGCGACGACGAGATTGGCACCATCATCGGTACCCTCAATGACATGGCGCAAAATCTGCAAAAACGCCTGCAGACCGAGAAGACCCTGACCCGGTTCGTGTCCTCTGCCGTCGCCAACCGCTTGCTGCAAGGCGACAGCAGTGGCGTCATTGCCGGCCAGCATGTGGTGGCGACGGTGGTGTTCGTCGACATGGTGGGCTTCACCAGCCTGAGCGAAAAACTGCCCGCCCAGCGCGTCTCCCAGTTGCTGAACTACTACTTCGGCGTGGTCAATCGCGCTGCCAAGCTTTACCACGGCAACGTCGACAAATACATCGGCGATGGCGCCATGCTGGTGTTCGGTGCACCACAATCCGACAGCGAGCATTGCTTCCATGCCCTCTGTTTTGCCGAGCTGCTGATGCAGCTTATCGAGCGGATGAACCAGCGCCGGCCAGACTGGCTGCCGCCGGTCGCGTTCCGGCTTGGCATGCACACTGGCGACATGATCGCCGGCAGCATGGGTTCGGAGGATCGGATGCAGTACACCGTGGTCGGCGACTCGGTCAACCTGGCCGCCCGGCTCTGCTCGGTCGCCAAGGGTGGCCACAGCATCATCAGCGAAGAAGTGCTGAGCCAGCCCGACATTCGCAGCCGGATTGCCGTCGAGCCCCAGGGCAATGTCCAATTGAAAGGCAAATCGATCGAAACGTTCTGCTATCGTTTGCATGCCCTGCACTCGCCGTTTCAGCAATTGATTGACCGGCAGGTGCAACACCTGATCGATCAGCTACCGGTACTGCCCTGATGAAACGCCTCGCGCCTGCTGCCCTACTGCCCGCCTTGTTGCTGGCCGGCTGCACGCTCTTGCAACCGGCTACCGAGCCGGCCTCGCGGACACCACCGGCATCGGTGACACTGGCCACCGAACTTGCCCAGGCCGAAGCGGCGTTGGCCGCTACTCCGCAAGACAATGCCCTCAAAGAGAAAGTAGCCAGCTTGCGCAAGCGGGCCGGCAGTATCGAACAAGAGCAAATCGCCAAGGCCGAAAAACTCTGGGCCGGTCAGCAGCCGGGCGCGGCGCTGGTGGAGCTTGACCGCGGACTGGCGCAATTGCCGGACAGCTCCAGCCTGCAACGGCGGCGCACCTATTACGCCGAACTGCTGGAGCGCCGGCTGGAATTGCCGCGCGCCGAAGCCAAGCTGGTGCGTGGCCGTTATGTCGCGGACGCGTTGCGGGTGGAGCGGCAAATTCACACCCTGGCACCGGGCAGCAATGCCGGCGTGCTGGCGGCGTTGGAACAGGAGCAGCAGGCTTTGGCCGCTGAAACCCTGGCCATCGGCCAGCGGGCGCTGGACCGCAAGGTGTACGGCTTCGCCCGCTGGGCCTTCAATATCGCCGGCGATTTGGGCGCCAAGGATGCCGCCACCCTGCTGGCCGAAACCACCAAGCGGGAAAAGCAGAAGCCGAAGAAAGACCAGCCGATTACCACCATCGAGCCGGAACTGTCCGAACAGCAGGTGCTGGAGCGCCGCCGCGGCAGCTTGAAGCAAACCGTGCAAGACGCCATCGGCCGGCGCGATCTGCTGGCGGCTCGGCTGGCGGTTACCGAATTGCAGCAACTCTTCCCGACCGACCCGGACCTGCCGCGCTATCAACAAACGCTGAAGCCGCTGGTCAAGAGCCAGGTCGA
>JAYSCY010000015.1:19479-28954 GCA_041914645.1 Permianibacter sp.
CATTGCAACCGAGCGACGAACGCAAAACGGTTTACAACAAACCGGTGGCAGAAAGTGCGCCAGCACCAGTCGCCGACAACAAGGCCACAGCGGCCACAACCATTGCGGCAACGGCGGCAAGCAAACCCGCCGTGTCTACCGACCCAATCGCCACTGCAAGCAGCAAACCCGCCGCGCCGGCCGCCAACAAGGCGGTGGCGGCGGCCAGCATCACCAAACCGCCCGCCACCAAGGCCGCTGCCGTCGAGCCACCAGCTTCAAGCCGAACCGTCAGCGCGCCAGCGGCCGCCACCAATCCGGTTGCCGCGCCCGATCAACCGCTGACCACGGCAACCATGCCGGTCGAGGTGGTCGCCGCCCCCGTGTTGTCCGAAGCGGAAATCAGCACACTGCTCGCCGACTATGAACAGCGACTGCGGACCCAACTCCAGGAAAAACTGGAGTATCCGGTGCGGGAAATGCGCCGCAAATACGGCAACACCCAACTCGCCCGGCGCAAGGAAACCCTGCAACTTCGCTTGCACCTCGACACTGGTGGCGACATCAACGCCGCCTGGTTGCAAACGCGCTCCGGCGAACCGATTCTGGATGATGCAGCACTGAAGTTGGTCGAAGCGCAAGCGCCGTTTGCGCCGCTGCCCAAAGCCCTGCCGGACAGCGCTTACGAATTTCTCATTCCGCTGCAGTTCGATCCAGACCGCTAGACAATAGGCCGTCGCGCTCAGCGGCCCGCGCGAACATTCCATAACCGCGAAAACCCAATAACAAGGAGGAAGCCCATGCGAGTCAATCCCGTCTGCTGGTTTGAAATCTATGTGCAGGATTTGCCACGGGCACGGCGCTTCTACGAAGGTGTGCTCGGCATCACGCTGGAACGGTTGCCAGGGCCTGATTTCGAAATGTGGGCCTTCCCCATGAATCCTGAGCAACCGGGTTGTGGCGGCACGATCCTGAAAATGGACGGCGTTCCATCCGGCGGCAACAGCACCCTGATTTACTTTGCCTGTGATGATTGCGCGATCGAAGAAGCGCGGGTGACCACATTCGGTGGCAAGGTTCAGCGCGCAAAAATGTCGATTGGTGAATACGGTTTCATTTCGCTAGCGCACGACCCGGATGGCAATTTAATTGGACTCTATTCGCAAAAATAGCCAGTGAAATGCAGCAAAGAAAAAGCGCCGCATGCGGCGCTTTTTCTTTGCTCGGACAACTCAATTCTTGCTTTCCACCGCCAGCCCGTCCACTTTCTGAAAGCCACGCGGCAGTTTGTTGCCGCGGCGACCACGTTCACCAAGGTAATGCTCGATATCGGCGGGCTTGAGCGTGAAGGTTCGTTTGCCGCTCTCGATGATCAGGCTGTCTTTCTTGCCGAGCACCACCATGTCCACCATCCATTCTTCTCGCTTGGCGAGCATGGCAGCGTCAATGCCCAGCATCTTGTTGCCCTTGCCCTTCGCCATTTGCGGCAATTCGGTCAACGGGAACACCAGCAGGCGGCCATCGTTGGAGGCGCAGGCAACCAGCTGATTGGCGACATCGGTCACCCGCTTCGGGGTCAACACTTTGGTGTGCTCCGGCACCGTCAACAAGGTCTTGCCGTTCTTGTTGCGCGCCAGCATGTCTTCGTAGCTGGTGACAAAACCGTAACCGCCATCGGTCGCGACCAGATAGGCGTCTTTGTCTTCGCCCATCAATGCGGCAATGAAACTGGCGCCCGGTTCCGGAATGAACCGCGTGGTCAGCGGCTCGCCCTGACCGCGCGCACTCGGCAACTCTTTGGCCATGACCGAATAGGTGCGTCCGGTAGTGTCGAAGAACACCGCCTGCTGATTGGACTTACCTTGCGCGGCCATCAGGAAGGCGTCACCAGCACGGTAGGACAAACCGGCGGCATCGACTTCGTGGCCCTTGGCGCAGCGCGCCCAGCCCATTTGCGACAACACTACGGTGACCGGTTCGGCCGGGGTCAGCTCTTCTTCGCTGAGTGCGCGCGAATCTTCCCGTTCGACAATTGGTGAGCGGCGGTCATCGCCGTATTTGTGCGAGTCGGCAATCAGCTCCGAACGCACCAGATTCTTCATGCGCTGTTCGCTCGACAGCGTCCGTTGCAGGTTGGCCTGCTCCTGCATCAACTCCATCTGCTCGCCACGGATCTTCATTTCTTCCAGTTTGGCGAGGTGCCGCAGTTTCAGATCCAGAATGGCTTCGGCCTGAATATCGGACAAGCCAAAGCGGGCCATCAGTTCGGCTTTCGGGTTTTCTTCCTCGCGGATGATCCGGATCACTTCATCGATGTTCAGGAATGCAATCAGCAAGCCGTCGAGGATGTGCAAGCGGGCCTCGACTTTGCCGAGCCGCCACTGCAGCCGCTTGCGCACGGTCTCGGTGCGGAAAATCAGCCATTCGCTGAGCAGCATTTTCAGGTTCTTGACCTGCGGCTTGCCATCGAGACCGATGACGTTGAAGTTGGCGCGGAAACTCTTTTCCAGATCCGTGGTGGCGAACAGGTGGCCCATCAGTTCGGCGGCATCGATGCGGTTCGAGCGCGGTACAATCACGATCCGGGTCGGGTGCTCGTGATCGGATTCATCACGCAGGTCGGCAACCATCGGCAGTTTCTTGGCCAGCATCTGGGCGGCGATCTGCTCAATGACTTTCGAACCCGAGGTTTGGTACGGCAGCGCGGTGACGACAATCTCGCCATCTTCCACTTCGTAGCGGGCACGCATCTTCACCGAGCCCTTGCCGGTCTTGTACAGCTCCAGCAATTCTTTCCGTGGCGTGACAATCTCGGCTTCGGTCGGAAAATCGGGCGCCGGCATCCGCAGGCAAAGCTCGTCGATATCGGCGTTCGGATGATCGATGAGATAGGTGCAGGCAGCAACCACTTCACGCAAGTTGTGCGGTGGGATGTCGGTGGCCATGCCGACCGCGATGCCGGTGGTGCCATTGCAGAGCAAATTGGGTACACGCGATGGCAGATTGAGCGGCTCTTCCATGGTGCCGTCAAAGTTCGGACCCCAGCCAACGGTGCCCTGGCCGAGCTCGTCGAGCAGCAGCGCCGAATACTTGCTGAGTTTCGATTCGGTATAACGCATCGCCGCGAACGATTTCGGATCGTCCGGCGAACCGAAGTTGCCTTGGCCGTCGATTAACGGATAGCGATACGAAAACGGCTGCGCCATCAGCACCAACGCTTCGTAACAGGCACTGTCGCCATGCGGGTGATACTTGCCGAGTACGTCACCGACCGTCCGGGCCGATTTCTTGTGCTTGCTGGCAGCATCGAGGCCGAGCTCGCTCATCGCGTAGACAATGCGGCGTTGAACCGGCTTCAGGCCGTCACCGATAAACGGCAACGCCCGGTCCATGATCACGTACATGGAGTAATTGAGATAGGCCTGCTCGGTAAAGTCGGCAAGCGAGCGACGTTCAACGTCGCCAAATATCGAATCGGTCATGACAGCCTCTTACTACTGGCCGGCAGGTGGTGTGGCCTGCCGTTTACAGATGGCCCCGACCGTGCCGGGGCAGGAAATCCGGCCTGCATTAAACCAAAAAAGGGGCCCGAAGGCCCCTGTGTTTTTTGGTCACCGCCCGCTTACTTCTTGACCGGGCAGGTATTCAGACCGATTAGCGTGTACAGCGGACAGAAATTGAACAGTCCGGTTGCCAGCGGCACCACGCCAATCCAGGCCCAGACCGGCCCGCCGAGCAAGGCCCAGGCAATCAGCGCAACGCCTGCCGCGATACGAAGCATCTTGTCGATGCCACCCACATTGCTCTTCATGTTTGCCACTCCCCTGATTGTTGGAAGGTTTTGCCCCGGCTCGCCGTTGTTACCGGTTCATTGGCTGGCCACTCAGAAGGTGAAGTCGGCGCCCAGGCTGAACATCACGCCACGAGGTAACTCGTCGCCATCGATGTTGACCGAATCCGGCGACATGCCAATGTCGAGATTGAGGTAGCGCAGGAACGAAAAGCCGAGCTGGTAGTAACGCAATTCCGTCCCGGCCAGATTTTCCCGGTAGCCTGCCCGGATACCCGGCAACCACCAGGTATCACTCCAGTAACTGACCGACATCACCGCCCACTGATGCCGGTCATTCATGATGTCACTGGCATCGTCGGTGTCGTAGGCCAGGTTGACTGCCCAGTTGCGATCATCGCTGAGCCAGCCGGCTTCAACGTTCCACTGGGCATCCAGCTTCACGCTGTTGAGCCCCTGCAGATAGGCAATGAGCTGGGGATCAGTCAAGCCACTGGTATCAAAGGTCGGGAAATTGAATTCCGGCTCGGTCAGGTTGCTGCCGGTCAAACCAACATGCCAACCACGCCAGCGCCAGATGGCACCGAGGTCGAGACTGAACGCATTGTCGTATTCGCGATCGGCATCTCGGACATCGTCCCAGACGTCTTCTGAATCCGTGATATCGCCAAAGCGAAAACCGATCTGACTCAGACCCACGTAAACCAGTTTGGGGGTCGCGCCAACATACAGCGCAGAATGCTCGGACTGGCGCAGCTCGGTGCTGTAACCGACCGCAAACTCATTGTACGACGCCGTACGCGACACCAATGTCGAATCATTGTCGAATTGGAAACTGGCGGTTTGGTTGGCCGGGTCGACGGTAAGGGTCAGGCCGCCGGACAAATCAAACGTTGTCAGCGGCGACGATGAGGTCAAATTGTAGGCCGCTTCCAGTTCCGACAGGGCAAGGTCGCGATCAAAATTGATTTCATCGGCAACACCAATGGCCTTGGTGCGCAACTGCGAGCTGAAGTTGCCGGTTATGGTTCCACCCCAGACTTCGGTTGCAAACAACAGCGGCAAATCGAACTGGGTATGTGCATTGACGTAGCCTTCGGCCGCGATCAGCGCCAGCGCTGCACCGACTCTGGCGGCGTTTTCATTGACGTAATCCATCAGGGCATCGAGCCGCGGATTATCGACATCGATCGGTGTACTTGGCGCACCATCGTCGGTGCTGCCGTCACCACTACCGGTGCTGGACGTCAGATCGTTGCTGAGCTCGTCGATCATGTCGAACAGCTCTTCTACATCCCCGTATTCGACGCCAGCCTGCAGGCTGGCCGAGCCGCCACCCACCCGTGCCGGCCGGACGGCCTGGGCGAATGCACCCGACGCGGGATTATGGCTGATGCCAACCAGACCCTGACCGTTGGCAGTGTTGCCCCGGGTCAACTGGGCACCGTTTGGCACCAGTGCCGAATTCGCGGTGGCAGCCGGCGCCAGCAAGGCCGCTGCGAGAGCGGTCGCCAGTACGGTACGCGGATTGCGGTAAACCATGTTCCATTCTCCTGTCTGGGCGTCGAGAGCCAGTACATGCCTGTTGGCGAAGTCAGTACTTTGCCTGTTTAAAGTGTACGCCACCCACCGCATTGCTGCTTTGATCTGGATACATCAAGACAGCGGCGAAGGCGCACAGGCTCAGCGGTTTTCCAGCCGGTTGAAATCGAGTACGCCGGCAGTGACCGGGGCACGGGTGGCGTGGTCGCGATGCAGCCTGTCGCTGAACGCCCAGAACCGCGGGTCCGTGCGACGCACACCAAACCGGTCAACCAGCTGACGATAGCGATCAGCGCTGGTGGCTTGGGTCAGCTGGGCAACAAACGCCGGCCAGTCAGCGGCCTCCATCTGAAAGAATGCATTCGGGTAGACGCCAACGATGCCCGGTAACACGGTCAGATAGTCCTCGTCGGGCCGTCGACGCTCCGCTTCATGAAACAATTCGGAATTGTTGCTGTAGGCGCTGTTGTGCAGCAAGGTGAGGTAGTGCGATGTACCGCCTGCAGCATCAATGCGCAGCACGCTCATTTCCGGTAGCGTGACGACGGCGCCACCGCGCAGGGTTTCAAGTTGCTGCGCTCCTGCACGCAGCGGCGACGGCAACGTTTGCTGTTGTTGTACCCGCGCCAGCGGCGCTGCCAGATGCGCCTGCAGCAGCGCATACAATTCCTGTTGCGGTGCGCGGCTTTTATAGCGAATGCCGCTTTCGCCGCGTACATCGTAGTACTCACCGAACAGGTAGGCTTTGACATCACCGTCTGCATCGCGATACCAGTAATCACGCAGCCGTCTGCGCTCTGCCTCTGGTAGCAGCATCAGAAAGTTCGCCTCACCTTCCATGCGCAGAAAATCCATGTACAGACGGGTGCTGAGTTGGTGCCCGACACTGCCGTAAATATCGAACCCCGCCACCAGCAAGTAATGCACGCGCTCAAGCAGCGGATAGGTCATCAACCAGGCGGTTTTCGGTGGCTGCCCGACCAGGCCCTTGACCACAGTCGCACTGTCGCTGTGCCGAAAGACCGTCAACGCGGCATTGTCATTGCTGGATTTGCCGTCACCGTCATCACCGGCCCAGATCAGATCCAGCGTGACCGGATTGGCGCCGTTCAGGAACTGCTGCAAGTGGGCGGCCTTGGCCTTCAGGTAATGCTGCTGCAGGTCGGCATATTTTCGCCAGGCCAGCAGGTGGGGGTCGCTGCCATCTTCCGCCGGCAATCGCAGTTGCTGACTTTCGCTGGCCAGAAAGGCGCTGGTTTCTGCCAACGGTAATTCCGCCGGGTCAACAAAGAACACCCAGAAGTGATCATCGATGACATTGAGCGCGATCTGGCCCCTGCAAACGGGCCCTTTGATGAACTGATCTACAGCGTAATGTGCTTCGCTAAGCAAGAACCGATAGCGCGCGTCCAACGGCAGGGCCTGAAACACAATAAACGGATTGCTGGCCACGGCCGGGTCGTACGACGGCAGCGTGGTCACCGTGTAGTCATCGCGCAGGAACCACTGCTGCCATTGCGTCAAGCGCTTGCCATCAAGCCGGTACGGCATGTGGGTTTTTTCAATGACCGAGCTTTCGTCCCAGCGCAACCGGTACCAGAACGGCGACTGGCCCGGATCATCAAACGGTCGACGCGAGGCGATCTCCTGAATCGGTTGGCCCGGCGGCGTGCGGGAGCGCACCAGCCGAAAGAAAAATCGTTGCGATGTAGCGGTTGCTGCCACCGACGCGGGATCGAAATACAAATGCGCGAGATAGAGATGTTCATACAGATAGCGACTGACCAATTGCTGCTTGGCGCTGCCGCCGTTGAAGAAGCGCTCCCAATCGCTGATCGGTGCTTGCAGAACTGCCGGAATGGTCGGCAGCGCTGCAGCCGGCACGCCAGCTTCGACCCACTGCTCCAGCGTGGCTGACTCGGCAGCCGTCAGCGCAGGCAACGCGTATGGCATGCCCCACAGCGGATGTTCGCGCTCAAATGTCGCTACGGTTTCATTGCTGGGGCAGGACTGCTCGCGATCCAGCTCGAAGCTGAAATCGTCGGCGGCAAGAATCGGTCCGGTCGGCAATGGCTGCTGCTGTTTCAGTTTCAACAGCCGGTACAAGACACTGTGCTCGCGGTTGGCGGCCGGGGTCGGATTGCGTTCGTTGATGACCGGATAAAAGCCACGCTGGCGCCATTCCAGCACATTGTCGGCATCGACGAACAAGCGGCTGGGCGCGGCTTCGCTTAGCCGGGTGCCGTAGACCAATTCCGGATTGGCGCCGCGCACCACGCCATCCCAGGCCGTCAAATTAAGCTGGCAGGGCGCGTCATAACAGCCGTGACAAACCACGCAGCGCTGTTCCAGCAGCGGCCGGACATCGCGCCAGTATTCCGGGGCATTGGCAATCGGTGTTGCAGGTGTCAGAAAGCGAGCCGGGTCGCTTTTGCCATACAGCTGGTCAAACTGCCGGACCATCAACGGCGCGCAACCGAGCAGCAACAAAACGGGCAACATGTGCCAGCCACGCCATCGACGTCGTTCCGGTTCTGCCATGGCCTGGTTTCCCCCTCGTACCTGAATGCCAGTTGTGCCTGATTGCTAGTTGTACCTGATTGCCACCTGACCCGCGATCATTCACCGCTTGACCAAGTGTAGCGCCCCTGTGCGGCCCGCCGCTGTTCGGCCATACCGTCAGTCGACTTTACAACCGCCTCTGACAAGCATGCTTATCTTGTTGTTTTTCATGTCAATTATTAATGGCGCGAAAGTTGCTCAAACCCTGCGGCGGGTGGACCCTCGCCTTGTCATGTGTGGCTTCCGTTCCCCGGCATCAGTCAACCGGTATCTGTTACCCGGTCCTGACTACCCAGCAACAGTGAACCGTTCCATTCGGCTATCCACTTGCAACAGGGAGTAACCTGCAATGAAGCTCAAGGCATTTCGTCACCTCGCCGGCATTGTGTTTGCCGCTTTGTTTGCCCTGCCCGCCTCGGCTGCCTTTATCGCCATCGATGACAGCGACCGCAACAACATCACCATCACGGCAGGTGATTTTGAAGAAGGGTTTTACGTCAATGGCGTATTGCTGACCATGGGCATTGGTGACAGTGGCTCGATCACCCTGCTCGACGGCGGCTATTCCATTTCCGGCAGCTGGATCGATCTGGGCGCCGCCGACGGCACCCGCGTGGATCTGCTGTTTGCGCTGGCCACCAATCCCGGCTTTACCACCAGCGGTCTCGAGTTTGGCGCCAGCAGCGACGGCTTCCTTGCCACGCTGGGCGGATCGTTCGGCGGCTACATCAACCCGTCGCTGTATTTCTCCACCCCGTTGGCGACACTCGCCCAGAACGGCCAGACCGGCTATTCGGGTACCGGTTACCTGAGCGTATCGTTCCGCTCGGAAGTGCCAGTGCCGGCCACGGCTTTGCTGTTGGTCATTGGTGCGCTCGGTGCCGCTTTTGCCCGTCGGCGCTAGTCTGCAGTTGAAATGAAAAGACCCGCTTCGGCGGGTCTTTGTTTTTGTGGCACTGCTTGAGCTGCTGCCGCATTCACCAGGGTCCGCTCATTACGGCTGCGGCAGATCCATTTTTTTCCTTGCCGCATGTTCTTCCAGCTGACGTCGCCAATTCACTACGGCTGATAGGCTTTTTGTACCTGCACCGATTGCAGTGCTGCCTCATAGGCTTTCAGATGTCGCTCGGCGGCCGCTTTCGAAAACACCGTGTACAGGCCGATGCCATCGTCTGCCAAAGGTAACAGGCGCACCGCACCGATCATCTGTTCCTGTTCAAGGTAATAGCGAAGCGAGGCGCTGTCCGGGCTGAAGAACGCATCGATGCGACCATTCTGCAACATCAGCAAATTGCGCATGCTGACATTCTCGCCGGCCATCGGCTTAAGGCTGAGCCGTGGGTCACGCAGCGTCGGCGGAAAATAGCCCAGCTGCCAGGCACCAATCGCCAGTCCTACCAAATCATCTGCCGAGTTCAACTTCTCCAGCGGGCTGCTGTGCAATACGGCTACGATCGGCTGAGTGACGTAGAACGGCTGCGCAGGATAGACAAACCGTTGTTGTCGCGCATCGTTTTTTGCCAGCAGCAGCCCGACATCCAGCTCACCCGTCTCCAACACCATCTGCAGGCGTGCCAGCGGGTAGGGATCAAACCGAACCTG
>JAYSCY010000016.1:0-5173 GCA_041914645.1 Permianibacter sp.
CAGCATCCGCGTTCGGAAACCGTTGATCTGCAGCGCGGCGAAGTGGAATGGCGCGGCGGCAATCTCTATTTTGATCAATGGGATTATCAATTCAGCTGGCAATGGTTGGAACCAGCGCCATGAACGGATCGATCAAAGGTGATTTTTGACTGACAGGGTTGTCCATCCTGGTGTGTCCGTGCCGCGCGCAGGGGTTGTCGCGCGGCATCTTTTTTTGGCTGCCGGTGATTGCGGCAGTCCATGGCAATGGGGATGATCATGCAACTGTGTCTGCATCGGCAGGCTGGCGAGTTGATGCTCGAACAACTCAGTCTGTCCGCGCTGGCGGCACGCCAGCCGACGCCGTTCTATGTCTATTCGACCGCCGCAATTCGTCAGCGTGTCGAGGGACTGCAGCAGGCACTCGCGGGCGTCAACAGTCAGATCTGCTATGCCGTCAAGGCCAACCCGAACCGCGCCATTTTGCAGCTGATGGCGAGCCTTGGCGTCGGCGCCGACACTGTCTCCATCGGCGAATGCCGGCGGGCATTGGCTGCCGGAATCCCGGCACAGCGCATTGTGTTCAGCGGTGTTGGCAAGACCACAGAGGAAATGGCGGCGGCGCTGGCACTTGGCATCGCCCGCTTCAATGTCGAGTCTCGGGAAGAGTTGCTTGAACTGCAGCAGGTGGCATCGCACCGCAACACCGTGGCGATCGCCGCGATCCGCATCAACCCCGATGTTGATGCCGGTACCCACGCCAAGATTTCCACCGGCAAGGCCGAAAACAAATTTGGTGTCAGCATTGCCGTTGCCAGACAGTGTTTTGCCGAAGCCCGATTGCTCAGTCACGTCCGGCTCAGTGGGCTGCATGTTCATATCGGCTCGCAGATACTCAGCATCACGCCGTTCACCGAAGCGCTGGCACGTGTTGCAATGTTCTGGCGCGAACTCGTGGCCGCTGGCCATGCCATTGACAGCATCGATGTGGGCGGTGGCCTTGGCGTGCGCTATCGCGACGAGGAAACACCGATCAGCGCTGCGGATTATGTGGCCGCTATCCGGCTGGTACTGGCCGATTTCAACGGTCTGTTGCTGCTGGAGCCAGGCCGCTATCTGGTTGCTGAAGCCGGTCTGCTGATCAGCCGGGTCATCCGGGTCAAGCCGGCTGAGCATCAGCAGTTTCTGGTGCTTGACGCGGCCATGAATGACTTGCTGCGGCCGAGCCTGTACGAGGCGTGGCACGACATCCTGCCGGTCGCACCCGAAGCCGAAACGCGAACAACCTATGATGTGGTCGGTCCGGTTTGCGAAACCGGTGACACCTTCGCCCGCAATCGCGAGCTGCCGACCTTGCAGACCGGTTCCGTCGTGGCCATTGCCGGTGCTGGCGCCTATGGCAGCTCGATGTCGTCAACGTACAATTCGCGGCCTTTGCTGGCCGAGTATCTGGTTGATGGCGATCGCTACGCCGAAATCCGCCAGCGTCAGTCTTTCGAGCAAATGGTGGCGGGTGAGCAGTTGCCGAATGACTGGCAGCTGCTGAAATGATCGCTGTGCCAGCATATGGGTCGGAAATTCAGCGCCAACCAAGTCTTGCTCCTTGCCACCCAGAAATGGCATGGACTTCACCGACAGTTGGCGCAAGAGGAAAAGTCGATGGCTGTCTGCAGGCGGTTGTCACCACGCGGCCGCTGGCCAGCAACCGTGTTGTCAGTCGTGTGATTCCGGGCTGATGAAGATGATCCGCGTCGCGTTTGCGTCCCTGTTGCTGTTGTCCGCCTGCGCCAGCGTTCCGCGTGACGACGCCGGTCGGGTGATGATTGCGCCGGCAACGCTCGACCAGGCGGTTACGCAAGTCATGCAAGAATATGCCGTGCCCGGTTTGGCGCTGGTTGTGGTTCGTGATGGCGAAATCATTTACCAGACCACGCGTGGCGAACGGCGCATCAATTCCGGCGAAGCGATCGACAGCCAGAGCCTGTTCAAAATCGCTTCGCTCAGCAAGGCGATGACCACCGCCGTATTGGCCCGATTGGTAGACCGCGGCGTGCTGCGCTGGGACGACCCGGTGCGCAAGCATCTGCCGAATTTCGCCATGCATGACCCGTGGGTCAGTGCCAACATGCAGCTGCGCGATCTGCTGATCCACAACAGCGGCCTGGCGCCGTTTGCCGGTGACTTGCTGCTGTGGCCGGAACCCAACGGCTATGACCGCACTGACATCCTGAACGCACTGCCCTACCTGAAACCGATCGACAGCTTTCGCAGTCGCTATCGCTACGACAATGTGCTGTATGTCGTCGCCGGTGAAGTGGCTGCTGCCGCTACCGGGACATCGTTTGAAACGCTGCTGCAACAGGAAGTGTTCACCCCGCTCGGCATGAGTCGCTGCACGGTTGGTGACTTCACTCTGAGCGGCATGGCCAACGTCGCCCAGCCACACGGCCGCGAAAACGGTGGCACGGTGCCGATACGTACCGATGCCGAACAGGTGCCGATCAGCACCGGACTTGCGGCAGGTGGCATCCGTTGCAGCCTCGATGACATGGCGCGGTGGCTGACCGTTTGGTTGGCTCCGGAGCGCGCACCAGACTGGCTTAGCAGTGAGCAACGCCGGGTTCTGTGGAGCAGCCATATCGCCATGCCGGTGTCGCGCTGGCAGCAGCAATGGGAAGCCGGCCATTTTCACGCGTACGGTTACGGCTGGCGGCTGTCCGATGCCAACGGGGTGTGGAAGGTGTCGCACACCGGTACGCTCGCCGGCATGTACAGCGCTATGGCCATGCTGCCGGATCAGCGCACCGGTTTCGTCCTGATGATCAACGGTGACGGCGACAATGCCCGCACCGTGCTGAGCCAGTATCTGATCAACGCCTGGACCGCGCCGGAACGGGCGAGCTCGGTGCAAGATTTGCTCGCTGCCATCGCAGTGGCGGACGCCAGACAGCAAGTGGAAAAACCGTTGCCGCAATTGGTTGCCGAACCGCTGACCGAATCGCAGCAGCAGACTTTGCAGGGCCGCTATCGGGAACCGTGGCTCGGTGAAGTCAGTATTTGTCCGACTGGGGCGGCACTGATATTGTCGGTGGTAAAATCGCCGCGCCTGCGTGGCACGGTTCAGCAAAGTGAAGGCCGGCTGTTTGTCCGCTGGCTTGATGCCAGCGTCGGGCTGGCGGTCTGGCTTCAGGCTGCGGACGGCGGCTATCGTTTGCAGCCGATCGATACCGACGCTGGGCTGCCGCATGAATATCAGGATGTGTTGCTGAGCAAGATCGGAGCATGCGATGAGGCGTCCTGAACAAAAGCGCTGGCGCCATCTGCTGGTGATGGTATTTGGTTTGCTGTCGGCATGCGCCGCCAGCAACAGCAATGTCGAGCTCCGGGTTTCACCGGCGCGCACGGCCGCCGACGCCGGCTTGATCGATGTGGCAGCGGTTGCACCGGGCCTGATGGTGGCGATGCGTTATTTCGGCACCGACAATTTTGTCGGCAGCAGAGTCGATGGCTATCTGGCCAATCGATGCCTGTTGCACAAGCAGGTTGCCGACGCGCTGGCGCGGGTTGAGCAGCAGCTGCGTGCGGAAGGTTTTGCGCTGGAAATTTTCGATTGCTACCGGCCAACCGTTGCGGTGGCGCATTTCATGCGCTGGGCTGCCGATACCCAGGATCAGCGCAGCAAGGCCGATTACTATCCACGGCTCGACAAGTCGCAGCTGGTGCCGGATTACATTGCCGAGCGGTCCGGTCACAGCCGCGGTGCGACGGTTGATCTCGGTCTGCTGGACTGCCGGGCCGGCCAGTGCCAGCCGGTGGACATGGGCACCCGTTTTGATTTCTTTGACGAGGCCGCTCATACCGAATCGCCATTGGTCAGTGCCGAGCAGCACGCGCATCGTTTGTTCCTGCGCAAAGCGATGGCGGTGCAAGGTTTTCAGAATTACCCGCTCGAGTGGTGGCACTTCCGGTTCGAACCGGAGCCAACACCGCAGACTGAATATGCGTTTCCCGTGCAGTAACCGGATTGTTTGATGACCACCATTGATGCTGTTTCCGCCACCCGTCCGGCGCCCGATGTCGCCATCGTCGGCAGTGGCATTGTCGGATTGTCCTGCGCCTGGTATCTGCAACAGCAGGGCCTGCGCTGCTTGTTGATCGACCCGAAAGGGCCGGGCGGTGAAACTTCGTTCGGCAATGCTGGTTCCATCTCGGTCGGCAATGTCATGCCGCAATCGACGCCGGGCATCGCCATGAAAGCGGTGCGCATGCTGCTGAACCCGCTGGCACCACTGAAACTCGATTGGGCGCGTTTGCCAAGTTACGCTCACTGGTTGTTGCAGTTCATGTTGTATGGCAGTGAACGGCGGGTGTTGCCCATCATCGATGCACTGCATGCCATCAACGCGGCAACCCGGCCGTGCTGGCTGGAACTCTGCGAAGCAATCGGCGCCAACGATCTGCTGGAGCACAGCGGCTACCTGCACGTGTACAGCGAAGAAGCCAGTTTTGTCGCCGGTGCCTGGGAACGCCAGCTGATGACCGAACGCAAGGTTCGGTTCGATGTGCTGGACCGCAAGCAACTGCTGGATCTGGAGCCCGCCATCGGCGCACCGTTCCAGCGCGCGGTGTTCCAGCATGATTCGCTGGCGATGCGTGATCCGGGCGGTTTCTGTTTACGGCTGGCGACGGCTCTCGCTGCTCGTGGCGTCACCACGTTGGCCGCAAAAGTGTCGGAGATCACGCGCCAGGATGGTAGCTATCGTTTGCTGACCGACCACGGTACTGTTCATGCCGGGCAAGTCGTGATCGCGGCCGGTGTCTGGACCAATCGATTGCTGAAACCCTTCGGGATGCAAGTGCCGGTGATTCCGGCCCGTGGTTACCACCTGATGTTTGCCCCACAACCGAACGTGGTGCACCGGCCAACGCTGTGGGCGGAACGCTACATGGTGCTGACGCCGATGCAACACGGCATCCGGATGACCAGCATCAAGGAGCTGACTTCGCTTGACAGCGATCCGCATTACCAACTAATCCGGCGCTTGCAGCCAGAAGCAAAAAAACTGTTTCCGATCCTGACTGGCGAACCGGTGGCGGAATGGTCCGGCAACCGACCGTGCACGCCCGATTCTCTACCGATCATCGACCAGCTTCCGGGCGAGAACATTCACCTTGCCTGCGGTCACGGTCACCT
>JAYSCY010000017.1:0-2368 GCA_041914645.1 Permianibacter sp.
GTCGGTTCAACCATGCGTCAACTGCTGCAGTTGCTCGGCACTGCGGGCGAAGGCATCCTGAAACTGTTCATGCCGCTCCATCAACTGCATCAGCACGACATCGAGCAATTGTTGCAACGCGGTGCGGTAAAGCAGGGCAGTGACGGCGGGGTGTTCGTCATGCGCGGAGATCACCAGCGCGGTATCGGCAAGGGCACGCAGGGCATTGGCGGTGTGTCGGGTCAACGTCAGAATGCGGCCGATGCGGCCACGCAGTTGCCGGCACAGCAGCAGCAATTCCGGCTGGCTGCCGGTCTCGGAAAAAACCATCAACAGGTCACTGGCTTGCGCACTGGCGAGCTGGGCCGACATCTGCATCGGGTCGGATTCCCAGCTGGTGGCAATGCCGAGCAGTGACAGGCGCCAGGCAAACTCGCGCGCAAAAATGGCATCGGCGCCCATGCCGAAACAAAAGACCCGATTGGCCCCGGCAAGCGCTGCCAGGCTGTCTTCCATGACCTGTTCCGAGTTGATCAAGCGAGTTTCCTCCTCGGCTTCCTGCTTGCCTTGCCAGAGTCGTTCGGACTGGGCGGACAACGGATTACGAAGCGCAGCTTCGCGCACTTCCGGTTCGCTACCGGCGGCACCTCGGGCAACCGCTTCGCCAATCGAAAACTTCAGATCGGGATAGCCCTTGAAGCCGAGCTTCTGGCTGAACTTGACCACGCTGGACTGGCTGATGCCGAGCGCATTGGCGAGTTGCTGCGACGAGTAGTCGCGCAACAAATGGGCGTTGTCGAGTATGAAGTCGGCGATCCGGCGCTCGATGGCCGACATCTGATCGCGTTCGGAACGGATTCTTACCAGTGACGACATGGGCTTGGTGCTCGCAAACGTCGATCAGGCTGCGCCAGCAGACCGGAGCCGGTTGGCAGGATTGGGTTTGGTGAAGCGAAAGCCGGCAGCATAACGCATCAGCCCGGTAACGGCTCAAGGCCGCGGATTTCGCGAATGCCAAGACCCGGTGCCTCGCTGATCGAGATCTCCGATTCATTGAAGCTGACACCGCCATCGACCGGATTGAACTGGCACAACGACGGTCCGTCCAGATCGACCCGGGTGATCACGTTGGCCTTGGCGACCGCGACATGCACCGCTGCCGAAACGCTGATGCTGGTTTCCAGCATGCAGCCAATCATGCACTCGACGCCATACAGGCTGGCAATATCGGCAATGCGGATGGCGTTGGAAATGCCACCGGTTTTCATCAGCTTGATATTGATGATGTCGGCAGCCCGCATCTTGATCAGATCGATCACTTCTTTCGGGCCGAACACGCTCTCATCGGCCATCACCGGCGTGTGTACCCGATCGGTAATGTATTTCATGCCTTCCAGATCCTGGGCTTTTACCGGCTGTTCGACCAGATCCAGGTGCACGCCGGCATCTTCCAGATTTTGCAGCGCAAAAACCGCCTGCTTGGCGGTCCAGCCCTGATTGGCGTCGAGCCGCAGCAAGGCACGACCTTCGACCGCCGCGTGGATGGCCTTGACCCGTTCGATGTCGACGCCGATGTCCTTGCCCACTTTAATCTTCAGCGATTCAAACCCCCGCTCAACAGCGGCCAGGGAGTCGGCCACCATCTTGTCGATGTAATCGACACTGATGGTCAGATCGGTGGTGATGACCGGATCACCGCCGCCGAGCATTTTGTAGAGCGGCGCGTTGTAGAGTTGGCCAAACAGATCGTACAGCGCGATCTCGACCGCCGCCTTGGCGCTGAAATTCTTTTCCAGCGCGTTTTGCACCAGCAGCGTCAGCCGGTTCAGGTTGGCAACTTCTTCACCGATCAACCGTGGCTTGATGAAGCTGCGGATGGCTTCGATGATCGAGCCGTGGGTGTCACCAGTGATCACGGCCGTGGCGGGTGCTTCACCATAGCCGATATGGCCGGTGTCGGTCTCGACCATGACCACGATGTCCTCGATGGCATGCACGGTGCGCAGCGCGGTTTTGAACGGTGTTTTCAATGGCACCCGCAGCATGCCAAAACGTATGTCGGTAATCTTCATCGCTGCAATCCTGTTGGTGCTGAATAAAAAGCAAAACGCCCCGAATTCATCAGGGCCGGAGCCGTTGAATGCTGTAAAGGCGGTCGAGGTAATCGGTTTGTTCATTGAAAAGCAGCGGCAGCAGCGGCGTGACCACCACGCCGTTGAGCGGCAGCCTGCCAATCGCAGCGCCGTCTCGCAGACTGGCGCCATGGGTGTCGTGAATGACCCACGGTTCGTCCTGTTCAAAACCAATCACCATCATCACGTGACCGGGGATGAACAGCAGATCACCGATTTGCAGTTCGCGCAGCAATGCCAGCCGTTGTTGTCGATCG